>CAWFTT010000020.1:0-10104 GCA_963818785.1 uncultured Actinomycetota bacterium | reverse complement strand
GTTTTCGGTTCTTGGGGCGACAGTCGCGGCTCGTGTCGTGATTCGGCCAGACTAGCGGGCGGGTCTGCCGTGGTCGCCGACGATCAGTTGGCGGGACGGCCGCACTTGTCAGTGCGGTCCGCGGCGCTGGGCCAGATCCGTGGCATCAGCGATGCCGCCGGTCCAAGGGTCGCCGTGCCCGGGAAGGACCACCGTAGCGTCGGTGTCACGCAGTGCCGCGAGGGACTTCAGGGCCTGTGCGCTGTCTGCGGTGGCGGCTCCCGAGACGATTTGAGGTCCGCGCCCACCGGTATAGGGGTCCAACGTCACCAAAGCGTCGCCTGTGATGATCGCGTCGCGGTCGGGGAAGTGCAGCGCAGTGTGTCCGAAGGTGTGCCCAGGGGTGAACACCGGAACCGGCTTGCCGGGAAGGTCGAGGGAGTTGTCCGCATCGAACACGGTCACGTCCTTGACGCCTTTGACCATGAGCGCGCCGGCCATGGTCATGCGCGCGATGATGGGCAGGGATCGGGGATGTGTCAGCGGGACGCCGAACCGGTTGCGTTCATGTCGATAGCGCAACGGGTGGGCGGCAAGTTGCTTTTCGTCAGAATGGGTCCACACCGGCAGTCGCCACTCCTTTTGCATCGCGGCCGCCGCGCCAACATGGTCGAAATGCGCATGGGTGAGAAGAAGTGCGGCCACTTTGTCCGGGCTGGCACCGACTTCACTCAGCAGCGGGCCGAGGTTTGACCAGACACCGGGCAGACCGGCGTCCACGACGGTGTATTCGCCCGCGTCACCCTCGACCAGATACAAGTTGACATGCGCGTGTTGGATTCGATGAATGCCGGTCGCGACATCACGGTGCAGCGTTGCCATTTCCCTACCCCTCAAGAGCATGCGATCGATACAGCGTCAAGCTTCACTGTCTTGACGGTTCGCGTACCCGCTAGCGCACGAAAGAATCCTTCGAAGCGGTTACCGCGCTTTGTAGTGTTGTGCCGTGGCTGAGCGGACAAAGTTGAGTCAGCGGCGCAGCGACGGGCGACGACGTGAGATTGGGATTCCGAGCCGTATTTGGTGCGCCGCTCTCCTTGCCGGGTCCGGGTGCCTGCTCACGGGTTGCGTCTCGGTCGTCACCGGATCGGCGGTGAAAGCCCCTCCCCCAGCGGGTTCTGACGATGCCGTCGTGGCCCTGTTGGACACCGGCAATTACCCGACCACCCCACGCCCCGCACTGGGGAGGGCGGGAAGCACAGCCAGTGGCCTCATCCTGGAATCCAACCGGATGGCCGAATTCGTTGTCGGGCCCTGGGAAGTCGACTCGCGGCTGCGCTTCCGTGATCCTTTTCGCACGGCGCCGATGAACAGCCCGGGTTACATCTCGATGTACCTCAACTTCATGTCCGGCGGCCATAACGGGGATTTCGGGGCAATTGCCGAAGCGCATGGCTACATCACGGGATTCTCGACCGCCCGAAACCCGCAGGACTATTCGATGGCCGATTATCTGACCGGCACCTGGCAAGGCCTGACCAACGAGGTGATGCGGTTTCCCGACGCCGATTCAGCCGCAGCGGCGGCCGCTGAAATGGCCAGGGCCGGCAATCCTCCGCCGCTGGGCTACTCGGACGCCCACCCGGTCCCGATCGACGACCACCCCGAGGCATCCGCGACGGCGCTGAACGGCACCAGCACCGAGTCCGCGGCCGTCGCCAGCTTCACCGCGCACGGCCCCTACGTGCTCTTTCAGCCAGCTCGGGTGAGCAAAGCAGAAGATCCGTTGTACACGCCGGAGTACCGGGCCCGAGATCTGGTCTCGGTGACATTGAACGACCAAGAACGCATAATTGACCGCTTCGCTCCGACGGATCCCGCTAAGCTGGCCGATCTGCCGGAAGACCCGTCGGGATGGCTGGCGGCGCGGACGCTGTTTCCGGTGGACAGCAGAGACTCACCGGCCGGGATGGGGGTATGGCAGCCGGATGTCTGGCTGCATTTCTCCGACGACCCGCTCGAATCTGCGACGCTGTTCCGTGCTGCAGGTGCCGATCTGGTGTCCCAGGCTTTGACGACGGTGTACCGTGCACACGACCCGTTGGGCGCCGCGAAGGTTGTGGACCGATTGGAAGCGAACACTCGCTCCCTGCCCGGCGTCGCCGGGGGAACCCCGGTTTCCGGCCTTCCTGCGGCGCGGTGCTTTGAACGGATACGAGGCGCAGTTCCCGACACAGCCCTGCTACCGATCCAGCAATTGTGGTGGCATTACAAGTGCATTGCGCAAGCAGATCGGTATGCCTTCACCGCCTTCTCCGCCCGCGAAACCGACGCCAAACAGCAGATAGCCGCCCAATACCGCATTCTTGCCGGCAAGTAATCGCGGTTTCGCTCAACCATCCGACGCAGTCTGGACCCACTGCTTGAGCTCCGGCGTCACCGGGTCGCTGACTTCCCGGAACTCCGGGTGCCTCTCGAGCACCTTGGCCACCGTCGGACATACCGCAACGATGCGCTTTCCGTGCTCGCGTGTGCTGCTGAGTGCCTGCTCGATGAGAATGGTGGCCAAGCCCCGTCCGCCGTACTCGTCGTCGACCTCGGTGTGGTAGAAAACCCGCTGGTTCGCGCGGTCGGCGAAGAAGGCGTGCCCGACGACACTGTCCTCTACTGCGATGTCGTACTTGCCGGCGCCGGCAGTGACGGCCGTCGGAGCGCCAGTTTTGTCGTTCGCCATTGCATTCCTTTCGACGCGGCGTACGGGTGCCTGCTGCGTCACTTCAGACCATACGGCGGTCGGAATGTCAGGCGGCGGTGCGCGGACCGATCTGCCTGGCCGCCAGGTGAAACACCGTACGGGTCACCGGGACATTGTCGCCCTCGCGCCGCGTCAGAAGAGCGGCGTTTTCTGGCAATTGCCGAGAGTTGATATCGCCGGAGGCGATGCGACGCAAAGTGTCGTGCGCGCGAGCCAGTTGTTCTCGCTTGCGGTACTGGCCACCGGGTAACTTCACTCCCGCCCACACGCCGTACTCTTCTCGGTGCTCGACGGCGTACCGCGCGCAGCGCTGCTGCTGTGCCAGCGGACAGCGGCGTAGGCACATGAGTCGCGCTTCGGTCGCTGACTGCTCGTAGGCCCGGGCCTTCGCGGCGCCGTCACCCGCGTCGTCGTCGGGGTAACCGAACCACAACTCGGGGTTCTGTGAGCAAGGGTATCCCATCTGCGGCCTCCTCATCGCCATAACGTATGCAGAACCATAGACGCCGCGGCGGCGGTCTGCAAGACAAACATTGACAAAAACGTATAAACAGGGCAGCGACCACCGTGCGCTGTAATATTCCAGCGTGCCCGGAGGGTTATGGTGAGCCGCGAGTCGGCAGGGGCGGCGGTACGGGCGCTGCGTGAGTCGCGCGACTGGTCGTTGGCCGATTTTGCCGCCGAGACCGGTGTCAGCGTTATGGGGCTGAGCTATTTGGAGCGAGGAGCGCGCAAACCGCACAAGAGCACAATCCACAAGGTGGAGAACGGGCTTGGGCTTCCGCCGGGAACCTATCACCGGTTGCTGGTAGCCGCCGATCCGGAGGCCGAACTCGCGCGTTTGATTGCGGCCAGACCGCTAGAAGCAGAGGTGAGACCTTCGTCAGGGCCGATAGTGGTCGACCGTCACAGCGATACCGAAGTGCTCGAGGGATATGCAGAAGCACAACTCGAGGCATTGGAAGCGTTGATTGAGCGCCTTCCGGCGGCGACCTCGAACGAATATGAGGCGTATATTCTTTCTGTGATTGCACATTGCGTGAAGGTCGAGATGTTGGCGGCTAATTCGTGGCGCGTCGCGGTGAACGCGGGTGCCGAACCGGCGCGCCGACTGATGGCCCATTTGCAGGCTCTGGAGGCGACCCGCGCCGCCCTGCTCGACCGCATCCCCGCGAGCCTGAGCGCGCACTTCGACAGAGCGTGCACACAATCCGCGCTGCCAGAGACAGTCATCGCAGCATTGGTGGGCGTCTCCGCCGACCAGTTGTGGGACATCCGGAATCGCGGTGTCATCCCGCCGGGCTCGCTGCCGCGTCTCCGGGCCTTCGTCGCCTCGGCAGATGCCGTGGTTGAAGCCAAAGCAGACGGGGACGAAAGCAGGGGTTCAGGTGCCCGGTGACGACTTGGAAGAGCTGCGTCGGGCCCACCAGTTGTTTACTCGCGCAACCCAACTGACGACGCCACAAGTGGGTGATCCAACCGGCGATGCGCAACTGAACCGGGCCGCTGAGTCAGGTGCCGGTGACGGGCACCGGCGCTACCGCCTGCTGGCGGGGGATGCCCGAACCGCTTTCCTTTCGGCGGCAGGTATGGACGACGCGGCATCGCACATCACCGCCGCGGCTCATGACGATCACACGTATGCCCGCGAAGCGACCAAGCGTGTTCTCGACGAGGCGCGCGCAGACAACGCCACCACCGACAACCCCGTCGCTCAGCGTGAGGCAGCGCGTCGTCGCGCCGCGCGGCTACGCGCTCAACGAGCACATGTGGCAACAGCGCACTCGCGCGCACGCCACCACGCCGCGGCGTTGCGGACGTTGCGTTACCCAACGCGCCGGCGTCGAACCGGGGTGGGCGGGCTGGCGTTGCCGAACAGTCGAGCCGGTCTAGCGGTGCGTGCGGCATTGTCGCGATTAGGCCGGCCCTACGTCTGGGGCGCCACCGGCCCCGACCAGTTCGACTGCTCCGGTCTGATCAGATGGTCCTACGCGCAAGCCGGCGTCCACCTTGAGCGCACTACCTATCAGCAGATAACCGAGGGAGTTCCGGTGCCGCGCGCTGCGGTGCGGCCGGGTGATCTCGTCTTCCCGCACGCCGGCCATGTGCAGCTTGCCATTGGTCACAACCTGGTAGTGGAGGCTCCATATTCTGGTGCCACCGTCCGGATCAGCCAGCTAGGGCCGCACGTACAGATTCGACGGCTGGTGCTTTGAGCTGCGACGGCGAAGTGGATTGTCGCGGCGGTCCCTGGTGAGTAGGTTCAGCGCATGGCAGAGCAGACCGGACTGTCGGTAGCTGCTATCCAAGCCAGGCAGGCCGTGCTGGTCGCCCGGCACAGCGCAGTGTCTGAAGTCGACGGTGTCCTGCGTGACGCTGTTGCCAATGCGCATGCAGCCACGGTGGCGGGCCTGGCCCGAATCGACGCCATCACCGAAGAGATCGAGACCGCGGTCCGCCAACAGGCCGTGCTAGCACTCGACACCCCGCTGGGCAATCGCGAATTCCAAAAGTTCCTAGTCGCCAAGCAACACGAAATCATCTCGGTGATCACCGAGACTCGCGAGCTCAATGACCTGAATAAGGCTGTGCTGCAAGGTTTACGGCCGCACTACACCGACACTCCCCCGGCGGACGTGTGAGTCGCAGAATTGCACACACTGCCAGCAGTGTGAATTGTCGGTGACCAGCCACCTGGGTACTGTCCTCGTCCATGACACGGCTGCGAACCGCACGGTCAGCCGCCTGAACGATGGCGACAGTCGACGACCTGCTCTCGGCGATCAAGCACGTCAATGACTGCTCGAACGATTCCCGAGCCTGGCAGACCGGCCTTACGCCACAAGACATCACCGACGTCGCGACCATGTATCTGGCTACCCCGCAGCGGCTTGACGCGTTGCTCGGCAAGATCCGTGCCGGGCACCCACAGCTTTTCGGCCCGACGAACGGAGCGGGTGCCCGCCCGCCAGGTCAGCAGCCTGGGGCTGTTCCTAAAGCAGGCCTGCCGACCGATCAGCGGCCGACCGACCATCAGGAAGGCGATGCCGCGGACGCGATAAGAAGCGCAGAAAGCGCTCTCGCGCAACAAAACTCGTCGGCCGCGCAGCTGGACCTGCAAGTGATCAGCGCAATTCTGAACGCGCACCTCACAGCGGTCGACGGCAAGGAAGCGCTGACTCAACTGCAGCGTGACGTCGAATCGGCAGTGCGGACCCGTACTGATCTGGACACTGCTGCCGGCGCGCGGGATTTTCAGCGGTTCCTGCTGGGCAAGTTGAAGGACATCCGAACCGTGCTGGCGGGCGCCAGCCTCGACGGCACGTCCAAGTCCGCACTCATGGCAGCGTTGACGTCGCTCTACAACGTTGCACCGGATGGTATGCCGGAGCCGACTGGCCGCAGCGCACCGCCGGCCGTCGACGCGGTTATGCCGTCGAGAAATGACAGCACAGAACCGAAAGACGACGACATCGACCCTTTCTTCGACTCGCCACTTGGCGACGAGGACACTGACTTCGTTTCCACCGAGTCACCGACGCCGACTCCCCCTGCCACTCCGGCAGCAAATGTGCCGAGCGCGCCTGCACCGATATTTCCACCGTTCGGTGGTGCGGCAGTGCCGGGCTCGACGCCCGGGTGGGATACGGCCGGTGGTTCGCTGATACCGGACTTGGTGCACGCGATCGGAAGGGGCAGCCCGAAGGACGGCTTGCCGGACGACGCGTTGAGCGGTGACGATCCCGCCCTTGATGGCGACTTTCCGGAGGAGGACTTCTCCGACGACGACGGTGAGGACGACAGCGACGAAGACGCTGACGGCGCCGAAGAGCCGGCCGGGCCGACCGAAGTCGCGTTGCCGAACGGAGAAAAGATCACTGCGGCGAACCCAAAGCTCGCCGCTGTACTCGATGCCGCGGTCAACGGGACATCTATTGCAGATGCGTTTCGCCAGCAGGGCATCACAATCCCACCGCCGGGCACGGCAATCACCGACAAAATCGATCCGCCGCAGCTCTCCCCGGGCGATATCGGGATGTTCACCGATCATCACGCTCTGGCCCTGGGGCCGATCGAAGCGCTGGTCAACGGTCAGATTCAGCACATCTCCACGGTGCAGGGCCCGAGCTTTCTAGGCTGGGAGCATCCGCCCACACCGGTGGCGAGTGCCGCGCCAACCAAGCCCGAACCACCGACACCGACAAGACCCGCAACCCTCGTCACAACCTAGCGAAGGCAGTGACGGGCTGCGGCTGATAGACCGACAGGAGGAACGCACATGGCCGAGCGAATCCACGTGGAGCCGGACACGTTGCGCCAAGTGGCAGACCAGCATCAGCAGGCGGCTGACTATCTGCGCGCCGTTCCTTCTTCACACGCGCAGATCCAGGAAAGCCTGGATTCGCTCGGACCGATCTTCAGCGAGTTGCGCGAGGCGGGCCGCGAACTCCTCGAGCACAGGCGGCTGTGTTACGAACAGCAAGCCGACGACCACGCCGCGTTGGCGGAGCACCTCAGAACCTCTGCAACAGCGTGGGAACAGAACGAGCAAGATGCTGCCGCCAGACTCAAGAGCCTCGATGACAGTCGATGACGGACGCTGATTCTGAATTCGACACCGTTCATCCGAGCGGCGCCATTCTGTTCCGATCCTGCCGCGGCGGTTACGCGCATGGTGTCGTGCTCAGTCAGGTGGCGATGGACACCGATGCCCGGAGCCTCGCCGAAGGCATACTGTTGACCGCTGACGTGTCCTATCTCAAGGCGCTGATGGAGGTACGCGCGGAGATAGTGGCCGCGGGTTACACGCCATCGGCCGAAGTTCCTGATCCGCACGATTTGTCCGAGGCGATCGAGAAGCTTCTCATGCACAAGCTGCGAAGACGGCGCGGCGCCCGATAATTCTGTCGAACGGTTAGCGAAGCCACGCCTGGACAGCGCCAGGCTGGGGTACGACATCGGTCGGCGGCTCGACGGGATTGGCGCCGAACAGCTCTCGCGCACTAGCTAGCGACGCGCGAACGTCGTCGAGCTGCTGCTGCAGCGCAGAATCAACCATGTCGTCACGCTACCGAGGCGCCGTCAACGCCACAATTCAATCAGTGGGTCGCTGTTCGCCCACTCGAGCGTTTGCAATAACCAGTCAACTCACTCGATGGTGCGAGTGCGGAAGATAGTGAACTGCGACCGAGTACCACAACGGTACGCTTGGCCGGTGGCGATGTTCGGTCGACAGACGGCGCGCCGGCGCCTCCGGAGAGCGACCCGGGAATCTCTGACGATTCCGGCCTTCAGCTCGCCGATCGATTGCACCGCGTGGGTGATCGGTGGACTCTGGCCTGCTGAGCTTGCCACGATCACACCGGAGAACGCATCGGCCGCAGAGTTTCTTAAAGCTGACCTGCAGCGGATAGTCGAGTCTGCGAACGAGGAAGTCAACGCTATTCGACGGGCTGTGCTGCCCGATGCCACCAGACAGGCGGAGGAAACCCGAGTGATCAACGCCGCTCGCGGATTCGCGGTCCGCCGGGTGGCGTCGACCGTGCGCCACTTGTACACCGAACACCTCCGTCCCGAGGCGCCCGGGGCGACCCGATTGGCGAACGAATCTGCCGGGGTGAGTCGGCGGGATGCCCCGCACGGTCGCCGGGCAACCGCCTTCGGCAAGGATGCCTCAACGCAATCAACAGAAGTGACATCGACGGGCAGGCACGCGGAGCCGGAGCCCGAAGTGGAAGTTTTCGACGCAGACGCCGACGCATTTTCCGAAGGGGCGGAATGGTCGGACAACAGCGCGAGCGCAGATTTTGCCGAACCGGGCTCAATTGTTGGCGCAGGACCGGAGGTCTCTCCGGCCACCGAGTTGATCCGACTGATCACGGTGGCCGATTCACCGGCTGCAGTGAACCGAGCAATCGAGATACCCTCCGCCGGCCCTGAATTGGATCCGGAGGGCGAAACCGACCGACTATGTAAGCTGCTCAATTTCCTGGCTCGTCAAGAACCGGGACTGCGTTGGGCGGTAGGCAGGCGAGCAGACGGTATTACGTTCGTGGTAACGGATTTGGCGCACGGCTGGATCCCACCTGGCATCACATTGCCTGCCGGTGTCCGCTTGTTGGAGCCCGACCGGCGAAGCGGTACCGCAATCGCCTTATTGGGACCGAGCGTTGCGTCTGCGGCATACACACCCGGCAATCCTCTCGGCTGGGCCACCGACACTTCTGCGGCCGAAGTCTCACTGCAGCCACGAGAACTGCCGATGGTGGACGATCTCGGGTGGGTGCTCAGTGAGGCGACGCGCTGGCGCGACGGGCTGCCGAGGATGGTGCACACCCTCGCCAGAGCCGGCGCCGGCGGGACGGGCGTGCTCGATGCGGAAGTCGATGTGTTGCGGGTGCACCTCGACACCGCCCGGTACCAGCTGTTGGCGCAGTATCCGGATGTCGACGCCGGGTTGCTGCTCAACTGCCTGCTGCTCGCTGCCACCGAGGGCATCGCAACCGGAGACCGGGTGTCGGCGAACTATCATTTCGCCTGGTTCCAGAAACTCGACACGCCGCCGGCAAGCAAGTGGACGGGCGACCAGTAGGCCGCGGCAAGGGCTTTTAAAATCTCCGTTCGGTAAGCGGTTCCGGCCGTGAAGTTCATGAATTGACGCTGGTTAAGAGGGGTCGAGATACTGACATGGTGTCGGGGTCGGGGAGTCGCGCCGAGCTGAACGAGAAGACTCTTGTGGAGTCGGTGCTGCGCGACCTCAGCGAAGCAGCCGACAAGTGGGAGTTCTACTCGTTGGTCGAACGCCACCAAGACGGGCGCCCAGACATGATCGGCATGGAAGCGGTCAACCAATTACTGGTCGCACTGGAGGTACACCGCTTTGACTTTTGCTTCATCGGAGCCGGCTATGAGCGCGAAGTCGACGAATTTCTGACCGTCAACCCCGGTTTGGCGGGACGCTTCAACCGCAAGCTCCGGTTTGAGTCGTACAGTCCCGTCGAGATCGTCGAGATCGCGGTCCGTTATGGCCAGCCGCGCGCGACAGTCATCGAGCCTGCTGCGCGCGACGCACTCAACGCGATGTGCCGAGCGTTGCGCGCGTATCTCGGGCCCGACGGCACACATGGGATCGACATCATGCAAAACGGGCGGTTTGCGCGCAACATCGTCGAGCGCGCTGAACGGCTACGCGATTCCCGGGTGGCCGCTCAGCACCGCAGTGAGCGAGGCTCGGTGACTGTCGAGGATTTAGAGACCTTGCGCACTCAGGACATCGCCACCGCGGTGATGCACGCGTGCGCAGAAAAGCACGTATCCATATCGAGCCCGGCGTAGCGCGCACAGCACCCCTTCGGTGTGATCGGTTCAGC
>CAWFTT010000019.1:0-85447 GCA_963818785.1 uncultured Actinomycetota bacterium | reverse complement strand
TCTGGGGTTCGATTCCCCATAGCTCCACTCCAGTTTGAGAGTTTGAGCAGGTCAACGCCATGTGAAGCCCCGCACTCCTCCACGTTGCACACGAGCGCCTTCTGAAGGATGCAACGACGGGTAGGCTCGGTTCCGACAACGAAACGAATAGGCACTGAAAAGGAGGCGACCCATGGGCGCTGACGACAAGATCAGCAACAAGGTTGATGACCTGGGCGGAAAAGCCAAGGAGGCCACCGGCAAGGTGACCGGTGATGACAGCACCAAGAACGAGGGCAAGTTCGACCAGGCCAAGTCCAGCCTGAAAGACGCCGGCGAAAAGGTGAAGGACGCGTTCAAGGACTGACTTCGACGTTCTCACAGGTGGCCACCGGAACAGGATTTCCGGTGGCCACCTCTTTTGCGGAGAAAGGTCGCCTCAGCCGTTCTGACGCCCCGCCGTCTGAGTACGCTCGAAAGAAGCATTAGGAAGGTGGGCGATGCTTGCAGCGTTCGGATTCGAAACTTTGGGTGTGGTTGTCGGAGACATGTTTTTCGTCGACCCGTCCCCGATGACCGGTCAGGAGACCCCGGAGCGCGGAGTCAGACTGGAACTTCGCCTCGTCGACCGTGCCAAGCCCCAGGGGTCGATTTATGCCGGTGTCCCGATCGCGTTCAACCGCCCGGTTTGGCGGGTTGACCTTTTCGGCTCGACCGAAAGCCCACCTGGGACGCTGGACCGGGCCCACCACCACCCCAGGTTCGACGGCTGGGAACCGGGACGCCGGCATTTCGTCCCCGAACTGTCAGCCGACCCGGTGTCCTGGCTGGCCGACCAATTGGCCGACCCAGCTGCCGTGCTGGCGAGGGCAGGTGTCGAGCCCGACGCAGTCACCGAAGCCGATACGACTGGACTGGCCGCCGCGGCACCGGAGATAGTCGCCGCCGTCAAACGGATGCTCGACGCCGTGCGGGAAGGGGAGCTGGCGCCGGCCCCACCGGAGCCAGTCGCTGCCGCCCGCACCGGTTGGCTCTGAGCCCTCATTCAACGAAGCCGGCCGGTCTAGCCTACGGTTCGGGCACTACCAGTACCGGGCGACCATGCCGACGAGTCAGCTGCCGTGAGACCGATTGGCCCGCAATCGTTTCGATGAACGAGTGAAACCCGCCGCGGGGGCCGCCCACGACGATCATGAGTGCGTCCGTTTCGTCGGCCAAGTTGGCGATGACCTCGCCGGGTCGCCCGTGTGCGGCGTGGTAAGTCCAGTTGGCGTCGAGCCGGTCGAGAACGGATCGTGCGGCGGTCTCGTCGTCGATCAGCCGTTGGTTGAGTTGGTCCTCCCAATCGAAAGCGTCCGGGTCAGTGGGAAAGTCATCGGCATCGGCGACATGCACGACATGGAGGTGCGCCTGAAGTCGTTGCGCGATGCCGACGGCGAATTCGAGCGCGGCCGAACTGCCGGGTTGCATGTCCCAGCCGATGACCAGTGATGGCGCGGCGGTCCCTGCCGGCATTCGTCCCGAGCCGGTCAATTCGTCATCACTCATTGCCGCTGCCTCCTTGACCTCCTTCTCACAGCATCCACGCCAAAGCCAGCCCAGCACCACAAACGGTCACCGACGCAAAAAGCGAGCCGACGGCATTGACCAGCGCCATGAACCGCCGCTTCTGCTCGGCGAGGCGAACGGTCTCAAAGCTTGCCGTGCTGAATGTCGTGTAACCGCCACAGAATCCAGTACCGAGCACCGTCTGCCAGGCAGCAGCCTGATGGTGGTAAAGCACCACACCTGCGAGGATTCCGAGAAGTAATGACCCGGTGACGTTGATGGAAAAGGTGGCCCACGGGAAGCGTGTCGACCACTGCCGCTTCACCAGGGCGTCGACGAGGAATCGGCTCACAGCGCCGGCGGCCCCGAACACAAGGGTCAGCACCGTGATCATGCTCGTGCACGCCCGTGAAAGCCGGCTGCGCATACGATGCCCAGCCACGCGCTGACAACGCCACCGACGACGCTGGCGCCGCCGTACTCGATTGCGGTCACAATATGCGCGTTCTTGCTCAGCAGTGAAATGTCAAGCGCCAGAGTGCTGTAGGTGGTGAACGCTCCACACCCACCGGTTCCGCAGCACAACCGGATACGCTGGCGAAGCCTGGTGTGATCGCCTGCCCGCACCAACCCTTCGAGCAGGGCGCCCAACACGAACGCGCCGCACAGATTGACCAGAAACGTCGCCCACGGCCAGTGCGCACCGTCGTGTGGCAGGACGGTTTCGAATGCTTGGCGCAAAGCGGTGCCGACGACTCCGCCGGCGAACACCCACAACACGGCGGACGGCGTGAAGTGCAGCGGCTTGGCCGGCGGTGCATCGGAATCAACGGGCAACTCCGGATGGGTGTCCGGGCCGGCTTCACTTGGCTGTTCTGGCACGAGTAGCCCCTAATCATCGACTTCGACCGGTAGGAACTATCAGCCCGCTGGCGGTTCGAGCGTCGACGCTCCGGCGAGATCCATCGCCCGGCGCAGGAGTTTACCCAACTCCTGTGCAGTGAAATGACACCGCTAAGTCACGGGTTCAGCAGAACTTTGATGGCGAGGCGTTCATCCATCGCGCGGTAACCCTCGGCGACCTGCTCGAGAGGCAGCACACTGTCGAAAACCCTGCCGGGCGCGATCTTTGCATCCAGAACACGGGTGATCAGATCCGGCAGGGACCGTCGCACCGGCGCCGGACCGCCCCGCAGGCCGACCTGCAACCGGAAGAATTGCTCACCGGGACGGCGACGTCGTGCGGGACGCCGACGAATCCCACGAAACCACCGGGTCGCGTCGAATGAATCGCCTGGGTCATTGCGCCGGCCGTGCCCACGCATTCCAGGGTTGCGTCAGCGCCGATGCCTTGAGTCATGTCCTTGATGCGTGCAACCCCCTCGTCCCCGCGCTCTTCGACGACGTCCGTTGCACCGAACTGCTTTGCCAACTCCTGGCGCGGCGCGTGCCGGCTCATGGCGATGATCTGTTCGGCGCCCAACTGTGCGGCGGCGATGACGCCGCACAGTCCGACCGCGCCGTCACCCACGACTGCCACCGTCATGCCGGGCTCTACCCGCGCGCATTCCGCGGCGTACCAACCTGTCGCCATTACGTCGGAAAGGGTCAGCAGGTCAGGAACCTGCTCATTCGCGGGCAGCTCCGGCGTGGCGACGAGATCGCCGTCGGCCAACCGGCGTAAAAGGGTCCGATGACGAACTGGCCTACCCGCACCGTACGGACCTCCGAGCCGACAGCCTCGACGATGCCGCAGTATTCGTGCCCGAACGGCGTGGGTTCCGGCACAGGAGAAATACCCCGGTACTGCAATAGGTCGGACCCACAGATGCAGGTCGCGGAGGTGCGGACGACGGCGTCGGTGGGCTCGACGATGGTGGGTTCCGACAGCTCTTCCAGACGCACGTCGTCCTTGCCGTAGATGACTGCACCGTGCATTTCTCTCCCCTGGGGTTGGTCCAGTCCGGAGTACCCGCGATGTCGCCGCCAATTCATTTCCCCTGAGTAAGGTCAGTGACTGAGCCAATACGGTGTCTCAAAAACCCGAGGAGCCTGATGACGAGCAATCCAGTCAAGCCGACGACGACCGACGGTGGTGTCCCGGCGCCCAGCGACGACCAGTCGCTGACCATCGGCCCCGACGGGCCCATCTTGCTGCAGGACCATTACCTGATCGAGCAGATGGCCAACTTCAACCGGGAGCGGATCCCGGAGCGTCAGCCGCATGCCAAAGGTGGCGGAGCGTTCGGGCACTTCGAGGTCACCGGGGACGTCAGCCGGTACACCCGCGCCGCGGTGTTCCAGCCGGGCACCAAGACCGACACACTGATCCGGTTCTCCACTGTCGCCGGCGAGCGCGGCAGCCCAGACACCTGGCGGGATCCGCGCGGATTCGCATTGAAGTTCTATACCTCCGAAGGCAACTTCGACATGGTCGGCAACAACACCCCGGTCTTCTTCATCCGCGACCCGATGAAGTTTCAGCACTTCATCCGCAGCCAGAAGCGGCGGCTGGACAACAACCTGCGCGACAACAACATGCAGTGGGATTTCTGGACACTGTCTCCCGAGTCGGCGCACCAGGTGACCTGGCTGATGGGGGACCGCGGCATACCGAAATCCTGGCGGCACATGAACGGCTACTCCAGCCACACCTACAGCTGGATCAACGCCGAAGGCGAGGTCTTCTGGGTGAAGTACCACTTCAAGACCGATCAGGGCATCGACTACCTGACCCAGGAGGACGCCGACCGTATCGCCGGCGAGGACGGCGACTACCACCAGCGCGACCTGTTCAATGCGATCGACTCCGGTGACTACCCGAGCTGGACGCTCAAGGTGCAGATCATGCCGTTCGAGGACGCCAAGACCTACCGGTTCAACCCGTTCGACCTGACCAAGGTGTGGCCGCACAGCGATTATCCGCTGCACGAGGTCGGGAAGCTGGTGCTCAACCGCAACGTCGAGGACTACCACACCGAAATGGAGCAGGCCGCGTTCGAGCCGAACAACATCGTTCCCGGCACCGGTCTCTCGCCGGACAAGATGCTGCTGGCTAGGGGTTTTTCGTATTCGGATGCACATCGCCACCGGCTGGGCGTCAACTACAAGCAGATTCCGGTCAACACGCCGAAGGTCGAGGTCAATTCCTACTCCAAGGACGGCGCGATGCGGATCCGCAACGCTACCGATCCGGTGTACGCACCGAATTCTTACGGCGGGCCGCAGGCCGACCCGGCGCGGGCTGCAGAGGTGCACTGGTTCGCCGACGGGGAGATGGTCCGGCAGGCCTACAGGTTGCGCGCTGATGACGACGACTGGAGTCAGGCCGGCACGTTGGTGCGTGAGGTGCTCGACGACGCGGCACGGGAACGGTTGGCACACAACGTGGTCGGTCACGTTCTGGAAGGCGTCAAAGAGCCGGTGCTGTCTCGGGTTTTCGAGTACTGGCGCAACATCGACCCCGACTTGGGCAAAAAGATCGAAGAAGGCGTGCGCAACGGCGGCTGACGCAGCCGAACTCAGCCCGGCTTGCTCGCAGTCACGAACTGCAGATCCTTTAGAGCGACACAGGGTTAGCCCGCCCGGCCGCGACCGCCTTCGAGCTCGTTGCTGTGCTGCGTATGGTCACGCCGCGGTCGCAGGCGGCGCGCCATCGGTAGAGCCCTGGCGCGATAGCTTCCTAAGCTCACGTATGCGCTTGATCGGTTAGGCGGCCTTTCGAATCAAGCACCGGTGGCCGCGCCGAGGGACTCTTCGGGGTCGCGCTGGTGGGCGCGAACTTCCCGGGCCGCAGGGCGCGCGCCGACCCGCCGTGGAGCGACCCCGGTGTCTGCCGGCTCTTGCCCAGGTTTACGGTCTGTTTTTCCTGCGTTTCCAGGTTCCTAGACACCGTATACCCTTGATTAGCGGAACTTCAGTTTCCTATTGCGCTCCTAATGCGACAGAAGGTATGTTTCCTACCCGAAGGAGACACCGTCGGTATGCACACCGGTCGCACCTACCAGAGCTCCGCCTCTGGGTCGGCTTGCTTCCGCTAGGAGGAGCACATGTCGTTCGTGACCACGCAGCCAGAGATGCTGACGTTTGCGGCCGGAGCACTGCAAAGCGTCGGCTCTGCAATGGCCGACGGCGCCATGGTGGCGGCAGCCCCGACCACCGGCGTGGTTCCGGCGGCTGCCGACGAGGTGTCTACGCTGACGGCGGCGCAGTTCGCCGCACACGCCCAGCTGTATCAGGAGATCAGTGCCCAAGCCACGGCGATTCACGAGCTATTTGTGAACGCCCTGGAGACCAGCGCCGGTTCGTACGCGGCGACCGACGCGGCCAACGCCGCAGCGGCCCTTTGAGCGGGCACGCCAGCGATGGATTTCGGGGCGTTATCTCCGGAGACGAACTCCGCCCGGATGTATGCCGGTCCGGGGCCGGGGTCAATGCTGGCCGCCGCGGCCGCCTGGAAAGGGTTGGCCGCTGAATTGCATTCTGCGGCAACCGCTTACACGTCGGCGATCTCCGGGCTGACCAGCGGGCCGTGGCTGGGGCCGTCGTCATCGGCGATGGTGGCCGCGGCCGCACCCTTTGCGGCATGGATGAGCGCGACCGCCGGCCAGGCTGAGCTGGCCGGCACCCAGGCCCAAGCGGCAGCGAGCGCCTATGAGACAGCGTTTGCAATGACAGTGCCCCCGCCGGTGATCGCGGCCAACCGCACTCAGCTGGCGTCACTGATCTCGACCAACCTTTTCGGTCAGAACGCGCCGGCGATCGCGGCGACCGAGGCCCAATACGGCCAGATGTGGGCCCAGGACGCCGCGGCGATGTACAACTATGCCGCGAACTCAGCGGCAACCACCGCGAATGCGACGCCATTCACCTCGGCGCCGCAGACCACTAACACGGCCGGGTTGGCCGCGCAAGGGGCTGCGGTTGCTCAGGCCACCGGGACGTCGACGGGCACGGGCGTGCAGTCAGCGCTATCGCAGCTGACCTCCGCGATTCCCACCGCGCTCCAGAGTCTGGCGTCGCCCGGCTCGACGGCATCGGGACTTTCGGGAATTCTGGGTTCGCTCACGGGCGGGTCTTCCTCCGCGTCATCCGGGACAGGCGTGCTGGGAGGGCTCCTGGGATCCGGACGTGGCTGGGTTCTCGCTCGGCGGTTTGCTTCAGGAGTACGCGAGTTACCCAGGGTTTGCTGCCGTGTTCTTGGCGATATCCCCGCTTGAAACCCTTATTAGTACGCCGATGGCCGCCGCACTCACCCCCTCAGCCACCTTGGCCGACGTAGAGGTGCGGCGGGGGCGGAGGCCGCCGATGGAGCGCGGGGGCAGATGCCGCCGATGCAGCGGGATCGGATGCGGCCGAAGGTGCCCTGGGGTCGGGATTCGTTGACGGCGCTGGCGGTTTCGCAGACTCGGGCGCTTTGGCGGGCCTAGGGGAAGCGGCCTCAGCCGGCGCGTTGTCGGTGCCGCCGAGCTGGGGCTGGGCCGCGGCGGGCCCAGCGGCGATGCTGGGTGGCGTGCCGTTGGCGCTGGCGTTGCCGGACCTCGATCTGGCCGCAGCAGGTGGGCTACCACTGGCTGCTGGGCTACCACTCATGATGGGCGGGATACCGCGGGCCGCCGCGCGGCGGGCACAGGAAGCACAACTGCTGCCAAATACGGCCCGCTCGCTCCGTGGTGGCGCGCCCACCAGCCGCCGGATACCCTCCCCTCCCCGAATCCCCGGCGGCGCAAGCATATCCGGTGCCGGCGGGATTCCCGACGAACGGTCACGCGCCTCCGGGATACCGGCCGGCCATCGTTTACCTGCCGGTCAACGGGAACGGACATGCGCCGGCGAAGGTGTGAGAGCAAGGCGACTAATCGTCAGCCCACAAAACGACAGTTTCAGAACCCCTGACAGAGGAGACATTCGAAGTGCCTACCGGTTTCATGACCGACACGATGAGACAGATGAATTCGGCGTTTCACAACACCGACTGCGCCGTCGGCCCCAGCTCGGTCTGACAGCGTCGCCACGGAGCCCAGCTGTGACACTTCGTTCTGAGACACCGAAAACTCGAAAGCTTCTGCAGCGGAATGATTCACCACTGATTGGCCATGCGCCGGCGGAGCTCAAGGCATTTCACGCCGGAGATCTCACTACGTCGACTCACCCCGGCTCGCAGCGGTGCAGCGCGGAAGCAAGCATCGGTGAGATGGCACCAATTCTGTCGCGGACAGTTGAATTCGACAGAACGGCGACGCTACCTACGATTGCCCCGTCCCTTCGTGCACGCTGGCAACAACGCTACGGCAATTGGCTTGCAGCTTCGGATGCCATCGTTATCAGCGGTGTCGTGGCGACGGCACAGGTCTTGCGATTTGGCAACGTGACTCGTGGCAGTCTGTGGGCGGGATATGCGTCAGTTGCCTATTCGGCGGTCTCGATACTCATCGTGTTGGCGTGGGGTCTTGTCCTCACGATCTGTCACACCCGCGCTCAGCAAGTGATCGGAGCCGGGCCGGAGGAGTTTCGCCGGGTGTGGACCGCCACGTTGTGGGTGTTCGGGGTCATCGCCGTCATCTCGACTCTGTTCAAGCTCGAAATCGCACGTGGTTATCTCGCGATCGCGTTTCCGCTCGGCCTTCTTGCACTGTCCCTCAGTCGCCACTTGGCCCGTAGGTACCTCGCAGCACAGCGTCGCCGGGGCCGCTGCATGACCGCAGTGCTCGCGGTCGGCGAACCCATATCCGTCACGGTCCTTGCGCAGTCGCTGATTCGGCGGCCTGCCGAGGGCTACACGGTAGTGGGTGCCTGCACTCTCGGTGCTCCCGAGTACGAGAACATCGTCGTTCCCGGCCTCGGGCCGGTGCGCGTGTTCCCCTACGAAGGGTGACATCCGACACGCCATCGCAGCGTCGCACGCCGACACCGTCGCGCTGACCTCGGCAGCGGAGCTGGGGCCAGAAGGGATTCGCGACCTGTCGTGGCAATTGGAGAAGCTCGGCGTCGACTTGGTCGTGTCGCCGGGAATCGTCGACGTGGCCGGCCCGAGGCTGACCGTGCGTCCGGTGGCCGACCTGCCGCTGATCCACGTCGACAAGCCGCAGTATCAGGGCGCCAAGCGGTTTCAGAAGCGCGTCTTCGATATTTGCTTTTCACTGCTGGCGCTCCTGGCAGCGTCACCGATAATGATTGTCGCTGCCGTGGCGGTGAAGGTCACCAGCCGAGGCCCGGTCTTCTATCGTGCCGAACGCATCGGCCTGGACGGTGCGCCCTTCCGGATGATCAAGTTTCGCACCATGGTTGCCGACGCAGACCAGCGACTGGCAGAGGTGGCCGACCTCAACGACAGCATCGGCGGTGTGTTGTTCAAGATCCGCAGCGACCCCAGAGTCACTCAGGCTGGCCGGTTTTTGCGCCGGTACAGCATCGACGAGTTGCCCCAGTTCATCAACGCGCTACGTGGCGAGATGAGCGTCGTCGGACCCCGCCCGCCACTGCGGTGCGAAGTCGAGACCTACGACCACCGGGTCAGGCGCCGGCTGCTGGTACGCCCAGGGATAACCGGACTGTGGCAGGTAAGCGGTCGCTCCAACCTGCCCTGGGAGGATTCAGTGCGGCTGGACCTGTCGTATGTGGAGAACTGGTCGATGCTCAGCGATTTGGTGATCGCGGCGAAGACCGTAACGGCAGTGTGCCGCGGTTCAGGAGCGTATTAGCAGCATGGATACTTCACTCGCGCGCACGCCAATCCCGGGCCGCCACAGCACGTCATCGATCAAAGCGCCCCGCACCGGACCTGCGGTCACCTTCATCGGAATCAACTACCTTCCAGAACCACTCGGCATCGCTCCCTACTCGACGGGCCTGTGCCGCGAGCTTGTGCAGAGAGGCTACGACGTCAAGGTCATCACCGGCGTCCCGCATTACCCGGAATGGCGGGTCGCGCCGCAATATCGGTGGACGTGGAAGTCGGTCGAGACCATCGATGGTGTGCCCGTCACGAGGTTGCGGCATTCGGTTCCGCGGCAATTCACCACCTCCGGCCGGCTGTTGATGGAAGCGACTTTCGGTATCCGCGCCGCTTTGTCGAAGTGGGACCGACCTGACGTGCTCATCTGCGTGACACCTGCGCTTATCTCGACAGCTCTGTTGTGCTTGAAGTTTCGCGCTCTGGGACCGCAGCGCCCCGCGTTGGGGGTCTGGGTCCAGGACCTCTATTCTGCCGGGCTGGCTGAAACGCAACTTGCCGGCTCAGCTGCCTCCGGAGCGGCCAGCCAGCTGGAGAGCTGGGTGCTGCGACAGGCCGATGGTGTTGCGGTGATCCATGACAGGCTGCGTACTCGGCTGCTTGACAATCTCGGCGTGAATCCAGCGAAGGTGACGACCATCAGAAATTGGTCACATGTATCGTCTGGCGCCCGCTCCGACCGGGACGCCGACCGTGAGCGACTCGGGTGGGCGCGCGACGAGATGGTGGTTCTGCACGCCGGAAACATGGGCGTCAAGCAAGGTCTTGACAACGTGGTGCGCGCCGCGGAACTGGCAGACCAGAGAAACGTCAAGGTCCGTTTTGTTCTTTTGGGCGACGGGAATCAGCGACGGTCACTGGAGGAGTTGGGTCGGGGCGTGCGGTGCCTGCAGATCCATGACCCGCTTCCCGACGACGAGTTCGCGGCGGCGTTGACGGCCGCCGACATACTTCTGGTGAATCAGAAGCCGGGGGTTACCGAGATGTCGGTACCCAGTAAGTTGACTTCCTACTTTCAAAGCGGCACAGCGGTCTTGGCCGCGATCGATAAAGCGAGTGGCGCCGCTGAAGAGATCCGGAATTCCGGTGCGGGCGTCGTTGTCGACAGCGGCGACCCGCGCCTTCTGTTGGAAGCGGTTACCGCACTTGCCGGCGACTCAACGCTGCGAACGAGGCTCGGCGCCAACGGCGCTGCGTATGTCAAGACAAAACTCAGCGCGCGGGATTCGCTGGATTGCTTCGATGCATGGATTGAACAGCTCTGCACAACGCGACGGCGTTGACACTTCCGAATCGGATCGACACGCTCAGCTGGTTTTTGAGGGCCAGGCAGGAAAGGTGACTAATGGCGCGACGCGCGGTCATAACGGGAATCACCGGTCAGGACGGCTCATACCTTGCCGAATTGTTGTTGAGCAAGGGTTATGAGGTTCACGGATTGATCCGAAGGGCGTCGACATTCAACACCATCCGAATCGACCACATCTACCAAGACCCGCATAGCCCCGACGCGCGGCTGTTCTTGCACTACGGCGATATCAATGATGGGGGAAGACTGTCGTCGCTGTTGGTGTCAATCAACCCGGACGAGGTCTACAACTTAGCGGCGCAGTCTCACGTGCGGGTGTCCTTTGACGAACCAGAGAACACCGGCAACATCACCGGCATCGGTTCGGTCCGCCTGCTGGAAGCCATACGAATGGCAGGTTTGTCATGCCGCTTCTACCAGGCGTCGAGTTCGGAGATGTTCGGTGCGACACCACCGCCGCAGAATGAGTCGACGCCGTTCTACCCGCGTTCTCCGTACGGGGCCGCAAAGGTCTATTCCTACTGGATCACCAAGAACTATCGCGAATCCTACGGAATGTTCGCGGTCAACGGGATTCTGTTCAATCACGAATCACCCCGCAGGGGCGAGACGTTCCTGACCCGCAAGGTGTCGCGTGCGGTCGCCCGGATAAAGGCGGGCCTGGAGTCGACCCTGTACCTCGGAAACTTGGACGCGGTTCGTGACTGGGGTTACGCGCCGGAGTTCGTCGAGGGTATGTGGCGCATGCTGCAGGCCGATGAACCCGAGGATTATGTCTTGGCGACCGGAGTGCCTTGCACGGTAAGGGAATTCGTCCAGATCGCGTTCGACCATGCTGGTCTGGATTGGGAACGCCATGTTGCATTCGACGAGCGCTATGTGCGTCCGGCAGAGGTCGATGCGCTGATCGGTGATTCCACTAAGGCGGCGCAGCAGCTCGATTGGAAGGCCGAGGTGCTTGCTCCCGAACTGGCTGCCATCATGGTCGATGCGGATCGCATGGCCCTTGAGTGCGCCGGCACACCATGGATCGACAAGCCGTCGGTCGATTGGGGCAACCGCTGATGAGTGCCGATGCGTACGAGCAGGACCAAGCTTCTCGGAGCGGTATCACCGCTGGACCGCAGCGCACCTATATGGGTCGCCGGCCATCGCGGCCTGGCTGGTTCGGCGATATGGCGTGCATTCGAAGCAGAAGGCTTCTCCGACCTCATCGGTGCGCCCCGATCGGAACTTGATCTTACCGACAGGGCAAGCGTTTTCCAGTTCGTCGCAGTAAGGCAGCCGAGGGCCATGGTCATCGCGGCGGCGTGCGTCGGCGGGATCCTGGCCAACAGCACCTGTCCAGTGGATTTCATCTCCCGCAACGTCCAGATCCAGGTCAACGTCATGGACGCTGCCGCCGAGCACAACGTAGAGCGGTTGCTGTTTCTCGGTTCGTCGTGCATCTACCCGAAATTTGCGCAACAACCCATCAAAGAGAGCTACCTGCACACCGGGCCCCTGGAGACCACAAACGAGGCCTACGCCGTCGCGAAGCTGGCGGGCATCGCCCACCTGCGCGCCGTTCGCCGGCAATACGGTTTCCCGTGGATTTCGGTGATGCCCACCAATCTCTACGGGCCCGGCGACAATTTCCACGAGACGCGCTCGCATGTGCTCAGTGCATTGATCCACAGATTCATGCGGGCGCGGGCAAGTGGTGCCGACTCCGTGACGAACTGGGGCACTGGAACACCCCGAAGAGAATTCCTCTACGTCGACGATCTTGCCTCGGCGTGCCTGCACCTGCTTGACCACTACAACGGGCCATCACCGGTGAACATCGGCACCGGTGTCGACCACACGATCGCTGAGGTGTCGGACATGGTGGCCGACGCCGTCGGCTACGAAGGGACGGTGCGGTGGGATCATTCCAAACCGGACGGCACCCCGCGCAAGCTCCTCGACGTCTCGCTGCTCAACGAGCTGGGCTGGCGTTCATCCGTCGATATCGAGACCGGAATCCGATCAACCGTGGATTGGTATCAACACCAGCGGTCGGAAGTGAGATGCTGACGCACGTTGCCAGAATCGATCTGACGCGAACACGGGCAGCGGCCTGAGGGCGCCATGGAGATACAAGAACTTTGGAGGGTCTTCCGGCAGCGGTGGAGGGTCGTGGTGGTCTTGACCCTGGTCTGCGTGTGTCTCGCATTGAGTTGGTCGCTAGCCGGCCCGGTGTCGTACGAAGCGCAAGGCCGGGTCATGATTTCCACTTCCGGAAGTTTGGGCACAGCCAGCGACGCCCTCAACGGAGAGCAGGTCTCGGTGGACCGGGCGCCGACGTACGCACAGCTCCTGCGCGGACCGGAGGTCGCCGCACGGGCTTCGCAGAAACTACAAGGACTCATCTCGGCACAGACGATTCAGGACTCGATCGATGCACGCATCAACTCCCGGCAGCCGATGATCATGGTCACCGCCACATCACCGAGTGCCAGCGATGCGCTTCAGATAGTGTCCGCGGCCGAATTAGGGCTGCAGCAATATGTTATGGAAATCGAGCGACCCGGCCGCGATGGTTCGATGACCGGGGTGGTGCTCAGCGGAGACATCCCTACCGTGGCGCGCGTGGGCAGCCCCGCGACCGACGCGGTCTTGGCGGCTCTCATCGGCATGGTGCTCGGGTGCCTCCTCGCGGTATACCGGGATCGCACCGACCCAATCGTGAAGAATGTCGGCCAGCTCGGCGGCGCGGGCCTGACCTATCGCGGCACCATCAGCGCCGATGACGAACCTTCCGCGCTGCGGGAAGGGTTCCGGCGGCTCGCGGTCGCCTGCGCAGTCACCGGCGAGCACAACACAGCCAGGATTCTTGTGGTCGGTGTCGACCCAGACTGCGAAAGCCTCTTTGTCGGCCGAGGTTTCGCAACCGGATTGGTCGCGTGTGGACGCGAAGTCACGGTGATCGACGCGACATCCAAACGGCCGTCCCGCAGTCGCGGTGGACTGTCCGATGTCGTCGAGGGGTCACGCGATTGGGCGGAATGTCGGACCCCGACGGAGCTGAATCATCTGTGGGAGATGAATATCGGTACCAAGGGTGCTTCGCTGCCCGCGCTGCTGATTGACAGCAAAAACACGAAGAGACGGTTGGCGTCATACGTCGAGGAACATGTCGTCGTTGCCGCGCCGTCTATCGTTCACTCCGCCCTTGCGGTGGCATTGACATCCGTTGTCCACGCTTCACTTGTTGTGGTCCGGCAGGGCAAGTCGCAGACATCGGATGTCGTTGAGGCCAAGATGACTCTCGAGGCCATGGGAGTCCCCGCAATCGGGATAGTGGTCCTCACGGGTGAGGTTCCCGATCCGCCGGCCGAAAGCCCGCCTGGTGATCGCGCCGATGCCGTACTCAGCCCGGGCGGCGAAGTCGATCCTCCAGCGAATCGCGAGGGGACTTAGCGACCAGTGAGCGGACCGAGTGCCACGGCCCAGGCTTCCGTCAGCGTCCCCACCAGGCGCGCTGGCTCGCTTGCCATGTGGACCATCATCGACCAAATATTCTCCAGTGCCAGCAATGCCCTGATGGTTTTCGTGTTGGCACAGGTGTCGTCGGCAGAGCAATTTGGAATCATCGCGGTGGTGATCACGTTGCTGGCAGTCTGCACGGGATTTAACAGAGGGGCGCTTGGAACACCGCTGTTGCTGACCAGCGATGAGGAGAAGAACCACCGGACCGTCGCCGAGGCAGGCTATGCGACCACATGGTCGCTTTACAGCGGTGTTCTGGCCGGCGTTCTGATTTGTCGCTGTGGCCGCAGCCTTTCACGACCCGCGTGTTGGGCTAGCCTTCGCGCTCGCCCTGCCCGGCGCCCTGGCGCAGGATGTGTTGCGATTAACCGCGATTTCGCTGCGCAGGGCGAGGCTGGCTGTGATGGCCGACGCTCTGTGGGTCGTCGCGATGCTCGGCATCTTCGTCGCCAATCTCTTCGGTGTCCACGAATCTGCCGAATGTGCGGTATATCTCTGGGGTTTCAGCGCGCTGGTTTCCGGCGCGGTATTAGCACTCCGGTTGCGGCTTGAACCACGCCGATCGGCGGTCCTAAAGTGGTGGCGGACCGGCTGGGCGGCGAGAGTCCGCTTCGGAGGCGCCTACTCCGTCAGCCAGATCGGAAACGTCTTCGTGACGCTCGCAGCGGTGACGATGGCCGGAAACGTTGCCTCGGCGGGTATCCGGGGAGCGTTCACGCTGTTTGGCCCCATCGCGACGCTGTTGTCGGCGATGCCGACGGTGTTCGTACCGCACGCGGCCCGCACCGGAAATTCGGTCGGTGATCAGTGGCGTCTTGTCAGCAGGACATCCTCGGCGACGTCAGTGCTCACGCTGGTCGCCACTGGCTGCCTGATGGCAACACCGGAGCGACTGGGGGCGGCGATGCTTGGAGACAGCTGGCAAGCGACATTTCCGGTGATCCCCTGTATCGGCGTCAGCTCTGCGGCTCTGTGCTGGTTCGCGAGTGTCTTCACCGTTTGCCAGTCTCAAGGCGCAAGCACGATGGCCTTCATGTGGACCGCGCTGCACATCGCGTGTCAAGTGGCGGCGTGCTTCGCTGCAGGGTTCGTGTTCGGGACCGCGACCGCAATCGCTGGTGCGCTGGCGTTGTGCGCCAGCGTGTTTGCAGTAGCGGGGGTGCTGTGGTTGCACCGGTTCATGCGCGCCGACGTCGGGCCTTCTTGTGCGCAGCCAGGATCTGTCGTCAGCGCTTCCCGGGGGATGACCAGCCGATGAAGCTCAAGCCGAGCAGCGTCGCGGTAGTGATTCTGTTTGTCATCACCGGGTTCTTGGCGAATGAAGTGATGGACAAGATTGCGAGGACTACGCTAACGGCGCAGAACATCGCGCCACCGCTAGTAATCCCGAAGCCCGAATCGGAGCCGGCGGACAACGACGCGGCACTGGTGGTATTCATCGGTGACTTCACGCAGGGGTCCGACGAGGGCGGGGACGGCCCCATGAATTGGGTTTCACTTCTTGCTGCGAAGGTACGGAAAGTGGCACCGCTGCGAACCGCTGTGGATGACAACGGTGAGGGCTCAGGATATGCAGTTCGCGCCAGCAGCCCGACGCTCGGCGAGGAGGTGCGGCGGCTGGTCGCTCCACAAACCCGGATGGTGGTGATGTCGGGAAGCAGGAACGACGTTGTGGCGCAACCAGATGAGGTATCCGCCGCGGCACGCGACGCCTACCGGGCGATCTCCCAATCGGCACCGCACGCACAGCTGATCGTGATCGGACCTACCTGGGGCAGTGGCGCACCAAGTGCCGACATCTTGCGCACCCGAGACGCGGTGCGTGATGCGGCGGAGACAGCGCATGGGCACTTCATCGATCCCATCGAGGAGAACTGGTTCACCAACGGAGAACTTGGGCTGATCGGATCCGACAGCGTGCATCCGACGGATCTGGGCAATCAACGAATTGCGCAGTACCTGTATCCGCTATTCGTTCAACTCATGAGTGAACACGCGTAAGGCATGGAGGGCTTGTGACAGACAACGACATGGTTCGGGTGATTCGTCGGCTGCTTCGTAAGAGCTGGCAGCTCGTGGTACTTGCCGCTGTGTGCGGGGCGGTGGTCGGCTTCGTCCTGACATTTGCCGTCAGTCCGACGTATTCGGCAGAGGCGACCATCTATGTTGCGCCGCCGATCAGTAGTAGTGCGACCGATGCCGTCTCAGGAGATCAGTATGCCCAGGATCGCACCAAGTTGTACTGGCAGATCGCGAACAATGATGAACTCGCGCGCCGGGTGGCGGGGCAGTTGCATTCCGCCGAATCACCTGCGGCGCTTGCTAGCCGGATTTCAGCCAGTTTGATGCATGACGCTCCGCTTCTCACCATCCACGCGGCCGGGCCGTCGGCCGATGCTGCGCGTTCGCTCGCCGAGGCCTATGCAGACCAGTTGCCCGACTACGCCCGATCCGTTGAGCAGAACAGTGGCCTTCGCGAAGGCCCTGTCCTGGTGACGGTCGCTCGGCCGGTAGAGGTCACCAGAAGTACCGCAGGTGCCAAGCCGTGGCTGAACGTCCTGTTGTCCACTGCGTTTTTTGCTGGCGCGGCCCTTCTCTTCACAATGCTCAGGCGTCGTCGACACCCGACCGTTCATGGTATCGGTCAACTTCGGAAGGCTTTGCCGGATCCGTGGATCGTGCAATTTGACCGAAGTCCCGGCGAGATAGCCCGGATTCGGGCGATGCTGTTCGCCGCGCCGAATTCAGCACGACAACTGATCATCGCCGGCACCAGGAGTGACGACGAGATGGACGAAATCATCGCGGAGTTCAAAACCGCGCTGTTGCCCCGTCCGCGTCTTCACCTCACCGATGTCACGGTTTTCTCGGCTCCGGCGCTTCTCGACGAGGACGAGCGAATCACAGCGTTGGCGGCACGCTCCTCGACCGGCATCATGATCTCGGCGATCTCGTCCGTCATCATGTGCCTGAAGGGCCAGACGCTTCTCGAGGACGTCGTCGAATTAGCGAAGTTGCTGTCTCTGAGAGGAATCGATGTCAAGGGCGTCATGGTGGTCCGTCGACCGTGGCTGGAACGCGTGAAACCGCGTGATTCGTCGAGGCCCCGTGCGCGATGACACCGACGAGGACTGGGCGCGCATCGCCATAGTCGAATGTGGCAGGCCGTCCCGGAATGGTGATGGGACGCGACATTGACCAACTTCTACCTACTCTTGCTTGCGCTGATCTGTGTGACCGGAGCTGCTTGGGTGAGCGTGAAGCGAACGAGTGCTGCCGCGGCGCCAACCGTCTTGGCCGGCATCATGTTTTTACTCGCGCTCGGGGGACCGCTCTGGGAGTGGTCGAAGTACGACGGCGGAACCGGATTGGTTGAGACTGTGAAAGCGGCCGCGTTCGGTGAATCCCGCGCCGTGGCGGCATTTCTTATGGGCATCCATCGGTGCCGGCCTGTCGGGGCTCCTTGTTCCGCCGGTTCCGTTCGACGCGGTGCCGCCTCGCGAGGTGCAGCTCCCAAGAAACTTCAGTTTGATGGTGGCGGTCGTCTCATCGGCCACGCTTCGTCGCCTATCTGGTCGGCGAGGGTCCGAATTTCTTGAGTAGAGAGGTCTACCTCGAAAGCTCCGGTGTCATGTTCCTCGTGCACTTGTGGCCGCTGGGAGTCGTTTGCTGCATCACCGGAATTGCGTTGGCCGTGCGGGAGCAGAATCGCAGAGTCCGACTTTTCCTGATCGCGACGGCCGCCCTTTGGTTCATTGCCCAAGCGTCTCTCGGTAGCCGCACGGCTTGCGCAGCCCCGATGGTGGGCGGTTCGTCTGATCCTCTATAACGAGATTCGTCAGACGGCGAATGCACTCTACCGATGATTGCCGCAGCTCTGACGTTACTGGCAATCTCTATCTTTACTTTCAGCGCGGTGAATAAAGCTCGTGAGATGCCGCATGGGCTGTTCAACGATCCTAATGTCATCGAGGCGACTGCTGACGGACATGCGCAATTCGACGGACTCTTTCTTGGTCCCATCAAACAGCTGGCCGCATCGATATTCGTGGGCTTTCCGGTTGCTGAAGAATCCGCACGCCTTGCAGTGGACGCTGGCGTGCTGATTGATAATGCGAATCCGATGCCAGGGACTGCCCAACCACCCGAGCTCGAGCGATTCTGGCCATATGAGTGGGTACCGCTGTGTTTTGCGGGGGAGTGGTTTGGAGCGATAGGCTGGCTCGGTCAGGTTCTCTCTGTTCGGTGCCGTTGGCTTAGCTGCTTGGGCTTTCGATGCGCAACCTGCTACGAAGTCGCTTCCGCCTTTTCTCATTTCTGCCAATTGGCTTTGGCGCATTATTAGGTGTGCTATCCATTGAATACTCCTTCCCGCATGGTATGGCGGGTGATTTCGCTATCCCTGATCTTATTCATCGCAACCTATTTCGTCAGAGAAAGGAAACGACGATTGGTCCGCACACCGCTCGATGATCGGCCGCGGAGTGAAGACGGTGAGTCCGACGAGTTAGTGAGCTTCGGTGGCTGGATGCCGAAGGTCCCGACTCGTGTGCCGGCGACGACCGGGCAGCGATATGGCTGACCGGTCAGGCATGTCAGCGGCTGACGGGCGCTGGCAAACTGTGGGCATCATCGCGCTGATCACGGCCGGAGTCGTCTTAACCGGCGCCTTTACTGTGGCGCGCGGGCGCCACGAGCCGCCTATTCCTACTGCTGCTTCAGCACCGTTGGGCAATCAGAAGCCAAAACAAGTAGTCGTGATCGGCGACTCCTTCACGCAGGGCCCACCTTCAGGTACGGCGAGCGCGTCAGGCGGCGCGGCACCGAAGAGTTGGCCGCAACTGGCCTTTCGCCAATTGCGCAAGAAGGGAGTCGACACCTCCGCCGATGTTTCCGGCGTCGCGGGCTCGGGCTACCTGGCGCGCGGAGTGAAAGGGACGACCTTTGGCGACCAGGCAGGCAGCCTGCTGAAGACCGGGGACGACCTGGTTATCGTGTTCGGCGGCGCAGACGATGCGTTGCAGCCGCCTGACACGGTGGCGGCGGCGGTCAGCGACACGTTCTCGAGAATGCGGTCGGCATCGCCCCGTGCCAAGGTGATCGCTGTCGGTCCAGTCTCCCGCGCAGGAGACCTGGGACCGAAAGTGGCTGGGATCCGCGATGTCGTGCGAGATGAGGCAGCGAAAATTCGGCGTCATCTTCGTCGACCCAATTGCTGACGGATGGTTCGTTGAAAATCCGCAACTTGATCAGCGATGATGGGTCGCGGCTGACCGAAGCAGGGCACGCATACATAGCTGAAAAACTGCTGCCGACCATCCAAAGTGTTCTGGCGCCGGTCGCCTCTTGGAGCTAATGGTGTCGGTTCACAGCCGATTAATGGCGAAACGGCATGCTGTGCAAATGGACGACATGCGATTTGTCAGGCAGTGCCCGGCGCGGAAGCGGGCTTCCGCAAGAGTTTCGCCTAAACTAGTACTTGTCCGTGGCTGAGCGCATTGAGCTCGAGATCGAGGGGTGACCAGCATCGCCGGTATGTCGCGACGCTTTTTATTAGCGTCAGGGATTTCCACTGCCGCGCTTTTCGCCAGCGCGACCAGCGGTAAAGAGCAAGGCCCACACAATCCCGGTTTGCCAGCGTCAAAAATTGAAGACTATGTCCGCTGCGGACCGTCTCCCGAACAACCCACCATTGAGTACGCTGTCGTCACCGATCCGGAATTCGCCGGTGGAGCCGATCCGGGTGGCACACGCGATTCATCGCCGGCGATCCGGGCTGCCGTGGCCTCGGGCAAGCCGGTTTATCTCCCACCCGGCGCGTATAACTTCTTGGGTCCAGGCATCGACCACTGCGCACCTTTCATCGTTGGTGCCGGTGAAAGTGCCACGACGGTCGCACTCGGGCCCGACACGACGTTCATCGATTCGAATCAGATGTGGACGAGCTTGACGCTGCGCGGCATCAGATTCAACGGCGGAAATGGGCACGTAAGAAACCGCTTTCAGTCAGAAAATGTTACAAACTACTACACGATCACCGACAATGCTTTCATCAACTACAGGGGTGCGAGCATATCAAACAACTCCCCCGATCAGCCATACTGGAAGATCGAAAGAAACATATTTCAGGCCGGTAACTTCAGCAGCTCGATGGGTATTGCGTTGTCCGGACTCACCGACGGTACGACTATTGCAAATAATGCCTTTCTTGTTAATCGGGTGCACATCAAAGTGTCGCGCGGCGGCAATAACACGTACATTCGTAATTGTGACTTCCTGCGATTTGGGCCGCCGGAGGGCTTCCCTCGGATCGATGTGTGGTTCACCCTGACACCGGACGAGGTGAACTGTGGGCCGGGCATGGTGCTCACACAATGCAAGTTCGGTAATGAATTCTTGGACCCGCGAGATTACAGAATCGTTTATGCCGACGAAGGTCCGGGGCGCACGAATGGCGAGCGGTGGCCGAGCTTGGATACCGACTCCCCGAACTGGATCGGGGGCCATACCGTCAGGGACGTCCTCAGCGGCGGCATCGGCGACGATGCGCTCATCCCACTTGTCAGGTCGATGACACCGAACATCGTGGGATCGACGTACGGGCCCGTTACCCAGATGGGTAATTCGGGTGCGCCGATAATGTCCGTGAGTCAGCCCTTGTGGAACGGGGGGGAAAGCAATCACTTCGGGCCGCTGCTACGCGCCAACAGCGCCACATCCCCTCTTCCCGACCTTGTGGTATGCGAGCGTCGTTAGGTCTTCACCGCTCAGGGCTTTTCGTGGTGCGGCGGCTTCTGAGCACCTGGACGAGGACGAGTAACGCCGCCAGTACCGACAACAGATCCGACACCGTTATTGCGCTGTCCCTGTTGATCATCAGCAGCGTATGCCCTTCCAGGTCTCCGTTAACGAAGGGCCAGATCAGCGCAAATGCCAAAACCGCCAGTATCGAACCGCGATCGGGCTTGGCGGCACACCACGCCATCGACGAGAAGAGCGCATTCATTGCTGCGATGCTGTAGAACAACTTCTGGTCGTTCACTCGCAGCCTCCCCTGACGTCGACGCGCCGCTGCGTCGAAACTAGCAGCCATACCCTGTTTCAAAGCGGAAGGTCGTGACCGATCTGGCGGTTCGTCAGTCGGCGCTCGCAACAGGCCTAGAGTGCTTGGCGGCTGATCAGCCGAGAAACCCTGCGCCCTCGCGCTTTCGGAGCTAAATGAAGGATGTCGGATGCAGCGCAAGCTTATCCGGTGTTGGCGCGCGAACGAGCGAGATTGGTCAGTTGATCGCTCAGATAGGCTGCGCTCTAGCGCTTTCGAATATAGATAAGCAGCGTGGGCTGCAGCGCCGCGGGAAGAAGCTTATGCATCCACTTCAGCAGCCGGTAGACGTAGGGGTTACCGAAGTGATAGCAGGGCTCAGACGCCCAACCGGCAATGAAGATGTCCGCGCCGGGGCCAAAAGCTTTCCGAAGTGCCGAGCGCGTGTTCATGCGATAGCGTGTGGGGAAGACATCCTCAGGCTTGCGCTCTGGCTGCAACATTGTCAGTGAACTCACGTGTAGTTTGTTGGGTACGAGGCGTGCACCCAGCGCGATGTAGCCACGCTTGTTCGGTGTGACAGCCGCTATCCACCCCCCCGGCTTGACAACCCGCAACAGCTCTTGTGCAACATGATTCGGATCGGCAACATGCTCGAATACCCATCGAGCGATGACGAGGTCGAACCGATTGTCGGGGTACGGTAACGGCTCATCTGGACGTATTACCTCGGCGTGGTCTAAGTACGGGTTGTCAAGGACGACTTCGTCGATATCGCATCCCGCCAGGTGCGCACATCGTCCCTTCATGTTGCTCAAGTGGCGACGGTACGGCACTTCGTCATCTAAGATCGGTTCACCGCGCCCAGCGCCGAAGTCAAGTACGTGATCGGTTGGTCGGAGTAACGCAGAAATCTGTGTAAAGAGTACGACTGTGCCATCGACATGGCTAAACCCGCCGACGTTGGACTCTGGGTAGAAGCGGTGCACTAATTCGTCAGTCGTTGCCACGGCGCAAGTATAAGACCCGGGTGTCGTTGGCACGTGAAAATATTGGTGTTGTAGGGCCCCGATGCCTAGGTGAAACAAATGCATCGACTGGGCCAACCCGAAGCCTGCAGATACGCCTTCGTCGTGCCGCCTCGAGGGCGCGCCACTGCCGTACCCCTCCACGCCGTCATAGCCCCGGCTTGATCGGTTAGCCAGGTGGCGACGGTGCGTGCGACCATTGTTGGCGCGGCCGACGTTTCGTGTTGCGCATCCCACGCCCGGGTGAGTAACTATGAATGGCGATGCGGCCAGTGAAGATACGCAGCGGCAGTCCGCAATTCTCAGGCGGATTGCACTCGCGACCGGAAAGCCAGGTCGCCTCTACGATGCGCAACAGCCGTACCTGGAAACTACAGACGGACGCGGCTGCTCAGCGTTCCTGCCGCAATATACTGACCGTTGCAACGATCTCTAGACGCACTTTGTTGTATGGCCCGCGTCGAACTCCACTGCTGATTCGTGCCAGTGCTGTGGTGTTGAGCGCGATTTGGCTGAAAGCAGTCTGTCGGGCTACTTCAGGCACACAGCTTCATCGATTGATTCGGCGAACTAGGCCAGCACAAAGTCATCCGTTCGAATGACGCCATCGGCGATGAGCCGCTTCAGTCGTGTGCGCCGCCGAGTGTCAGCGCCGCGGCGGTAGCATTCCATTCACCCACGCCGGCGTCCTCAGGGAGCTGCTTCGTCATGCGCATCGCGGTCGTGCACAGCTACTACTCGAACCGAATGCCCAGCGGCGAAAACGTTGTCGTCGATCTGCAGGTTGAGGCGCTTCGCCGTGCCGGGCACGACGTTCGAGTGATTAGCCTCCACCAGGAGGAGGTCGAGAAGTCGAGGATCTACCCGGCTGTGACCGCAGTACGTGTGGCAACCAACCGCGGACCGCGTCCCACCGACGAGATCGATCAATTCGGCCCCGACATCGTGCACGTGCACAACCTGTTCCCCAACTTCGGCCGCACGTGGGCAGCACGGTATTCATCGCGTCTCGTCACCACGATTCACAATTACCGGCCGCTGTGTGCGGCGGCGACGCTGTTGCGTGATGGCGAGTCGTGCACGTTGTGTCCGGATCGCCACAGCGCCCTTACCTCCCTGAGATACCGCTGCTTCAAGGACAGCCTGGTGGCGACGCTTCCAGTGGCTATCGGCATGAGATTCGACCGCGACCCGCTGCTGGCCGCCGCGGCCAAGATCGTCACCATCACTGAAGATATGCGGTTGCGCTACACCGCCATCGGTTTGCCCGAGAACAAAATCGTTACTGTGCCGAACTTCGTGCCGGCCGCAGACTCACCGGGAACACACGAGGGTGACGAGCGCGGTGACTTCTGGCTCTTCGTCGGCCGGCTCAGCCACGAGAAAGGCATCCTGCAGCTGGTACGCGACTGGCCGAACGGACCGCGGCTCAAAGTGGTGGGCAGCGGTCCGCTCGACGACGACTTATGCCGCATGGCGCGTCCTACAGTCGAGTTGCTCGGGCGGCGGCCACCCGCAGAGGTACGCGCGCTGATGGCAGCCGCACGCGGTCTGTTCTTCCCCAGCATCTGGCCGGAAGGACTGCCCACGGTCTACCTGGAAGCGCTGGCCGCCGGTCTCCCGGTCGTCGCGGGAGCGCGTTCGGTCGTCGGTCAACTCGTCGAGCGCAGCGGGACCGGGATCGTCACTTCTGGATCGGTGACCGACGACATCGATAGAGCGGACGCCGAATTTCCCGGCTTGGCAGAGCACTGCCGCAACGTGTACGAGACGCTCTACACCGAGACGGCGTGGGTGAAGGCGACACTCGGTGTCTACGGCGACGTCTTGGCAGCCACCTGAGCACGAAGTGCTGGTGCCTCGCCTCAACGGCATACTTAAAACTTTCCATAAGCTTCCATAAGCTTCCAAAGGTATGTAACTTCGCTTAGAGTAAACCGCCGGTATACCTGTATCGGCTGCTTCCGTTAGGAGGAGCACGTGTCGTTGGTGGGCACCGGCAGAAACGCTGGCGTTACGGCGCTGCCGGCGCGGACACCGCCGATGTGGCGGTTGTGGGGCGTGTCCGATGATTGAGATGGCGATTGTGGGGCTGGGTTCGTGGGGTTTGTGTGTGTTGGAGCGGGCGGTGAGCCGGGCTCGGCGGGTGAGGACGCCGGTGCGGCTGCATGTGGTGGAGCCGGCTGCGCTGGGGGGTGGGGTGTATTCGGCTGAGCAGCCCGACTTTTTGATCCTGAACAACGCGTGTGGTCAGCTGTCCCTGTACGCCGCGCCCGATGGGGATGCGCTGCCTCCTTATGCGATGGGTCTGTATGCGTGGGCGGTGGGCTGCGGGTATCGCTGGGTGGGTTATGAGTGCCGCATCGGGGCCGGGGGGGAGCCCATCGTGCCCACCGACTATCTGCCGCGGCGGTTGATGGGGGAGTACCTGGCCTGGTTTTATGACACGCTGGTGGCTTACGCCCCGCCCAACTTGGAGATCGTGCGGCATTACGCGGCGGCGGTGGACATCTCGCCGGCCCTGCATGGGCGTGAGGCGGTGCTGCTCGACAACGGCGCCACGCTCACGCGTCGATCATGTGGTGTTGACCTCGGGGCACACCTGGAACGATGAGCGCGGGCTCGGTGGGGGCGTGCGCTACCGGCAGCCCTATCCCATTGAGTGTCTGGACCGCAGCGTTGCGGGCGGGTCGTCGGTGGCGGTGGCCGGCATGGGTCTGGTCGGTTATGACGTGCTGACGGCCCTGACCATCGGACGGGGCGGCACCTTCACCCCCCGCGGTGATCGGGCCGACCGGCTGCGCTATGTGCCTTCGGGCCGGGAGCCGATCATCACCTTGTACTCGCGCACGGGGGTGCCGCACTGCGCTAAGTCGGCCACCGGCGTCGACCCCTACGGCCAGTATCAGCCGGTGGTGTGCACGCCCGAGGAGTTCGCGGCGCTGACCAACCCGGGCGCCTCGCCGGTGCGGCGCCACGTGGACTTTCAGGCTGAGCTGCTCCCGCTCATCTTCGCCGAGATGCAGGCGCGCTACTACCTGCAAGCCGCGCTGCTGGCCGGCGGTGACGTCGAGTCGAGCGAGGTGCGCGCCGTGTTGCGCAAAGGCTGGGTCGACGGGCACTACGAGAAGGTCGTCGACGGTCTTGAACCGCGCTATGGACGTTTCGACCCGGCCGCCCACCTGTTTGCCGGCTCAGACCGCCACTACCATCGGCCGCCGACTATCAGGGCCAGGTCTATGACATGATCGACGACGACCTCACCGAGGCCCTGCGACCCGGGGGCAGCCCGGTCAAGGCGGCCCAGGAGGTGCTGCGCATCCTGCGCGACCAGCTGCGTTCGGTCATCGAGTTCGGTGGGCTGTCTTTGGACTCCTACGTCGACTTCCAATCAGGGGTGCGGGGGCGCATCAACCGCCTGGACGCGGGCCCGCCCCTGATGCGCTCCCAGCAGCTGCTGGGGCTGCTCGATGCCGGCGTGGTGCGCATCCCGCTGGGACCCAACCCGATGGTGGCCGCCTGCCCCGGCGGGGTCCGCCTGAGCTCCACGGCCCTCGATGAGCCGACCGCGGTGAGCGTCGAGGCGGTGGTGCGCGGCTATCTGGACCTGCCCTCGCTGGCCCGGTCGGGCTCGCCCCTGCTCAACCGTCTCTACGCCAAGGGACGGCTGACCCAGCTCAGCTACGGTGACACGCCGGTGGGCAGCGTGGCCATCAACGAGGACTTCCACCCCTATGACACCGAGGGCCGGCTCCAGCCCAACCTGTCGTTGCTGGGCGTGCTCACCGAGGGGGTGCGCTATTTCACCCACTACCTGCCCTCGCCCCGCAGCCGCCTGCGGGCCGTCTCCGACGCCCAGGACTGCGTCGAGGCCGTCATCGACGGTAGCCGCCTGCGGGCCGTCGACGACGCCCACGACGTCGAGGCCGTCGTCGACCGCCAGCAGCCGCCTGCGGGCCGTCTACGACGCCCAAGACTGCGTCGAGGCCGCGATCGGCTGAGCAGATGACCGATTGCACGACCGGACGAGCGCGACCGCTGGTGGCGGTGGGTTACGGGCCCGGGGCGCTTGACTCGTGGGCGCCGCCGGGCGGGGTCACGGGACCGGTGCCATTGACGTGTGCCCTGGTCAACAACATGCCCGACGCCGCTTTTGGCGCCACCGAGCGACAGTTCATGGGGCTTCTGGATGCCGGTGGTGGGGGTGAGACGGTTGTCGTGACCCGCCACAGCATGGCCGGGGTGCCCCGAGGTGAGCGGATCCGGGCCCGCATCGCCGCGGAGTACCGTCCCCTTGCCGACATCGCCTCGGATGCCCCCGACCTGCTGGTGGTGACCGGCTCCAACCCCATCGAGTCCCGCATCGACGACGAGCCGTACTGGGACGAGCTGTGCGCCTTGCTGCGGTGGGCAAGCGAGAACGTGGCGGTGATGGTGTTGTCTTGCCTGTCCGCGCACGCCGCGCTGGCCGTCTTCGACGGGATCGAACGGAGCACCCTGCCGGCCAAGTGCACGGGCGTGTTCGCCCAGCAGGCCGACCCCGCCCACCCGCTGGCCGCCGGGATGGCCGAACTGGGGACCGTGGTGCTGCCGCACTCGCGGCTCAACGCCGTGCCCGTGGAGGCGGTGGCCGCCGCCGGCTACGCGGTGGCCCTGCAATCGGAAGAGGTGGGGTGGAGCGTGATCACCAAGACGGTGCGCCGATCTGACGTCGTGCTGGTCCAGGGCCATCCCGAATACGACCCCTCGAGCCTGGTGCGCGAATACCACCGCGACGTGCGGCGCTACACCGACCACGAGCGCCACGAACTGCCCTGCCTGCCCGTCGATTGCGTCGCCGGCCCAGACTGGCAGGATCTCCGCAGGCTGCACCAGAAGGTGGTGGGCGGCCAGCGCGACCCGGCCCTGGTGGCCGCCTTCCCCTTCGACGAGGTCAGCGCCCGCGCCCCCTGGCCGTGGCGGGGCGCGGCGCTGTGCCTGTACGCCAACCTGTTGGGCACCATCGCAAAGAGGAGCGCCTGAACCCATGCACGACGAGACCATCGCCATCCACGGCGGCTACACACCCGACGGGACGCGGGCCGTGGCCAACCGAGTCGGCCGCTAGATCGACGGCGGCGACCCGCTGCGCCCGGCTTCGCCGCACTTGCGATCGCCGCTAGATCAACGGCGGCGACCCGCTGCGCCCGGCTTCGCCGCACTTGCGATCGGCCGCTAGATCACCCGGCGTCGAACTGCTTTGACTTTCCCGACCACAGTCGATCGACAGAACCGACCTGTTGGACACTGACGTCCGGCTCCGGCCGGCCGTGCCGGCGAAGTACATCGACCAGTTTTAACCGCAGCTGGTGGAGGTCGCATGAACCGTCGCTCACCACGGATACGTCGATACCCTTTTGGGTCTTGCCCACGAAGAAGTCAGCGACGCCGCGGGTGCCAAGCACAGTCTGCTCGATGGCCGCCCGGGGCACCTGCGCACCGCTTTGGTACTCGAAGGCTCCGTCGATCCGACCATTGACCGCTGTGATGCGGCGATGCGCGCAACCGCACGCACACGGCTCATCGGAGATGGTCACGGCGTCTGAGAGGTCATAGCGGATCAGCGGCTGCGCCAAGTTGTACAGGTTGGTCAACAGCAGCCGATCCGCAGGTTGCCCGTACGGGACGACATTGCCATCAGCATCCGCCGGCTCGAGAATCACCAGATCGTCGGCGATGTGCATGCCTTCTCCCACGCCGCACGGAAAAGCATAGGTGCCCTCCGAGCAACCCCAGAACTCTGAAGCCTCGATGCCCCATGCGGACCGAACCGCCTCTCGCACGGGCGCGGTGCAGACCTCTCCTGCGACGCTGACCCAGGTCGGTTTGACGGTGAGTCGTCCCTGTGTCGCCTCTGCAGCGAGTTCACGGATCAAGCTCGGCCAGCCTTGCAGAGCCTGCACCGCAGGCCGGGCGTTGTTGAGGCCGTCGACAATCTCGTCCAGGGGTTGCGTGCCGCCGAAGCAGTGCGATGCCGGCCCTCCGCTTTCGAAGGTGCTGAAGGCGTGAAATATCCCCGACTCATGTCGAGTGCTGGTAGCGAAGGCCTGCGCCAGCACCGCGTCCGGGTCTTCGCCGCGTCGCCCGGTCCAGCGCGAGCCCTGCATTACGAAGGTGACGAACGCGTCCCAACCATAAACGTGGACTGCTTGGGTTCCTATATATCCAGACGTGACGATTGCCCGGTACTCGTCGTCGAGGTAGCCGCGGTCGCCGTCCGGCTGGTCGAGGTGTTCCTGGACCCGGGCGAGTGTTAACCCGGGGACCGTGACCACTTGGTCGAACTCCTTCATCATCTCGGCCCGGGTCAGGATCGGCAGCGAGGGAAGGTCGGACTCGGTGAAACTCGCCAAATCGCGGCCTGCCAGTCGTTCCCGCCAGAATGGCGATCGATCGGCGGCGCACACCAGTAGTTCCCGAAGACGCTGTCCGCGTTCTGCGGCGAGACGCCCTGCGTCCCAGCGCAGCCGGCGGACCCCCTTCAAGTAGGCATCTTGCAATTCGGCACGCTGGCGACGGACCAGCTCCTGGTAGTGGCTCCCCGACGTCGCGCTGGCTGCCCTCGCTTGCACGCAAGGGATGGTAGCCGAGGCACCGCCGTGCGATACCCTTCCTGGCCAAACGGCCGTTTACGCCGGTCGTGCTCGCTGCACCGCTCGGGCAGCGTCTTCGTGTCCGTTGGCGATCAATCCCGAGATCACGCCATCGATGTCAGCGGCTGGTCGATTCTGGCTGAGCTTGAATTTGGCCTCAATGCGGGTGATCAGCAATTCCAGTCCCACAATGGCGCGTAGTTGACCCTCGATGAACTTCGGCGGTGCGTCGTCGACGGACCAGGACTGCGCTCGCCCAGCCTCATGACGTTCGGTCAGATCGCGCACGTTCCGTTCCACCCAAGCGCGGTCATCGTGCACCGTGAGTCGCCCATAGACGTGCGCCGTGATGTAGTTCCAAGTGGGCACTACACGTCCGTGCTCGGCCTTGCTCGGATACCAGGCCGGGGAAATGTAGGCATCTGGTCCCCGCACGATGACCAGAGCCTCGCCGATTACCGAGCGCCGCCATTGGTCATTGGTGCGGGCGAGATGACCACGAAGGGTTCTCGCGCCCCGGTCGTAGACGAACGGGAGCATAGTAGCGACCACGCCCTCCGGTGTCGCCGTGATCAGGTCGGCGGCACCGTGGTGAGTGAGCAGCTCGTCGACGGCCTGCTCATCGGCGGCGAAATAGGCGGGTATGTACATGGTGTCCAGTATGTCGCCAGGTTGGCGGTGCGGTCCGTCCAAACCTGCTGTTGGCGAGCGTAGGAGCAGGTCTATTAATTAAGCTCAGGCCCCTTCGTTCGGCCGAGACAACCCGGCCTCCTTCAGTAGCCGTCGCTCGTCGACCTTGCTGGAAGACGTCAAGGGCAGATCGGCCACCATCACGAATTGATCGGGCAGCATCGTTTCCGGGAGCCGTTCGCCGGCGGCCTGGTGGACGGCGACAGGGGTGAGCTCGCCGTCCGGCACCACGAACGCGACGACCCCGAGCTCGCCCTCCAGGTCGAAGGTTGTGCACGCCGCAGCTGCGACCCCATCGATACCGCCGAGCACCTCGGTCACCTCGACCAGCGACATCCGCACACCATGTCGCTTGATGACGCGGTCCGAACGCCCCATATATAAGTAGTTACCGCGGTCGTCGCGGAAGACCAAGTCACCTGTGCGGTAGAGGGTGGTTCCTTCCACGACGTCCGTGCGCAGCACAGCTGCACTCAGTGCGGGTTCGTTGAGATAGCCGACCATGAGCTGCGGTCCGCCGATGTGCAGCTCGCCGACTGCTCCGGGACGATCCACCAGCTTTCCGTATTCATCCACGAGGTGGAACGAACTTCCGGGATGAGGTTGACCGATCGGTACCAGTCCCGCGTCCAGCGACTCGGGCGTCAGTTCCGAATGGGCGACGGCGATTGTGGTTTCAGTTGGGCCGTACCGGTTCACCACCCGCAGTCCCGGACTGGCGGCCCACACCGCCCTGATATCCGCCGTGGACGGCGCTTCGCCGCCCAGGGCCATCACGCGAAGCGGGGTGTCAGCCAAGCGCGCCAACTGGCCGCTGGCCCGAAGCAACCGGAGGTAGCTGGGGGAGAAGCTGGTCGTCGTGATCCCCTCGTTAGCGACGATCGAGAAGAACCTGCGTGGAAACAGGAGGGCTTCCCGGTCGGGGATGACGAGGGGTGCCCCGCGCACGAGTGGAGGAAAGATGGCGGAGAAGGACCCGTCAAAGTGCACTGGCGAAACGCACAGGGCCCGGTCGTCCGCCGTGAGCCCCACGGCGTCGGCGCATGCTTGCACTGCGGTGAGAAACGCCTCCGACGAAATCTGCACTCCTTTGGGGCGTCCGGTCGTCCCAGAGGTGTAAATGATGTAGGAGATGGGGCCTATCACGGGTGGTGGCGCGTCCCCGTCCGCAGCGCTCAAGGTCGAAAGGAACGTCCACGCCGTGCGGGCAGGAAGCGCTGATCGCGGTGTTTGGTCTGAGCCTGCGCTGATCACCAGTGCGGGCCGGCAGTCAGCCACGATCTGCGCACGGCGAATATCTGGATCGGTGATCGCCAGCGGAACGAACGTGGCTCCCGCCCACAGACAGCCCAGTGCCGCCACTACGAAGTCCACCGAATTGCCGATCAGCAGGGCAACCCGATCCCCGGGTTCGACGCCTTCCTGAAGCAAGCCGGCGGCCACTCTGCCGGCGGCGATGCGCAATTCGCCCCGGGTCAACGCGCGATCCAGGTCCTTCACAGCGGGCCGATCCGGGGCTCGATCGGCATGGTCCAGCACCGCTCCGAGGACGCCGTGGTTCGTCAAGCCTTGCAGGTGCTGCACCTTGGCTATTCTCGCTCGCTCGCCGGAGGAGGTCACCGGAACACGCCGTTCGCGATATCGTGCAGTCGTTCGTCGCCCCTGCGAAACGCAAGAATGGTGGCTGATGGATTCGTCCGGTACGGCAACGAGTGTGGCGAGTGCATGATCACCTTGCCGGGCGAGATCGACGGTCACCGCGTCCGCGTCGGATGCGATGTCGTGGCCATTTCCGACGTCCGGGACTCGCTCGGGAAGTTCGGGGACCGCTACTTGCGCAAAGTTTTTACGGCGAGCGAAATCAACGACTGTCGGGGCGGCAACCGGGTGCACGGATTGGCGGCTCGGTTCGCGGCGAAGGAAGCAGTGATCAAGGCCTTCGCAGAACCCGACATGCCGTTTCCGCTGCGCGAGATCGAGGTGACACGGGACGGACCGCTGCCTCTGCTTCGCCTGAGCGGAACGGTCGCCGAGCGGGCCAAACGCCAAGGCTGGCTCAGTTCGTCTTTGTCGCTTTCGTACGCCGATTGCCATGCAATGGCCGTCGTTCTGGTGGTCTGTAGGGCGGCTGAGTCCGGATAGTGCACTGCTGCGCTGACGCAGACCCAGAACGAATCACCGAGATCCTCGCGACTCCCTCGACCTACACCCGCAGTTCCGGCGCCGGGCACTCGCGGTTGCGGCGACTTCCATTCGGCGCGATGTCCGGCACCGGGATGTGCTCCGATGGGGAAACGGCAGCGACCGGCAACACCGCGTTGCGGATCGCCGCCAGCATGGCCGGGTGATGGCCGGCATGATCGCCGGTGGGTGGGGCGATCATGCGGGGCGGCTGCAACGGCCAGTGCAGCCGGTCAAGGGCTGCCCGACCGCCTTTGGCAGTGAACAACTCTTCATCCGCGGGCGAGGCAATCAGCGTCACGCCGGTTCCGCCTTGAGCAAGCGTTGTCAGAACGTCCTCCGGCAGCCACACGAGTCCGACCCGGCTCATCACCCGCAGGACGTATCGCGGGAAGTGGTTGTGCATGAAGCTCTTCGTCCGCTTCCGAGCCGGGTTGAGGATTGCGATCAGGCGCTTTGTCCTGACCTCGGCGAGCCCGCCGCCGGTGTCACCGGCTGCGTTGTCGCGGAGCGCTTTGTTCCGGACGTACCACTGCGACAGCAAGGTGGGGGTGACACGCCAATTCCACGGCAGCAGGTTGATCAGGATCGCCGATTGCGCACGGACAGTGCGGGCGACGTGAGCCGCGTACCACGAGCCGGAGCAGATGCCGACAAGCTCGAGTGGGTTGACGTCCTTGGCCCGCATGCCTGGCTACCGCCACCGAGTCGGCGATGTCAGCTTTGGAATACACAAAGCGCCAGGGGTCTCGGCTGATCTGGCTCGACAGGCCCAGTCCGGCCGGATCCCAGCGCACGGCCTGTGAACCGGCCGCTGCAATGCGACGTGACAATTCGACCCACTCCCGGGCGGGTCCCACATGCAAGTCTTTGGCCGTCACGAAGAACACCACGGTCTTTGCGGGCGCGGCACAACTGTTTCGGGGCAGCGTTCGGATGGCGAACAGGCCCTTCGGCTCGATTCGTTCGATGCTCTCGAGTACGTCGACCCCGTCGAGCCCATCGGCCGGCATCGTCACCGTTGTCGAGTATTGGGGTACGGCAAGACGGGTGCGAGTGGGAACGTGTCCGTCGATCCACTCGATGATCGAGTCGACCGCGGTGAAAGGGATCGGTAACAGCACATCGTGCGGCCGGGCGCATTCCGGCAGACCGCCGACAGCGATCGAATCAACGCCCTCGGTCGACGCCAGGGCGGTGAGGTGCTTGTCGGTCTCGGCTGGTCGTCCCACCAGAAGTAGGTTTTCGACGCCATGGGCGCTGGTTGGGCTGGCCGTCATCCGGAGCGCGGCGAGTTCTGCGGCGGCATGGTCGCTCAATCGGCCGCCGACGATTGACACTTCGCCGGGCGTAGCGGCGTCCTCGCCCACCGACAACCGGAACAGCATGGTCTGTTCCCGAAGGTAACGCCTGCCCGTTCCAGCGGGATCGAGGTAGACCACGCGGTTGATCCGGTGGGATCGGGTCAGGTACTCGTGCAGGATCAAGCACCCGGCACGGATGCCGATGGCGGTCGCCGACTCCGCGCCGATCAGCGTGAGGTAGTCCAGCGCGTGGCCCACGCTTGCCACCCAGTTGGCCACCGCGTCATCACGGACCTGAGCGTATGCAGAATCACCCAAGCCCAGATAGTCGAAACGCAGTACGCCGAAACCGCGGCGCGCCAGGCTGTCGGCGAGGAGACGGTGTAGTCGGACATTGTCCATCCCCTCCTTGCCGAGCGAACCGCAGATCAAAACCCCGCCCCTGATCTGGTTATCGACCGGCAGATGAACCACGCCGAATAATGGCGATTCGGACGGTCCGAAGAATGTCGGCACCTCCGTCGTCGTCAACTGCATGCCGGCTCGCAGCTCACGGCGCCGAGCGCGCAGCCCGGCGGCGGCCCGCGCCTGCGGCAAAGTACCGGACAGCTCCGGCTGCCGTTGCGCCTTCAGGGGCGCCTCAGCGATCGCCGCAGCAGCACCGTTCCACCAGACATGATGCCGGTCAATAATCGGCACAGGCGCATCCTCTCAAATCACCGGTCACCTTACTCCAAGTTTGTTGGAACGCCTGTATCATACGAGAAGTATGTATAATCGCCTCTAGCTAGATCGAACGTATGTACCGAGCGTGCCCCGGATCGCGTGCGCCTGGATGCCACTTCAGCGGCTGGCGGTCGCTTTCCGGGTTGGTCCGGTCCTGGGAGGAGGAGCGCATGTCGATCGCGCCCACACGGCCGGTGCAAGTTGCGGTCGCTGCCGGCTGCTGCGCGTTGATCAGTACGGCAACCGGGTGTTCGTCGCGCACATGGAGCAGCTCTTCAAGCACACCGGCAAGCAGGGCAGCCGTCGCGACGGCGCTCGCGACATCAGCCGTCCAAGCCCAGTCGATTCCTGGCATTGGAGCTACGCGGGCCGCCTGGGACGCCTCGCACGCGCCAAACGCGGCCAACAACGACGGTTCGGTTTACGGCAACGATTTCAGCTTGCCGTCGTACCTAACGCCTGACGGTGCTGTCTACAGTTACGTAGACGACGACGGCACTGGAAGAATCCAGTCGTACAACCTGAATATGCGTGCCAGCTATCCACACGAGGTTCTGTCGCGAATTCGGTTCGAAGAGTTGCCGTCCGACGCGACGCTCGCATGGGATCAAACGTTCAACAAGTGCTACCGAGCCGCTTTCACCAGCGCGACCCTGGAAGCTGCCGGGCATTTCCGGGCAGCCGTTCAACTTGAATTCGTTGAGGAAGACGCAACGTGGGCGACGAATCCGGACAGGTTCAACGTTGCGTCGATCTGGCTCGAGCCAGCCGGCTCGCCACCAAACCCCGAAACGGGCTGCGGCTGAGCTGTAATCCACGATGGGGGGAGGCGTCCGCAGCGGCGGCTGACGCCTTGTACTCAGCCCGGCTTGCTTGCGGTCACAAACTGCAGGGCTCGCTGGGTGTGCTGTTCGATGTCGACCAGGGCCGCCGAGCTGAACAGGTCGATGAACGCGCTGCGCTCGAACATTCGCACACCGATCAGGCCGGCTCCCACGGCCATAGCCTGTCGGATCGGCTCCTCGCCACGGGCGCAGCTCGTCAGCACGGCGATCCGGCCGCCCGGCTTGAGAACCCGCACCATCTCCTGGGCGACTTCGAACGGCTCGCGCATCAGATACAGCGCACCGAAGCAGCACACGGCATCGAACGTCTCGTCGTCGAAAGGCAGCTGGTGTGCGTCGCCGCGGACGTAGCACAGCTGCGGGCCGCTGTTGTCGGCCACGGCCCGGGTCAGCATCGGCTCGGAAATGTCCAACCCGATCGCCAGACCTCCGGTGGGCAATCTGTCTGCCAGCTGACCGGTGAAGTTGCCCGGCCCGCACGCCACATCGAGCAGGTGTCGGGCGTCCGACAGTCGCAGCGCCTGCACCGCCCTGCGCTGCTCAGCGCGCGTGGTGACGCCGCTGGCCAGATAGAACGACAACGGGCGCCACAGCCGTTCGTACACGGTCGCCATCAAGGGGCTGTTCATCGCCCGCTGGGCGAACGTCGGAACCGGCGCGCTCGTCGATGCGCCCAACACATCGAGAAAGCCGTGCCGCACCGAGGCGGTCGTATTGAGGAGTCGCCGGGCCGCCTGGAATCGATCGTCGTTGGTGTCCATTCTTGGAGTCTTGCCGATCCGGGCTTTCGAAACGCACGAGGGGGATCGCACAGCGAATCTGTATCGCGTTGAAGTCGCTTCACCTAGACTCGGAGAGCCCCGGCCGGGAGGCGGGACGCCAATTCGTTCATTCAGTGAACGATCGTTCCGAATTGTTGACCGCCGTGCCCTGGATGAAATGTGTTGCCTTGCAGAACAGTTGGCATCTGCCTTTGATTTTGGTGGACAAATGTGTACTCTCCGGGCATGGCGGAACGCGGTGCAGAGCCTCAGGTACCACGCGGTCGTCGGCTGTTTCTGCGGGCGGTGCGGCGACTGTTCAGTCCGTTGCGTCCGGACGATTACCTCGAAATGGTCAACCCGCTCTGGACGACGAAAGAGCTGCGCGGAAAAGTCGACCGGGTGGAGCCGCAAGGCACCGAAGCGGCGAGCGTGTTGATTCGGCCGGGCTATGAGTGGCCCGGTCACAAGCCGGGTCAATACATCCGGCTCGGCGTGATCATCGACGGCCGCTACCACTGGCGGGCCTATTCGCTGACGTCGGATCCGCAGGCCCAGGATGGTCTGATCAGCGTTTCGCCCAAGATCGTAAGAAGTGGCGTGGTGTCCCCGTATCTGGTCGAACGGATCAAGCCTGGCGAGTTGGTCCGACTCGGAGAAATAGAGGGAGTTTTCACCCTGCCCGAGCCGTTGCCAGCGAAGATGCTGTTCATCAGCGCCGGCAGCGGCATCACCCCGATTGTGAGCATGCTGCGCAGCCTCGATCGTCGCGGTGAGCTTGGTGATGTGGTGGTCATTCACTCCGCGCGCAACCGCGAGCAAGTCATGTTCCTGCAAGAACTGGAATCTCTGGATCACCGTCATGACAAGTTGCGGCTGGACTTACGGCTCACTTCGGAGCAGGGCCGAATGTCGCCAGGCGATCTCGACGAGCTGGTTCCGGACTGGCGCGAACGCGAGGGGTTCTGTTCGGGCCCCGGCGAGCTACTCGACGGGCTGATCGAGCACTGGGAGAACAACGGCGATCCCGATCGCCTGCACTTTGAGCGGTTTCAGCCCAAGATCGGCGGCGCCGGCGGTGAAGGCGAGGGCGGCCAAGTGACCTTCCTCGAAAGCGACACGACTACCGAGTGCGACGGCGGCACAACGATTCTCGAAGCCGGCGAGGAAGCCGGTCTGGAGCTGGCCTTCGGCTGTCGAATCGGAGTCTGCCACACCTGCGTCGGGACATTGAAGTCCGGCAAGCTGCGCGATCTGCGCTCGGGCGAAGTAAGCGAGCCCACCGAGCAGGACGTACGAATTTGCATCAACGCCGCCGAAGGCGACGTCGAAATCGAACTGTGATTGGAAGGAGCCGCAGTGACCACTGTGGAAAGCCCGCTCGCCCGGTTGGGCGAGCAGGAATTAGAGAAACTGGCCAAAGAACTCGACGCGATTCACGACGAGGTCTTCGCCGATCTCGGTGAGCGCGACCGGCACTACATCAAGACGGTGATCTCGGTGCAACGCCAGATTGTGGTGGCGGGCCGCGTGCTATTGCTGGCGTCGCGCTCGAAGACCGCTTGGGTGCTCGGCACTGCGTGTCTGGGGATGGCCAAGATCTTGGAGAACATGGAGATCGGCCACAACGTGATGCACGGCCAATGGGATTGGATGAACGACCCCGACATCCATTCTTCGGTATGGGACTGGGACACCGCCTCGACCGCGAAGGGCTGGAAGCACTCGCACAACTACATCCATCACACCTATACCAACATCCGGGGCAAAGACAAAGACCTCGGCTACGAGATCATGCGGATCGACCCCAATCAGCAGTGGCGGCCCGCCAACCTGGGTCAACCGCTGTACAACCTGCTCCTCACGATGCTGTTCGAGTGGGGCGTAGCCGTGCACGACCTAGATATCGAAGAAGTTCTGCACGGCGAGAAATCCTTCTCGGACATTCGCAAGGACGTGAAAGGCATCGCCGGCAAGGCGCGTTCTCAGATCATCAAGGACTACATCGGCTGGCCAGTGATCAGCGCCGGCGCGTTCGCGCTGGCCCAGTTGGCGCTTCGCGGCCGCATCGAACAGCCGGCCCAGTCCCGGGTTGGTCGGCGGCTTCGAAAATTCTCGAGCAAGGGCCGGGTGGGCGCCACGGCGACCTTCTTGGACCGCGTGGCACCTGGTGTGGAAAGTACGTTTCTGCGTACCTTGGCCGCGGATGCGCTGGGCAATCTCATCCGCAACGTGTGGTCGCACGCCATCATCTTCTGCGGTCATTTCCCCGACCAGACCTACACGTTCAGCGAAGAGGAAGTGAAGGACGAGACCCGAGGCGGTTGGTACGTCCGGCAACTGGTCGGCGCGGCGAACATCGACGGCAGTCCGCTGTTCCACCTCATCAGTGGCAACCTGAGTTACCAGGTGGAACATCACTTGTATCCGGACATGCCGAGCAGTCGCTACTCCGAGATCGCACCGAAGATCAAAGACATCTGCGAGCGCTACGAATTGCCGTATAACACCGGGCGGTTCTCTAAGCAGTGGTTCTCCGTGCACCGCACTATTTTCCGGTTGGCATTCCCCGGCGGAAAACCTCGTCCGAAGCCTGGGCCGTACCGCAGCGAGAACCGGCGCATCGTAGAAGATTCATCGAGTGAGGCGCGCCGCTTCCGCGACCGTGTCCCGGCCGAGCACCCGAGCGCAGGGCCAGAGCACGGGGGATCGGGTGTCGAGGTCCAGCCGCCCCCCCGCGGCAAGGACTGACGCTCCAGTCCTTGCCGCCGTCCGAGCCGACCCATAACCTGGTTCCGTCGGGCCTGCGCGCGGAGGGATGTCTGGAATGTGCCGGTGAGCGAACCGACCGGTTTGCGCGTCGACGAACTTGCCGGCATGGACATCTTCAAGGGATGTCCCGCCGCGGACCTCATGCCTTTGGCCGCGAGTCTGTTGCCCTTGCGGGCCGCCGCCGGCCAGGTGCTCATGCGGCAGGGCGAGCAGGCAGTTTCTTTTCTGCTGGTCTCGTCGGGCAGTGCGGAAATCACGCACATCGGTGACGACGGCGTCGTGCTCGTCGAACAGGTGCTGCCCGGAATGATTGTCGGCGAAATCGCGCTGTTGCGGCACATTCCGCGTACGGCGACGGTCACCACGACAGAATCGCTGACCGGCTGGATTGGTGACAGTGAGGCGTTCGCGCGGATGGTGCACGTCCCGGGCATCATGCAACGCCTGGTGCGCACCGTCCGTCAACGACTGGCCGCGTTCATCACCCCGATCCCATTCCACATACGCGGCGGTACTGAATTGTCGCTGCGCCCGGTGCTTCCCGGTGACAGCGAGCGCACCGTACACGGCCATGTCCGCTTCTCCCGGGAGACGCTGTACCGCAGGTTCATGACGCCGCGGGTTCCCAGTCCTGCGTTGATGGACTATCTGTCGCAAGTCGACTACGTCGACCACTTCGTGTGGGTGGTGACCGAGGGCGTCGACCCGATCGCCGACGCTCGCTTCGTGCGCGACGAGCATGACCCGAAGCTCGCCGAGATCGCGTTCACCGTCGCCGACGCCTATCAGGGCCGCGGAATCGGCACGTTTCTGATCGGCGCGCTGGCGATCGCCGCCCGGGTGGCCGGCGTCGAAAAGTTCTCCGGACGGATGCTGTCCGACAACCTGCCGATGCGCGCGATGATGGACCGCTTCGGCGCTTCCTGGCGGCGTGACGACGTCGGCGTCGTCACGACCGTGATCGACGTGCCCGACCTGGGTCACCTGCCGATCGAGCGCGACACGGCCGAGAGAATCAAACACGTTGCGCGGCAGGTGGTCCAAGCTGTCGGCTGAGGTGCGATCCTGGATCGCTGTGCTGGCGGTCATGCTGGTATCCGCATGCGGAAAAACCTCGGCGCCAACACCTTCGGTTCCGTCGCCTACGCCCGGGCACGCCATCAACCCGTCCAGGATCAAACGGATCGGCCGCGAATTGCCCAGCGGGTACGAAGTCACAAGTGTCACCGGTGTCGCAGACCCGGCGTCGAGTTGGGGCCTGGGCAGCGGATGGACGGCTGACCCGCCACCGTGCGCGGTGCTGGCCGACCCGGCTGCGGGTCGGATCGAACCACCGCAGGGCGTTTCGGGATCCGGCGCCGGCGGCATCGTCTACGTTGTCGTCACGCCTCTGCCGGCGGCTCACGTGGACCCGGCCGTTGTTGCCGGCTGCCCGCGTTGGACCGTCACCAACGGCCGGGCCCGCTCCGACGTCCGGCTCGTCGATGCGCCGCGAGTCGACGGCGCCCAAACGCTTGGAATGACAACCGATACGACGACACAAGCCGAAGGGGGCAAGCGGATCGGTTCGCATGCCGAGACGGTTATCGCCTATCTCGGCGACTATTACGCGTTCACCACGGTGGTCACCGATCCCGGGTCCGCACACCCACCGCTGTCGCCGCAATTCGCCGCCGACTTGCTCGCGAAAACGGTGGCCGCGTTACGCGGTTGATCCGTACCCGTTGGGTAGATTGACGACGGTGATCAGGGCCGTGCTTGCGATCGGCTGGCTGTGCTGGCTTTCCACCTGCACTCCTGCCTGCGCTACTGCCGGCTTAAAAGCCGCGCATACTTCGACTTCGCCGTCCGCTGACATCGGAAATATCGGCGCCGTCCAATCGAGCTTCGGTCCGGAGTTCCACGTGACAGACGTCGCGCCGACCGGTATCGACCCCAAGCTGCTGTCGTCGCAGAAGCTGCCGGAGGGGCTGAAATTCGACCCCGCCGACTGCGCGAAACTCGCCACCGCTACGGGAGTGCCGCCGGGTGTGCAGGGCAACATGGCAGCCGTCGTCGCCGAGGGCGACGGCAACCGCTACATCGCCATCGCGGTGCAGACCTCGAAGCCGGTGCCGTTCAGCGCGCCCGGGCCGGAGTGTCAGAAGGTCGGCTTCGGTGGCGGTCCGGTGCGCGGTTTGGTCGAAGCCGTCGACGTGCCGCAGATCAGCGGGACGCAGACCCTCGGCGTACATCGCATCGTCGAGACACTCGTCAACGGCAGGCCCAACGTCGGCGAAAGCTACAACTATTCAGCGCATTTCGCTGACTACCAGGTGATCGTCACCGCCAACCCGCTGGTGATCCCCGACAAGCCCGTCGTCCCGGTCGACACCGAGCGGGCGCGGGACTTGCTCGGCAAAGCGGTAGCCGCGGTGCGGGCCGGTTGAGTCAGCGGACGTCGCGGGGCCGGAACTGGATACTCACCCGTGGACCGGTGGGCGCCGACGTCTTGGGCACCGCGTGCTCCCACGTGCGCTGACACGATCCGCCCATCACCAGCAAGTCGCCATGGCCTTGTGGCAGGCGCAGCGACCGGCCGCCCCCGCGCGGCCGCATCGCGAACGTGCGGGTGGCGCCGAGGCTGACGATCGCGACGATGGTGTCCTCGTTGCGGCTGCGGCCGATGGTGTCGCCGTGCCAGGCGACACTGTCCGAGCCGTCGCGGTACAAGCACAGCCCGACCGTGGTGAACGGTTCGCCGAGCTCACCGGCATAGATGTCGTTGAGCCGTCGCCACAGCCGGCCCAGCTGCGGGTGCGGGGGCTCCTCGTCGGAGAGATCGTGAAAGCTGACTAGTCGAGGCACGTCGACCATCCGGTCGTACATGTGTCGGCGCTCGGCCCGCCAGGGCACCGTCGCCATCAGCGCGTCGAACAAACCGTCGGCCTCCGTCAGCCAACCGGACCGCAAGTCGATCCAGGCGCCCTGGCCGAGCAGGCGACGTTCGCTGTGTTCAAACAGCGACTCTTGTACCGCGACCGCCACGCCCGTCAGTCTATCGCACGCCCGTTCGAACGCTTGTGAGTAAGGTTCCCGCTAACGTGCTAGGTGTGACGGGCGGCCTGGGTCTGGATTCCGAGGTGGGAGCACTGCGGGTCGTCATTTTGCACCGGCCCGGCGCTGAGCTGGCGCGGCTGACGCCGCGCAACAACGACCAATTGCTGTTCGACGGGTTGCCATGGGTCGCCCGTGCGCAAGACGAGCACGACGCGTTCGCCGAATTGCTGCGCTCGCGTGGCGTCGAGGTGCTGCTGCTCTCCGATTTGCTCACCGAGGCGCTGGAAAGCGGTGCCGCCCGCATGCACGGGATCGCAGCGGCGGTGGACGACCGTCGGCTCGGAGTGCCGCTGGCGCACGAGCTGTCCGCCTACCTGCGCAGCCTCGATCCGACCGCGCTGGCACACGTGTTGACGGCGGGGATGACGTTCACCGAGCTCCCGCCGGGCACCCGAACCGACCTGTCGCTGGTGCGTCGGATGCATCACGGTGGTGATTTCGTCATCGAGCCCCTGCCCAACCTGGTCTTCGCGCGCGACTCGTCGATCTGGATCGGCCCGCGGGTGATCATCCCGTCGCTGGCGCTGCCCGCGCGCGCCCGCGAGACGTCGCTGACGGATCTCATTTATGCCCATCACCCCCGGTTCACCGGCGTGCGACGCGCTTACGAATCGCGCACCGCGCCGGTCGAAGGAGGCGACGTGCTGTTGCTGGCACCCGGTGTCGTCGCCATCGGTGTCGGCGAACGCACCACCCCGGCAGGAGCAGAAGCGCTGGCCCGCAGTCTGTTCGACGACGATCTGGCGCACACGGTGCTGGCGGTGCCGATCGAGCAAAGACGCGCGCAGATGCACCTGGATACGGTTTGCTCGATGGTCGACACCGACGCGATGGTGATGTACGCCAACGTGGTCGACAGCTTGTCGGCATTCACCATTGCGCGTTCGGGCAGCGGGGTGCAGATCAGCGACGCCGCCCCGTTCGTCGAGGCGGCGGCAAACGCGCTCGGGATCGATAAGTTACGAGTCATCGGCACCGGGCTCGATCCCGTCATTGCCGAGCGTGAGCAGTGGGACGACGGCAACAACACCTTGGCGCTGGCGCCGGGCATCGTCGTTGCCTACGAACGCAATTCGCGGACCAATGCGCGGCTGCAGGATGCCGGCATCGAAGTGCTCACCATCGCGGCTTCTGAATTGGGCACCGGGCGCGGTGGTCCGCGGTGTATGTCCTGTCCGGTTGCTCGCGACCCGCTCTAGCTGTCGCCGCGGACTTTGTTCGGAACAGAGGGCGATCGGCTTTATGCGACTCCACGACCCTGACTTCTATTTGTGGCGGCTTGACGCCTCGTCGGGCGAACGCAGGCGCACTCGCTGCAGAATGTCGGCCGGGTGGTTCTCGGCGATGATTGAATCACGATCCACCGTTGCGTAGATCTCGATGCGATAATGTGTTTGGCCATGTTCGGCTGACTCGCGTCGCCGCGTCGAGATGGCCGCTGTGGTTGTGATCGGCGAACAATCACGACCGTGGCGGCAACTTCGCGGCGCGGTGGCGGGCAAGCGCGTCGCGCACTTGTCGGACGACGTCACTCGATCTGTCCTCGTTGACAACTTTGATCACCTGCCAACCGAGCCGCTCGAGCATCTGCACTCGCCGAAGGTCCAAAACGTATTGTCGTCGATCCGTTCGGTGGTGATCACCGTCGTACTCGAGAGCCACCATCGGTTCTTCCCAACCCATGTCGAGGTAGGCGGTGAAGCGGCCGTCGGACACTCGTATCTGAGTGGTAGGACGAGGCAACCCGGCGTCGCAGAGCACGAGTCGCAGCCAGCTCTCCTTCGGCGACTGTGCACCGGAGTCCATCGATGTGAGCGCTTCCTTACACCGCCGCACGCCCCTGGCACCTCTGTGGCGAACGATCATTGGTAGGACATCCGCGGCGGTCACACCGCTGGCGCGGGCCAGCGCGTCGAGATGTGCGACCGCGACGTCGCGCGGAAGGTGTCTGGCCAAATCGAAAGCGGTGCGCGCGGGCGTTGTGATTGGCAATCCCATTCGCTGCGTCACATCATCGGGGTTGAGTGTTTCGCGACGAATGATGATCCCCGGGGGTGCGTGATTGAATCGTCCGATCAATTCGACACGGATGTATTCGTCGATCCACTTGGCGCCGTGCAGCGCCGCGGCCGCGCGTCCGGCGACGACTCCCTTGCGTCCGGACCACAGATACGCAGCCTGGATGTTGTCCACCAACGTCCTGGGTTTCTGCTTCGGCAAGTACACATCGCGGTAGATCGGCCGGTAGTTCCACCGCAACTGCCCGCGGGTGAGAGCCCCGCTCATTACTGACTCAGATCCCCGGATGACGGCCGCCATCAGGCAAGGATGATGCACGCCACCGACACCCCACCGAAGTTGCCGCCATGGTTGCCAGGAGTGCATGAACCACAACCATGACGGCAATGTCGGCGACAGCAAGCGCCGCGCCGCGGCCAGGAATACTTACTGCCAGCTGGGCAGCCAGATCTCCATATCCCAGGTCGACTGTGAGATCGGCAGACCGGTGAGCACCGGGAATAACCACGCGAAGTTGGTCAGCACCAGCGCGACATAGCACGACACGGCGATGATGCCGAGTGTGCGGCGTTCCGGATGCTGTGCCGGCTGGTAGAGCACGTCGCCGAGGATCAGCGCGATCGCCATCACCAGAAACGGCGCCATCGTAGCGGCGTAGAAGAAGTACATCTGCCGGTCGATGTCGGCGAACCACGGTAGCCACCCTGCGCAATAGCCGACGAGCACTGCGGCATAACGCCAGTCGCGGCGCACGAACGCACGCCAACAGGCGTACAGCAGGACCGGCACCGACAGCCACCACATCGCGGGCGTGCCGACCAGCATCAACGCTTTCACGCACGACTGCCCACCGCATCCGGGGATGTTCTGCTGGTCAATGGCGTACAGCACCGGTCGCAGCGACATCGGCCACGTCCACGGTTTGGACTCCCACGGATGGTGATTGCCCGCCGAATTCGTCAGCCCGGCGTGGAATTCGAACGCTTTGTCGGTGTAGTACCACAACGAGCGGATCGCATCCGGTAGCGACAAGATTCCTTGTGGGCCGATCGTCTGGCCGACTTCATGGCGGTCGGTGGCCGTCTCGGAGGCGAACCACCCCGCGTAGCTACCCAGATAGACCCCGAACGGAATCAGCAGCAGCGCATAGAGGGTGGGCACGGCGTCTCGGCGTATCGTTCCCAACCACGGTCTAGGCACCCGGTATTGGCGCCGCGCCGCCACATCGAAGGCCAGCGACATCATTCCGAAAAACAAAATGAAGTACAAGCCGGACCACTTGGTGCCACAAGCTAACCCGAGCAGCACACCGGCGCCGAACCGCCACCACCGCACGCCCACCCGCGGACCCCAGACCGTTTCGGCGCTGCGTCCCTCGAGCAGCGCGGCGTGCATGCGTGCGCGCACCTGATCCCGGTCGACGATCAATGCGCCGAACGCAGCCACGACGAAGAAGGTGAGGAAGCCGTCGAGCAGTGCAGTGCGCGCGGAGACGAAGCTGACCCCGTCGGCGATAAGGAGTACACCGGCGATAGCGCCGACCAGCGTCGAGCGGCTGATACGCCGCACGATCCGGACCACCAGGCCGACCATGATCACGCCGAGCAACGCACCGGTGAACCGCCAGCCCAGCCCGTTGTAGCCGAAGATTGCTTCGCCGATGGCGATCAGTTGCTTACCGACCGGCGGATGAACCACCAAACCGAAGCCGGGGTTGTCCTCGACACCGTGGTTGTGCAACATCTGCCAGGCTTGTGGCGCGTAATGCTTCTCGTCGAAGATCGGCGTCCCGGCGTCGGTGGGCGAGCCCAGGTTGAAGAAACGTGTCACCGCGGCCAGGGCGGTGACCGCGCCGGTGACCGCCCAGCCGTAACCGCGGTCGACTGGCCCGAAGTCCGGGACCGGCAACAGCGGCCCGGGACTGATGACCGGCGCCGCAGATTCCTCGTCGGCGATGGGGCTGTCGCGGGTCACCGTGGTCATCGGCGCCGCTCCTCCTCATCGCTTCGCTCTGCATCGTCGTCGCCGCGGGTCATCGGCGCCGCTTCTCCTCATCGCTTCGCTCTGCATCGTCGCCGCCGCGGGTCATCCCAACGATCGTAGGCTGTGCGCCATGACCGGTGGCCGACTGTTGCTGGGTGCGACTCCGTTGGGCCAGCCGGCCGACGCGTCACCGCGGCTGATCGCCGCACTGCGCTCCGCCGACGTCGTCGCTGCGGAGGACACCCGGCGGCTGTGGAAACTGGCCAAGTCGCTCGAGGTGTCGATCAGCGGGAACGTGATCAGCCTGTTCGACCAGAACGAGGAGTCGAAAGTTCCCGGCCTGGTCGACCGGATCCGCGGCGGCGCGACCGTGCTCATGGTCAGCGACGCCGGAATGCCGTTGATCAGCGATCCGGGCCACCGGTTGGTGGTCGCCTGCGTCGAGGCGGCGCTGCCGGTGAGCTGCCTGCCCGGACCCTCGGCAGTGACGACCGCGCTCGCAGTGTCCGGCCTGCCGTCGGCGAAGTTCTGTTTCGAGGGCTTCGCGCCTCGCAAGCCGTCGGCCCGCAGAACCTGGCTCACCACGCTGGCCGACGAAACCCGCACGTGTGTGTTCTTCGAATCTCCGCGCCGGCTGCACGCTTGCCTGGTCGATGCGGTGGACCTGCTCGGCGGGAATCGTCAGGCGGTGGTGTGCCGGGAGCTGACGAAGGTGCACGAGGAGGTGCTGCGCGGGCCACTGGCGGAGTTGGCCGCCTGGGCCGATGACGGGGTACTCGGTGAGATCACCGTCGTGCTGTCCGGTACCGTCCCCCGCGCCGATCTTGCCGGGCTGGTGGCCGAAGCAAACGATCTGATACGTAACGGAGTTCGTGTGAAAGACGCCTGCGCTCAGGTGATCGCCGCACATCCGGAGGCCCGTTCCCGGCGTGAGCTCTACGACGCGGTGCTGCGGGCCCGCGACTCGTAGCCGTCAACGGATTCCGGCGAATACCGCGGGCACCTGTCCGATGATCGGGGCGGCCTTGGCCAGGCATTCCTCCCACTCGGCGTCGGGGTCCGAGTCAGCAGTGATTCCGCCGCCGGAACCCAGCACCGCATTGCCGACGGCATCGAATTCGACAGTGCGGATCGCTACGTTCAGTTCGCAACCGGCCACCGGTGAAGCCAATCCCACAGCGCCGCAGTACACTCCGCGTCGCTGCAGTTCCCATTGCGAAATGAGTTGACGCGCCCGCAGTTTCGGGGTGCCGGTGACCGAGGCAGGCGGGAAGGCGGCGTCCAGCAGGGCCGCGGTGGGCAACGCGGTGGGCACACGCGCCGACACCGTCGACACCAGATGCCACACCCCCGGAGCCCGCTGCACGCGCAGCAGCTCCGGCACACTGACCGTGCCGGTGTAGGCCACTCTGCCGAAGTCGTTGCGCACCAGGTCCACGATCATGATGTTTTCCGCCACGTCTTTAGCGGAGGCCCGCAGCGCTGACGGCCGGGCGTGCAGGGGCAGGGTGCCTTTGATCGGACTGGACGTGATCACCTCACCGCGTCGACGCAAAAACAGCTCCGGGGACAGCGACGCCACCGCACCCCAGGAACCGGCGACGTAGGCGGCCCGCGCTGGTGCGGTGCGTGTCACCCCCTCGACGAAGAAATCCAGTGCTGAGCCGAAAACCGACCCGGTGAATTGCGTGCACACACATGCCTGGTAGATCTCGCCGGCGGCGATGGCGTCCAAGCACGCCAAGACGCCGGCACGGTGGGCGGAGCGGTCGGCGTCACGCCAGTCGATCCGGCAGATCCCAGCCGGCACCGGCGCCGCCAAGGCCTCGACCAGCCAGTGCGGCATCGGTGCACCGGACAACGACTCGTACCACCACTGCCCGTCGTGGTCGCGGCGCAGCACGCAGTCGGTCCACCCACCGGCGGCTTCGGGGATACGAGCGGGCCGGCCGTCTGCGGCCGGGTCGGGGAAAGACAGGTAACCGACCCAACCGCCGCCCACCGTCGTCGCGTCGTGGCCGGGTCGAACGGCGAAGGCGTCAGCGCTTTTGACCGGTTGAACCAGCACACTGGGCGCAATGACCGCCGCGGCGCCGAACCAGTCGCCGGTCAGCGCTGCCGGTGGCGGCAGCGCCAGCCGATGGGTGGCCGCACCGAGCGCACCCAAGACCTGCGCTGCCGTGCCCAGGTCGCCGAGCCGCTCGATTCGCACGGTTCCAGCTTGACAGATGCCGAGCAACGGCCGCCCGGCTCGAACGCTCAGCTGCGGCTGATCACGCGTACGGTAGCGGCGGCCACCAGCTTGTCGGGGTTACGGATCGCGTAGAAGTTGGTGATCAAGCCGTCGATGATCTCCATCGCGTAGATGCCTTCGAGGTGATCACCGCTGTAGAAAAGCGCCGCGGGTGCAGAGTTGCAAACCACGGTCTGCACGCGCAGGTCGGGCATTCGCGCCGCCATTCGCATCAGACCGACGACGACGGCGGCCACCTTCTCGGCGCCGACCACCGGCCGGCGGGCGGCGCTGGCCTTGCCTCCGCCGTCAGCGGTCCAGACCACATCAGGCGCCAGCATCGAGATCACCGCCTTGACGTCGCCGCTCGCCGCCGCAGCCATGAACTCCTCAGCGACCCGCGCCTGCTGCGCAGGGTCGACCGGGGCGAAGCGGCGGCGGCGGGCCTGCACGTGTTCGCGGGCCCGGTGCGCGACCTGGCGCACAGTGGGCACCGGTTTGCCGACGGCGTCGGCGATGTCGTCGTAGCCGAACCCGAACACTTCGCGCAACACGAAAACCGCTCTTTCGTTCGGGGTGAGCGTCTCCAGCAGCACCAGCATCGCCATCGAAACTGATTCGGCCAGAACGACGTCTGCCGACGGGTCGTCCTCGTCAAGCACTAACGGCTCGGGCAGCCACGGTCCGATGTAATCTTCTCGCCGCCGAGCCCCGGCCCGCAGTGCGTTCAGCGCCTGCCGGGTGACCAGCTGAGCCAGATAGGACTTGGTGTCCCGCACAGTGGCCAGGTCCACTCCAGCCCAGCGCAGATAGCTGTCCTGCAGCACATCGTCGGAATCGGTTGCCGAGCCGAGGATCTCATAGGCGATGGTGAACAACAACGGTCGCAACAGAGTGAACCGTTGAGCGTGTTCGTCGGACATGGTCACCGAACCGGCACGGGTTGCTGAATCGATTCGTGCAGGCGCTTACCGCCCTTGAGCCAGTAGTAGGAACCCGGTTCGGCGGCCTCGCGGCGGATGAACCACAGTGTGCTCTTGCAGACCGCTTCTTTGATCGTCGCCGCGACCGGGCCGCCCACGATCGCGTTGATCGGCGTGTCGTCTCTGCGAGAGATCTGGATCGTGGCGCGCTCGCGGCCCAAGCTGACGCATTGTCCGGCGAACCCCTGATTCACCGCCTCGGGTGTAGTGCCGGCAATGCGGCTCAGCACAGTGTTGGCGGCTTGGGCGCCCAGCGGCAGCGCGGCCTGACAACTCATCCGCAGCGGCCGGCCCGACGGTGCGGCGGCGTCACCGGCCGCCACGATGCGGGGATCGTCCACGCTGGTCAGTGTTTCATCGGTGCGCAGTCGGCCGATCGCGTCCGTGGACAACCCGCTGTGTGCGGCCAGGTCCGGCACGGCGAAGCCGACCGTCCATACCGTCGCCGCACTGGGCAGCGTGGTGCCGTCGGTGAGTACCGCCGCGTCGGACCGGACCTCGCGCACCACAGCAGTTGCGCGCAGATCGACGCCGAGCTTGGCCAGCCGCTTAGCAACCGAACGACGGCCGCGCCGGCTCAGCGACGGCCCCAGCACCCCACCACAGATCAACGTCACCTTGCGGCCCGCCTCGGCCAGCTCGGCCGCGGTCTCGATACCGGTCAAGCCGGCCCCGACCACGGTGACCGGTGCGTCCGAGTGCAGGTCGGCTAATGCGTGGCGCAGCTGCACGGCCTGCTCGAAATCTGTGACGCTGTAGGCGAATTGCGTCACACCAGGCGCGTCCGCGCCACCGGTGCTGCCGACGGCGTAGATGAGGTAGTCGAAAGTAAGCACCGCGCCCGACGACAGCAGCAGCGTGCGCTCGGTGGCGTCGATCCGGTCGGCGGTGTCAACGACCAGCCGAATACCCTCGCCGAGCAGGGTGCGGTAGTCCACGCTGGCCGAACCGCTACCGGCGGCCAACTGATGCAACCTGATTCGCTCCACAAAGACAGGGCGGGGGTTCACCACGGTGACGTCGACGTCGGGCCGCAGCCGCAGATGGTTGGCCGCCAGTGTTCCGGCATAGCCCCCACCGACTACGACGACATGTGTGCGCTTGAGCATTGCTGCCTCCTGGTCTCTTGCGGGCTTCGCGACCCGCTGACCTCCAGACACCGCTGCCGGCGCCGATGTGACGACACCACTGCCAGTTGTGGCCTCAATCACACCGGCGCTGCGGCGTACGCGACGGTTCAGTCGACCTGATACCGCGGGAACACACCGGCCGGCGCCGGCAGCACAGTGCCGGGAGATAACCGGGTGCCGACCGCCGTGAACGTCCGTTGCTCAACGGGCTGCCCGAGCAAATCCAGTAGTTTTCCCGCCGATTCCGGCAACACCGGCTGGATCAGCAGCGCGGCAATCCGCACTACCTCCATCGTCGTGTACAAGACTGTGCGGAAACGGATCTGGTCCGGCTCGGACTCACTCTTGCGCAGCACCCAGGGTTGCTGGGCGGAGAAGTACCTGTTCGCCGCGCCGAGCATCAACCAGATCGCCTCCAGGGCCAAATGCATTGCCTGCGTGTCAAAGTGAGGTCGGATCTCACCGAGCAGCCCGTCGGCGATCGCCAGTAGCTCGGTGTCGTCGGAATCCAGCTCACCTGGCTTGGGCACGATCCCGTCGAGATTTTTGGCCACCATCGACAGCGACCGCTGCGCGAGGTTGCCCAACTCGTTGGCGAGGTCCGCGTTGATCCGGGTGATGATCGCCTCGTCGGTGTAGCTGCCGTCCTGCCCGAACGGCACCTCGCGCAGAAAGAAATACCGCACTTGATCGACGCCGAACTGGTCGACCAGCGCGACCGGGTCGACGACATTGCCGACCGACTTGCTCATCTTCTCGCCACTGTTGAGCAAGAAGCCGTGCGCAAACACCCGCCGCGGCAACTCGATTCCGGCGGACATCAGAAACGCCGGCCAGTAGACGGTATGGAACCTGATGATGTCCTTGCCGATCATGTGCAGATCGGCCGGCCAGTAGCGGCGAAACACCGGCGAAGCGGTGTCGGGGTAGCCCACTCCGGTCAAATAGTTGGTCAGCGCGTCGACCCAGACATACATCACATGGTCGGGATGGTCGGGCACCGGCACGCCCCAGTCGAAAGAGGTGCGCGAGATCGACAGGTCCCGCAGGCCGCCGGACACGAAACTGACCACCTCGTTGCGGCGCACCTGGGGTGCGATGAAATCGGGGTGGGCGTCATAGTGGGCGAGCAGTTTGTCGGCATACGTTGACAACCGGAAGAAATACGTCTGCTCTTGCGTCCAGGTGACTGGGGTGCCGGTTTCGACGGCGATCCGGGTGCCGGCGATACCGTCCTGCTCCAAGACAACGGTTTCGTCTTCACTGAAATAGCGTTCGTCGCGCACCGAATACCAGCCGGCGTAGGTGTCCAGATAGACGTCGCCGGCGTCGGCCATCCGCTGCCAGATGTCCTTCGAGGCCCGGTGGTGGTCGGCGTCGGTGGTGCGGATGAACCGGTCGAAGGAGATGTTGAGCTTCTCCTGCAACCGCTGGAACACATCGGAGTTGCGGCTGGCCAGAGCGGCCGGGAGCAGTCCCTCTGCAGCAGCGGCCTGCGCCATCTTCAGCCCGTGCTCATCGGTTCCCGTCAGGAAACGGACGTCGAAGCCGTCGAGCCGCTTGAAACGCGCGATGGCGTCCGTGGCGACGTACTCGTAGGCGTGCCCGATGTGCGGATCACCATTGGGATAGGTGATCGCCGTCGTGATGTAGTAGGGCCTCATCGCGTCTCACCCTATGTGGCAACGGCGACCCGCTGCGCCCGGCTTCGCCGCGCTTGCGATCGCCTTAGGGTGGCAACGGCGACCCGCTGCGCCCGGCTTCGCCGCGCTTGCGATCGCCTTAGGGTGGCAACGGCGACCCGCTGCGCCCGGCTTCGCCGCGCTTGCGATCGCCTTAGGGTGGCAACGGCGACCCGCTGCGCCCGGCTTCGCCGCGCTTGCGATCGCCTTAGGGTGTTGCGGTGGGATCCGATCGTCCGCCGCCGCCCGCCCCGGAGCCGTTGGCCTCGCTGGTCGACGCCCACACCCACCTCGATGCGTGCGGTGCACAAGGTGCCGACGACGTTCACGCCATCGTCGATCGCGCAGCGGCGGTCGGAGTGGTGGCCGTCGTCACCATCTCAGACGACTTGGCGTCGGCCCGTTGGGTGACCCGCGCCGCAGAGTGGGACCGGCGGGTCTACGCCGCGGTGGCATTACACCCGACCCGCGCCAACGCTTTGACAGAATCCGCCCGCGTCGAAGTCGAGCAGTTGGCCGCCCACCCGAAGGTGGTGGCGATCGGCGAAACTGGAATGGACCTGTACTGGCCGGGCAAGCTCGAGGGCTGCGCCGAACCCAACTTTCAGCGCGAGGCTTTCGCGTGGCACATCGATCTGGCCAAACGCACCGGCAAGGCGCTGATGATCCACAATCGGCAAGCCGATGGGCCCGTGCTGGATGTACTGCGCGCGGAGGGCGCGCCCGGCACAGTGATCTTCCACTGCTTCTCGTCGGACAGTGCGATGGCCCGGGCGTGCGTCGACGCCGGCTGGTTGATCAGCCTGTCCGGGACGGTCAGCTTCCGCAACGCCCGCGATCTACGTGCGGCAGTTCCGCTGATCCCCGACGATCAGCTACTGGTCGAAACCGATGCGCCGTTTCTCACGCCGCATCCTTATCGCGGCGCGCCGAACGAGCCGTACTGCCTGCCCTACACGGTGCGGGCGCTGGCGCAATTGCTGAACCGCCCTGCCGACGACTTGGCCCGGATTACCACCGGAAATGCGCGCCGCGTCTACGGGCTGTCCGACGGCCTGGAAAACTAACGCTTAAGGAACTATTAAGAGGCGCTTGCTCAAGTTGCCCTATCTAGGCCGGTTCGTTACCGTCTTGTGATCGAACGGCAGGGTTAGTCCCGGCCGTTTGTCAATTTCGCAACTGAAGCAGTCGGTGAGGGTCGGTACGCGCGCTTTGAACGTAATCGAGAAGCTCCATACGTCGTCTTCGCCGTTCCTCCGCTTTCTCGTCTGCGCGCTCTTGGTGGTGCTCGGTGTAGCGGGCAGCTACGCGGTCGCCGAGCAGAAGACGGTGATGCTGAATGTGGACGGCACCGCGATGAGGATCACGACGATGAAGTCCCGCGTCATCGACGTGATCCGGGAAAACGGCTTCGATGTGAGCGCACAGGACGACCTGTATCCGGCCGGCAACGAAGCGGTGCGGGAAGCCGGCAAGATCGTGCTCCGGCGCAGTCGGCCGCTGCAGATCTCGCTGGACGGGGCGGCGGCAAAACAGATGTGGACGACGGCATCCACGGTCGATGAGGCGCTGGCTCAGTTGGCCATGACCGACACCGCCCCTGCGGCGGCCTCGCGCGGCAGCCGGGTACCCCTGGCCGGAATGACTCTGCCGGTCGTCAGCGCCAAAACCGTGCAGATCAACGACGGCGGAGCCGTTCGGACTGTGCACCTGGCCGCGCCCACTGTCGGTGGACTGCTCGCCGCAGCCGGCGCGCCGCTGCAGCAAAGCGACCGCGTGGAGCCAGGCGTTTCAGCGCCCGTCACCGACGGGATGCAGCTGGTGGTGACCCGCAACCGCGTAGAACGGGTCACCGAGCGGGTGCCGCTGGCCCCGGCGGCCCGGCGTATCGAGGACCCGGACATGAACATGAGCCACGAAATTGTCGAAGACCCCGGCGCCCCCGGCGTCCAGGACGTGACGTTCGCGGTAGCCGAAGTCAACGGGGTGGAGACCGGCCGGCTGCCGATTGCCAACACGGTGGTCGCACCGGCGCGCGACGCGGTGGTCCGGGTGGGCACCAAGCCCGGCACCGAAGTGCCGCCGGTCAACCAGGGCGGCGTCTGGGACGCCATCGCGTCGTGCGAGGCCGGTGGTAATTGGGCCATCAACACCGGCAACGGGTACTACGGCGGTGTGCAGTTCGACCAGGGCACCTGGGAGCGCAACGGCGGCTTGCGTTACGCCGGCCGGGCCGATCTGGCCACCCGGGAAGAACAGATCGCCGTCGCAGAAGTGACACGGGCGCGCCAAGGCTGGGGAGCCTGGCCGGTGTGCAGCGGACGAGCGGGTGCCCGCTGACGGTCCGGTTCCTGGGCCGTACTGAGATACGGCAACTGGCCGGAGAGCTCGACTTCCGGCCCCGGAAAGCGCTGGGACAGAATTTTGTTCACGACGCCAACACGGTGCGTCGGGTGGTGTCATCGTCGGCTGTCAACCATGACGATCACATCCTCGAGGTAGGCCCGGGATTGGGATCGCTGACCTTGGCGCTATTGGATCGCGGCGGGAAGGTCACCGCCGTCGAGATCGACCCGACATTGGCAGAGAAGTTACCGCAGACCGTCGCCGACCATTCCAACAGCGAGAGCAATCGGCTCACTGTGTTGAATCGGGACGTGCTGACTATCAGCCCGGCAGACCTGCCCGCTGAACCGACTGCGGTGGTTGCCAATCTGCCCTACAGCGTTGCCGTTCCGGCGCTGTTGCATCTGCTCGCCGAATTTCCTTCGATCCGCACAGTGACCGTGATGGTACAGGCCGAAGTCGCCGAACGGCTGGCCGCTGAACCAGGCGGTAAGGATTACGGGGTGCCCAGCGTGAAAGTGCGCTTCTACGGACGCGTTCGCCGTTACGGCTTGGTGCCGCCGACGGTGTTCTGGCCCATCCCGCGGGTTTACTCCGGTCTGGTCCGTATCGATCGGTACGAGACTTCGCCGTGGCCGACCGGCGAAGAGTTCCGCCGGCGGGTCTTCAAACTCATCGACGTGGCGTTCGCGCAGCGGCGCAAGACCTCCCGTAACGCCTTCGCCGAGTGGGCGGGATCGGGCAATGAATCGGCCAACCGATTGCTGGCCGCTAGCATCGACCCGGCCCGCCGGGGTGAGACGCTGTCCATCGACGACTTCGTGCGGCTGCTGCGGCGCTCGGAAGATCACGGCGGCACCTCGCAGCCGGAGGCTTCTGCCAGTTGAGCGCCGCGTGACGCGGCCGGGCAGCTACTGAATCGTCGGTCCCGGCGATACTCTCTTGCAGTGCCGACCGACCGAAGCACCGCTACTCAGTGGGTGCCCACCGGATCGGTGACGGTCCGGGTGCCGGGAAAGGTGAACTTGTACTTGGCCGTCGGGGACCGTCGCGCCGACGGCTACCACGAACTCACCACCGTGTTTCATGCCGTTTCTCTGCTCGACGAGGTCACAGTGCTCAGCGCCGACGTGCTCGAACTGGAGTTCAGCGGCGAGGGCGCCGACCAGCTACCAACCGACGAGCGCAACCTCGCCTGGCAAGCCGCCGAATTGTTGGCCGAACACGTCGGCCGGGCGCCCGACGTCTCGATCAAAATAGACAAGTCCATCCCGGTGGCCGGCGGCATGGCGGGCGGCAGCGCGGATGCGGCGGCGGTGCTGGTCGCAATCAACGAACTCTGGGAACTCGGCCTGCATCGGCGTGACCTGCACACATTGGCAGCGCAGCTCGGCAGTGACGTGCCCTTCGCGCTGCATGGCGGTACGGCTCTGGGAACCGGCCGCGGCGAGGAGCTGACGACGGTGCTGTCCAGGAACACCTTTCACTGGGTGCTCGCTTTCGGCGCCGGCGGGCTAGCCACCGCTGCGGTGTACACCGAGCTCGACCGGCTGCGGGGGATCGGCGCACCGCCGCGGCTGGCCGAGCAGGGGCCGGTGCTGGCCGCGCTGGCCGCAGGTGATCCGCAGCGCCTGGCGCCGTTGCTGGGCAACGAGCTGCAGCCGGCTGCGGTGAGCCTCGACCCGTCGCTGCGGCGCGCGCTGCGTGCCGGGGCGGAAGCCGGAGCCCTGGCCGGCATCGTGTCGGGTTCCGGCCCGACCTGCGCGTTTCTGTGTCCGTCCGCGGCGTCGGCGATTGACGTGGGCACGCAGCTGTCCGGAGCGGGTGTGTGCCGCACCGTCCGGGTCGCCAGCGGACCAGTACACGGCGCCCGGGTCGTGCCGGCACCTTTAGACAGGGTGTGACGGTGTGACATGGGACTCACCTGCCGGGATGATTTTGCAGTTGTTTAAGAGGAGTTTAAGATGAGGCGCGGTGACGAAGTGTGGTCAAACAATGCGCCCGATTCTGCCGTCCGCCGGTTTCATCGGCGGGCCGGCTAGTCGTCGCGCTCACCGTCCGGTCTGCGTCTTCAGGTGCGCGGATAAGGGCCGATCACCGATTCGAGACATAACCGCTGCCCAATTGTTTACCTGCGGCTGTCCCGTTGCACCCAGGCGCGGGGGCAGTATTAGACCCTGGGCCTTTCAGAAAGCACCGGTGCCGAAGCGGAGGTCGTCGTGAGCAGATTCACCGAGAAGATGTTCCGCAGCGCCCGCGAAAGCACCAAGGGCATGGTTACCGGCGAGCCGCACAAACCGGTGCGGCACACCTGGGCTGAAGTACACCAGCGTGCGCGCCGGGTCGCGGGCGGCCTGGCCGCCGCCGGGGTAGGGCATGGCGACGTGGTCGGTGTGCTGGCCGGCGCTCCGGTGGAGATCGCGCCGACCGCGCAGGGACTGTGGATGCGCGGCGCGAGCCTGACGATGCTGCATCAGCCCACGCCCCGCACCGACCTGCTGGTCTGGGCCGAAGACACGGCCACCGTCATCGACATGATTGAGGCCAAAGCGGTCGTCGTCTCCGATCCCTTCATGGCCGCAGCTCCGGTACTGGCCGAGCGCGGCATCAAGGTGCTGACCGTCGAAGAGTTGCTGACCTTCGACCCGATCGATCCGGTCGACTCCGGCGAAGACGACCTGGCGCTGATGCAGCTGACCTCGGGTTCGACGGGTTCGCCGAAAGCCGTGCAGATCACGCACCGCAACATCTACTCCAATGCCGAGGCGATGTTCATCGGCGCCAAGATGGACCCCAGGGGCAACGATGTGATGCTCAGCTGGCTGCCGTGCTTCCACGACATGGGCATGATCGGGTTCTTGACCGTGCCGATGTTCTTCGGTGTCGAGCTGGTCAAGGTGACCCCGATGGACTTCCTGCGGGACACGCTGCTGTGGGCGAAGCTGATCGACAAGTACAAGGGCACGATGACCGCCGCGCCCAACTTCGCCTACGCGCTGTTCGCCAAGCGGCTGCGCAAGCAGGCCAAACCCGGCCAATTCGACCTGTCGTCGCTGCGCTTCGCATTGTCGGGCGCCGAGCCCGTCGACCCCGCCGACGTCGAAGACCTCATCGAGGCGGGCAAGCCGTTCGGTCTACGACCCGAGGCGGTGATGCCGGCCTACGGAATGGCTGAGACGACGCTGGCGGTGTCGTTCTCTGAACTCGGCGACGGCCTGGTGGTGGACGAGGTGGATGCGGACCTCTTGGGCGCGCTGCGTCGCGCGATACCGGCCAGCAAGGGCAACACCCGCCGGTTCGCCTCGCTGGGCCCGCTGCTGGAGGGCCTGGAGGCCCGAATCGTCGACCCGGACGGCAATGTACTGCCGGCCCGTGGTGTCGGGGTGATCGAACTACGCGGTGAACCGGTGACTCCGGGCTACATCACGATGGGCGGGTTCATTTCGGCGCAGGACGAACACGGCTGGTATGACACCGGTGACCTCGGCTACCTGATGGAGAACGGCCACATCGTCGTTTGCGGCCGGGTCAAGGACGTCATCATCATGGCGGGCCGCAACATCTACCCCACCGACATCGAGCGCGCTGCGGGCCGAGTTCGCGGTGTCCGCCCCGGCTGTGCGGTGGCCGTCCGCCTCGACGCCGGGCATTCCCGCGAGACGTTCGCCGTCGCAGTCGAATCCAACGCCTTCGAGGACCCCGCCGAAGTTCGCCGCATCGAACACCAGGTGGCGCACGAAGTCGTGACCGAGGTCGACGTCCGGCCGCGCAACGTGGTGGTGCTCGGTCCCGGCACCATTCCCAAGACGCCGTCGGGCAAGCTGCGGCGCTCGACTTCCGTCGCGCTGGTCACCTAGCTCTTTCTCTGCGTGCGTACGCGAGTGTGCAGATTTTTACGCCTGCCGCGGCGTGTTGCGTATAAAACCGCACGTCCGGGGGCAGAAGCGCGCAACGGGCGCCTGGGATCACCAGGCGTGGACACGGTTCTGTGCCGCTTCCAGACCCAGCTCGATCAACAGCTCGGTTGCGTCGGCGGCCTGCTCGCACATCGTCGGCACCTCCGCTTTCTCGGCCGCTGAGAATTTTTCCAACACGAACACCGCCGGGTCCTTGCGTCCCGGCGGACGCCCAACTCCGATCCGCACCCGCTGAAAGTCCCTGCTGCCCAACACCGACGCCACCGAGCGCAGCCCGTTATGGCCACCTTCACCGCCGCCCATCTTCAGCCGGACGCGACCGAAATCCAAGTCCAGGTCGTCGTGAATGACCACGACGCCGGCCGGGGGCACCGAATAGAACTTGGCCAGCGGCCCGACCTGACGGCCGGACTCGTTCATGAAGCACCGCGGCTTGGCCACCACCACCGAATGCCCGCCCAAACGACCGGTGACTATTTCGGCGCCGGACCGCTTGTGCACCTTGAAAGTCGAACCCAGCCGTCCGGCGAGCCGATCGGCGACCACGAAACCGAGGTTGTGCCGAGTGGCGGCGTAATTTGGTCCCGGATTGCCCAGGCCGACCACCAGAAGCGGCTCGGCCACCCCGTCCGCTTACTCAGACTCGGCGGCGTCGGCCGCGTCCTCGGCGGCTTCATCGATCGCCGGCTCCGGTTCGGCCGCTTCGCCGGCGCCTTCGGCGTCGAGATCTTCAGCGGTTGGCGCAGTGACGACGTTGACCACTAGCAGTTCGGGGTCGGAGACCAGCTTCACGCCGTTGGGCAGGGCGATCTGGCCGGCGGTGATCTGGGTACCGGCTTCGGCGCCTTCCACCGAGACGGTCAACTGCTCGGGGATCGACAGCGCCTCGGCCTCGATCTCGACGGCGTCGTTCTCCGGAGTGACCAGGGTGCCCGAAACGGCGTCGCCTTCGACGACGACGGTCACCTCGACGACGACCTTCTCACCACGGCGCACCACCAACAGATCGGCGTGCTGAATCGTGCGGCGGATGGGGTGGATGTCGAGAGCCTTGGTCAGGGCGAGCTGCTCAGTGCCGTCGATGTCAAGGGCGAGCACCGCGTTGGTGCCTGAGTGCCGCAGCACGGCAGCGAAGTCATGACCCGGCAATTCCAGGTGCTGCGGCTCGCTGCCATGGCCGTAGAGCACGGCGGGGATTCTGCCGTCGCGGCGCGCGCGGCGCGAGGCGCCCTTACCGGTCGACGTACGCACTGAGACGGTGAGCTGGCTGGTTGCCGAACCGGCGGATTGGGTCATCGTGTCGCTCCTGTGTTGTCCGGGCACGGCCAGGATCGCGACATAGGAGTCGGTCTCCGTCGATAACGGTGGCTGTTGGCTGATGCGCTAATCTGGCCGGCCACCCTCGCCGTGACGCCCGGCCAGGTTAGCGCATCAGCGTCTCAGAGCGGAAATTTGGTGTCGGTGAGCTGCTCGGACAGCTCCCACAGACCGCGCGCCGTGTCGTCCCGCCTGGCCCACGGGTGCCGCCCGACTGGCTGGGTGCGTCCCCACATCTGAAAGCGGGGCCCGACGAAGGTGTCACCCGGCAGGTCCTGCGACGCGGCGTACAGCGTCTGCCGGGCGCCGAATTCGGCGTCGGTGGCCAGCCGATTGCCCAGCGACATCAGCACGTCACCCAAGCGGCGACCCGACTGGCCCTGCAGGTTGGTGTGCGAGTAGCCGGGGTGGGCCGCCAGCGCCCGCAGCGGCGAGTTGACTCCCACCAGCCGCCGCTGCAGCTCGCTGGTGAACAGCAGGTTGGCCATCTTGGACTGCCCATAGGCCAGCCAGGGCCGGTAGCGGCGGTGCTCCCAGTTGAGGTCGTTGAGCTTCACGATGCCCATCCGGTGCATGATCGACGAGACCGTCACAACCCGGTCGGTGAGCTTGGGCAGCAGCAAATTGGTCAGGGCGAAGTGGCCCAGGTGATTGGTGCCGATCTGGCTTTCGAAGCCGTCGTCGGTCACCGTGTACGGGCCGGCCATGATGCCGGCGTTATTGATCAAGACGTCGACCTTGTCCACCCCGTCGGCGAAGTGTCGCACCGAGACCAAATTTTGCAGGTCCAATTCGCGCACCCCGACATCGCCGGTCATCTGCGCGGCGGCGGCTTTGCCTTTCTGAGTGTTCCGAACGGCCAGGGTCACCCGGGCGCCGACTCGGGCCAATTCCCGCGCGGTCACCGCACCCAGGCCACTGTTGGCACCGGTGATGATGACGGTGCGGCCGGCGAACGAGGGCAGATCGGCGGCGGTCCAAGTCGTCATGGCAGACACTTTAATGAACCATCCGACTCAGCCCGGGTGGCTACTTGGCCGCCACAGTGAAACCGGCGATGATCGCCTCGATCTGGTCGGAATCTGCAACGGCCTGTTCGGCCAGGCTGGTAATGGTGAGCTGAACCAGGTAACGCTGCTCGGCCGGTGGCGAGCCGGTGGGGATGACGATCCGGTTGTATCCGTGCAGCCGGGTGCCGTTGATTTCGTAACTGCCCTGGATCATCGATGACGGGAAGCCGTGGAAGTCGGCCGCCGACTCGTCGAGCCGCTTGAAGTTCTCGGACATCTTCGCATCGACGTTGCCGTGCCTGACCACGTCGGCAGCGTCGAAATCCCCGCGCAACTTGAACACCATCAGCATCGCCGTCGGAAGCTTGCCATCTTTGGCGATCAGCTCCGTGGCGGGCGCGACGTCGGGCTTCTGCACCTTCTCCCAGCCGGGCGGCGTCGGAATGGAGACGCTGAGGTCGGTCAGCGTCTCCGGCGCCACCTGATCACCGGCCACCCCGATGCTTTCCAGGTACTTCGACAGCGGAACCGGTCGTCCGGTCGTAGTCGCGGTGGTAGTGGTCGACCGCTGACTTGTCTTCCAAATCGACTGGTAATCCGGCGCCTGGGTACCGCAGCCTGCGGTGAGCACCACCAATCCCGCAAGGACGGCGTAGAGCAGCTTCTTCACAGCAAGTCGCGCACTGCTCAGATCGCGGGGTCGGACATCTAAGCGTCTCCGTCGAAGAGCCCGGTGACCGACCCGTTCTCGAAGACGGCCCGGATCGTGCTGGCCAGCAGTGGGGCGATGGAAAGCACGGTGAGCTGCGGAAAGCGCTTCTCCTCCTCGATGGGTAGCGTGTTCGTGACGATCACTTCGCGCGCGCCGCATTGTGCCAGTCGCTGCGACGCGGGGTCGGACAGCACACCGTGGGAGGCCGCGATGATGACGTCGCCGGCGCCGTCGTCGTGCAGCAATTTAACCGCCCCGGCGATGGTGCCGCCAGTGTCGATCATGTCGTCGATCAGCACGCAGGTTCGGTCCGCGACGTCACCGACCACCCTGTTGGACACCACCTGGTTCGGCACCCTGGGGTCGCGGGTCTTGTGAATGAAGGCCAGCGGCACGCCACCCAGCGCGTCGGCCCACTTCTCGGCGATGCGCACCCGGCCTGAGTCGGGGGACACCACGACGATGTTGCCGCCGCTGTAGTTGTCTTTGATGTAGCCGGTCAGCAGATTCTGCGCGCGCATGTGATCAACGGGTCCGTCGAAGAAACCCTGGATCTGATCGGTGTGCAGGTCCACCGTCACAATCCGGTCAGCACCCGCAGTTTTGAACAGGTCAGCGACCAAGCGCGCGGATATCGGTTCGCGGCCGCGGTGCTTCTTGTCCTGGCGGGCATAGGGATAGAACGGCACGACGGCGGTGATCCGTTTGGCGCTGCCCCGCTTCAGTGCGTCGATCATGATCAGCTGTTCCATCAGCCAGCGGTTGACCGGTGCGGGGTGCGACTGCAGGACGAACGCATCGCAGCCGCGCACGGACTCGCGGAACCGGACGAAGATCTCGCCGTTGGCGAATTCCCGCGCCGTTTGCGCGGTGACGTGCACGTCGAGCTCCTTGGCCACCTGCTCGGCCAGCTCGGGATGCGCGCGACCGGAGAACAGCATCAGGTTCTTGCGGTTGTCGCTCCAGTCGTGGCTCACATGTACCCCGCCGTTCGGATCAAGATTCGGTTCCCTGATGGCTGGCCTCAATATATTAGGTAGCGGATCGCCGGATTCGGTGCCCTGTGGCCTCACGATGTTTGGTCGGATGCCGGCGGAGGATTGGCCTGCGCTGCTTGACGAGCCTGCTCGGCGGCTTGCGCGGCCATGCTGCCGGGACGTTTCCGCTGCACCCAGTCCTCGATATTGCGCTGAGGGCCGGCCGAGACCGCCAATGCCCCCGGCGGCACGTTCTCGCGCAACACCGTGCCGGCGCCGGTGTAGGCGCCATCACCCACGGTGACCGGCGCCACGAACATCGTGTCCGACCCTGTGCGGACGTGTGAGCCGATGGTGGTGCGGCGTTTGGACACGCCGTCGTAGTTGACGAAGACGCTCGATGCGCCGATGTTGGTGTGCTCGCCGATGTCGGCGTCACCGACGTAGGTCAGGTGCGGCACCTTGGTGCCGGCCCCGATCGTAGAGTTCTTGGTTTCCACGAAGGCGCCGAGTTTGCCGTCGGCGCCCAGGACGGTGCCCGGGCGTAGGTAGGCGAACGGACCCACAGTGCAGCCGTCACCGATCGTGGCCGACGTGCCGTGCGTGCGGATCACCGACGCTGTGTCTCCGACGGTGACGTCGGTCAGCGTGCTGCCCGGACCGATGGCGCAGTGCTCGCCGACGTGGGTCCGGCCCAGCAACTGGGTTCCCGGCGCGATGACGGTGTCGCGGCCAATGGTGACGTCGACGTCGATCCAGGTGGTGGCGGGGTCGATGACTGTGACGCCGGCCAGTTGGTGTCCGGCCACAATGCGCCGGTTGAGTTCAGCGCCCAGCTCGGCGAGCTGCACGCGGTTGTTGATGCCGGCCACCACCATGCTGTCGGCGACGTGGCGGGCGTGCACTACCTGGGAGTCGTGCCGGAGGATTGCGATGACGTCGGTGAGATACAGCTCGCGTTGGGCATTGTTCGCCGACAGCCGACTCAGTGCCGACCGCAGCGCGGCCACGTCGAAGGCGTACACACCGGCGTTGACCTCGCGGATGTCCAGTTGCGACGGAGTGGCGTCAGCATGCTCGACGATCGCCATCACTTCGTTGTCCTGGGTGCGCAGGATGCGGCCGTAACCGGTCGGGTCGCTGAGCGTGGTGGTGAGCACGGTGACGGCCGCTGCGTGCGAGCTGTGCGTCGCGACCAGATCGGCCAACGTGTCTGGGTCAAGCAGTGGCACGTCGCCGGACGTAACGACGACGGGGCCGGCGTAGTCGTCGGGCAGCGCGGCCAATCCGCATAACACCGCGTGCCCGGTACCCAGCTGCTGGGCTTGCAGGGCGACACTTATGCCGCGTCCGAGTTGTTCGGCCAGTTCGGCGACGACCGGGGCGATGCGCTCGTGATCGTGGCCGAGCACCACGACCAGATGTTGCGGCGCCACCTTGGCGATCGCGTGCAGCGAATGCGCCAGCATGCTGCGGCCGGCGATGGTGTGCAGCACCTTGGGGTTGTCTGAGCGCATCCGGCTGCCCGTTCCCGCGGCTAGGACCAGGACCGCGGATTCGCCGTGCGTTGTCATGAACACCTCTTCCGCGCCGGTTTGTCGATCATTCAGGGTCGGCGCCCCCCTGAGGCGGCTGGCGGACGCCTCCTCGTTCAGCGGGTCTACCAGCGTGTCTCAGAGTGTCTCAGCGTGTCATTGTTCGGAGGCTGTTGGCAAAAAATCGCCCGTTGACTCGCCGGAGTTGCTCTCAGCCGGTTGCAAAGCCAGTCCAGCTCGCCGCCGACCGCGAATAGTTCAAGCAACCCATTCTCGCTCGTTGGTTTGTCAGGAATTGTTTTTGAAACGAATGCCTCAGGAACGGCTCAGATGAATGATAATCGTTGGGTGGAGCGACGACGAAATTCGCAAACCCAGTCACCGATGAACACTCTCAAGCAGCTGCCGGCGCTGGTAGTGCTCGAGCGGCTGCCGGTGCCAGTCCTTGCAGTCGCTCACGACGGCACCATCTTGTTCGCGAACACTGCGTTCGCGGACATCGTCGGGTGCAGCACCGAACAGGTGCTGGCGCTGGAATTTCACCAGATTTTTCATGCGGCGTCGGCCGATGAATCGGTGCTGTCGGTTGTGCACACTCTGGCGAATCGGGTGGTCGAGCTGGCTCACAAGGACGGCTCGGTGGTACGGGCGTTGATGAGCAGATCAGCCATGCAGCGCGTCGACGACCACTTCGCGCTCGCCACTTTCCAAGATCTGACTGAGCAACTGTGGCTCGAAGAGCACTGACCGCGACAACCTGACCGATCGGTCGCAGCCGTCGAAGAGCTGCACTCACGCGGCAGTGCGACTTGCTCGGGGGGAAGGTGGACTCAGTCGGTTAAGCCGGTTCGTTCTTGCCGGAGCGCTTCGCGAGCCAAAAATTCACGAAAGTACGGCAGCGACTCCTCGGAAGCGATAGCCGGGAGCAACAATTCCCACATCTGGCCCAACCGGCGGCCGAGGTCGTCGCCTGATGTTGCGGTGACTAATAATCTTATTCCGAAGGTGGCGCCGACGATCGATTCGGCGACCGTCTCCGCGGTGAGGTCTTCGCGGAGGTCGCCTTCGCTGCTTGCCTTTCGAGCCTCCGCTGTCATCACTGCCAACCAATTTGTGAACACACGTGAGGTCGCGTCGTTGAATCCGCTCAACGCAACCGTCAGTTGTTGCGCTGCACGGGCCATCTTGTCGGACGCGGTCAGCTGCGCGATGACGAAAGTGCCGTGGATCAGGTTCTCGAGCGCCGGCGATGAAGGCCCGGACATGTTGCGGAACGCCAGCAGAAGGGTGTCGGAGCCTTCCTCAATAATTGCGGACGCCAACGACTCCTTGGAGTCGAAATGGTGGTACAAGGCACCTTTGGTCATCCCGGTACGCTCGATGATCGTGCCCCAGCTCGCAGCCGCGTAACCAACTTCGCTGAACACGTCGATTGCTGCATCGAGAATTTTGCGTCGGGTGGCCTCAGACCTGACCTGCCGCGCCATTCCGCCGCACCTCCGGAGTTTTAGTTAAATCGCTTAGACTCCGACTTCGGCGTCTGACACTTTCCCGCCCGATGCGCAGCATAACAGCTGTTGGCGCGCCGAAGGCGGCGTCGGACGGCACCGCGCCGTCATCTCTTTGATCAGGCAGACGTCGCGCTGACGGCAAGCGCCGCGCGCCGCCGAAGGAACTGCCGGAAGTAGCCGAGCCGCTCCGGGGGCACTATGCCGGGCAGCACCAGGCACCAAGCCTTCTCGAGGTCGAGAAGAAATCGCTTGGAGTCGTCGAGGTTGCTGGCTTGGCACAAACCCAGATACAGCGAGACGACGAGTCGGCCCATGTCCTCCGGTTCGCAGTCCTCGACAACATCTCCCTCGGCGACGGCCCGCTGCAGGACCGGGACAAGGCTTTCGATCCACTGTTTGAACAACGTTGGCTGCAAGCCCTCAGCTCGGCCGATTGCGGCGACAAGGTGCCGCGCCGCCCGAGCTGTGTCCTCGTTGATGTCCCTGACCGCTAGCAGGAAGAGATAGTCGACGATAGTCTCCAACCCAGAGAGCTTGCGCGCCAGCAGCCCATTGAAAGCGACCGTATTGGCGGTCAACTCCTCGTCGATAATGGCCAGTGCCAGCGCGTGTTTCGAGCGGAAGTGGAAATACATCGCGCCTTTGGTCAATTCCGCGTCGGCGAGGATATCGTCCAATCCCACGTCGTGGTAGGCATGTTCGGCGAATTGGTGTGATGCCGCCCGCAGAATCTGTTGGCGTGTCGTATCTGCGCGTCGATCGGTCGACTCGGTCATAGCGGACTCGGCCACTTTCAGCTGCGCATCGGTGAGCGATCGTGAGGTTGACGCCCCAGATGGAATCCGCTGCTTGTCCGGACGAGTATCGCCGGCAGGTCGGGATGGCGCGGTGTGTTTTCAGCGCAGGGGTGTTGCGAAGCGTAAACCGTTGACTGCATGCGACGACATTGGCGAGAGACCGTCGTGAGGTTGAAGGTCCTATTCAATGCCTGCACGTTGACGACGCCTTCCTCGAGCGAGAGTGCGCGAGACCGTGCACCAGTACCGGCAAGCCGGAGCTTACGGCGTGATACTTCGTCCGGTCCGAGATTACCAGTTTGTAGGCCTACCGGCGGCGCTGCCACGCGGTGCCCGCAGCACTTCCGTTAGATGCTGTCAGTTTGTCGGGCCATAGATACCGTACTAAAAGTATCTAAGTGAGGAAATAACATGGCGGTGAGGTACATGTTGGCCTCCGGCCGGTCACCCGCCGTCTGTGACGAGCCGGCACGCCAATGGGTCCGCGCCTAGCTTCTGAATCTCGCGGGACTTTCTTCCGAGGCTCCGGCGAAAGTATGGTCGGCCGGCGCCCACGCCACTGTGCTTGACCGTTCAGCTCAATCCGCGTCTGTGCGGCGCTGAGGTGTTGGCCTGGATCCGGTATGACACCGCCGGTCGGCTGCCAGGGCGGTATCCGCCGGACTCGGCTTACCGGGCGCCGGCTGGCCGGTTTACCGGTGGGTGCGCTGGCGCAGCCTGACTAGGCGGTAGAAAAGGCGGGCGGCCGACACCGCGCCCGGCCGCCCCATCGCGAGCGAGCCAAGCATCCTCACCTTTTTCTCAGGAATAGATTTCTGGCCCCATACTTCTGGTCTGTTATGTCTTTCCGAGCATCCTGCTGGTATGTATCATGTCGTTCGTGTCGATGTCTGGTTTACTCCAGGGCCGGCTGACCGCGGGCACCACTAATCTGCCGGCGATTGCATACCGCAAATCGGCGTGGTCAGGACTGGGAGACGTTCGTTGGTTGCCGGCACGCCGGGCTCAAGCAGATCGAGCTGCCGCTCGAAGCTGGGCAGGTCAACGAGCGCTCGCCCCGGACGGGACCTTGATATGCACTACCGGCCAACCGTCATCGCCGGCGTGACGATCGTGGATATCGAACCGCGCTGTGATCACCGCGGGTTCTTCGCCCGATCGTTTTGTGCTGATGAGTTCGCCGGGTGCGGCTTGAACTCCGAAATGGTGCAGATGAGTATTTCGTACAACCACGCCCGGGGCACCATGCGGGGTCTGCACCGTCAATTGCCTCCGCATGCCGAGGCGAAGCTGGTGCGGTGCACGTCGGGCGCCATCGTGGACGTCGCGGTGGACGTTCGCCCCGAATCGCGCACTTACGGCAAACATGTCATGGTGCGGCTCACCGCAAAGAATCATCGCGCGCTGTTTTTGCCGCCGTACGTGGCGCACGGCTATCAGACTCTGCTTGACCACACCGAGGTGCTCTACCAGGTCAGCGGTGACGACGAACCCACAAGCGTGCAGGATTTTTGCCGACCCGCATTTCGGCATCGAATGGCCCCTACCAGTAACTATGGTTTCCGAGAAGGACGCCAGCTGGCCGTTCCTGCCACCGGCAGGAAGCGCGGCTTCATGACCGTCGAACGTCTCCCTTCCGCGAACAAAGCACGAATCATCCCGTTGCACAACGGCGCTGACTTCGCCCCGAGTGCCAGCGCCGACTATGCCACGCGGCGCGGCATTGCTTGCGCCGTACCGTCAATTCGTCGCCCTGACCGGAAACACCGTCGTCGCTGCTGCTTTGGTGGCAAGCATGCCGGCCGAGCCGGTCCGCTTGTCGGCACCGACTTCGGTGCGGCGGAAATGACTGCGCACCTGATCAGTGAACTCAACCGGTCCATCCCAGCCCGCCCGGACCGCGGTACACCCCCGCCGCGGTCCGGGCGCCCCCACGTGATCGCGCTGCGCGGCATAGCCGTTGCCAATTCCCTACAGCAGAACGGTCTTCGGCTTTACCAATACGGTTCCGGCGAGATGCTCTCCCCCGGCACGCGGCACTGCACGGCCCGGCGGGACATCACAAAGCGAGGGTTCAATGCGTTGCCGACTATGTGACTCGGACCAGTTGGTCAGCATCTTGGATCTCGGTGCGACACCGCCGTGCGAGAAGTTCCTCGCTGCCGACGAACTCGACCTGCCGGAGATGACTTACCCTCTGCACCTCAGGTTGTGCCAGGAGTGTCTGCTGCTGCAGATTGCGGCGCATGCATCACCCGACAACGCGTTCACCGATTACGCTTACTTCTCCTCGTTTTCCGACAGCTGGGTACAGCATGCCCGCACTTTTGTCGACGACACCATTCACCGGTTGAAGCTGGGACCGGACTCCTTTGTGGTGGAAGTCGCCAGCAACGACGGCTATCTGCTGAAGCACGTTGTCGATTCGGGATTGCCATGCCTGGGAATCGAGCCATCGGTAAACGTCGGCGCGGTCGCCCGGCAACGTGGCGTGCCGACATTGTCGGCTTTTCTCAACGAGCAGTTGGCCCGCCAGGTACGCGCCGAGCATGGCCCCGCGGATCTGGTAGTCGCCAACAACGTGTACGCCCACGTACCCGATCTGCTGGGCTTCACCCGCGCCCTGCGCGGGCTGCTCTCAGACAACGGGTGGCTGAGCATCGAGGTGCATCACGCGCTGAAGTTGGTCAACCTCGGCCAATTCGACACCATCTATCACGAACACTTTCAGTACTACACCCTGCTGTCAGCGACCCGCGCACTCGCCACCGCCGGACTGTCCGTCGTCGATGTGGAGTTGCTGCCCACTCACGGTGGTTCACTTCGCATCTGGGCGCGCCCGGCGCGAATCGCCATGCCCCCGACCGACCGGGTGGCCGCGGTCCTGCGCGCCGAGAGAGCAGCCGGGTTGCACCGTGTCGAGGGATATCGGCAACTGCGCCCACGAACCGAGGCAGTGCGTCACGAGTTATTGCGGTTCCTCCTGCAGTGCCGCGCCGACGGCAAGCGGGTGGTTGGTTACGGCGCGCCAGGCAAAGGCAATACGCTGCTGAACTACTGCGGTATCCGTCGGGATCTGCTCGAGTACACCGTGGATCGCAACCCTTATAAGCACGGCACCTTCACACCCGGCACGCGCATCCCGGTGTACAACCCGAGCGTCATCGCCGAAGACCGTCCCGACGTGGTTTTGGTGCTGCCGTGGAATCTGGAAGCCGAGCTGACCGAACAACTTTCATATGTCGCCGATTGGGGCGGTCAGCTCGTTTTCCCGTTGCCGAACCTGCACAAGGCCAGCGGCTTGGAACACCGGGGGTCCTGGACGCTGCTGTCGTGAGCAGGTGCCGGTGCGGTGGCCAGGCCCCGCCATATTGTCGGTCAACGCTTCGCTGTCAGCCAGAAACGGCATCGGAATCCACCGTGCGGACAGCAGCGACTCCATCGCGCTGCCGCCGATTGGTCGCGAGAGTAAAAAACCTTGCGCCCGGTGGCATCCGTGCGACCAGTCGAGCCAGCACCTGTTCGATCACCTCACCGGCGGTGGACGCGGTCGCCTCGACCAGTTGCCCTGCAACCGAGGTGACGAGGGCTAAACTGTGCGGCACAGTGATCCTTCCGTGCAGGCGCCTGGCGGCGGCCGTCGCGGCTCAGCGAGTGCGCACCGTCATTGTGCTAGATCGCCTGCCGGGCCAGCGGGCTCGGGCTCGTTGAGAACGGCATCGGCAGCCAGCCGATAGACAGCAGCGCTGCCATAGCTTCGCCGGAAAGCGGCCGGGACAGCAAAAACCCTTGCGCTCGCCGACACCCGTGGCGGAGCAAAGTGGTAGCGGCAGCTTCGGTCTCGACTCCCTCTGCCACTAATTGAAGATTGAACGCCTCAGCCAGGCCGATGATGGCACGGACGATCGCCAGATCACCCTCGTTGGTGCCGAGCTCACGCACGAAGCTGGTGTCGATCTTCAAGACATCGACCGGTAGCAGTTTCAGATGTGACAAAACGGCGTAGCCGGTGCCGAAATCGTCGATTGCGATCTGAACTCCGACGTCTTTGAGTCCGCGCAGCGTTCGTTGCGTGCTCTCGATGTCATGAACCACCACCCGCTCGGTGATTTCCAGGCACACCGAGCCGGCGTCAATGCCGAATTCGTCGATCAGGTCGGCGACGCTGCGGACGAAACCGTCAGTCACCAATTGCACCGGCGAGACGTTGAGTCGCAGCGTCGCGTTTTGTCCTACTCCTCTGGACCGCCATTCGCTGAATTCCGAGCAGGCCTTGCGCATCACCCAGCGGCCGAGGTCGCCGGCCAAATTCACCGATTCGGCGACGCCGATGAATGAGTCCGGCAGCAGCAGCCCACGTGTCGGATGCTGCCAGCGCACCAAGGCCTCGGCTGCGACGACTTCGCCGGTCCGCATGTCGATTTCAGGCAGGTAATGCAACAGCAGCGAATCGCCCGTGATGACTCGCTGCAGATGCAACTCGACGTCGTTATCGAATGAGCCCTTGACTGACATGTCGCTGGTGGACACCGCGACCTGATTACCGCCAATGCGTTTGACGGTCAGCGCGGCTTGATCGGCTCTGCGCAGCAGATCCGAAGTGTCGTCGCGGCCAGGCACCCCGACTGCGACCCCGATGCTCACCGTGCGGGTGATCAACTCGCCGGCGATCAGCACCCGGTTCTGCACCATGTTCTGCAGGTGGCGTGCGAACGCCTCGGCGGCGTCCGGGTACATCGGCTCGTCGGGAACGACGACGAATTCGTCGCCACCGAGTCGGGCGATCATGCCCAGGCAGCCGATCCGAACACGCAGTCTCTGCGCGAAAAGCCGGATGAACCGGTCGCCGGCAGTGTGGCCGAGGTAGTCATTGATCGACTTCAACCGGTCCAAGTCGAGATACAGCACCGCGACGGGCCCCGGCTTGCCCGCCGCGAGGCGCTCGTTGAGGTAGGACATCAACGCCCGGCGATTGTGCAGGCCGGTCAGGTCGTCGTGCTCGGCGAGGTGGCGAAGCTTCTCCTCGGCAGTGATGCGGGCCTGCAGTTGGGCGAACAGCGAGGCGATCGCTTCGAGCGCGTTGATCTCCTCCTGAGTCCAGTCCCGGTCACCGTCCTTGACAAATCCGAGCACACCGGTTGTGAGCGGACCGGACACCAACGGTGCCGCGGCGACCGACGGTGACGGGTGTTGTCGGTGGCCGTCAGCGCCGGCCTGAGAATCCCCGCCTGAGCGGATGACGGTTGGTTTCTTCAGTTCTTCTGACAGCGTGTAGATCGAGTCGCCGTCAGCGAAGTAGACAACCTCCACGGAGTCCGGCTCAGGCTTCGCGGGCCTCGGCGGCCATTCGGCGATCAGGATGGAAGATCGCTCATTCTCGGCGTAATGACGCAGGAAGCTGGCATCGACGGCAAACTGTTCGACGAGCTGCGCCAACACATGCTCACTGACTTTGGCGGCGTTGGCCGCGGTCGCCTCCATTAACTGCACCGCAACCGACGTAACGACGAGTTCCAGGCTGCGTGGCACAGCGTCCTCCGATACAGGCGCGGGCGTCGCCTCGGGCCGTCGATTGTGCTTAACCAACAGTGCCTACGATCTGGCGGGCAAGGCTCAGCTTTTCACTTTTTGAATTATTCATCACTGACCGCGCATCAGGGGCGAATATCGGCTACGAACGAGAAGCACACCAGGGACCGCAGGCGGAGCCCGGGAAACCGGCGTTGCCTGCGTGCACAGCATACGATTCGTTCGCTCGCCTCGCGACTTTACGATCCTTGCGGGATCGACTGGTTTGGCAGCTGAGCTGCTCGGCTTGAACCTGGTCCATGTTTGCGGCGAGTTGTCAGGCTGCAGACGAACTTGCCGTCGAGTCAGTCCGCGGTAGCCGCGCCACCGATTACCGTGTAGACATGTCGGGCTCGCTGGATGACTTGGTCACCGCGGCTGCCGCCGAGCTGATGGGGGCGACCGCGCGGAACTCGGCCGCCATCAGTGAGCGCGTGCTGCGCGACCTCGTCAGTCACTTCCAAGTTGACTGGGGTTTCCTGCGCCACAACGACCACACCATTCATGCAACGGTGCTCGTCGCCGAATGGCCGCGGCGGGAGAACGTGCCCGGCCCCGACCCGCTCGCCGTGATTTACTTCGCCGACGCCGACTCGGTTTTCGCGCGCATCGAGGATTATAAGGCGCCCTTCGTCCTAAGTCAGGAGCCGGCGATCGCCGACTACCGACAAAACATCGAGCGCGGGACAGGCGGCTCGGAGAGTTCCATCGCAGCCGTTCCGCTACTTTCCGGTGATGTGACGACGGGCACCCTGGGCTTCATTCAATTCGGGGACCGGGAATGGCGGCCCGAGGAACTCAATGCCTTGCAGACGATCGCCACGTTGTTTGCTCAGCTGCAAGCTCGAATTGTCGCCGAGAAACAGGTTCGTTATCTCGCTGAGCACGACGACCTGACCGGCTTACTGAATCGTCGGGCGCTGATCGCACACCTGGACGAACGCCTCGCCGAGGGACGGCGCGGCCCGGTGGCGGCACTGTTTCTCGACCTCGACCGCTTCAAAGTCGTCAATGAGCACCTCGGCCAGCGCGCCGGCGACCGGTTCATCAAGGGCTTCGCCGAATTCCTGCGCGAGGCGGCCGACGGTTTGACCGTCACCGCACGGCTCGGTGGCGACGAGTTGGTGGTCGTGCCGACGGAGCCGATGGATGTCGACAACGCGGTCGCCTTCGCGCACTGGTTGCAGAACAGAGTCCACCAACAGGTCGTCATCGACGGTGAGAAGCTCACTCGTTCCGTCAGTGTCGGAGTGGCCACCGGAACACCGGGACGCGATAGCACTTCGGATCTGTTGCGTCGCGCCGATCAGGCTACTCGGTCGGCCAAGACTTCCGGAGGCGCCAGGGTCGCAGCTTTCAGTCCGGAGATGTTCGAGCAGGACACAATCCGCAATGACATCGAATTGGACCTGGAAGGAGCCACCGACGCCGAGCACGGCGCGCTGGTATTGCACTATCTTCCGGAATTCGGGATGGACACCGGAGAGGTGCTCGGCACCGAGGCGCTGATTCGTTGGCAACATCCGACTCGTGGGTTGTTGCTGCCGGATGCGTTCATCGGGGTGCTCGAATCGATCAACCTGGCTAGGAAACTCGGCCGTCTTGTATTGCGCTCGGCCTGCGCGCAGTTCGGGCTATGGCGCGCTCGCGGTGTCGGACGTGATGCGGTTCTGCGAGTCAACATTTCGCCGATGCAGCTTGTCGCCAACAACATCGTCGACGACGTTGCGGAGTGCCTCGATGAATTCTCCATCGATCCTGGCGCCGTATGTCTGGAAATTACCGAAAGGGTGGTTGTGCAAGAAATAGACACCACCCGCAAAACGCTCGCCCGGCTCAAGGACATCGGCGTGCAGATAGCCATCGACGACTTCGGCACCGGGTACAGTGCCTTGACCTATTTGAAATCGCTGCCGGTGGACACCCTCAAGATCGACAGGGGATTCGTCAGCGAGCTGGGCACCAATGCGCGGGATCTGGCGATCGTGCAGGCCATCGTCGCGTTGGCGCACGCATTGGGACTCGAGGTCGTCGCAGAGGGAGTCGAGACTGTCGCCGCCGCGAAGGCGCTGCTGGATCTGGGTTGTCATCGCGCGCAGGGCTTTCTGTTGTCCCGTCCCCTGGACAACGCGGCCATGGAGTCGTTGCTTGCCCGACGCGTCGTGTCAATGGATTTCTCCAGGATGCAAGACGTGCCGCAGAGCAGTTCGCCGACCTCGGTGAATTGAGACGGCTGGTTCAGGCTTCGATTAATAGCGATGGTGTGGTGCATCGGTCGTAGAACTCTTGGTTCAGGTAATTGATTTCTGTCAATATCTTTGCCACCTGGTCCGGTTCGGCGTGATTAACGAATTTGCGACGATCCCACCACATCATTTTGGTTTGGTAACGTTCGTTGGGATATGGTGTGGCCGGAATACTTGCAACAACTCCCCCCGAAGAGCGCCAGCGATTGAGCGCATATGCGGCGGCCGTGGCCATGCAGAATTGGATATCCAACAACGTCATCATGTGGAAAGCACTGCGGGCTACCGCGCTGGTGAGAGACAAGCCTCGACGCGTGTCGTCGATCGCCCACGCCGACTTCATCTCCAACACGCCGAACGGCAACCTGTCCTCGATCATGCTGCGCACGGTGTGATGGTCTGGTTGCCCGGCCCATTCGACCACCGCATGTGAGTCGTCGGCTGACTGCAGTGGCCCGATGGCCCGCACACCGGCCACCATTCGCTCGTTCCTGTCGAGTACCGCAAAGAACATCATGGTGTCGGCTCCGCTGCGCAGCGCATCCACGTCGAGGGCACATTCGACTCCGTGTCTGCGGTAGCTGCGTTGCGCTCCTGCTGCGTACTCGCCCCACAGGTCAGGATCGGTCGACGGCTGCGAGAGCACGAGAGTGCAGTCGAGATCGGGATCGCGCCAGCTCAAGGTGTAGGGAAGTTCGAAGCGGTCGCTGATAGCGGTGTGCATCGGAGAGACGGTCATTGACGTCCTCTTCTGTCGGGCGCCTGTGCGCGGTATGTAAAGCCGGGGCGATTGAGTACGAAGGGATCCAGCGGTGCTGCTAACAAACTCAGTCCCTGCCCATTCCCTTGGATTCATTCTTTTGGTCTTAATTCGACTCGTTTAACGAACTCTCGTTATTGGTCGCTAACTGACAGCGGACTGAATACCCAGGATAGGATAAACTCGATCCCCCGTAACGTATAAAAGGTCGGTCGGTCAAGGCACCGGGGAGCATTTCGCCATTGCGGCGAGGTCACATATTTGCCGCAGTTCGCACACGGCTTGGTCGCGGAGTGACCTTGCCCGATCATCGGATCGGAAACTACCGACGGGTAAATTAATTATTCGCACCGAAAAGTGCTGTTCGGGGAAATGCAGAGGCCGAATCGTCACTCACGGCACCCTCCCGGCCGCAGACCATTACGCGGTGGCGACAACGACGGTCGACTCGCCCCGTGTTAACGGGCCGGCTGAGCTCGACCACCACAACTTACTCCGCTTCGGCGGCGCCCTTGTTGAAGGTGATTAAGTCGAGTGGCTGCTCCGTCGCCAGGACTCGAACCTGAACTCTCAGAACCAAAATCTGATGTGCTGCCGATTACACCACGACGGACCGGGCGGCGAGTGATCGGTGCAGATGCCGACCCTCACCTTAGTTCCAGGGAGACTTTAGTCCGGCGACGATGCGGCCCGAGGGCGGCCCGAGGAGGAGCGGACGCTGCTGTCCCGTCCGGCGACGATGCGGCCCGAGGGCGGCCCGAGGAGGAGCGGACGCTGCTGTCCCGTCCGGCGACGATGCGGCCCGAGGGCGGGCCGAAGCGCAACTTGTCTCTACCGTGCCGTGTCAGCCGATACGCTGGTGGCCGTGGCAGCGCCGGATAAAGAGGTGCGGCCGCCGCGGGCCCGGATGACCGGCAGCGAGCGCCGCCTCCAGCTCATCGACATCGCGCGGTCTTTGTTCGCCGAACGTGGCTACGAGGGCACCTCGATCGAAGAGATAGCACTGCGCGCCAACGTGTCCAAGCCAGTCGTCTACGAGCATTTCGGCGGCAAAGAGGGTTTGTACGCGGTGGTCGTGGACCGCGAGATGTCGGCGCTACTCGACGGCATCACCTCGTCGCTGACGAACAACCGGAGCCGCGTGCGGGTCGAGCGTGTGGCGCTGGCCTTGCTGACCTACGTCGAAGAACGCACAGACGGATTCCGGATCATGATTCGCGACTCGCCCGCGTCAATCAGCTCGGGCACTTACTCCAGTCTGCTCAACGATGCCGTCGGTCAAGTGAGCTCCATTCTTGCCGGGGACTTCTCCCGCCGGGGTTTGGACGCGGAATTGGCGCCGCTGTACGCCCAGGCATTGGTGGGCTCGGTTTCGATGACAGCACAGTGGTGGCTGGACACCCGCGAGCCCAAGAAAGAAGTGGTCGCCGCCCATCTGGTCAACTTGATGTGGAACGGCTTGACCCACCTGGAAGCAGATCCGCGCCTGCAAGACGGGTAGCGGTTCTGAGGAGTGAATAGGCGACAGCTCCTTGTCAGCGGCCGGGCTGTGGGCCTGCTCACGTCGGTTGAGCACGGGGGCAACGTGACTGGCGCAGCGCATAGAATGGCGGTAATGAATCGCTGCGCTTCGCATCGTTGTCCGAGGCCATGACCGCATCTGAGCTTGTAGGTTCGGGGGCCACCCCGATCGCAGGGCTTGTCGAGTTGGCGCTTAGCGCGCCGACATTGCAGCAGGTGTGTGAGCGCGCTGCTGACCGGCCCGCCGAGCTGACGGTGGTCGGCCCGGCCAGCGCGCGGGTTTTGGTCGCCAGCGCGCTGACTCGCCAGGGCCCGTTGCTGGTGGTGACCGCGACCGGCCGGGAAGCCGACGACCTGGCCGCTGAGCTGCGCGGTGTCTTCGGGCAGGCGGTGAGTGTCTTTCCGTCCTGGGAGACTCTGCCACACGAACGACTCTCACCGGGCGTCGACACCGTTGGCGCCCGGCTGATGGTGCTGCGCCGACTGGCCCACCCCGACGACGCCCGACTGGGTCCGCCGCTGCAGGTGGTCGTGACGGCGGTGCGCTCGCTGCTACAGCCCATGGCGCCTCAGTTAGGCCTCGTCGAACCAGTCACCTTGACCGTCGGCAATGAGTCAGCGTTCGAAGAGATCATCGCCCGACTGGTCGAGTTGGCCTACACCCGAGTGGACATGGTCGGCCGGCGCGGCGAGTTCGCGGTTCGCGGCGGGATCCTCGACCTGTTTCCGCCAACCGCCGAGCACCCGGTGCGTGTGGAGTTCTGGGGCGACGAAGTCAGCGAGATACGCATGTTCTCGGTGGCCGACCAGCGGTCGATTCCGGAGATCAACGTGGACACGGTGGTCGCGGTCCCCTGCCGGGAACTGCTGCTGACTGACGACGTGCGGCAGCGGGCCGCGCAGTTGGCCGGTCACCACGGCGGCGGCGAGAGCGCTGTCACCGGCAGCGTCAGCGATATGCTGGCCAAGCTGACCGAGGGTATCCCGGTCGACGGCATGGAGGCGCTGCTGCCGGTGCTGCGCCCGGGCCGCACTTCGCTGCTGACCGATCAGGTCGCCGAGCACACTCCGGTGCTGCTGTGCGACCCGGAAAAGATCCGCACCCGCGCCGCCGACCTGATTGCGACCGGCCGTGAATTCCTCGAGGCTTCCTGGTCGGTCGCCGCTTTGGGCAGCGATGCGCCCGTCGACGTCGAGCAGCTGGGCGGATCGGGGTTCGTCGACCTCGACGAGGCGCGCGTGGCCGCCGAGCGGGCCGGCCATCCGTGGTGGGCGCTGAGTCAGCTTTCTGACGAGTCGGCGTTCGAGTTGGATATCCGCGCAGCACCCTCTGCCCGCGGACACCAACGCGACATCGACAGTATCTTCGCGATGCTGCGTGCCCACGTCAGCACCGGTGGCCACGCGGTTGTCGTGACGCCCGGAAGTGGAACCGCGCACCGTGTCGTCGAGCGTCTCGGTGAATCCGACACGCCGGCGAGTTTGTTGGAGTCGGGCGCCGAACCGAAGCCCGGCGTGGTCGGCGTCCTGCAGGGCCCGTTGCGCGACGGGTTCGTCATGGCCGGCGGTGTGAACCTGGTCGTGATCACCGAGACCGACCTGACCGGCAATAGAGCGACCGCCACCGAAGGTAAGCGGCTGGCGGCCAAGCGCCGCAACGTCGTCGATCCGCTGGCGCTGACCGCGGGTGACCTGGTGGTGCACGACCAGCACGGCATCGGGCGGTTCGTCGAGATGACCGAGCGGATCGTCGGTGGGGCGCGCCGCGAGTACCTGGTGCTGGAGTACGCGTCAAGCAAGCGCGGCGGGGGCCAGAGCAGCACAGACAGGCTGTACGTCCCAATGGACTCGCTGGACCAACTGTCGCGTTACGTCGGCGGTCAGGCGCCGGCGTTGAGCAAGCTGGGCGGCAGCGACTGGGCCAACACCAAGACCAAGGCGCGCCGCGCGGTGCGTGAGATCGCCGGTGAGCTGGTTTCGCTGTATGCCAAGCGACAGGCGGCCCCTGGCTACGCGTTCGGGCCGGACACGCCGTGGCAGGCCGAGATGGAAGACGCGTTCGGATTCACCGAGACCGTCGACCAGCTCACGGCGATCACCGAGGTCAAAGCCGACATGGAAAAGCCGGTGCCGATGGACCGGGTGATCTGCGGCGACGTGGGTTACGGCAAGACCGAAATCGGCGTGCGGGCAGCGTTCAAAGCCGTCCAGGACGGCAAGCAGGTCGCGGTGCTGGTCCCGACCACGCTGCTGGCCGACCAGCATCTGCAAACCTTCACCGCGCGGATGGCCGGCTTTCCGGTTACGGTCAAGGGGCTGTCGCGGTTCACCGATGCCACCGAGTCCCGCAGGGTGCTGCAAGGACTGGCCGACGGCAGTGTCGACATCGTGATCGGCACGCATCGCCTGCTGCAGACCGGCGTGCGCTGGAAGGACCTCGGCCTGATCGTCGTCGACGAGGAACAGCGCTTCGGTGTCGAGCACAAGGAGCACATCAAGTCGCTGCGCACCCACGTCGACGTGCTGACTATGAGTGCAACCCCCATCCCGCGGACGTTGGAGATGAGTTTGGCAGGTATCCGCGAGATGTCGTCGATCCTCACCCCGCCCGAGGAGCGCTATCCGGTGCTGACGTACGTCGGCCCACACGACGACAAACAGATCGCGGCCGCCCTGCGCCGGGAGCTGCTGCGCGACGGGCAAGCCTTCTACATACACAATCGAGTCAGCTCGATCGATCAGGCCGCGGCGCGGGTCCGCGAACTGGTCCCCGAAGCGAAAGTGGTCGTCGCGCACGGCCAGATGCCCGAGGACGCACTCGAAACCACCGTTGAAGGATTTTGGAACCGCGAATACGACATTTTGGTGTGCACGACGATTGTCGAGACCGGGCTCGACATCTCCAACGCCAACACGCTGATCGTCGAGCGCGCCGATACATTCGGTCTGGCGCAGCTGCACCAGTTGCGGGGCCGGGTCGGCCGCAGCCGGGAACGCGGTTACGCCTATTTCCTCTATCCGCCGCACGTTCCGCTGACTGAGACCGCATACGACCGGTTGGCGACGATCGCGCAGAACAACGAGTTGGGCGCAGGCATGGCGGTGGCGATGAAAGACCTCGAGATCCGCGGCGCCGGCAATGTGCTCGGCGTCGAGCAGTCCGGGCATGTGGCAGGTGTTGGTTTCGACCTGTATGTGCGGCTGGTCGGCGAGGCCGTCGAAGCCTATCGGGCGGCCGCCGACGGTAAGACCGTCGTGAGCGCCGAAGAACCCAAGGACGTGCGCATCGATTTGCCGGTCGACGCACACCTTCCGGTCGATTACATCGCCAGCGATCGGCTGCGCCTGGAGGGCTACCGGCGGCTGGCGGCGGCGGCCCACGAACCCGGCATCGACGCGGTGGTCGAGGAGCTGACCGACCGCTACGGCGCACTGCCGGAGCCGGCTGCGCTGCTGATCGCGGTGGCACGACTGCGACTGTTGTGCCGCGACGCCGGCATCACCGACGTGACCGCAACGTCGACGGCGACGGTGCGGATATCGCCTCTTACCTTGCCGGACTCGGCCCAGGTGCGTCTGGCGCGACGGTATCCGGGCGCACGTTACCGTGCGACGACGGCTACGGTGCAGGTTCCTATCCCGCGAGCGGGCACCGGTGTCGGTGCTCCCCGCATTCGTGATCTCGAAGTGGTGCAGTTGGTCGCCGACGTGGTGTCGGCACTTGGTGGGAATCCGCAGAAAGAAGTTGGTATAACGAAGTCCGTACCGGCCGGGGGACCGGGTCAGTAACCCGGTTGCCTATGAAAGAGGAGTGGCGCTCGTGACTGTGGTGCTGGTCGACCCGCGCCGTCCGTCGTTGGTGCCGGTAGAAGCCGTCGAGCTGCTCACCGGAGAAGTGCAGTACACCGAGGAGATGCCGGTCGCGGTGCCGTGGTCACTGCCTTCGGCGCGCCCTGCGCACACCGGAGACGACGCCCCCGTGCTGTTGTCCTCGGACGCCAACCATCCGGCGGTGACGGCACGACTGGCCGCCGGGGACAGGCTGATCTCGGCACCGGAGTCCCAGCGAGGTGAGCGACTCGTCGACGCCGTGGCGATGATGGACAAGTTGCGTACGGCCGGACCGTGGGAAAGCAAACAGACGCACGATTCGCTGCGCCGCTACCTGTTGGAGGAGACTTACGAGCTTTTCGACGCGGTCCGCAGCGGCATTGCCGACGAACTGCGCGAAGAACTTGGTGATGTGCTGTTGCAAGTTCTTTTTCATGCCCGCATCGCCGAGGACGCCCCGCAGCATGCGTTCACCATCGACGAGGTCGCTGACGCGCTGGTGCGCAAATTGGGCAATCGCGTGCCAGGAGTACTTGCCGGCGAAGACGTTTCGCTTGACGATCAGTTAGCTCAATGGGAAGAGCGCAAGGCGATCGAGAAGTCACGGAATTCGGTGTTCGACGACGTGCCCACCGCGCAGCCCGCATTGGCTCTGGCGCAGAAGGTCGTTCAGCGTGTCGAGAGGGCCGGCCTGCCAGTAGAACTGATTCCCGAGTCGATCACCTCGGTACGCTTGACGGTGGACGGTGACGCCGAAACTGAGCTGCGCTCACAGCTTCTGGAGTTCATGGACACCGTGCGCAGCGCCGAGAAAGCAGTTGCGGCCGTCCGTCGCGGCCAAGACACTGCAGAGGTGCTGGACGCCGCTTCGCTAGGTGTGATCACTGAAGAGGAGTGGCGGGCATGTTGGCCGCAGGACACCGACCACTTGCTCGCCTTGCCGGAAGAACCGGCGGCGTACTCCGAACCGTTGAGCGGGTCTGTGGCCACAGTCGAAGACGTCGCTAAGCAGTGGCACACCGATGAAGTCGCCCCCGGCACAACCGACTCGTCGAACAGCGAAGCGCTGAGCGGCGAAACGCTCTCGAATGACTTCCAGATGGCCGGGCCCGCTGAGGGGGACCCGGTGCTGTCGGTGCAGGACGGCGAAGAGCCATCCGAGGCGACGGCCGAGGAAGCCGGAAACTGAGATTCTGCACCCTTCGTAGCGGAGAGTCACAAGCCAGAGCCCGAAACAGTTCTTTCGGTATGTTCTCAAGCTGGTTCAGGTCGGTACGAATGAACAATTCCGGTGGTGCTGCAACGTTTCCTTCCGACCCCGCCTGGTGTTGCTGGTGGCTTCGGGCCGCAGATGGCAAGTCCTGCTCCGCGGGGACGTTGACCCGTAGATTGCGTCCTGGCAAGGCTTTGCTGCATCGTCGGCGCGCGGGGTGAGCGACGGGTGTTATGTCCTGCGACTACGCCCGACTCGGCGCCCAGAGAACCGGTGCAGTGCACAACCCGTGGGACGATGGTGCGAGACCGAAGGCGTTTTAGGGAGTTGTTGTGTCGCCGGTGCGTTGGCTGCGGACGGTCGCCGTGCTGAGTGCGGCGGCGCTGCTTTTGGCGTCGAGTTGTACGTGGCAACTCGGTCCGTACATTCCCAAAGGCGTGCCGCCACCGGCCGGGGACCCGGTGCCGCCGGTGAACACTCATGTCACCGGACGGCCCGCCGACCAACTCCACGATTGGGCGGCGCAGCGCTCCGACGCACTGCGAATTCCCATCGTCGCCTTGGAGGCCTATGCCTACGCTGCGCGAGTGGCTCAAGTCGAGAACCCGAGCTGCCGTCTGTCCTGGACTACCTTGGCGGGCATCGGGCAGGTAGAAAGTCACCACGGGACATACCACCACGCAGCGCTGGCGCCCAACGGCGATGTGCGTCCACCTATTCGAGGTGTGCAGTTGGACGGTACCGACGGCACCCTGCGCATCGTCGACACCGGTGAGGGCGGCACGGACGGTGATTCGGCGGCCGACCGGGCGATGGGACCGATGCAGTTCATCCACGAGACCTGGCGGTTGTACGGCGTCGATGCCAACAACGACGGCATCGTCAGTCCGGACAACATCGACGACGCCGCACTGTCAGCGGCCGGCTACTTGTGTTGGCGCGGCAAAGATCTGCAGACACCGCGAGGTTGGATAACCGCGCTCCGGGCCTACAACGATTCCGACGCGTATGCGCGCGCGGTCCGCGACTGGGCGACCGCCTACGCGAAGGGCCACCCGCTGTGAGGCAGGTCCGTCCGGTATGGCATTAAGCTATGGACCGCTATGGCGTCTGTACACCGTCTCGGACGACCTGAGTAGGTTTGTAGCCCGGGCTACCACGCAAGGAGAGGTCAGTGCCCATTATCGAGCAGGTCGGTGCCCGCGAGATCCTTGATTCCCGTGGTAACCCGACGGTCGAGGTCGAGGTGGCACTCATCGACGGGACCTTTGCAAGGGCGGCCGTACCGTCGGGAGCCTCGACCGGTGAGCACGAGGCCGTTGAATCGCGCGACGGCGGCAGCCGGTACAACGGCAAGGGCGTCAAGGCGGCCGTGCGTGCGGTGCTCGACGAGATCGCGCCGGCCGTCATCGGCCTCAACGCCGACGATCAGCGGCTGGTCGACCAGGCCCTGGTTGACCTGGACGGCACGCCGGACAAGTCGCGGTTGGGCGCCAACGCCATCCTCGGTGTATCGCTGGCCGTGAGCAAAGCCGCCGCTGACTCCGCCCAGCTTCCGCTGTTCCGTTACCTCGGCGGTCCCAACGCGCACATTCTGCCGGTGCCGATGATGAATATTCTGAACGGCGGCGCGCACGCGGACACCGGCGTAGACATTCAGGAGTTCATGGTCGCGCCGATCGGCGCACCCAGCTTCGCCGAGGCGCTGCGATGGGGTGCCGAGGTGTACCACTCCCTCAAATCGGTCCTCAAAAAGCAGGGGTTGGCCACCGGCCTCGGCGACGAGGGCGGCTTCGCGCCTGACGTGTCCGGTACCAGGGCTGCGCTTGATCTGATTTTGTCGGCCATCGAAAAGGCGGGTTACCGCCCAGGGTCGGACGTCGCGCTGGCGCTGGACGCCGCCGCCACCGAATTTCATGACCAGACAGCCGGTTACGCGTTCGAGAACAAGACGCTGAATGCATCTCAGATGGCTGAGTTCTACGCCGAGCTACTCGACTCTTATCCGCTGGTGTCGGTGGAAGACCCGCTTTCCGAAGATGATTGGGAAGGTTGGGTCGCACTGACAGCGTTGCTCGGTGACCGCTTGCAGATCGTGGGCGACGACCTCTTCGTCACCAATCCCGAGCGGCTCGAAGAGGGTATCGACAAGGGTGCGGCAAATGCGTTGCTGGTCAAAGTAAATCAGATCGGGACGTTGACCGAGACGCTCGACGCGGTGGCGTTGGCGCACCACAGCGGTTACCGGACGATGATGAGCCACCGCAGCGGTGAAACCGAGGACACCACGATCGCCGACTTGGCCGTTGCGGTCGGCTCGGGACAGATCAAGACCGGCGCGCCGGCGCGCACTGAGCGGGTGGCCAAGTACAACCAGCTGCTGCGGATCGAAGAAGCGCTTGGCGACGCGGCCCGCTATGCGGGCGACCTGGCTTTTCCCCGGTACACACCGGACAGCAGATAGCGGTTGTAGTCAGGATGTCGGAAGCCAAGCGGCCCGATTCCAAGCGGCGCGGCCCCGCGTCGCGGCCGGGCCGTGGCGACTCGGTGTCCGGCCGTCCGCGCAGGCCGGCCGCACCGGTCCGCGGCCGCAACGTTCCCCGCCAGCGGGAGGTGCCCCCCGCCCGGCCGCCGCAGCAGACCGTCGCCAAGCCCATTGAGCGGTCGATCGCTGCTTCGGCCGAACAACGCTTCGAGCAGCGGCTGGGTTTCACCGCCCGCCGCGCAGCGGTGCTCGCCGCCGTCGTTTGTGTTCTGACGTTGACCATCGCCGGGCCGGTCCGCACGTTCTTCGCACAGCGCACCGAGATGCACCAGTTGGCGACAACCGAAGCCGCGTTGCGCCAGCAAATTTCCAATCTCGAACAACAGAAGGGCAAGCTGGACGACCCGGCCTTCATCGCAGCGCAGGCTCGCGAGCGTCTCGGTTTCGTGCTGCCCGGCGACGTCCCTTATCAAGTGCAGCTTCCGCCGGGCGCGGTGGTTGCGACCCCCGAGCCTGGCTCGGCGGCTGCGACCTCGCGGAGCAGCGATCCGTGGTACACGTCGCTATGGCATACCATCGCCGACGTCCCGCATGGGCCACCCGCACCCACAACAGCGCCCGACCGGGCCACTTTGCCTCCCGGTTCCACGCCGCCGCCCGCAACGCCCGCGCAGCCCGGTGGTTGATCCTGCCGACCTGGTGGCAGTGGCGGCACAGCTGGGACGCGAGCCCCGCGGGGTGCTGGCAATCGCCTACCGCTGCCCGAACGGTGAGCCCGGTGTCGTGCGGACAGCGCCGAAACTGCCCGACGGCACACCTTTTCCGACGTTGTATTACCTGACGCACCCGGCGCTGACCGCCGCCGCCGGCAAGTTGGAGTCGTCGGGCATGATGCGGGAGATGACTGAACGCCTACAGTCCGACGCCGGACTGGCCGCCGCCTACCGCCGGGCGCACGAGTCTTACCTGGCCGAGCGGGACGCGATCGAGCCGCTCGGCACCACCGTCTCGGCCGGCGGTATGCCCGACCGGGTGAAGTGTCTGCACGTCGTGATTGCGCACTCGTTAGCCAAGGGTCGCGGTGTCAATCCGCTCGGTGATGAAGCGGTGGCCGTGCTGGCTGCCGACCCGTCGATGGCCGGGATCTTGGCGCCGGGGCAATGGAGGTGAGCGGTCTCAAGCGCGTCGGCGCAATCGACTGCGGCACCAACTCGATTCGGTTATTGATCGCCGAACAGTCGAACGGTGCCCTGCGTGACGTGCATCGCGAGATGCGCATCGTGCGATTGGGGCAGGGAGTCGATGCCACCGGGCAATTCGCGGCCGAGGCGTTACACCGCACCCGCGCTGCGCTCATCGACTACGCCGGGCTGCTTCTCGAGCATCAAGTCGATCGCGTCCGGATGGTCGCCACGTCGGCCACCCGTGACGCCACGAATCGTGACGTGTTCTTTGCTATGACGGCTGAAGTGTTGAACACTGCCGGTCCCGGCGCGGTGGCCGAGGTGATCACCGGCGCCGAGGAGGCTGAGCTTTCCTTTCGCGGCGCGGTGGCGGAAATGGATTGCGCAGAAGCGCCTTTCGTCGTAGTCGACCTGGGCGGCGGGTCGACCGAGGTGGTGTTGGGCGAAGGTGAGGTGCAGCAGTGTTTCTCGGCTGACATCGGTTGTGTCCGGCTCACCGAACGGTGTCTGCATTCCGACCCGCCCACCGCGACCGAGGTGAGCGACGCCCGGGAAGTGGTGCGCGAACGACTCGGGGCGGCGTTGGACGTGGTTCCGGTAGCACGGGCCAGAACCTGGGTGGGAGTGGCCGGAACGATGACGACGTTGTCGGCGCTCACCCAAGGGCTGACCGCTTACGACCCTGCGGCAATACATCTTTCCAGGGTGCCTACCGACAAACTGTTGACGACGTGCGAGCAGTTGATTGGTATGACCCGCAAGCAGCGGGCCGCGCTCGGGCCGATGCACGAGGGACGCGTCGACGTTATCGGCGGCGGCGCCATCGTCGTCGAGGAGTTGGCGCAGGCGCTGGCCGATCGCGCAGACATTCACGAACTCGTCGTGAGCGAACACGACATCCTCGATGGCATCGCGCTGTCCATCTCCGACTGATGGCAAACGTCAGCGTCCGAGCAGCCGATTCTTTTCATCGACGAATTCCTGCTCGGTCAGCCTGCCCTCGTTTCGCAGCTGGGCGATCTCGCGAATCCGCGCCGCGACGCCGGTGACCACGGCCCGGGGCGCGGGTACCGCTTCGATCTGAGTGTCATTCGCCGCATCGGCAGGCCGAGCGGACAAACGTTGCCCCAACTTCGTTCTGTCGCCGTCTGTTCCGCCGCCGGGTGTGCCGGCCATGCCCGGCCCCAGCATGCCGGCCAGCCCGAGCTGACTGAAAGCGCTTCCTGAGGAGGCCTCAACCGCGCCGGCTGCGGCGGCGGCATCACCGGCGGCGGGCAATGACATTGCGACCGTGCGTATCTCGGGTGCAGCGGCGGTCCAGGCCTG
>CAWFTT010000018.1:0-138481 GCA_963818785.1 uncultured Actinomycetota bacterium | reverse complement strand
TCCGCTGATGGCGTCGGCCTGGCCCAGACCCGCCGCAACGGTCGGTGCCGTCGCTGCCAAGGGGCCCGGGTTCGTGATAATCGCCGGGAACTCCGTGGGGGGCACCGACGCTGTCCCCGGAAAGGCCTCAACCCCTGCCCAGCCGCGGACAATATTGTCCGTGTGCAAACCCGTGGAAGTGTCGATGATGATGGCGGGAAAAAGATCCGGAATCGTCAAAAGGGCTGATGGTGCCTCTACAAAAATTCCGGTGAGGTCGGTTGGTGCGCTCAGGAAAATCGAAATCAGCTGGCTCAACGTGCCCAGCGGGTCCGCCGCCTGTGCCGGTGCCACAGCTGCCGGGGCCGTGGTTGCAAGGCTCTGCAGCGCGTTAGGCACCGCGGATAACGTTTGCTGAACCGACGAGATGATGTTTTGCACGTTGCCGGCCGACGTGCTGGTGGCTTGGTCGACGGCGGCGGCTTGGCCGGCCGACCCGCTTGAATTGATGGTCTGCGTTGGGCTGTTGAACGGCGTCAGCGCGGTCGCGGATGCCGACGAACCCGCATAGCCGTACATCGCCGCGGCGTCCTGTGCCCACATCTCGGCGTACTGGGCCTCGGTGGCCGCGATCGCGGGCAAGTTCTGACCGAAGAAGTTGGTAGCAATCAGAGTCATCAGTTGGAATCGGTTAGCGGCGACCACTTCCGGTGGCACCGTCGACGCGAACGCCGTTTCGTACGCGGCGGCTGCGGCCTGCGCCTGCGCCGCGGTATCCGCGGCTTGTGTAGCGGTGGCGCTCAGCCACGTGACATGCGAGGCGCCCGCAGCCGCCATCGAATCAGCTGACGGCCCCGACCATGCTCCGGCGGTAAGTTCGGAGATCACAGATTCGTATTGGTTTGCCGCCGCGAATAATTCGTCAGCCAGGCCATCCCATGCCTGCGCAGCAGCCATCAGCGGCCCGGAGCCAGGACCGGCATACATCCGGCCGGAGTTAATCTCCGGCGGATAAAGACCGAAATCCATTGCTGCGCATCCCCATTCCAGAAAAGCGACGCTCGTCCCACGTGACGGTGGGTAAATCAGCGCCCGAGCAGGCGGTTCTTCTGCTCGTTGTACTCCTCGTCGGTCAGGATTCCTTCGTCACGGAGATTGGTGAACTCGCGCAGCTCGGCCGCGACTCCGGTGACGACGGTCCGAGGCTTCTCCTGCGGGACTTCACTGGCTTGGTCGGTCGCCCCGTCGGCTTTCGCGCCACTGTCAGCCTTCACGCGACCGCGCCCGACTGCTTTGCCGGCCGATTTCCCGCCGCCGGCGACCGTGCCGGCCATCGCGCGCCCGGCCATTCCGGCCAGCGCCATTTCGCCCAACGTCGGGCTCGACGCCAGTGTCGATGCCGTTTCGGCGGCGGCCGCCGCAGGCGAAGCGGCCCCGGGCGGCAAAGTGGGCAAGGTGTACGCGACGGGGCGGACCGCCGGCGTGGCGATGGTCCATGTCGCCGGCACCGACAAATTCCCGACCGTGTTCGCCTCGCCCAGACCGGCTGACAAGGGTGGTGGTGCCGCCGGCGTCGCCGGCACTATCGGGCCCGTGATAATCGCCGGGAACTCCGTGGGGGGCCGGTCCCCGGACCCCGGCCAGGGCTCTTTGCCTGCCCAGCCGCTGACGATGTCGTCCGTGCTCAAACCAGTCGCAGCACCGATAACGTCTAAGGGAAGGGAAACTGCCGCCAAGGGGGCCAGCGGTGTGGTGACGAAAAGTGACGACAGGGCCGCTGGCGCGTCGAGGAATATGGAGATCAAATTGCTCAGCGTGCTCAGCGGGTCAGCAGCCTGGGCCGGCGCCGCAGCAGCCGGCGCCGCCGTCGCCAGGCTCTGCAGCGCGTTGGGCACCGCAGAGAAGGATTGCTGAATCGACGAGACCGCGCTTTGCGCGTTGCCGGCCGGGGCGCCGGCAGCCTGCGCCATGGCGGCAGCCTGGTTGGCCCGCCCGCTTTCGTTGGTCGATGGCTGTGGCGGAATGAACGGGGTCAGGTTCGTCGCAGCCGCCGAAGAACTTGCGTAGCTGTACATCGCCGCGGCGTCCGCGGCCCACATCTCGGCGTATTGCGCCTCGAGGGTGGCGATCGCTGAGGTGTTCTGGCCGAAGATGTTGGTGGCCAACAACTGGCTCACTTGGGTGCGGTTGGCCGCGATCACCGGTGGTGGTACCACCGAGGTGTACGCCTCCTCGTAGGCGGTGACTGCCGCCCGAGCCTTGCTGGCGGCTTCTTCGGCCTGCGCAGCGGTGCTGCTCAGCCAGCTGACGTTGGAGGTGGCCGCGGCAGCCATCGACGCCGCTGAAGGACCTTGCCACGGCCCCGATGTCAAACCCGAGATCACGGCCTTGTAGTTGTTGGCTGCCGCGTAAAGCTCGGCGGCTATCTTGTCCCAAGCTTCGGCGGCGACCACCATAGACCCGGATCCCGGACCGGCATACAGCCGACCGGAGTTCATCTCCGGTGGGAATACGGCAAAATCCATCACTGCGTGTCCCCCGAATGAGCCGAAGTCGAGCCGGCGACCTCGACGGCACAAGCCTCCGCACCGTTCCGGGCAGCCACAACAATGCGGTCGGCGAACCTGGCCTGGAACAGCGATCGCGTTACTCAGGACAGTCGTTGCGGCGGCGCGGGTCGCGTTCAGGGTCGACACCTCCCGAAGCCCACGCGGATCACGTCGACCTCCCTCATTGCGCCCGCCTCCCGGAAGGTCACAGCGGCCACCGCGGCCGACCTGCGGACGGCCGAAATCGGCCGGTCGAGCTGATCAGGGTCGAAGAACATCACGTCTCTTTTACTAGGCGAAGCTGGCAGTTACCTTCGAGACAGTCTAGGTTCGCCCGCGCGTTAAATGGCCGTAGGGTGAACTGCCTACCGGATATCAATGGAATTGATACGAATTCTTTACGGCGACGGCCAGCGTGTCCGTTGCCAGCTCAGATGACGACGGGAAGTCGCCTACCCGGGCCGAGCCCGGCGATTCAACCCGTCTTGGCTTCCCGGCCGACGTCGACGTCACTGTCGTTACCGGAATGCTCGTTTGCTGTCGGCTGCTGAGGCGAGAAGCCCTTGCGCAGGGTTTCCAGCAGCTCCCGATACGGCCCGACGAGATAGACCGTATCGCCGCCGCGCAGCCGTGCGTCTCGTCGCGGGTGCAACTTGACCAAAGAGTTCGGCCGGGTGATCGCGATCACGCGGGTCTGGGTCGACAGCTCGAACATCCGCATTCCGTCGAGCTCGCTGTTGGCGGCGACCCGCATACCGCCGACTACGAAGGAGTTCTGGGCGACCGAGAAAGTTCCCAGCACCTGCAGGCCCATCGCTGCGCCGATGAACCACGGTGCGGCCAGTTCCACAGTGGACCGGACGTTCTCGAAGCCGAACCGCTGAGCCACCGCGTGTCCCAGCGCCCGGTCGTAGACCCGCAACACCAGTGGCACGTCAGTCCGGGTCAGCTCCGGCGAAACCCGGGGCCCCAGCATCTCGGCCAGCACAATGCCGGTCTCGATGTTGATCATGTCGTCGCGGGTCAGCACTGCCACGGCACGGGCGCGGTCTACTCGGGCCGATTCCAGCGTCTGCGGCAGGGTAGCGTCGCCGAAGATGACCGGTACGTCGAGTTCGTGTGCCAACGATACGAACCGGTTGTTCTCGTCACGCTCGATCACCGCCACGTCGTACCCGGCGCCGACTAGGTCGTTGACCACCCGCATACCGAGGGCGCTCAGCCCCACCACAATGATGTGATGCCGCAGGTGGCGCACCCGAGGCCGGCCGGCTGAGTAGACGAAGCGGCGCGACAGCAGCACGTCGGCGATGAATGCGACCAAAAGCGCGGTGCTGGTGACACCGCTGAACATCAACATGGCCGCGAACAGCCGCAGCCAGGTGGGTTGGTGGACGAAACTGAAGTCACCGTATCCGGTTGTGGTGATCGTCTCGATGGTGAAGTACAACGCGTCCACCCACGTCATGCGCGGCGGGGCTTCGTAACTCAACCGCAAGATCACCGCCGAGCCCAGGATCAGGCTGAGCACGCCGACGACAACGGGGTAGAAGGCCGGGTTGACGTCACTGCGCAGCGTGCGCACGGCGTCAAGCGTCCGGCGTGCCCGCGAGAGCCGGGTGCGGGTGCCGCTGGCCTGCGGGATCCGCACTCCGCGTGCGCCGACCTCGTCGGCGGTGCCGATCATCGCCGTCCAGTCACCGGCGTGCACCTCCAGGTCCCGGCCCGGGCAGACTTCCACTTCACCTGGGGTGGGTGACCCGGCCCCGTGGATCACCGCCACTGGGGCCAGATCACCGTAGAGCTCGCGCAGCGTCGCTTCGCGTGGTGCCTCGCTGCCGGTGACGGCGAATTTGATGCCAGCCGCCTCGAATGGGTGTGTGCTGTGCGCCAGACACGCCTCGACCACAGCCGGCGCCGCGAGTTCGGCGACGTCGAGAATTGCACCTGGCCCGTTGTCCGTGGCCACCGCTTCGCGCAGCACATCGTTCGCAACTCGCGCCACCACGCGCGCGGTGGCGTTGGCCTTCCTGGCCAATAACGCGATTTCGAGGTTCGTGGCGTCGTCATCGCCGGCGCAGATGACGGCCGTCGCTCTGGCCACCCCGGCTGCGGCGAGTTCGCTGCTGACCAGGGCGTGATCGGTGTTGACGAGCCGGACCACGCTGACTCCGGCGCTCTTCAGCTCCTCGACGATCGTCGTCGCCAGCGCATCCTCGCCGCTGACAATGATGTGGAGGGGCATGTTCTCGTACGCTACTCGGGGCGAGCCGATCGGGAATAAATCCTGCACGTCAGCCGGGTAGGCGTGCGCTTCGGCGGACATGTCGGCGTGCCCGAACGGCGCGGCGGTCAGCAAAACTCAGGCGGGAGCCGACTGTGGTTTGCGATGGCTGAACGTCCTGGAAAGCTGGTCCGGGCCGCGAATGATTGATGTCAGTATGTTGACCGGAACACCACGGTTTGCTGTCTCGCCGCATAAACACCCACTTCAGCCGCCACTTGAGTTACGGGTAACTATAAGGCGCGTGGGCTACCACCGCCGGATTTGCGCCCTCGCGACGGGCGCTCCGATGGGCGTAATGCGAGCTTGACGCAGGCTTCAGCGATACCGGCGGCTTGCCGAAGGCAGACGTGGCAACCATCGGCGATGCTCCTCAGTCGACCCTGACTACGCCAGACACCTTGTGCAGCCGCAGAACTAATCACATCAGACGAAATGTCGAGCACGTCGCTGCACGTCAGTGGACTCCACCGGGAGAACTGCGGCCGAGGCCAGGCAACAATTACGTCTCGAAGCGATAACCCATTCCGGCTTCGGTCAGCAGATGATTGGGGCGGGACGGGTCATCCTCGAGCTTGCGTCGCAACTGCGCCAGAAAAACGCGCAGGTAGTGAGTTTCCCTCGCGTATTTTGGGCCCCAGACTTCTCGGAGCAATTCCTCACGCCCCACCAGCTTTCCGCGATTGCGGACAAGCATTTCGAGCATTCCCCACTCGGTGGGCGTCAGGTGAACCTCTCTGCCGTTTTTGATCACTTTCTTCGCCGACAGGTCGACAGTAAATGATTTCGTTTCCACCACTGGATCGTCCGCGATCGGGGTCACCGCGGCCCTTCGCACCGCGGCACGCAGCCGGGCCAACAGCTCATCCATTCCGAACGGCTTGGTCATGTAATCGTCGGCGCCCGCGTCGAGTGCGCCCACCTTGTCGGCGGAATCTGTCCGGGCCGACAGCACGATCACGGGCGCGGTCATCCAGCCCCGTAGACCGGTGAGCACCTCGATGCCGGAGATGTCGGGTAATCCCAGGTCCAGGATCACCACGTGCGGGTGGTGCTCAGCGGCAGCTCCCAGGGCGCCGGAGCCGGTCGCCGCGGTGAAGACTTCATAGCCTCGCACCGAAAGGTTGATGCGCAAGGCACGCAACAGCTGCCGGTCGTCATCGACCACCAGCACTTTAGTCACCGGCGCCACTCCTCCTCATCGTCCCCTCGCAAGCTGGGGTGCCCCCGCGCTCTGCATCGTCGTTGGCGCGAGTCACCGGCGCCACTGCTCCTCATCGTCCCCTCGCAAGCTGGGGTGCCCCCGCGCTCTGCATCGTCGTTGGCGCGAGTCACCGGCGCCACTGCTCGCGGCAAGCCACTTTTCACGGCAACCTTGACTCACGGATGAGCGTTCGCCGGCGGCGCCGCCAAGTCGACCGAAATGGTCAGGCCGCCACCCGGGGTGTCGCACGCCTGGACGGTGCCGCCCATGGACTCGACGAAGCCCTTGGCGACCGAGAGGCCGAGGCCCAGGCCGGTCGTGTTGTCACTGTCACCGAGCCGCTGGAACGGTTCGAAGATCCGCTCTATGACGTCTCGCGCAATGCCCGGTCCCTCGTCGACGACGTTGATGAGCACTCGATCGCCGACCCGACCCGCATTGACCCGTACCGCACTTCCCGGCGCATAGCGCAACGCGTTATCGACGAGGTTGGACAGCACCCGTTCCAGCAGACCCGCGTCGGCCATTGCGATCGTGCCGTTGACCTCGACTTTGACCCGGTCCAGGCTGGCGCGCCCGAAGGCGGTGGTGTGTTTACCGATGCCGACCAGCGCACGCTGGACGACCTCCTCGACGTAGACGGTGGAGAGTTGCGGGCGCACCACGCCGGCGGCCAGCCGCGACGAATCCAGCAGGTTGCCGACCAGCGCGGTCAGCTGGTCGATCGACTCTTCGACGGTAGCCAGCAACTCAGCGGTGTCCTCGGGCGAGAAGCCGACATCTTCGGCGCGCAAACTCGACACTGCGGCTTTCGCGGCGGTCAGCGGAGTGCGGAGGTCGTGCCCGAGCGCCGACAGCAGTAACCGGCGCAACTCGTCGGCCTCGGCCAACGAGTGCACTTTGTCGGCTTCCTCGACCAACTCGAGCTGTTTGACCAGGCCCGCGGCCTGGGTGGCGACCGCTGAAAGCACTTTGCGGTCGCGACCGGTCAGCGGTTTGCCGGACATCAGCATCCAGAAATCGTCGTCGCCCACCTTCACCGCGGTATCCGCCGATTCCGCCGTGGTGGACGGGTCCTGACCTGCACTGGCGACCAGCTCCCGGCCGCCTTCACCGGCGCGGACCAGGCTCACCGCGCGCTGCGAATAGGCCTCCCGCACCTTTTCCAGTAACGAGCCCAGGTCACCTCCGCGCAGGATCGACCCTGCGAACAGAGCCAGCAACTGGGCCTCGTGAGTGGCCCGCTTGGCCTCTCTGGCGCGAGTAGCGGCGGTGTCGACCAGCACGGCAATGCTGACCGCGACCGTGAGCAGAACCACGACGGTGACCGCGTGGCTGGGGTTGGTGACGACGAAGGAGTGCCGAGGCTCGGTGAGGAACCACATCAACAATGCCGCGGACAACACTCCCGAAATCAGCGCCGGTATCACGCCGCCGAATAAGGCGACGCCGATGACGCCGACGAAAAACACGGCTGTCTTCGCGCCGACGTCCAGGACCGGGTCCAACCAGGACACGGTCAGCGCGCAAAGAACCCACGGCACTGCAATGGCGGCCAACCAAGACATGGTTCGCCGGCCGCGCGGCGAGACCGACGACCACGAGAACCCGTCGTGCGCCTGCTCATGGGTCACCATGTGCACGTCGATCTTGCCGGACAGTTTGATCGTGCGCGCGCCGATTCCTTCGCGGAACGTGCTCGCCCACCGCGACCGGCGCGAGGTGCCGAGCACCAGTTGGGTGGCGTTGCTTTCGCGAGCGAAGTCCAGCAGGGCGGTGGGCACGTCGTCGCCGACGACGGTGTGCACCGTCGCGCCCAAGCTGGTGGCCAGTTCGCGCAGCTTTCCCGATTGGAATGCGGGGGGCACGCCCGTCAACCCGTCGCCGCGCACCACATGCACCACCATCAGCTGGGCGCTCGACTTGGACGCAATACGCGAGGCACGACGGACCAGTGTCTCCGATTCATGCCCGCCGGTCACCGCGACCACCACCCGCTCGCGAGCTTCCCAGGTATCGGTGATCTTCTTGTCGGCGCGGTATTTCGCGAGCGCCGCGTCAACCTGGTCCGCCAGCCACAACAGGGCGATGGTGCGTAGAGCGGTGAGATTGCCCGGACGGAAGTAGTTCGACAGCGCCGCATCGATACGTTCCGGCGGGTAGACGTTGCCGTGCGCGAGCCTGCGCCGCAGCGCCTCTGCGGTGATGTCAACCAATTCAATCTGAGCTGCTTTGCGGACGACGTCGTCGGGCACAGTCTCACGTTGTTCGACGCCGGTGATCTGGGCGACGACGTCGTTGAGGCTCTCCAGGTGCTGGATGTTGACTGTCGAGATCACGTCGATGCCGGCGTCGAGCAGCGCTTCGACGTCTTGCCAACGTTTGGCGTTGGCACTCCCGGGGACGTTGCTGTGGGCGTATTCGTCGACCAGTGCGACCTGTGGACGACGCCGCAGAACCGCCTCGATGTCGAGTTCGGGGAAATCCTTCCCGCGGTAGTTGATGATCCGCGGCGGGACAACCTCTATGCCTTCGTAAAATTCGGCAACTTTTTTCCGGCCGTGGGTCTCGACAATGGCTGCCACAACGTCGGTGCCGCGCTCCAACCTGCGGTGAGCTTCAGCCAGCATGGCGCAGGTCTTCCCGACACCCGGTGCCGCGCCGAGGTAAATGCGCAATTGACCCCGGCGGCGCGGTTGCGCCTTTTGAGCGTGGTCATCCGGGTTCGTCACTGTTTGCGCAAGCGCGCTATCAGAAGTCACATCCAACATCATCCATCGAACGGATCAAGACTGTTCGAGGATAGCCAGATCAAGGCTGCACGGGAAATGCGCGATCCAGGTCGAGGTTGAGGTGCAGGACGTTGACTACCGGCTCGCCCAGGAAGCCGAGCTGCCGGCCGCGCTGATCGCGGTGCACCACGTCGAGCACCTGTGCGGGGGTGATGCCGCGGGCGTGGGCGATGCGGGGCGCCTGGATTTCGGCGTACCTCGGTGAGATGTCTGGGTCGAGTCCGCTGCCGCTGGCGGTAACGGCGTCCGCCGGAACGACAGGATGCTCGGGCGCGGCGCCGCGAATCGGCACCATTTGGCCAACCGAGTAGTCCTCGCCGTACTGGGCGCACTGCACGCGGACACCTTCGTAGAACGGGCGGAACACCTGGGCCGGTAAGCCAGCCGATTGCCCCTCCGACTTCGAGCAAGGTTCGTTGACGCTGACCACCCGGCTGGGATGGGTCACGTTGCCGCTGGAATCGCGGGGTCCCTTGACCGACAGCACTGCGCCCACGCCACCGCCGGTGCAGAAGGGGCGAGACCCGTCGATTCCTTCGAGTTGGCCGATCGCGACGCTGCGTGAGCAGACCTGAGTCAGCAGGCTGGGTTTGTAGCCGGCGGTTGCCGGATCGGCGCCCGGCGCGAGCTTGGCCGGATCAGCGGGCGTGTCGACGATGCTTTCCGGGCCCAGATTGCTTCCGCCGGTAGCGGTCGGGTCGTAGCCGGCACCACCGGCGGACGGCCTGCTCTGAAAATACCGGGGCAGCGGCTTGCCGTCTTTGTCGGTGAACAGTTGGCCGATCAGTTTGCTGCCCACCGGCTTTCCCGCCAGCTTGATGATGGAGCCTTCGGCCTTCTCGTGTAATCCGGGAACTTGTGCGACGCCCCAGACAACCAGGGGGTAACCGAAGCCGGTGATCACGGTCAGCACCAGCAACGCGCGCAGCGCGGCCCAGTGCTGTCGGAAAGAATGAGAAACGTCCACTGTCATCACATCCCGGGAACGAATTGCACGACGAGGTCGATGAGTTTGATGCCGATGAACGGCGCGATCAGGCCGCCTATCCCGTAGATGTAGAGGTTGCGGCTCAGCAGTTTTGACGCACTGTTCGGTGTGTACCGAACACCGCGAAGCGCCAAGGGGATCAGCGCGACGATGATGACCGCGTTGAAGATGACCGCCGATAGAATAGCGGATTCTGGGCTGTGCAGCCGCATTACGTTGATCAGGTCCAGACCGGGAAACAGTGCGACGAACATCGCCGGGATGATCGCGAAGTACTTGGCGATGTCGTTGGCGATCGAAAAGGTGCTCAGCGCGCCGCGGGTGATCAGCAGCTGTTTGCCGATCTCGACGATCTCGATGAGTTTGGTGGGATCGGAATCCAAGTCCACCATGTTGCCGGCCTCTTTGGCCGCGCTGGTACCGGTGTTCATTGCCACCCCGACATCAGCCTGCGCCAACGCCGGTGCGTCGTTGGTGCCGTCTCCGGTCATCGCGACCAGCCGGCCGCCCTCCTGCTCCCGCTTGATCAGCATCAGCTTGTCTTCCGGTGTTGCCTCGGCGAGGAAGTCGTCGACACCGGCCTCGTCGGCGATCGCCCTGGCGGTCAACGGGTTGTCGCCGGTGATCATTACCGTGCGGATGCCCATCTTGCGCATCTCGTCGAAACGGTCACGCATGCCACGTTTGACTACATCCTTGAGATAGATCACGCCGAGCACGTCGGCTTCCCGGTTGCTCCCACCACCGGTGACTTGGCCGACCACCAGCGGAGTCCCGCCGGCGGCTGAAATGCCGTCGACAATCTCGCCGAGTAGGTCCGGGATAGTGCCACCGTGATCCCGGATCCACTTGACGACGGCGCTGGCCGCACCTTTGCGCAGCTGTCGATCGTGAAGGTCGACACCGGACATCCTTGTAGTGGCGGTGAATTCGATCCATGAAGCGCGGCTGAGTTCGCCGGGTGAGCGCTCGCGGAGCCCGAAGGCCTGCTTGGCGTAGACGACGATCGAGCGTCCCTCGGGTGTTTCGTCGGCCAAGCTGGACAGCTGAGCGGCATCAGCGAGCGCCTCGTCCGTGACTCCCTCGACCGCGATGAAGTCTGAAGCCTCTCGGTTGCCCAGAGTGATCGTGCCGGTCTTGTCCAGCAGCAGCGTGTTCACGTCACCGGCCGCCTCGACCGCGCGCCCCGACATTGCCAGCACATTGCGCTGTACCAACCGATCCATGCCGGCGATCCCGATTGCCGACAGCAGTGCGCCAATGGTGGTGGGAATCAGGCACACCAGCAGGGACACCAGCACTACACCGCTGACCCCGTTGCCGGTGAGAGCGGAGGTGTCCGCGACGCCGGGGTTGTTGAGCTTGGAGTAGATGGCCAGTGGCTGCAGCGTCGCGACCGCGAACGACGAAGATGATGGTCAACGCCGCAAGCAAGATGTTCAGCGCGATTTCGTTCGGGGTCTTCTGCCGGTTGGCGCCCTCGACGAGAGCGATCATCCGGTCGATGAAGCTCTGGCCGGGCTCCTGGGTGATCTCGACCACGATGCGGTCGGACAGCACGGTCGTGCCGCCGGTCACCGCGGAGCGATCGCCGCCGGATTCCCGGATCACCGGCGCTGATTCGCCGGTGATCGCCGATTCGTTCACCGAGGCAATGCCTTCGACGATCTCCCCGTCGCCGGGGATGATCTCTCCTGCTTCGACGACGACGATGTCACCTTTCTGTAGTTCCGGGGCTCGGACACCTTCCTCGGTGCCCGGGGTGCCGGGTGACCAGTCATGCAACCGGCGGGCGATCGTGTCGGCTTTGGACTTGCGGAGGGTGTCGGCCTGCGCTTTGCCGCGGCCTTCGGCGACAGCTTCGGCGACGTTGCCGAAAAAAACTGTCAGCCAGAGCCAGAACACGATCAGCCAGCCGAACCAGGTGGAGTCGCGCACGGTCAGCACGGTCGACCACACAGCCCCGATCTCGACGATGAACATCACCGGGTTGTGCCACAGCGTCCTTGGATCGAGCTTGCGCAGCGCCTGGGGAAGAGACTTGGCCAGCAACGCGGGGTCGAGCAGCCCACCTTGCACCCGTCCCGGTGACGCGGGTGGTGTGTTCGGCGGGGGTGGCGGGACAGCCTGCAAGTGGTTGTCCGAATCGGTTGCGCGAAGCGACATTGTTAGTGGATTCCTTCGGCGAGGGGGCCCAGTGCTAAGGCCGGTAAGAACGTGAGGGCAACCAGGATGACCGTTACGGCCGCGACCAGGCCAACGAACTGAGGCCGGTGGGTGGGCAGGGTGCCGGCGGACTCCGGCGTCATACGCTGACGGGCCAGCGAGCCGGCCAGCGCGAGCGCCAGGATCATCGGAAGGAATCTGCCGATGACCATCGCCAAGCCGAGGGCGGTGTTGTACCACATGGTATTGACGGAGAGGCCCGCAAATGCCGAGCCGTTGTTGTTGGCCGCGGACGTGAATGCGTACAGCACCTCCGATAGGCCGTGCGATCCGGTGTTGGCCATGCCGGTACGTGGGCCGGGCAACGCCATCGCGATGGCGGTGCCGAGCAGCACGAGGAGCGGGGTGACCAGGAAATAGCTTGCCGCGAGCTTGATTTCGCGTGGAGTGATCTTCTTGCCGAGATATTCCGGTGTGCGGCCGACCATCAGCCCGGCGATGAACACCGTGATGACCGCGAGGATGAGCATGCCGTACAGGCCCGAGCCGACCCCGCCCGGCGCCACTTCGCCGAGTTGCATGTCGAACAGCTGCATCAGCCCGCCCAGGCTGGTGTAGGAGTCGTGTGCGGAGTTGACAGCACCGGTGGACGTGAGCGTCGTCGCGTCCGCCCAGACCGCCGAGTCCGCGATCCCGAAACGCTGCTCCACGCCCTCGGTGCTCGCGCCCACGGCCGACGGCACGGTTCCGTGGTGCTGGAGTTGGAAGAACATCATGCTGCCCAGGCTGATCACTGCGATGACGCTCATGACCGCGGCAATCGCATAGCCCTGCCTCCTGCTGCCAACCATGCGGCCGAACGTGCGGGGCAGCGAGAAACTGACGACCAGGAGCAGAAAGATCTCGATCCAGTTCGTCCAAGCCGTCGGATTCTCAAATGGGTGCGCCGAATTGGCGTTGTAGAAACCACCACCGTTGGTGCCGAGCTCTTTGATGGCTTCCTGGCTGGCGACGGGTCCGCCGGTGATGGTCTGCTGGCTACCGGCGAGCGTGTTGACAACCTGGTACGTGCAAATGGAAGTTCTGGATCGCGCCACCGGCGATCAGCACAATAGCGCCGAGCACCGAGATCGGTAACAGGATCCGCAGTGTGCCCCGCACCAGGTCGACCCAAAAATTGCCCAGCTCAGTGGTTCTAGTTCGGGCGAACCCACGTACCAGCGCTATCGCGACTGCCATGCCGACCGCAGCGGATACGAAATTCTGAACAGCCAGGCCCGCCATCTGAACCAGATGGCCTTCGGTGGTCTCGCCTGGATAAGCCTGCCAGTTGGTGTTCGTGACGAAGCTGACCGCGGTGTTCCAGGCCAGTGATGCCGTCATGGGTGTCGTCGGATTGTGCAGGTGAAGAGGCAACTTCCCCTGCAGCAATTGGAGGAAGAACAGGAACAGCACGCTGACTGCGGAGAAGGCCAGGACGCTGCGAGCGTAAGCGCCCCAGGGCTGTTCGGCTTTCGAATCGGCGCCGATGATGCGGTAGACAACTTTTTCGACTCGCCAGTCACGGTCGCCGGTGTAGACCCGGTACATGTAGTCGCCGAGCGGCACATGCACAGCCATGAGGGCAACCGTGAGCAGCGCAAGGAAGACGATGTCGGCCGATACGGTACTCACCTAGAACCTTTCCGGAAAAAGCAGTGCCGCAACGAGATAGACCGCCAAGATCGCAGCGAGCGCGAGACCGATTACGTTGTCGTAGCTCATAGTCGTTCGAGAAGCCTCTGCGCCATGCCCAATAAGGCGAAGACGGCCAACGTCACCAAGACGTAGGCACACACCGACATCTGCTCTCCATTCACTCGCTGTTGACGTTCTCAAGGCTGTTCGCCGGACGACGTGCGGGTGCTTTCTTCGAGCCGTCCTCGGTGGTGCAAGCGATGACGACCGGATCGAACCTAAACGCCATCTGGCGAACAGTGCTTTTCGTTGACGCTTTCTTTACGGACTTGGCGGTGACGTTTACGACTTGACAACGGGGCTGACCGGCGGCCCCGTCTGCCGCACGATGTGCCTTGGGCGCAACGCGTTCCGCGGGCGCAGCGGACTGGCGCCGTCAACCCGGCGCGCTCGCCTGAGTTATCCGCGACTTCATATCGAAGGGCACAATCTGTGGGGTCGCACCTGGGATCCGGCTCACGATCCGCGCGATTTTGTCGGCGGTGCGGTCATGAAGAAGGCGGCCCGCCAACGGCGAGTATGTTCGCCGCGGCAGCAGAACGGTCACCTGGGTGTTCGGGTGATCTCGTAATGTCTGCCGGACCATTTTCTGCGCGGCTCGGCTGAGCTGTCGGTCGGGGCATTCGACCATCCGCAGCCGGGTACCTTGATCGAAGTGCTCCCAGCGCTGCTTCAATCGGTCGGCGTGGGCCGCGTCCAGAACGAAGTGCACAGCGGTCAACTCGTCGGCATGCAGGCCCTTCGCGTAGCGCAGTGCTTCGATCTCGGCGAGGTCGACCGAATCCACGAAGGCCAACACCCGGTGTCGGGCATGCCTGGTGAAATCGGGAGGGGCGGCACGGGACATGTCGAGAACGGAGGCCTCGGCGCGGTATTGGCGGTTGAGCCGCATCAAGGCGAACACCAGCGCCGGGAAGACGACAACGATGAGCCAGGCACCCTCGGTGAACTTCGCGACCGCGAAAATCCCTACCACGAGGGCAGACAACGTTCCCGCGAACACGTTGACGACAACCTTGTATCGCCAGCCCGGCCCGCGATGGGTGAGGTGGTGTTTGGCCATCCCGTAGCCGGCCATGGCGAAAGCGCTGAACACGCCCATCGCGAAAAGTGGCACCAGCGCGTTCACCGAACCGCCCGTCGCCAGTAGCAGTGCCACGGCCAGCGCCGTCAGCGTGATTATCGCGTTCGAGAACACCAGGCGGTGGCCGCGTTTCATCAGCGGCCGCGGTAGGAAACGGTCTTCGGCAACGAAGTTGGCCAGAGCGGGAAAGCCGTTGAAGCTGGTGTTCGCCCCGTTGTACAGGATGGCCGCACTGGCCGCCTGCAACATGAAGTAGAGGGTGTTTCCGATCAAGCCTTGGCCGAACACCGCGCGACCGATCTCCGACAGCATCGACGGGTACCCGGCAGTGAACGGAGTGGCGTGGGTGGCATAGCCGAGCCAGGCGACACCAGCCAGCAGCAATCCGAGAATCCAGGCCATCCAGGTCAAGACGCGGCGGGCGTTGGGGCCCTGTGGCTCGTGAAACAGATTCACGGTGTTGGAAATTGCTTCGACCCCGGTCAGCGACGAACCGCCGTTGGCGAAAGCGCGCAGTATCACCAGGATCGTCGCGCCCATGACCAAGCCGTTGCCGTGGTGAACCGGCACGGCACCGGCAAGATGCTGCGGATCGTATTGCGGCAGACCCCAGATACTTTGGCGAACGATGCCGACCACAACCATCAGCGTCAGCATGGTGACGAACCAGTAGGTCGGCACTGCGAAGATCCGGCCCGCTTCCCGCAACCCGCGAAGGTTTGCGAAGCAGAAGACGAGCACTGCGCCCACCGTTATCTCGAGGCTGAAAGGGCCCAACGCGGGGATGGCCGACACCACCGCCACGGTGCCGGCGGCGCACTGAATCGCAACCGTGACGACGTAATCGATCAACAGCGCCGCGGCAGCGACTTGCGCCACTCGAGGCCCGAAGTTCTCCCGCGCGACGATGTAGGAACCACCTGCTCGGGTGTAAGCCATGACGACCTGGCGATAGGACGCCGCCACCAGCGCCAGGATCAGCAAGATGACACCGACGATCGGTAGCAACAAAATGAACGCTGCCATGCCGGCCGCGGGCAGCAGCTCGACCATGATCTGTTCGGGACCATAAGCGGTCGACGAGATCGCGTCCGGTGAAAGTGCGCCGAGGGCAACGCCGTTCGATAGTTTCTCGTGCCGAATATCGTCGGTGATCATCGGCCTGCCCAGGAAGACGCGTTTACAGACGTCGGAGAAAGACGGGCTGATGCTCACTGTGGACGCCGGAGGTGCGCTGACCTCGGTAGGCGCCATATCACTTTGTGGTTCGATCGCGATGCTGTGCGAGATGTCCACGTTGGCCGTCATGTCTCCCGGATACGTTTGCAGTCAACAGGTCTCGACGTTGTGGTTGCGGGCCGGCGCCCAGACGTCGTCCTCGGCGATGAGGTCGGTCTCAAATTAGGCAGGGTCACATTCCCGGCGCTTTGGCGTTAACGGTTTTTTTACGGTCGTGGCCGGTAACTTTGCAGGCCTCAGGTCGCGTCCTGGTACGGCCGCAGCGCCCCGTAGCAGCTTGAGCTGGTCTTATCAGGGCCGACGGCGCTCAAATCTCGAATGGAGCGTCTTAACGGTTTTGCGGCATTTCGGTCGCGGCGAGGACGTCGGGAGCAGCGGCGGCAGCCGGTGAATCGACTGTGGGGATACTGACCCGGAAAACGGTTCGACCGTCAGCCGACTCACCGGTGACATAGCCCTGATGTGCGTGCACGATCGAGGCGACGATCGCCAACCCCAACCCGGTGCCCGTCTCGCCGGATCGGGACTTGTCTGCCCGCACGAACCGCTCGAACAGGTGTGGAAGCAGCGCGGGGTCGATACCGGGCCCGTCGTCTGCGACCGTCAACTCGACATAGGGCCGGTCGGGGCCGAAGCGGTGCTCGACGATTCCCGTGGTGACCGTGACACCTGGCGGCGTGTGCACCCGCGCATTGCTCAGCAGATTGCTGACCAACTGGTGCAACCGGTCGCGGTCACCGTGCACCCATACGGGATGCTCGGGCAGTTGGTTGACCCAACGGTGTGTGGGCGCCGCAACCGCGGCGTCGTTGACCGCGTTGAGGACGAGGTCGTTGAGGTCGACGTCCTCGGTATCGAGGTCTTCGCCTTCGCCGAGCCGGGACAGCAGCAGTAGTTCGTCGACCAGCGATGTCATCCGGCGGGCCTCGGATTCAATTCGGGCCAAGGCGTATTCGGTCGTCGGGGGCAGCGCGGCGCTGTCCTGGCGGGTCAGTTCGGCATAGCCGCGGATGGCGGCCAGCGGCGTCCGCAGCTCGTGGCTGGCGTCGGTGATGAATTCGCGCATTCGGCGATCCGATTCCGCCCGGTGCGCTAACGCGCTGTCCACGTTGTCCAGTAACCGGTTCAGCGTGTGTCCGACGATCCCCACTTCGTTGTCCGGATCGGTGTCACCGCTTGGCACTCGCGCGGTGATCCGCTGGTCGCCGCCGATGAGTGGCATCCGGGCTACTGTGGCAGCGGTCGCGGCAACGCGTCGCAGCGGACGCAGCGCATAACGCATCACCGAGATCGTGAGTCCTGTGGTGATTACCAGTGCGACCACCAGAAGCACTGCCGCCGTTACCGTTCGGCTTCTGACGGTTCGATCGGCGAGGTTTGACGAGACTCCGACGACGAGCCGGTCACCGTCTGCGGCACGGCTGTCCACCCGATAGGAACCGAGGCTGCCCAAATGCTCGCTGCGCGGTGACGCGTCGGTCCATGGTTGCGCCTCGATCGCGGCTACCACGTCGGCGGGTGCGGGTGCCGGCTCGTCTTCGGAGAAGACCGCCGAGCCGATCACTTTTCCGCCGCGGACCACCGCAATGAGGTTTCCCGGCGTCTGCCCGGTGAAGCCCAACAACGCCTGTCCGACCGTCGGCGAGCCCGGAAGCGGTGCGGACCCTTCGACGGTGCGGTAGCGGGCATAGGAGTGGCTCAGCGCGTCCAGTGATTCAGCGACCTCGTTGTCGTTCATCGCAGTCACATAAGTGTCGAGGCTGACCACTGAGGCGACACCGAGCGCCACCAGGACGATACTGACGACGGCGAGCACCCCGAACAGCAGTTGACCCCGCAGCGAACGAGGGCGCCACCGAGAGGTGCGCCGCACGCGGGTCATTCCGGGGGTCGCAGCACGTAGCCGACACCGCGCACGGTGTGGATCATTGGTTCGTTGTCGACGTCTATCTTCTTCCGCAGGTAAGAGATGTACAGGTCGACAATGCTGGTGCGCCCGGCGAAGTCATAGTTCCAGACGCGGTCCAAGATCTCGGTGCGTTTGAGCGCGCGACGCGGATTGCGCATCAGGTATCGCAGAAGTTCGAATTCTGTTGCGCTGAGCGGCACCGGCTTGCCTCCGCGCGTGACCTCGCGGCTGGCGGCATCGAGGATCAGGTCGCCTACCTTCAAGACCTCGTCGGCCGGGGCGGCCGGTTGGCTGGCTCGGCGAAGCAGGCCACGCAACCGGGCCACCAGCTCCTCGAGACTGAATGGCTTGGTCATGTAATCGTCGGCACCGGCGGTGAGACCGGTGACCCGATCCATCACCGAGTCGCGGGCGGTCAAGAAGAGGATCGGCGTGTAGACGTCGGATTCCCGCACGCGGTGCAGGATCTGCAGGCCGTCCACATCGGGAAGCATGATGTCGAGGACGAGCACGTCGGGCCCGACTTCGTCGAACTTGCTGACCGCTTCGCGTCCGTTGTGGGCGACTTCGACCGTCCAGCCCTCGTAGTGCAGCGCCATCTTGACCAGGTTGGTCAGCGCCGGTTCGTCGTCGACCAGTAACACCCTGATCGGGGATCCGTCCGGCCGACGGATACGCGGCAACTGCCCGAGTACGGCCGGACGCGGGCGCTGGTCACGCGCAGACCCAGGGGTTGCCGTCATGTTCCCTCATTCTGCTGCGCGCACACGCCGTTGTCACGAAATTCATAGAGACCTCAAATGTGCGGACCGGCCGACATGGCTTTGGTGGCTCGCAGATATGCATTTTCTATGGGTTGGATCGACACGCTTGATGCCTGGTACTGAGCCGAAAAATACTTTGTTACAAAGCTGTTGAGTCAAGAAGGGCCATCCGGTGCACAAAGCTAGCACGTAAACACCGGGCTCGGAACGGTTTTGACCCAACGTCTTATCTGAACGCACTTATGTATGGAGAACGCAATGACTTTCGTGACCACCCAACCGGAGATGATGGCGGCCGGCGCCGGCGACTTGGAGACCATCGGCGCTGCGGTGGCCGCCGGTAATGCGGCTGCGACAGCGCCCACGGTCGGGATCCTTCCCGCCGCATCCGATCAGGTCTCAGCGCTGACTGCGGCGCAGTTCGCGGCCCATGCCGTCAGCTATCAGGCGATCAGCAGCCAGGCCGCGGCAATCCACGAGGCCTTCGTCAGGACCCTCGGTGCGAGCGCCGGTCTTTATGCGGTCACCGAGGCCGTGAACGCGGCTGCGGCCGGTTGATCGAAGCAACGTGATGGATTTCGGGTCGATACCGCCGGAAATCAACTCCGCGCTCATGTATTCCGGTGCCGGCGCCGGTCCGATGTTGAGTGCCGCGACAGCTTGGGACCAGTTGGCTGCTGAGCTGCACATGCACGCCGTGTCCTATCAGTCGGTGATCACCGGGCTCACCACTGGCTCTTGGCAAGGGCCCTCCGCAGTGTCGATGGCTGCTGCCGCCGCGCCTTACGTGAGCTGGATGACGGCCACCGCGTCGCAATGTGAACAGGTGGCCAACCAGGCCAGGGCCGCGGTGAGCGCCTATGAGAGCGCATTCACGATGACTGTTCCGCCGCCGGTGATCGCCGCCAACCGCGCGCAGTTGATGACGTTGGTTGCGACCAATATTCTGGGTCAGAACACGCCGGCGATCATGGCGACCGAGGCGCATTACGGCGAGATGTGGGCACAGGATGCCGCGGCGATGTACGGCTATGCCGGCAGCTCCGCGGCCGCGGCGACGCTGACGCCGTTCACGCCGCCGCTGCCAAACAGCAATCCCGCCGCACTGTTCGGGCACGCCGCTGCGGTCGGCCACAGCGCCGGTGTCGCCGCCGCCAGCCATGTGCACGCCACGGCATCGTCATTGTCGACTGCGTCCCAGACACTCTCGGGCCTGGCAGCACCGAGCTCGTCTGCGGCCGGGTTCTCGCCGGCGGCGATGGGTACCGGGACGTCGATGGCCTCATCAGCGGCCTCGGCGCCCGCGAGCGCGCTGACCGGTTTGACGCGCGCGTCCGGCAAGGGTGCCGCAACCGGTGCCGGCAACAGCTCGACGGCCGCCTCGACGCTCAGTGCCTTGTCCGGTCTGCTCGGTACTGGAACGAGCAACGCGGGCGGGGGCTCCGGAGTGGGTGCTGATGCGGCCGGGCTCGGCGCGGACGGAGTCGGTCTGGCCACCGACGTCGGCGGGCTGGGCACTGACTTCGCCGGTGTGGGATTGGATTTCCTGGGCGCCGATGAGCTGACCGAGTCCGGCGGGCTGGGGGCTTTGGGCAGCAACCTGGGCGGGCTGGCCCCCTTCGGCCCCGCGGGCGGGTTGACGCCGTTCGGTGGAATCGACGGCGCCGGGCCCGCGGCGGGTCTCGGTCAAGCGGGTTCGGTCGGCGCGCTGTCGGTCCCGCAGAGCTGGGCTGACGTGACGACGGCCGGCAGCTGGTCCGGTGAGTCGGGGACCGGGCCAGCTGGTCCCGCTGGCGCATTTCCACTGCCCGGCAACAGCTTCGGCGCTGCGCCCGGGGTTTCCACGGTGGGATCCGGAATGCCGAAGGTATCGATGCCGGGTCTGGCCGGCCGAGCGGCGGATGCTGCTGTGCAGAAGATCGGTTTCCGTTCGACAATCATCCCGCAGTCGCCCCTGGCGGGATGACGCCGAAAACACTGTGGCCGCACACCTTTGGTGTGCGGCCACAGTAGTTACTGTCTGGTGTCAGGCCCAGCTGCCGCCGACGGCGTTGTCGGTGCTGTTCATGTTGGAGCCGGCGGTCTGTACTTTTTGGCCGTGGGAGTTGGCCTGTTCGTAGATGACCTGGAAGTTGCGGCCCAACTGGGTGATGAACTCGGTGCAGGCCACTGAACCGGCGCCGCCCCAAAAGTCACCGGCAGCCAGCACATCGCGGACGATGGCCTGGTGCTCGGCTTCCAGCGAAGCGGCCTGGGCGCGGATGAGGGCGCCGTGCGAGTCGACGTCACCGAACTGGTAATTGATGCTCATGAGGGATGAATCCTTTCGATTGAAGTCAGGGGGTCAGAGGGTGATCAGCTGCGCAGGAGCTGCTGGGAGGCCTGCTCTTGCTGCTCGTAGTTGTTGGCGTCGCGGACCAGTCCGTCGCGCACGCTGTGCAGCATGTTGACGATGTTGCGGAAGGCCTGGTTCATCTGGCCCATGGTGTCGTAGGAGGTGGCCTGAGCGGCACCGCTCCAGCCTGCGCCGGCGATGTTGACCGACGACGACCACATCTTGCGGGCCTCGTCTTCGACGGTTTGTGCGTGCACATCGAACCGACCCGCCATGTCGCGCATCGAGTTCGGGTCAGTCATGAAACGTGAAGGCATTGCTTGTTCTCCTTGATCGGGATGCCGTTGAGTTGCGGTATTTTCCGCGATAAATCCACTTTACGGTGCGGCGATTAACAGCTTGCGTCAAATGTGTGACATGTCCTCCTGTTTTTCACCCCACCCCCATCGGGCGTTGCATCACGGTGGGCTTGACGCCGTAACGCGGCGCGCTGAAGCCGAAACCGCCCCGCCCCGCTGAGGCCATCGCCGGCATGCCGGCCGGCACTGCGGTGGTTGCCGGGGTTTCCGCTTCCACGGTCATGCCGCTGCCTTCAAGGACGGTGGTACCGGTACTGGCGGGAGCGGGCCAGTTGGCCGGCACGGACAATCCGCCGATCGCGGACGACCCGCCCATGCCCGCCAGTACCGGCGTCTCAGCTACGCCGCCCACGGCGGCGGCGCCTGCTGCCGAGCCGACCGGACCGACTGAGCCGGCCAGGACTCCTCCGCCCAATCCGGCGCCGAGCGCGGCCTCCGGAGCAGCCGCGGACTGGGAATTGACGGTGGCACCGTACACCGTGGCGGTCGCGATGCCTTCCATCATGTTCCACGCCACCGTGTCCAAAATCCCGTTTCCGGCAGCTGACACGACGTTGTTACCGAGAAAGGCATCTATCGGGTTGGTAGCTGCCGCTGAACTGGCCAGCGGGGAAGCGAGTGATTGCAACGCGCTCGGCAAATTGGAGATCAGCCCCTGCAGGCCGGCCTGCGCGTTGCCGGTGCCAGCCCCGGTAGCTGCCGCGGCGGGGGCGAATAACCCGGCCCCGGTATTGGCCGGAGCCGGCGTCGTCACTGTTGGCAACTTCGACGTGGCTGCCGACGAGGCTGCGTAGCCGTACATCGCGGCGGCGTCTTGAGCCCACATTTCGCCGTAGTGGGCTTCGGTGGCCGCGATCGCGGGGGTGTTCTGCCCCAGGATGTTCGTCGCGACCAGCGCCGCCAGCTGCGCGCGGTTCGCCGCGATCACCGGCGGCGGCACCGTCATCGCGAAGGCTGTCTCATAGGCGGCAGCCGAGGCCATGGCCTGGCTGGCCGCCTGCTGCAACTGCCCGGCGGTGGTTTCCATCCACGTGATGTAGGGCGCGGTCGCGGTGGCCATCGCTGCCGACGACGGGCCCAGCCACTCACTACCGGTCAACTCGGCGATGACCGACTGCGCGGACGCCGCTGTTGTACCCAACTCCGCGGCCAGACCGTTCCAGGCTGCCGCGGCGGCCATCATCGGGCCGGCACCAGCACCGGTGTACATGTTTGCGGAGTTGATCTCCGGCATTATTGCTCCAAAGTCCATTTCTTCATCCCGTTTCGCTGTGCATTAGACGACTGTGGGTTTCGGCATCACGGTGGGCTTTGCGCCGTAACGCGGCACCCCGCCAATCCCGCTGGCTTTGCCCGCCGTCGCCACCGCCGGCATCCCGGCCGGCACCGTGCTTATCGGGGCGGCTTCGGGCGGGGCGCCGGTCCAGCCGTTGCCGACCAACGTGACAGGCGTCGTGGCGGCCGCCGGGACGGCTTCGCCGGCCGCCCACGCTGGTGGCACTGACAACCTGCCGACCGAAGACGCACTGCCCGCGCCTGCCAGTACCGGCGACGCTGCGGCACCGCCGAACCCGGCCGAGCCGGCCGCTCCTTCTGCACCGCTTGCGCTCACGTCCCCGGCCATGCCGGTCGCGCTGGCGACCGAACCGCCCGCGGCAGGGGCGCCATACCCGGGAAGAGTGCCGATGCTCGCCGTAGAGATCAAGTCCGACGCGGCGGCGGTGAAGTTCTGCAACCCGTTGATACCGAACGAGGCAGCGCCGCCTGCGGTGCCCGGGGTCGAGAACAACCCGAGGATCCCCGACAACGGCGTGGATGCGGCCGTGGCCTGGTTGGTGGCCTCAGCCGCACCGTAGGAACCGGCGTTGGAGCCCAACGTACTGGCCAGTTGCTGGTGGATCGCCTGGGCCTGAGCGCTGACCGACTGGTAAAGGTTTCCGAATGCGCTGAACTGCGTCGCCTGCAGCGCCGACACCTGGTCGGCGGCTGCCGGAACGATTGCGGTGGTGGGTGCCGCCGCGGCCGCGTTCTGGGCGGCCATGCCGGAACCAATCCCCTCCAGCTTGGCTGCCGCAGCGGCTAACGCCTCCGGCAGTGTCATAACGAAAGACATGCACTCCTCCTCATGCAAACGCACCGGCCCCACGGTGGAGGGCCGGCCCGGTCTCGGCGTCGCGCTGTTCGTGCCGCGACCACACCACAATTCCCCTGTCGAGGCCCATAGTGATCGTTCGTTAACGAGTTCTTAACGACGGTGAGGTGCTTTTAAACGATTTTCATGACGAGAACCAGCCGCCGCCCAGCTTGACGCCGCGTCGGCCGTCTGTCTGAGCGACACCTTGACGGCCGGCTTACGGCCGTCCTGCACTGGTGAGTCAGGCGCAGATAGGCTCGGACCGGAGACCCGCGGTGGGCACACCGTTGCTGCGCGCGAGACAAGATTGTCGCGCTACATTTCCCGCCGAGCCCCCATAGCCCAATTGGCAGAGGCAGCGGACTTAAAATCCGTCCAGTGTCGGTTCGAGTCCGACTGGGGGTACTGCGTTCGCGCGGATCGCCGATCAGGACGGGCGGTCCTCCTCGCGCTGGGGCCCCTGGGTAATCCCCGGTGTGTTACGGACAGAAGAACGACTTAACGCTTCGGTTACGAAGCAGGTTGGCCCCGGTCCGAGGGAACACCCGTGGCTGCAACGACTGTGACTTCCGCCTCGCGACCGGCTGCCCGGCAAATAATTTTTAAGAAAACATTGAGACGGCGACTACCGGTTAGCGGCAGCGCCGTTACACCACGAAATGAGAAGACGACGCTTCGCTGCCGACCGCTCGGCAACGCTGCGTGACATTTCCTTTAAGCGCAGCCTGAGTGGCTCGAGTGACCCTCGTGGCGACTGGGGGATCAAGGCGCGAATTTCCTGTTTTTCGGTCGCTAGGCTCGGCCGGGACCTGCGCCTCCGGGTGCCGTCGACAATTAAGGCAGGTATCCGTGTGAGTGTTGTGCGCGAAAGAGCGGGCTTTGCAGTCGCCGCTGAAATCGGCGTCAACAATGGCCCCATCAGTAGCATCGCTGCTTGTGTAGACGGCAACCGAGTGGCGGTGACGAACAGCCGCGCCGGCAGTGTATCGATCATCGACACCAGCGTCCGGGGCGTCGTCGCGACTATTGCCGGCACACCGGAGCCCTTCGGGATGGTGGTCGGCGGACGCCGCGGCTATGTGCGCGTCGCCTCACCTGCCTACGACGCGGTCGCGGTCCTCGACCTGCACGCCGCGTCGCTGGCCGCGGTGCATCCGGTCGGCTTCGGAGTGACCGATTTGACGATCAGCCCGGATTTCGGTCGGCTTTACTGCAGCACGGTGACAGGTGGACGTGTCGAGGTCGCCGCGCTCGACACGATGACCGGAGCCGCCCACATCGCCGGGTTTTCAGCGGCGCCGGGAAGCACCGCGGGCAGTGTGCGCATCAGCCCGGACGGTCGCCGGCTCTACGTCGCCGCCCGAGGCCCCAGCAGCGACCAGCTGGTGCTGGCGGACGCTCACCCGCTCCGGGCCACCAGTTCCGTTGAGATCGGCTCGCCGATTCGTGACGTGGCGGTCAGCCCGGATGGTGACGCGGTCTACGTCGTCAGCTGCAGTCCGGACTTCAGGGCCGTGGTCGACGTGATCGACGCCCGCAGCGGCGCGCTGGCCGCCACCGCGAAAGTCACGGGAACCAGCGGTTTCGTGACGCAGCTGACCCTGAGCGCGGATGGTCAACGGGCGTACCTCGTCGACGACCATGGCGTCACGGCGCTGTCCACCCGGACGCTGGACGTGATCGACAGCCTCGCCATCGGCGGCTCACCGTCTTGCGCTGCAGAAACCGCCGCCGGAACCCGCCTCTGCGTAGCCGATCATGCCGGTATGGTCACCGTCTTGTCGGTTCCTTCGGCCAGCCCGAAGCCCGACGACGACATCGCCGTCGGCGATGCCTGGGCGGTGCCCGACCTGTTTAGTCTTGCACCGGCGATGGCGTAGCCGCCGAAAAGCGGGCTGCGCATCTGCAGGTGTCCTGTCGAACGTGCCAAAAGGAGCCGCCCGGCATTAGCATTCGCGACTGAATGTGGCGATGCTGCGCCGAGGACTTGAAGGCGGTACGTCGATGTACGGCACCATGCAAGATTTTCCGTTGACGATCACCGGGATACTCCGGCACGCCACCAGTGTTCACGGAGCGCGTACCGTCACCACCGCGACCGAGGACGGCTTCCGCGACTGCACCTACCACGACCTGGGCGGCCAAGCCGCGCAGTTGGCGAATGCCTTGCGTGGTCGTGGTGTCACCGCCGGTCAGCGGGTCGCGACCTTCATGTGGAACAACCAGGAGCACCTGGCCGCTTACCTCGCCGTACCCGCGATGGGCGCGGTGCTGCACACCCTCAACATCCGATTGTTCGCCGAGCAGATCGTATTCATTGCCAACGAGGCGCAAGACCAGGTTGTGCTGGTGGATACGTGTCTGGCCTCGTTGCTGGCACCGGTGTTGCCGCAACTCGAAACGGTGCACACCGTCATCGCGGTCGGAGACCAGGACATCGCGCCGCTGCAGGAGTCAGGCAAGGCGGTGCTGCGCTACGCCGAGCTGATCGGCGGCGAGTGTACCGAGTTCGACTGGCCGAAGATCGACGAGAACTCAGCCGCCGCAATGTGTTACACCAGCGGAACCACCGGCAATCCAAAAGGCGTTGTCTACAGCCACCGTTCGAGCTACTTGCACACCATGGCGACCTGTACCGCCAACGGGATCGGCATCGGCGCGAGCGACCGCGTCTTGCCCATCGTGCCGATGTTTCATGCCAACGCATGGGGTCTGCCGTATGCGGCGTTGATGGCAGGAGCCGACTTGGTGCTGCCCGACCGTCACCTGGGAGCCGAAGCGGTGATCGGCATGATCGAGCAGCTGCGGCCGAGCGTGGCCGGCGCAGTACCGACGATCTGGAACGACGTCATGCATCACTTGGAGAAAGACCCTGCCCACGACTTGTCGTCACTGCGGGTCGTCGTCTCGGGCGGCTCGGCCGTGCCGGTATCGCTGATGCGCACCTTCGAGGAGAAACATCGCGTCCGGATTCGGCAGCTGTGGGGCATGACCGAAACCTCACCGATGGCCACCATGGCCTGGCCGCCGCCGGGCACCCCGGACCACGAGTACTGGGCCCTGCGCGCCACTCAAGGCCAGCCGGTCTGTGGGGTGGAAACCCGCATCGTCGACGACAACGGCACGGTGCTGCCCAATGACGGCACGTCGGTGGGGGAGTTGGAGGTTCGCGGCCCGTGGATCGCCGGCTCCTATTACCGGGGACGGGACGAGTCGAAATTCGAGTCGGGGTGGCTGCGTACCGGTGATGTCGGCCGCATTGACGGCCGTGGCTTCATCACGCTGACCGACCGGGCCAAAGACGTGATCAAGTCCGGCGGAGAATGGATTTCGTCGGTGGACTTGGAGAACTGCCTGATGGGACATCCCGACGTGGTGGGGGCCGCCGTCGTCGGCGTCCCCGACGATCGTTGGCAGGAGCGGCCCCTGGCGGTCGTCGTGCTCAGAGAAGGGGCTGGCGCAACAGTCGCCGATTTGCGAAATTACCTGTCCGACAAAGTGGTTCGATGGTGGCTACCCGAGCGGTGGACTTTCGTCGACGAGATTCCGCTGACCAGCGTCGGCAAGTACGACAAGAAGTCGATCCGCTCTCGGCACGCCGAGAACGGCTATAGGGTGACTGAGGTGCGCGACTGAGCGTGGCCGGACCGGGCCGGCACACGAAGGAGGGTGTTGATGAGCCTACGGGTTGTGCAATGGGCCACCGGGTCGGTCGGGGTAGCAGCAGTAAAAGGGCTACTCGAGCATCCCGAACTCGAGCTTGTCGGCTGCTGGGTGCACTCGAAGCACAAAGCCGGCAAGGACGTCGGTGAGATCGTCGGCACGCCGCCACTGGGGGTGATCGCCACCAATCGCATCGACGATGTGCTCGCGCTGGATGCCGACGCGGTGATCTATGCGCCGCTGCTGCCCAATACCGGAGAGGTCGTCACACTACTGCGGTCGGGAAAGAACGTCGTGACACCCGTCGGCTGGTTCTATCCGGGGGAGAAAGAAGCCGCCCCACTCGAGGTTGCCGCGCAGGCCGGGAACGCCACCCTGCACGGTGCCGGTATCGGTCCCGGCGCGGCAACCGAATTGTTTCCGCTGCTGTTATCGGTGATGTCGACCGGCGTGACATTCGTTCGCTCAGAGGAGTTCTCGGATTTGAGAACGTACGGGGCGCCTGATGTGCTGCGCCACGTGATGGGCTTTGGCGGTACACCGGACAGCGCGCTGAGCGGACCGATGCAGAAACTGCTGGACGGCGGATTCATTCAGTCGGTGCGGTTGTGCGTCGACCGGTTGGGTTTCGCTGCCGACCCCCGAGTGCGCACCTCGCAGGAGATCGCCGTGGCTACCGCACCGATCGGCTCACCCATCGGTGTGATCGAGGCCGGCCAGGTCGCCGGACGCCGCTTTCACTGGGAGGCCCTCGTCGACGACAGGGTCGTCGTAAGAGTCACGGTGAACTGGCTCATGGGAGAGCAAAACCTCGACCCGCCATGGTCTTTCGGGTCTGCCGGGGAACGCTACGAAATCGAAGTCCGGGGAAATCCGGACTTCGTCGTCACGGTCAAGGGTTGGCAGCCCGAGAGCGTGGAGGCGGGTCTGAAAAGCAACCCCGGGGTGGTGGCCACCGCAGCGCACTGCGTCAACGCTGTTCCGGCGACGTGCGCAGCCCCCGCCGGCATCCAGACCTTTTTCGACCTGCCGTTGATCACCGCCCGTGCGGCGCCGGCACTGGCACGCTGATGTGTCGACTCTTCGGGCTGCACGCCGGAACTGACGTGGTGCCCGCCACCTTCTGGCTGTTGAATGCACCGGATAGCCTCGCGGCGCAAAGCCGGCGCAACCCGGACGGCACCGGGCTGGGCGTCTTCGATGACCACGGTCAGCCGGAGATACGCAAGCAACCGATAGCCGCGTGGCAGGATGCCGATTTCGCGACCGAAGCCCAGCAGCTGAGCGGCACCACGTTCGTCGCTCACGTGCGCTATGCCACGACCGGGGCGCACGCCGCGGTCAACACACACCCCTTCCTGCAGGACAGCCGCATCTTCGCGCACAACGGTGTGGTCGAAGGTTTGGACGCTCTTGATGCTCGGTTGCGCGCGGTGGGCACCGACGATCTCGTTCTGGGGCAGACTGATTCGGAACGGGTCTTCGCGCTGATCACCGGCGCGGTGCGCGCGCACGGCGGCGACGTGCAAGCCGGTCTGGTCGACGCGATGCACTGGCTGGCGGCCAACGTACCCATCTACGCGGTCAACATTCTGCTCAGCACCGCGACGGACATCTGGGCGCTGCGCTACCCCGAGCCCAACGAGTTGTATGTGCTGGACCGCCGGGTCGCGCCCGACCAGGAGTTCCACCTGCGCACTCCGCGAATCTCGGCGCATTCCGCGCACCTGCGGACCCGGCCGTGTGTGGTGTTCGCCAGCGAACCGATGGACGACGACCCGAGATGGCGCCTGATGGTTCCGGGGGAATTGGTCCACGTCGACGCTGCGCTGCAGCTGAGCAGTCAACAACTGCTGCCCGATCCGCCCGAGCACCCCCTGTGCCGCGCAGATTTGAAAGTTGAAGCGCAACAGCATCCTTCGGCGCCGAGCGATACGACGTGACAGCTGGGCGTGCGCTGGTGCTGGCGGGCGGCGGGGTAGCCGGAATCGCGTGGGAGGTTGGGATTCTGCGCGGGATAGCCGACGCGTCACCCAGGACCGCGCACTGCCTGCTCGATTCTGACGTCCTTGTCGGAACCTCGGCCGGCTCGGCGGTTGCCGCCCAGATCGGCAGCGGCCGGAGCATCGCCGACCTGTACGCCCGCCAAGTGCAGGAAACGTCGGCCGAACGAGATCCCGGCGTCAGTGTCGACGAGATCACCGAGCTTTTCCAAGCGGCCCTGACCGACCCCTTCGCGCCGCTGCCGAGAAAGCTGCAACGCATCGGCGCGCTCGCCTTGGCCAGCGAGACCGTGCCCGAACGGGTGCGCCGTGAGGTGATAGCTCACCGGCTGCCCACGCATGACTGGCCGGGCCGAGAACTGCGGATCACCGCCATCGACGTCGCTACCGGACAGCGGGTGGTGTTCACCAACAATTCCGGGATCGACCTGGTCGATGCGGTGGCCGCCAGTTGCGCCGTGCCCGGTGCCTGGCCGCCGGTGACCGTCGGCGACCGGCGATACATGGACGGTGGAGTGGGCAGCTCGATCAATCTGGACGTCGCCGATGACTGCGCCGACGCGGTGGTGCTGGTCCCCGCCGGCGAGTCAGCGCCGTCACCGTTCGGCTCCGGCTACGCCGCCGAGATCGCGGCCTTCTGCGGCCGCGCTGCGGCGGTGTACGCCGACGGTGGCTCGCTGAGCGCCTTCGGGACCAACCCGCTGGACCCGGGATGTCGCACCGCCTCGGCGCAGGCAGGGCGGGCACAGGGTCGCCGCGAAGCCGAACGCATCGCGGCGTTCCTCGAATGAGGCGACGGCAACTGACCCCTCAGCTTTGAATCGCCGGCGGTGCCGGCGTCGCTCCGGAGTCTCTGGCGTCCAGCGCGCGGGCGGCCAGCTCGCGGCCGATGTCGATCACTTCGTCAGCGCGGTGGAATTCCAGGCTGCGACACGCTGCTCGGGGCACCTCGATGAGCATGTCGGGCGGGTAGGCGGCCAGCGTGTGACGTGCCAGTGCGGCCTGGGCGATGTCGATGGTGCGGTTCATCACCTCGAAACTGCCTAATCTGGGGGTCTCCGGCGGTTCCTCGGCCACATCGACATCGACGGACTCGTCTGCGCCGGTTTCGTCGTCGGCATCCGACGGCGACGCGCCGAATCGGCTCAAAACCGCCCGCGCGGTCGGCCGGTCCAATAGCGACCGGGCGCTGTTGGCGTCGAACCATGCTGAAGTGCTGCGTACCACGCGGTTGAGCCAGTCGGTGGCGGGGTGCGAGTCCGCATCGCGCTCGGCAGCATCGTCGGGATCGCTACCGCTCAAACTCACCGCGATGGTCAGATCAGCGTTGACCGCGGCGATCGGCGCCATCGGCAGCGGATCGAGGATGCCGCCATCGGCGAGCAGGCGCCCATCGACCAGGTAAGGCGTGATCACCCCGGGTATTGCGATCGATGCCCGCACCGCCTCGTCGACCGGTCCGCGCTGCAGCCACACCGACTTCCCCGCTATCAGATCGGTGGCCACGGCGGTGTAGGGAATCGGAAGTTCCTCGATCGTCACCGAGCCGAGGATGTCGCGCACTACGTCGAGGATTTTCACCGCGCGGAGCACACCGGCCGCAGTAATCGACGGGTCCAGCAGGCGCAGGATGGCGGTCTGGGTCAGCGACCTCGCCCAATCGGCGAAGTCGTCCAGCTTGGCGGCCGCCTGCAGCCCACCGACAAGCGCGCCCATCGACGATCCGGCGACACCGACGATGTCGTAACCCCGCTCGTGCAGCTCGTTGATGACCCCGATGTGCGCGTATCCCCGGGCTCCGCCGCTGCCCAGCGCAAGCGCAACGCGGGGACCCGTCGCACCGCTGGTGCGGCGGACAGCTTCCTCGGGTGCGCCCGACGACTGCTGGGGATCGGCGACCACCATCACTTTATTCCGGCTTTTCTTCCATCGGTGATCCGAACTACGGCGGCCGGTACGGGTGTCAGCCGCACTGGTTGCCGGCGGCCGCGCGTGCCGCGACGATCACCGCTGCCTGCCGCGTCGGCGTCAGCTGGGCCCACGGCGTGTTGAACGTTCCCAGGCCCGGCGCGACACCGGGTGCCTGCAACGTCGCCAGGTATGGCTCGATCAGCTGTTGCGGATCCCCACCGCGCTGATCCATCCACACCTTCGCAGCACGGCAGGCCTGGCCATATTCCTCTTCACTCGAGTCGGCCGGCGCGTCGACGCGGGTCGTGACACCGCCGGGCGACACACCGACGGCGTTGCTGCGGGACGGCCCGGTCGTTGACGCCGATGATGATCCACCGGACCTGCCGGCCGACGAAGTCGCCGGCCTGCCGTGGTGGCCCGGCGCGCAACCGGCGGTTGCTGCCGAGCCGACGGCGACCAGCAGCACAGTGCACAGCCTCAGGAATTGCTTTCCGCGCATAGGTGCCAATCTATGCAACACTTCATGCCGTGATGGAGGACATTCGGTCGACGGAGTGTTGTCGCGCCTGAAGCGCAACCTTTCCTGATCCGTCGTCCCTCCTGGAGTGCTGAGCATGGTCCTGTTCACCCCTGACACCACGTCGCTTGCGTCATCTCCGGCGCCGCGCCCGTCGACGATCCCGTTCGTCGCCGGCCCAACCCGGCTGAGACTGCCCGACTTGCTGCATGCCACGGACCAGGCGGCCGACGCGGTGCTCACCGGACGTTACGACCACTTGCTGCCGCGCGGAGGGTTCCCGGCCACCGAGCGCTGGTTCACCCAGATCCACGGTGACGACGAGATCGATATCTGGCTGATCAGCTGGGTGCCCGAACGTTCCACCGAACTGCACGACCACGGCGGCTCCCTCGGGGCGCTGACGCTGCTGTCCGGTTCGCTCGACGAATTCCGCTGGGACGGCTCCCGGTTGCGGCGACGGCAACTCCATGCCGGTGACCAGGCCGGATTCCCGTTGGGTTGGGTGCATGACGTGGTCCGGGCCCCGGCGCACGCGCCGGCGGTTCCGACAGTCAGCGTGCACGCGTATTCGCCGCCGCTGACCGCAATGTCCTACTACGAAGTCACCGAACGCGACACGCTGCGCCGTCGGCGCACCGACCTGACCGACAAAGGCTTTGCACCGTGACCAGCCGCATCGACACGCTGCTCGAGACGGCGCGGGCGAGGTTGCGTCGTCTTGCCGCCGAGCAGCTGCCGGACGCACTGCACGGCGGTGCGGTGCTAGTCGACATCCGGCCGGCAGCCCAGCGCGCCCACGAAGGCGAGGTACCGGCGGCCTTGGTGATCGAGCGCAATGTGCTCGAATGGCGCTGCGACCCGACCAGCGACGCGCGATTACCGGAAGCCGTCGATGACGACGTCGAATGGGTGGTCCTGTGTTCGGAGGGCTACACGTCCAGCCTCGCCGCAGCCGCCCTGGCCGACCTCGGGCTGCACCGGGCCACCGACGTGATCGGTGGCTATCACGCACTGGCGGCCGCCGGGGTGCTCGACGAGCTCGGCAGGCACCGCAGTATCAGCGGTGAGTGAAGTTGGCGGGCCGTTTCTCGATGAACGCCGTCATGCCTTCCGATTGATCGTCGGTGGCGAACGCTGAGTGGAACAGCCTGCGTTCGTAGAGCAGTCCCTCAGCCAGGGTCGATTCGAACGCGCGGTTGACGGCTTCCTTGGCCATTCGGGTCGCCGACAGCGACATCCCGGCAATGGTGTCGGCGACTTTCTTCGCCTCGGTGAGCAGATCGTCGGCCGGCACCACCCGGGACACTAGTCCGCTGCGCTCGGCTTCGGCGGCGTCGATGCTGCGGCCGGTCAGGATCAGGTCCATCGCCTTAGCTTTGCCGATGGCCCGGGTCAGGCGTTGTGAGCCGCCCATGCCGGGCAACACGCCCAGCTTGATCTCCGGCTGCCCGAACTTCGCGGTGTCAGCGGCGATCAGCAGGTCGCACATCATCGCCAGCTCACAGCCCCCGCCCAGCGCGTGCCCGGCTACCGCGGCGATCGTCGGCGTGCGAACGGCCGCCAATCGCGACCAGGTGGCGAAGTAGTCGGAACTGTAGACTTCGGCGAAGCTCAGGCGGGACATCTCCTTGATGTCGGCACCCGCGGCGAACGCCTTGGCTGATCCGGTGATGACGATGGCGCCGATACCCGGATCGCCGTCGAATTCAGCTGCCGCGGTGGTGACTTCGGTCATCATCTGGCTGTTGAGCGCGTTGAGTGCCTGCGGGCGGTTCAGGGTGATGATGCCGACGCGTCCGTCTCGATCGACCAGGATGGTTTGGTAGGTGCTCATAGCTTCTCCTCGAAATCCAGGTCCGGATCTGCCGGCGCGAAGTACGCTTCGACGTCCGCGGCGCTGACCTCGGGCAGCGACCGCGGCGACCATTGCGGGTTGCGGTCCTTGTCGATCAGTTGCGCCCGGATGCCTTCCACCAGATCGTGCGAACGCAGTGACCCGCACGACACCCGATACTCCTGCGTCAAGACGTCTTCCAGCGTGTCCAGCTTCGCGGCACGACGCACCGACTCCAATGTCACCGACAACGAGATGGGTGAGCGGCTCCCGATCAGATTGGCGGCGTCCTTAGCCGGTCCGGCGTCGTGACCGCGCAACGCCGCCACGATCTCGGCAACGGTGTCGGCCGCGTAACAGTCGTCGATCCAATCGCGTTGCGCTGCAAGCTCACTGGCGGGCGGGTCGACGGCGTGATCGGTCAGCGCGCGCTCGACGCCGTCGGCGACGATGGTGCGGGAGAACGTCTCGAGCCTGTCGTGCGGTACGAAGTGGTCGGCGAACCCCAGGGCGATGGCGTCGGCGCCGGAGAACGGCGCGCCGGTCAGTGCCGCGTGTCGGCCCAGCAACCCCGGCGTCCGCGACAACAAATAGGTGCCGCCCACGTCGGGAATGAAGCCGATGCCGACCTCAGGCATCGCCATCTTCGTCGTGTCGGTCACCACGCGGACGTTGGCGTGGGCCCCCACACCCACCCCGCCGCCCATGACGATGCCGTCCATCAGAGAGATGTACGGCTTGGGGAATCGGCCGATCTGCGCGTTGAGCAGGTATTCGTCGTACCAGAACTTCCGCGCGGCGGATCCGTCGGCGCGGGCGCTGTGATAGACCGCCACCACGTCGCCGCCGGCGCATAAGCCACGGTCGCCGGCACCGTCGAGCACCACCGCGCGAACGCCGTCGTCGTGGGCCCAATCAGCGAGGATCCCGGTCAGCGCCGTCACCATTGTCTGGTTCAGTGAGTTGATCGCCTTGGGCCGGTTGAGCGTCACCTTGCCGACACCGCCGTCGACGCGGGCGAGGACCTCGTCGACCTCTGGGGATCCGCCCGTCACGCCGCCGTCTCCCCTCGCCGATACCTTTCACGTGGTATTTCCTATGCACGGCCTGAGGAGCAATGTAGATCGTCAGCCGCGCAGTGCGGTCCGCGGGTAAGGTTTAGCCGACGAGCGGCCCGGAAATTGCTTACCGTGCACAAAGCACAGGCGGGAACCGAGCCGCGCATTTGATCGTTGACCAGTTGTTACAGCTCGAGTGACACTCAAGAGAGGATCCGACGGTGCGGGAGACTAGCAACCCGGTATTTCGTTCGCTGCCCAAGCAGCGCGGCGGATACGCGCAGTTCGGCCCTGGCCTTGCCGGCGCCGCGACTCAGCAGACTTACCAGACTGACCCCTACGCGGCGGCTCCGTACCAGGATCGGCGGTCCGGGCTGGCCCGTCCGCTGACCATCGACGACGTCGTCACCAAGACGGGCATCACCCTCGCGGTGCTGACCGCGTCCGCGGTTGTTTCCTACTTCCTGGTGCGCGGCAATGAGGCGCTGGCTGCGCCGCTGAGCTTGATCGGTGGGCTGGCCGGCCTGGTGGTGGTGATGATCGCCACCTTCACCCGCAAGCAGGACAGCCCGGCGCTGGTGCTGACCTACGCCGTGCTCGAGGGACTGTTCCTCGGTGCTGTTTCGTTCGTCCTGGCCAACTTCACGGTGTCGTCCGCCAACGCGGGATCGCTCATCGGTCAGGCCATCCTGGGCACCTTCGGAGTGTTCTTCGGGATGCTGGTCGTCTATAAGACCGGCGCCATCCGAGTCACCCCCAAGTTCACCCGGATGGTCATCGCCGGCCTGTTCGGTGTGCTGGCCCTGATGCTTGGCAACTTCGTATTGGCGATGTTCGGTGTCGGCCACGGCACCGGCCTGGGCCTGCGCAGCGGCGGCACGCTGGCGATCATCTTCTCGCTGGTCTGCATCTGCCTGGCGGCGTTCAGCTTCCTGATCGACTTCGACGCCGCCGACCAGATGATCCGCGCCGGAGCGCCGGAGCGTGCCGCATGGGGCATCGCCCTAGGCCTCACGGTCACGCTGGTGTGGCTCTACATCGAGATCCTGCGCCTGCTCAGCTATCTGCAGAGCGACTGACCTGAATCGCAAAAAGCCGGCACGCTCAGCGTGCCGGCTTTTTGGTGTGCTTCTGTCAGTTCAAACGCTCGATCACCATCGCCATGCCCTGTCCGCCGCCCACGCACATGGTCTCCAGACCGAACGTCTTGTCGTGGGTGATCAGGTTGTTCAGCAGTGTGGTGGTGATGCGGGCGCCGGTCATCCCGAACGGATGCCCCAGGGCGATCGCCCCACCGGACACATTGAGCTTCTCCTCGTCGATACGCAGCTCCCGTGCCGAGCCGAGCACCTGCACCGCGAACGCCTCGTTGATCTCGAACAGGTCGATGTCGTTGATCGACATGCCGGCCCGTGCCAGTGCCTTCTTCGTCGCCTCGATTGGGCCCAGACCCATGATTTCCGGGGACAGGCCGGACACCCCGGTAGCGACGATTCGGGCCAGCGGCGTCAAACCGAGTTCCTTGGCCTTGGTGTCACTGGTGATCACCACCGCGGCAGCACCATCGTTCAATGGGCAGGCGTTGCCGGCGGTCACCGTGCCGTTAGGGCGGAAGACCGGCTTGAGCTGACTGACCTTTTCGTAGGTGGTGCCGGGCCGCGGGCCGTCGTCGACGCTGACCGTGCTGCCGTCGGGCAGGCTGACCGGCTGGATTTCGCGCTCGAAGAACCCGCTGTTGATGGCCTCCTCAGCGCGGTTCTGGCTGCGCACCCCCCAGTGGTCCTGGTCTTCCCGGCTGATGCCGGTGAGCAGCGCGACGTTCTCCGCGGTCTGGCCCATGGCGATGTAAACGTCGGGCAACGTACCGTCGGTCCGGGGGTCGTGCCATTCGTCAGCGCCGGTGGCCGCCTCGGCGGAGCGCTGCTGGGCCTCCTCGAACTTGGGGTTCTTGGTGTCCGGCCAGGAGTCTGAGGTGCCCTGACCGAAGCGTGACACCGTCTCCACACCAGCGGAAATGAACGCGTCGCCCTCACCGGCCTTGATCGCGTGAAACGCCATCCGCGTCGTCTGCAGCGACGACGAGCAGTACCGGTTGACGGTCGTGCCGGGCAGGAAGTCGTAGCCGAGTTCGACGGCGACGACCCGGGCGAGGTTGAACCCGGACTCGCCGCCCGGTTGTCCGCAGCCCAGGATGAGGTCGTCGATCTGGTGAGGATTCAATTCGGGCACCTTGTCCAGCGCGGCGCGCACTATCTGGGCCGCCAGGTCGTCGGGCCGGATGGTGGCCAGCGATCCTTTGACCGCGCGGCCGATCGGTGAACGGGCTGTTGAGACGATGACGGCTTCCGACATTGCAGGGCTCCTTTCTCCGCACCCGTCATCGCGGCATACGGGCACCGGATGAGCAGGCTTTGATCTGAATCTAGCCCGGCGACGATGCAGAGCACACAGTGCGATGAGGAGGAGCCGGGCAATTCAATCTAGCCCGGCGACGATGCAGAGCGCACAGTGCGATGAGGAGGAGCCGGGCAATTCAATCTAGCCCGGCGACGATGCAGAGCGCACAGTGCGATGAGGAGGAGCCGGGCAATTCAATCTAGCCCGGCGACGATGCAGAGCGCGCGGGGGCGCCCGAGCGAAGCGAGGGGACGCGATGAGGAGGAGCCGGGCAATTCGATCTAGCCGCTGGTCGGCATGACGACGGGGGCAGGCACCCCTGTCATCGGCCGCCGCCACAGCCGCGACATGATGCTGAGCCGCAGACGGCCCGACCGCGGCTCGGCCGCGATGGATAGTGCGGGCCGGTCGAGCGACTCGGCGGCGTCCTTTTCACCCAGCGCGCTGCACAGAGCGGGCAGCAGTTGACCGGCGAGCAGGGCGTAACCGGCGGCCGACGGATGGTACTGGTCGTCGGACAACAATTGCTCCGGCGCCTGCCGGAGCTGCGGCGCCAGTAGGTCCGCCAACGGCACCGGAACACCACCGGCGGCCCGCACCGCGACGGCCTGGGCTCGGGCCAGCCGCAAACCGCGTTTACGAGTCACCCAGCGCAACGGTTGCGGGATCGCCGTGACAATGCCGAAGTCGGGGCAGGTCGCCACCACTACCACCGCGCCGCTGTCCCGCAACCGGCGAACCGCCGCGCCGAGACGGGCAGCAGACGGACCAATCCCGTTGAGCGCCGTGATGTCGTTGGCGCCGATCATGATGACTGCCGCATCCGGAGGCGGGCCGGCCACGAACATCGCGTCCACCTGACCGGACAGCCCTTTCGACGTTGCGCCGACGATGGCCTTGGTGCTCAGCCGTATCCGCTTACCGGTTTGCTCGGCCAGGCCCCGTGCCAGCAGCACGCCGGGAGCTTCTTCGCTGTCGTGACACCCGTAGCCCGTTGCCGTCGAGTCCCCGAAGGCCATCAGGTGCAGATCGACTGGTACGCCGCGCTGCCAGCGCTCCACCGGGCCACCGCCCGGGCTGTACACGCCGTCGGCCCGGGGCGGAACGGCCCAGGTTTTGGGGATCACGCTGCGCGCCTGCTGCGCTTGGCCGAGCAGCAGGTTGCGGGCGCCGACATAGGCGGTGCCGGTCGACGCGAGCGCTCCCGCTGCGGCCAGCGCGATGGTCGATCGGCGCGGCGCGCGTATGCCCACGCCTCACATTTTAGATGCGCTGTCGGCGGGAGCCGGGTGGTCGCCCGTCGGCCTGTAACAAATCGGAACAGAGGTCATATCGATTCGGACTCTTTGAATCCTGAAACTTTCGGCGGTGTCAAGCTAAGTTTGCGAGGTTGGCTGAACGGTTCGGCGGGTATATTGCCGGGACGCAGGGGTGCAGAACGGTCGCTCCGCTACTTCGTCACATGACTACATCGACGTAGGAGTGTTGAGATGACCGCCACCATTGAACCGCTGGACGCACCCCAAGTTCTCGACCGTTCCATCCGCGCCCGGGACACCCTCAGGGCGCGACGGTTCCCGGCCAGCGACGGTGTTCCTGTCGAAGTGTGGGAATCCCGTCCGAGCATGCCCGCCCGACTGGTGTGGGCGGCCTCGCGGCTCACCATCCGCCCGGCCCTGACCTTCGGTAGCCGGGTACCCCGGTTTCCCTGGCCGTACGGACTTGTCGACTTCGCCTCGCGGTTCCTGCTACCCACCCCTGGCACGGTCCGGGCGACGATCCGTCTGCCCCACGCCACCGCGCAACTTGTGCGCGCTCCTGGGGTGCTGCCGGCCGACGGCCGCCGGCGCGTGGTGCTCTACTTGCATGGTGGCGCGTTCCTGACCTGCGGCGTGCACTCGCACAGCAAGGTGGTCAACGCGCTGTCGCACTACGCTGATTCGCCGGTGCTGGTTGTCAATTATCGCCTGATCCCCAAGCACTCGGTCGGGATGGCCCTCGACGACTGCTACGACGCCTATCAGTGGCTCCGGTTGCGCGGCTACGACCCCGACCAAATCGTTCTGGCCGGTGACTCGGCGGGCGGCTACCTGGCGCTGGCGTTGGCGCAGCGCCTGCAGCAGGAACATGACGAACCGGCCGCCTTGGTGGCAATGTCGCCACTGCTGGAGCTGGCAAAAGAACCCAAGCAGTCGCATCCGAACATTCGCGTCGACGCGATGTTTTCGGCCAGGGCGTTCGATGCGCTGGTCGCGCTGGTGGCCAGCGCCGCTGCCAAGCACATCGTGGATGGGAAGCCCGAAGAGCTCTACGAGCCGCTGCAGCACGTCGAACCTGGTCTGCCGCGCACGCTCATCCATGTCTCCGGGTCCGAGGTGTTGCTGCATGACGCGCAGCTGGCCGCCCGCCGGCTTGCCGAGGTCGGAGTTCCGGCCGAGGTGCGAATCTGGCCGGGCCAGATTCACGACTTCCAGCTCACTGCCCCGCTGGTGCCCGAAGCGACCCGCTCCCTGCGGCAGATCGGCGAATACATCCGCGAGGCCACCGGCTGACCGAGCTACGCCGGAGTGCCTGCACACGACCGCAAATCTCCTGAGACCATGAATGCATGCGGATCGCGCGGCACATCAGTGAACTCATCGGCAACACACCACTGGTCCAGCTGCATTCCGTCGTCCCTGCCGGGGGCGCCACGGTGGCTGCCAAAGTCGAGTATCTCAATCCCGGTCTGAGCTGTAAGGACCGCATCGCGGTGAAGATGATCGACGCCGCCGAAGCCGACGGTCAGCTGAAACCGGGCGGCACGATCGTCGAACCCACCTCCGGAAACACCGGTGTGGCGCTCGCCATGGTCGCCCAGCGGCGCGGCTACCGGTGTGTATTCGTCTGCCCCGACAAGGTCAGCGAGGACAAGCAAAACGTGCTGCGCGCCTACGGGGCCGACGTCGTGGTGTGCCCGACCGCTGTCCCGCCGGACCACCCAAACAGCTATTACAGCGTCTCGGACCGGCTGGTGGGTGAAATCGACGGCGCCTGGAAACCCGACCAGTACTCCAATCCGCAAGGCCCGGCCAGCCACTACGAGACGACCGGCCCGGAGATCTGGGCCGACACCGACGGCAAGGTCACGCATTTCGTCGCCGGCATCGGCACCGGCGGCACGATCACCGGTACCGGTCGCTACCTCAAGGACGTCTCCGACGGATCGGTGCGGGTTGTCGGCGTCGACCCGGAAGGCTCGGTGTATTCGGGGGGCACCGGCCGGCCCTATCTGGTCGAGGGCGTCGGCGAAGACTTCTGGCCGGCCGCTTACGACCCGAGCGTGCCCGACGAGATCATCGCGGTGTCGGACTCTGATTCGTTCCACATGACCAGACGGCTGGCCCGTGAGGAAGCGATGCTGGTCGGCGGGTCGTGCGGAATGGCGGTGGTGGGTGCGTTGCGGGTGGCCGAGACGGCCGGGCCCGACGCGCTGATCGTTGTGCTGCTGCCCGACGGCGGCCGCGGCTACATGTCCAAGATCTTCAATGACGCCTGGTTGTCGTCGTACGGGTTTCTGCGCGGCCGATTGGACGGGTCGGTGCAGCAGCCGACAGTCGGCGAGGTGTTGCGCCGCAAGTCCGGCGCGCTGCCTGATCTGGTGCACACCCACCCTTCCGAGACAGTGCGCGACGCGATCGGCATCCTGCGCGAGTACGGGGTATCGCAGATGCCGGTGGTGGGAGCTGAGCCGCCGATAATGGCCGGCGAGGTGGCCGGCAGCGTGAACGAAAACGAGTTGCTGTCAGCGGTTTTCGAGGGCCGTGCCAAACTGGTCGACGCCGTGGGGTTGCACATGAGCCCGCCGCTCCCGTTGATCGGATCGGGCGAGCTGGTGAGCGCGGCGGCCAAGGCGCTCCGCGAGTGGGATGCTTTGATGGTGGTCGAACAGGGTAAGCCGGTCGGTGTCATCACCCGGCACGATCTGCTCGGATTTCTTTCCGACGGAGCGCCGCGACGGTAGCCAGCACGGTCGAAGGCAAATTAGGTCATGCAATCAACCCGCGTGTTTCCGGCCGACAACCGGCCCGTCGTGCCGACCGTTGGGCAGCGTCTGCGCGCGCCGGTCCTCGTCGCCGCCGTCGCGGTTCTGGTGTGCGCGGCGGTATGGCTGGGTGATCCGACCACGCCCGGTGGCTTGCTGCCGGTGTGCCCGACCAAATTACTGCTCGGCGTTGATTGTCCCGGTTGCGGGACCTTGCGGATGCTGTACGCCCTGTTGCACGGCGACCTTGCCGCGGCGGCGCGCTACAACGCGTTGACGCTGACGGCGCTGCTGTTGACGGTGCCGGTGTATGCGGTGTGGAGCTACGGCCGGATGCGGGGCCGGCGCACCCTGCGGTGGCAGGGCTTCACGTGGGCGGTGCCGGTGGTGATCGTGCTGACGTCGGTCTGGTTCGTGGTGCGCAACCTACCGTTCAGTCCGTTCACCGCCTTGCGGGTGTAGCGGCGCTCGATGCGCCCTTCTGCGGCGCTTCACTAGGCTGAGTGTCGATGAGTCAGCAGCACAACGCCTCCCCTCCCGGCGGTGACCACGGCGGACTGTTCACCGGTCTTTCCACCAAAGCCATCCACGCCGGGTACCGCCCGGACCCGTCCACCGGCTCGGTCAACGTCCCGATCTACCCCAGCAGCACATTCGCCCAGAACGGCGTCGGGAATCTGCGGGGCGGGTACGAATACTCTCGCTCCGGCAACCCGACGCGGGGCGCGCTGGAAGCGCAGCTGGCCGCTGTCGAAGCAGGCAGATTTGGGCGCGCCTTCAGCTCCGGAATGGCGGCCACCGATTGCGCGCTGCGGGCGTTGCTGCGGCCGGGCGACCACGTCGTCATCCCCGACGATGCCTACGGCGGCACTTTCCGGCTGATCGACAAGGTGTTCAGCCAGTGGGGTGTCGAGTACACGCCGGCGCCGCTGTCCGATCTCGATGCGGTCCGCGCCGCGCTCACCGCCCAGACCCGGCTGATCTGGGCGGAAACCCCGACGAATCCGCTGCTGTCAATCGCCGACATCGCCGCGCTTGCCCAGCTCGCCGCCGATCACCCGGCGAAGCTGCTGGTGGACAACACCTTCGCCTCACCCGCTCTGCAACAGCCGTTGACGCTGGGCGCCGACGTCGTGCTGCACTCCACCACGAAGTACATCGGCGGGCACTCCGACGTAGTCGGCGGCGCGCTGGTCACCAGTGACGAAGAAGTCGACGCCGCGTTCGGCGCGCTGCAGAACGGAGCCGGCGCGGTACCGGGCCCGTTCGACGCGTACCTGACGATGCGCGGTTTGAAAACTTTGGTGTTGCGGATGCAGCGGCACAGTGAGAACGCGGCCGCGGTCGCAGACTTCCTGTCTGGACACCCGGCGGTCAGCGCCGTGCTCTACCCAGGCCTGCCCGGCCACCCGGGCCACGCAGTCGCCGCCAAGCAGATGCAGGGTTTCGGCGGCATGGTGTCCGTGCGCATGCGCGACGGAGGGCAAGCCGCGGAGAAGCTGTGCGCCGCCACCGAGGTGTTCATTCTGGCGGAGTCGCTGGGCGGGGTCGAGTCGCTGATCGAGCAGCCGGCCGCGATGACGCACGCCTCGACCGCCGGCTCGCAGCTGGAAGTCCCCGACGACCTCGTTCGGATGTCGGTGGGCATCGAAGACGTCGCCGACCTGCTCGCCGACCTCGAGCAGGCCCTGTCGTAACCGCGCGAGCAGACGTGAAATAACGCTTTACGGCCTGATTTCGTGCGAGGTTGCGTCTGCTCGCGCGACCTCGCCCCGCGCAAGGACGACTTAGCTCAACGCTTCGCGCAACGCCGCCGTCGTCACCGCCAGGTTGACCTCGGCGAGGTCGGGCTCGGACTCCGCCACCCAACTGCCGCTGGCGATGTCGCCCGCGCGGTCGGTCACCCATTGCCAGCCGCGTCGGTCCAGGCTGAAGACGGCGCCCAGCCCGTGCACGGCGTGCAGCAACGAAATGATCGTCGCCGTGGTGGGGTCGGGACGGTGCTGGTCGAATAGCGCGGCCGTCAGCGCCGCACGGACGCCGGCCACTCGGCTGCGGTCGGTCAGCGGCCATGCGCACGCATGCTTGAGACCGCGAGCCCGCAGACGGACCTCCCTGAGTTGGCCGCTGCGCTCGAGTTGGGAGAACACCGCTGCCGGAGTTTCATGACGCAACTTGGCGATCGCCGCGGCGGGGCTCATGGGGCGCCGCAGTAGCAGCTGCAACGCAGGCGCCAGCACCGGATCCTCCGGATCGGGTCCGCTGAGCACCACCAACCGTCCGGTTTCGACCGGCTCACTGTCCACTGCCGGTCGGATCCGGCACGCATACGCCAAATCCAGCAGGGCGGCCGCGGTCAGGGTCCGCTCACGGCGCGAACGGTCTAGTCCCGGCTGCGCGGACGCGTTGTCCAGCAGCAGCAGGAGTAGATCCTCGGTTATACGCGCCATTCACCTCGACCGGCCCAGTTCCGGAGACCAAGCGCCGGCTAGGAGTGGTAGGGCTCCGCACTGACCAGCGTCACCTCGACGGTGTTGCCGCTGGGAACGGTGTAGCTGCGTGTCTCGCCTTCCTTGGCGTCGATCAGCGCGCCACCCAGCGGAGAGTTGGGGGAGTACACCTCCAACTTGCCGTCATTGACACCTTCCTGGCGGGTGGCGATCAGGAACGTCTCGGTGTCGGACTTGTCCCCGTTGTAGTAGACCTTGACCACCGAGCCGGGCAGGGCAACGCCGGACTGTTTGGGCGCTTCACCGACTTTGGCGTTGTTGAGCAGCTCCTGCAGCTGGCGGATCCGCGCTTCCTGCTGGCCCTGCTCCTCCCGGGCGGCGTGGTAGCCGCCGTTCTCACGCAAGTCGCCTTCCTCGCGGCGGTCGTTGATCTCTGCCGCGATGACCGGACGGTTGGCGATCAGCTGGTCGAGCTCGGCCTTGAGTCGGTCATGTGACTCCTGGGTCAACCAGGTCACCTGAGTGTCCGTCATTGCGTCGCGCTCCTCGTCTTGTCGTGTCCGCGATAATCGCGTGTGGGCTTTCGGCGCCCTCGGCAGGCGTGTCTGTGCCCTGTGTACCGCAGGTCGCCGCCGGTGTCGGCATACCCGCAAAAGCAGCAATACACGGTTCCAGCAGGAACCGTGCACCGAGACAGCCTACCACCGCCGGCCGCTCCCAATTCGTGTTTTCGCAGTTCGCCGTTTATGACGCGGTGGCCGGGCGCCGGCCACCCATTACTTCTCGGTGATCGAATCGGGCGGCCTTGTGGATGCAACGATTAGACCTGAAACACTGGGGCCATTCAGGGCCATTCAGCAAGATGACCAGACGGATAGGGAGCAGGTGAGCGAGTTGCGCTTGATGGCGGTGCACGCCCACCCGGACGACGAGTCCAGTAAGGGCGCGGCGACTCTCGCACGTTACGCCGACGAGGGTCACCGCGTCCTGGTGGTGACGTTGACCGGCGGTGAACGCGGCGACATCCTCAACCCCGCAATGGACCTGCCTGAGGTGCACGGCCGCATCGCCGAGATCCGCCGCGACGAGATGGCCAAGGCAGCAGAGATCTTGGGCGTCGAACACCTGTGGCTGGGGTTCATCGACTCCGGACTACCCAAGGGCAACCCGCCGCCCCCGTTGCCCGAGGATTGCTTTGCCCTTGCGCCGCTGGAGGCGGCTACCGAGGCGCTGGTTCGGGTGGTGCGGGAATTCAAGCCGCACGTGATGACGACCTACGACGAGAACGGCGGCTATCCACATCCCGATCACATCCGATGCCATCAGGTGTCGGTTGCCGCCTACGAGGCGGCCGGCGACTACCGCCTGTTCTCCGACGCCGGACCGGCGTGGTCGGTGTCCAAGCTGTACTACAACCACGGGTTTCTGCGTCAGCGCATGCAACTGCTGCAGGACGAATTCGCCAAGCACGGCCAGCAGGGGCCATTCGAGAAATGGCTGGCCCACTGGGACCCGGGCCACGACGTCTTCGCCAGCCGAGTGACGACCCGGGTGGAGTGCTCGGCCTACTTCTTCCAACGCGACGACGCGCTGCGCGCACACGCCACCCAGATCGACCCCGGCGGCGACTTTTTCGCTGCGCCGATCGCCTGGCAGCAGCGGTTGTGGCCGACCGAAGAGTTCGAATTAGCCCGGTCGCGGATTCCGGTGACGCTTCCGGAGACCGACCTGTTCACCGGAATCGAGGACGGCTAGTGCACCGGATCATGCTGGCCGCTGTGACGGTCTTCGCTGACAACACCCCCCGGCGTACCGGACCGGACTTCGGCAAAGCCAGTCCACTGGGCCTGCTGGTGGTGCTGTTGTTGCTGATCGCGACGTTTTTCTTGATCCGTTCGATGAATAGGCACCTCAGAAAGCTGCCGGAATCCTTTGATCCGGCGCACCCTCAGCAAGATCAGGCCGCCGACGAAGGCAGCGTCGAGCGGAACGAGCCGACCGATTCGACCGGACCGACTCGTGAACCGGACCACTAGCCGCCGCGAGCTTTGTCGATGACTCCCGCGGCCAACACCTTGCGCAGTGCCACCAGCCCGTACCTGCGCCAGCACGCCGACAACCCGGTGCACTGGCAGCAGTGGAGCCCGCAGGCTCTGGCCGAAGCCGCCGACCGGGACGTGCCGGTGCTGCTGTCGATCGGCTACGCCGCCTGCCACTGGTGCCATGTCATGGCGCACGAATCGTTCGCCGACGACGAGGTGGCCGCCGCGATGAACGCCGACTTTGTCTGCGTCAAGGTCGACCGCGAGGAACGACCGGACATCGACGCGGTGTACATGAACGCCACGGTCGCGCTCACCGGGCACGGCGGGTGGCCGATGACCTGCTTCCTCACGCCCGACGGCAGACCGTTTTTTTGCGGCACCTACTACCCCAAGGCGGCGTTCCTGCATCTGCTTTCGGCTGTCGCCGACACGTGGCGAAGCCGCCGGAAGGAGATCGAGCAGGCGTCGGATCAGATTGTCGACGAGCTACGCGCGATGGCGTCCGGGCTGCCTGGCGGCGGCTCTCCGGTCGAGCCGGCGCTGTGTGACCACGCGGTGGCGGTGGTGCTGCGCGACGAGGACACCGTGCGCGGCGGGTTCGGCCGGGCGCCCAAATTTCCGCCGTCCGCGCTGCTGGAAGCGCTGTTGCGGCACCACGAACGCACCGGTTCAGCCGAGTCGCTCGGCGCGGTGCGGCGCACCGGTAGCGCGATGGCCCGCGGTGGAATCTACGACCAGCTGGCCGGCGGTTTCGCCCGCTACAGCGTCGACGACGCCTGGGTGGTGCCGCATTTCGAGAAGATGCTGTACGACAACGCGCAGTTGTTACGCAGCTACGCGCATTGGGCGCGCCGAACCGGGGATCCGCTGGCCCACCGGGTCGCCGCGGAGACCGCGGATTTCATTGTCACCGGACTGGGTGCCGGCGACATGTTCACCTCGTCGTTGGACGCCGATGCCGGCGGTCGTGAGGGGTCGACGTATGTGTGGACGCCCGAGCAGCTGCGCGAGGTGCTCGGCGGCGACGACGGCCCGTGGGCGGCCTCGGTGTTGGGTGTCACCGCGACCGGCACCTTCGAAGAAGGTGCCTCGGTGCTGCAGCTGGCGGTGGATCCCGATGACCCCGAGCGGTTCGGGCGGATCCGGACGGCGCTGCTCGCTGCGCGCCTGATCCGGGTGCAACCTGGGCGCGACGACAAGGTCGTCACCGCATGGAACGGTTTGGCCATCACCGGCCTGGCCGAAGCCAGTGTGGCGTTGGGCGAGCCGGAGCTGTTGAGGGCCGCTGAGCGGTGTGCGGGCACGCTGGGGGATCTGCACGTCGTGGATGGCCGACTGCGGCGGGCCAGCCTCGGCGGCGTGGTCGGCGAAAGCCACGCCATCCTGGAAGACCACGCGATGCTGGCCACCGGCCTGCTGACGCTCTATCAGCTCACCGGTGACGGGTCATGGCTGGCGCGGGCCGTCTTGCTGCTCGACACCGCACTGGCGCACTTCCCCGATCCCGACCGGCCGGGCCGCTGGTTCGACAGCCCCGATGACGCCGAGCAGCTCGTGCTTCGGCCCGCCGACCCACTGGACGGAGCGACACCGTCAGGAGCCTCGTCGATCACAGAAGCGCTGCTTATCGCCGGGCACCTGGTGGGCGGTGAACGCGCCGACCGGTACGGGCAGGCCGCCGCCGATTCGTTGCGGGCGCATGCACCGCTGCTGGCGCGCGCGCCGCGCTCGGCCGGACACTGGCTGGCGGTGGCGGAATCCGCCGTCCGCGGGCCGGTACAGATCGCGGTCGCGTGCGATGCGGCGCGCTCGCGGCTGCTGGCCGACGCCCGCCGGCTGGCGCCGGGGGGAGCGATTGTGGTCGGCGGCCCGGTGAACTCATCGGCATTGCTGGTTGACCGGGACCGGGTAGCCGGCGCCGACGCCGCCTACGTGTGCCGCGGCAGGGTCTGTGAGCTCCCGGTCACCGCCGCGACCGAGTTGTCGGCTCTGCTGGCTGCGTCCCGGTAGCGTGCCGTTCGGTTTCAGAAGAAGACTGCGAACCACATTGCGATGTAGTGGCAGATGGCGGCCACCGCAGTGCAGGCGTGGAAGAACTCGTGGTAGCCGAACGTCCGGGGCCATGGGTCCGGCCACCGCAGACCGTAGAGCAGACCGCCGATGCTGTAGATCACTCCGCCGACGACGAGCAGCGTGAACGCCGCCACCCCGGCGCCGTGCAGGATCGTTCCGGTGAACCACACCGCCACCCAGCTCAGCAGCAAGTACAGCGGTACGCCGACCCAGCGCGGCGCCGACGGCCAGCACACTTTGAGCAGGATGCCGGCCAGCGCGCCGCCCCAGACGATGGCCAACACGAGCTTGCCGGCCTGCGGCGGAAAGCTGAGCATTGCGAACGGCGTATACGTCCCGGCGATGAAGACGAAGATCATCGAGTGGTCGAGCCGCTTCATCACGTTGCGGGCACGCACCGACTTCCAGTGCACCCGGTGATAGGTGGCGCTCACCGCAAACATCGTCACCGCAGCCGCGGTGTAGATGAAGGTCGCCATACCGGCCTTGAGGCCGACCAACGGCCAGGACACCGAGATCAAGGCGGCGCCCGCGATGACGGCGACCGCGGCGGAGTACACATGGATCCAGCCGCGGAACCGCGGCTTGGTCAGGGCGTGAACCACCCCGTCAAGGTGCTCCCCAAGCGTGTCGGCCGAGTTGTCCGTTTCCGAGGACGCCGACTGTGCTGGGGTGCTGATCTGGCCGCTCAAAGTCCCTCCTGACTGACAGATCCAGACTGAACGTTCGCGACATCTGTACCCAACAGTACGCAATCTTCCGGCGCCGCCCGGTGCTGGCGCGCTGTGAGGTTTCCGCCAATCCCCGGCGGTCACAGTAGGCTGGGTGGCCGTGGAAATCATTCCCCGGCGACTCAAAGAGCCGCTGTACCGCGTCTATGAGATGCGGCTTCGCCAGGGGTTGGCGGCGTCGAAATCCGAGCTGCCGCGCCACATCGCGGTCTTGTGTGACGGCAATCGGCGCTGGGCGCGCAGCGCCGGGTATGACGACGTCAGCTACGGCTACCGAATGGGTGCCGCCAAGATCGCCGAGATGCTGCGCTGGTGCCAGGAAGCCGGCATCGAGATGGCCACCGTCTACTTGTTGTCCACCGAGAACCTGCAGCGCGACCCGGGCGAGTTGGCGGCGCTGATCGAGATCATCACCGATGTCGTCGAAGAGATCTGCGCGCCGGTCAACCGCTGGAGCGTGCGGACAGTGGGAGACCTGGAGCTGATCGGAGAGGAACCGGCCCGCCGGCTGCGCGACGCCGTCGAATCCACCTGCACCGACGGCGGCTTCCACGTCAACGTCGCGGTCGGCTACGGCGGCCGCCAGGAGATCGCCGGCGCAGTGCGCGCATTGCTGAGCAAGGAGCTGGCCAACGGCGCCACCGGGGAAGAGCTGGTGGACTCGGTGACCGTCGACGCCATCGCCCGAAACCTCTACACCTCCGGGCAGCCCGACCCCGATCTGGTCATCCGGACCTCCGGGGAGCAGCGGCTGTCCGGATTCCTGCTGTGGCAGAGCGCCTACTCGGAGATGTGGTTCACCGAAGCGTATTGGCCTGCGTTCCGCCGGGTGGACCTGCTGCGGGCGCTGCGTGACTACAGTGTGCGACACCGCCGCTACGGCATGTAGGTGCGTGCCAAACTGAAGTCATGGCTGCGCTGTCGGCAGTGGTGTTCGCGCTGAGCTGGTGGCTGGGTCTCTACCTGCTGGCCCGCGATCCGCGCAAACCGGTGCTGGTGTTGGCGGCGATCGGACTGTGCAGCTTCGCGAGCGTGGTGGCGCTGGACGCGGTGCGGTTGGTCACCCATGCCGCGCTGCTCAGCCACCTCGAGATCTACCTGGGGGCTGTTCCCGGCGTCGCCTGGTTCGCGGTGCTAATGGAGCTGGCCCGGCCTCGCGACAGCTGGCGGGCTCGCACCGGCGAGCTGGTGCTGGTGGCCGGTGTCGGGGCGGTGGCCCTGGTCGGTGCCGTGCTGGCGGGCGGGGTGGAAGGACCGCTGCGGGCCGGTCACCTGGTGATGTGCGCCGCGATCTCGACGTCCACGCTGGGCGCCATGGTGGCGGCCCTGACCCGGCCGGTCCAGCACTTGCCGGCGTCCGTGCTGATCATCTTGGCGACACTGTTCTTCGCGCTCAGCAACGCCATCCTCATCATTCCGCTTGGCCTGGTGCCGAGTTGGCTGGCGCTGGCCTCCACCAGCTTCGACGTGTTCTCACTCGGCGTGGCGGTGGCCCTGTGGGACGCCTTCGACGAGGGCCAGGCGCTGCGTGCCGACATGCTGCGGTCGTTCGTGGGCAGCGTCGTGGTGGCGGTGCTTTTCGGCGGCCAGGCGTTGGTCGGGATGGCGATCGCGGGCCGGGAACGCCCCGCGCAGACTGCGCTGACGGCGCTGCTGTTCACCATCGTGGCGGTCGCGGTCGCTGTTCAGGTGCTGGCCGACCCGCTGGCCGGCCTGCTGGACCGGTTGGCATTCTCCCGGTCGCCGGTGCTGCGCGCCGACCGGGCCGCGCTGCGGGGTACCGAAGCGGCGCTGCCGCTGCGCTCGGGGCACTCGCTCGACAACGTTGACGACGACACGTTCGCCCGGCTGACCCGCCGGGCGCTCGGGCACTACGGCGACCTGACGAAGCTGATCGCCAGCCCGCTGACCGCGCTGCCGGTGATCGACGAGCGACTGGCCGCGCGCGGGGCACCCGACCAGCCGCTGGAACGTGCGAACGAACTGAAAGGCGTGCTGGCCGCCGCCATCGCGCGGCTCAAACCGCGCGACAACGGGGACTTCGGCACCACCGAAGAGTGGCGGTATTACAACTCGCTGTACTTCCCTTATGTCGTCGGCGTCCGCGCCTACGCCCAGAACGCCACCGCCGCCGGCCTGGACGCCACGGCCCGGCAGGCCTGGCAGTGGATGGTCACCGACGTCCCGCAGCGTTCGCTGCACAACTGGCAGAACGCCGCTGCCCGCCTGATTGCGGCTGAACTGCGCGGACGAGTAACCGTCACCAGCGACTAGAGCGGGGCACCGCCGGAAGCGAGCCGGAACAAGGCGCGCTCGACCACCTCCTGGCAGTGCTTGGCAGTGTCATGTCTCGATCTGGCAGCGCCCGGCCCGCAGGCTCGAGTGTGTTCCCCGATCCTCGCCAAAGGAGTTTGACATGACCGCCGTCCCCGCGCTGGCTCCCCGTTCGCTGTCCGACTCGACCGATTCACTGCTGCGCTTCGCCATGCGCGCCGACGCGACGCTGACCGGCCTGGCCGGTTTGGCGGTGGCGGTGGCGGCTGACCCGATCGCCGCGCGCACCGGTCTGACTTCGCTGCAGGAATACGGGATGGGCGCGTTCTTCGTCGTTCTCGGGCTGGCCGTGTTCACGCTGGCCGCGCTGCCGAACCTGCGTCGCGTCGGCACCGGGGTCGCCATCGCCAACATCGGCTACACCCTGGTGACGGTTGCGGTAGTGGCGGTCGGGGTGCTGCCGTTGACCGCTACGGGCGTCGCCGCGATGTTGGCGAGCGGGGCCTACACCACCTTCTTCGCCTACCTGCAGTACCTCGGAGTGCGCCGACTGCCGGCGTGACTCCTGCCCGCCGGTGCGGGGCGCCGCCGTCGGAGGTTGCGGTGCGCGGCCCCGCATCGGCTTCGTGGCGATCGCAAGCGCGGCGGAGCCGGGCGCAGCGGGTCGTCACCAGCTCTTTCGTGGCGATCGCAAGCGCGGCAGAGCCGGGCGCAGCGGGTCGTCACCAGCTCTTGCGTGGCGATCGCAAGCGCGGCGCAGCCGGGCGCAGCGGGTCGTCACCAACCCTGAGCGGCCGCTGACGTGAAGTCAGAGCTTGCGCAACCGCAGGCGGTTGATGGAGTGGTCGGCGTCTTTACGCAGGACCAGCGTGGCCCGCGGCCGGGTAGGCAGGATGTTCTCGACCAGGTTGGGTCGGTTGATCGAACGCCAGATCTCCCGGGCGGCGGCAGTGGCCCGCTGGTCGTTGAGTCGCGAGTAGTGGTGGAAGTGTGACGCCGGATCAGCGAACGCCGTCGTGCGCATGGTCAAGAATCGCGAGACGTACCACTGCTCGATATCTTCGATGCGCGCGTCCACATAGAGCGAGAAGTCGAACAAATCAGACACCATCAACGTCGGTCCGGTCTGCAGGACGTTGAGCCCTTCGAGAATCAGGATGTCCGGGTGCCGGACTACCTGCTTGGCCCCCGGGACGATGTCGTAGAGCAAGTGCGAGTACACCGGTGCGCAGACGTGATCCGACCCGGACTTCACCGAAGTGACGAAGCGCATCAACGCCCTGCGGTTGTAACTTTCGGGAAACCCTTTGCGATGCATAAGGTTCCGCTGCGTCAGCTCAGAGTTGGGGTACAGGAAACCATCGGTGGTCACTAAGTCCACCTGTGGGTGGTGCGCCCAGCGGGCCAGCAGCGCCTGCAGTACACGAGCCGTGGTCGATTTGCCGACGGCGACGCTGCCGGCCACGCCGATGATGAAGGGCACCGGACGGTCCAGGTTTTGCTGAGGCTCGCCGAGGAACTCCGCCGTCGCGGCGAACAGCCGCTGCCGGGCGGCGACCTGAAGGTGCAGCAACCGGGCCAGCGGCAAGTACACCTCTTCGACTTCCAGCAGGTCGATTTGCTCACCGAGACCGCGCAGCCCGATCAGTTCATCTTCGGTGAGGGCCAGCGGCGTCGACTGCCGCAGCGCGCGCCACTGACTTCGGTCGAACTCCACGTAGGGGCTCGGCTCGCTCAGCCGCGGCATAGCTGTCAGTCTTGCAGCATCGGCGGCCGGCGCAGCGGCTGGGGCGAATTCCGACGGGCGGATATGTTTGCGGCGTGAACGCTGCCTACCTCATCCGCGAGTACCTCATGCTAGGTCTGCGCTTCGACCGGGTGGAGTCCGGCTATGTCGACTCCTACATCGGCGATCCGGCCCTGCGCCGCGCCGTGCAGGGCGAACCCGCCCCGGACCCGAACGACTTGGCGGTGCAGGCAGATCGGTTGCTCGCTGCGCTGCCCGACGTGCCGCACCACGCAGGATTCGACCAGCAACGTGCGGACTACCTGGCCGCGCACCTGCGTGCCCTCGCCTGCGCGGCACGGAAGCTCGCCGGACACCCGGTCGGATTCATCGACGAGGTGCACAACTACTTCGACGTGCGGATCGCTAAAGGTGACACCGCGGCTTACCGCGACGCCCATGTCCGACTCGACGAGGTACTCGGCGGCACCGGTGCGCTGGTCGATCGAATGGCCGCCTACCGTGCCGGCGACGAGATCCCGCCGGAACGCTTGGCCGACTGCATTGCCGCGTTCTCCAGTGCGCTGCGCGACCGGGTGCGAGCGGAGTATCCGCTGCCCGAGCACGAGACGGTGGACTACGAGGTGGTCACCGACAAGCCCTGGTCGGGCTTCAACTACTACCTGGGCGACTACCGCTCCAAGGTAGCCGTGAACGCCGACGTCAAGCAGCTCATGTCTCAGCTGCCCCGGCTGGTCGCCCACGAGTCCTATCCGGGTCACCACACCGAGCACTGCCGCAAGGAAGCCGGTCTGGTGCGGCGCCAGGGGCAGGCCGAGCAGACCATCTTCCTGGTCAACACTCCGCAGTGCCTGATGGCTGAAGGTCTGGCCGACCTAGCGCTGTACGCCGCGATCGGTCCGCGGTGGGGCCGGTGGGCGGCCGACATCTATGCCGACCTGGGTTTGCGGTTCGACGGTGAGCGCGCCGAGGCGGTTGCCGAGGCGACGGCAGCGCTGGCCAGCGTGCGCCAGGACGCGGCGCTGATGCTGCACGACGAGCACCGCGACGCCGACGACGTGGCCGCATACCTTCGGCGTTGGCTGTTGGTCGGCGACGATCGGGCGCGGCAGATGTTGAGGTTCCTCTCGTCGCCGCTGTGGCGGGCCTACACCAGCACCTACGTCGAGGGCTACCGGCTGCTGCGCGCATGGCTGGACGACCGCCCGGACGACGTCAGCCTGGTGGAGCGGTTCGGCCGGCTACTCGACGAGCCATTGACTCCGTCGAGGATGCAGAGCGCGTAGCGCGATGAGGAGGAGACGGAGCATTCGGACCCAGCCCGTCGACGATGCAGAGCGCGTAGCGCGATGAGGAGGAGACGGAGCATTCGGACCCAGCCCGTCGACGATGCAGAGCGCGTCGGAGCGGGCAAGTGTAATGTCGATCTCTGATTGTTAATCTAACTAATCAATTAGTGCCCACGGACAAGGACTTCGATATGACGCGGACAGATAACGACACGTGGGATCTCGCTTCGAGCGTGGGTGCCACCGCCACTATGGTTGCCGCCGCCAGAGCCGTCGCAACCAAGGTCGATAACCCGCTCATCGACGACCCTTTCGCCGAGCCACTCGTTCGCGCCGTGGGCGTTGATTTCTTCACCCGGTGGGCCAGCGGTGAACTCAACCCCGCGGATATCGACGAGGGCGACGCCGGCTGGGGTCTGCAGCTGATGACCGACATGATGGCGGCTCGCACCCGGTATTTCGACGAGTTCTTTTACGACGCGACGCGGGCAGGCATCCGGCAGTGCGTAATACTGGCGTCAGGTCTCGACGCCCGCGGATACCGGCTGCACTGGGCGGCCGGGACGAAGGTATTTGAGATCGACCAGCCACAAGTCATCGAGTTCAAGACCACCACCCTCGCCGGTTTGGGCGCTGCACCTACCGCCGACCTTCGGTTCGTGCCCATCGATCTGCGACAGGACTGGCCTACCGCGCTCCGTCAATCCGGATTTGATGCCGACCGACCCACCGCATGGATCGCCGAGGGCCTGCTCGCCTTTCTGCCGCCAGACGCGCAGGATCGGCTGTTTGACGAGATCACCGCGCTGAGCGCGCCGGGTAGCCGCGTGGCCACCGAAACCTTCGGAAACACCCCCGGCGTTGACGCGGCGCAGGCTGAAGAGGCGATGCGAACATTTGCCCAGCGGTGGCGCGATCACGGTCTGGACGTGGACATTTCGGATCTCTGGTATCACGGCGAACGTAACGACGTGGCGCAATACCTTGACGCGCGCGGGTGGCAGACAGTCGGTACCGCGATGCGACAGCTGCTGGCCGTCAATGGACTTCCGCCGGTGGCTGACGCCGAGGATGGCTTTTCTGTCGCGGACAACATGTATTGCACCTCAATCCTGGCATAGCCGGAAGACGGAACCGGACAATCGCGTTAGCGGGCGCCGCGTCACGGCGAACTCGGTCGTTAGACTGGCGCCTGTGACCGCCGCACCCGATGCCCGCACTGCCGCTGCCGTGATGTCGGCGCCGCTCGCCGAAGTCGATCCCGACATCGCCGACCTGGTGGACAAGGAGCTCGGCCGCCAGCGCGACACCCTGGAGATGATCGCTTCGGAGAACTTCGTGCCGCGCTCGGTGCTGCAGGCCCAGGGCAGCGTGTTGACGAACAAGTACGCCGAGGGGTTGCCCGGCCGGCGTTACTACGGCGGCTGCGAATACGTCGACAGCGTGGAAAACATCGCCCGGGACCGCGCCAAAGCGCTGTTCGGCGCCGACTTCGCCAATGTGCAGCCGCATTCGGGTGCCCAGGCCAACGCCGCGGTGCTGCATGCGCTGATGTCGCCGGGCGAGCATCTGCTCGGTCTGGACCTCGCCAACGGCGGCCACCTGACCCATGGCATGCGGCTGAACTTCTCCGGCAAGCTGTATGAGGCCGGCTTCTACGGGGTTGACCCGAAGACGCACCTGATCGACATGGACGCCGTGCGCGCGAAAGCGCTGGAGTTCCGGCCCAAGGTGCTGGTCGCCGGGTGGTCGGCCTACCCGCGGATCCTGGACTTCGCGGCCTTCAAGTCGATCGCCGACGAGGTCGGCGCCAAGCTGTGGGTGGACATGGCGCACTTCGCGGGCCTGGTCGCCGCCGGACTGCACCCGTCGCCGGTACCGCACGCCGACGTTGTGTCGACGACCGTGCACAAGACTCTCGGTGGCGCCCGCTCGGGGATGATCCTGGGCAAGCAGGAGTACGCCAAGTCCATCAACTCTGCGGTGTTTCCAGGCCAGCAGGGCGGACCGCTCATGCACGTCATTGCGGCCAAAGCGGTCGCCCTGAAGATCGCCGGCACCCCGGAGTTCGCCGACCGTCAGCAGCGCACGTTGTCGGGCGCGCGGATCATCGCCGAGCGACTGCTCGCCGACGATGTGAGCAAGGCCGGCGTCTCGGTGGTCAGCCGCGGCACCGACGTGCACCTGGTGGTGGTCGATCTGCGCGACTCGCCACTGGACGGGAAAGCCGCCGAGGACCTGTTGCACGAAACCGGGATCACCGTCAACCGCAACGCTGTGCCCAACGACCCGCGGCCCCCGATGGTCACTTCGGGTCTGCGGGTGGGCACACCCGCGCTGGCTACCCGCGGGTTCGGCGACGCGGAATTCTCGGAGGTCGCCGACATCATCGCCACCGCACTGGCGGGCGGCCCGGACGCCGATGTGGCGGCGTTGCGGCACCGGGTCAGTGCGCTGGCCCGACAGTTCCCGCTGTATGAGGGGCTGGAGGACTGGGCGCTGATCGACTCCTGACCAGAATCGTCCAGCCCGCCGACGATGTCAGGCGACACGTCCGCGCGATTTCACGAAACCCGTTAACGGCAGTTACGGTTACTTTGTGGCACAGAAACCTGTACCTAACGCGCTGATCCTCGAACTCGAGCCGGTTGTGGGCGACGAACTGGACCGTCACCTTGAGACCGAGAACCTGTGGTTCGCCCATGAGTTCGTGCCGTTCGAGCAGGGCGAGAACTTCGCTTTCCTCGGCGGACGCGACTGGGATCCGTCGCAGGTGACGCTGCCCAAGCTCATCACCGATGCCTGCGAGATCCTGCTGATCACGAAGGACAACTTGGCCGGTTACCACCGGGAGTTGGTCGAACACTTCATTCTCGAAGAGAACTGGGGCCAGTGGATCGGTCGGTGGACCGCCGAGGAACATGGTCACGCCATCGCGCTGCGGGAGTACTTCGTGGTGACCCGCGAAATCGACCCCACCGCCAACGAGCAGGTCCGCTTTGAGCACGTGGCGAAGAAGGGCTACCGCGCCGATCAGTACTCCCAGGTCGAGACCCTGGTGTTCATGGCGTTCTTCGAGCGCGCCCACGCGGTGTTCTGCAACAACTTGGCGGCTCTGATCGAAGAGCCGGTGCTGGCCGGACTCATCGCGCACATCGCGCAAGATGAAGAGCGACACGAGCAGTTCTTCGCCAACCTGGTGGCGCACTGCTTGCAGTTCACCCATGACGAGACGGTGGCCGCCATCGCCGCCCGCGCTGCCGAACTCGGCGTCGTCGGCGGCGACATCGACGCCTACCAAGACAAGCTGCAACACGTGACTGACGGCGGGATCTTCGGCGCTTCCCAACTGCGGCAGGTGATCTCCGACCGGATCAGCGCCTGGGGATTGGCTGATCACCCGGATCTGCGGCGTTTCGTCGTCGCTTCGTAGCAAGGCTGCAAGGCACCGCCCGCGTCCGTCGCGCTAGTGCGGCGCGCCTGCACGGCGGGTATGTGCCGACCGGAGTAGCGTCGCTGCTGATGGCTAGCGACATGCTCTGCTATCCGGGCGGCACCTCGCAATCGACTCTGACAGGGCCGGCCCCGGTCCTGATGCCGCAGCGCCCGCCGATTCGTCCGTGCGGGGCCGCGCGGATGCCCGGTGACGATGCGGCCCGTGAATTGGGCAGCTGACGCGACGGGCAATAGTCCAAGGAGCCTCTGTGACTGATCTTCGGACGTACGTGCTCGACACGTCCGTGTTGCTCTCCGACCCGTGGGCGTGCAGCCGATTCGCCGAACACGAAGTGGTCGTCCCGCTGGTGGTCATCAGTGAGTTGGAGGCCAAACGCCACCATCACGAACTGGGCTGGTTCGCCCGTCAAGCGTTGCGGTTGTTCGACGACCTCCGGCTCGAGCACGGGCGTCTGGACCAACCCATTCCCGTTGGGAAACAAGGCGGCACCCTGCACGTCGAACTGAATCACACCGACCCCTCGGTGTTGCCGGCAGGATTCCGCACCGACAGCAACGACTCGCGGATCCTGAGCTGCGCGGCCAATTTGGCTGCGGAGGGCAGGCGGGTCACCCTGGTGAGCAAAGACATTCCGCTGCGCGTCAAAGCAGGCGCGGTGGGGCTGCCGGCCGACGAGTACCACGCGCAGGATGTGGTGACCTCCGGCTGGACCGGGATGGACGAAATCGAGACGGCGGCTGACGACATCGCAGCCCTGTTCGGCGAGGGCGAAATCGACTTGGCCGGTGCACGAGACTTGCCCTGCCACACCGGGATTCGGCTGCTGGGCGGCACCTCCCACGCTCTGGGCAGGGTCAACGCGCAAAAACGCGTGCAGCTGGTGCGCGGCGACCGCGAGGTGTTCGGGCTGCGCGGGCGTTCCGCCGAGCAGCGGGTAGCCCTCGACCTGCTGCTCGACGAGTCGGTGGGCATCGTGTCGCTGGGCGGCAAAGCCGGCACCGGCAAGTCGGCGCTGGCCTTGTGCGCGGGACTTGAGGCGGTGCTGGAGCGACGGACTCAGCGCAAAGTCGTGGTGTTCCGTCCGCTGTACGCCGTCGGCGGCCAGGAACTCGGGTACCTGCCGGGCAGCGAGAGCGAGAAAATGGGTCCCTGGGCGCAGGCCGTCTTCGACACCCTCGAAGGCCTGGCCAGTCCGGCGGTGCTCGACGAGGTGCTGTCGCGGGGCATGCTCGAAGTGCTGCCGCTCACTCACATTCGCGGTCGCTCCCTGCACGACTCGTTCGTCATAGTCGACGAGGCTCAGTCGCTAGAGCGCAACGTGTTGTTGACCGTGCTGTCCCGGCTGGGCACCGGCTCGCGGGTAGTTTTGACTCACGACATCGCCCAGCGCGACAACCTGCGCGTGGGTCGGCATGACGGGGTGGCCGCCGTTGTCGAGAAGCTCAAGGGCCACCCATTGTTCGCCCACATCACGTTATTGCGCAGCGAGCGTTCACCGATCGCCGCGCTGGTCACCGAGATGCTCGAGGAGATCAGCGGGCCACACTGACCGACTCGACGCGGTCAGCACCGGGCCGACAGCCCGGTAGGCTGCCAACGTGCCGAAACGAGCTGACACCCAGGCGTGGCGGTACTGGCGGACCTCGCTGGGATTGATTGCCGCCGCTGCGGTCCTGCTCATCGGCGCCCTGACCGGACACGTCAAGCGAGCCGGCGCCGACGCTGTGGACTGTTCGGTGGTCAAGTGCGTGGCACTGACATTCGACGACGGACCCGGACCGTTCACCGACCGCCTACTGCGGATCCTCAAAGACGACAACGCCAAGGCCACGTTCTTCTTGATCGGCAACAAGGTCGCGGCCAACCCGTCGGGCGCCAAACGCATCGCCGACGCCGGTATGGAGATCGGCAGCCACACGTGGGAACACCCCAACATGACGACGATTCCGCCGCAGGACATTTCGGGGCAATTCTCCCGGGCCAACGAAGCGATCGCCGCCGCCACCGGGCACACCCCCGCGCTGTACCGGCCCGCCGGCGGACTGTCCAACGACGCGGTACGGCAGGCCGCAGCTCACGTCGGGCAAGCCGAAATACTATGGGACGTCATCCCTTTCGACTGGATCAACGACGCCAACACCGCCGCGACGCGCCAAGTGCTCATGGCTCAGATCAAACCGGGTTCGGTGGTGCTGTTTCACGACACCTACTCCAGCACCGTCGACCTGGTTTACCAGTTCATACCGGTTCTCAAAGCCAACGGTTACCGGTTGGTGACGGTCAGCCAACTGCTCGGGCCGCGGGCGCCGGGCAGCAGCTACGGCGGGCGGGACAACGGTCCGCCGGTCAACGAACTGCACGACATCCCGCCATCCGAGATTCCCGCGCTGCCCAGCACGCCGTCGCCACGGCCGATGCCAAACTTTCCGATCACCGACATCCCCGGCCAGAACTCCGGCGGACCGAACAACGGGGCGTGAAGAGGCCCGGGTCAGGTCTGATTGACTTTCAGCGCGGTGATCACCGCGTCGATGGTCGACCGGCTGCCGTCGTCGCCGATGGGTGACGCGCCGAAGAAGACGGTGACTGGCTTGGTCTGGACGGCGATGATCGTCACCGAGTCACCCGCCACATGGCGGGACGGATCGCTGATCGTGATGTCGGCGTCGGCCCGGGCGGCTTGCGTGCCGTCGACGGTGGTGGTGGACGTCTTGATCGGACCCAGGGTCGGTCCGGACTGGGAGTAGCCGGGACCGGTGGCGATGCAGTTCAACAACTTCGACGCCTGGTCACCGATGCTCATGCTGGTGACGAAATTCGTCACCGCCAGTTCAGCCTGCATCATCCACTGGTTGGCGTTGGGCACCTCCTGTGCCACCCCGACGGCGCCGATTGCGTTAGGGGTGGAGTTGTCCGAGATTGGCATCCAGCCCGGTGCGGCGCTGGTCGGGAAGGACAGCCCGCCCGCGCTGACGGTGTCGCCGCTGGGCGCATCGCCGCCCGACACGTTGGGGGTGCAGTCGGTGGCGTTCTGCGCAGAACCGCTCGGTTGCGACGTCGGAGCATTAGGCGCTGCACTGCTGGGAGTGTTCGACGAACCGGCCTGGTTGGACGTGCCATGGTGGCCGACGACGAGAATCAGGGCCACCACGAGCGCGATGACGGCAAGCAACGCGATGGTGCCACCGATCAACCACGATCTCTTCGAGCCGGGTCCACCCGGTGGTCGTGGCCCCGGCGGATACGGGCCCGGGGGATATGGCCCGGGCGGATACGGGCCCGGGGGATATGGCCCGGGCGGGTATTGCCCCGGCGGGTATGACCCGGGCGGATACTGCTGACCGGGAAACGGAGCTTGCGCAGTGGGCGCCGAACCAGCGGCGTACGGATCGCCGTGCGGGGGTTGCGGGTAGGGGCCGCCCTGCGGGTTCTGATAGGGGTCGCCGTGCGGCTGACCACCCTGGTAAGGACCGCTGCGCGGTTGGCCCTGATAGGGGTCGCCCTGCGGCTGGCCGCCCCAGTAAGGGTTCTGCCAATACGGATGACCGGAGGGATCCTGACCGTAGGGGCCACCGGGGGGAGCCGTCATTGCTGAACCACCTTCACTGTCATCGGCGCCCTCGGGTGAGGGCGGCCGCGTAACACCATCGCGGCCGCGACCGGCTGCATAACACCATCATGCTCGAACCGCTTGCGCGTCGAGGCTCGCCGCCGCTTCCGGTCTCATTATCCGCGTCGGCCTACCGTTGCTCGTCGGACACCTTCGCCATCGCCAGCACGTCGAGCCGGCGGTCTAATTCGTCGACCGAGAGCTTGTCGCCGATCAGCCCGCGGTCGATCACGGTTTGACGGATCGTCTTACGTTCTTTGAGCGCCTGCTTGGCCACCGCGGCGGCCTCTTCGTAGCCGATGGCCGAATTCAGCGGGGTCACGATCGACGGTGACGACTCGGCCAATTCGCGCAGCCGTTCGACGTTGGCGGACAGCCCGCTGACACAGCGGTCGGCGAACAACCGCGACACATTGGTCAGCAGCTTGAACGACTCGAGCACGTTGCGCGCCATCATCGGGATGTAGACGTTCAGCTCGAAGGCGCCGTTGGCGCCACCCCACGCGACCGCGGCGTCGTTGCCGATCACCTGCGCCGCTACCTGCGTAACCGCTTCGGGCAGAACAGGATTGACCTTGCCAGGCATGATCGAGCTGCCCGGCTGCAGATCCGGAAGCTGGATCTCGGCCAGGCCGGTCAGCGGACCCGAACCCATTAGCCGGATGTCGTTGGCGATCTTGGTCAAGGACACCGCGATGGTGCGTAGAGCTCCGGACGCTTCGACGAGGCCGTCGCGCGCCGCCTGGGCTTCGAAAGAATTTGTCGCTGAGCGCAATTGCGTCAGGCCGGTCCGGTCAACCAGCACCTGGACCACCTTGGCGCCGAAACCGTCCGGCGCGTTGAGACCGGTTCCGACTGCGGTGCCGCCGATGGCCAGCTCACCCAGGCGCGGCAGCGTGGCTTCGACCCGCTCGATGCCGGCCTCGATCTGCCGGGCGTAGCCGCTGAATTCCTGTCCCAGCGTCACCGGGACGGCGTCCATGAGGTGGGTCCGACCAGATTTGACCACGCTGTGCCACTCACGGGACTTGCCGCGCAGCGCGTCGTACAGCACCCGCAGCGCCGGAACCAGGTGCCGCACAGCAGCTTCGGTGGCGGCGATGTGCGTGGCGGTGGGAAAGGTGTCATTCGACGACTGCGACATGTTCACGTCGTCGTTGGGATGCACGGTCACCCCGTTGGCCGCCGCGATGGATGCGATCACCTCGTTGGCGTTCATGTTGGAGCTGGTGCCCGACCCGGTCTGGAAGACGTCGATGGGGAATTGGTCGTCGTGGCGGCCGTCGGCAATCTCACCGGCGGCGGCGATGATCGCGTCGGCCTTGTCCGGCGCCAGCAGTCCGAGGTCTTTATTCACCTGCGCGCAGGCACCTTTGAGCAAACCGAGCGCGCGGATCTGGGTGCGCTCCAGCCCGCGCTGCGAGATCGGAAAATTTTCCACCGCCCGCTGAGTCTGCGCGCGCCACAACGCCTTCGCCGGGACTTTCACCTCACCCATGGTGTCGTGTTCGATGCGGTACTCGATGTCGGTGTCGGTGGCGTCAACGGCCATGAGTCGGAGTCCCTTTTGTGTGTTCGGTGTGGCGGTGCCGGGCTGCGCTAGGGCAGCGGATACTGCGCCGTGCTGTCGCCGGTGAAGTCGATGGCGGAATACTCGGTGAGTTTCGAAAGCCGGTGGTACGCCTCGATCATGCGGACGGTGCCAGACTTGGAGCGCATCACGATCGATTGAGTTGTGCAGCCGCCCGGGTAGTAGTGCACTCCGTGCAGCAGGTCGCCGTCGGTGACGCCGGTGGCACAGAAGAAGACGTTGTCACCCGACACCAGATCTTCGGTGGTGAGTATCTGGTCGAGGTCGTACCCGGCGTCGATCGCCTTCTGCCGTTCGTCGTCGTCCTTCGGGGCGAGCTGGGCTTGAATGGTGCCACCCATGCACCGGATGGCCGCCGCGGTGATGATGCCTTCCGGGGTGCCCCCGATGCCGGCCAGCAGATCGGTGCCTGAGTTGGGCCGGCAGGCGGAGATGGCGCCGGCCACATCGCCGTCGGTGATCAACCGGATCCGCGCCCCGGTGGCACGGACGTCCTCGATCAACTTCTCGTGGCGGGGCCGGTCCAGGATGCAAACCGTCATGTCGCGCACCGACAAGCCTTTCACCTTGGCGACGGCGCGGATGTTGTCGGCGATCGGCGCGGTGATGTCCAGCACGTCCGCGGCGTCGGGACCCACGGCGACCTTGTTCATGTAGAACACCGCCGACGGATCGAACATCGCGCCCCGGTCGGCCACCGCAAGAACCGAAATGGCGTTCGGCATGCCCTTGCTCATCAAAGTGGTGCCGTCGATGGGGTCGACGGCGAAGTCGCAGTCGGGGCCGTCGCCGTTGCCGACTTCCTCGCCGTTGTAGAGCATCGGCGCCTGGTCCTTCTCGCCTTCGCCGATGACCACCACGCCGCGCATCGACACTGAGTTGACCAGTTCGCGCATCGCGTCGACCGCGGCGCCGTCACCGCCTTCCTTGTCGCCGCGGCCCACCCAGCGCCCGGCGGCCATGGCACCGGCTTCGGTCACCCGCACCAACTCCAGGGCCAGGTTGCGGTCGGGTGCTTCCCGGCGGGAGGTCGGTGGCGGTTCCGGCGAGGAATGGGTGCCGGCAGCAGTCCGCGACGACGAGCCGGGTCCCGGCGAGGAGGCAGCGGCGCCATCAGGTTGAGCACGCGTCATGGTTATTGATTGTCCCAGAAGCGGCTCTGGCTCCGAAGGCAGGGATACTGGATAACGTGACCACTCAGCCGCAACCGGCTCCCCGACCAGCCAAGCCCCGGCTGCTGCAGGACGGTCGCGACATGTTCTGGTCGATCGCCCCGCTGGTGGCGGCATGCATAGTGCTGGCCGGCCTGGTCGGGATGTGTTCGTTCCGGCCCGCCGGCACCGAACGCGGCTCGGTTCCGTCCTTCGACGCCAACGCCGCCCTGCACGCCGATGCGCAGACGCTCGGCTTCCCCATCCGGCTGCCCCGGCTGCCGGCCGGGTGGCAGCCCAATTCCGGCAGCCGCGGCGGCATCGACAACGGCCGCACCGACCCATCGACCGGCCAGCCGCTGCGCGCGGTCACCTCGACCGTCGGCTTCATCAGTCCGACCGGAATGTATCTGAGCTTGACGCAGAGCAACGCGGACGAATCGAAGCTGGTCGGCTCCATTCACGCGTCGATGCACCCGACCGGCGTATCCGACGTCGACGCGGCCAGATGGGTTGTCTATCAAGGTGACGAGGGCGTCGAGCCGGTGTGGACCACCCGGCTGACCAGCCCGGGTGGCGCGGCGCAGGTCGCGATCACCGGAGCAGGCAGCGACCAGCAGTTCCGCACGCTGGCCGCGGCCACCCAGTCGCAGCCGCCGCTGCCCGCCGACCGATCGGGGCCATCGCGATGACGGCAGCCGGATCGGACCTGCCGGCCCGCTAACCGCCGCTGTTCGCCAGCTGCCGTCGGCGCTGGTCGGCCACGAATCGGATGGACATGCGCTGCAACAGGCCCGGCGTCAGCCGGGCCAGCAACCACGATGCATGCGCCCGTTTCGGCACTACCAGCAGCGCCTTGTTGCGGTCGATCGCCCGCAGGGTGTCGCGAGCCAGCCGGTCCGGGCTATATGCCGTGCTTACCCCCTGCCCGCGCAGGTAGTAGTCGCGGCCGACGAAGCCGCCGATCGCACCTTTGTCGAGAATCGGGGTCTCGACGGCGGCTGGGCACACCGCCAGCACACCGATGCCGCGAGGGATGGCCTCGGAGCGCAGGGCCAGCGACAACCCGACGACGGCGTGTTTGGTCATCACGTAGCTGGTGATCTGCCCGGCGGCGGTCAACCCGGCCATCGAGGCGGTGTTGACGATGTGGCCGTGACCCTGCTGCAGCATCACCGGATAGGCCGCCGTCACTCCGTGCACGACACCGCGGATATTGACGTCGATGATCGCGTTCCACTGGTCCAGGGTGAGCAGTTCGGTGTCCCCGCCCCAGCTGATGCCCGCGTTGTTGAACATCAGGTCCAGTCGGCCGGCCCGGTTCACCACATCGTCGACCGCTTGCTGCACCGCCGCTGCGTCAGCGACGTCGAGTCGAGCCGAGCGCGCCGCACCTGGGCCGGTCAGGTGCTCGGCGGTGCGTGCCGCCGCGGCCCCGTCGATGTCTGTGCAGAGCACGTCGGCGCCGACGGCCACCAGTGCTCGGCACAGCGCCGCGCCGATGCCCGAGCCGGCTCCGGTGACGATCGCCTGCTTGCCGGTGAAGCTCACTGCGCCGCCAGCTTCATCACGTGCCCGTACACGTCGGGATAGCGCTTGAGGTGCGCGCCGCCGTTGAGGTCGAGCACTTCACCGGTGAGCCAGGACGATCTCGGGGAGCACAGGAACAGCACCGCCTCGGCGATGTCCTCCGGCGTGCCGGCGCGGCCCAGCGGCGTGTTTTCCAGGTATTCGTCGAGAACCCCGGGAATCTGGGTGGCCGGCTCGGTCAGCGGTGTGTGCACGAACCCGGGCGCCACGGCGTTGACCCGGATCCTGCGGGGCGCCAGTTCCAGCGCCGCGACCTGGGTGAGCATCGACAGCCCCGCCTTGGCCGCGCAGTAGGCGCTCATCGCCACCGCGGGCTGGCGTGCGTTCAGCGAGCTCAGCGACACCAGCGCGCCGCCGTCGCTGAGCCGGGGTGCGGCGTGTTTGATCACCAGGAATGCACCGGTGAGGCAGACGTCGACAACTGCGCGGAAGTCCGCCGCCGCTAAATCGGTGATCAGCCCGAAACCACTGAAACCGGCGGTGTTGACGACGACTTCGAGCGGGTCGGGCTGGTCGAACAGCTGCCGCACCGACTCCTCGTCGGTGACTTCGACGGCTGCCGACAGGTGTGGGTCACCAAGCTCGACGGCGACCCGCGCGGCACCGTCGGAGTTGCGGTCGGCGACGGTCACGCGGTATTTCTCCGCCGCCAGCGCGTGGGCGATCGCCCGGCCAATACCGGATGCGCCGCCGACAACGACAGCCGAGCGGATGGTCATGCTCAAAGATCTTGCCGCGCGGAACCGCCGTGCGCGACGCGTTCACTAGAGCGGTGAGTCACTACGCCGGCGTCGGAAGGGTGACCGCAGAAGCGGCGTGGTGTTTGGCTGTGGCCGCGACGGTGTTGAACAGGTCCTGGTAGTAAGACAAGCAGTGCTGCATCGCCTGCTCGGTGGTGAATAGCGGCCGATAACCGAGGTCGCGTTCGGCCTTCTTGATCGAGAAGTAGTTGTCCAAGAAAAGACGTTCCACGGCAAGCGGTTCGAGCAGCGGTTGGGGTAGGCCGAATCGGAAATGCAGCTTCTGCCACGCCGACATCACTGCGCGCACCAGCGCGCCCGAAACCCGCAGTCGCGGCCAGCGCTGGCCGCACGCTTCTACGATCGGTCGGGCGAACTCGAACATGTTGATGGGCTCACCGTCGTTGATGAAGTAGGCCTGGCCCGGTGCTGTGCCGCCCGGCACCAGGTGCTGGGCGGCCAGGATGAAGCCGTGCACGAGGTTGTCGATGTAGGAGTTGTCGAGCTTGGCGCTCTTGCGCCCGATCAGCACTTTGACATGACCGGCGACCACACTTTCGAACATTTTGCGAAACATGGTCTGGTCACCGCGGCCCCAGATGCCGCTCGGGCGGATCGCGCAGGTCAATACTCCTCCGACGCCGTTCTGGGACAGGACGAATCGTTCGGCGATCACTTTGGTTTCGGTGTAAAGGTCGTTGAAGCGCTCGGTGTAGGGCAGCGTTTCGTCGCCGCCGGCGATGGGCCGTCCGCTCACCACCACACTGTTCGACGACGTGTAGACAAACCGTTTGACACCGGCGGCCTGTGCGGCGCGCAGCAGGTTCTCGGTCCCACCTACGTTGACGGCGAAGCTGCGCTGTCGGTACTTGTCGGAAGCCGACGCACCACCCAGCAGTTCGATCACCGCCGCGGTGTGAAAGACGGTGTCGACGTTGTCGACGGCGGCGGCGACGGCGTCGGAGTCGCAGATATCGCCCTCGAGCACTTCCAGGTCCGCATGCTGGGGCAGCGGTGACGGCGCCCGGTCGAAGGACCGCACGGTGTGCCCTCGCTCCAGCAGGGCGCTCACCAAGTTGGCACCGACGAAGCCGGACCCGCCGGTAACCAGGACGCGGCCGAGTCCCGTGGTCAATGATGCGTCAGTCATGCGGGTCAGCATAACTGAAACGTGTTCTATTTCGGCAAAATAAAGGCGCGATTATTTGCGGGCTCAACCATCTTCGGTGTCGTTCGCGGCCAATGCGTCGGCCACCCGCTGGCGAGCTCCAGCTAAGTGTTCTTCACAGCGTTTAGCCAGTTCTTCGCCACGTTCCCATAACCGCAGCGACGCATCGAGGTCCAGCCCTCCTTGCTCCAGCCGACGGACCACCTCGATGAGTTCGTCGCGGCACTTTTCATAACCCAGCTCACTAATGGGTGTAGCCGACTCGGGTTCAGTCACCGGTGCCGGTTCCATTGGTTGGTCCCTCGCTGACTGCTGACAGCGCGCCGTCGGCGACCCGCACCCGCAACCTGGTCCCGGCGGGCGCGTCGGTCACCGAGCGCAGCACCGTCGCTGGCTGGTGAGTTGGTCCCGCTGCCGGGACGGTCTGCACCACCGCGTAGCCGCGCGCCAGGGTGGCCGCCGGTCCCAACGTGGCCAGCCGGGCGGCCAGATGGGTGACTCGGTCGGTTTCGGTCGCGATCGACCGGGTGACGTCGCGGCGCATCGCCGACCGGGCGCGCTGAACTTCCTCGGCGCGGGCACGGATCGCGGTCAACGGCTCGGCGAGCACCGGGCGACTGCGCAACTGGGCGAGTACTCGCTGCTCGCGGGTTACCCAGTTGCGCAAAGCCTGCGCGCTGCGGCGCCGCAGGTCGTCGATCAACCGCTGCTCAGCGGCGGTATCCGGGACGATCTTTTTGGCCGCGTCGGTCGGTGTGGCGGCCCGCGAATCGGCCACCAGGTCGCACAGCGGGTTGTCGGGTTCGTGTCCCACCGCGCTGACCACCGGGGTGCGGCAAGCCGCGATCGCCCGGCACAACGTCTCGTCGGAGAACGGCAGCAGATCTTCCACGCTGCCGCCGCCCCGGGCCACGACAATGACGTCCACGTCGGGGTCGGCGTCCAATTCGCGCAGCGCGCTGACTATCTGCGGGACGGCGTTGGGGCCTTGGACGGCGGTGTTGCGCAGCGCGAAGCGCACGGCCGGCCACCGCGCTGCCGCCACCGTCATGACGTCGCGCTCGGCGGCGCTGGCCCGTCCGGTGATCAGCCCGACGCTGCAGGGCAGAAACGGCAGCGGCCGCTTGAGGCGCGGATCGAACAACCCCTCGGCGTCCAGTAGGCGGCGCAGTCGTTCGATCCGCGCCAGCAGCTCGCCGACCCCAACGGCTCGGATCTCGTTGAGCCGCAGCGAGAACGCGCCCCGACCGGTGTAGAACGTCGGCTTGCCGCAGACCACCACTTGGACGCCCTCGGTGAGCTTGACCGGCGCGCTCAACACCAGGTCCCGCGGGCAGGTGACGTTCAGCGACATGTCGGCGGCCGGGTCACGCAGCACCATGAACACGGTTTTGGCGTCGGGCCGGACCTTGATCTGGGTCAGTTGTCCCTCGACCCATACAGTGCCGAGTTTGTCGATCCAGCCGGCGACGCGGATGGCCACGGCACGGACCGGAAAGGGGTTCTCGGCCGAGTTCGCCGTCACCGCCTGGTTCACTTGGCGGTCGCGCGGGTGATCCTGTTGGCGAGCAGCGTCTGGAACGGTGCGCGAGCCTTGGTGGCCTCCTCGAAGGCCAGTAGGGCTTCGAGTTCGTCGACGTCGAGTGACTGCAGGCGCGCCCGCAGCTGCGCCAGGGTCAGGTTCTCGTAGTCGAGCTCGTCGACCACCGCGGGCGCAGAAACGTTCGAGCCGCCGGCTTCCTGGCTGGCCGAAGTAGGCTCGCCACCCGTGAAGGCGGCGTCGGCTGCCGCATCCGCCAGCGAGTACAGCGCAAAGCGTCCTTCGCTGCGGCGTTCGGCGTCACCGCCGCCATCTGCGCCCGAAGCGTCGTCGGCCGAGTCGATAGCGTCCTCGTCGAACGTCGCCCACTCCGGCTGCTCGTCCTTGGGCGGAAACAGGTTCTCCAAAGTCGCATCGCCTTTGATGACCAGCTCGGCGACGTTCTGCTGGACGCGCATCACGATGTGCGCGGCCTGACTCGCCAGCGTCATCGGATACATGAGAATGGTCTTCGGCAGCTTCATCGTCTCCTCCACGGCGACTGTCGCGGCACCGACCAGCAGCCGAACCCCATACGGTGCAGTAGCCATGCCCCCAAGACTGCCTTAACGGGCGGTCAAGTTCCAAGCCTGCCGGGGTGAGTCGGCTGCGAGGTGGCGTCGCAGAACGCGTGGCGGCGGCGGAAAGTACCCTGGTTGCCATGCCGTCGACCGTCAACATGGGGATCCCGGGCACCACCAGCCCGGTAGCGCACGAGGCTGTCGGGAAGCGGGTGTTGCTAGCCGAGCCCCGGGGTTACTGCGCCGGCGTCGACCGGGCGGTGGAGACCGTCGAGCGGACGCTGGAAAAGCATGGCCCGCCGGTCTACGTGCGGCACGAGATCGTGCACAACCGGCACGTGGTGGCCACCTTGGCCGAGGCCGGCGCGGTGTTTGTCGGGGAGACCGACGAGGTGCCGCAAGGGGCCGTAGTGGTGTTCTCCGCGCACGGTGTAGCCCCGAGCGTGCACGCGTCGGCCGCCGAGCGGGACCTGCAGGTTATCGATGCGACGTGCCCACTAGTGACCAAGGTTCACAACGAGGCCAAGCGCTTCGCCCGAGACGACTACGACATTCTGCTGATCGGGCACGAAGGTCACGAGGAGGTCGTCGGAACGGCCGGTGAGGCTCCTGACCATGTGCAGTTGGTCGACGGGCCCGGCGCGGTGGACCAGGTGACGGTGCGCGACGAGGACAAGTTGATCTGGCTGTCGCAGACGACGTTGTCCGTCGACGAGACCATGGAGACTGTCGAGCGACTGCGCCAGCGCTTTCCCAACCTGCAGGACCCGCCGAGCGACGATATCTGCTACGCGACCCAGAACCGTCAGGTCGCGGTCAAGGCGATGGCGCCGGAATGCGAGCTGGTCATCGTCGTCGGCTCGACGAACTCGTCGAACTCGGTGCGCCTGGTAGAAGTTGCGCTGGGCGCGGGGGCGCAGGCCGCGCATCTGGTCGACTACGCCGACGACATCGACCCGGCCTGGCTGGATGGCGTCACGACGGTGGGGGTCACCTCGGGCGCGTCGGTTCCGGAGGTGCTGGTGCGCGGTGTGCTGGACCGGCTGGCCGGATACGGCTACGGCGTGGTGCAACCGGTGACGACGGCCAACGAGACGCTGGTGTTTGCGCTACCGCGGGAAATCCGCCGCCCGGCCCGCTGATATCTGTCTCTGCCGACGGTGCGGTTTCATCCGCGACACGCCGAGGCAGGCGCACGAAAGCGCACAATCGCGAACGCACTGAATCGGCATGGCGGCCGAACCCAGCCGACAGGCGTCAGATGTCGTAATCCCAGGATTCGGCGGCCGAAGATTGCGCCTGACGGGTGCTGGCGCCGCGGTAGCGGACCTGCGAGATCGGGTGGTGCGTCGAACCGGTCCGCGTGACGGCGGCTTCGGATGCGGGGCGGCGGCGAGGCGGCGGGTCATACGGCTCAGTCGATTCGTAGGGATCGAATCGGCTGTCCCGGGCGACCGCCCGGCCGTAGCGGGTGTGTGGGTCGCGGCGCACCTCTCGCGGCGGCTGGCTGCGCAGATCAGGGTCGCGCACCGACCGGGGGCGTCGCCGCGGCTCGGCATCCGCGTCGATGTCGCGGATGGGCCTTGGCCGGCGACGGCCGGCGTGGTCCCTGGTGGCATCAGCGGCGTCGTCGAGGTCTGGGCGAATGGGCTTGGACCGGGCAGGCGCCGAGCGCCGAGCGGCCGCACGAGCGCTACTGCCTGACCGGCTGCCGCTGGTCGACCGGGCGCTGCGGCCCGACCGGCTGCGTCTCGGGGCTTCGCTGACCTGGCGAACCCGCCGTGTCGTCCTGGCAGCCGGCTCGTCGGCCTCCCCGGTGTCGCCGCGGCCTAAGAATGCGGCCAGCTTCGCGCCCAGACCGCCGTTGCGGCGCTCGCCCGCGTCGGCGTCCGCGGCTATCTGCGTGTCTGTGATGGCTCCGCTGCGGTCGAGCGTCCCGAGATACCAGCGCATGACGCCGATCACCAGCACCCCTGCCGAAGTGCACACCATCAGCGGGAAGCGCTCGATCAGCGGGTAACCGCAGTTGATCAGGACGTCCTTGACGCCGGCGATCTTGGCACCGTGGAACAGCCAGTAGGCGCCGGGCACCGCGCAGAAAAGCAGCAGCGGTGGCTGGATGACCGCGGTGAAGACCCCGGACTGACGTACCGCCAGCACCGCCGCGACGCAGCCGGCCACATACGAGGCGGCGAACACGATCGTCAGTTCCTTCGTGCCCGACCCGACGTCGAAAGCAAAGCCGATCGCGGTGGCGGTCACGGCAATAGCGACAGCTGCCCACCACGGCACGCCGGAAATCTTGGGGAGGATCGAGCGATCACTGGTGGCTACCGCCGACGCCGCCCGCTGAGCTGACACAGGTAGACCGTACCGGCTGTCGGCGCAAACACGCGTCATACTCAGCCAGCATGCCGCGGCGTGCCACGGGTCCGCTCTCTAGACTTGGATCCCTGTGAGCTTGAGTCTGGGAATCGTGGGGCTGCCCAACGTCGGCAAATCGACCTTGTTCAACGCACTGACGCGAAACAACGTGGTGGCCGCCAACTACCCGTTCGCGACCATCGAGCCCAACGAGGGTGTGGTGGCGTTACCCGATCCGCGGCTGGCCAAGCTGGCGGAGATCTTCGACTCGGCACGCGTTGTTCCAGCGCCGGTGAGTTTCGTCGACATCGCCGGTTTGGTCAAAGGAGCCTCCGAAGGAGCGGGGCTAGGCAACAAATTCTTGGCCAACATCCGCGAGTGCGACGCGATCTGCCAGGTAGTGCGGGTGTTCGCCGACGACGACGTCACGCACGTCAGCGGGCAGGTGGACCCGAAATCCGACATCGAGGTAATCGCCACCGAGCTCATGCTGGCCGATCTGCAGACCCTGGAGCGCGCCGTGCCCCGGCTGGAGAAGGAGGCCCGCAACAACAAGGAGCGCAAACCCGCCTACGAGGCGGCCGTGTCCGCTCAGCAGATACTCGACGGCGGCCGGACGCTGTTCGCGGCGGGTGTCGACATTGCGGAGTTGCGGGAGCTCAACCTGCTCACCACCAAGCCGTTTCTGTTCGTGTTCAACGCCGACGAATCGGTGCTGACCGATGCCGAGCGGGTCGCCGAGTTGCGCGCGCTGGTCGCTCCGGCCGACGCGGTGTTCCTGGACGCCAAGATCGAAGCCGAGCTGGTCGAACTGGACGACGAGTCAACCGCCGAGCTGCTCGAGTCGATCGGGCAGACGGAGCCGGGGCTCGACGCGCTGGCCCGCGCGGGGTTCCACACCCTTCGACTGCAGACGTTCCTGACGGCTGGGCCCAAGGAGGCGCGGGCGTGGACGATTCATCAGGGCGACACCGCGCCCAAGGCGGCCGGGGTGATCCACACCGACTTCGAGAAGGGCTTCATCAAGGCCGAGATCGTGTCCTATGACGATCTCGTCGCTGCCGGTTCGATGGCCGCCGCGAAAGCGGCCGGCAAGGTCCGGATGGAGGGCAAGGACTACGTCATGGCCGACGGAGACGTGGTCGAGTTCCGGGAAACATCAAAGACTAAACAGTAGGCGGACGACGGCCCGGTCGGCGCGAGTCGCCCCGGCGGAAGACGGACTGCCTGAGTCTGATCGGCCCGGTGGCCTACATGGTCAGCGCGCTCGGCGCTGGCGGGCCAAGTCAACCGTTCGCCAACCGGTCGCCTCGGGTGTTCCAACGGCAATTACATCGAAAACGACGGGTGTCGCGTGGTTGCCGTCGTTGTCATTATTGAGTGTTAAATGCCTGCGTCACGACGGCCCCGAGGTGCTGGACCATTCGCGCCGCGGCTGTCACCGAACGCAGATTTTGGGTCTGCGCGTAGGCGAGGGCGTCGACGACCGCGGCGGCGTAGGCGAGGTGGGCTCGCGGGTCGGTCCAGTCGCCCCAGCCGTCTGTCGGGGTCCGGACGTGCAGATTGTTGAAAATGCTCGCCGGTGGAAATGTTCTGTTTGGCAGCGACTCGCCGCCGGCAGCGTCTCCTTGTGCAGTGTCGCCGCCCTGCGTCGGTATTACCGCCACGGTGTGGCTGAGTGCGTCGGCGATACGGTTGCCGATGAGGTCCGTGCTTTCGGGATCTTCGTCCTTGCGATTGTCCAGCGCTTCGAATACCGAGGCCGAGTGCGACGGCAGGACTTGCCGTGGGCCCTCATCATTACCTTCCCAGTCCATTCCCGCCCCGGTGCCGTGCTCGTCACCAGTGGGCGCGTCGTTGCCGGGGTCCGCCGGTGTGGTGTCGGTGGGGCTGTCTCCGGTGGGACCGGTGGGGGTGTCGCCGGTCGGGGCGGCGGGGGTGTCGCCGGTCGGGGTGTCGCCGGTCGGGCCGGCGGGGGTGTCGCCGGTGGGGCCGGCGGGCGTGGAGGACGGAAGTAACGACGGAGGACCTGCGTCACCGGGGGTTTCCATGTAGCTGTACGGATCGAACACCGCCACTGTTGGCGGGTTGTCGGTGATATTGCCGTTTTGGTCGACTGTCGTGACCTGGTTGGTGCCCTTTCCGTCGCTGCCCCAGGTGGTGGTACTGATTGTCACCGAGCCGTCGGGCCCGACAGTCGAAGTGGTCATCGAACCCCCGTTGCCGTCTTGCTGGTATGCCCCGCGCTCGGTCGTGGTCCCGGCAGCGTCGGTGGAGCTCCGCTCCCAGGAGGCTCCGCCCTTTTGGTCGGATTGAGCGTGCGTGGTGGTCGATGATCCGCCCGCTTTGGTTTCCAAGGACCAGGACTCGGTCCCAGAGTCTCCGGTGTGAGTGGTCTTGACGGTGGACGAGCTACCGTCGTCCCGGCTGACGGAAGTTGTGGTGTCGGTGGAGCCGTCCGGGTTATTCGTGGTCCTCTGGACTCCATGTGAACCCGGAGCAGACACAATCGGTTGCCAGTTTGCTTGACTGGACACACTCCATCCGTGGGTGACCTCCGAGCTGAGGGTTCGCATCGTTCCGGTGCCGCCGGTCGAGTATTTGAACCCCGTTGTGCTGAGCCGCGACGATGTTGAGACCCGGCGGGTTTGGGTCTCGGCGCTCCACGCCGCACGACCGTGTCTGTCGGTGCCACGGCGCGTGCGGAGTACGACGCGGTTGGCTCCAGTCATGCCCGACGACTCGCCGCGGACCATCGCGCCATCCCGGCGTCGAACCGTCGACTCGGTGCGCCAGGCTCCGTCCGGCTTGATCACGAGCTGCCGGGTGGCACTGACGAGCCGATCCACTGATCGAGAGTGCGCGGTAACCGTGCCGTCCCCGGAGGACCGTGCCACCCCAGTGGTCACCGTGCGACCGGAATGCGCTGCGCCGGCGATCCGTATCGACGTCTCTTCCCAGGCGCCGCCGCGCACGCGAATCGAGGAGTAGCCGGCGCTATCGGCGATCAGCCTCAGGAACTCACCATTGTCCGTGACGATCTGGATCGCGAAGGACCCGTTAGACGCAAGCTTTGAATACGTTGTCGAACGTTCTGGCTCCACAAGTTCTTTCGCTCAGTGTCGTTCTTCGATTTGCGCGACGGACGACGTAGCGCACGCCCATCCTGACACGGCAATGGGTCATCGCACAGCGACAATCACAGATCAAGTCGAGGTTGCGTCCACCGAGAATTGGGCTCTACAGAATTCAAACTTTCGTGCCGACAATGACATCAGGCTAGAGCGCTACGCTCCGACGTTTCCGGCTGGACAGGTGTCCAGCTATCGTACTCCCCGTGACCGCCAGCCGAGGCGAGCGGAGAGGGGGGCTGAAGTGAGCAAGGTTCCGAGCCGTCAGGCTCGCTTGGCGCACGCTTCCAGGCACGCTGACTTGTGGATTGCGGGCAAGAAGGACGAATGGGTAGCGTCGTGGCGCACGATTTGTCCCGGCGAGCATGTTCAATCCTGTTAGAACCAAGAAGCAGAAAGGATTTGCCGCCGCTACATCGGACGCTTTTGACATGTTCCAGTCGATCCTCAAGATCAAGATTGATCACCGTTAAGGTGAATGGGACCGCGATGGCCTGGGTGTGTGAGAACCACTTCGGCACTGAGCCGAACGTGCAAATGGCGCACAGCATCGAGACATTCGCGTGGGACGACGACGGCAACTTACTGATCAAGACCGACTACCCGATGCCGGAATCAGTGGGCGACGAGGCTGACCCATATGCCCATTTATTGGGCGCCCAGAAGTAAGTCGGGGCACGGGTACTTGGTCGAGTTCCGGTTCCAAGCAACGTCTGGGGTGAAGAAGTGAGCGATACATCGACGGGGTGAAGGACGGCTTCGCATTCCGCAACACCACTGTTGCTTCGTCCGTCTTAACTCTGGATTCCGACTTCAACGCTGTAATCCCGGCGGCGTGTGAGGACCACTGGACTTGCCGTCGCCGAACCGTGCACGGCATCAGTGTTAGCATCAAAGATGCATCTGGAGGTGCACCATGAGGACTACCGTCACTATCGATGACGACTTGCTGGCCAAGGCTGCCGAATTGACCGGTGTACATGAGGCCGTCGCGCTTCTGCGCCGAGGGCTGCAGACGCTGATCCGGGTCGAAAGCGCCGGCCGCCTCGCTGTGCTCGGCGGAACGGATACCGAGGCGACGGCCGCTCCGCGGCGGCCCGGCGGGACTGGATGATTTTGGTCGACACGGCAGTGTGGATCGATCATCTACACGCGGCGGAGCCGAGGCTGGTCGAGTTGCTGGTAACCGACCAAGTGGGCTGCCACCCATTGATCATCGAAGAGTTAGCGCTCGGGTCGATTTCGAGAAGAGGGATGGTGCTCGACCTTCTTGCGAACTTGCACCAGTTCCCGGCGGTCCATCACGACGAGGTCCTCCACTTTGTTGATCGACGCAAGCTTTGCGGACGAGGTCTTAGTGCAATTGACGTCCATCTCATGGCGGCTGTCGGCCTGATCGGAGGTGCTCAGCTCTGGACGAAAGACAAACGGTTGAAGTCAGCGTCGGCTGAGGTGGGCTTGGCGTTGTTCGATCACTGAGCTCATCAAGGTGTTGTAGTCGATTCCGGTCCAACATCGGCTCAACCAAAGAGTAGCGGCGAGTCACGCGCTGACAGTTCTGGTCAGCGTCGACAACTTCGTCCGGGCGGAGATCCACCAGATGTTCTCCGACCTGCAGGCTTCAGCTACTGGAATCGGTCGAATTTCGGCACCGATTACAACCGAATACTCAAGGTAAGTAGCGGCCCGCCAACAATTGATCACGTCGCGAAGTAGTGCTTACCATAATCGCGGGGATACCTGTCGCAAGGAGGCGGCACATGGCGTCGTCGTCGATCGTTTCGAAATTCGGTGCCGAGGTGTTCGGCACGTTCTGGTTGGTGTTCGGCGGCTGTGGCAGCGCAATTTTCGCCGCCAAGCAAATCGCTCAAGCTGAGGATCGCAGCGGGGCCTACCAGTTGGGCATCGGCTTCCTTGGAGTGGCGCTGGCTTTTGGGCTCACCGTCGTCACTATGGCGTACGCCGTCGGGCACGTTTCGGGCGCACATTTCAACCCGGCGATCAGTCTGGGCGCCGCGGTGAGCGGCCGCCTGCCGTGGAAGGATCTTCCCGGGTACTGGATTTCCCAAGTCGTCGGTGGCTTGCTGGCCGGCTCGGCGCTGTTGATCATCGCGAAGGGAAAGCCCAAATTCTCACCCGTCGGGCATATGGCCGCGAATGGATACGGCACGCATTCGCCCAGCCACTATTCACTGGCAGCGGTGATTACCGCTGAGGTCCTGCTGACGGCGTTCTTCCTCATCGTCGTGCTGGGCGCGACCGACGACCGGGCTCCAAAAGGGTTCGCGCCGCTGGCCATCGGTCTGGCGCTGACGCTCATTCACCTCGTCTCGATCCCGATCAGCAATACCTCGGTCAATCCGGCCCGGTCGACCGGCGTTGCCTTCTTCAACGGGGACGGCGCACCCGGCCAACTGTGGGTGTTTTGGCTGGCGCCGCTGATCGGGGGCTTGATCGGCGGTCTGATCTACCCGTTGCTGTTCGAGAGGGAAAAGTCAGCGCCCAGCGAGGCGGTGGTGCCGGTCGATAACGGGTTGACGAAGCGCCCGTGATTGTCCGGGTTGCGCCGACTTTGCGAGTGGCCTGCGAACAAATGCCGCACAATCGAACGATGCCATTCAAGGAAATCACCCGCACCGACCCCGAGGGAAAGACGTGCTCAGCGTGTGGCAACAAGCTGGAGCAGGTCGGCGGATACTTCACCCGCGCGGATGGTGATGAGGAAGAGGCAAGGAACGTCTCGTGGTCGCTACCGCGATGCCCTGATACCTCCTGTGTCAGCCGAAAACACGGATGACGCTCGAAGCCGACTCATGGACCCGTCGAGATTGCAGTTATAGCAGCGCTTCTCGGCGTGTCGTGTCCAGGGTTGCAGTGTCGCGGCCGCGAGAAAACAGCGGCGTGTGCGGTGACGAGTTCGACGGTCACTCCTCAAGTGGCGCTCACCTCGATCTCATGTTCAAGTCGGTAACCGGGAGCCAGCCCAAGTGCGTCACCGCTCCAAAAAGAGCCTGGGTCAAACCAATTGGCGTGTTTGTCGGTCGCCAGCAGCCCCATCTCTTCGTAGGTGATCGCAACCGTTTCCGCGCAGTATGCGGTCTCCAAACCGATGGTGCGCCGTCGTTTCTCTCGGCGCTTGGATGATTCTGCCACTTTGGTGTCGACAACCGGAATGCCGCGCACCCAATCGCTGGCCGTGGGTAAGCGACCGCGCAGCCAGCGGCCGGTCAGCCGTGCGGTGGTGGGAAATGCGGTGCCGTCCATCCGGGCGATGACTTGCAGCAGCCGGTCCTCCTGATCTCGATTCGCGTATGGCGTCAGCTGACGCAGCCAGCAACGCTGCCCGTACCGGTGAATCCACCTCTCGACGGCTTGCCGCCCGTCGTTGAGCTGCACCCCGCGATGGTTGGTGCCGGTCCAGACGTCGACGAGTTTGTCGCCGAGTTCGGCATGCCAGATCAGTGGTGGCAGGTCGTCGATGGCCACCGTCATCCCTACATGGTTGACCGGACTATTGGTCAACGTCTGAATGGCACGGTCGGGGCCCGACGCGCCACGAAACAGCCAGATGTCGCCGGTACGCGTCTGCTCCAACGCACGCGCCAGGGATACCGTGCTCAGATCCACCAACGCACCTTAAGCACTTACTAAGCCAATAGCCTGGTCGAATGGGTAACGTCTGGAAATGGCTGGGTGTCGCCGGTCTCGTCGGGGTCGCCGCTGGCGGAGTGCTGGTGGCACGTGATCAGCGGCACCGAAACGCCTACACCGCCGATCAGGTCCGAGATCGATTGCATCGGAGGCTGGCCGAAGCCGGCCGTGGCGATGGCCGAGACCGCAGTCAGCCGCAGGTCTGAACCGCGTACACCCGGTGGCTGCCGCTGAAGCCCTTCAACTTGACGTCACGCCCCTCGTCCAGCTCAATGTCGTCGTAGTCGCTGACCCCGTCGCGCACGTCTTCGCTGACCAGTATCTCGCCGCCTTCAGCCTCGTTGGCGACCCGAGCCGCCATCGCGACGTTGCGGCCGAACAGGTCGTCTCCGCGGCGCACGGAGCGGCCCATGTGAATACCGATCCGAACCCGGAAACTGTTGCGGCGCTTGTGTTTCGAATTGTCTTCCAGCCCACGTTGGATGTCGCCGGCGCAGCGTATTGCCTGCTCGGGCTGGGCGAAAGCGATCATGAACCCGTCCCCTTGGCTTTTCACCACATGTCCGGAGTGCTCTTGGACTAGTTTGCGGACCAGCTTGTCGTGGTCGCCGATCACCTTGGCCCAGGAGCGATCGCCGATCCGCTCGTTGAGCGCGGTGGACTCCTCGATGTCGGAGAACAACAGCACGACCTTGCCGTCCGGCGTGATGCGGGCCAGATCCGGCCGCTCGACTTCGGCCCAGCCGGCCAGGTCTTCGATGCTGTTGCGCACGACAGCGCTGAAACCTTCTTTACGCAGGACGTTGGCCGTCTCCCAGACTTTGCTTACGGCTTCGCGGCCGCCCGTCAACAGCCGACTGCGAGCGTCGGTGCGCCGGCGCAGCTCCGCGGCCTCCCGCCGGCTCCGCACCAGCAGCACCGACACGGTGGCGATTGCGACGGCTTCGGCGGCGGCCACCCCGGCTAAGACATAGACAGCGGTATGCAGAGCATCGACCATGCAGGCATTTTTGCCGATCGGGATCGGCCCTGCCCTCACGAGGTGGCGATTTTCGACGGATAGTTGCCGTGACGCCGAATCGCCGCTGCGCCTCGGTGGATCAATGACTCTGCAGCGCAACCGGTTTCGTCAGCCGTAAGGCCGGCCTTGGTGGGGTTGTCACTTGTGGCTTGTGCGGTGTTCAAGCAGTTACGTCAACGAGTGTTTGACCGAGCGAGAAAGCGGTCATGTATCTGCGAGAGCCCCGTCGTTGCCGTTGGTTGTCGGCCCCACCCGCCGGGTTTAGGGTTGCACTGGATACCGGGGGCGGCGATGTGTCAAGTGTAGATGTGAGCTGATCGCATTACTGGAGGTGCCGGCTTGCCTGAACGCGACGGTTCGCCCGCCGATGTCCTGGTCATCTTCGGCATCACCGGGGACTTGGCGCGCAAGATGACTTTCCGGGCGCTGTACCGCCTGGAGCGCCGTAAATCGCTGGAGTGCCCCGTCGTGGGGGTAGCCAGCGACGACATCACCGTCGATGAACTGATAACGCGGGCTCGTGAGGCGATTACCAAGAGCGGCGAAACCATCGATGACGCGGTGTTCGACCGGCTGGCGAACCGCCTGTCCTACCTGCACGGTGACGTCAAGGACGATGCGCTCTACGAATCACTGGCCGAGCACATCGGATCGGGACATCATCCACTCTTTTACCTGGAGATGCCGCCCGCGCTGTTCGCGCCGATCGTGGAGCAGTTGGGCAAAGCAGATCTGCTCAAGCAGGCCCGCGTCGCCGTCGAGAAGCCGTTCGGCCACGACCTGAGCTCCGCCCGGAAACTCAACAGCCGGCTGCGCGCCCTGCTCGACGAGCAGCAGATCTTGCGAGTGGACCACTTCCTGGGAAAGCAGCCGGTTGTCGAACTGGAGTACCTGCGCTTCGCCAATCAGGCGCTGGCCCAAGTCTGGGACCGCGGAAGCATCTCCGAGATTCACATCACCATGGCGGAAGATTTCGGCGTCGAGGATCGCGGCAAGTTTTACGACGCGGTGGGCACGTTGCGCGACGTTGTGCAGAACCATCTCTTGCAAGTTCTGGCGTTGGTGGCGATGGAGCCGCCGGTCGGACCCTCCGCGAACGACCTGAACGACAAGCGGGCCGAGGTATTCCGCGCCATGCCTGCGCTGGACCCGGCGCATTGCGTGCGCGGCCAATATCAGGGTTATGCCGAGATACCTGGTGTCGCCGAGCACTCACAAACCGAGACTTTCGTCGCGCTGCGAACAGAGATCGACAACTGGCGCTGGGCAGGGGTGCCGATCTTTCTGCGGGCCGGCAAGGCGCTGCCCGAAAAGGTCACCGAGGTGCGGTTGTTCACCCGCCGTGTTCCCGCGTTGGGCTTCCTACCTAATCGCCGACGGGCCGAACCAAACCAGATCGTGCTGCGCGTCGACCCCGATCCTGGGCTCCGCCTGCAGTTGGTCGCCCACAAGGGCGACTCTTGGCGGGACATACATCTGGACTCCTTGTTCGCTCACGATCTCGGCGAAGCACTCACTCCCTACGAGCGTTTGCTTCATGCCGGGTTGACCGGGGATCACCAGTTGTTCGCTCGGGAGGACAGCATCGAAGAAACGTGGCGAATTGTTCAGCCGCTGCTGGACAGTCCGGGCGAGATCCATCCCTACGAGCCGGGCTCGTGGGGCCCGAGCGCGGCGCAGTCATTGTTGCGTGGCCGCCATGGTTGGCAACAGCCATGGCTGCCCGCCAGCCAGCCTTGACGTCAGCACGAAGGAGAACAGGACAGATGCAGCTAGGAATGATCGGCCTCGGCCGGATGGGCGCCAACATCGTTCGTCGCGTGGTTAACGACGGACACGAAGGCGTCGTCTATGACAACAACCCCGACGCGGTCGAGGCGATGGCCAACGATGAGAACATCACCGGGGTCTCGTCGCTGTCCGAGCTGGCCGAGAAGCTGAAACCACCGCGAGTGGTCTGGGTCATGGTTCCGGCCGGAGACATCACCACCGGCGTCATCGAAAAGCTCGGCAAAGAACTGGACACCGATGACATCGTGATCGACGGGGGAAATTCCTACTACCGCGACGACATCAAGCACGCCAAAATGCTCGCCGAGCACGGCGTGAAGCTGCTGGACTGCGGCACCAGCGGCGGGGTGTGGGGCAAGGAACGGGGTTACTGCCTGATGATCGGCGGGGACGACGAAGCGTTCGCCCACGCCGAGCCCATCTTCGAGAGCGTCGCCCCAGGCGTCGACGCGGCCGAGCGCACACCGGGTCGTGACGAGGTCGGTCAAGCCGAGAAGGGCTACCTGTACTGCGGTCCGGCCGGCGCCGGTCACTTCGTCAAGATGGTGCACAACGGCATCGAGTACGGGATGATGGCAGCGCTCGCCGAGGGCCTCAACATTTTGCGCAACGCCGATATCGGGGCCCGCATCCAGGAAGGCCAGGGCGACGCGGAGACGGCGCCGCTCGCAGATCCGGAGTACTACAAGTACGACTTCGCTATCCCTGACGTGGCCGAAGTGTGGCGGCGGGGCAGTGTCATCGGTTCCTGGCTGCTGGATCTGACGGCCATCTCGTTGCAGGAATCACCCGACCTTTCCGACTTCACCGGTCATGTGTCCGACTCCGGTGAGGGTCGCTGGACCTCCATCGCGGCGATCGACGAGGGTGTTCCCGCGCCGGTGCTGACGTCGGCGCTCTATTCGCGCTTCGCCTCCCGGCGCCTCGACGAATTCGCCGACAAGGCACTGTCGGCAATGCGCAAGCAGTTCGGCGGCCACGAGGAGAAGAAGAACTAGCTCACCGGTTGACGAAAGCCACGACGGCCGCGCTGAACGCGTCGTTGTCGTCGCCGGCCGCGGTGTGCCCGGCGTCGGAGAGCTCGACGAACTCTGCGCTGGGCACCTCCGCCCGAAAGTGCCGGACCCCTTCCGGGCTGACCACATCGGACAGCTTGCCCCGGATCAACAGGACAGGGATCTTCAAGTCCGCAGCGGCCTGCTCGAATTTCTCGGTGCGCAGCTCCGGGTCGTCTCCGGGTTTAGTCATGAATGCCGGATCCCAATGCCAGTACCACCGCCCGTCGCGCAGCCGCAGATTCTTCTTAAGCCCTTCTGGGCTGCGTGGCCTGGTCCGGTGCGGCAGATAGGCGGCAACGGCGTCGGCGGCCTGCTCGAGCGATTTGAAGCCGTCGATACCGCTGAACATGAAGTCGCGGATCCGGGCGCTGCCCGTCTTCTCGAAGCGTGGTACCACATCGACCAGGATCAGCCGGGTCACCCTTCGCGGGCCGGCGCGGTCAGCGGCGAGGATGCCGGTCAACCCGCCCATGCTGGCCCCGATCAGCACCGCCGGGCGGCCAATCGCCTCCAGGACCGCCAACACGTCGGCGGTCAACGTCTCAACGGCGTAATCAGCGTCGGGGGAGCGGTCGCTGTCACCGTGGCCGCGGGCGTCGAGCGCCACTACGTGAAACCCCTGGTCGGCCAGGATCTGGCCGGTGTTCTTCCAGGAAAACCGATTCTGGCCGCCGCCGTGCAGCATGAGTATCACCGGCCGGCTAGCCGCCACTTCTGCGCCGCGATTCCACTCGTCGGCCACCAGAGTCACCCCGTCGACGCCGGAGAACCGGACGGTCTGCGGTGTGTTGCTCACGGCGCTCATCCGCTCCTCACCAAGTCCACTGGGCCGTCGGTTCCGAATGACGTTACCCACGCCGCGCCGCGGCTGGAAAAGCGCCGTGGTTCCCCCGGGGATTGGGAAGATCGGTGAAGTCCGATTCAACGACCGACTTAGACGACCGGGTCAGGAGGCGTCAATGCCGTCGATCATCCCGTCGCTGTGGTTCGACAATGATCTCGAGGAGGCCGTCGAGTTCTACGTCTCGATCTTCCCCAATTCTCGCGTCGAATTGCTCAACAAATACACTGACGCCGGCCCAGGCGAACCTGGTTCGGTGATGTCAGGCATCTTCGTGCTCGACGGCAACCGGTTCTTCGCCATCAACGGCGGACCGCAATTTCCGTTCACCGAGGCGGTGTCGTTTGTCGTCCAGTGCAAAGACCAAGACGAGGTTGACTACTACTGGAGCCGGCTAACCGACGGTGGCCGGGAATCGCAATGTGGTTGGTGCGCCGACCGGTATGGCCTGAGCTGGCAGATCGTGCCGGAGCGGCTTTTCGAGCTACTCCAGGACAGCAATCCCGCGCGCGCGTCGGCCGCTGCGACGGCGATGCTTGAAATGCGCAAGATAGTCATCGCCGACCTCGAACAAGCGGTGGCCAAGCTGTGAGCACGACGACGGGTCGCAGTATGCCCGGGGCAGGTGGCCCGGCCGGTCGGGACCGTCTAACGTCGCGGCGGTGTGACCGACGCACTGACGGGCCGCAGACTCTTCAGGGGGGCAGTGATGGCTGAGCCAGGCTGGATCGATGCGCATGCACCGGCAGTCGACTTGAAGGCGCTGAGCTGGGGACCGCCGGATGCTCCGATCGCCCTGTGCCTGCACGGCTTCCCCGATACCGCTTACGGGTGGCGCAAGTTCGCGCCCCGACTGGTCGAGGCGGGTTGGCGGGTGGTCGCGCCGTTCATGCGCGGCTACGCGCCGTCGTCGATCCCGGCCGACGGCAGCTACCACATCGGTGCTCTGATGGATGATGCGCTGCGGGTTCGCTCGGCGGCCGGCGGCACCGCTCACGACGTGGTCATCGGCCACGATTGGGGCGCGGCCGTGGCAACCGGCCTCGCGGCGATGCCCGACAGTCCGTTCGCCAAAGCGGTGATCATGTCGTTGCCACCGGCCGCGGCATTTCATCCACTGAGCCGGGTGCCTGAGCGAGCCCGGCTGATCACCTCGCTGCCGGGTCAGCTTCGTCGCAGCTGGTATATCTTCTACTTCCAATTGCCTTTACTGCCTGAGCGTTCCGCATCTTGGGTGTTGCCGCGGCTGTGGCGGCGGTGGTCGCCGAATTACGACGCCAAAGAGGATCTGCGCCACGTCGACGCCGCGATCGGAACACCGGAAAGTTGGCGCGCCGCGCTCGGGCCCTACCGGGCCAACGTTCGCAATACTCGCCCGCCGAAGCAGTACGCCGACCTGCACAGGCAGTGGATCCTGCCGCCACAGCTGCCGAGTCTGTACTTGCACGGCGCCGACGACGGTTGCATCACAGCGGAATCCACGCGCTGGGCGGAGAAGGTGTTGCCGTCGGGCAGTGCCGTTGCGATCGTCGAACACGCCGGCCACTTCCTGCAACTCGACCAGCCGGAGCGGGTCGGCGAATTGGTGCTGGACTTCATCGGTTCGCCGCCGGCCAGGGCCTAGCACTCTCGCTGCAGTTATGGCCACGCACCGGATGGCCGCCGTCGACGCGCAGTTCTATTGGATGTCGGCCAAGGTCCCCAACGACCAGTTCCTGCTGTACGCCTTCGACGGCGAGCCGCAGTCGCTCCGCCGGGCGATCGACGACCTGCGCGGCCGCGCCCGGCACTGCCCGGACTTGGCCTTGCGGGTCGACGACGGGTGCCCGCTGACCTATCCGCGATGGGTGCCGGTCACCGACCAGCCAACGCAGGTCGTCGTCCACGACAAGCTCGCCGACAACTCCTGGGACAGCTGCCTGGACGCCGTGGTCGGTCTCGCCGACCGTCAGCTTGACGTTCGGCGGTTGCCCTGGTTGCTGCACGTGTTCACTGGGATTGGCGGTATCCCGACGACCAGTCAGCCCGGCACCGTCGTGGTCCTGCAGATCGGTCATGCGCTCGCCGACGGCTCCCGGGCCGCGGAACTGGCCGGTTGGCTGTTCGGCCGGTCGGTGCCGGTGGCTTCGGTGTCTTCACCGTCGCCCGGGTTCCTGCTGTGGCGCGCGGTGGACGCGGCGCGCAGCCATCGTGCGCTGGTCAACGATATCCGGGACGGCCGGCTTGTCGCGCCGCCCGGGCCGCGGCCGCCGCTGTCGACCAACGCCCGACCGGCGGGCCGCCGTTGGCTGCGCACGCTGGTGCGGCACCGCAGCCAACTGTGCGGGTCGACGGTGACCGTCGGTGCGCTGAGCGCGGTATCGGCCGCGCTGGCACAGCACCTCGGTGGACAAGCCGATCAGCTCACAGCAGAGGTGCCGATGGCCAAACCGACAGCACGACAAGCGAACAACCACTTCAGAAACGTCACCGTCAGGTTGTATCCACGGGAATCCGCCGAGAGTCCGTGCGCAACGGATCTCGGTGACCTGGCTCAACGGTCGTCGCCGCGCCGCACATCGGGCAGCCCGCACCGGCGACCGGGCGTTCGCCGCAACACCGGCACCGTTACTGCGCTGGGGGATAGCCCAGTTCGACGCGACGGCTCGTCCCGCACAGGTTTCCGGACACACGGTGGTGTCCAGTGTGAACCGCGGCGCCGCCGATCTGCACTTCGGCTCTACCCCGGTGGTTTTGACGGCTGGTTGTCCAGCGCTGTCACCGGCGATGGGTCTGACGCACGGTCTGCACGGCATCGGCGACACCGTGGTGATGAGTGTGCACGCGGCGGAGTCCGCCCTGGACGACGTCGACGCCTATCTGCATAGGCTGGACTCGGTCTGGTAATCGGAAGCTAATCCGCGTGACCGCTTTTCGCTTCTGCCTGCCGGGTGAGCCCGGCCGCGGCGATGAGTTCTTCGTGCAACTCGAACCAGACCGTGTGATAGGAGTCGATGAGCGGTCGGGTCAGCCACCGGACTTCGCCGGCCTTGACCTTCTCCAGCGCTCGCTGCAACTTGACGGAGTAGCCCCTCAGCCGCGGTAGCTGCGCGGCGGCCGCCATCACAATCGGCGTGACCTTCTGGTGTACAGCTTCGACGCGAGCCACTACGGCCGCGTCGTAGTCGGCGTCGTCGTGAGTGTTGGGCTGGCCGGACTTGAGCTGCCAATCGCTGACCGCGGCTTTGAATTCGGCATTCACCTCGCGAAACTGCTGATACGCGTTGGTCATGGCTGCCTGGTCGACCTGCCGGCGTTCGGCGGACAGTAATGCGGTGAGCCGGGCGCGGCCCTCGCTGCTGAGTTTCAGCGTCTTGTCACTGACCAGCAGGCCCTCCTCGGCCAGCCGGTCAACGGCGTGCTTGACGGCAACTGATTCTTCGCCCAAGCTTTCGGCCAGCGCGGCGGGAGTCACCCTGCCTTTGAGCCGGATCGCCTGCAGCACAGCCAGATCGGCGATGCCGGCGCGCAGCGTCACCGGCTGACCTCGTCGACGGGTCGCAGGGCGGCCAGCATCGCGACCAGTGACTCGCCCGCGGTGTCCGGATTCGACGGGCTGATCTTTTTGGCGATGTCGGCCAGTTCCCGCAACTCGGGGGTCTCGGATTCTGACCATCCGGACAGTTCGAGGACCCCTTCGCGCACCTCACCGTTGTTGCCGTCGACGGTCACCAACTTGCCGGCCAGCGTGGCGGCGACGCCCTGACCGCAGCCCACTACGGCGACGCGGCCCAGTTCGCGGCTGACCACCGCCGCGTGGCTGGACGCTCCGCCCACCTCGGTGACTACACCGCGCGCGGCCAGCATGCCGTGCACGTCGTCGGGGCTGGTGTGGTTGCGGACCAATATGACGTCTTCGCCGGCTTCGGCCGCGGCCAGCGCCTCGTCGACGTCGGTGTAGGCCCGGCCCGACACCACGCCGGGGCAGGCGGGCAGCCCCTTAGCCAACAGCGTTGCACCTTGTTGTGTTTCGGGTTGCAACGACGGCAGCAACAGCGTTTCGACGTGCGTCGGGGTCACCCTGCGCAGCGTTTCTTTTTCGTCGATCAGCCCTTCTCGGCGCAGTTGTAACGCGACCCGCACGGCGGCTTGCGCGGAGCGTTCCGCCGCCCGGGTCTGCAGCAGCCACAGCCGGCCTTCTTCGACGGTGAACTCGATCTCTTGAATGTCACATTCGAGCCGCTCCAACGTGTCCGCGGCGCTCGTCAGCTCGTCGTAAACCAATGGCTGCTCTTCGCGCAAGGCGGCGACGGGCTGCACGTCGAACGTTCCCGAAACCACGTCGTCACCCTGGCCGCCGGGTAACCACTCGCCGAACCGCTCCGCCGAACCCGTGATCGGATTGCGGGAGAAGAACACTCCCGCACCGGACTGTGCGCTCACGTTCCCGAAGACCATCGCCTGGACCACGACGGCCGTACCGCCGAGGTCGTCGATGCCGTGGTGAGCGCGGTAGGCGGTCGCGCGCGCGGAGTTCCAGGAGGCGAACACCGCTTCGACCGCGGTGCGAAGTTGATGGTGGGGATCCCCGACGACGTCGCCGCCGCCCACGACGCGCCGATACATCCGGGTGAATCGCTCCCGGGTGTCGCGGGCGAACTCCGGCGTGCCCGCGGCCGCCAGCGCCTGTTCGACAGCGTCGTCGATGCCCAGGTCCAAGATCGTGTCCATCATCCCCGGCATCGACCGCGCGGCGCTGGAGCGCACGCTGACCAGCAACGGACAGGCGCCGCGCCCGAAGGTTCTCGAAGTCTCGGCTTCCAGCCAGCGAAGCCGGTCCAGCACGTCCTGCCAGACAGTGTCGATCGTGGCGACCGGGTCGGCGAGATACCGCGTGCCCACCTCGGCGGTGATACAGAACGCCGGGGGCACCGGAAGCCCGTGCCTGCGCATCGCATCGATGCCGTAGCCCTTGTTGCCGAGCGTCTCTCTTGAGAGCCCGGCGGTGCCGTCCAGCAAAGCCACCGTGCACCCGTACGATGACCCGGTGGAGGCGCGTCCTGACACGCCCTGAGGTTACCCGCCGGGCAAACGCCGCAGCGCTCACCCGCAGGTCGCGCCGCCGCGCGCCGGTGGTGTGGCACCGTTACGGCGGGCTGCGAGGTGATCTAGGTTTGCGGGTATGACTGCCTACAACACTGCCTTCGATGCAGGGCTGTTGGTCCTGCGCCTCGTCCTGGGGCTGACGCTGGCAGCCCATGGCTTGAACAAGTTTTTCGGCGGCGGGCGGATCCCCGGAACCGCGCGGTGGTTCGAAAGCATCGGCATGAAACCCGGACGGTTCCATGCGACCGTCGCGGCAAGCACCGAGGTGGCGGCCGGCTTGGGGCTGGCCGCAGGATTGCTGACGCCGATCCCGGCCGCCGGCTTCGTCTCGCTGATGCTGGTGGCTGCGTGGACCGTGCACCGCAGCAACGGGTTCTTCATCGTCAAGGAAGGTTGGGAGTACAACCTGGTGCTGGCTGGGGCCGCCGTCGCGGTGGCCACCTTGGGTGCGGGCAAATACAGCCTGGACCGGCTCATCTTCGGCTCGCGCTGGCCCGACTGGATCTACGGCTGGGGCGGTTTGCTGGTGTCGGTACTGTTAGGTCTGGCCGGCGCGGTCGGGCAACTGGTGATCTTCTACCGGCCGCCGGTCAAGCAGGCGCAGTAGTCGGCGGGTAGGGCAGGTCACTGCTGATGTGTGGGTCGACCTGCACGGGAGCCCCAGATAGGGAAAAGCTCGCTGCCACCCCCTTATCCTGACACCGTGTTCTCCAAGGTTCTGGTCGCTAATCGCGGGGAGATCGCGATCCGCGCGTTCCGTGCGGCGTACGAGCTCGGGGTAGCGACGGTTGCGGTGTATCCGTACGAGGATCGAAACTCGCTGCACCGATTGAAAGCCGACGAGTCGTACCAGATCGGCGAGGAAGGCCATCCCGTTCGGGCCTACCTGTCGGTCGACGAGATCGTCGATACCGCCGTGGCCTGCGGCGCGGACGCGATTTACCCCGGTTATGGCTTCTTGTCGGAGAATCCCGATTTGGCGGCCGCCTGCTTCGCGGCGGGCATCACGTTCGTCGGCCCCAGCGCAGAGGTCTTGGAGCTGACCGGCGACAAGTCCCGGGCGATCGACGCTGCCCGCGCCGCGGGCCTGCCGGTACTTGTGTCGTCGGCACCGTCAGCATCAGTCGACGAACTGGTGGCCGCCGCCGAGTCGGTACTGTTCCCCCTGTTCGTCAAGGCGGTGGCCGGCGGTGGCGGCCGCGGCATGCGCCGGGTGGCCGACGCCGCCGCGCTACCGGAGGCCATCGAGGCGGCCAGCCGCGAGGCCGAGTCGGCGTTCGGCGATCCCACGGTGTTCCTCGAGCAGGCGGTGATCAACCCGCGCCACATCGAAGTGCAGATCCTCGCCGACGGCGGCGGCAACGTGATCCACCTCTACGAGCGAGACTGCAGTTTGCAGCGCCGGCACCAGAAGGTGATCGAGCTGGCACCCGCGCCAAACCTCGACCCTGCCCTGCGAATGAGGATCTGCGCCGATGCGGTGGCATTCGCGCGCCAGATCGGATACACCTGCGCCGGCACTGTGGAGTTCTTGCTCGACGAGAACGGCCGGCACGTCTTCATCGAAATGAACCCGCGCATCCAGGTCGAGCACACCGTCACCGAGGAGATCACCGACGTCGACCTCGTGTCGTCGCAATTGCGGATCGCGTCTGGGCAAAGTCTCGACGACCTTGGGCTGAGCCAAGATTCGGTGGTTGCGCGCGGGGCGGCGATGCAGTGTCGGATCACCACCGAGGACGCGGCGAACAACTTCCGCCCCGACACCGGCCGCATCACCGCCTACCGCAGCCCGGGCGGCGCGGGCATCCGACTCGACGGGGGCACCACTCTGGGCGCGGACGTCAGCGCCTACTTCGACTCCATGCTCATCAAGCTGACCTGCCGGGGCCGTGACTTCGGCGCGGCTGTCCGTCGTGCGCGCCGCGCTCTCGCAGAGTTCCGCATCCGTGGCGTCTCCACCAATATTCCGTTCCTGCAAGCCGTTCTGGAAGACCCGGACTTTCAGGCCGGTCGAATCACCACGTCGTTCATCGACGAACGGCCGCAACTGCTGACTGCCCGCAGCTCCGCTGACCGCGGCACCAAGATACTCAACTACCTGGCCGACGTCACGGTCAACAAGCCGCACGGTGAACGTCCCTCGACGGTGTACCCGCAGGACAAGCTGCCCGAGGTGGACCTGGCAGTGGACCCACCGGCGGGGTCCAAGCAGCGGCTCGCCGAGCTCGGCCCGCAACGGTTCGCGGCGTGGCTGCGCGAGTCACGCGCCGTCGGTCTCACCGACACCACCTTCCGCGATGCGCACCAGTCGCTGCTGGCCACCCGGCTGCGCACTACCGGTCTGCTGATGGTGGCGCCGCACATCGCCCGGATGATGCCGCAGTTGCTCTCGATCGAGTGCTGGGGTGGGGCGACCTATGATGTGGCGCTGCGGTTTTTGAAGGAAGACCCGTGGGAGCGGCTGGCCACGCTGCGCGAAGCGCTGCCGAACATCTGCCTGCAGATGCTGCTGCGCGGACGCAACACCGTCGGGTACACGCCTTATCCCGAGACGGTCACGTCGGCGTTCGTGCACGAGGCGGCGGCCACCGGCATCGACATCTTCCGGATCTTCGACGCGCTGAACAATGTCGATTCGATGCGTCCGGCCATCGACGCGGTGCAGGAGACCGGCAGCGCAATCGCCGAGGTCGCGATGTCCTACACCGGTGACCTGAGTGATCCTGCCGAAAACCTCTACACGCTCGACTATTACCTCAAGCTGGCCGACCAGATCGTCGATGCAGGCGCACATGTCTTGGCGATCAAGGACATGGCCGGGCTGTTGCGGGCGCCTGCGGCGGCCGCCCTGGTCAGCGCGCTGAAGTCGCGATTCGACCTGCCGGTGCACGTGCACACCCACGACACGCCCGGTGGACAGTTGGCCACCTACGTGGCCGCCTGGCACGCCGGCGCGGATGCCGTCGACGGCGCCGCCGCGCCGATGGCCGGCACCACCAGTCAGCCCGCGCTGAGTTCGATCGTCGCCGCAGCGGCGCACACCGATTACGACACCGGGTTGTCCTTGGCCGCGGTCTGCGACCTCGAGCCGTACTGGGAGGCGCTGCGAAAGGTGTATCGCCCCTTCGAGTCTGGGCTGCCCGCGCCGACCGGCCGGGTGTACACCCACGAGATCCCCGGCGGCCAACTGTCGAACTTGCGCCAGCAGGCGATCGCGCTGGGCCTCGGTGACCGGTTCGAGGAGATCGAAGTCAATTACGCTGCGGCCGACCGGATGTTGGGCCGGCTGGTAAAGGTGACGCCGTCGAGCAAGGTAGTCGGTGATCTGGCGCTGGCGCTGGTCGGCACGGGTGTGTCCGCCGAGGAGTTCGCCGCGGACCCCGGCCGCTACGACATCCCCGATTCGGTGATCGGCTTCCTGCGCGGCGAACTCGGCGACCCGCCGGGAGGCTGGCCGGAACCGTTCCGCAGCAAGGCATTAGAAGGTCGCCGTCCCGGTAAGCCAGAACAGCAGCTCACCCTCGATGACGAGGCGGCGCTCTCGGCACCGGGCCTGTCCCGTCAGGCGAAGCTCAACGAATTACTCTTTCCCGGCCCGACCAAGGAATACCTCACGCACCGAGACGAATACGGCGACACCTCACGGTTGAGCGCCAACCAGTTCTTCTACGGCCTGCGCCACGGCGACGAACACCGGGTGCAATTGGAAAAGGGTGTCGAGCTGATCATCGGGCTCGAGGCGATCTCGGACGCCGACGAGCGCGGCATGCGCACCGTGATGTGCATCCTTAACGGTCAACTGCGTCCGGTGCTGGTGCGCGACCGCAACATCGCCGCCGACGTGCCCGCCGCCGAGAAGGCCGATCGCGCCAATCCCCACCACATCGCCGCACCGTTCGCCGGGGTCGTCACCGTGACCGTCGCCGAAGGTGACGACGTCGAGGCCGGCCAGACCATCGCCACCATCGAAGCCATGAAGATGGAAGCCGCCATCACCGCACCGGACGCCGGCACTGTCGAACGCGTCGTCGTGTCGGCCACCACCCAGGTCGAGGGCGGCGATCTGCTGGTAGTGCTGCGTTGAGCCGTCATTCAACCCAGCACACAATCGCCGCACACCGCGGTGCGGTCATCGGTGAGGCGGTAGGACAGACAACAACTGCGCCGGCGAAAGTACGGGCCGGTGCGTAACTCGGCCGCCGCGCTGAGTATTCGGCCACGCCTCGTCAGCAGGCGGCGGGGTGAGATTGACAGTAGGGCGTCGTTCCGGGAAAGCGGCGCCGGTTGGCGGACACCCACCGGTACACCCGATCTTCGACGAACCGGATGCCAGGGCTTCGGTAGACCAGCAGCGGCAACCTGGTGCCGATCGCACACGCCAGCGCAGCATTGGCCGCTTCAGCGCCGGAGAACACCTCGCCCGAGGAGTCCAGCCAGCGCGCCGCATCGAGCAGCTGCGACGGGGAGATGCCAAGCCGTTCCGCGGCTCCCGGGCTTTGCAGTGCTTCGGTGCGAAGTTCGCCGCTGCGATCCCACCTGAGCAGCAATTCGTGCGAACGCGTGCACATGCCGCACTCGCCGTCGAAGAACAAGGTGCCCGTCATGAGGCGATTCTGCACCGCCTCGACACCGGCCAAGCCGAACACCAGACCGGTGCTGATTTCGGTCAGTGCGGACACCCAGGAGAACCAGGTCACGTTCGTGTGCGGGGCCGAAATGAAGCTGTCCTGATAACCGGGTAGGAAGGTCGGTAGCAGGTGGGCGTAGGTGAAACCGACAGCGCTGCCGAAGCCCACGACGACGGCCGCTAATGGCGCACGTCTCCGGTGCGTCCAGGCCATCACCACCGCGACTGCGACCAGCAGACCCTGGATGCTGCCGATGGCCGCGATGAACGGTGGTGATGCGGACATTCCGCGCCGTCCGTGGTCGAACGCATGGATACCGAAGCCGATGACGAATGCTGTTGCGGCCCAGGTGAAGCAGCGACGTTGCGGTTGCTCGGCCATCGCGGGTCACCACTTCCTGTGCGGGCCGACCACGATGTCCGCCGCGTGAACTCAGGTCTACTACTACCAAATGTAGTAGTCAAGGGTCGTTTTGTTATGCGAACCCGTCCCCGCCGCCTAGAACACGTTCTAATCTTGCCGCCATGGGATTCCTCAAACAGGACACTCCGCAAATCGACTTCGAGGAGTGGAGTAAGGGCACCCGCGCGGAGAAGATCGTCCCGATGGCCCGGCACTGGGCTGAGGTCGGCTTCGGCACCCCGGTACTGCTGCACCTGTTCTATGTCGTCAAGATCGCTCTCTATGTTCTGGCGGCCTGGCTGCTCGCATGGTCCACTGCCGGCGTGGGCGGGTTCACCGATATCGGGCACTGGTACGCCGAGCCGATCGTGTTCGAGAAGGTCGTGCTCTACACCATGCTGTTCGAGGTAGTCGGTCTGGGCTGCGGCTTCGGTCCGCTGAACAACCGCTTCTTCCCGCCGATGGGTTCCATCCTTTACTGGCTGAGGCCCGGAACCATCCGGCTGCCGCCGTGGCCGAACCGAGTACCGCTCACCAAGGGGGACAACCGGACCCCGATCGACGCGCTCCTCTACGGAGCGCTGCTGCTGTTGCTGATCACCGCGGTCTTCTCCGACGGCACCGGACCGGTCCCTGCGTTGCGGACGACGATCGGAGTGCTGCCGCCCTGGCAGATCTGGGCGGTGTTGGGGGTGCTGGCGGTGCTCGGATTGCGCGACAAGGTCATCTTTTTGGCCGCGCGCGGCGAGGTGTATGCCTCGTTCACCGTCGCGTTCCTGTTCACCGGCTACGGCGTCGACATGATCCTGGCCGCCAAGCTGGTGTGTCTGGTCATCTGGCTGGGCGCCGCTACCTCCAAGCTCAACAAGCACTTTCCGTTCGTCATCTCGACGATGATGAGCAATAACCCGGTGTTTCGGCCGCGATCCATCAAGCGCAAGTTTTTCGAGCACTTTCCCGACGATCTGCGTCCGGGCCGGGCCTCGCGCTGGCTGGCGCATATCAGCACCGCGATCGAGGGATTGGTCCCACTCGTGCTGTTCTTAAGCCACGGCGGATGGCCCACCGCGGTCGCGGCGTTCGTCATGCTGTGCTTCCACTTTGGAATTCTGTCGTCAATCCCGATGGGTGTGCCGCTGGAATGGAACGTCTTCATGATGTTCAGCGTGCTGGCGTTGTTCGTCGGTCACGCCTCCATCGGGCTGAGTGACCTGACCACACCACTGCCGCTGCTGCTCTTCGCCGTCGTGGCGGGAACTGTGGCGCTCGGCAACCTGTATCCCCGCAGGGTCTCCTTTCTGCCGGGCATGCGCTACTACGCGGGCAACTGGGACACCACCCTGTGGTGCATCAAACCGTCCGCCGACGCCAAGATCGGGCAGAACATCGTCGCGATTGCCAGCATGCCCGCCGCGCAGCTGGAAAAGTTCTACGGCAGCAAAGAAGCCGCGCAGATCCCGATGTACATGGGATATGCGTTTCGCGCCTTCAACACTCACGGGCGGGCACTTTTCACCTTGGCGCACCGCGCCATGGTCGGCGGCAACGAGGACGACTACATTCTCACCGACGGCGAGCGCATCAGTAGCACCGCAATCGGATGGAATTTCGGCGACGGGCATTTCAGCAACGAGCAGTTGATCGCGGCGCTGCAGCAGCGTTGTCATTTCGAGCCAGGTGAGGTGCGCGTCGTGCTGCTCGACGCGCAACCCATCCACCGCCAGACCCAGCACTACCGCCTGGTGGACGCCGCCACCGGCGAGTTCGAACGCGGCTACGTCCGGGTAGCCGACATGGTCACCCGCCAGCCGTGGGCCGACGACGTGCCAGTGCATGTGTTGTCCGGCGGCATCCAGATTGAGACCACGCAGCAGAAATCGAGTAGCGGCCTGCGCGGTTTCGATCTCGACGGCAGTGCTTAGCCGGCGCGCACTTCCTGCGCGGCAGCGACGAGGTTCTTCAGCGACGCGTTGACCTCATCGGGATTGCGGGTCTTCAAACCGCAGTCGGGGTTGACCCAAAGCCGTTCGGCCGGAACCGCTTTGAGTGCCGCGCGCAGCGACTTGGCGATCTCGTCGGTGCTGGGCACCCGCGGTGAGTGGATGTCGTAGACGCCGGGGCCGACGCTGTTGGCGAAGCCCACCGAGTTCAGGTCGTCGAGCACCTCCATGTGCGAGCGGGCTGCCTCGATGGAGGTGACGTCCGCGTCCAGGTCGGCGATGGCTCCGATCACCTCACCGAACTCCGAGTAGCACAGGTGGGTGTGAATCTGCGTCGAGTCCGAGACGCCAGACGTCGCCAGCCGGAACGCGCCCACCGCCCAGTCCAGGTAAGCCGGTTTGTCGGCGTCGCGCAGCGGCAGCAGTTCACGCAGCGCCGGCTCGTCGACCTGGATGACCGCGATGCCGGACGACTGCAGGTCCACCGTCTCGTCGCGAATGGCCAGCGCAACCTGATTGGCGGTGTCGGCCAGGGGCTGATCGTCGCGAACGAAGGACCAGGCCAGGATCGTCACCGGACCGGTCAACATACCCTTGACCGGCTTGTCGGTCAGCGACTGCGCGTAGCTGATCCACTCGACCGTCATCGGGTGAGTCCGCGAGACGTCGCCGTAGAGGATCGGCGGGCGCACGCAACGGCTGCCGTAGGACTGCACCCAGCCGTTGTGAGTGGCGAAGAAGCCCTCCAGCTGCTCGGCGAAATACTGGACCATGTCGTTGCGCTCCGGCTCGCCGTGCACCAGCACGTCGAGGCCGAGGTCTTCCTGCAGCTTGATGACGTCGGCGATCTCCTTCTTCATCCGCTTCTGATATTCCGCCTGGTCGATCTCACCGGACCGCAGTGCGGCACGGGCCTTGCGGATCGCCGAGGTCTGCGGGTAGGAGCCGATCGTCGTGGTGGGCAGCGGCGGCAGATGCAGCCGCTCGTTCTGCGCTTCGCGACGCTGCGCCGCCGGGCCGCGCTCGGTGCCGCCCGACGTGGCGATCGACTCGATGGCCGAACGCACCGCGTCGTTGTGCAGCCGGGGGTCGTTGCGGCGCGACTCGACCGCCGCGTTGGACGCCGCGATCTCGTCGACGACGGCGTCGCGTCCGTCGCGCAATGCGCGAGCCAGCGCGGCGACTTCAAGCACCTTTTCGGCACCGAAAGCGAGCCAACTGCGCAGGGCGTCGTCGAGGTCGGTTTCCGGCTCGAGCGAGTAGGGCACGTGCAACGTCGAGCAGGACGTAGAAACGGCCAGTGAACCCACCGAGCCCAGCAGGCTGGCCAGCCGGCTCAGCGCCGCCTCGAGGTCGGTGCGCCAGATGTTGCGTCCGTTCACGATGCCGGCCACCAGCGTCTTGTTCGCCAATTCGGGGATCGAGGCGATCGCGTCCTCAGAGCCGCGCACCAAGTCGACACCGATCGCCTCGATCGGCGTGCGGGCCAGCGCAGGCAGCGCACTTCCGGCGTCGCCGAAGTAGGTCACCACGCTGATCGCCGGCCGGTTATCCACCGAACCCAGCGCGGTGTAGACCCGCTCGGCAAGGGCAGCCGCGTCGGCGTAGATATCGGTGACCAGCACCGGCTCGTCGAACTGCACCCAGGCGGCCCCGTTCTCCGCCAGCAGCCTGAGCAGTTCGGAGTACAGCGGGATCAGCTCGTCGATGCGCTCGACGGGCGCGCCGGCACCGTTGACCGCCTTGCTCAGCAGCAGGAAGGTGAGCGGACCGATGATCACCGGGCGGGCCGGAACCCCTTGATCGTGAGCTTCTTTCAGCTCAGTCAGCACCTTCTCCGGCCGCAGTGAAAACGCGGTGTCCGGGCCGATCTCCGGGACGATGTAGTGGTAGTTCGTGTCGAACCACTTGGTCATTTCCAGCGGCGCGATGTTCTCGTTGCCGCGGGCGGCGGCGAAGTACCGGTCCAAGTCGTCGGAGACCTGCAGAACGCGCTCGGGCAGCGCGCCCAGCAGCACGGTGGTGTCAAGCATCTGGTCGTAGTAAGAGAAGGTATTCACCGGTACCGAATCCAGGCCGGCTGCGGCCAGCTGTGACCAGGTGTCGCGGCGCAGGTTCGCGGCAACCTGCTCCAACTCTGATCGGCTGGTCCGGCCGGCCCAGTAGCCCTCCGTGGCACGCTTGAGTTCGCGGCGAGGGCCGATGCGCGGGGAACCGGTGACGGTGGCGGTAAATGGTTTAGCGGTCACAAGGAGATCCATTCGCTCGACGGGTGGTCACCGCCGACGGACGCGCAGCCGACAAGGTCGCGGTGCCGTCGGCAAACAACTGCCGGCGACCACCTACATCCTGCACGGCGTCACGCCCATTCCACGAGGCGGTGAGCCGCCGGGCGCGGCGCGCCCGGCACAGCCGGCAGGTCTTCGGACTCGCAGGCACGCACAGGTTGTGCTCCTAATAGCCGTCGCTTCCCAGTCGCGTTTGCGTCCAGTGCTGATGACGGCGGTCGTTCCTGCTTACCGCTGCGGGACAGTCCCGGACTTTCACCGGGTTCCCTCTCGCGACTGATGCGTAACATCCATCGCTCGATGCCGACACCTTGCGGTGGCGGCAGACCAGCTGCGCCGAAGAGATTACTCTTCTGCGAAGGCAGTGACCGACCGGACCGGCTACTGGGCGGCCAGAGCCTGGGCGATCGGAACGTCGCCGTTGTTGAACTCGATCGTGCGGCCGATCGTCGCATCGTCCACGAGGACGGCGGCCGCCACCAGGGCGACGTCCTCCCGCGACACCTGGCCGTCACGTGCCTGCGCGCCCACAGCAATGCGCCCGGTCGCCGGGTCCAGGGTGAGCCGGCCCGGCCCGAGTACCGTCCAGTTCAGGTCACTGTCGCGAAGGTGAGCATCGGCGGCGGCTTTGGCCTCGGCGTAGGCATAGAACGAGTTGTCCTCCGGCACGCCGTGATCCGGACCGGCACCGAAGTACGACACCATTACGAACCGCCGAACCCCAGCTTGCGCGGCGGCGTCGACGACCCGGATGGCAGCGTCCCGGTCGACGGCGTAGGTACGTGCCGCATCACCACCGCCGGCGCCGGCGGAGAACACCACGGCGTCATGGCCGGCCAGCACGTCGGCCAGCGCGGCGGTGCCCAGTTGTTCGATGTCAGCGGCGACCGGCTGCGCGCCGGTGGCGGCGACGTCATCGGTGTGCTGGGGGTTGCGGAAGACCGACGTCACCGCATCACCCCGGTCGGTGAGGATGCGGGCCAGATGCAGGGCCACCTTGCCGTGGCCGCCGATGACGGCGATATGTGCCATAACCGTCAACCTACCGCAGCCCACAGCGCCGCACGGGTGCCCAAGAAACCGAGGATGTTCCCCGGTAATCCATTGCACGCTGACCACAGAGTACGCCAGCACTGCCTTCGACGAACTCTCAAACCCTTTGTTGTCCTGTGTATTACGACATCTGGCGAACGGTGCAATCCTAGGGACAGACACGTCGTGCTGTATCCCCGGCCGGTGAAGGCGCCGGTAAAAGCGGCTCTGAGCGTCGGGTCCGCCGGGTCAAGCTCGATGATCGGATACGTTGTGCACGTGCTGAAATCGTGGTGGCAGCGAAGCTGCGGTGCCAAACGAGCGGTGAGTGCTGCCGGCCCGGCGGAGTCGGTGTCTACGACACGAGTTCCGCGGGCACGAAAGTTGGCTTTGCAGTACGCGGGCGGACTTGCCTGTGCTCACGTGCTTTCGGCCATGGATGCCGCGGCGATCGTGATTCCGCTCAACGGGCACACCGCCCCAGCGCCGCGCGCTTACTTCGACGCAACAAACGTGGCCGTCGTCGCGATGCTGGTGCTGCTGGGCAGTGCTGCCGTCGCGGTTGGCGGCATCCTCAACGTACGTCCGGCGCTGCGCTGGTTCGACGCTGGGCAGGCTCCTGACTCACAGCAGCGCGGTACGGCGATGCGGCTGATCGGGCGGCAGTCGTTGCTGCTGTCCGCGACGTGGGCAATCAGCGGCGTCATCTTCGTAGCCCTCAACTTCCGGGCCGGGCTCGCCATCGCGGTCCCAACTTTGCTCGGCGTGGTCTTCGGTGGCTCTGCCGCGGCCAGCATCAGCTTGCTGCTCACCCAGCGGCCACTTCGGCCGATCCTGCTCGCGGCCGCGAACGGTCCCGGCGGGGGTGTGACGGCGCCGGGAGTGCTGGCCCGGCTGATGAGCGCGTGGCTGGTGTCGAGCGCGCTACCGTGCGCCGTGATTCTGGCGCTGTTCTTCGTGCGTTCGCACGGGTGGTTGATCCCGCGAGGCGCCTCTGTGGAGGCGCCGGTGGTGGTCGTGTCGCTTGCCGCGGTGCTGCTCGGCCTGCCGGCGATGATTCTGACGTCTCGATCGATATCGGAGCCCATACGCGAGGTCGTCGACGCGATGGCGGAGGTTGAACAGGGCAAGATCGACACGTTCGTCGGCATCTACGAGCGCTCTGAGATTGGGCGGCTGCAAGAGGGTTTCAATCGAATGGTTGCAGGATTAGCCGAACGTGAGCGATTGCGTGACCTGTTCGGTCGACACGTAGGGGCAGACGTCGCCCGACGTGCCCTCGAAGAGGGTGCCTCGCTATCCGGGGAAGTGCGCGAAGCGGCGGTCCTGTTCATCGATCTGGTCGGTTCGACGCGGCTGGCGGCTAGCCGGTCGCCCCAAGAAGTCGCCGAGATCCTCAACCAGTTCTTTCAAATCGTGGTCCGCGCCGTCGAACACCGTCGGGGACAGATCAACAAGTTTCAGGGCGATGCCGCTCTTGCCGTATTCGGCGCTCCGTTACCCATGGCTGCATCACCATCAGCGGCGCTGGCAACGGCGCGTGCGCTGCGCAACCAGTTGCGTCGGCTACCCGTGGTCGACTTCGGGATAGGGGTCGCTACCGGTCGGGTGTTCGCCGGGAATATCGGAGCAGAGAATCGCTACGAATACACGGTGATCGGGGATGTAGTCAACGAGGCCGCCCGGTTGGCGGATCTCGCGAAGATTGTCGAACCACGCATCTTATGCGCTGCGATTGCCGTTGAGCGCGCCGACGTGACGGAACGCCGGCATTGGCGATTCCATAGCGAGGAAGTCTTACGCGGACGGGCAGATCCGACTCGCCTGTGGGCCCCGACGGAGAATTAGTCGATCGTGTCCTGAAGAAGGGCCTGTCGATAGCCATTGAGTGTGGCTCAATTCAGCGTTACCTGACGAAACGGCTGAGCACCTACTAGCGTCACTCTCAACACATTAAACGCTTGAAGAAACGGGTGTTAGGAACGTCCGGCAAGTTTTTTGGCGGGGATCGCTGAAGGGATCAAGTTGCTGGCGCCGAATCGATGCGGCTTGGCTTTGAAGCCGGCGTGTTGAAAGAGGTCGTCGCGAAGGCCGCACGAGGCATACCCGGCGCCCAGTGTGCCGGGCTGACGCTTATTACCCGCGGTCGCTACATCACCACCGTGACCAGCACCGACCATTACCCGATCCTGCTGGACGAAATTCAGCAGCGTTACCTGGAAGGTCCGTGCCTGACCGCCGCCTGGCTACACGACACCGTCCGCGTCGACGACCTGGCCGACGACGGCCGCTGGCCTGACTTCCAGCGAGAAGCACTGCTCAACACGCCCATTCGAGCTGTCCTGTCGTTTCGCCTCGCCACTTCCCACGACGTGCTCGGTGTGCTCAGCGTCTACTCGTGCAGCGCCAACGTCTTCAACGACGTCTCCGAAGACATCGGCCTGACATTCGCAGCACAGGCCGGCCGTGGGTGGCGCAGCGCTCACCGCAACGGGCAGTTGCGCAGCGCTTTGTCCGGTTGTGACGTGGTCGAGCAGGCCCAGAACATGCTGCTGCATCGCCTCAACCTGGACAACCGATTCGCCTCGGAACTACTTCAGGGCCTTTCGCGGGAGAGAGACGTGCCGCTGACCCGAATGGCGCTGCGAATCGCTCAGCAATGGTTCGACACCACCGGTGACTGAACTCTTCTGATTGGCGCTGGCTTCAACCGCACCGAGGTGGGTATTGATGACAGGTGAGCACGTTGTCCGACGCGCAAATCGAAGCGATGTCTCCCGCGGAACGACGCGAGTTGATCAGGCGACTCGAACGACCGCTCAATGAGCTGCTGCCGATCACTCAGGCGTACCGAATCCACCGGGCCTGGCTGGGATTGATGATCGGCGGAACCGTTGTGTTGATTCCCTGGATCATCTATCTGGCTTTCGCTCTGCCGCAGGACTACGTCGTACACGACTGGTGGCTGACTTGGGCGAGCTTCGATTTTCTGCTCCTCATCTTCATGGCGGCGACCGTTCTGCTGGGCTTGCTACGGCGGCAGTTACTAGTGCTTGCCGCTTTCGCCACCGGTGTTCTGCTGATTTGCGACGCCTGGTTCGACATCATGACGGCCGGTCCCACCGATGTCTGGTTGTCCGTGTTGACCGCCGCCCTCGGAGAGCTGCCGCTGGCGATGCTGCTGATCGTCGTCAGTTTGCGGCTGGTGCGGCTCACCGCCACCCGCCTGTGGGCACTCACGCCCAGGGCGCCGTTGTGGCGGCTACCGCTGTTCCCCTAAGCGGCCGCACCGAGCAATTCAGTGGTCGCGCAGCCAATCCCGCAGGGCGGCAAATGCATCCGGTACGCCACCGTCAGTTGCTTCCAAAATTGTTGTCTCCGAACCCCTTTGAACAGTTATCTGATAAGTTTGCGCATCTCGCACGGCGTCGTCGCCGGCCGGCGGGTAAGCGGTACAGGCCATCGCTGCCGACACCAGCCGGTGCAAATCCCGGTTGTCGTGCTCGGCAAGCTCGTCGGAATCGACAATATTGCTTGGTTCCCCCAGGCGGGGAAGCAAGCCGCCAAAGGTGTTCAGCGAGACTTTCATCGCCCAATCCATCCCCACTGATGAGGCATCAGGTGCCCTGCGTTCGACCGCTGTGGCCCGAACCGCCCGCCGGGGAATCTGGCGTCGGGTTGTGCTCGCTGCGCACTTCTTGGGCGAGCGCCTTGATACCGGAAGATAGCTCCACCAGCTGATCTTGCAGTGCTGCAAGCGACGTTTCGGCGGCAGGAGCGGCCGGGCGGGGCAGAAGACCTTTGACCCGAATACCGACCTGCTCCCACGCGTCTTGGACGGCGCCCTGAGCGTCGACACCGTAAAGCTGAGCTGCCTTGGTCACCGTCGTCTGGGCGAACTCCGAAAAATCGGAGGTGGGATTGGACGCTTTCAGCGATTCGTACCAAATGTGGCCGGGAACCTGCCACGCGTTGCCGCCGATGTTGGTCGCGACGAGATAGAACGCCTTGTTCGGGATACCGGAATTTATGTGCACGCCGCCGTTATCACCGCGCGCTGTGTCGGGCAATTCGACATAGCCGCGCATGTGCGCCGGCTGCGGGTCTTTGCCCATGATCGGATTGTCATAAGCGTGGCCGGGGTCCTTCATCGACCTCAGCGCGTCGCCGGTGAATCCGGGGGTGAAAATCTCGACTCCGATCAGCCAGTCGGCTTCGGATGCCGCCTGGTTTCTGGACCACTGTTTGATCAACGATCCGAACACATCTGAAATCGACTCGTTCAGCGCCCCGGACTGGTTGTGATAGACCAGCGCCGCCGTCGTCTGAGTCACCCCGTGGGTCAACTCATGCCCGACCACGTCGAGCGCCAAGGTGAAGTCGGCGAACAGCTGGCCGTCGCCGTCCCCGAACACCATTTCCTGGCCGTCCCAGAATGCGTTGTCGAAGCGCCTGCCGTAGTGCACATAACCGTTGAGGCGCATCCCGAAGCCGTCGATAGAGTTGCGAGAGAACACCTTAGAATAAAATTTGCGCGTCGTCCCCAGATGTTCGAAGGCCCGGTTGACCGCCCCGTCCGTCGTCGGCCCGGAAGTCTCAGACCGGACCAGTTCAGCGGTTTCCAGTCTTTCTCGGTGCTGTGCGTCCCAGATGGTCCGCTCGCCGTGCCCGGGGTTGACGAGGGCAGCGAAGGCGGGGCGGACCCGGCGTTCGCCGCGCAGGGCCGCGCTGGCGATCAACGTCTGCTGAGCTGCTTCCCGAATGGCTGTGTCGTCACTTTCGGACAACTTGTCCAATAGATGTGGCGGTGTGATGCAGTTGCATGGCCGGCTCTGAAGCATAAAAGCAGCATGGCATCTGTGCCGTGCACTCGCTGGGCCGTGGTTGCGTCCCGATGACCCCGCTTCCGTCGCGGGCCCGGCACTGACCGACAATCGACCCAGGACTTTCATTCCGAAGCTCGCCGAATGATTCGAAGGAGATGTGATGGCTGAAGCGGTCATTGTGGAGGCAGTGCGGTCACCAATCGGCAAACGCAACGGCGGCCTGTCCGGCGTACACCCGGCCGACTTGTCTGCGCAGGTGCTGAATGGCCTGGTGGATCGCGCAGGTGTCGACCCCGAGGTCATCGACGACGTCATCTGGGGCTGCGTCATGCAGGCCGGTGAACAAGCCATCGACATCGCCCGCACTGCGTTGCTGACGGCCGGCTGGCCCGAGACGGTGCCCGGCGTCACGGTCGATCGCCAGTGCGGGTCAAGTCAGCAGTCGGTGCACTTCGCCGCCGCCGGCGTCGTCGCCGGCCACTACGACGTCGTGATAGCCGGCGGGGTGGAATCGATGTCGCGGGTGCCGATGGGGGCGTCGCTGGCCAGCGGCGGCCGACCCTATCCGGACTCCTTCCTGAGTCGCTACGACGGCGCGATTCCCAACCAGGGCATCGGTGCGGAGATGATCGCCGAACAGTGGGGGTTCGACCGCACCACACTCGACGAGTTCTCCCTCGGCTCACACGAAAAGGCTGCGGCCGCACAGGATTCCGGCGCCTTTGACGATCAGATCGTCGCCGTCAAAGACCAGGACGGGAATGCGGTGCTCAAAGACGAGGGCATCCGCCGCGGCACACCGATCGAGAAGATGGCACAACTGAAACCGGCGTTCAAAGAAGACGGCGTCATCCACGCCGGCAACTCCAGTCAGATCTCCGACGGTTCGGCGGCACTGCTGTTCATGTCGGCCGAGAAGGCCAAGTCCCTGGGCGTCAAACCGATCGCCAAGGTGCATACCGCGACGCTGGCCGGGGCCAATCCAGTGATCATGTTGACCGCGCCGATTCCGGCGACCCAGAAGGCGCTCAAGCGGTCCGGTCTGAGTATCGACGACATCGGCGCCTATGAGGTCAACGAGGCATTTGCGCCGGTGCCACTGGCGTGGTTGCACGACCTCGGAGCGGACGAGAAGAAGCTGAACCCCAACGGCGGCGCGATCGCGCTCGGTCATCCACTCGGTGGATCCGGAGCTCGGCTGATGACGACACTGCTCTATCACATGCGGGACAAGGGAATTCGTTACGGCCTGCAGACGATGTGCGAGGGTGGCGGTCAGGCCAACGCGACCATCCTCGAACTCTTGTGACGGCGGCCGACACCAAGCCCGGCGCGCTCACCGAGCGCCGCGGCAACGTCCTGGTGGTGACCATCAACCGGCCGGAGGCCCGCAACGCGGTCAACGGTGCGGTCAGCACGGCCGTTGGCGACGCCCTCGAGGAGGCGCAACGCGACCCCGAGATCCGGGCGCTGGTCATCACCGGCGCCGGCGACAAATCCTTCTGCGCGGGAGCCGATCTCAAAGCGATCGCGCGCCGGGAGAACCTCTATCACCCCGAGCACGCTGAGTGGGGCTTCGCCGGCTACGTGCACCACTTCATCGACAAGCCCACCATCGCAGCCGTCAACGGCACAGCTTTAGGCGGCGGCACCGAGTTGGCCCTGGCCAGCGACCTGGTTGTGGCCGAGGAAGGCGCGAAGTTCGGTCTGCCGGAGGTGAAAGTCGGACTGCTTGCCGGCGCCGGCGGGGTTTTCCGCATCGTCGACCAACTTCCGCGCAAAGTGGGATTGCAGATGCTGCTCACCGGCGAACCGATCACTGCGGCCGAGGCCGCCAGATGGGGCCTGGTCAACGCCGTCGTCCCGAACGGCACGGTGCTTGATGCCGCACTGGCGCTGGCCGAGCGCGTGACCGTGAACGCGCCGTTATCCGTGCAGGCCAGCAAACGGATCGCCTACGGCGCCGACGACGGCGTCATCCGGGACGAGGAAGCCGGCTGGGCGCGCACTGAACGCGAATTTCGCGTGTTGCTCAAAACCGAAGACGCCAAAGAAGGTCCGTTGGCGTTCGCGGAAAAACGGACGCCGGTCTGGAAAGCGCGCTAAGGCATCCGCCGTTGCGTCCCCTCGCTTCGCTGGGGTGCCCCCGCGCGCTCTGCATCGTCGCCGGGCTGGGTTGATTGCCCGGCTCCTCCTCATCGCGTCCCCTCGCTTCGCTGGGGTGCCCCCGCGCGCTCTGCATCGTCGCCGGGCTAGGTCGATTGCCCGGCTCCTCCTCATCGCGCTGTGCGCTCTGCATCGTCGCCGGGCTAGGTTGGAGTTCGTGCGTATTTTAGTGACCGGTGCGACCGGCTACATCGGATCACGGCTGGTGACGGTATTGCTTGCCAACGGCCACGAAGTCGTCGCGGGCACCCGCAACCCGGAGCGCCTCGGGCGCTTTGGCTGGGTCGACGAGGTCAGCGGCGTGGTCCTGGATGCGAACGACCGCGAATCGGCACACACCGCGTTCGCTGTCGCCGGGCCCATCGACGTCGTCTACTACCTGGTGCACGCGATCGGCCAGCCGGGTTTCCGCGATGTCGACAAGGCGGCCGCGGCGAACGTAGCGGTCGCGGCCAAAGACGCCGGTGTGGAACGCATCGTCTACCTGGGCGGCTTCGTGCCAGATGTTGACACGCTGTCCGAGCACCTGGCCAGCCGCGCGGAGGTCGGCGACGCGCTCAACATCGACGGCGGCCCCGAACTGGTGTGGCTGGGCGCAGCGATCATCCTCGGCGCCGGGTCGACGTCGTTCGAGATGCTGCGCTACGTCGGAGACCGTTTTCCGCTCATCCCGGTCACACCATGGATGGAAAACCCGTTGGACCCGATCTCCATCCGCGATGTCCTGTACTACCTGGTGTTCGCAGCCGATCCGCAGTCGGTGCCCGCCGGTAACTACGACATCGCCGGCCCGCAGACGACGTCCTACCGGGAGCTGCTGAAAACCTATGCCCGCATTTCCGGCAATTGGCAGACCGGTCTGCCGGTTCGCGGGATCGGCACTGCGGCCGCCTCGCTGGTCACCGCGCTTGCGCTGCCGGTGCCCGACGGGCTGGCCGCTGACTTGGTGCGGTCGCTCGACCACCCGATGCGGGCATCCGCCAAACCCTTGCGTGATGTCGTCCCCGACCCGCCCGGCGGTTTGGTGTCCATCGAGGACGCGATCGCGTTGTCGCTCTCCAGCCTCCGGCCGCGACGGGTCAACATGCTCGTCGATCCCCACCACCTGGCTGACAGCGACCCATCGTGGGCCGGCGGCGACGCGCTGCGGATCAAGAAGCTTTTCGGTATCGTCACACCGCCGATCGCCCGGCCCACCTTGGGCCTGGTGAACCTGGTTCCCGGCCCGATCGCCGGTGCGCTGCGAACCGGCTTGGACGTACTGCTTCACTTGACCCCGAAGGTGCGTGCATGAGTGATTTCGTGACCGTCCCGGACACGACAGTGTTGGAGGACGTCCGCCGCGCGATCACCAATGTTGCAGTGCCCTACAACGAACCGCCTTCGGTGGTGCGCCGCCGGCGTGTTGTGGTAGCTGTCGTCCTGGTGTGCGGGGCGCTGGTGCTGGGCTTGTCGCTGACGCGGCGCCCCGGTGAACCGAGCTTCTATTGGCTGTCTCTCGCACTGGCCGGTGTGTGGTTCCTTGGCGCGTTCGCATCGGGGCCGCTGCATCTGGGCGGTGTTTGCTGGCGCGGCCGCAACCAGCGCCCGATCGTCAGCGGCACCGGCATCGGACTGCTGCTCGGCGGGATATTCATCCTGGGCGGACTTGTAGCTCGGGAGATCCCTCCGATAGCTCACCTGATCTACCACGTTCTGCTGTTCGCCAACCAGGGTTCTTGGCGGCTTAGCCTGGCGATCGCGCTGGTGGCCGCGGTCGCCGAAGAGCTGTTCTATCGCGGCGCGCTGTATTCCGCGTTGGGCCGGCATCATCCGCTGCTGATCACGACGATCCTCTACGTCATCGTGTGTTTGGCCAGCAGGAATGTGATGCTCGGCTTCGCCGCGATAATCCTGGGCACGGTGTCCGGCTTCGAGCGTCGCTCCACTGGCGGGGTGCTGGCGTCGATCATGACCCACTTCGTGTGGAGCCTGGTGGTCGTGATCGGCCTGCCGCCGCTGTTCGGCCTTTAGGCCGCGGTCAAGCCAGGAAGTCGGTGAAAGACGGTGGCCGCCGCTGCTGGAAAGCGGTTGCCCCTTCGCGGAAGTCGTGCGCTTCCAGTAGTTGCGCCTGTCCCCGCTTCTCGCGCTCCAAGGTAGCTTCCAACTCGGTCAGCGTGGCCGCGTTGATCGCGTCCTTGGTCTTCGCGTAAGCCACGGCCGGACCCGTCAGCAACGCGGCCACCACTTTGTCCACCTCAGCCGCGAACTGGTCGTGCGGATACACCGCGCTGATCAGACCGTGGGCCAGCGCTTCGGCGGCCGGCAGCCGCTCCGCCAGCAGCGCCATCCGCATCGCCCGGGTCCGCCCGATCGCCGCCGCGACCAGAGCCGACGCGCCGCCGTCAGGCATCAGCCCGATCTTGGTGAAGGCCAGCAGGAAAAAAGCCGCGTCAGAAGCCAGCACGAGATCACAGGCCAGAGCAAGCGAGACACCGACGCCGGCCGCGGGGCCATGCACCACGGCGACGACCGGACGGGGCAACGCAACGATGGCTCGCACCGCCCGATTGGCCTCCTCGATGATTTCTATGCCCACACCTGAGGCCACGTCGTCTGCACTCATGCCTGCACCGGAGCTGAAGCCACGGCCCGCACCGCCGAGGCGCACCACCTTGACCAGCGGATCAGTGGCTGCCTGCTCCATCGCGTCGGCGATGCCGGCCAGCACCGGCTGCGTCAGCGAGTTGAGACTGTCCGGTCGATCGACGGTCACCGACAACACACCGTCGGCCAAGCTGACAGAAAGGCCCGCGACGGGGGCCAGCGTGTCGATCGCGGAATCCGGCATGGGTTTCTCCTATGTCAAGCCGCTGCCTGTTGGCAGGGCTGAGTTCGGTTTCGGTGGTCGGCGTGTAGGTGGCCGAAGACGACGCGCGATACTCGGCGTTTGAGGCAGCGCAAGGCTTCTGTCTTGGAGTCGCCGACAGTGAGGCGGTGTCGGTAGTAGGTCTGTCCGAGGCCGTCGAGGCGGATCTGGGTGACCGCGATGCGGTGCAAGGCGGCGTTGAGTGGGCGGTTGCCCGAGCGGGTCATGCGGACCCGGCCGGCGGTGTGGCCCGACCACACCGGAATTGGAGCCACCCCAGCATGGCGGGCAAACGCGGCCTCGCTTTTGAACCGGGTCACCCCGGCGGCCTCACCGACCAGTTTGGCCGCGGTCAAGTCCCCACAGCCCGGAAGAGAAAGCAGCCCCGGAGCGACCATGCGGACACGCTCAGCGATCCGTTTGGCCAAGGTGTTGATCGCCTCGGTGAGCCGGTCGATGTCGGCCAGCTCCTCGCGGGCCAGCTCAGCGACCAGGCCCGGCACCGTGGCAAGCCAGTCACCCAGGATGCGGCGATGCTTAGTCAGATCCAGCGACCGAGCCTTCGGTGCGTGTGCCGGATCAAGCTCATGCACCCGCCACAATAACCGGTTGATCGTCGCCGTGCGTTGCGCCACAAGCACTTCCCGGCGATCCACCAACAACTTCAACTCCCGCGACACCGCATCATGAGAGGCCACCGGCAGATCAGGTTCACGCAGAAATCCCCGCGCAACTGCCAGCGCGTCGATCGGATCAGACTTCCCCCGAGTGCGTGCCGAGGCCCTAGTCTGGGCCATCAGCTTCGGCGGCACCCGCACCACCTGCTGACCCGCGGTCAGCAAGTCCCGTTCTAGCCGCGCCGATAAATGCCGGCAATCCTCAATCGCCCACACCACCTGGGCGCCGAAGCGCTCCCGCGCCCACATCACCGCCTCGGCATGACCCACGCTGGTCGCAGCAAAAACTCTCTCGCCGAGCCTGCGTCCGACCTCATCGACGGCAACAAAGGTATGCGTGCGCTTGTGCACATCGGCTCCAACAACAACCATGGTGGTTGCCTCCTTCACTGTGAGGTGACGGTTGGGCCGGTCGGCGGACACATCTCAGTCGGGGGCGATGCCACGCTCCTATCAAGTCACGCCGGCCGGTCCTTCACACCTGACGCCGACAAAACCCATGCACGCCAACCCAAAGGCGGCACACACCTTACGAGCCAGACACCAGGTGATCAGGATCCAACCACCGCAACACGCGGCACCTCACCCTGACACTGAGGCTCACCTTAAGCGACCGCGCTGCGCCGTCGCTCCGTGCGGCTGCGAAGATGCGAGGCGATATACGGTGGCGACCCGCTGCGCCCGGCTTTGCCGCGCTGGCGATCGCTCTGATGATTCGTGGCGACCCGCTGCGCCCGGCTTTTGCCGCGCTGGCGATCGCCACGGGTCGAGGCGGACAGAAAGGGCGGAGCATGGCGGGACCGTTGAACGGACTGCGGGTCGTCGAACTGGCCGGGATCGGGCCGGGTCCGCACGCCGCAATGATTCTCGGCGACCTGGGTGCCGAGGTGGTGTGCGTCGAACGGCCGACTGCCGGCGGCGGCATCGTCAGAGACGCCATGCTGCGCAACCGGCGCCTGGTCACCGCCGACCTGAAATCCGACGAGGGACGTGACCTGGTGCTCCGACTGGTCGCCAAGGCCGACGTACTGATCGAGGGCTACCGCCCAGGTGTCACGGAGCGGCTGGGTCTCGGCCCTGAGGATTGCGCGGCGGTCAACGAACGGCTCGTCTACGCGCGGATGACCGGTTGGGGACAGACCGGTCCACGTAGCCAGCAGGCCGGACACGACATCAACTACATCTCGCTGAATGGCATCCTGCACGCGATCGGCCGGGTCGGCGAACGACCGGTGCCGCCGCTGAACCTGGTCGGCGACTTCGGCGGTGGTTCGATGTTCCTGCTGGTCGGCATACTGGCTGCGCTGTGGGAGCGCCAGACGTCTGGGAAGGGCCAGGTCGTGGATGCGGCGATGGTCGACGGCTCCAGTGTGTTGGTGCAGATGATGTGGGCGATGCGCGCCCTGGGGATGTGGACCGACGCTCGCGGAACAAACCTGCTCGACGGCGGCGCGCCCTACTACGACACCTACGAATGCGCCGACGGCCGCTATGTCGCGGTAGGCGCCATCGAACCGCAGTTTTACGCCGCGATGCTCGCCGGGCTGGGACTCGAGGCCGCCGATTTGCCGGACCAGAACGACGTGGCCCGCTGGCCTGAACTACGGGCCCGGCTCACCGAGGTCTTCGCCGGTCACGACCGCGACCACTGGGCCAAAGTCTTCGCGGACTCCGATGCCTGCGTGACGCCGGTCCTGACTTTTCGGGAAGCCGAGACCGAACCGCACCTGGCCGCCCGCCGCAGCCTCTACCAAACCGACAGGGGTGTGCAGGCGTTCCCGGCACCGAAATTCTCCCGCACGACACCCAGCGATCCTCGTCCGCCGGCTCCGCCGGGAGCCGACACCGAAGCCGTCCTCAACGACTGGCTATAGTCCCAGCCGACCGCTGGACCGACCTCACCCGAGCTGGTCCGATCGAAAGGAAACATCTCGAGTGGAGATCAAAGGCGCGACCGCGCTTGTCACCGGTGGCGCGTCCGGGCTGGGACTGGCGACCACCTGTCGGCTGCTCGATGCCGGTGCGCAAGTGGTGGTGCTCGACCTGAAAGGCGAGGACGTCGTCCGCGAGCTCGGTGAGCGCGCGCGGTTCGCGCCGGCCGACGTCAGCGATGAAGACGGCGTCACCGCCGCCCTCGACCTCGCCGAGTCGCTGGGTCCGCTGCGCATCGTCGTCAACTGCGCCGGCACCGGCAACGCCATCCGGGTACTGGGCAAAGACGGTGTCTTCCCGCTGGCGGCCTTTCGCAAGATCGTCGACGTCAACTTGATCGGCACCTTTAACGTGCTGCGGCTGGGCGCGGAGCGGATCGCCCAAACCGACCTCATCGGCCCAAAAAGAGAGGAGCGCGGAGTCATCATCAACACGGCCTCGGTGGCGGCGTTCGACGGTCAGATCGGTCAGGCGGCCTACTCGGCGTCCAAGGGCGGCGTGGTCGGCATGACGCTGCCCATCGCCCGGGATCTCGCCGGCAAAGCCATCCGGGTGATGACCATCGCCCCGGGACTGTTCGACACCCCGCTGCTGGCGGGTCTGCCGGAAGCTGCGCGGGAATCACTCGGCAAGCAGGTGCCGCACCCGTCACGGCTGGGCGACCCTGACGAATACGGGGCGCTGGCTGTGCACATCATCGAAAACCCGATGCTCAACGGCGAGGTGATCCGCTTAGACGGCGCAATCCGGATGGCGCCACGCTAAGACTCCGGGGAGATGTACATCTGACTTGTGGCTGGACGGTTTGGGAAACGGTGCTGCTCACACTTAATCGTCACGGGGCTGAACTGGTCTGCCCGCTCTCGGGCGACCCGCGGCGGTTCAGCTTGCGGTGGGCAGCGGGTGCCAGTCTTCAAGCTGCTCGGAGGTTTCACCCTCGACCAGCATGTCGCCGTGGTAGAGCGCTTCGAAATCAGCTTTGATGACGTCCACACTCGAGTCGTCGATCCACATGTCTTCGACCGTATGGCGCACACTTAAGGAATCTTTGAGCCCCCATTCAAAAATTGGTGGCAATATTACCGCCGGGTAGGGTGGCTGTTTCTTTCCACTTCGGTGAACCGGACGATCCCTTGTGATCGTCTTGCCCAGTAGTGCGGTCGCCGACAGGCTGGTAACTTAACGTCGGTAAGTTGAATCGACTGCGCCGCCGCGGACCGCCACGGCAATGGAAGGACGCGCAATGCTGCAGGCAATCGCTCGGTTAGCCATTGCTGCACCGCGTCGCATCATCGCGATCGCTGCCCTGGTGTTCGCGGCCGCCGCGATCTTCGGGGTCCCGGTGGCCAAGAGCCTGTCCCCGGGCGGATTCCAAGACCCCAACTCGCAGTCAGCCCGCGCGATCGGGCTACTCACGGACAAGTTCGGCCAAAGCGACCAACAATTGCTGCTCGTGGTGACCGCACCCGCCGGTGCCCACAGTGACCAGGCGCGCACGGTCGCCACTGACATTGCCGGGCAGCTGACCCGCTCACCGTTTGTATTCAATGTGTCGTCGGCGTGGACGTCACCGGCGCAGGCCGCCGCGAACCTGGTCAGCAAGGATGGTAAGTCGGGGTTGATCGTCGCCAACCTCAAAGGCGGCGAGAACAACGCCCAGAAGTACGCCGAGACCCTGTCGCAGCAAGTCGTGCACGACCGGGATGGCGTCACCGTCCGCGCGGGGGGCGTGGCGATGGTCTACGCGCAGATCAATCAACAGAACGAACGCGACCTGCTGTTGATGGAAGCGCTGGCGATCCCGCTGAGCTTCGTCGTTCTGGTGTGGGTGTTCGGGGGGCTGTTGACCGCGGCCTTACCGCTGACGCTGGGTGGTTTCGCCATCGTCGGCTCCATGTCGGTGCTGCGCCTGATCTCCTTCACCACCGATGTGTCGACCTATGCGCTGAACTTGAGCACTGCGATGGGCCTGGCTTTGGCGATCGACTACACCCTGCTTATCGTCAGCCGTTACCGCGACGAGCTGGCCGACGGCGCCGCCCCGGACAAGGCGTTGATCCGCACCATGGTCACCGCGGGTCGGACCGTGCTGTTCTCGGCGACCACGGTTGCGCTGTCGATGGCGGTGTTGGTGCTGTTCCCGATGTATTTCCTGAAGTCTTTCGCCTACGCCGGTGTTGCGACGGTGGCGTTCGTCGCCACCGCGGCGGTCGTGGTGACACCTGCGGCGATCGTGCTGCTGGGTCCGCGGCTGAACGCACTGGACGCCCGCCGCCTGGCACGACAGCTGCTGCACCGCCCCGATCCGGCGCCCAAATCGGTCGAGGAACTGTTCTGGTATCGGTCATCGAGGTTCGTCATGCGCCGCGCCGTGCCGATCGGTCTGGCTGTCATGGCGTTGCTGGTACTGCTCGGGCTTCCGTTCCTCGGGGTGAGATGGGGATTCCCCGACGATCGGGTGCTGCCGCGTTCGGCTTCGGCGCACCAGGTCGGCGACGAGTTGCGCGACGACTTCACTAACGATTCCTCGACGTCAGTTCCGGTCGTGGTGCCCGACGCCAGCGGTCTGGACCCCGGTGACCGCTTTCGACCGCTACGCCGCCGACCTGTCGCGATTCACCGAGGTATTGGCGGTGACGGCTCCCACCGGGACGTATCAGTCCGGAACTCGGGTCGGCCCGCCGGCCGCCGCTACCGGGCTGACCGACGGCAGCGCGTTTCTCAACGTTGCCAGCAGCGCGCGATTGTTCTCGGACGCATCCGAGATCCAGCTCACCCGGTTGCATCAGGTCCCCGGTCCGGCTGGCCGGGCGGTTCAGTTCGCCGGACTGGCGCAGATCAACCGCGACAGCATCGAGGCGATCGCGCAGCAACTACCGCTGGTATTAGGCCTGATCGCCGTCATCACGTTTGCGCTGCTGTTCTTGCTGACCGGCAGCGTGGTGCTGCCCCTCAAGGCACTGGTCCTCAATGTGCTGTCGTTGACCGCGGCGTTCGGCGCGCTGGTCTGGATATTCCAGGACGGCCACTTGGGCGCGTTGGGAACCACCCCCAACCAAACGTTGGTCGCGAACATGCCGGTGTTGTTGTTCTGCATCGCGTTCGGGCTGTCGATGGACTACGAGGTTTTCTTGGTTTCCCGAATCCGCGAGTACTGGCTGCAAGCACAGGCCGCCGAACCGACCCCCGGCCCCGCTGCCGCGCGGGCGGCCAATGACCGGGCGGTGGCGCTCGGGTTGGCCCGCACCGGGCGGGTGATCACCGCCGCAGCGCTGGTCATGTCGATATCGTTCGCCGCACTGATCGCCGCGCAGGTGTCGTTCATGCGGATGTTCGGCCTCGGTTTGACACTTGCCGTGCTGGTGGACGCTACTTTGGTGCGAATGGTCCTGGTTCCCGCTTTCATGCATGTATTGGGCCGCTGGAGTTGGTGGGCTCCCGCACCGTTAACCTGGCTGCACGACCGGATCGGGATCAGCGAGTCGGGAGAGGTGGTGCGGCCCGTGCTCGTCGAATCGGTGCAGGGTGCGGAGGATCAACGAACGACGACAGTCGTGGCGGATGGTTGAAGTGCCGGCAGGACGCTTCCGACGTCAGCGAGCGCCCCGCGGTTCCGGTGATCGGCTGCGCGAGGAGATACTCGACACTGCCACCGAGTTGCTGCTCAAGACCGGACACGCCAAGGCGGTGTCCATCCGCTCGGTCGCCCAGCACGTCGGCGTCACACCGCCGTCGATCTACCTGCACTTCCAGGACAAAGACGCATTGCTCGACGCGGTCTGCGCGCGGTACTTCGCCAAGCTGGATGCGGAGATGCAGCAGGCCGCCGCAGGGCACTTCTCGACCGTCGAGGTATTGCGGGCACAAGCGCTGGCCTACGTGCGGTTCGCCGTCGAAACTCCCGAGCTGTACCGGCTGGCGACCATGGGGGAGTGGGCGCGCGGCGCCGTGCAAGCCTGGGCGGCCACGCGGGGGACCGAAGAGCAGGCGCCGACGTTGAGCAATATGGATGTCGCGAAGCTCCGCACCCTGCGCGGCGCAGTCGCCGATCTGCTCGTCGGCCGGCAACCGGCCGCCGACGAGATCGAGGCCAAGTCGACTTTCGCGTTATCCGCTGACGGCGAATTGCGATTGGCGCCGATAGGGCGTGGCTGGCTTTGGCTTGCTTCGGTGCTGTGGGCGGAAATCCTGCTGGCTCAACGAACCGGGGGATGGCGGCGGCTCAAGCAATGTCACAACCCGGCATGCCGGTCCGCGTTCTACGACCGCTCGAAGAACAACAGCGGCGTCTGGCACAACGTCAAGACGTGTGGGAATGCGGCGAACCTGCGTGCGTCACGCGCTCGGCGGCGTCAAGCGCAGCGCGGTGATTAGCCAAGCAGGGCGGGCAGTCGTTGCAGCAGCGTCGGCAACGCCTGGCTGGCCGTCTCGCGCACGATGAGGGTGGCAGACGGTGAGAGCGGCGTCGGCTGGGGGTTGACCTCGATGACGACTGTGCCCCGGGCCAGCGCCAAATCGGGCAGTCCCGCCGCCGGGTAGACGATTCCCGACGTCCCTACGACGACGAGCACGTCGGCCGTCACGGTGGCCTCGACGGCGCGTTGCCACGGTTCTTCCGGCAGCTGTTCGCCGAACCAGACGATGTCAGGCCGGATCAGCCCACCACAATCGCATGTCGGCGGCTCCATAGTCAGCGCCGGCTCAGCCATCTCGGGCAAATCACCAGTATACGGCGAATCGCAACTGGCACAACGGAAATCGAAAAGGCTACCGTGCAGGTGGTGCACAGGCGCGCTACCGGCCCGCTCGTGTAAGTCGTCAACGTTCTGCGTGACGACGGTGACCTCGGCATGGTCCTGCCAGGCCGCGACCGCTCGGTGACCGTCGTTGGGTTGCACGCGGCCGACCAGGTGGTGCCGCCACAGATACCAGGCCCAGACGCGCTCGGGATCCTGCTGCCAGCCTTCGACGCTGGAAAGCTGGTAGGGATCGAACTTCGCCCACAGCCCGTTCTTGTCGTCGCGAAACGTCGGTACGCCGCTTTCCGCGGAGATTCCCGCCCCGCTGAGCACCGCGATTCGCATGCCACCAAGATAGCGGGGCTGGGCCATAATGAGCGCGTGACGCCGGGCGAGTGGCTGCAGGTCGACCCGAAGGCGCACCAGCCCTTGTTCGATCAGCTACGCGGCCGGCTCATCGACGCGATCCGCACGGGTACGTTGCCGCCCGGCACTCGGTTGCCGACCGTCCGCGAGTTGGCGGGTCAACTCGGTTTGGCGGTGAACACAGTCGCGCGCACCTATCGGGAATTGGAGGCTGCCGGCATCGTCGAAACCCGCGGGCGCTTCGGCACCTTCGTCGCCCGAGTTGACCCGGCCGACGCAGCGATGGCTGCAGCGGCCCAGGCTTACCTCGCCACAGCTCAATCCTTGGGTTTTGGCAAGGCTGAAGCGGTCCGATATCTCGACACCGAACAGGACTGAGCATGCACCCGAATCCGTTGTGCGCGAGCAGATCAGCTCAGTACCTTGAGCAGGGTGCGTAGGTTTCGGGTGGTTGTCGAGGACTTGTAGCGTTTCTTGCCCATCGTCTTGCCAATCGTGCTGTTCAGCGTGTTGTTCTTGGGCACCTGCCAGTAGAGGACACCCGCGCCGGGCGCGATCTTCTCTTCTGTCCCTGCGTCGTTCGCCAACGCGGTGAGCTCCTCGAGCACGGCGGGGTCGGCAACAAAGGTGACGTAGGACTGATAGCCGTCGAGCTCAGGTGAGAACGGATATCCGTCGACGACCGACGCAACGGTGTCGACGTCGTAGACGAGCACCCACGCGTCGTAACCGAATCCGGCGCGCAGCGCGGTCTCAGCCGTGCGGCGGACGGTTGCGGCGTCGGACTGCGCTTCTAACACGACGTTGCCGCTCGCCAGGATGGTGCGCACACCATTGAATCCGGCGTCGCCGAGAGCGGCGGCCACCTCCGCCATCTTGAGATTCACCCCGCCGACGTTGACTCCGCGCAGAAAGGCGACGTAGCGCGTCATCGACTGGGCACCTTCAAAGACGCAGCGGGACAACGTTGCCGAATGACCACGACATGATGCTAGCCGCGGTATGGGCAGCCTCGGGGCACTTCGGGGCTGCCCCGCGTAGGCTGCCGGTCATGGGACGTCAAGTGTTCGACGACAAGCTGCTGGCCGTGATCAGTGGCAACTCGCTCGGAGTGCTGGCCACGATCAAGCGGGACGGGCGTCCGCAATTGTCCAACGTCTCCTATTACTTCGACGTCCGCAGCGCCGCTATCCAGGTGTCGATCACCGAGCCGCGGGCCAAGACCCGCAATCTGCGCCGTGACCCGCGGGCCTCGATCCTGGTCAGCTCCGACGACGGCTGGTCGTATGCCGTCGCCGAAGGCACCGCCGAGTTGACGCCCGCCGCGTCGACGCGTGACGACGACACCGTCGAGGCGTTGATCGCGCTGTATCGCAACATTGCCGGCGAACACCCCGACTGGGACGAATACCGCGAGGCGATGGTCACCGACCGGCGGGTGGTGCTGACGCTGCCGATCGCGCACCTCTACGGCATGCCGCCGGGAATGCGCTAACCTTCGGCCATGGCTGCAACGCCTTCCAAACGCTCCAAACCTGGACCCGCATCCGAAGACGACCCCAAGCGGAAATTCCGGGAAGCGCTCGACCGCAAGAACGCCAAGTCGTCGAGCGCAACCGGTCACAAGAACGGCGGTACCAAACAATCCCGGGCGCACGGACCCGTGGAGAACCGCCGGGAGTTCCGGCGCAAGAGCGGCTGAGCCGCCCTCGAGACAGATTGCAGCGGTCCCGTCTCCGGGACTCGGCATGGCGAGAAGTTGAGTCATGCGGCAAAGCCAACCGGCTCTCGAGTGAATAATTCTGCTCAATCGTCTGAGCCGGGCGCGGTTGAGCATCGCTTTAGACTGGGCCAGTGCCCACAATGCAGCTCGCCCAGGATCCGGCCGCCGACGCACTGCTGGGCGACAACCCGTTCGCCTTGCTGGTCGGCATGCTGCTGGACCAGCAGGTGACCATCGAAACAGCGTTCGCCGGCCCGAAGAAGATCGCCGACCGGATGGGTGGGCTCGATGTCCGGGAGATCGCCGAGTACAACCCGGACAAGTTCGCTGCGTTGTGTTCGGAGCGACCGGCGATACACCGTTTCCCGGGCGCGATGGCCAAACGGATCCAGACGCTGGCGCAGATCATCGTGGACCGCTACGACGGCGACGCGACAGCGCTGTGGCGCGCCGGTGAGCCGGACGGGTCCGAGTTGCTGCGTCGGCTGAAAGCCTTGCCGGGCTTCGGTGAGCAAAAGGCGAAAATCTTTTTGGCGTTGCTGGGCAAGCAGTACGGTGTGACCCCGACAGGCTGGCGCGCCGCAGCCGCGGAGTTTGGCAAGGCCGGCACCTACTTGTCAGTCGCCGATATCGTGGACGCCCGGTCCCTGGGCGAGGTGCGTTCGTATAAGAAGCAGATCAAGGCCGCAAAGGCGGCCGCTGGTAAGTGAATTGGAAGGTGGCGGCATTGAAGACCCACATCACATGCCCGTGTGGCGAGGCCATCGCGGGCAAAGACGAGGACGAGCTAGTCGAGCTGACTCAGGCGCATCTGGCCGATGTCCACCCCGGTCTGGAATACGACCGCGATTCCATTCTTTTCATGGCCTACTAAAGGCCAACCCGCCGTCGCGCACCCCGCGATGTGCGCGCGACGGCGGGTCGGAGTTCAGCGGTCAGGGCACCACCGTCGAACCAATGGTGGGCATGAACTGGCACTGCTTGTCCTTGGTGGTGACCTGGCCGAAAATCGTGGACATGATGCTGCCCGAACCGGTGTCGGCAATGGCGGTCAGCGTCGTCGGCCCGGCGGGGTTGATGTCGGGCCGCGGTTTGAGGGTGGCGCTGCCCGACTTACCGGTGGTCAGGTTGACCCACGTGACATTCAACGGCAGCTTCTGTACATCCGCCGGTCCGGACGTGCCCACCGCGGTGAACACGTAAGCGGTCTGCCCTGGCCCGGGACCCGGGGTGGGGATTCTGGCCGGACCGGCCACTGACAACGCCGGCGCGATCGAGTTGCCGCCGTCGGCCAAGCAGGCCTGACCGATCGAGGGGTACATGAAGTCCTGCGTGGGCGGTGCATCTGGACCGAAACCCGGGGTTGCCGCCGCCGGTGCAGGTGCCCCGCCTGCCGGTGCCGGCGGAGCCGGAGCGGCCGCCGGTGGTGCGGACGCGTCGCCCGGAGTGGCGGGAGCCGCTGCCGGTGGGGCCGGGTTGGCAGCCGGTGGTGTCGCCACGTCGGCGGGTGCGGCCGGGGCTGGTGCCGCACTCGGCGGTGCCGGGGCCGGTGCCGCAGCAGGCGGTCCCGACACCGACGCCGGAGCCGCAGACGGCGTCGGTGCAGGTGCGGCGGCAGGCGGAACCGCGTCGGGGCCGGCGGCGTGGACCGGGTCGATACCCGTCGGCAGGTGTGCCTGGGCGCCCGGCACCACGCCCGGCGGTGGCACATGAGCTTGCGGCTCCTGCACGAACTGGTTCACCGAGGAGGCGACGTTCTTCGACTCGGCCGGGGCCGTCGGGCTACTGACGAACGCGGACGCCGCCGCCATCAGCAGCTGCGACGCCGACTGTGGGTCGGCAGCCGCCTGCTGAATGATTGGACTCAGTTGCGTCAGCGCCGGCAGGCCCGGCAGCTGTGGCGCGGGGCCTGGCTGCGGGGGCGCCGGGTCGGCCGCCGCGCTCGGGCTGAGCGCGAACGCGGCGGTCGATGCGATGGCGATGGCGACGATGCCGTTGGTCAGTTTTCCCGTGCGGTTCACCATTTCTCCCGTCCTTTGGGCGGTGCGTTTACTGGCTCGATCAGGGCTTGATCAGGGCAAAGCGGACAGGAAGGCGTTCGGTGTGGGGACCGGAGCCGGCGCCGCGATAGCCGGGGCAGGAGCGGCACCGGCGGGCAACGGCACAGCGCCCGGAGCTATCGATCCCAGATTGCTCGGCAGCGAAAGCTGCTGAGGCAACGGAAGGAACGGCATCTGCGGCACATCGACGTGCGCCGAGGGTGCGTTGGCCGAAGCGCCCGGCACGGCTGACGGAACCTGCGGTGACCGAGGCCGGTGCCTGCGGAGCAGTCAACGGCAAGCCGGGAATGCCGGCGGTGGGTGCAGATGCGGACGGCGCCGCCGGCATCCCGGGAACAGCGCCCTGCGGCACGGTGACCGAGGCGCCGGCCAGCGGCGGGGGAGTAACAGTGGCCGGCTTCGGCAGCACGCCGAGGGCCGAGCCGACGCTCTGCAGCAGCTGCGGCGCGTTGGCCACCGCGGCGCCCAAGTCGCCGACGCCGGGCAGCGATGGCGTGGTGTCAGCGTGGGCGATGCCGCCCGTCACGAGTGCGGCCATCAGGCCGCCCACGACGGCAGTGGCGCGTAAAACGATCCAAATGAATGACATGGCTCTCCCTGGTCCTTGACGACTGGTCGCCGCTGATAGTTCGCGTGTTGCCAAAGTGACTCAAGTGACACGTGTGGCATTTATTCGATCGTTACTGACTCGAGTGACAGCGGTGACCCGCCACCGTCGTCAACGTGCGCTCGCTAGAGTCGGCCGGATAGACACCTCATCGGCCGCCCGGGCGGCCCCCTCTGGCCGCCGGCGGGCGATGTCGCTGAGCGCTGCCGGGCCGCTGCTGCTGGTGGTCAGCGTCGCCGCGCGGCTGGCCTGGACATACCTGGCGCCCAATGGGGCCAACTTCGTCGACCTGCACGTCTACATCGGTGGCGGCGCGGCCATCGACCATCCCGGAGCCCTGTACCGCTACGTCTACGCCGACCAGACGCCGGATTTCCCGCTGCCGTTCACCTATCCACCGTTCGCCGCGGTGGTCTTTTACCCGCTGCATCTGCTGCCGTTCGGCCTGGTCGCCTTCTGCTGGCAGGTTGGGACGATGGTTGCGCTGTACGGCGTCGTCCGACTCAGCCAGCGCCTGCTCGGAGTGCCGGCCGGCAGCGGTCATCGAATTGGCATGGCGTGGACGGCGATTGGCATATGGACTGAGCCACTGCGCAGCACCTTCGACTACGGGCAGATCAACGTCTTGCTGACGCTGGCAGGGCTGTGGGCGGCTTACAGCACCCGGTGGTGGCTGTCAGGATTGCTGGTAGGTCTGGCCGCAGGGGTGAAGCTGACGCCGGCAATCACGGGTTTCTACTTCGTCGGGATGCGTCGGTGGGCCGCCGCGCTGTTTTCGGCTGTCGTCTTCGCCGCCACGGTTGCCGTCTCGGCACTGATCGTCAGCAACGAAACCCGCTTCTACTTCACCAAGTTGGTGCGCGACACCAATCGGGTCGGGCCGATCTGCACGACGTTCAATCAATCCTGGCGCGGCGGCATCTGCCGGATCTTCGGGCACGACCCTGGTTACAGTCCTGTGGTGATGGTCGCGCTGGCGGTTACCGCCGTGCTGGCCACGTTGGCTTGGCGCGCGCTGAAATCGGTCGGTGCGCAAGGCGAAGCCGGATCGGCTGGGACTCTTGCTGATCGTCGAATTGTTCGGCTTGCTGGTGGCGCCGATCTCGTGGACCCATCACTGGGTGTGGCTGCTGCCGTTGATGATCTGGCTGATTCACGGACCGTTGTCGGCTCGTCGCGGCGCCCGCATCTTGGGTTGGGGGTGGCTGGTGCTGATTTTGATCGGTGTGCCGTGGCTGCTCAGCTTCGCGCAACCCAGCATCTGGCAGCACAGCCGGCCGTGGTATTTGGCCTGGGGCGCAACGGTTTACATCGCAGCGACGTTGGCGACGCTGGTTTGGATAGCGGTTATTGGAGGACGGGCGGCGGCGGTGTCACCGGCACGGCCATTTGCCACTGCAACACCTGGGCGGCCGGATGCCGCGGTGCCACCGCGGCGAGAGAACGTCGAGTCGCTCAGTTCAGAGGGTCAAGCCTCAGAAGGCTGAGAGGCTGAGCGGGTCGAGAGCTGTGGCCAGGTCACCGAATAATCCGGTGAAGTCGGCGGGGTTCAGTGCCGTTGCAAGGTCGGCGGCGGTGGTACGAGCCCGCCGGGAAGATGAACTCGGCCGCGGGCAGTGCCGCCGTCGACGCGAAGGCGGCAGCGGAGCCCGACGCCCGGCCTTGCCGGCCCTCACAACGAAATAACCCCACCCGGCGTCATTGCCGAGTGGGGTTATTCCTTACCCCCGTCCTGGTGGTTGCCTACGTCATGTTGAGGCAACCACACCGATCAGAAGAAGGAGAAGGGGTCTAAGACGCCGAGCAGCGGTCAACGCCGGTAAAGCCGGTGATGCCACTCGGGTCGATGAGGCTCACGAACAAATCGTGGGTGAGACCAGAGGACGCGTTGAAGTCGCCGATCAACGGGGTGAGGTCGAACGACCCGAAGGGGGTCACAAACGTGTCCGAGACCAAGTCTTGCCCCGCTCCAGGAGCGATTGTCGCTGCATCTGCCGCTTTCGTCCCAACCTCCTCCGGCGCGACGCTGGAGTAGATGTTCTCGAACCCGTCAAAGCGGGCGATGTCGTATGTCGTTCCTTCCGCCGGAAGTTCCGGCGCCCTCGTCAGGTCGGTGCCGGTATCGGGTGCGTAGTGATTTCCGGAGCTGCTGGTCACCAGGTATTCGGTGTTGGTGAAACCGATCGGGGTGGTCAAGGTGCTCACGTCGGTGTTGACGGTGCCAACGGGTCGGCGTCCGCCGGGCTGCCCGGGGCGAGGAAGTCGAACGTTTGAGTACCCCTCAACTTGCTGGTCCAGCGGCGGAAGCCCGGATACCGTGAGGACGGTTTCCTGGGAAGGGTCGATCAACCCGAAGGCGGTGGCGGCGGTGGTGCCGGTGGCGGGGGCGCCAAAGCCGTCGAGTCCGCCGAGTCCCCCGAAGAAGCCGCCGAAGGGGTCGGTTGGGGCGCCGGTGCCGGATCCAAATCCGAAGAGATCCGTGATGGCGTTGGTGGCGGGTGTGGCGCTGGCGACGGCCGTCTGGAGGAAGGCGGTTGCCAGCAATCCCCCGGCTGCGGCACCCAAGGTGAGGGTGGCACGGCGAGCGTTCATTCGAACTCCTTATCTGCTGTCAAGTGGCTTACAAATTCCCGAGCGAAGCTGAGAGTAACCCAAGAACAAGCTTAGTGTAAGAACCAACTGATAGTTTCCTGAGTTTTTCTGAATATTGACAATCTTGTCTGCTCGTGACAGTCATGTCCCAAGACCCGCACCCTTGCCGATCGGCCGAACCTTCGAGGTCCTGGGACGACCGGTTGCTTCCGCCAGCAGCGCGCGGACGTCGCCACTCGCACCCTTCGGACGTGGTGACCACGCGTAAGAAAACTGAAACGGGCCGACTTACCGCCAGAAGCCACAGCCGCACGCTTGACGCGCGGTGCCTGTAACTTGACGCCGCTAGACGCCCAGGATCCCGTTGATGTCGTGCGCCATCGCCACGTCTTTGTCGGTGATGCCGTGCTCAGAATGCGTCACCAAAGCAAATTTGACTGTGCGCCAACGGATATCGATGTCGGGGTGGTGATCCTGCGCTTCCGCGTGCTCAGCCACCCGGCGCACGGCGTCGATACCGGCCAGGAACGACGGAAACTTGATCGACCGGCGCAGGGCACCTTCGGACCGCTGCCAGCCGTTGAGCTCAGACAGAGCAGCATCTACTTGCTCATCGGATAACACGGCCATGAATCGACCGTATACCGTCACTCGCGATGCCGAACCAGATCGTCGTAGCCGGTGCAATCATCTCCGGCGCTGCGGTGTTGGTCGCGCAACGCCGACGACCTCTGGAATTGGCCGGGCGCTGGGAACTACCCGGCGGGAAGGTCGCGCCCGGTGAGACTGAGCAGGACGCGTTGGCGCGGGAGCTGGCCGAGGAACTCGGCATCGAGGTCGCCGTCGGCGATCGCTTGGGCAGCGACATTGAGCTCAACGAAATCACGACGCTTCGCGCGTACCGGGCCCGGCTGGTCAACGGCGAGCCCCACCCGCACGACCATCAGGCGCTGCGCTGGGTCACCGCAGGTGAGCTGCATGACCTGAACTGGGTGCCGGCTGATCGGGACTGGCTGCCGGCGCTGAGTCGACTGCTCTGACGCGCCGGTCACCCGGCGCCGAACCTGCGTCCAACGCACCGATCCTGCACTGAGCGCGCCGACGCGCCGGGCGCGCAGGCTGTGGACGCAGAGTTGATCCGCGCGGCGACCCTGTGACCGCTCAGTTTCGCGATCAGCGCCCCACGCTGGCAGAATCGCCGAGTGAATTTCCGCAACATCGCCATCGTCGCGCACGTCGACCACGGGAAGACGACCCTGGTCGACGCCATGTTGCGGCAATCCGGAGCCCTGCGGGAACGCGGCGGATTGACCGATCGCGTGATGGACACCGGCGACCTGGAGCGGGAAAAAGGCATCACGATCCTGGCCAAGAACACGGCGGTGCACCGGCACAACCCCGACGGCAGCGTCACCGTGATCAATGTCATCGACACTCCAGGCCACGCCGACTTCAGCGGTGAGGTGGAGCGCGGACTGTCGATGGTCGACGGAGTGCTGCTGCTTGTCGACGCCTCCGAAGGCCCGCTGCCGCAGACCCGCTTCGTGCTGCGCAAGGCGCTGGCCGCGCATCTGCCGGTGATCCTGGTCGTCAACAAAACTGACCGTCCCGACGCGCGGATCGCCGAGGTGGTCGACGCCAGTCACGATCTGCTGTTAGACGTCGCGGCCGACCTCGACGACGAAGCGGCCAAATCGGCCGAGGAAGCGCTCGGGCTGCCGACGCTTTACGCCTCCGGCCGCGCAGGCATTGCCAGTACTGCGGCACCGCTGGACGGCCAAGTTCCCGACGGCGACAACCTCGACCCGTTATTCGACGTTCTGCTGCAACACATTCCAGCTCCCGGCGGTGATCACGAGGCGCCGCTGCAGGCGCTGGTCACCAACCTTGATGCGTCGGCGTTTCTGGGCCGACTGGCATTGGTTCGCATCTACAACGGGCGGTTACGCAAGGGTCAGCAAGTTGCGTGGCTACGAAACATCGACGGTGAACCCGTCGTCGCCACCGCGAAGATCACCGAATTGCTGGCCACCGAAGGCGTTGAGCGCTCGCCGACCGATGAGGCGGTCGCCGGTGACATCGTCGCTTTGGCGGGCATCCCCGACATCATGATCGGTGACACGTTGGCCGATCAGGTCAATCCCGTTGCACTGCCGCGTATTACCGTTGACGAGCCGGCTATCTCGGTGACCATCGGCACCAACACCTCGCCGCTGGCCGGAAAGGTGCCGGGCCACAAGCTGACTGCGCGCATGGTTAAGACGCGTTTGGATACCGAACTGGTCGGCAACGTCAGCATCCGGGTGCTCGACATCGGGCGCCCCGACGCCTGGGAGGTGCAGGGCCGCGGCGAGTTGGCGCTGGCGGTGCTGGTCGAACAGATGCGCCGGGAGGGTTTCGAATTGACCGTCGGCAAACCGCAAGTCGTCACCAAGACCATTGACGGCCGGCTGCACGAGCCGTTCGAGTCGCTGACCGTTGACTGCCCGGAGCAATACGTCGGAGCCATCACCCAACTGACGGCCGCCCGCAAAGGCCGTATGACAGAAATGGCGAACCACACCACCGGTTGGGTGCGAATGGAATTCGTCGTGCCCAGCCGTGGACTGATCGGCTGGCGCACCGACTTCCTGACCGAGACCCGAGGCACCGGGATCGGCAACGCCGTGTTCAACGGATATCAACCGTGGGCGGGAGAGATTCGCGCCCGCCACACCGGCTCACTGGTCTCTGACCGGTCGGGCACCATCACGCCATTTGCGCTGCTGCAGTTGGCTGATCGAGGTCAGTTCTTCGTCGAACCGGGGCGGGACACCTATGAGGGCATGGTGGTCGGCATCAATCCGCGCCCGGAAGACTTGGACATCAACGTCACTCGGGAGAAGAAGCTGACCAACATGCGGTCCTCGACGGCCGATGTCATCGAGACGCTGGCCAAGCCGATCGAACTGGATCTCGAGCAGGCCATGGAGTTTTGCGCGCCCGACGAATGTGTCGAGGTGACACCGGAGGTGATTCGGGTCCGCAAAGTCGAATTGGCCGCCACGACACGTGCCCGGAGCCGATCGCGGGCTAAGGCGCGGGGTTAACCGGTGAGATTCACGCCAATTTGCGGTGGCGTCAGGCTCGTGGCTCATACCTGCCGTGGTTGTAAACCGATACCCTGATGGACGTGCCGAACCGAGGTCGCCGCGCGCGGCTGGCAATCGCCGCGTTGTGTTCGGCGCCGGCATTGGCGGCGGCAGGCTGTACCGTCAGCCCGCCGCCGGCTCCGCAGAGTACCGAGACTTCGCGCTTCACTGTGCCACCGCCACAACGCATTACGCAGATCATCATGGGCATAGACTCGATCGGCGCAGGGTTCAATCCTCATCTGCTGTCCGATATTTCGGCGGTGAACGCTGCGATCAGCGCTTTGGTGCTGCCCAGTGCATTTCGGCCGATTCCCGACCCGAACGAACCGACGGGCTCGCGCTGGGAGATGGATCCGACGTTGCTGGTTTCCGCCGACGTGACCAACGACAACCCGTTCACCGTCACCTACAAGGTCCGGCCGGAGGCGCAATGGACGGACAACGCACCGATCGCCGCCGATGACTTCTGGTATCTGTGGCGGCAGATGGTCAGCCAGCCTGGTGTGGTGGATCCGGCCGGATACGACCAGATCACCGGCGTGCAGTCCATCGACGGCGGCAAGCAGGCGGTGGTCACTTTCGCCCAACCGTATCCAGCCTGGCGCGAGCTATTCAGCAACATCCTGCCGGCGCATATCGTCAAGGACGTACCAGGCGGTTTCCCGGCCGGATTGGTGCGGGCGCTGCCGGTGACTGGCGGTCAATTCCGGGTGGAAACCATCGATCCGCAGCGGGATGAGGTTTTGCTGGCCCGAAACGACCGGTACTGGGGCCCCCCCGCCAAACCGGACTTGATCCTGTTTCGCCGCGCCGGCGCGCCCGCTGCGCTGGCAGACTCCATCCGCAACGGCGACACGCAGGTGGCTCAGGTGCACGGCGGCTCGGCGGCTTTCGCGCAGTTGTCAGCGATTCCCAATGTGCGGACCGCTCGCATCATGACGCCGCGCGTCATGCAGCTCACCTTGCGCGCCAACGAGGCCAAACTGTCCGACTCCCAGGTGCGCAAGGCGATCCTGGGTCTTCTCGACGTCGACCTGCTCGCCGCCGTCGGCGCCGGTAGTGACAACACCGTAACGCTGGATCAGGCGCAGATCCGCGCGCCCAGTGACCCCGGATACGTGCCCGCCGCGCCGCCGGCGATGACGAAGCCGGCGGCGCTGGCGCTGCTGCAGGCCTCTGGGTTCCAGATCGAGAACGAAACCGCCCCGCCGGCCGCGGACACGACGACCGCGCCGGCGAGCACCGGCCCTACGGAGACCACTCGGGGCCGGGTCGTCAAGGACGGCAAGCAGCTCTCGCTGGTGATCGGTGTCGCAGGGAACGACCCGACGTCGGCGGCGGTGGCCAACACCGCCGCGGACCAACTCCGCGATGTCGGCATCGCCGCGACGGTGCTCGCCCTCGACCCGGTGCTGCTGTACCGCGATGCGCTGATCAACAACCAGGTCGATGCAATCGTGGGCTGGCATCAGGCCGGCGGCAACCTGGCCACGCTGCTGGCTTCGCGCTACGGCTGTCCAGCCTTGGAGGCGACCGCGGTGTCGACGTCAGGGGCCGCGGTAACGACGAAGCCGAATCCGGCTCCCTCGGCGGTGGACGGGAGCAGCGGACACCCGACGACGCCAACGTCGACCACCGCGAGCCGTACTCCCGAGCCGGGTGCACTGGTGCAGGCGCCGTCAAACCTCACCGGTATCTGTGACCGCAGCATTCAATCCAACATCGACGCTGCCCTCAACGGCACGAAGAACATCAGCGACGTGATCACCGCCGTTGAACCGCGGCTGTGGAACATGTCGACGGTGTTGCCGATCCTCCAGGACACCACGATCGTCGCTGCGGGCCCCAGCGTGCAGAACGTCAGCTTGTCCGGCGCCGTGCCGGTCGGCATTGTCGGCGACGCCGGACAGTGGCTCAAAACGGCACCCTGACCGCTGGTCGCCCGGTTCGTGGAATTCTGCTGAGAAAATTATCCTATGTCTCGGTGCATCTCAGGTGGTTCTCAGCTACGGTAAGGCGGTCGAGTAACGCAGTGTGTCAGACCTGAGCAAAGGGTTGCCATGCAAAGAGCCGCTCGTTCGTACGTCACCGCAGCCGCCGCCGTGGCAGCCGGCAGCCTGATCGGCGTGACGCCGGGGATCCTGGTGTCGAACCTGCACACTGGCGACGTCGAACTCACCTCCGCAGACGACGCGCTCGCCTCGACGGACGACTTCCTGTCGAATCTGATTGGGCCTATCGGACCGACTTTCGTCGACCCGCTCGTCAACATTCAGGCGGAGGAACTCAGTGCGAACGCCTCACTCGTCGGCGGGGAAATCAGCGCTAACACTGGGCTGGTGACCGGCGAAGAGAGTCTGGTGTCGAGCATCGCATCGGCGTTTCCCGACCTGACGGGCGCTACACCATTTGCCGAGATTGCTGCGGCGACAAGCTCGGCGGACCCGGTGGTGCAAGCCTTCGACCGGCTCTTCGACGCCAACAACCTGCTCCTCGGCACGTCGGAAAACGTGTTCAACAGCATCCTCGGTGCCGACAACTTCGATCCGGTTGCCATCAACCAGAGCCTGCTGCTCGACGGCCTCAGCCCGATCGCATACAACGCCGCACCCACTATCGGTGTTGGTGGCCCCGGCGGGGAATTCCTGAGCGGCAATGTCGGCGGCATCCAGGGTGTGGCCGGTAACGACCTCGCTGCGCTCTCTTACGCCTTAACCGGCACTCTCTCGGCGGCCGTACCGACTCTGGGCACCGCCTTTGCAAATTTCGACACGGCCCTCATCAACGATGAGCTGGCCTTCAACAGTCATCTGTTGACTGAAGAACTGGCTGCCGAGCATGCGGCGTTCGGTTACAGCGCAACTGGCGGCGAACCCCTCAACGGGGCCGTCGACCGGGTCATCAACATCGGCAACCTGCCGCTGTCCACCGCCGAGAATTCGTTCAACAGTTTGATCGGCGCGGACCACGTCGGCGCTCCGGCGGTGTTCGTCGACGTGGCCCAGCCCGCCGGAATTACCCTGCCGCAGGAGGTCACTGCCAGCCTGCTCACCGGCGGCCCGATGACCGTCTTCGACAGCGGCGCCCTCGGCGGGGTCGAGGGCTTTGCTGACCAGAACGCGGCGCTGCTGGCCGACCTCGCCGGCCTGAACCCTGCCGAGATCACCAGCGCCTTGGCCCCCGGTGTCTTCGAGCCAGCCCTTTTCACCACAGCGGTCGGCGACCTCATAGATCCCGGTGCGTTCGGCAACCTCGCGCCCGACTTCAGCGTGATCGCCACCGACTTCGTCAACGCGCTCACCGCTTTGTTCTAAAGCCCCGAATCGGCCACTCGCTGCGCTTAGAGGGCCGCTACCTCCGCAGACTGCGGGATCACGGTATCGACGATGCGGACGAGCTGGCGCCGGTTCGGCGGAGCCCCAGTCAGCATGATGTGCTGGTTGATCAGCGCCGGCCCGACGCGTGCGGTCAGTGAGGTCAGTAAGTGCGAATCGATCTCTCCGTTGCGTTCACCGGTCTGCAGGATCGACTCGATGATGCGCAGACGAGGGTTGACGACCGCGTCGGCGAAGATCAACCGCAACTCTGGTTCGTGAAGGAGCTGGACCATGATGTCCAGACTCGGAAAAGCGGTCTTCCCGGCCACTACATCGCAGTGCGCGCTGAACGCGGCCAGCAGATTTTCCCGCGTAGACCGGTCGTGACGCGGCTCGGGCATCGGCGGCAAGGCGTACGACAGCGCCGCCTGGACCAGCGCCTGCTTCGTCGACCAACGCCGGTACAGCGCCGCCTTACCGGTGCGGGCGCGTGCCGCGATCCCCTCCATGGTCAGCCCGCCATACCCCACGTCCTTGAGTTCCTCAAGGGTCGCGTCATACAGCGCGTGTTCGAGCGCTTCACCGCGGCGTCGGCTCCGGACGGGCTTGGACTGCTCTCCCACGTTGCGATACTAGCCGCTGGCCGCTGTTCGTCGGGCGATCGCGCAATGATCGCCAGAGAACGACTTCGTATACAAAGCGGCTATTCGTCCGGGATCGTGGCTGGTTCATGAGACGCCACAGCACTGTCCCGCCGGCGCGGTAAACTGCCGGTCAAGCAGCCATGGAAGGAACCGGTATGGACCGCGAGCTGGACCCGAAACTGCGGCATCGGCAAGACCGGCTCGACAAGTTCCAATGGGCGGTCGGCTCCGTCCTTCCGCAAGTCGACAGCATTTCATCCTGACCGCCACCAAGCCGATCGTCGCCTCGAGTGACCGCGCCCCGGCGACAGACCCTGCGATTCGTGTCGTCGTCCTGACCCTGCTGGCCGTCGACGGTGTCCTGTCGGCAGTAACCGCAGCGCTGCTGCTGCCTTCGTACATCGGCTCGGTTCCCTTCCCCATCAGCGCGCTGATCAGCGGGCTGGTCAACGCGGCGCTGGTCTGGGCGGCTTCGCGCTGGACGACGTCACTGCGGACGGCCGCGGTACCGGTGTGGGCCTGGTTGCTGACCGTGGCGCTGGCCAGCCTGGGCGGCCCGGGCGACGACGTCATTCTGGGCGGTCGCGGCATGCTGGCCTACGGCGCACTGCTGCTTATCGTGCTGGGAGTCGTTCCGCCGGCCATGGTGCTCTGGCGGCGCCGAGACCTGCTACTACCCGTGCAGTCGGGGTCCCCGGACTAACCACGGCAGTGTCCGCCGTCATGCGGCGAGCGCTAATCTGGCGATCATGCCAGGCGCCGTTGTTTCAGACGCCGATCTTGGACAAGTGAGAGGTGCGGATGAATTCTCAGCGACCCGACGTTATCGGGGAGTGGCTCTGAACCCGCCTGTCGATCCCCGACGCACCACCGATTTGCCCAGCCCCGACCTACCGGCAGCACCGCGACAACCTAACTCCAGCGCCTTGCGGCGAGTGCTCAAGCGGGCTCGCGACGGGGTTGCGCTGAACGTTGACGAGGCGGCGGTGGCGATGACCGCACGCGGCGACGACCTGACGGATCTGTGCAAGAGCGCGGCCCGAGTCCGCGACGCCGGGCTGGAATCCGCGGGCCGGCGCGGTCCGAACGGCCGGCTCCCAATCACGTATTCGCGCAAAGTGTTCATCCCGGTCACCCACCTCTGCCGCGACAACTGCCATTACTGCACGTTCGTCACCGTGCCGGGCCGGCTGCGCGCATGTGGTGCCGGCATGTATCTCGAACCGGATGACATTCTTGACATCGCTCGCCGCGGTGCCGAATTAGGTTGCAAAGAAGCACTTTTCACCCTCGGTGACCGACCGGAAGACCGCTGGCCCGAAGCGCGGCAGTGGCTGGAGGAGCGCGGCTATGACTCCACGTTGTCTTACGTGCGGGCGATGTCGATCCGAGTGCTGGAGGACACCGGGCTGCTGCCCCACCTGAACCCGGGAGTCATGAGCTGGGCAGAGATGTCGCGGCTCAAACCCGTTGCGCCGTCGATGGGCATGATGCTCGAGACGACGTCGCGGCGACTCTTCGAGACCAAAGGCCTCGCCCACTACGGCAGTCCGGATAAGGATCCGACGGTGCGGTTGCGCGTGTTGACCGACGCCGGCCGGTTGTCGATCCCTTTCACCACCGGCCTACTTGTCGGCATCGGTGAGACGCTGGCCGAGCGGGCGCAGACGCTGCACGCAATACGTAAGTCACACAAGGAGTTCGGTCACATCCAAGAAGTGATCGTGCAGAACTTCCGCGCCAAGGAACACACCGCGATGTCGTCGGTACCCGATGCCGGCATCGACGACTTCATCGCCACGGTGGCCGTGACGCGGTTGGTTCTGGGTCCCGCGATGCACGTACAGGCCCCACCGAATCTGGTGTCCAGCCAGGAGTGTCTGGCCCTGATCGCTGCCGGCGTTGACGACTGGGGCGGCGTGTCACCGTTGACGCCCGACCACGTCAATCCGGAACGGCCGTGGCCCGCACTGAAGGAACTCACGGCGGTGACCGCCCATGGCGGCTTCGACTTGGTGCAACGGCTGACTGCTCATCCCAGATACGTCCGGGCCGGGGCGGCATGGATCGACCCGCGGGTACGTACCCACGTGGCGGCGCTGGCGGACCCGGCCACCGGGCTGGCGCGCGATGTCGACCCGGTCGGCCTGCCCTGGCAGGAGCCCGACGATGTGACGTCAGCCGGCCGCGTCGATCTCCAGCACGGCATCGACATCGACGGCCGCAACACCCAGACCAGAACCGATCTGGACAGCGCCTTCGGCGATTGGGACTCGATTCGTGCGCAGGTGCATGAACTGACGGCCCGCGCGCCTGAGCGTGTCGACACCGACGTGCTGGCCGCGCTGCGCTCAGCCGAACGCGACCCCGCCGGCTGCCGCGACGCCGAATATCTGGCGTTGGCGACCGCCGACGGTCCGGCGCTTGATGCTGTTGCGGCACTGGCTGATTCATTGCGCCGGGACACGGTCGGCGATGACGTGACGTTCGTGGTCAACCGCAACATCAACTTCACCAATATCTGCTACACGGGATGCCGCTTCTGTGCCTTCGCTCAGCGCAAGGGCGATGCCGATGCGTACTCGCTATCTACCGCCGAGGTGGCCGAGCGGGCGTGGGAGGCCCACGTGCAGGGTGCGACCGAGGTGTGCATGCAGGGCGGTATCGATCCCGAGCTGCCGGTCACCGGCTACGCCGATCTGGTCCGCGCGGTCAAAAAGCGGGTGCCGTCGATGCACGTGCACGCGTTCTCCCCGATGGAGATCATTAACGGCGCCACTAGAAGCGGGCTGAGTATCCGCGATTGGCTGACCAGCTTGCGCGAAGCCGGCCTGGACACCATCCCCGGCACCGCGGCCGAAATCCTCGACGACGAGGTGCGCTGGGTGCTCACTAAAGGCAAACTGCCCACCTCAATGTGGATCGAAGTCGTGACCACCGCCCACCAGGTGGGACTGCGTTCGTCGTCGACGATGATGTACGGCCATGTCGACACGCCGCGGCACTGGGTGAGTCACCTCAATGTCTTGCGGCAGATACAAGATCGCACAGGCGGTTTCACTGAATTCGTGCCGCTGCCTTTCGTGCACCACAACTCACCGCTGTATCTGGCCGGCGCGGCGCGCCCGGGGCCCAGTCACCGCGACAACCGTGCGGTGCACGCGCTGGCCCGGATCATGTTGCACGGCCGCATATCGCATGTCCAGACCAGCTGGGTGAAGCTCGGCGTAGAGCGATCGCAGGTGATGCTCAACGGCGGTGCCAACGACCTCGGCGGCACGTTGATGGAGGAAACAATCTCGCGGATGGCGGGATCAGAATACGGATCGGCCAAGACCGCCTCCGAACTGGTCGCGATCGCAGAAGGGATCGGTCGCCCCGCCCAGCAGCGCACCACCACCTACTCGCCGCTGGCCGCTTAGTTACGCGTCGCCTTCGGGCGTGGGCGCGGCCAGCTGCACGCTCAACGCTCGCGGCCCGCTATACGCTCAGCGCCTAGGGCAGGTAGCCCGATCTAGTTGAACTTATCTGCAACGTCTAGTATCAGTAATCAACGTATCCGCTTCGCCGACAGGCGAAGCGCCCAGGCACGCGCAGCATTGACCGCACTAGAAGTACTTGGAGGAGACCGTGAGGGGACGTCTGTGACGTACACGATCGCCGAACCCTGCGTCGACATCAAAGACAAGGCATGTATCGAGGAGTGCCCCGTCGACTGTATCTATGAGGGCGCCCGCATGCTTTACATCCACCCCGACGAGTGCGTGGACTGCGGTGCGTGCGAGCCGGTCTGCCCGGTCGAGGCCATTTATTACGAAGATGACGTGCCCGACCAATGGAACCAGTACACCCAGATCAACGCTGACTTCTTCGCCGACCTCGGGTCACCCGGCGGCGCGGCGAAGGTCGGAATGACCGAGAACGACCCGCAATCGGTCAAGGATCTGCCGCCGCAGGGCGAGGGCGACTGAGCCCCCTGAAGAATCGGCGGCCGGCAGTGTCGGCCCGGCTGCCCGTCTTCCCGTGGGACACCCTGGCCTCGGCCAAAGCCGCCGCCGAGGCGCACCCCGACGGCATCGTCGACCTGTCCGTAGGCACACCGGTCGACCCGGTAGCGCCGCTCATCCGGGCGGCGCTCGCCGAGGCCGGTTCTGCTTCCGGGTATCCCGCCACCGCGGGCACTCCGGCGCTTCGCCAGTCGATCATCGCCGCGCTGGGCCGCCGATACGGCGTCACCGGTCTGACGGATGCGGCCGTCCTGCCGGTGATCGGCACCAAGGAACTCATCGCTTGGCTGCCGACGCTGCTCGGTCTGGGCGCATCAGATGTCGTCGTGATACCCGAGCTCGCCTATCCGACCTACGACGTGGGCGCTCGGTTGGCCGGTGCTGCGGTGCTGGCCGCCGATTCCCTGACCCAACTCGGCCCGCAGTCCCCGGCGCTGGTGTACCTCAATTCCCCGAGCAACCCGACCGGGCAGGTGCTCGGTGTCGACCACCTGCGCAAAGTCGTCGGCTGGGCCCGTGAGCGCGGTGTGCTGGTGGCGTCCGACGAGTGCTACCTGAGCTTGGGTTGGGACGCCGAACCCTGCTCGGTGTTGCACCCCGAGGTCTGTGATGGTGACTTCAGCGGTCTGCTGGCCCTGCACTCGTTGTCCAAAAGCTCCTCCCTGGCCGGGTACCGGGCCGGCTTCGTGGCCGGGGATCCAGCAGTGGTCGCCGAGCTGCTGGCGGTCCGCAAACACGCCGGGATGATGGTCCCGACGCCGGTGCAGGCCGCGATGGTCGCGGCGCTGGACGACGACGCACACGAGTGCGAGCAGCGTTACCGCTACGGGCGACGCCGGGAGATCCTGCTGGCAGCCTTCCGGTCGGCCGGCTTCACCGTCGAGCATTCCCAGGCCGGTCTGTATCTGTGGGTCACCCGCGGCGAGCCGTGCCACGACACGGTTGAGTGGCTGGCCCGGCGCGGCATCCTGACCGCGCCCGGTGACTTCTATGGTCCGCGCGGCGCCCGGCACGTCCGGGTGGCGCTCACCGCGTCCGACGAGCGGATCGCGGCCGCTGCGCAACGGCTGGCGGTCTAAGCTTTCTCACAGCAGGCAGGGGGTACGGTCACCGCATGGTGCGGCACGACTCCGCCGACGGCCTGGCGACCACCGCCGCCCGAACCGGCTACGACCTCGAAGCGGTTGACCGGCTTCCTTTCGCAACCCCGGAGAAGTCTCAGCGTTACCGCAGCGACGACTATCGGGGGGCGGTGGGCCTGAACTGGTATTCGACCGACCCGACCCTGCAGTTCACCATGGCCTACTACCTGCAGCCTGCCGAGTTGGCGATCGCCGAGCCTGCGCTGGTCCGGATCGGGGAGCTGATGGGCGGGCCAGTCGCCCAGTGGGCCGAGGAGACTGACCGCAACCCGCCCCGGCTCGAGCGCTACGACCGCTGGGGCCATGACGTCAGCCGGGTGGTGCAGCCGCCGTCGTTCACCGAATCCAAGCGGGCAGTCCTGGCCGCTCAGGGGGAGTTGCGCCGCGAGCTCAAAGGCGCCGGCGTCAATCCGTCGCTGCCGCTGTTCGCCTCCAACTACCTGCTCGACCAGGCCGACATCGGGCTGGGCTGCGCGCTGGGCACCGGCGGCAACATGGTCAAATCGCTGGTCGCGGCGTTTGCACCGGCTGACGTGCGCGACCACGTGCTGGCCAAATTCGCCTCCGGCGAGTGGGAAGGCGAGACCGCTCAGCTGTTGACCGAGCGCACCGGCGGGTCCGACCTGGGTGCGCTGGAGACGACGGCTCGACGCGTCAGCGGTGAAAACGAAGACGGCTCTACGTGGGTTCTCAATGGCTTCAAATGGTTCGCGTCCAACTGCGACGGTGAGGTCTACGTCGTGTTGGCCAAGCCGGAGGGCGCGCCCGATTCGTCCCGCGGTGTGGCCACCTTCCTGGTGCTGCGAACCCGCCGTGACGGTTCGCGAAACGGCATCAGGATTCGACGGCTCAAGGACAAGCTCGGCACCCGGTCGGTGGCCTCCGGCGAGGTGGAGTTCGTCGACGCGGAGGCGTTCCTGCTCTCCGGTGAGCCGAGCGGTGCGGCGGCGCGATCCGGCTCACACGACGGCAAAGGGCTGGGCCGGATGATGGAGTTGACCAACGCGGCCCGGTTGGGCATCGCTCTGTTCGCGCTCGGCAACGCGCGTCGGGCACTGGTGGAGTCTTTGACGTTCGCCCGGCAGCGACGTGCTTTCGGCGAGCGGCTCCACGACAAGCCGCTGATGCGTCGCAAACTCGCCGAGATGATCGTTGACGTCGAAGCCGCTCAAGCGATGGTGTTCGACAGCATCGGCTTCGCCAACCACCAGCAGCCCCGTGTGATCCGTCAGCGCATCGCCGTGCCGGTGACGAAGTTGAAGGTCTGCCGGTTGGGCATCACCATGGCCTCCGATGCCATCGAGATTCACGGCGGCAACGGGTACGTCGAAACGTGGCCGGTGGCACGGCTACTGCGAGATGCGCAGGTCAACACCATCTGGGAAGGGCCGGACAACATCCTCTGTCTCGACGTACGGCGCGGCATCGAGCGGTTACAGGCGCACGAGCCGCTGCTGGCCCGCCTGCAGGACGCGGTGTCCGTGTCTGACGACGACGAGACGACCCGCCTGGTAAGCCGGCGCATCGAAGATCTGGAGGCGGCGATCACCGCGTGGACCAAGCTACGCGGGCAGGTGGCCGAGGCGCGGCTCTTCCCGCTCGCTCAGTTCATGGGTGACGTCTACGCCGGAGCTTTGCTCATCGAGCAGAGTTCCTGGGAACGGGCCACCCGCCGTACGGATCGCAAAAGCCTGGTCGCCCGACTGTATGCAGATCGCCGCCTCGCCGATCACGGGCCGCTCCGAGGGATCGACAACGAGGTGGACGAGGGGATCGAGCGGTTCGACGAGCTCGTCGATGGAGCGCTGATGGGGGGGTAACGTTGCTGGCGCCGCAATCGCCCGGCTCACAGCGCTGGCCCGATCGGCATATTTGGGCGCGAGCTGTGAGGTAGCGTCAAGATCGCGTAAAGAAGGCTTTGGGGGCGTCGCTGAGCCGCGTTCTGACGCGCGAGATCCGCACAACGATCGTAGGCTTTTGCGGGTCCGTCATGATTACGTAAAGGTCGTCAAGATTGTATAAGGAATAACTTGTGACAGAAGTGGCTGACGAGCAGCGCATTTCGCCGTCGTTCTCGGACGTCTGTAAACGGGCCCTCCTTGGGAGGCCGATGATCACCGATCAGCTACAGCACGAGCGATTGGCGAATCCCGTTGCGCTGGGGGTGCTTTCGCCGGATGCCATCTCCTCGACCGCCTACGGCTCCGAGCAGGTCATGATCGAACTGCTGCCCGCTGCGGGAATGGCTGCATTCGCGCTGTTACTTCCGATCACCGGCGTCATTTTGTTGATTCTGGTATTGGTGGCGGCGTCCTATCGCCAAGTTGTCATGGTGTACACCCGATCCGGCGGCTCCTATGTTGTCGCTCGGGACAATTTCGGGCCAAGGGTCGCGCAAGTCGCCGCCGCGGCGCTGTTGATTGACTACGTCGTCACCGTTGCCGTGCAATGCGCAGCCGGAACGGTGGCGGTGGCGTCGGCGATACCCGCGTTGGGTCCCTACAGCCTGGAAATCACCGTCGGCATCGTGCTCGTCATGTGCCTGGCTAACCTGCGCGGACTACGAGAGGCAGGTTTGCCCTTTGCGCTCCCCACCTACTTCTTCGTGGCCATGGTCTCACTGACGATCATCGTGGGCGTCATCCGCGAGGTTTTCGGCAGCCTGGGAACCTACGATCCCGAACACATAGCCGGCGCGGTGCCGATCCATCACGGCAGCGGCCTCATCATGGGCGCGACCTTGCTGATCGTATTGCGGGCCTTCGCCAACGGTGGTTCGTCCCTGACCGGCGTCGAAGCAATCTCCAACACCGTGAACAGCTTCCGCAAACCCGAGGGGCTCAACGCTCGCAAGGTCCTCACCGTAATGGCGTGCATCCTCGCGTTCCTGCTGGCCGGAGTGGCCTGGCTCGCACACCTCACCCACGCCACGCCATACGCCGACGGCTACCCGTCGATGCTGTCGGAGATCGCCAGGATGGTCTTCGGTAACGGAACCATCGGCAAAGTCTTTTACATCCTGGTCCAGGCATCCACTGCGCTGATTCTCTACACCGGCGGCAACACCAGCTTCAACGGGTTTCCTGCCTTGGCCAGTTTCGTCGCTGAGGACCGTTTCCTGCCGCGGCCGCTGATGAAGCGTGGTCATCGTCTGGTGTTCTCCAACGGCATCATTGCGCTCACCGCCCTGTCGGTCGTCTTGCTCATCGTCACGGGCGGATCGGTCAACGCTTTGGTGCCGTTCTACGCCATCGGTGTGTTCACCGGCTTCTCGATGGCCGGTTATGGAATGACCAAACACCACCTCATTCATCGCGAAGCCGGGTGGCGCTACAAACTGGTGATCAACTTCTCGGCAGGCGTCTTGTCGACGATCGTGGTGGGAATCTTCGCCGTCGCCAAATTCACCGAAGGCGCCTGGCTGATCGTTGTCGTCTTCCCCATCCTGGTGCTCGCCCTGATGCGGCTGAACCGGGAGTACCGCGCCGAAGCGTCCGTCCTGGAGATGTCGCGT
>CAWFTT010000017.1:0-32930 GCA_963818785.1 uncultured Actinomycetota bacterium | reverse complement strand
CATCTGCCGCTTTCGTCCCAACCTCCTCCGGCACGCTGGAGTAGATGTTCTCGAACCCGTCAAAGCGGGCGATATCGTATGTTGTTCCTTCCGTGGGAAGTTCCGGCGCCCTCGTCGGTCGGCGGTGGTAACGGGTGCGTACTGTTTCCAGAGCTGCTGGTCACCAGGTATTCGGTGTTGGTGAAACCGATGGGGGTGGTCAAAGTGCTGACGTCAGTGTTGACGGTGCCAATCGAGTCGGTGCCGCCGGCCCGGGGTGAAGTCGAATGTTTGATACCCCTCAACTTGCTGGTCCAGCGGCGGAAGCCCGGATACCGTGAGGACGGTTTCCGGTGAGCCGGGAATGGGCGCGTAGTCGAACGGGGTGGCGGCGGTGTGAGCCAAAGCCGTCGAGTCCGCCGAGTCCCCCGAAGAAGCCGCCGAAGGGGTCGGTTGGGGCGCCGGTGCCGGATCCAAATCCGAAGAGATCCGTGATGGCGTTGGTGGCGGGTGTGGCGCTGGCGACGGCCGTCTGGAGGAAGGCGGTTGCCAGCAATCCCCCGGCTGCGGCACCCAAGGTGAGGGTGGCACGGCGAGCGTTCATTCGAACTCCTTATCTGCTGTCAAGTGGCTTACAAATTCCCGAGCGAAGCTGAGAGTAACCCAAGAACAAGCTTAGTGTAAGAACCAACTGATAATTTCCTGAGTTTTTCTGAATACTGTGAATCTTGTCCGCTCGTGACAGTCATGTCCCAAGACCCGCACCTTTGCCGATCGGCCGAACCTTCGAGGTCCTGGGACGACCGGTTGCTTCCGCCAGCAGCGCGCGGAAGTCGCCACTCGCACCCTTCGAACGTCGTGACCACGCGTAAGAAAACTGAAACGGGCTGACTTACCGCCAGAAACCACAGCCGCACGCTTGACGCGCGGTGCCTGTAACTTGACGCCGCTAGACGCCCAGGATCCCGTTGATGTCGTGCGCCATCGCCACGTCTTTGTCGGTGATGCCGTGCTCAGAATGCGTCACCAAAGCAAATTTGACTGTGCGCCAACGGATATCGATGTCGGGGTGGTGATCCTGCGCTTCCGCGTGCTCAGCCACCCGGCGCACGGCGTCGATACCGGCCAGGAACGACGGAAACTTGATCGACCGGCGCAGGGCACCTTCGGACCGCTGCCAGCCGTTGAGCTCAGACAGAGCAGCATCTACTTGCTCATCGGATAACACGGCCATGAATCGACCGTATACCGTCACTCGCGATGCCGAACCAGATCGTCGTAGCCGGTGCAATCATCTCCGGCGCTGCGGTGTTGGTCGCGCAACGCCGACGACCTCTGGAATTGGCCGGGCGCTGGGAACTACCCGGCGGGAAGGTCGCGCCCGGTGAGACTGAGCAGGACGCGTTGGCGCGGGAGCTGGCCGAGGAACTCGGCATCGAGGTCGCCGTCGGCGATCGCTTGGGCAGCGACATTGAGCTTAACGAAATCACGACGCTTCGCGCGTACCGGGCCCGGCTGGTCAACGGCGAGCCCCACCCGCACGACCATCAGGCGCTGCGCTGGGTCACCGCAGGTGAGCTGCATGACCTGAACTGGGTGCCGGCTGATCGGGACTGGCTGCCGGCGCTGAGTCGACTGCTCTGACGCGCCGGTCACCCGGCGCCGAACCTGCGTCCAACGCACCGATCCTGCACTGAGCGCGCAGACGCGCCGGGCGCGCAGGCTGTGGACGCAGAGTCGATCCGCGCGGCGACCCTGTGACCGCTCAGTTTCGCGATCAGCGCCCCACGCTGGCAGAATCGCCGAGTGAATTTCCGCAACATCGCCATCGTCGCGCACGTCGACCACGGGAAGACGACCCTGGTCGACGCCATGTTGCGGCAATCCGGAGCCCTGCAGGAACGCGGCGGATTGACCGATCGCGTGATGGACACCGGCGACCTGGAGCGGGAAAAAGGCATCACGATCCTGGCCAAGAACACGGCGGTGCACCGGCACAACCCCGACGGCAGCGTCACCGTGATCAATGTCATCGACACTCCAGGCCACGCCGACTTCAGCGGTGAGGTGGAGCGCGGACTGTCGATGGTCGACGGAGTGCTGCTGCTTGTCGACGCCTCCGAAGGCCCGCTGCCGCAGACCCGCTTCGTGCTGCGCAAGGCGCTGGCCGCGCATCTGCCGGTGATCCTGGTCGTCAACAAAACTGACCGTCCCGACGCGCGGATCGCCGAGGTGGTCGACGCCAGTCACGATCTGCTGTTAGACGTCGCGGCCGACCTCGACGACGAAGCGGCCAAAGCGGCCGAGGAAGCGCTCGGGCTGCCGACGCTCTACGCATCCGGCCGCGCAGGCATTGCCAGTACTGCGGCACCGCTGGACGGCCAAGTTCCCGACGGCGACAACCTCGACCCGTTATTCGACGTTCTGCTGCAACACATTCCAGCTCCCGGCGGTGATCCCGAGGCGCCGCTGCAGGCGCTGGTCACCAACCTTGATGCGTCGGCGTTTCTGGGCCGACTGGCATTGGTTCGCATCTACAACGGGCGGTTACGCAAGGGTCAGCAAGTTGCGTGGCTACGAAACATCGACGGTGAACCCGTCGTCGCCACCGCGAAGATCACCGAATTGCTGGCCACCGAAGGCGTTGAGCGCTCGCCGACCGATGAGGCGGTCGCCGGTGACATCGTCGCTTTGGCGGGCATCCCCGACATCATGATCGGTGACACGTTGGCCGATCAGGTCAATCCCGTTGCACTGCCGCGTATTACCGTTGACGAGCCGGCTATCTCGGTGACCATCGGCACCAACACCTCGCCGCTGGCCGGAAAGGTGCCGGGCCACAAGCTGACTGCGCGCATGGTTAAGACGCGTTTGGATACCGAACTGGTCGGCAACGTCAGCATCCGGGTGCTCGACATCGGGCGCCCCGACGCCTGGGAGGTGCAGGGCCGCGGCGAGTTGGCGCTGGCGGTGCTGGTCGAACAGATGCGCCGGGAGGGTTTCGAATTGACCGTCGGCAAACCGCAAGTCGTCACCAAGACCATTGACGGCCGGCTGCACGAGCCGTTCGAGTCGCTGACCGTTGACTGCCCCGAGCAATACGTCGGAGCCATCACCCAACTGACGGCCGCCCGCAAAGGCCGTATGACAGAAATGGCGAACCACACCACCGGTTGGGTGCGAATGGAATTCGTCGTGCCCAGCCGTGGACTGATCGGCTGGCGCACCGACTTCCTGACCGAGACCCGAGGCACCGGGATCGGCAACGCCGTGTTCAACGGATATCAGCCGTGGGCGGGAGAGATTCGCGCCCGCCACACCGGCTCACTGGTCTCTGACCGGTCGGGCACCATCACGCCATTTGCGCTGCTGCAGTTGGCTGATCGAGGTCAGTTCTTCGTCGAACCGGGGCGGGACACCTATGAGGGCATGGTGGTCGGCATCAATCCGCGCCCGGAAGACTTGGACATCAACGTCACTCGGGAGAAGAAGCTGACCAACATGCGGTCCTCGACGGCCGATGTCATCGAGACGCTGGCCAAGCCGATCGAACTGGATCTCGAGCAGGCCATGGAGTTTTGCGCGCCCGACGAATGTGTCGAGGTGACACCGGAGGTGATTCGGGTCCGCAAAGTCGAATTGGCCGCCACGACACGTGCCCGGAGCCGATCGCGGGCTAAGGCGCGGGGTTAACCGGTGAGATTCACGCCAATTTGCGGTGGCGTCAGGCTCGTGGCTCATACCTGCCGTGGTTGTAAACCGATACCCTGATGGACGTGCCGAACCGAGGTCGCCGCGCGCGGCTGGCAATCGCCGCGTTGTGTTCGGCGCCGGCATTGGCGGCGGCAGGCTGTACCGTCAGCCCGCCGCCGGCTCCGCAGAGTACCGAGACTTCGCGCTTCACTGTGCCACCGCCACAACGCATTACGCAGATCATCATGGGCATAGACTCGATCGGCGCAGGGTTCAATCCTCATCTGCTGTCCGATATTTCGGCGGTGAACGCTGCGATCAGCGCTTTGGTGCTGCCCAGTGCATTTCGGCCGATTCCCGACCCGAACGAACCGACGGGCTCGCGCTGGGAGATGGATCCGACGTTGCTGGTTTCCGCCGACGTGACCAACGACAACCCGTTCACCGTCACCTACAAGGTCCGGCCGGAGGCGCAATGGACGGACAACGCACCGATCGCCGCCGATGACTTCTGGTATCTGTGGCGGCAGATGGTCAGCCAGCCTGGTGTGGTGGATCCGGCCGGGTACGACCAGATCACCGGCGTGCAGTCCATCGACGGCGGCAAGCAGGCGGTGGTCACTTTCGCACAACCGTATCCAGCCTGGCGCGAGCTATTCAGCAACATCCTGCCGGCGCATATCGTCAAGGACGTACCAGGCGGTTTCCCGGCCGGATTGGTGCGGGCGCTGCCGGTGACTGGCGGTCAATTCCGGGTGGAAACCATCGATCCGCAGCGGGATGAGGTTTTGCTGGCCCGAAACGACCGGTACTGGGGCCCCCCCGCCAAACCAGACTTGATCCTGTTTCGCCGCGCCGGCGCGCCCGCTGCGCTGGCAGACTCCATCCGCAACGGCGACACGCAGGTGGCTCAGGTGCACGGCGGCTCGGCGGCTTTCGCGCAGTTGTCAGCGATTCCCAATGTGCGGACCGCTCGCATCATGACGCCGCGCGTCATGCAGCTCACCTTGCGCGCCAACGAGGCCAAACTGTCCGACTCCCAGGTGCGCAAGGCGATCCTGGGTCTTCTCGACGTCGACCTGCTCGCCGCCGTCGGCGCCGGTAGTGACAACACCGTAACGCTGGATCAGGCGCAGATCCGCGCGCCCAGTGACCCCGGATACGTGCCCGCCGCGCCGCCGGCGATGACGAAGCCGGCGGCGCTGGCGCTGCTGCAGACCTCTGGGTTCCAGATCGAGAACGAAACCGCCCCGCCGGCCGCGGACACGACGACCGCGCCGGCGAGCACCGGCCCTACGGAGACCACTCGGGGCCGGGTCGTCAAGGACGGCAAGCAGCTCTCGCTGGTGATCGGTGTCGCAGGGAACGACCCGACGTCGGCGGCGGTGGCCAACACCGCCGCGGACCAACTCCGCGATGTCGGCATCGCCGCGACGGTGCTCGCCCTCGACCCGGTGCTGCTATACCGCGATGCGCTGATCAACAACCAGGTCGATGCAATCGTGGGCTGGCATCAGGCCGGCGGCAACCTGGCCACGCTGCTGGCTTCGCGCTACGGCTGTCCAGCCTTGGAGGCGACCGCGGTGTCGACGTCAGGGGCCGCGGTAACGACGAAGCCGAATCCGGCTCCCTCGGCGGTGGACGGGAGCAGCGGACACCCGACGACGCCAACGTCGACCACCGCGAGCCGTACTCCCGAGCCGGGTGCACTGGTGCAGGCGCCGTCAAACCTCACCGGTATCTGTGACCGCAGCATTCAATCCAACATCGACGCTGCCCTCAACGGCACGAAGAACATCAGCGACGTGATCACCGCCGTTGAACCGCGGCTGTGGAACATGTCGACGGTGTTGCCGATCCTCCAGGACACCACGATCGTCGCTGCGGGCCCCAGCGTGCAGAACGTCAGCTTGTCCGGCGCCGTGCCGGTCGGCATTGTCGGCGACGCCGGACAGTGGCTCAAAACGGCACCCTGACCGCTGGTCGCCCGGTTCGTCAAATTCTGCTGAGAAAATTATCCTATGTCTCGGTGCATCTCAGGTGGTTCTCAGCTACGGTAAGGCGGTCGAGTAACGCAGTGTGTCAGACCTGAGCAAAGGGTTGCCATGCAAAGAGCCGCTCGTTCGTACGTCACCGCAGCCGCCGCCGTGGCAGCCGGCAGCCTGATCGGCGTGACGCCGGGGATCCTGGTGTCGAACCTGCACACTGGCGACGTCGAACTCACCTCCGCAGACGACGCGCTCGCCTCGACGGACGACTTCCTGTCGAATCTGATTGGGCCTATCGGACCGACTTTCGTCGACCCGCTCGTCAACATTCAGGCGGAGGAACTCAGTGCGAACGCCTCACTCGTCGGCGGGGAAATCAGCGCTAACACTGGGCTGGTGACCGGCGAGGAGAGTCTGGTGTCGAGCATCGCATCGGCGTTTCCCGACCTGACGGGCGCTACACCATTTGCCGAGATTGCTGCGGCGACAACCTCGGCGGACCCGGTGGTGCAAGCCTTCGACCGGCTCTTCGACGCCAACAACCTGCTCCTCGGCACGTCGGAAAACGTGTTCAACAGCATCCTCGGTGCCGACAACTTCGATCCGGTTGCCATCAACCAGAGCCTGCTGCTCGACGGCCTCAGCCCGATCGCATACAACGCCGCACCCACTATCGGTGTTGGTGGCCCCGGCGGGGAATTCCTGAGCGGCAATGTCGGCGGCATCCAGGGTGTGGCCGGTAACGACCTCGCTGCGCTCTCTTACGCCTTAACCGGCACTCTCTCGGCGGCCGTACCGACTCTGGGCACCGCCTTTGCAAATTTCGACACGGCCCTCATCAACGATGAGCTGGCCTTCAACAGTCATCTGTTGACTGAAGAACTGGCTGCCGAGCATGCGGTGTTCGGTTACAGCGCAACTGGCGGCGAACCCCTCAACGGGGCCGTCGACCGGGTCATCAACATCGGCAACCTGCCGCTGTCCACCGCCGAGAATTCGTTCAACAGTTTGATCGGCGCGGACCACGTCGGCGCTCCGGCGGTGTTCGTCGACGTGGCCCAGCCCGCCGGAATTACCCTGCCGCAGGAGGTCACTGCCAGCCTGCTCACCGGCGGCCCGATGACCGTCTTCGATAGCGGCGCCCTCGGCGGGGTCGAGGGCTTTGCTGACCAGAACGCGGCGCTGCTGGCCGACCTCGCCGGCCTGAACCCTGCCGAGATCACCAGCGCCTTGGCCCCCGGTGTCTTCGAGCCAGTCCTTTTCACCACAGCGGTCGGCGACCTCATAGATCCCGGTGCGTTCGGCAACCTCGCGCCCGACTTCAGCGTGATCGCCACCGACTTCGTCAACGCGCTCACCGCTTTGTTCTAAAGCCCCGAATCGGCCACTCGCTGCGCTTAGAGGGCCGCTACCTCCGCAGACTGCGGGATCACGGTATCGACGATGCGGACGAGCTGGCGCCGGTTCGGCGGAGCCCCAGTCAGCATGATGTGCTGGTTGATCAGCGCCGGCCCGACCCGTGCGGTCAGTGAGGTCAGTAAGTGCGAATCGATCTCTCCGTTGCGTTCACCGGTCTGCAGGATCGACTCGATGATGCGCAGACGAGGGTTGACGACCGCGTCGGCGAAGATCAACCGCAACTCTGGTTCGTGAAGGAGCTGGACCATGATGTCCAGACTCGGAAAAGCGGTCTTCCCGGCCACTACATCGCAGTGCGCGCTGAACGCGGCCAGCAGATTTTCCCGCGTAGACCGGTCGTGACGCGGCTCGGGCATCGGCGGCAAGGCATACGACAGCGCCGCCTGGACCAGCGCCTGCTTCGTCGACCAACGCCGGTACAGCGCCGCCTTACCGGTGCGGGCGCGTGCCGCGATCCCCTCCATGGTCAGCCCGCCATACCCCACGTCCTTGAGTTCCTCAAGGGTCGCGTCATACAGCGCGTGTTCGAGCGCTTCACCGCGGCGTCGGCTCCGGACGGGCTTGGACTGCTCTCCCACGTTGCGATACTAGCCGCTGGCCGCTGTTCGTCGGGCGATCGCGCAATGATCGCCAGAGAACGACTTCGTATACAAAGCGGCTATTCGTCCGGGATCGTGGCTGGTTCATGAGACGCCACAGCACTGTCCCGCCGGCGCGGTAAACTGCCGGTCAAGCAGCCATGGAAGGAACCGGTATGGACCGCGAGCTGGACCCGAAACTGCGGCATCGGCAAGACCGGCTCGACAAGTTCCAATGGGCGGTCGGCTCCGTCCTTCCGCAAGTCGATAGCATTTCATCCTGACCGCCACCAAGCCGATCGTCGCCTCGAGTGACCGCGCCCCGGCGACAGACCCTGCGATTCGTGTCGTCGTCCTGACCCTGCTGGCCGTCGACGGTGTCCTGTCGGCAGTAACCGCAGCGCTGCTGCTGCCTTCGTACATCGGCTCGGTTCCCTTCCCCATCAGCGCGCTGATCAGCGGGCTGGTCAACGCGGCGCTGGTCTGGGCGGCTTCGCGCTGGACGACGTCACTGCGGACGGCCGCGGTACCGGTGTGGGCCTGGTTGCTGACCGTGGCGCTGGCCAGCCTGGGCGGCCCGGGCGACGACGTCATTCTGGGCGGTCGCGGCATGCTGGCCTACGGCGCACTGCTGCTTATCGTGCTGGGAGTCGTTCCGCCGGCCATGGTGCTCTGGCGGCGCCGAGACCTGCTCCTACCCGTGCAGTCGGGGTTCCCGGACTAACCACGGCAGTGTCCGCCGTCATGCGGCGAGCGCTAATCTGGCGATCATGCCAGGCGCCGTTGTTTCAGACGCCGATCTTGGACAAGTGAGAGGTGCGGATGAATTCTCAGCGACCCGACGTTATCGGGGAGTGGCTCTGAACCCGCCTGTCGGTCCCCGGCGCACCACCGATTTGCCCAGCCCCGACCTACCGGCAGCACCGCGACAACCTAACTCCAGCGCCTTGCGGCGAGTGCTCAAGCGGGCTCGCGACGGGGTTGCGCTGAACGTTGACGAGGCGGCGGTGGCGATGACCGCACGCGGCGACGACCTGACGGATCTGTGCAAGAGCGCGGCCCGAGTCCGCGACGCCGGGCTGGAATCCGCGGGCCGGCGCGGCCCGAACGGCCAGCTCCCAATCACGTATTCGCGCAAAGTGTTCATCCCGGTCACCCACCTCTGCCGCGACAACTGCCATTACTGCACGTTCGTCACCGTGCCGGGCCGGCTGCGCGCACGTGGTGCCGGCATGTATCTCGAACCGGATGACATTCTTGACATCGCTCGCCGCGGTGCCGAATTAGGTTGCAAAGAAGCACTTTTCACCCTCGGTGACCGACCGGAAGACCGCTGGCCCGAAGCGCGGCAGTGGCTGGAGGAGCGCGGCTATGACTCCACGTTGTCTTACGTGCGGGCGATGTCGATCCGAGTGCTGGAGGACACCGGGCTGCTGCCCCACCTGAACCCGGGAGTCATGAGCTGGGCAGAGATGTCGCGGCTCAAACCCGTTGCGCCGTCGATGGGCATGATGCTCGAGACGACGTCGCGGCGACTCTTCGAGACCAAAGGCCTCGCCCACTACGGCAGTCCGGATAAGGATCCGACGGTGCGGTTGCGCGTGTTGACCGACGCCGGCCGGTTGTCGATCCCTTTCACCACCGGCCTACTTGTCGGCATCGGTGAGACGCTGGCCGAGCGGGCGCAGACGCTGCACGCAATACGTAAGTCACACAAGGAGTTCGGTCATATCCAAGAAGTGATCGTGCAGAACTTCCGCGCCAAGGAACACACCGCGATGTCGTCGGTACCCGATGCCGGCATCGACGACTTCATCGCCACGGTGGCCGTGACGCGGTTGGTTCTGGGTCCCGCGATGCACGTACAGGCCCCACCGAATCTGGTGTCCAGCCAGGAGTGTCTGGCCCTGATCGCTGCCGGCGTTGACGACTGGGGCGGCGTGTCACCGTTGACGCCCGACCACGTCAATCCGGAACGGCCGTGGCCCGCACTGAAGGAACTCACGGCGGTGACCGCCCATGGCGGCTTCGACTTGGTGCAACGGCTGACTGCTCATCCCAGATACGTCCGGGCCGGGGCGGCATGGATCGACCCGCGGGTACGTACCCACGTGGCGGCGCTGGCGGACCCGGCCACCGGGCTGGCGCGCGATGTCGACCCGGTCGGCCTGCCGTGGCAGGAGCCCGACGATGTGACGTCAGCCGGCCGCGTCGATCTCCAGCACGGCATCGACATCGACGGCCGCAACACCCAGACCAGAACCGATCTGGACAGCGCCTTCGGCGATTGGGACTCCATTCGTGCGCAGGTGCACGAACTGACGGCCCGCGCGCCCGAGCGCGTCGACACCGACGTGTTGGCCGCGCTGCGCTCAGCCGAACGCGACCCCGCCGGCTGCCGCGACGCCGAATATCTGGCGTTGGCGACCGCCGACGGTCCGGCGCTTGATGCTGTTGCGGCACTGGCTGATTCATTGCGCCGGGACACGGTCGGTGATGACGTGACGTTCGTGGTCAACCGCAACATCAACTTCACCAATATCTGCTACACGGGATGCCGCTTCTGCGCCTTCGCTCAGCGCAAGGGCGACGCCGATGCGTACTCGCTATCTACCGCCGAGGTGGCCGAGCGGGCGTGGGAGGCCCACGTGCAGGGTGCGACCGAGGTGTGCATGCAGGGCGGTATCGATCCCGAGCTGCCGGTCACCGGCTACGCCGATCTGGTCCGCGCGGTCAAAAAGCGGGTGCCGTCGATGCACGTGCACGCGTTCTCCCCGATGGAGATCACCAACGGCGCCACTAGAAGCGGGCTGAGTATCCGCGACTGGCTGACCAGCTTGCGCGAAGCCGGCCTGGACACCATCCCCGGCACCGCGGCCGAAATCCTCGACGACGAGGTGCGCTGGGTGCTCACTAAAGGCAAGCTGCCCACCTCAATGTGGATCGAAGTCGTGACCACCGCCCACCAGGTGGGGCTGCGTTCGTCGTCGACGATGATGTACGGCCATGTCGACACGCCGCGGCACTGGGTGAGTCACCTCAATGTCTTGCGGCGAATACAAGATCGCACAGGCGGTTTCACTGAATTCGTGCCGCTGCCTTTCGTCCACCACAACTCACCGCTGTATCTGGCCGGCGCGGCGCGCCCGGGGCCCAGTCACCGCGACAACCGCGCGGTGCACGCGCTGGCCCGGATCATGTTGCACGGCCGCATATCGCACATCCAGACCAGCTGGGTGAAGCTCGGCGTAGAGCGATCGCAGGTGATGCTCAACGGCGGTGCCAACGACCTCGGCGGCACGTTGATGGAGGAAACAATCTCGCGGATGGCGGGATCAGAATACGGATCGGCCAAGACCGTCTCCGAACTGGTCGCGATCGCAGAAGGGATTGGTCGCCCCGCCCAGCAGCGCACCACCACCTACACGCCGCTGGCCGCTTAATTACGCGTCGCCGTCGAGCGTGGGTGCGGCCAGCTGCACGTTCAGCGCTCAACGCGCGGCCCGCTGCACACTCAGCGCCGAGGGCCGGTAGCCCGATCTAGTTGAACTTATCTGCAACGTCTAGTATCAGTAATCAACGTATCCGCTTCGCCGACAGGCGAAGCGCCCAGGCACGCGCAGCATTGACCGCACTGAAGTACTTGGAGGAGACCGTGAGGGGACGTCTGTGACGTACACGATCGCCGAACCCTGCGTCGACATCAAAGACAAGGCATGTATCGAGGAGTGCCCCGTCGACTGTATCTATGAGGGCGCCCGCATGCTTTACATCCACCCCGACGAGTGCGTGGACTGCGGTGCGTGCGAGCCGGTCTGCCCGGTCGAGGCCATTTATTACGAAGATGACGTGCCCGACCAATGGAACCAGTACACCCAGATCAACGCTGACTTCTTCGCCGACCTCGGGTCACCCGGCGGCGCGGCGAAGGTCGGAATGACCGAGAACGACCCGCAATCGGTCAAGGATCTGCCGCCGCAGGGCGAGGGCGACTGAGCCCCCTGAAGAATCGGCGGCCGGCAGTGTCGGCCCGGCTGCCCGTCTTCCCGTGGGACACCCTGGCCTCGGCCAAAGCCGCCGCCGAGGCTCACCCCGACGGCATCGTCGACCTGTCCGTAGGCACACCGGTCGACCCGGTAGCGCCGCTCATCCGGGCGGCGCTCGCCGAGGCCGGTTCTGCTTCCGGGTATCCCGCCACCGCGGGCACTCCGGCGCTTCGCCAGTCGATCATCGCCGCGCTGGGCCGCCGATACGGCGTCACCGGTCTGACGGATGCGGCCGTCCTGCCGGTGATCGGCACCAAGGAACTCATCGCCTGGCTGCCGACGCTGCTCGGTCTGGGCGCATCAAATGTCGTCGTGATACCCGAGCTCGCCTATCCGACCTACGACGTGGGCGCTCAGTTGGCCGGCGCTGCGGTGCTGGCCGCCGATTCCCTGACCCAACTCGGCCCGCAGTCCCCGGCGCTGGTGTACCTCAATTCCCCGAGCAACCCGACCGGGCAGGTGCTCGGTGTCGACCACCTGCGCAAAGTCGTCGGCTGGGCCCGTGAGCGCGGTGTGCTGGTGGCGTCCGACGAGTGCTACCTGAGCTTGGGTTGGGACGCCGAACCCTGCTCGGTGTTGCACCCCGAGGTCTGTGATGGTGACTTAAGCGGTCTGCTGGCCCTGCACTCGTTGTCCAAAAGCTCCTCCCTGGCCGGGTACCGGGCCGGCTTCGTGGCCGGGGATCCAGCAGTGGTCGCCGAGCTGCTGGCGGTCCGCAAACACGCCGGGATGATGGTCCCGACGCCGGTGCAGGCCGCGATGGTCGCGGCGCTGGACGACGACGCACACGAGTGCGAGCAGCGTTGCCGCTACGGGCGACGCCGGGAGATCCTGCTGGCAGCCTTCCGGTCGGCCGGCTTCACCGTCGACCATTCCCAGGCCGGTCTGTATCTGTGGGTCACCCGCGGCGAGCCGTGCCACGACACGGTTGAGTGGCTGGCCCGGCGCGGCATCCTGACCGCGCCCGGTGACTTCTATGGTCCACGCGGCGCCCGGCACGTCCGGGTTGCGCTCACCGCGTCCGACGAGCGGATCGCGGCCGCTGCGCAACGGCTGGCGGTCTAAGCTTTCTCACAGCAGGCAGGGGGTACGGTCACCGCATGGTGCGGCACGACTCCGCCGACGGCCTGGCGACCACCGCCGCCCGAACCGGCTACGACCTCGAAGCGGTTGACCGGCTTCCGTTCGCAACCCCGGAGAAGTCTCAGCGTTACCGCAGCGACGACTATCGGGGGGCGGTGGGCCTGAACTGGTATTCGACCGACCCGACCCTGCAGTTCACCATGGCCTACTACCTGCAGCCTGCCGAGTTGGCGATCGCCGAGCCTGCGCTGGTCCGGATCGGGGAGCTGATGGGCGGGCCAGTCGCCCAGTGGGCCGAGGAGACTGACCGCAACCCGCCCCGGCTCGAGCGCTACGACCGCTGGGGCCATGACATCAGCCGGGTGGTGCAGCCGCCGTCGTTCACCGAATCCAAGCGGGCAGTCCTGGCCGCTCAGGGGGAGTTGCGCCGCGAGCTCAAAGGCGCCGGCGTCAATCCGTCGCTGCCGCTGTTCGCCTCCAACTACCTGCTCGACCAGGCCGACATCGGGCTGGGCTGCGCGCTGGGCACCGGCGGCAACATGGTCAAATCGCTGGTCGCGGCGTTTGCACCGGCTGACGTGCGCGACCACGTGCTGGCCAAATTCGCCTCCGGCGAGTGGGAAGGCGAGACCGCTCAGCTGTTGACCGAGCGCACCGGCGGGTCCGACCTGGGTGCGCTGGAGACGACGGCTCGACGCGTCAGCGGTGAAAACGAAGACGGCTCTACGTGGGTTCTCAATGGCTTCAAATGGTTCGCGTCCAACTGCGACGGTGAGGTCTACGTCGTGTTGGCCAAGCCGGAGGGCGCGCCCGATTCGTCCCGCGGTGTGGCCACCTTCCTGGTGCTGCGAACCCGCCGTGACGGTTCGCGAAACGGCATCAGGATTCGACGGCTCAAGGACAAGCTCGGCACCCGGTCGGTGGCCTCCGGCGAGGTGGAGTTCGTCGACGCGGAGGCGTTCCTGCTCTCCGGTGAGCCGAGCGGTGCGGCGGCGCGATCCGGCTCACACGACGGCAAAGGGCTGGGCCGGATGATGGAGTTGACCAACGCGGCCCGGTTGGGCATCGCTCTGTTCGCGCTCGGCAACGCGCGTCGGGCACTGGTGGAGTCATTGACGTTCGCCCGGCAGCGACGTGCTTTCGGCGAGCGGCTCCACGACAAGCCGCTGATGCGTCGCAAACTCGCCGAGATGATCGTTGACGTCGAAGCCGCTCAAGCGATGGTGTTCGACAGCATCGGCTTCGCCAACCACCAGCAGCCCCGTGTGATCCGTCAGCGCATCGCCGTGCCGGTGACGAAGTTGAAGGTCTGCCGGTTGGGCATCACCATGGCCTCCGATGCCATCGAGATTCACGGCGGCAACGGGTACGTCGAAACGTGGCCGGTGGCACGGCTACTGCGAGATGCGCAGGTCAACACCATCTGGGAAGGGCCGGACAACATCCTCTGTCTCGACGTACGGCGCGGCATCGAGCGGTTACAGGCGCACGAGCCGCTGCTGGCCCGCCTGCATGACGCGGTGTCCGTGTCTGACGACGACGAGACGACCCGCCTGGTGAGCCGGCGCATCGAAGATCTGGAGGCGGCGATCACCGCGTGGACCAAGCTACGCGGGCAGGTGGCCGAGGCGCGGCTCTTCCCGCTCGCTCAGTTCATGGGTGACGTCTACGCCGGAGCTTTGCTCATCGAGCAGAGTTCCTGGGAACGGGCCACCCGCCGTACGGATCGCAAAAGCTTGGTCGCCCGACTGTATGCAGATCGCCGCCTCGCCGATCACGGGCCGCTCCGAGGGATCGACAACGAGGTGGACGAGGGGATCGAGCGGTTCGACGAGCTCGTCGATGGAGCGCTGATGGGGGGGTAACGTTGCTGGCGCCGCAATCGCCCGGCTCACAGCGCTGGCCCGATCGGCATATTTGGGCGCGAGCTGTGAGGTAGCGTCAAGATCGCGTAAAGAAGGCTTTGGGGGCGTCGCTGAGCCGCGTTCTGACGCGCGAGATCCGCACAACGATCGTAGGCTTTTGCGGGTCCGTCATGATTACGTAAAGGTCGTCAAGATTGTATAAGGAATAACTTGTGACAGAAGTGGCTGACGAGCAGCGCATTTCGCCGTCGTTCTCGGACGTCTGTAAACGGGCCCTCCTTGGGAGGCCGATGATCACCGATCAGCTACAGCACGAGCGATTGTCGAATCCCGTTGCGCTGGGGGTGCTTTCGCCGGACGCCATCTCCTCGACCGCCTACGGCTCCGAGCAGGTCATGATCGAACTGCTGCCCGCTGCGGGAATGGCTGCATTCGCACTGTTACTTCCGATCACCGGCGTCATTTTGTTGATTCTGGTATTGGTGGCGGCGTCCTATCGCCAAGTTGTCATGGTGTACACCCGATCCGGCGGCTCCTATGTTGTCGCTCGGGACAATTTCGGGCCAAGGGTCGCACAAGTCGCCGCCGCGGCGCTGTTGATTGACTACGTCGTCACCGTTGCCGTGCAATGCGCAGCCGGAACGGTGGCGGTGGCGTCGGCCATACCCGCGTTGGGTCCCTACAGCCTGGAAATCACCGTCGGCATCGTGCTCGTCATGTGCCTGGCTAACCTGCGCGGACTACGAGAGGCAGGTTTGCCCTTTGCGCTCCCCACCTACTTCTTCGTGGCCATGGTCTCACTGACGATCATCGTCGGCGTCATCCGCGAGGTTTTCGGCAGCCTGGGAACCTACGATCCCGAACACATAGCCGGCGCGGTGCCGATCCATCACGGCAGCGGCCTCATCATGGGCGCGACCTTGCTGATCGTGTTGCGGGCCTTCGCCAACGGCGGCTCGTCCCTGACCGGCGTCGAAGCAATCTCCAACACCGTCAACAGCTTCCGCAAACCCGAGGGGCTCAACGCCCGCAAGGTCCTCACGGTAATGGCGTGCATCCTCGCGTTCCTGCTGGCCGGAGTAGCCTGGCTCGCACACCTCACCCACGCCACGCCATACGCCGACGGCTACCCGTCGATGCTGTCGGAGATCGCCAGGATGGTCTTCGGTAGCGGAACCATCGGCAAGGTCTTTTACATCCTGGTCCAGGCATCCACTGCGCTGATTCTCTATACCGGCGGCAACACCAGCTTCAACGGGTTTCCTGCCCTGGCCAGTTTCGTCGCTGAGGACCGTTTCCTCCCGCGGCCGCTGATGAAGCGTGGTCATCGTCTGGTGTTCTCCAACGGCATCATTGCGCTCACCGCCCTGTCGGTCGTCTTGCTCATCGTCACGGGCGGATCGGTCAACGCGTTGGTGCCGTTCTACGCCATCGGTGTGTTCACCGGCTTCTCGATGGCCGGTTACGGAATGACCAAACACCACCTCATTCAACGCGAAGCCGGGTTGGCGCTATAAACTGGTGATCAACTTCTCGGCAGGTGTCTTGTCGACGATCGTGGTGGGAATCTTCGCCGTCGCCAAATTCACCGAAGGCGCCTGGCTGATCGTTGTCGTCTTCCCCATCCTGGTGCTCGCCCTGATGCGGCTGAACCGGGAGTACCGCGCCGAAGCGTCCGTCCTGGAGATGTCGCGTACCGAACGGCCCGAGCTGGACAGGCACGCGCGGCATCGGGTGTTCGTCTTCGTTGACTCAGTCGATTTGGCCGAGATCGAAGCGCTGCGCTACGGCAAGGGACTGCACGCCGACGACCTGACCGCCGTTCATTTCGTGATCGACGGGTCGCATGCCGCCCGGTTGCAGGCCCTCTGGGAGCGCTTCGGTCATGAAACTCCGCTGCGGTTGGCCGACTGCCCGGACCGTCAGCTCACCCGGGCGGCCCAAGATTTGGTGTGCAAAGCGATCAACGAGGACCCGGACACCAAGGTGACCGTGCTGCTGCCGCGCCGGACCTACGGAGCGTTGGTGAGCCGGCTGCTGCACGACCGCACCGCCGACAAGATCGCCCGGGTCGTCAGCCGGATTTCCGGAGCGACCGCACAGATCGTGCCTTACGACATAGCGTCGCGTATCGCCCAAGCGACCCGGACCGGCCGCGAAGCGCGGGCAACTTCGTCCGACCAGGTGGCGCAGCCGACCCGAGCGGGATGAGGCGGTCCGTCGGCCCGAAGCGCTGCTGTCGGCAGCGGTGCGCCGGCAACGGGCACGCCGATCAGTCCCCATACCAAGTCGTCGAATAATCCGAGGAAGTGATGCGTTGTGACAACATCGACTGGTGAGCAGGCGTTGCCGCCATCTTTCGTGGACCTGTGGAAACGCACCGTCCTGGGTAAGCCGCTCACCAGCGAGCAGCTCGACTCCGAGCGACTGAGCAACCCGGTCGCGTTGGGCGCACTGGCGCCGGACGCAATCTCCTCGACCGCTTATGGGCCCGAGCAGATCATGAACGAACTGCTGCCGAACGCCGGGATGGCAGCTTTCGCCTTGCTGCTCCCAATCACCGGTGTCATCTTGTTCATCCTGGTGTTGGTGACGTTGTCCTATCGCGGCGTGGTCATGCTCTACGCCCGGGCCGGCGGTGCATACATGGTGGCGCGGGAGAACTTCGGGCCCCGGTTGGCGCAGATCGCAGCGGCGGCGCTGTTGATCGACTACGTGGTCACCGTCGCGGTGCAACCTGCCGCCGGGACGACGGCGGTGGTGTCGGCGATACCCGCGTTGCGGCCCTACCATCTCGAGCTCACCATCGCCACGGTGCTGCTCATCTGCGTTCTCAACTTGCGCGGACTGCGCCAGTCCGGCCGGGCGTTCTCAGTTGCCACCTATTCCTTCGTCGCCATGATCGGGCTGACCATCGTGACCGGCTTCGTCCGGGAAGTTTTCTGGGGTTTGCCGAAGTACGCTCCGCAAGCCGGCGCGGTGCCGATTCATCACGGCAGCGGACTCGTGATGGGTGCGACTGTTCTCATTCTGCTGCGCGCCTTCGCCAACGGTTGCACTTCGTTGACCGGAGTCGAAGCGATCTCGAACACCGTGAACATATTTCGAGCGCCGCAAGGGGCCAACGCCCGCCGGATTCTGACTCAGATGGCCTGCATACTGGGCCTTTTGCTGTTCGGTGTCGCCTGGCTGGCACACGTCACCCGCGCCACCCCGTACCTGGACGAGTACCCGTCCATGCTCTCCGAGATTGCCCGGCAGGTCTTCGGCGCCGGACTGATCGGCAACATCCTGTACTTCATGGTGCAGGCCGCCAGTGCGGCAATCCTGTTCACCGGCGCAAACACCGGCTTCAACGGCTTTCCGGCGTTGGCCAGCTTCGTCGCCGAGGACCGCTTCCTGCCGCGACCGCTGACCAAGCGTGGTCACCGTCTGGTGTTCTCCAACGGCATCCTCGCGCTGACCGCACTTGCGATAGCCCTGCTGCTGGTGACGGACGGAAAAATCACCGCCCTGGTGCCGTTCTTCGCTATCGGGGTGTTCACCGGATTCGCGATGGCCGGCTACGGCATGACCAAGCACCACCTCACTCGACAGGAACATGGATGGCGTCACAAGGCCGTCATCAATTTGTCCACCGGCATTCTGTCGACACTGGTGGTGGGCATCTTCGTGGTGGCCAAGTTCACCGAAGGCGCATGGCTGGTCGTCGTCGTCTTCCCCATTCTTGTGTTCGCATTGATTCGCCTGAACCGGCAATACCGCGCCGAGGCCTCGGTCCTCGAGATGTCGCGTACCGAACTTCCTGAGTTCGCCCGGCACGCACGGCTCAAGGTGTTCGTGTTCGTTGACACCGTCGACCTCGCCGAGATCGAAGCACTCCGTTACGGAAAGGGTTTGCAGGCCGAAGATCTCACCGCGGTGCACTTCGTGATCGACAGCGATCACGCCTCGGAGCTGCAGGAGCGGTGGAGTTACTTCGACCACGAAACACCGCTGCGGCTGATCGACAGTCCGGAACGCCACCTCAGCCGGTCCGCGCAAGAACTGGTGTTGCACACCTTGCGTGACGACCCCGACAGTAAGGTCACGGTTCTCTTGCCGCGCCGAACCTACTCCGCGCTACTGGGCCGACTACTTCACGACCGGACCGCCGACAAGATGGCCCGCGCCGTCAGCCGTATCCGGGGTGCCACCGCCATCATCGTGCCTTACGACGTCGGGTCGAGGATTGCGCTGGTCTCCAATGGCCACCTACCGGTGCAGGTGGTGTCGGCCGAACCGGTGATCGAGCCGCAGGATTCGCCTGTCATCATCGACTGACACCTGCAGTGCCTCAACCGCGTCGGCGCGGTGGCTCGGCAGAGTCGCCGGAACTCGGGGCTGTTGAACTTTCGGCAATCGGATTCGTGCGCGGCGATGCGTGCGCAGGCATGCCTTCTAAACTTCTGACGGAGCTGAAGATGGATGGGGACAAGTGTTGTGACGGCATCAGCTGACGAGCCTGAACTGGCTGACGGCCAGCAACCTGACTTGTCGTTTCCCGAACTATGCAAGTTGTTCTTCCTGGGAAAGCCGCTGGTCACTGAGGAGCTAACGAGCGAAAGATTATCCAATCCCGTTGCCCTGGGAGCGATCTCGCCGGACGCCATCTCATCGACTGCCTACGGTCCCGAGCAGATCATGGTCGAACTGCTGCCGCGGGCCGGAATGGCGGCGTTCATGCTGTTATTGCCCATCACCGCGGTCATCCTGATGATTCTGGTCTTCGTCGCCGCGTCCTACCGGCAGGTCGTAAAGGCCTATGCGCGGGCCGGTGGTGCCTACATGGTGGCGCGGGACAATTTCGGCCCCCGGGTGGCGCAGGTCGCGGCAGCGGCGCTGCTCATCGATTACGTGGTCACCGTCGCGGTGCAACCCGCGGCCGGCACGGTGGCGGTGGTCTCGGCGATACCATCGCTTCGTCCTTACAGCGTCGGTATAGCGGTGACCGCGGTCCTGCTCACGTGTTACGCCAACCTGCGGGGCACCCGGCGGGCGGGCCGCATCTTTGCAATCACCACCTACTCGTTCGTGATCATGATCACGGTGACCATCCTGACCGGGCTGGTTCGCGAAGTCGTGTGGGGGTTGCCCCGCTACGATTCGGCCCACATTCCCGGGGCGGTGCCGGTGCATCAGGGCAGCGGCCTGGTGATGGGTGCGACGATTCTCGTCCTGCTGCGGGCTTTCGCCAACGGCGGCTCGTCATTGACCGGGGTGGAAGCGATTTCCAATACTGTCAATGTCTTTCGCGAGCCGCAGGGCCTCAACGCCCGTCGGGTGCTGACGATTATGGCGGGCATCCTGGGTTTCTTGCTGGTCGGAGTGGCCTGGCTGGCGTTCGTCACGCACGCCACCCCGCACGTTGACGAATACCCGTCAATGCTTTCCGAAATAGCCCGGGCGGTTTTCGGGGGTGGGTTGCTGGGGAAAGTGCTGTACTTCCTGGTCCAGGCGGCCACTGCGGCCATCTTGTTCACCGGCGCCAACACCGGATTCAACGGCTTTCCCTCGCTCGCGAGTTTCGTCGCAACAGATCAGTTCTTGCCGCATCCGCTGACGAAACGCGGTCACCGGCTGGTGTTTTCGAACGGCATCATCCTGCTGGCGGCATTGTCGGTAGCCCTGCTGGTGGTGACCGGCGGATCGGTCACCAAGCTGGTGCCGCTCTACGCGATCGGTGTGTTCACCGGCTTCTCGATGGCCGGTTTCGGAATGACCAAACATCACCTTAGGCATCGAGAACCGGGATGGCGCCGTGACTTGGTGATCAGCCTATGCGCTGGAATTCTTTCGTCGGCCGTGGTCGGCATCTTCGTGGTCGCCAAGTTCACCGAAGGCGCCTGGCTGGTCGTGGTGGTATTCCCAGTTTTGGTTTATGCATTCATCCGACTCAACGCGCAGTACCGCGCCGAAGCTTCGGTGCTGGAAATGTCGCGTTCGGAGAGTGGCGAACTCAGTAAACACCCGCGGCTGAGGGTGTTTGTCTTCGTCGACACCATCGACCTGGCCGAGATCGAGGCAATGCGCTACGGGAAAGGGTTGCATGCCGACGAGTTGGTCGCGGTGCACTTCGTAGTGGACGCCGACCACGCCGCACAACTGCGTGAGCGCTGGAACGACTTCGACCAAGACACCGCGCTGCGGATGATCGACTGCCCGGACCGCTACCTCAGCCGGGCCGCGCAGGAGTTCGTGATCCAGACCATGAGTGACCACCCGGACACCAAAGTGACCGTACTCCTGCCGCGCCGGACCTATTCGACGCTGCTGGGCCGGCTGCTGCACGACCGCACTGCCGACAAGATGGCCCGGGCGGTCAGCCGCATCCGCGGCGCGACCGCCATCATCGTTCCCTATGACGTCGGATCCCGGATCGCTCGAGCGACCGCCGCTGGTCGTTTTGATCGACAAGAACCCGACGCGCAGCGGCAGGTCGCTCCCGCCGAACTCGACTGAGCGCCACCTAATCGGATTTGCTGTCACCGACAGCGACACGCCCTCTACACTTCTGGCGAAAGCTGAAGATCGGAGGGGGATGTAGTCGTGAACGCACCTGACGGGCAAGAGATACGGTTGTCTTTCTCCGAAGTGTGCAAGAGGGTCTTCCTTGGCAAGCCGCTGATCAACGAAGAGCTCAGCTCTGAGAGACTGTCGAATCCAGTTGCGCTCGGCGCGCTTTCGCCCGACGCGATCTCCTCGACCGCCTACGGTCCCGAGCAGATACTCACCGAGTTGCTGCCGCATGCCGGTCTGGCCGCTTTCGTCCTGCTGCTGCCGACCATGGGAGTCATCCTGCTGATCCTGGCCCTGGTGGCCGCGTCGTACCGGCAGGTCGTGATGGCTTACGCCCGGGCCGGCGGCTCCTACATCGTGGCGCGGGAGAACTTCGGGCCGCGGGTGGCGCAGGTCGCTGCAGCGGCGCTGCTGATCGACTACGTCGTGACGGTGGCGGTGCAGTCCGCGGCGGGCACAGTGGCGGTCGCGTCGGCGCTACCTGCGCTGGGACCTTACAGCCTGGAGATCACCGTCGCCGTAGTCATCGGCATCTGTTATCTGAACCTGCGTGGGTTGCGGGAAGCCGGCTTGCCGTTCGCGATCTCGACCTACTCGTTCGTGGTGATGATCGCGTTGACGATCGTCGTCGGCGTCGTCCGCCACATCTTCTGGGGCTTGCCGGAATACGACGCCGGCCATATCGCCGGCACGGTACCGGTCCATCAAGGCAACGGCCTGGTCATGGGTGCGACCATCCTGGTGCTGCTGCGGGCCTTCGCCAACGGCGGTTCGTCACTGACTGGCGTGGAGGCAATCTCCAACACGGTCAACGTTTTCCGCAAGCCGCAGAATCTCAATGCCCGGCGCGTGTTGACGACGATGGCCTTCATCCTGGGATTTCTGCTGGCCGGGGTGGGCTACCTGGCCTACGCCACGCACGCCATGCCATACCTGGACGAATACCCGTCGGTGCTGTCACAGGTCGCCCGTACTGTCTTCGGCCACGGCACGATCGGTAGCACCATGTACGTCCTGGTACAGGTGTCGACCGCGGCGATCCTGTACACCGGCGCCAACACCAGCTTCAACGGGTTTCCCGCCCTGGCCAGCTTCGTGGCCGAAGACCGTTTCCTGCCACGCCAATTGACGCAGCGCGGCTACCGGCTGGTCTTTTCCAACGGCATCCTGCTGCTGGCGGCGCTATCGATAGCGTTACTGGTGTTCACCGGCGGTTCGGTCAACGCACTGGTGCCGTTCTATGCGATCGGCGTGTTCACCGGCTTCTCCATGGCCGGCTACGGGATGAGCAAACACCATCTCACCCATCGCGAAGCCGGCTGGCGGCACAAGCTGGTGATCAACTTTTCCGCTGCGGTGCTTTCCACCGTCGTCGTCGGTATCTTCGCGGTGGCCAAATTCACCGAAGGGGCCTGGCTGGTGGTGGTGGTGTTTCCGCTGCTGGTGTTCCTGCTGATCCGGCTCAACCGCGAATATCGCGCAGAGGTAGCGATTCTCGAACGCTTCCGCACCGACCGGCCGGAGGTGGTCAAGTATGCGAGGCACCAGGCCTACGTGCTGGTCAACGGGGTCGACCTCGCGGTGATCGAAGCCCTGCGTTATGGCAAGGGATTGCGCGCCGACGAACTGGTCGCCGTGCACTTCATGGTGGATGCTGCGCATGCCAAGGCGCTGCGCAAGCGGTGGGACGGCTTCGGCTTCGAGACGCCGTTGCGGATCGTGGACTGCCCGGACCGGCAGATCACCCGGGCCGCGCAGACGTTGGCCGCCGCGGCGCACCACGAGCATCGCGACACCAATGTCACGGTGCTGTTGCCACGCCGGACCTACGCCCCGATCCTGGGCCGATTGCTGCATGACCGCACCGCCGACAAGATCGCCCGGGCAGTCAGCCGTATTCCGGACGCCGCAGCCACCATCGTTCCCTACGACGTGCAATCCCGGATCAACGAGGCCTTCCCCGACAGTGTGGAACACCGGATCTCGCGCGAACTCGCGAAGGTGGAAGCCCGGATACGGCAGGGTGACAATCACACCGTCGACTCCTACGAACATCCGGAGCGGTCAGCCGCAGTGATTTCAGTGGAGGGCCTGGTGCCCGGACGCCGCGCGACCATCGAAGGGCGCGTCAGCGAAATCCAGGACAACACGAAGAATCGGCGGACCTACCGTTCGATTGTCGTCGGCGATGAGACCGGGGACCTGCGCATCGAGTTCGGGCCCGGCCAAGGCGACGACATCCAGCCCGGCCAGCTGCTGCGGGTCACCGGAAAAGCCCGGGAGAGCAGCCACGGCCCCAAGTCGATGGTTGACCCGACCTACCACCTCGTCGAGCAGCCCGAAGAAGCTCAGTAAGGATCGGTCAACGGCATGGTCCCGGCCGACGGCCGACCCGCTCTGGCAAATCGGAGACGCCCCCGCCCTGCGGCGGCTGAATGGTCGGGTGATTAAGTTGTCGACATCGCAGACTAGCCGGATTTGGAGGACAGTCTTGACGAGATTGGCAGCGGTGCTGAGTTCCCTCTTCGGGTTGCTGTTCACCGCCAACGGCTATCGGCCGCTCTCGAAGCGGGGGTACGTCTCCGGCTACGCATTCGCTTACGGCGTGTTCGCCTCCGAACTGTCGCTGCCTACTGCCGGCGGCCACCTGGCTTTCACCGCCGCGATCAGCCGGTGGCTGCCGCCGCGGCTTCGCCGGTTCACCTGGTTGGTGTCGGCGGTGTCCTGGTTGGGACTGCTGGGACTGGACCGCATTGCCCGACGCGCCAACGTGCCGCTGACCGCTGCGCTTGACGCCGAGCTGGGTCCCGACCGGCGTACGGAATCCGGTGACATGTGGAAACGCCCTGAGGGGGCCGGCCTGGCCAAGGCGCCCGGGGTGATCCGTACGATGCGGATCTATCGGAAGTACGCGCACGACGCCGACATCAGTTACGGCGAATACGGCTCCCGCAATCACCTCGACATCTGGCGGCGTCCCGACTTGGACCGTGACGGACGGGCACCGGTGCTGCTGCAGGTACCCGGCGGCGCCTGGATGATCGGCGGCAAGCGTCAGCAGGCTTATCCGTTGATGAGCCACCTTGCCGAACTCGGGTGGGTCTGTGTTGCAATCAACTACCGGCTCAGCCCGCGATCCACCTGGCCCGATCACATTGTGGACGTCAAACGCGCGCTGGCGTGGACTAAGGAACACATCGCCGAATTCGGCGGTGATCCGGAATGGGTTGCCATTACCGGCGGTTCGGCCGGCGGCCACCTATCCTCGCTGGCCGCACTCACCCCCAACGATCCGCGGTTTCAGCCCGGTTTTGAGGACGCCGACACCAGCGTGCGGGCGGCGGTTCCGTTTTACGGCATCTATGATTTGACCGTCGCCGACGAATCGGTGCACCCGCTGATGGGCCCGATGCTCGCCAAGCATGTGTTCAAAGTCCGGCGTTCCGAAACTGAAGAGGCGTTTCGCCCCGCCTCACCGATCTCCTACGTATCGCCCGAGGCACCACCCTTTTTCGTGCTGCATGGCAGCAACGACTCACTGGTTCCGGTACCACAAGCCCGAGTCTTCACCAAGCGGTTGCGTGAAGTCAGCCGTCAACCGGTCGTCTACGCCGAAATGCCCTTCGCGCAGCACGCGTTCGATATCTTCGGATCCCCGCGGGCGGCACACGCGGCGGTGGCCGTCGAGCAGTTCCTCGCCGAAATCTACGAGCGCACCACATCACCGGTCATCGCTCGCGCTCGCTGACCCGCAAGCCGAGCGAAAGCAGCCGCCGCTCCTAGCTCCGTCGGGCATGCGTAAATCGACTTCAGCGAGGATCCTGGTGACATGGACGCGGTCACCGAGGTTCCACCGCCGGTCAACGAACCGATTCACCAATATGCGCCCGGCTCGCCCGAACGGGCCCGGCTGCACACCCAACTCGACGCGTTCACCGATCAACCGGTCGAGTTGCCGCACGTCATCGGCGGCCACCACCGGATGGGCAACGGCGAGCGTGTCGACGTCGTAGCCCCGCACCGGCACGCCACCACGCTGGGCACCCTGACCAACGCCGAACACGCCGACGCCGCGGCCGCGGTCGAGGCGGCAACGGCAGTCAAAAATGACTGGGCAGCAATGCCGTTCGACGAGCGAGCGGCCGTCTTCCTGCGTGCTGCTGAGCTGCTGGCCGGGCCGTGGCGGGAGAAGATCGCCGCCGCCACCATGCTGGGGCAATCCAAAACCGCGTACCAGGCCGAGATCGATGCGCCCTGCGAGCTGATCGACTTCTGGCGGTTCAACGTCGCCTTCGCCCGGCAGATCCTGGCGCAGCAGCCGCTCAGCGGGCCGGGTGAATGGAACCGCACCGACTACCGCCCGCTGGACGGATTCGTCTACGCAGTCACCCCGTTCAATTTCACCTCGATCGCAGCGAATCTTCCCACCGCGCCGGCGTTGATGGGCAACACCGTGGTGTGGAAGCCGTCGATCACCCAGACCCTGTCGGCATATCTGACCATGCAACTGCTCGAGGCGGCCGGGCTGCCACCAGGCGTGGTGAATCTCGTCACCGGCGACGGCTATGCGGTGTCCGAGGTGCTGCTGACGGACCCGCGGCTGGCCGGCATTCACTTCACCGGCTCGACGGCCACCTTCCGGTACCTGTGGCGAGAAGTCGGTGCCAACATCGACCGCTACCTGAGTTACCCACGACTAGTGGGGGAGACCGGTGGCAAGGACTTCGTGGTGGCGCACTCCTCGGCGCAGCCGGACGTCGTGCGCACAGCGCTCATCCGGGGCGCGTTCGACTACCAGGGCCAGAAGTGCTCGGCGGCATCGCGGGCGTTCATCGCGCACTCGGTGTGGCGGCAGATGGGTGACGACTTCCTCGCGGCCACCGCCGACTTGCGTTACGGCGACATCAGCGACCTGTCGAATTTCGGTGGTGCGCTGATCGACGCCCGCGCCTACCGAAAAAACGTCGACGCCATCGAACGGGCCAAGGCCGCGGCCCGGCTCACCATCGCTGTCGGCGGCGACTACGACGACAGCGAAGGCTATTTCGTGCGTCCGACCGTGTTGCTGTCCGACGATCCGACCGATGAGGCGTTCGCCACCGAGTACTTCGGTCCGCTGCTGTCCCTGCATGTCTTCCCCGACGACCAGTTCGAGCGGATCCTCGACGTCGTCGACACCGGCTCGGCCTACGCGCTAACCGGTGCGGTGATCGCCGACGACCGCGACGCCGTCCTGAGGGCTCGCGATCGCCTGCGGTTCGCGGCGGGCAACTTCTACGTCAACGACAAGCCGACCGGCGCGGTGGTCGGCCGCCAACCGTTCGGCGGCTCCCGCGGGTCGGGCACCAACGATAAGGCCGGCTCACCGTTGAATTTGCTGCGGTGGACATCAGCGCGCTCGATCAAAGAAACATTCGTGCCCGCCGTGGAGCACGATTACCCGCACATGGGCGGCGCGTGATGGGGGGCCTGTTCGCCAAGACGGTGCGCCCGGCGATCCACACGGTCAGCCGGTCCGACGGTGTGCGGCGGGCCGCTCAGCGCTGGCCGGTCACCAACAAGGTCGTGCACCGATTCGTACCGGGCGAGACGCTCGGCCAGGTGATGAACGCCGTTGCAGCGCTGCGGAATTCAGGCCGGCTGGTCAGCATCGATTACCTCGGTGAAGATGTCACCGATGCCGGCGGCGCCGACGCGACCGTGCGCGCTTACCTCGCCCTGCTTGACGCGCTGGGTGAGCGACCCGATGCCACCCGCGCCGGTGTGCGCCCACTGGAGGTATCACTCAAGCTTTCCGCGCTCGGGCAGGCGCTGGGTCGCGACGGGGACAAGATCGCCCGGGAGAACGCGCACACCATCTGCGGGCGCGCCGAGCGGATGGGGGTGTGGGTGACGGTGGATGCCGAGGACCACACCACCACCGAATCCACCCTCTCGATCGTCGCAGACCTGCGCCGCGACTTTCCCTGGCTGGGCGTGGTGTTGCAGGCTTATCTGCGGCGGACACTCGCAGACTGCCAGCAAGCCGCTGCAACGGGCGCCCGGATTCGGTTGTGCAAGGGAGCTTATGACGAGCCGGTGGCGGTGGCCTATCGGAATGCCGAGGCCGTCACCGACTCGTATCTGCGCTGCCTTCGGGTGCTGATGGCCGGATCGGCGTATCCGATGGTCGCTTCACACGACCCGCTGATCGTTGACGCGGCAACCACTTTGGCCGCGTCACACGGATACGGCGTCGACGGCTACGAATTTCAGATGCTGTACGGCGTTCACGAAGACGAGCAGCGTCGGCTGACGCAGGCCGGTCGGCAGCTGCGGGTGTACGTGCCGTTCGGCAGCCAGTGGTACGGCTATTTCATGCGGCGGCTGGCCGAACGACCGGCCAATCTGACGTTCTTCCTGCGGGCGGTGACCGCCCGCCACGCCTAGCGCATCGAGACTGCGCTGGAATCGTGTTCGGGCGGCGCAGCGCGCGCTGTGTGCAGTATCGGCGCAGTGAGCGCAGACTCGCATCGGGCGCTCTCCGGAGGCCGGCGATGTTTGCGGGTCGAGACTTTGCGGGAAGTCGCAGTATCGATGACTGCTCAGGGCACACCGGAAGCCGCGGCCAACCTGGTCGCGCTGCTCGCCGACGAAGGCGTTCCAAACCTGTTCATCAACCCCGGCACCGACTCGGCTCCGCTGCAGGAGGCGCTGGCCGCCGCGCGCGCGGCCGGCACACCCGCACCCAAGGCGGTGCTGTGCATCCACGAAAGCGTCGCGCTGGCCGCGGCCATTGGCCACCACATGGTCAGCGGGCGTCCGCAGGCGGTGATGGTGCATGTCGACGCCGGGACACTGAACATGGGCTGTCAGGTCCACAACGCGCAGCGCAACCGCACTCCGGTTGTCGTCTTCGCCGGACGTGCGCCCTACAGTTGCGCGCCCGAGGTCCGCGGCCACCGTGACGCTTTCATCCACTGGCAGCAGGAACAGCTGGACCAGCCGGCGATCGTGCGCAACTACGTCAAGTGGTACATGGAGGTTCCGCGCGGCAGAGAGCTGGCCCCGATCGTGCGGCGGGCTTTTCAGGTGACGCAATCCGGCCCGACCGGCCCGGCATACGTCCTGCTGCCCCGGGAGGCGTTGATGGAGCCCGGTGTCGCGTCGTTGCCGAGGCGGCTGACGCCGGCCGCTCCGGCCGGACCTGAACCGCACGCCCTGGAACGGTTGGCGACGGTTGTCGCCGACGCGCAGCGGCCGGTGATCGTCACATCGCGGACTGCGGCCAACCCGGCGAACGCGCCGGTGTTGGCGCGAATCGCCGAACTGCTTGGCGCACCGGTGCTCGACCAAGGCGACCGGGCCAATTTGCCCAGCGGGCACCCGCTGCACACCGGTGACCCGACGCTGCTCACTTCCGCCGATGCGGTGCTGCTTCTCGACTCCGAGGTGCCGTGGGTGCCCGCGAAGGGCGGCCCACCCGAGGAAGCGCGAATCGTGCAGATCGACGTGGATCCGGTCAAGCCGACGATGCCGCTGTGGTCGTATCCGGTCGAAGTCGCGTTGACCGCCGACACCGCTGTGGCGCTGCCCTTGCTCGAGCAGGCGCTGCTGCGGCTGGCCCCTCCGGGGCGACGACAGCGCTGGACCGCACGCCGCCAGGCCGCCGAGTCTGAACTCGCGCAGCGACGAGATGACGAGAAGCACCGCGGCACGTCGGACTCACCGTCCGACGTGCCGGATGCGATGCTCGCCGAACTGGACCGCGCGTTACCGCCGGACGCAGTGGTGGTCGGGGAGGCCGTGACCAACCGGGCCGCCGTCGCGCGTCAGGTGTCTCGAGAACCCGGGCAGTTGTTCGACACCGGCGCTCCTGGCTTGGGGTGGGGCCTCGGCGGCGCGTTCGGGGTCAAATTGGCTCGGCCGGAGGCACCCGTCGTGGCGATCTGCGGCGACGGCTCGTTCAACTTCGGGGTGCCGACCGCCGCGTTCTGGTCGGCGCACCGCTACGGCGCCCCGTTCGTCGCCGTCATCCTCAACAATGCTTCGTACTGGGCGTCCAAGGCGCCGGTGGTCGAACTGTATCCCGATGGTGCTTCGGTGCGCGCCGACGACTTCCCCGAAACCGAGCTCACCCCGGCCACCGATTACGCCGCCCTGGCCGCCGCGTGCGGAGGTGTGGGCCAGACGGTGCATAGCCGCGACGAGATGGGCGACGCGCTCCGATGGGCGCTGGCGGAGAGCGATCAGGGCCGGTGCGCAGTGCTGGACGTCCGTCTGCCGCGGCCATGACCGCTGCTGCCGGAACCGTTGAGCGCCATCCCGGCGAACCCGCGACGCGGTGGCCGGAAAAGATGGCAGGCTGAGGTCATGTCACAGCCGATCTTCCAACCTGTCGAACGTCCGCGGCGAACGAGCGCCCCGCCGTGGTCGCTGTCTTTGACCGACCCCGGTCGCGCGGCGGTCGAATTCGGTCTGATGCTGGGCACGCGACCGCTGCGGCGCACGCTGCCGGTCGGCGACGGGCATCCGGTGCTGGTACTGCCTGGATTGCTGGCCGGTGACGGCTCCACCCGGCCACTGCGGCGCCTCCTGCGCGACCTGGGCTACCAGGTGCACGGCTGGCGGCTGGGACGCAACGTCGGCCCGACGGCCAAAGCGGTCGCCGGGATGGCTGAGCGGCTTGACGACCTCGACCATCGATACGGCGCCCCGATCAGCGTCATCGGCTGGAGCCTCGGCGGCATCTTCGCGCGTGGGATAGCCCGGCGTCGGCCGTCATCGGTACGGCAGGTGATCACACTGGGCAGCCCGTTCCGCCTCACCAGTCACAACCAGACGCGCGCCGGCGCCGCGTTCAAACGGTTCTCCCACCTGCACGTCGAGCGAGCCCCGGTACCGCTGGAACTGGAAACCGAACCGCTCTCGGTGCCGTCGACCTCGATCTACTCGAAATGGGACGGAGTGGTGGCGTGGCAGGCGTGCATCGACCTGCACTCGCCGACCGCGGAGAACATCGCCGTGATCAGCAGCCACTTCGGCTTCGGTCACAACCCTGCGGTGATCTGGGCCGTCGCCGACCGGCTGGCGCAGCCCAGCGGCCAGTGGGCACCGTTCCGGCCGCCGGCAATGCTGCGTCCGTTGTTTCCGCGACCGGATACCCCGCGTGAGCACCGGTCGTCTGCCGATTCCCGCAGCCTTCCGGCTTGACCGACACAAGCGATAGGAGCCGATCGTGACCTTCAACCTTGCCGTCATGCTGGCCGAGGCGCGCGCCGCCCATCCCGACAAGGCGCTCTGCCACATCGGCGAACGCTCCTTCAGCTACAGCCAAGTCGACGAGATGTCCGGGCGGATCGCCACCAACCTGCGCAACCTCGGCGTGCGGCGCGGCGACAAAGTCGCGGTCCAGCTGCCCAACCTGCCGCAGTTCCTGTTCTCCTACTTCGGCATTCTCAAAGCCGGAGCGGTGATGGTGCCGCTCAACCCGCTGCTGCGGGCGCCGGAAGTTCGCTACCACCTGCAGGATTCGCAGGCGCGGCTGCTGATCACCTTCGAGACCTTCGCCGACGAGGCGGTGCGGGGCGCAGCTGACGTCGAGGGCCTACAGGTTTATGTGGTGAACCTGCCCGGCAACGACCAACGCCCCGACGGCACAAAGCATTTCGACGAACTGTACTTCGCCGACGACACCGGTGACATCGAGCCGACCAACGCCGACGAGACCGCAGTGATCATCTACACATCGGGCACCACCGGCAAGCCCAAAGGCGCTGAGCTGACCCACTTCCAGCTGTTCATGAACTGCACTGTGGCCGGTGATCTGTTCGGATTCCGCGACGACGACGTGGGTTTGGCGGTGCTGCCGTTCTTCCACGTCTTCGGTCTGTCCAGTGTGCTCAACGTGACCTTGCGGTACGGCGGAAGCCTGGTCCTGGTACCGCGTTTCGACCCGAAGACGGTGATCGACGAACTCACCCACCACCGCTGCACCATCTTCTCCGGTGTCCCCACCATGTACTTCGCGCTGCTCGACGCCGACACCGAGGGCCATGACCTGTCCGCGTTGCGGATCGGGGTATCCGGTGGCGCCGCCATGCCCGGCGAGGTGATCCGGGCCTTCGAAGAGAAGTTTCCCGGCGTCGTGGTCCTGGAAGGTTACGGCCTGTCCGAGACGGCGTCGACCACCACCTTCAACATCAACGCCGAACAACGCAAAGTGCTCTCGATCGGCAAACCCATCTGGGGTGTGTCGGTCAAGCTGGTCGACGAGGACGGCGCCGACTTACCGCCCGGCAGCGACAACGTCGGCGAGATCGTCATCCGCGGGCACAACGTGATGAAGGGCTACTACAACAAACCGGAAGCGACCGCCGAGGCATTGCGCGACGGCTGGTTGCACACCGGCGACCTGGCCTACTGCGACGAGGACGGCTACTTCTTCATCGTTGACCGCAAAAAGGATCTGGTGATCCGAGGCGGCTACAACGTCTACCCGCGCGAGATCGAAGAAGTGCTGTTCGACCACCCGGCCGTCGCTGCGGCCGCGGTGATCGGCAAGCCGGACGACAAACTCGGTCAAGAGGTGCTGGCCTTCGTCGTCGCCAAAGAAAACGCCCGAGTGGAACCCGACGAGCTGATCGCGCACTGCAAAGAACGCCTGGCCGCCTACAAGTACCCGCGCGAAGTCAGGATCATCGACGAGCTGCCCACCGGGCCGACCGGAAAAGTACTCAAAAAAGAGCTGCAGCCCTGAGTCTTTGACGGGTTCAGGGCGCAGCAGCTGCTGCGGTGGTCGGGCGCCCACCAACGGTCATGACGCGGTGCAAGATGGTGCTGGACACATCTCCACTGTTGGTAATTCCGCTAAATCCCCGGCGGCGCAGGAAGGCGTCGACGCGTCGGTCCAGCGACCAGTGCACGTAGCGCGGGCCGGAGTACGGTGAACGCAGGAAGTCCTGAGCAACAGCATCCACATCGAGGTCCGCGGTCATCGGCGCGGTGTCGACCATAGGCGTGTACTCCTTCGTTCTGGTATGTGCCAGCAGGAAACTACTGACGCCAGGTCTTTATTTCGTCACGAATAGATTGCAGAGCGGGTGGTAACCGGTTCACCGGGTGATCGGACGCAACGGTTCCGACCAGCGACCGGCCCTGCCGGGTAGCGTTTCTGACGTGCTGCTGGCTTCGCTGAACCCCGCTGCCGTCACCGCCGCTGCCGACATCGGCGACGCTGTGCGCGTCGGTGACGTCACACTGAGCCGCAGCGCTCTGGTCGGTGCGGCGACGTCGGTGGCCGAACGGGTTGGGGGCGCTGCGCGGGTTGCGGTGCTGGGCACGCCGACGGCCGCGACCGTGCTGGCCATCACCGGCTGCCTGATCGCCGGCGTGCCGGTGGTACCGGTGCCCGCCGATGTCGGGCAGGCCGAACGTCGCCACATTCTCACCGACTCAGGCGCACAGGCCTGGCTCGGCGTTGCGCCGAGCGAAGCCGAGGGCCTGCCGCACATTCCGGTTCGACAGCATGCCCGGTCCTGGCACCGTTACTCCGAGCCGTCACCAGATGCCACCGCGATGGTCATCTACACCTCCGGCACCACCGGGCCGCCCAAAGGAGTGCAGCTGAGCCGGCGGGCGATCGCGGCGGATCTGGACGCGCTGGCCCAGGCCTGGCAGTGGATCGCCGACGACGTTCTGGTGCATGGGCTGCCGCTGTTTCATGTGCACGGCCTGGTGTTG
>CAWFTT010000016.1:0-221357 GCA_963818785.1 uncultured Actinomycetota bacterium | reverse complement strand
CGGCGGCTGATCGCCGCTGAGCACCCGGAGCGATTCGAGGAGTGATCAGACCTGGTTTTCCAGACCGATCACCGCCCACACCGTCTTTCCGCCGGGAGTAGGGGTCTGACCCCAAACCCGGGACACGGCGTCGAGAAAGTCCAGCCCGCGTGCGCCGCGTTGCCCGGCAGCGTCCTCGTGTCGGGTAGGCGAATTTCAGCATCGGGCTTTGACATTGCCATGCACGAGCAGGGCGGGTTTCGCTAACAGAAACCAGCACCCTTTTTGCGCTCGGATGAGTCCCCCAACGTGCGCGCACTCGTGATACGGAAAGGTAGTGGCGCTCGCAGATCGAACCTGTCAGCTCAACCTAGTTAAGCAGTCATTTATTCGGTTGGTAACTTGTCGACTTCCGCGCTGGCATTCCGGACAGCGTCGGCTGAGAACACCCGCGTGAACCGCTAGCGTCGCCGTTCAGAACAGTGCTGCGCGGCCCTTCGACAGATGCGAAGCCAGGACGTGTTGCGTCGTCGGCGGTCCGAGTTTTAAACATGTGGGCTAAAAGCGAAACCCCACAAAACATTTCAGTCCGCGAAAACCGTTGCTGCCCAACGGGACAAGGTGATCCTCGGGTTTGCGCCAGGTCATGATGCGTCCGGCGATGCGGCAGATGGCGACGTATGTGGGCATGCTCAGGATGTAGGCGATGGCGAGTTTGGTGCCTCGGTCGATGTCGCCGATGAAGTATCGCTTCATGCGTGGTCAGTTGTTCAGCCTGAGACTCAGCCTGAGATTCTCCCCCTATACATACACGTTATGTTACTTCTCGCCGGGTCGGGTGTCCTCGAAATTGCTCGCTCATGGCTCTAGCGTTGGCTCCCGCACGCTCGCGGGGTCTGACAAGCTGCCCGGCGGGGCCACGTCAGAGCAGGCTTCCCGCCCGATTGACATCAGGATAGTTTCGGTATGACCTTTGCCAGGTCGTAGCACACGCCAAGCGGTCCTAGAGCCGGGCGCCTCATCTGTGCGAATTCGTAGCCATTGGAGTCACGTGGGCGCTCGCAATTACTCTCGCACTTGGCGAGTGACGAGGCCTTTAGTGGACCGGGAATCGATGACGCATCGGGAATCGACCTGCTCACCTTGTCGTTCGTCGCCGTAGTAAACGCGATACCCCTCGATGACCGTCGTGTCGCCACCTGAGTGTTTGTGAGTGACATTCGTTGTGCCGTCCGCCGTTCGGGTGACGGTGAACCACTGACCGGACTCGGGATCTTGGATCGTGTCACCCTCCTGGATTTCGGCCAGCGGCACCTGCTCTGTCGCATGTTCCGAACTCATTGCCCTCCTGGATCGTCGCGGTGGTTGGTTGCGTTCGGCGATAGCCTTCAGGATTCTCCCGACAACTGCACCGGTCAATCCCCGCTTCACCGCCACTGCCCCCGCAAACTCAGGTCGGCGAGTTTGTTGCCTTAGCGGTCGCCTGGATTCTGGCGGACCGCACCGCATAGACGGCAGCCGGCGTAAGAAGCCCTAAGGGTGTAAGACCCGAACCTTGCACGGGTCGCGTTTGCGCTGGTGAGGTGGTGCCCCCGGCAGGATTCGAACCTGCGGCCTTCTGCTCCGGAGGCGATCAGCAACCTTCACGGGCGTCCGCAGGCGCCCGCGGGTGCCCCGCCAGGGTGGTCGGATTCGGGTTTGACCCGCAAAAACCATCCGTAGGCGCCCGCCGATGACCGCTGCCGTCCGCTGGGGGAGTTAACGACGAGTTGTGACAACGTCGTGACACTCGCAGGCTGCCGACACTCTGACAACGTGCGTTGGCATCGCCCCTCATAAGCGGTAGTTTGAGGAGTAGCGACAGCGATTAGGCCGCCGCTCCGCACCGCAGGGCACCCCGAAAGGGCATGTCAGGCGCTCCGGTCCCGCCGCCGAAAACTGCCGCTCCGCACGGCTCAGGGATTTGCAACCCGAGCCGCAACGCCGAGGAACCTGCAAAATCCGCGGCGATTCACCCCTTGTTTATTTGGCGCGCCCACCGGAGGACAAAATCTTCCGGGGGACGTGCCATGTTCCCCGAGAAGGAAAAACCACAGATGTGGACTAAAGGTCAAGAGGCTCGGCTGGAGGAAATTAACGCCGAGATAAAGCGGATGGTGGGCTATAAGGCCTCCGAACTCAGCGATAAGCAAGCTAAGCACTTGAGTCGACTCGTCGATGAAGGCGAGGCATTGGTGACCCAACGCGACACGTATCAAGCAGCAAAAGGCCTGGCTGGCTACGCTTCACCGGCCGAGTGGGGCCGCGCTGGCATGAATCCCGGTGACTCCAGTTACCCACTTGCCCTGCAAGCAAGCAAGAACGTCATTGACCACCCGCTCGAGCAGAAGGCGGCCGAGCACGGCCTGGCAGCGCGTAAACACGTCGCACCCAGTATGTTCCACATGTCCGACAAGCAACTGCAGGATCTGTATGCTGCCGGCCGGTCGAACATGTCGTTCGGGTTCACCATCGGCAAGGGCGGCGACCAGAATATGTCGCTCGTCGATAAGGCAGTCGCCGAGGGCGCAGTGGGGTCGTTGCTGCCCCCGGATTTGCTGCCGTCGGCGTTCCCGCTGCGGCTGGAGCCGGTGCGAATCAGTGAGTATTTCAACCAGATTCAGGCAGATGGCCAGTCGGTCAGTTTCGTTCAGCATGCAGCCAATTCGCTGGCTGCCGACGGTTCTGGGATGGCGGTGGCCGAAAATGGTGTCAAGCCAACTTTGGGCATGACTCTGTCTGCCAAGACAATCGGGTTCACGGTCGTTGCTGCCATCGAGACGATTAGCCGCCAGCTCTGGGAAGACTTTGGAACGGTGTCGAGCTTCCTGCCGTCCGAGATCACCAACCAGGTCATCCAGGGTGAGAACTACCAGATCATCTCCGGCGACGGCACTGCACCGGATCAAACCGGCCTGCTAAATCAATCCGGCATCCTGACCCGCGCGGCATCAACGTCGGGCACCGACACGGCTATTGACGACGTCCTCAACGCGGCGAACGACATTCGCGTCTCAAGCTCGTACGCCAATGCCAACTTGGCCATCCTCAATCCAGCTGACTGGCTGAGCATTCGACGGATCAAGTCGACGCAGGGTCTCTATGTGCTCGACCAGATGAACCCGGCACAACTCGGCGGCATCGACCACCTGTTCCAGCTCCGCGTGGCATCCACAACCAGTATCCCCCAGGGCACCGCGCTCATCCTGGACACCAACGGTGTGAACATCTTCCGGAGATGGGGTCTTGAGGTCCAAGTCAATCCGTACGCCGGTGACGAGTTCAAGGCCAACCAGCTGGTTGTGCGCGCGGAAACTCGCTTGGGGGTCGCCTGTGTATATCCGCATATGGTGTGTAAGCTGACGGGCCTTTTCCCGTCGAGCTGACAGACCTCTCGGCGGCCCGGCGTCAACCACTGCGAAAACGGGATTCGCCTCCCTGCTAGGCATGCGGTGATGGCCGGCCATGACGGTAGTCCTACCCGAGTCGCGACCAGCGTCGGACCGCCGAGAGTCAGCAAACTCCATCTGCAACCAATGCGTAGCTCAGCAAGGGGGTATGCAAATAGCAGCAAACCATCCAGCGGACAAGCCTTTGGCTGAGGCAGTATTTCGCCCACGAAAACGCAGTCTCACATGTGTAGATACGAAATCTGGTTGGCGAAAAACGCTGCGGGACCCTCGACTCCGTGTAGCCCCCGTCCTCCCGAGATTGGCCTACCGCCCACCCGTCGAACCATCGTGCGGCTCAGAGAGCTAACGCATTGCGGCACAACGGAATAGAGAGGAAACAATGACACTTGAGCATGGACGCACCCGCTATACCCGCGGTTGCCGCTGCGAAGTGTGTAAAGCGGCCGAACGCGACTACCAGCGCAATCGCTACCAGCGCCAGCGTGGTCTGGCCGCCGACGACGCCGCAGACACGCCAGGGCTTGTGCTGACTGCGGTTACCGGTTCAGACGCGGATTCGTCGGGTGACGGCCCGGTGGTCGCCGGGGTGCAGGCCGAGCTCGATGCCGCCTCGGCCGCTGCAGAGCGTCCCGGGCTGGCCGCGATCGCACTGGCGCTCGCCGCCATCCTCGACGAGCCGAAGCATGTGGCGGCTCAGCCGGCGGCCGCTCGGCAGTTAGTGGCAGTCCTGAACACGCTGGCTAAGCGCATCTCCCGGCGTGGGAAGCTTGCGCTGGTTAAGTCGATGACGACGGTGAACGATGGCTAATTCTGGCTGTATTGCGGACAGAACACGTCTGCGGCGGTGTTGGCAAATAACGAAGCGTTGTACCGTGTCATCCCGGGGTTATCGACGACAATGTCTGTGACCAACTGGCCAAAACTCTCGCCTGATGACAAGCGTTCGCACACTTGGCGTGCCTCATTCGCGGCCGCGTGCTCATGGCCGGGAACGATGGCGCCACCCCTACTCCTGTATAGCGCTACGTACCTTCTATCAGGATCCTGCGAAATCTGGGGGTGATAGGCGTCGACGACAGTGTTGACCAGCAGTGCGGCCGCGCCCGGCTTCATCTGCGGGTTGACATTTTGCAAGTCGCGGATGACGTCGCCTTTGGATAGTCCTGCGGAAAGGTCGTCGCGCATTTGGTGGGCGGCTTTGAGCACGTCTTGATCTTCATCTCCTATATATCCGCGGCTCTTATATAGGGCCATGAACCGAGCATCAGGATCATCTTGTGCCGCAGGTGGGGCATGAGCGGGAGACGGCGGCGCCGTAGCCGCATGATGCCGTGGCCACATGTGGTAGCCCACCACCGAGCAGGTGGCCAGCAGCGCGGCAGCGGCCAGCGTGACCGGCACCCGCCAACTGCGCCGCTGCTGCGGCGTGACTTCCGCGGTCTCAGCCGCCGAACATGCCAGCTCCTGCTTCTCGACGGCGCTGGTATCGATCAACGACGTGTCGCCGTCGGTCGACTCGGGAGCTTCGGCCGTGGCGCCGACATCTGCGGCCTTCGTGGGCTCACCCTCGTCCATGACGGAGGAGCTTAATTTTTGAAACTGATCTGGTGGCGTATCGTGCGATGTCCATGACACGTATTGAGAGTCGTCAACTCCATCAGCTCAAACTCCAGCTATTCGGTCGAAACACGGTGATGCCAGGTTGTTTCTTGAGGTTCTGCACCTTTCATTCGACGGTGCGGATTCGACAATGGGCCAAATCAGTGCCGACGGCCCGCATGCTTTCTGGATCAAAGGTCCGATGCTCGGCGAGCTTAGGTGCGCTTCGGTGGAATTTGCGAAGGAAGCCCGAATTATGGGCCGCTTGTATCGGCTGACGGATCACCTAGTGGGCGTCGAGCTTGGCGTGGGAATGGACTACGACGACTTCAACCGGGTGGTCCGCTGGTGGGGACGCATTCTCACACTGCGATTCCCGAACGCCGAACAAGTCACCATCGAAGCCACAAAAGGCGATGAGGGCCAGCGTCGGCAGGGTGAACAGTTCATCGACAGGGTTCTAGATAAGATCGCGGGCTAGCATAGGCCCGCGATGGTGTGCCGCGCCTCACCCGGCTCGTGCAGTCCACCGTGGTGCTGGCCACCGGATTGAGCAGGTTCACCGTACAGAACTGGCCACCTGGTATTGAAACCGAAAACGGCCGCCAGAATCGTTTCTGACGGCCGTTCCCCGGATGGTCTGGTGTGAGATTGGGTTACCCGCTAGTCCGGCTCGATGAGTTCGGCATCGCGCTTTAAACCACCGCCTCAGCGATGGTCGGGTTCGCGGCGTCCGTTGATGTGCTCGGTGAGCCACTTCGCCGTGGCATCAGCCAAGCGGAGGGCCGAGAGTGCCGCCGGGTCACTCTGCCCCGCCACGGCTGTGTCGACCCGCAGCACCTGCATCGACAGGCAGTGCAGCTCTAAGCCCTGATCGTCAAGTGCGTAACCATCGGGGCCGGTTCGAATCAGGCCAATCATGTCCTGCAACCGTTCGACGGTGGCGCGCTGCTCATCGGTCATTAGTGGTTCCCTTTCAGGTGGAGGTGTGGACAGAAAGAACAGAAAGAACAGAAATCAGGTTTTTGTGGTTTTAGTCCTTTCCGTGGCGTACTCGTGAACCCTGTAGCGCTGTGATCCGGGTCGACCCCGTTCCCCAGTCGGCGCCGCCGCGATCGGCAGCAGATAGCCGTGCTCGACAAGCCTTTCCAGCGCGGGAAGCAGGTCAGCTTTCTTCTTGAACCTCGACTTGGTGGCTACATGCAGATCCCGTTCAGACACTTCGGATTGATCGATCCACCTGACCCGATCAAGGAGATAAACGGCGTCGGCAGTGATGCGGTCTGTGCCCATCTCGGCGAAAGCGTTGATTGCACAGGCCTTGAAGTACGCACCGATTCGTGATGCGGCCAGGATCGTCTGAGCCGCGACGGGGGTTCGTGGGCCAGTGTCAGCACCGTGCTCGGCCAGGTGCAGGATTCCGGCGATACGGGCGATAGCGCCAACGTATTTGGCTCCCCAGTCGGCCAGGGAGGCCAGTTCACCGTCTCCGGCCAGTGTGGGCTCAATCGCTTCCTCGATCATCTGTATGGCCTCCTGAGCGGTGTCGGTGAGCACCAGGGCGGCCGGATCGCCGAGCCACTCAGCCATCCCGGACGCCAAATCGGAGACGGTTTTCTGGTAGCGGTCCCGGATGGAGTTGTGCACGGGTGGTGGTGCGATCTTGCGGTGCCCAACCTTCGATGTGGGGAAGGCGTACAGGATGCGGGCCAGGAACCCGCGACCGCGGAACTCCCGGTTGGCGGCGATGGCGGAGAGCACCGCGGGCTGGATCATCAGCCCGAGGGTCAGCGCTGGCCGTGGAATGTATTCGGGCGGGCGGCCTTTGCGGTCCACCTTGAGCGGGTCACCGGAGTGGGCTTTCAGCCACAAATCCATGTTGGGGACGGCCCGCGAGTACCTTCCGGCGATGATGTCGAAGATGCCGCCTTCGGCGGAGATGATCGCCAGCCGGCCACCCTGATCGGCCAGTAGGGATGCTGCGGCTTCTGGTGTGACGTCGTCAGCGACGATGCGGGGGATCGCCGGGATGCTGATCGACTCGGCGAACATCGCGGCACCGATGGCGTCAGCCATAGCTTTGTGCGGCTATCCGACTCGGCTTTGGCGGCGATATTGCGTTGCAGTTCAGCGTCTTTGACCGCGACCTGTTTACGGGTTTCGGCTTCCATCCGCGTGCCCATACCTTGGTGGGCCAGCTCGGCTTCCACTTCGAGGATCGGATGCACCATCGTGTGCTGTACCGCCGACTTGCGTTCACCCGGCCGGGCGATTGTCGCCGTGTACAGGTTCAGGGGTTCACGCCAGCCTGGCCGAACTTCGATTTCGGCGTGCCCACCGGTACACGCCGACAGTGCAGACAGCGCTGACGTGGCTGGCATCGCCGAGTCGGTCTGAGTGGCATCGCTGACGGCGCGAACCATCTCAGCAACCGGCTCGGGCAATGCGTCCACCGGGAAAGCCGGGATCGGCGTCGCCTGCACCAGCGGAATCGGATCTTCCTCAGCCCAGCCGTGATCGGGCTCGGGCATCGGTGGAACGTCGTTGGCGTCGATCATCACACCACCACCTGATGGCGCAGCGCGCACGCTGCGGCGCGAAGATCGCCGTTGTGTTCAAGCACCGCCATTGCGCGGAACCTGGTGTAGCCCTTGGGATGGCCAGGCTCGGTGACATCGAACGGAGTGTTCGTGGAGTAGACGAACAGGCACCCGTTGCGGATCGTCGCCGAGCACGCCGACGTCGCGGCCGGATGCAGCCAGCGGGCGCCGTCAGCGTCGGGGTCAGTGTCGAGGCAAAACCACCCGTGCGGCATCAGGATTTCGGCCCATGACGCGTTCGCGCTGAACTCGTCAGCGACCGAGGGACCGGTGTGCAGCGCGTAGAGCCGGGGCGCTGATCGCGGCGCCGCAGGGCGCGGTTCGGGCTTGAGTAAGTCGACAAGCCACGCCGGTGGAGGCGCCACCGGCGCCTCAATTCGGCTGTACGGCTTCCCGCTGTCGGGATGAATCGACGGCGGCAACACCACGTAACCGGTCGACGTTTTGAGGTCAATCCCCGGCAATAGCCGCTTGCTGGACAGCTTGCCAGCCGGGCGGCGATAGAACAGATGTCGACCACCGTCACCGCGGCCTGAGACCGTTGTCAAAGTCTCCGGTAGTGCGCCGTGATGCCGCTGGAGCTCGGTCAGCGCCTCCAGGCCGCCATTGCGGGGATCAACGTCTATCACAATCATCGACTCGGGCACCCGGCCACCGATGTTGGCACCACATATCGGGCAGCCCACCAACCGATCACCCTGTCGAGATCGGTGGTGGCGTCGAGGACACCACGCCGCCCGCGATCGCGGGCACCTTGCCGTTGAGTGGAAACACCGCCCAGTTTCGCACCGCGTACTCGACTGCGTACGCGCCGATGTCTCTGGCGTCGATGACGCTGGCACCAAGCTCGCTGCATCACTGTCGCCTCTGCGGCGAGGTCAGTAACGCTCACGACTCTGCCCGCCTGCGGCAGATCGGCCCACGATGATGTCCGGACGGAAGTCGGTGCTGTGAGAAGCGCCCGCAGTCCAAGCATCGGATGGCCAGCGGTGAACCGCAGTCGCAGCGGCTTCGGCCAACAACGCCGCCTCGCGTCGGTCCTGGGGGTCCGGTGCGGCGTATACGTCGACTCGGCTGTGTGGGCGGTGCCGTTATGCTTGGGCGTAGATCTGCTATCTGGGGATGGCCGGCCGTGGCGGGCCGGCCTTTCTCGTGTACGGGTCATGCCAGTGCGGCCTCACTGAGCCGATTAACGTAAGCCTCAATGGATTCCGTGGTTACGAATGAACGCCGGCCGATCGTGACGTTGACGAGCTGCTCGTCGGTCAATCAGCCTATACACTCGTGGTGCGACCAACGTCGAGCGCGGCGCAGACCTCCGGTATCGATAAAAGTAGCCTCTCCAATTTCAACAACTCCTGTCCGTGGTTGTCCGCCGCGTGCTGAGCGGCTATTGACAGAATGGCATGCGACGCTAACAATGACACCTGACACAACATGCCGTTTCGGATAGTTTCTAGTGACAGGTGGAGGGGAAGTTGGCTGACGACTGGCGGACACGGGCCGAGAAGCAGGGCTTCAACGTCGTGCCGATGCGATTGATCACCGAACTGCCCGACGGCGGCCGGGTTGAAGCCACCGACCCCAAGATTGTGCCGATGGGCGACGCGTTCGCACACCGGCAACTGACCTACACACACGACGGTGACGCCGACCGACCCGCCTGCAAAATCGTCTTCGAGGTCCGCGACGGCGTCCCGGTTTGCGCCAGCCTCCACTTGGACGCAACGGAGAGTGGAACTACTCGTCTGCGCGTAAGAGATTTGAACGCAATCAATCTCGACGACCTGCGCGATGATCTCTACGCCTATGTGGGTGTGTTCCGTCCCCAATCCCGGCGGCGGCTACATACAGAAATTCGGTCCAGCGCAGTTCAAACAGGATCGCAAGCGGGTTCACAACGTTACCCGGCGGCGCAAAGTGACCGCGGAGTTTTTAAGACAGGTTGCCGACGTGCATAACAGCGCTCGGGCTGGAGGCCGGCTGGAGGCCGTCAAGGCTGCGTTCACCGTGTCGGAGCGCCAGGCGTTGCGCTACATCGGCCAGGCGAAGCAGAGAGGGCTGATCGATGGCTAAGCGGCAGCAGCTACCACCGCAGATCAAGAAAGTCGAAGTGGCTCGACCGCAAGACCGGGAAACACGTTGTGCGGTACCAGCTCACGGTCGACGCCGGGAAGTCCGCCGATCGGCAAGCGTCACCAGGTGCGCCGGCGGTACGCCACCGAGAAGGAAGCCCGCGACGCGCTGTCCGAGATCGGGCAGGCTGCGGCCACCGACGAGTTCGTGCCACGCAAGGCTGTCACCGTCGAGCAACTGCGCCGCTGATTGGCTTGCGTCGCTGCACAACACACGCGCCACGACGGTCAACGGCTACACCTATCTGCTCGCCCCGCTGCGCGAGCGGCACGGAAACCTTCGCGGTGCAGAAGCTCACCCGACCCGATCTGGACAAGCTGCTGATCGCCCTGCGCGACGGCGGCACACTCACCGGGAAAGGTCGTGCGCGGCGCGCGTGGTCGGCGCGGTCGCTGAACAAATCCGTCGACTGCTGGCGAGCCACTGCTGGACTACGGCATCGAGCGCCGCGAACTGCCCCGCAACGTCGCCGCCGCGATGCGCAAGGTTCCGCGCATCCGCAACGAGCCGGCGACCTACACCCCTGACGAGATCCGGCTGCGTGCTGCGCGCCGCCGATAAGGACCGCAGCGGGCATCTGTGGTATCTGGCGCTGTCCGGGCTGCGCCGCGGTGAACTCGCCGGGCTGATGTGGTCGGACATCGACCTCGAAGCCAAGACACTCAGCATCGACCGGGTCCGGGTGGCTGCCGGTGCGGGTAGTCGTTGTGCGAGAACGACCCCAAGACGCGCTCATCGCGCCGCACACTGCCCCTCGACGACGGCCTGGTCGCCGCGCTGCGCCGCGCATCGGCCCGCTACGCCCAGGAGCGGCTCGCCCTCGGCGCAGCGCACACTGACAGCGGCTACGTCGCCGTCGACGAGGGCGGCCAGCCCTACACACCCGACGCCCTCACCCGCAAATGGCACAAGATCACCAAGAAGGCCGGGGTGCGTCCGATCCGGCTGCACGATGCTCGCCACTCCTGCGGCACCGCTTTGCATCTGCGCGGGGTGCCGCTGGCTGTGATCGCCAAATGGCTCGGCCACGCCGACGCCGCAACGACAGCCCGCCTCTACGCCCACTCCCAAGACGCCGCGTTGATCGACGCCGCGAAGAGTTTGGGAGGAGTTGTGACATCCTCGTGACAACGCAGGCCCGTTTTCGGCTCTTACCGGGCCGGTGAGTTCCGGCGAAAAGGCTGGTGAGGTGGTGCCCCCGGCAGGATTCGAACCTGCGGCCTTCTGCTCCGGAGGCAGACGCTCTATCCCCTGAGCTACGGGGGCGCACGCAGACGAGGCTGCGCCATTGGGCCCCGACAGCCTAACGCATCGAGGTGGCCGCCTGGTCGCCGCGATGAATTCGGGCCTGTGCGGCGACAGCCAATAGGATGGACCCTCGTGACCCCTGCTGACCTGGCCGAGCTGCTCAGGAGTACCGCCGGCGCGGTACTGGTTGAGCGCGGCCTCGATGCTGCGGTGCTGCCGCAAACGGTCACCGTCGAACGGCCCCGCAACCCCGAACACGGCGACTATGCCAGCAACCTGGCGCTGCAGCTGGCCAGGAAGGTCGGCACCAACCCGCGGGAACTCGCCCAATGGCTGGCCGAGGCCTTAGCTCAGCACCAGGGCGTGGCCGCCGCCGAAGTGGCCGGTCCTGGCTTCATCAACCTGCGTTTGGAGGCCTCGGCGCAGGGCATCATCGTCAACAACGTCATCGGCGCCGGCGCGACTTATGGACACTCCGACGTCCTGGCCGGGCACCACGTCAACCTGGAGTTTGTCTCGGCGAACCCAACCGGGCCCATCCACATCGGTGGCACCCGCTGGGCCGCCGTCGGCGACGCGCTGGGCAGGCTACTGTCCACACAGGGCGCCGATGTGGTGCGCGAGTACTACTTCAATGACCACGGCGCGCAGATCGACCGGTTCACCAACTCTCTGATCGCCGCGGCCAACGGCGAGCCGACACCGGCCGACGGCTATGCCGGTGCCTACATCGGTGACATCGCCACCCAGGTTTTGCAGAAGGCGCCCGATGCCCTGACGCTGCCGGGGGCTGAGCAGCACGAAACCTTCCGGCGCATCGGGGTCGACCTGATGTTCGCCCACATCAAGCAGTCCCTGCACGACTTCGGCACCGACTTTGACGTCTACACCCACGAAGAGTCGATGCACGCCAGCGGCCGTGTCGAGCAGGCCATCACCCGGCTTCGCGACAACGGCAACATCTACGAGAAGGACGGCGCGACCTGGTTGCGCACCAGCGCATTCGGCGACGACAAAGACCGGGTCGTGATCAAAAGCGACGGCCAACCGGCCTACATCGCCGGTGACCTCGCCTACTACCTGGACAAGCGGCAACGCGGCTTTGATCTGTGTATCTACATGCTCGGCGCCGACCACCACGGCTACATCTCCCGGCTCAAGGCCGCCGCCGCCGCGTTCGGGGACGACCCGGCCACCGTTGAGGTGCTGATCGGTCAGATGGTCAACCTGGTCCGCGACGGCCAGCCGGTGCGGATGAGCAAGCGCGCCGGAACCGTCATCACCCTCGACGACCTGGTCGAGGCCATCGGGGTGGACGCGGCGCGCTACAGCCTGATCCGCTCGTCGGTGGACACCCCGATCGACATCGATTTGGCGCTGTGGTCCACGGCGTCCAGCGAAAACCCGGTTTATTACGTGCAATACGCACACGCTCGGCTCTCTGCGCTGGCCCGCAATGCCGCTGAACTTGGACTCACTCCCGATACAGCACACCTGGAGCTGCTCAGCCACGAAAAAGAAGGCACCCTGATCCGCGGCCTCGGTGAGTTCCCGCGGGTGCTGAAAACCGCTGCGGCGCTGCGTGAGCCACACCGAGTCTGCCGCTACCTTGAAGACCTCGCCGGCGACTACCACCGGTTCTACGACTCGTGCCGCGTCCTGCCCCAAGGCGACGAACAACCCAATCAACTGCACAGCGCGCGCCTGGCACTGTGCCAGGCCACTCGCCAGGTGATCGCCAACGGATTGGCGATCCTCGGAGTCAGCGCACCGGAGCGAATGTGAACGCCCACCCCGCAGGGCCCAAGCACGCCGAAGGCGCCCACCACGCCGACGTCCCGCCGTGCCCGCAAAGCACCGAGGAACTGCTGCTGTTGTCACCTGAGGTGTGGCCGCGCAACACTGCTCGCGTAGACGACGGCGTAGTGCGCATCGGCGACGTTGCCTTGACCGATCTGGCGCACGAATATGGCACGCCGCTGTTTGTCGTCGACGAAGACGACTTCCGTTCGCGTTGCCGCGACATCGCCGATGCCTTCGGCGGCGGGCAGAACGTGCACTACGCCGCCAAAGCATTTCTGTGCACCGAAGTGGCGCGCTGGATCGACCAGGAAGGGCTTTCCCTTGACGTCTGCAGCGGCGGCGAGTTGGCCGTCGCGCTGCACGCCGACTTCCCACCGGAGCGAATCGCGCTGCACGGCAACAACAAATCGGTTGCCGAACTCACGGCTGCGGTCAAAGCGGGGATCAGCCACGTGGTGGTCGACTCGATGGTCGAAATCGAACGTCTCGACGCCATCGCGGCCGAGATCGGCGTGGTTCAAGACGTATTGATCCGGGTCACCGTCGGCGTCGAAGCCCACACCCACGAATTCATCTCCACCGCCCACGAAGACCAGAAGTTCGGACTGTCGCTGGCCAGCGGTGCGGCAATGGCCGCGGTGCGGCGGGTGTTCGACACCGAGCATCTGCGGTTGGTGGGTCTGCACAGCCATATCGGTTCGCAGATCTTCGACGTCGCCGGGTTCGAGCTTGCCGCCCGCCGGGTCCTCGGCCTGCTCCGCGACGTTGTCGGCGAGTTCGGCCCCGACAAGACCGCGCAGATTTCGACCGTAGACCTCGGCGGCGGCATGGGGATCTCCTATCTGCCGCACGACGATCCGCCGCCGATGCGCGAGCTGGCGGCCAAGCTGAGCACCATCGTGCGCAACGAGTCCGCAGCGGTGGGACTACCCGCACCGCGGCTGGTGGTCGAGCCTGGAAGGGCGATTGCCGGGCCGGGCACCGTCACGCTCTACGAGGTGGGCACCGTCAAGGACGTCGACGTGAGCGCCTCCGCGCTTCGCCGCTACGTCAGCGTCGACGGCGGGATGAGCGACAACATCCGTACCGCGCTCTACGGCGCCGAGTACGACGTGCGCCTGGTGTCACGAAGTACCGACGCGCCGCCGACGCTGGCTCGTATCGTCGGGAAGCACTGCGAGAGTGGAGATGTCGTCGTGCGTGACACCTGGGTGCCCACCGACCTGCACCCAGGCGATCTAGTGGCGGTGGCAGCCACCGGCGCCTACTGCTATTCGCTGTCGAGCCGCTACAACCTGATCGGCCGCCCCGCGGTTGTGGCGGTGCGCGACGGGCGGGCCCGCTTGATCCTGCGCCGTGAGACCGTGGACGATCTACTGAGTTTGGAAGTGAGGTGAACTGTGTTCGGTGAGGACCACCCTGTCGGCGTAGCGGTACTCGGGTTAGGGAACGTCGGCAGCCAAGTCGTCCGCATCATCGGGGAAAGCGCCGGTGACCTGACAGCCCGGATCGGAGCCCCGCTGGCGCTGCGCGGCGTCGGTGTGCGCCGCGTTGCCGATGATCGCGGTGTCCCCGTCGAGCTGCTCACCGACAACATCGAAGAACTGGTCACCCGCGAGGACGTCGACATCGTCATCGAACTGATGGGTCCCGTCGAACCGGCCCGCAAAGCCATCTTGTCGGCGCTCGAACACGGCAAGTCCGTTGTCACCGCGAATAAAGCGCTGCTGGCCGTTGCGACCGGGGAACTGGCACAGGCCGCCGAGAGCGGCAACGTCGACTTGTATTTCGAGGCCGCCGTTGCAGGCGCCATCCCGGTAATCCGCCCGCTGAACCAGTCGTTGGCCGGCGACACGGTGTTGAGCGTGGCCGGCATCGTCAACGGCACCACCAACTACATCCTGTCCGAAATGGACAGCACCGGCGCCGAGTACGACGCGGCGCTGGCTGATGCCACCGCGCTCGGCTACGCCGAAGCCGACCCGACAGCCGACGTCGAGGGCTACGACGCCGCGGCCAAAGCCGCAATCCTGGCGTCGATCGCCTTCCACACCCGGGTGACCGCCGATGACGTGTACCGCGAGGGGATCACGAAGATCAGCCCGGACGACTTCACCTCGGCCCGGGCGTTGGGCTGCACCATCAAATTGCTGTCCATCTGTGAGCGCATCGTCACCGACGAAGGCCAGGAGCGGGTGTCGGCCCGCGTCTACCCCGCGCTGGTGCCGTTGTCGCATCCGCTGGCCACGGTGAACGGTGCCTTCAATGCGGTGGTCGTCGAGGCCGAGGCCGCCGGACGGCTGATGTTCTACGGGCAGGGCGCAGGCGGAGCGCCGACCGCTTCGGCGGTGACCGGCGACCTGGTGATGGCAGCCCGCAACCGGGTGTTGGGCAGCCGCGGACCGCGCGAGTCCAAATATGCCCAGTTGCCGGTCGCGCCGATGGGTTTCATCTTCACCCGTTACTACGTCAGCATGTTCGTGGATGACCGGCCCGGCGTATTATCCTCCGTCGCAGCCGAATTCGCAAAAAGGGAAGTAAGCATCGCCGAGGTCCGCCAGGAAGGTGTGGCTGACCAAGGCGGTCAGCGAGTCGGCGCGCGCATCGTGGTGGTGACCCACCGGGCCACCGACGCCGCGCTGTCCGAGACGGTCGCCGCGCTGGGCGACCTCGACGCGGTGCAGCGGGTGTCCAGTGTGTTGCGTCTGGAAGGAACCAGCTCGTGAGTGCCGCCAGAACGGCCACGCATCAGCCGTGGCCGGGGGTGATTGCCGCATACCGGGATTGGTTGCCGGTCGCTGCCGACTGGACCGCGGTCACCTTGCTCGAAGGCGGCACCCCGCTGATCTACGCGGCCGGGCTGTCCGAGCAGACCGGCTGCACAGTGCATCTGAAAGTCGAAGGACTCAACCCGACCGGTTCCTTCAAGGACCGCGGCATGACGATGGCCGTCACCGACGCGCTGGCACGCGGGCAACAGGCGGTGCTGTGCGCATCGACAGGTAACACCTCGGCGTCGGCGGCGGCTTACGCTGCGCGGGCCGGCATGACCTGCGCGGTGCTCATACCGCAGGGCAAGATCGCGATGGGCAAGCTGGCGCAGGCGGTCATGCACGGCGCGAAAATCATTCAGATCGACGGCAACTTCGACGACTGCCTGGAACTGGCGCGGAAGATGGCGGCGGACTTCCCGAGCATCTCGCTGGTCAACTCCGTCAACCCGGTCCGCATCGAAGGTCAGAAGACCGCGGCGTTCGAAATCGTCGACGCGCTGGGCTACGCGCCCGATGTGCACGCGCTGCCGGTGGGCAACGCCGGCAACATCACCGCCTATTGGCGGGGCTACACCGAATACCGCCGCGAGGGAGTGATCGACACGTTGCCCCGCATGCTGGGCACCCAGGCGGCGGGCGCTGCACCGCTGGTCACCGGGCAACCGGTGCGCCAACCCGAAACCGTCGCGACGGCGATCCGCATCGGGTCGCCGGCATCCTGGTCGTCGGCCGTGGAGGCGCAACAACAGTCCCATGGGCGTTTCCTGGCTGCCACGGACGACGAGATTCTCGCCGCCTACCACCTGGTGGCCAACGTCGAAGGGGTCTTCGTCGAGCCCGCCTCGGCGGCCAGCATCGCCGGCCTGCTCAAGGCGATCGACGACGGCTGGGTCGCAATCGGCTCGACGGTCGTGTGCACGGTGACCGGCAATGGCTTGAAAGATCCCGACACCGCGCTGAGGGACATGCCCAGCGTCACCCCGCTGCCCGTGGACCCAGTCGCCGTCGTCGCGCAGTTGGAACTGGAATAGTGCGCCTGCCTTCTGGGCTGTCCGGCAGCGCCGTCGTAGCGGCCTCGACTGCCAACCTGGGGCCCGGCTTCGACAGCCTGGGGCTGGCATTGAGTCTCTACGACGAGATACTGGTCGAGACAATGGATTCCGGCTTGGTCGTCGAGGTCGAGGGTGAGGGCACCGGCCAAGTCTCGCTGGACGAGGGCCATCTGGTGGTGCGGGCTATCCGGTGTGGGCTGCAGGCGGCCGGATTCGGTGTTCCGGGTCTGGTGGTGCGATGTCGCAATGCGATACCGCACTCCCGCGGGCTCGGCTCTTCAGCGGCAGCCGCCGTCGGTGGTTTGGCGGCCGCCAATGGCCTTCTGGCGCAAGCCGATTCCATACCGCTCAACCAGACCCAACTCATTCAATTGTCTTCGGAATTCGAAGGTCATCCGGACAACGCGGCAGCTGCGGTTCTGGGCGGCCCGGTGGTGTCCTGGACCGATCGCGCCGGGCATCCGCCTCGCTACTCAGCGGTGCCGTTGCGATTACATCCCGACATCCACGTGTTTCCCGCCATACCCAGGCAGCGTTCGTCGACGGCCGAGGCGAGGACGCTGCTGCCGGCGCAGGTCAGTCATTTCGATGCCCGGTTCAACGTCAGCCGCGCGGCACTGCTCGTTGTCGCGCTCACCGAGCGTCCCGACCTCTTGCTGGTGGCCACCGAGGATGTGCTGCACCAACCACAGCGCGCCCACGCCATGGCGGCCTCGGCGGAATACTTGAACCTGCTGCGGCGTTCTGGCATCGCAGCGGTGCTTTCTGGCGCGGGACCTGCGGTCATCGCGTTGACGACCGAGCCGGAACTGCCCGCTGAAGTCGTCGAGTTCGGTGCTGCGAACGGCTTCGCCCTCACCGAGATGGCGGCGGGAGACGGGGTTCGCTGGAGTTCCGGGGTCGTCGTCGCCGGTTGACGGCGCGAAACCGCCCACACAGGGGTTTCTTGCTTCCGGCACCGATGCGCGTTATCCTCGGAGCCGTCCAGCGATAGCAGCATCTGCACACTGCATTGACACCAGGACGACCACCAAATTCTTCTCGTGGACGATGATTCGCCTTCAATGTCGTCACTTCAGGCGATCACCGTCGCCGGGTCGGTGGTGGTAAGCACTCGGCGATCTGGCCGAATGCAACTAACCCCTCGCGTGACGCAATCAGCGGGGGAAGAAAGGAAATCCGTGACCGAAACGGACCTCATCACGGCTGGCGACAGCGCCCATGACGATCAGTTGCCGAACCCCGTGACCACAAACATTTCGGCGGCCGCCGAATCCGGCGCACAGACACCCGCGCCGTCGACAGGTGACGACGCCGGCACCCCTTCGGCCGGCGCGGCGAAGACCGCCGGACCCGAGGGCTCACTGTCAACCATGGTGCTGCCCGAGTTGCGGGCGCTGGCCAACCGCGTCGGCGTCAAGGGCACGTCAGGTATGCGCAAGAACGAGTTGATCGCCGCGATCCGGGAGATCCAGAGCGGGGGACCGGGCCACGGTGCAAATGGAGCGCCCGCCAACGGCGGCGGCTCGGCCGAAGCCGACGCCGGCACCAACCACGTCGCCGCAGACGCTGACACGTCACAAAACCCGTCACAGCAAGCCTCGCGCCGCGCCGAAAGCAACGACGCCCCCAACGGGCGCGCCGACGCGCAGAACGAGTCACCCACCAACGAGGGTCCGCGCCGCGAACGGCGCAGTGCCTCGCGCGGCGCCGGATCGCCCGCCGGGACGGCCGACCAGGATAAGCCGGATCAAGCCGATGCCAAGCAGGGCCAGGCGGCACCGGAAAAGAGCGGTGACGGCGATCAGCAGGGCTCCGACGGGCAGCAGAACCGCGACGACGACGGCGGCGACCGCCAGGGCCGGCGAGGCCGCCGGTTCCGCGACCGCCGGCGCCGCGGTGACCAACGGTCGGGTGACGGCACGGGGGAATCCGAACTCCGCGAGGACGACGTCGTGCAGCCGGTGGCGGGCATCCTCGACGTGCTGGACAACTACGCGTTCGTGCGCACCTCGGGCTACCTGGCCGGTCCGCACGACGTCTACGTCTCGATGAACATGGTGCGCAAGAACGGCCTGCGCCGTGGTGACGCGGTGACCGGTGCGGTCCGCGTGCCGCGCGACGGCGAACAGCCCAATCAGCGGCAGAAGTTCAACCCGCTGGTCCGTCTGGACACCATCAACGGCGGCCCGGTCGACGACGCCAGGAAGCGGCCCGACTTCACCAAGCTGACGCCGCTGTATCCCAACCAGCGGCTCCGGCTGGAGACCACCACCGAGCGGCTGACCACCCGGGTCATCGACCTGATCATGCCGATCGGCAAGGGCCAGCGCGCCCTGATCGTGTCGCCGCCCAAAGCCGGGAAGACCACGATCCTGCAGGACATTGCCAACGCGATCACCCGCAACAACCCGGAATGCCACCTGATGGTCGTGCTCGTCGACGAGCGGCCAGAAGAGGTCACCGACATGACCCGCTCGGTCAAGGGCGAGGTCATCGCCTCGACATTCGACCGGCCGCCGTCGGATCACACCTCGGTCGCCGAGTTGGCCATCGAGCGGGCGAAGCGACTGGTGGAGCAGGGCAAAGACGTGGTGGTGTTGCTCGATTCGATCACCCGACTAGGCCGCGCCTACAACAACGCGTCCCCGGCTTCGGGCCGCATCCTCTCCGGTGGTGTGGACTCCACGGCGCTGTATCCGCCGAAGCGCTTCCTCGGCGCCGCGCGGAACATCGAAGAAGGCGGCTCGCTGACCATCATCGCCACCGCGATGGTGGAGACCGGATCAACCGGTGACACCGTCATCTTCGAGGAGTTCAAAGGCACCGGCAACGCCGAGCTCAAGCTGGACCGCAAGATCTCCGAACGTCGGGTGTTCCCGGCCGTCGACGTCAACCCGTCGGGCACCCGCAAAGACGAACTGCTGCTCTCACCAGATGAGTTCGCGGTTGTGCACAAGCTGCGGCGCGTGCTGTCCGGGCTGGACTCGCACCAGGCCATCGACCTGCTGATGTCGCAGCTGCGCAAGACCAAGAACAACTACGAATTCTTGGTGCAGGTGTCGAAGACGACGCCGGGCGGCTCCGACAACGACTGACAACGACTGACCGCCCGCGCGACTACCGGAGCGGTCAGCCCACAAGTGGGAATGGTCCGGCCGGTCCCGGCGTTTTGAATCGACGGTGCCCGACCTGGCATAATCGCATCTCGAACCCTCAGGTTCCGGTTCACGCCCCACCACAGGTCGGACAGGGCGACCCGGCGACCAACGACTGAAGAGGAATCATGAAATCTGGTATCCACCCCACATACGGCGAGACCACCGTGGTCTGCGGTTGCGGAAACACCTTCCAGACCCGCAGCACCAAGGAAAGCGGCCGCATCGTGGTCGAGGTGTGCTCGCAGTGTCACCCGTTCTACACCGGTAAGCAGAAAATTCTCGACAGCGGCGGCCGGGTGGCTCGCTTCGAGAAGCGTTACGGCAAGCGCAACGCCGGCACGGACAAGGCTGCTGACGCCGGAAACTAGCCGACTCATCGACGCCCGAACTGTCGCGGGACTCCGCGCAGCCCGGGCGTCGTTTTGTCGGTTCGACTGCCACGCTCGTCGCCGCAAGCGAGACGACTCCGACCTCGGGCCGCAGGGCCGCCGGGCGTGGGGCAGGAGGTTCGCATGACGCAGAGTGTGCACGCCATCGACGCGTTGCTCGACGAGCACGCTGACCTCGAGCGGCAGCTGGCCGACCCCGAGCTGCACAGCGATCCGAGCAGGGCGCGCAAAGTGGGGCGGCGATTCGCCCAGCTGGCGCCGATCGTGGCCGCCTCGCGCAAGCTGCAGGCAGCGCGCGGTGATCTGGAAGCCGCGCGGGAGTTCGCCGCTGTCGACGAATCTTTCGCCACCGAGGCCGCTGAATTGGAATCTCGGGTGACCGAACTCGACGCCCAGCTGACCGACATGCTGGCGCCGCGCGACCCGCACGACCCGGACGATGTCGTGCTTGAGGTCAAATCCGGGGAAGGCGGCGAGGAATCCGCGCTGTTCGCCGCAGACCTCGCGCGCATGTACATCCGCTACGCCGAGCGGCACGGCTGGACCGTGACCGTGTTGGACGAGACCACCTCAGATCTGGGCGGGTACAAAGACGCGACGCTGACTATTGCGACCAAGAGCGACTCCGCCGACGGCGTCTGGTCCCGGTTGAAATTCGAGGGTGGGGTTCATCGGGTGCAGCGGGTTCCGGTGACGGAGTCGCAGGGTCGGGTGCACACCTCGGCGGCCGGCGTCCTGGTCTATCCCGAACCTGAAGAAGTCGGCGAGGTACAGATCGACGAGTCTGACCTGCGGGTCGACGTCTACCGGTCCTCCGGCAAAGGTGGGCAAGGCGTCAACACCACCGACTCGGCGGTCCGGATCACGCATCTGCCCACCGGGATCGTCGTCACCTGTCAGAACGAGCGCTCACAGCTGCAGAACAAGACCCGGGCCCTACAGGTGCTGGCGGCCCGGCTCCAGGCGCTGCGCGAGGAACAGGCGCTGGCCGACGCATCGGCTGACCGGGCCAGCCAGATCCGCACCGTGGACCGCAGTGAACGCATCCGCACGTACAACTTCCCGGAGAACCGGATCACCGACCACCGCATCGGTTTCAAGGCGCACAACCTCGACCAGGTCCTCGACGGGGATCTCGACGCGCTGTTCGACGCACTGTCGGCCGCAGACCGTCAATCCCGGCTACAGCAGCAGCCGTGACCGCTTCCGACGGCCTGCGCAGCGCCATCGCTTCCGCCACGGCGGTCCTGGCGCAGGCCGGCATCGAGTCGGCGCGCCATGATGCCGAAGCGCTGGCCGCACACCTGGCCGGCACCGACCGTGGACGGCTTCTGATGCTCGACCCGCCCGGTGATCACTTCTTCCAGCGCTACCAAAACGCAGTGGCCGTGCGGTCCCGACGTGTCCCGCTGCAGCACATCGTCGGCACGGCCCACTTCGGCCCCGTGACGGTTCGGGTCGGCCCGGGAGTGTTCGTCCCGCGCCCGGAGACCGAAGCGCTGCTCGAATGGGCCGTCGCGCAGCATCTGCCGTCACGGCCGGTGATCGTCGACCTGTGTACCGGCTCAGGCGCACTGGCCCTCGCGCTGGCCCGAAAGTGGCCCGCGGCCCGCGTGCTCGGCTTCGACGACTCGGAAACGGCGTTCGAATACGCCCGAGACAACTGCATGGGCAGCACTGTGGAGCTGATCTGCGCCGATGTAACCACACCCGGCTTGTTGCCCGAACTCGACGGCCGCGTCGATCTCGTCGTGGCGAACCCACCGTATGTCCCGGACAGTGCCGAGCTGGAGCCGGAAGTGTCCGATCACGACCCACACCACGCGCTGTTCGGCGGCGCGGACGGTATGGCGGTGATCGCCGCCGTCACCGCCCTTGCGGGGCGTTGGCTGCGGCCGGGCGGCGCGTTCGCCGTCGAGCATGACGACACCACCTCGACGCACACCGTCGACCTGCTCGCCGGCACCGCCCTTTTCGACACCATCGTCGCCCGCCGCGATCTGGTCGGCCGGCCCCGCTTCGTCACCGCCCGCAGGGGAGTGGCCGTTGCACGCCGGCGACGATGCAGAGCGCAGCGATGAGGCGGGGAAACCTCCCGCTTGCGGGGGAAGAGCGGGCGCAAATTGACTGAGGTGTTCGACTGCGCCGACCCCGCGCAACGCGCCCGTGGCATCGCCGCAGCGGTCAGCGCTGCCAAACTCGGCCGACTGGTGGTGCTGCCCACCGACACCGTCTACGGCCTCGGAGCCGACGCGTTCGACAGCGCCGCGGTGGCGGCGTTGCTGGCGGCCAAAGGACGGGGCCGCGACATGCCGGTCGGGGTGCTGGTCGGCTCCTGGCACACCATCGAAGGGCTGGTCTTCGCCATGCCCGACGGGGCGCACGAACTGATTCGCGCCTTCTGGCCGGGCGCGCTGAGCCTGGTCGTTCGGCAGGCGCCGTCACTGCAGTGGGACCTCGGTGACGCCCGCGGCACGGTGATGCTGCGAATGCCGTTGCATCCGGTCGCCATCGAGTTGCTGCGCGAGGTGGGGCCGATGGCGGTGTCCAGTGCCAACATCTCCGGCCAACCACCAGCGGTCAGCGCGGACGACGCACAACGTCAGCTCGGCGATCTGGTCGACGTCTATCTCGACGCGGGGGTGTCTGCGCAGCAGGCGGCGTCGACGATTCTCGACCTGACCGGGCCGGCTCCGCATATCCTGCGAGCCGGGCCGGTCAGCGCCGAAAGCGTTGCTGCAGTGCTGGGGCTGGATCCGGCAAGCCTGTTGGCTTCGTCCGGCGGATCGGGCTGACCACCGGTCCGGTCCCGCGCCGCACACCGTCGCCGTGTGCAGTACGGTCTCGGGGTGGTTAGCGTTGCCGGCGGTCTGCTTGCGCTATCCGATCGCGGAGCCGGTGTGCCCCTGCGCGAACTCGCGTTGGTAGGGCTCACGGCGGCCATCATCACGTACTTCGCGACCGGGCCGGTACGCCTGCTGGCCACCCGCTTGGGGGCGGTGGCCTATCCGCGGGACCGTGACGTGCACGTGACGCCGACACCGCGGATGGGCGGGCTGGCGATGTACCTCGGTGTCATTGCGGCCACCTTCCTTGCTTCGCAGCTGCCCGCACTCGCGCGCGGTTTCGTCTACTCGTCGGGCATGCGTGCGGTGGCAGTCGCTACCGCGGTGATCCTGGTTATCGGTTTGATCGACGACCGCTGGGGACTGGACGCGCTGACCAAGTTCGCCGGCCAGATCACCGCGGCCAGCGTCTTGGTCACCATGGGCGTCGCCTGGAGTGTGCTGTACATCCCGCTGGGCGGGGTCGGCACCATCGTGTTGGATCAAGCATCCTCGATGTTGCTCACGCTGGCCTTGACCGTATCCATCGTCAATGCAATGAACTTCGTCGACGGGCTCGACGGGCTGGCCGCCGGATTAGGTCTCATCACCGCGCTGGCGATATGTATCTTCTCGGTCGGCCTGCTGCACGACCATGGCGGCGACGTGCTGTTTTATCCGCCGGCAGTCATATCGGTCGTGCTCGCCGGGGCCTGCTTGGGCTTTTTGCCGCATAACTTTCATCCGGCCCGGATCTTCATGGGCGACTCCGGTTCCATGCTGATCGGGTTGATGCTGGCCGCGGCGTCGACCACAGCCGCCGGCCCGATCTCGCAGAACGCCTACGGCGTCCGCGACGTGTTTGCCCTGCTGTCGCCGTTCCTGCTGGTGGTAGCGGTGATGTTCGTGCCAATGCTCGATTTGCTCCTGGCCATCGTGCGCCGCACCCGCGCCGGCCGCAGCGCCTTCAGTCCGGACAAAATGCACCTGCATCACCGGCTGCTGCAGATCGGGCACTCGCATCGGCGTGTCGTACTACTGATCTACCTGTGGGTGAGCATCGTCGCGTTCGGCACCGCAAGCACTATCTTCTTCGATCCGCGCGATACCGGAGAAGTGATGCTCGGCGCCATCGCCGTCGCGGTCATTGCGACGCTGATTCCCTTGCTGCGGCGCCGCGACGAGTACTACGACAGAGAGTAGTAGACGTCTTCTCGGTGTGGTACGGTGCAGGTAGAACCCGAAATACCTCGCGGGTTGCCGGCCACCGGACAGTCGAACGCGCGACCGATTGCTCCGAGTTACGACCGACAAAGGAGTTGGCCCTTGGGTGAGTCCAGCGTGCCAACTGCCCTCCGATACGCTCGACGGGCCACGCAGGATTCTCCCCGGCAACTCCCACTAACGCGGGATTGAGGTGCAGCAGCCAGTGACGACGCCAGCGCACGACGCGCCGTTGGTGTTTCCCTCTGTAGTGTTTCGGCCGATTCGGCTGCTCGTCATCTGCTTGATTCTGACGGCGCTGGCGATAGCCGCCTCGGCTTGGCTGAAACATCCTATGGTCGGGGTGTTCATCGGCATCGGCCTGCTGATGGGTTTGCTGAACGCGCTGGTGGTGCAGCGCTCGGTCGACGCGATCACCTCCGGAGCCAATTCCCTGAAGACCAGGATGGCGATGAACTCGGCGGGACGATTACTCGCCTTGACCGTGATCGGATTGGTCATCGCTTTCGTATTCAAACCCGCGGGGCTCGGGGTTGTGTTTGGCTTAGCGGTGTTCCAGGTACTGCTCGTGGTGTCGACCGCATTGCCGGTGTGGAAGAAACTTCGCGCAGGAGCCGGCGAACTCACGCCGCCGGACCACGCCGGTACCGAACATGAAGGTGTTGACGGGAGGGACGATAGCGATGTTTGAGACGATCCTGGCCGCCGGTCAGATTGAGGTCGGAAAGCACGCGAAGACCCAGTTGTTCGGGTTGACGATCAATATCGACACGGTGGCATCGACGGCGATCGCGGCGGTCATCGTCCTTGCGCTCGCCTTTTTCCTGCGGTCCAAAGTCACGTCGACGGACGTGCCCAACGGTGTGCAGTTGTTCTTCGAGGCGGTCACCATTCAGATGCGCGACCAGATCGAGAGCACAATCGGGCTGCGGATCGCGCCGTTCGTGCTGCCGCTGGCAGTCACCATTTTCGTCTTCATCCTGATCTCCAATTGGCTGTCGGTGCTGCCGGTGCAGTACACGGATAAGTCCGGGAGCCCCACCGAGCTGCTCAAGTCAGCAGCCGCGGACATCAACTACGTCTTGGCCCTGGCCCTCTTCGTCTTCGTCTGCTACCACGCGGCCGGCATCTGGCGCCGCGGCATCTTCGGCCATCCCTGGAAAGTGGTGCGCGGACACGTGATGATTCTGGCGCCGATCAATATCGTCGAAGAGCTGTCCAAGCCGATCTCGTTGGCACTGCGTCTCTTCGGCAACATCTTCGCCGGCGGAATCTTGGTGGCGCTGATCGCGATGTTCCCGCCCTATATTTTGTGGGCGCCGAACGCGATCTGGAAATCGTTCGACTTGTTCGTTGGTGCGATCCAGGCGTTCATCTTCGCGCTGCTGACGATCCTGTATTTCAGCCAGTCGATGGAAGTGGACGAAGACCACGAATGAGAGACGGCCGCCCATCTGGTTGGTCGGCCCCACAACAGAAACCTGGTAGTCCGCTACCAGCAACCAAGGAGGTAATGCAATGCCAAGTCCCCAGATCGCCGAGGGCGCCCTTATCGGTGGCGGAATTATTTTAGCCGGCGGTGCCATCGGTGCCGGTATCGGTGACGGTGTCGCCGGTAACGCGCTGATCTCCGGAATCGCCCGGCAACCGGAAGCGCAAGGGCGGCTGTTCACCCCTTTCTTCATCACGGTCGGTCTGGTCGAGGCCGCCTACTTCATCAACCTGGCGTTCATGGCGCTGTTCGTCTTTGCCACACCGGTCAAGTAATCCGAACGCATGGGTGAGATGAGCGTTACGGTGCTGGCCGCGACCCGCGTAGCAGCAGAGGGAGGGGGCGGCGACAACTTCCTCATCCCCAATGGCACCTTCTTCGTGGTGCTCCTCATCTTCTTGATCGTGCTCGGCGTCATCTCCACCTTCGTCGTGCCGCCGATCATGCACGTGCTGAGCGCGCGCGAGTACATGGTCGCCAAGACGCAGGACGACAACAAGAAATCGGAAGAGCAGTTCGCTGCCGCCCAGGCCGATTACGAACAGTTGTTGACGGACGCCCGGGTCGAGGCGTCCGGCGCGCGCGACGACGCCCGGGCCGAGGGTCGCAAAGTCCTCGACGAGATGCGCAGCCGCGTCGAGGAGGAAGTGCGTTCCACACTGCAGGACGCCAACGACCGGTTGAAGCGAGAAGGTGACGAAATCGCCGAGGAGTTGCGCTCCCATATAGAAACCGTTTCCGCGTCGCTGGCCAGCCGGATCCTCGGCGTCGACATCTCGAAGGCGCCGGCGGCTTCCGGGGCCAAGAAGGAATAGGAACTAAGGGGCGGTAACGACTCAATGTCGACATTCATCGGACAGCTCGGCGGATTCGCCGTCATTATCTTCTTGGTCTGGCGCTACGCCGTGCCGCAGGTGCGCAAGCTGATGGTCCGGCGGCAAGAATCGGTCAAGCGTGAGTTGGACGAGGCTGCGCAGGCGGCCGAGCGATTGAAAGTGGCGAGTCAGGCTCACGAGAAAGCCGTCAAAGACGCCAAGGCAGAAGCCGAGCGGATCACTGAGGGTGCTCGTGCTGACGCGGAACGCATCAAAGAACAGCTACGGGCTCAAGCCGACGCGGAAGTCGAGCGGGTGAAAGAACAAGGCACGCGACAGGTGGAGCTGCTGCGCGCCCAGCTCATCCGGCAGCTTCGCCACGACCTCGGTGGCGAATCCTTGCGCCATGCGGGCGATTTGGTGCGCGAGTACGTCGACGACTCGGAGCATCAGTCGGCCACCGTCGACCGCTTTCTCGACGAACTCGACGATATGGCGCCAAAGAAGGGCGACGGGCAGTCGTCGACACAAACTGGCGTGCGCTCGGCAAGCAGGGAGGCTTTGAAGAATCTGCTGGACCGCTTTGGCGAAATCTCGAAGAATGCAGACGACAAAGCGCTGGCCACCCTGGCCGACGAGCTGGCCTCAGTGGCACAGTTGCTCAACCGAGAGATCGTGGTGACCCGTTACCTGTCTCAGCCCTCCGAGGATGCTGAGCCCAAGGTTCGGCTCGTCGAGCGGCTGATCTCAGGCAAGGTCGAAGATTCCACCCTCGAGGTGCTCAAAGCGGCAGTGTCCGAGCGCTGGTCCGCCAATGCCGATCTGATCGACGGCGTCGAGCAAGTGGCGCGCCAGGCGCTGCTGATACGGGCCGAAAAGGCCGATCAGGTTGACGAAGTCGAAGATCAGCTGTTCCGGTTCAGCCGCATCCTGGATTCGCAACCCCGGCTGTCCATCCTGCTCGGCGATTACTCCGCTCCGGCCGAGGGCCGAGCAGAGTTGCTGCACAAGGTGCTTGACAGTGCAGACGAAAGCGTCAATTCGATCGCCGAGGCATTGCTGTCTCAAACCATCGTGCTTCTGCGCGGCCAATCAGCCGAAGAGGCGGTCCTCAACCTCGCGGAGTTGGCGGTAGCGCGTCGTGGTGAAGTCGTGGCACATGTCAGTGCGGCGGCCGAGATCAGCGACGAACAGCGCAACCGGCTCACCGAGGTGTTGAGCCGCATCTACAACCACCCGGCGAAGGTGCAACTGCAGATCGATCCGAAACTGCTAGGCGGGCTGCGAATCACTGTCGGTGACGAAGTGATCGACGGTACGCTTTCGTCTCGGCTCGCCTCTGCGGAAAATCACCTTCCCGACTGACCGGCTACTGATTCTCGTAACACAAAGCAGGAAGATGAAATAGCTATGACAGAACTGAAAATTTCCGCTGACGACATCCAGGGCGCCATCGACGAGTACGTCAGCTCCTTCACCGCGGAGACCGCCCGCGAGGAAGTCGGCACCGTCACCGATGCCGGCGACGGTATCGCGCACCTCGAGGGCCTGCCTTCGGTGATGATGCAGGAGTTGCTCGAGTTCCCAAACGGTGTCCTCGGGGTCGCGCTCAGCCTCGAAGAGCACAGTGTGGGTGCGGTCATCCTTGGTGATTTCGAGCGGATCGAGGAGGGACAACAGGTCAAGCGGACCGGGGAAGTCCTTTCGGTTGCGGTCGGCGACGGGTTTCTCGGTCGCGTGGTGAACCCGCTGGGCCACCCCATCGACGGCCACGGGGACATCGAGTCCGACGAGCGCCGGGCGTTGGAACTGCAGGCGCCGTCAGTGGTGAACCGGCAAGCCGTCAATCAGCCGCTCCAAACCGGCATCAAGGCAATCGATTCGCAGACCCCGATCGGCCGTGGACAGCGCCAGCTGATCATCGGTGACCGCAAGACCGGGAAAACTGCGATCGCGGTCGACACCATCCTCAATCAGCGGCAAAACTGGGAGACCGGCGACGAGAAACAACAGGTTCGTTGCGTCTACGTCGCCATCGGCCAGAAGGGCACCACCATTGCCAGCGTCGCCCACGACCTGGAAGAAGGCGGCGCGCTGGAGTACACCACTATCGTCGCCGCGCCGGCAGCGGAATCGGCCGGCTTCAAGTGGCTGGCGCCCTACACCGGTTCGGCAATCGCTCAGCACTGGATGTACCAGGGCAAAGATGTACTGATCGTCTTCGACGACTTGAGCAAGCATGCCGACGCGTACCGGGCGATCTCGTTACTGCTGCGGCGTCCGCCGGGTCGTGAGGCCTACCCGGGTGACGTGTTTTATCTGCACTCGCGGTTGTTGGAACGCTGCGCCAAACTCTCCGATGAGCTCGGCGGCGGATCTCTGACCGGCCTGCCGATCGTCGAGACCAAAGCCAACGACATCTCGGCCTACATCCCGACCAACGTCATCTCGATCACCGACGGCCAGTGCTTCCTGGAAACCGACCTGTTCAACCAGGGCGTGCGCCCGGCGATCAACGTCGGCATGTCGGTGTCCCGAGTGGGTGGTGCTGCACAAATCAAGGCGATGAAGGAAGTGGCCGGATCGCTGCGGCTGGATCTGTCGCAATACCGTGAGCTGGAGTCGTTTGCGTCATTCGCCTCCGACCTGGACGAAGGTACAAAGAAGCAACTGAACCGAGGTGAGCGGCTGGTGGAGCTGCTCAAACAGCAGCAAAACCAACCGCTGCCGGTCGAGGAGGAAGTGGTGGCGATCTTCTTGGGCACCAGTGGTCACCTGGACTCGGTGCCGGTCTCGGACGTCAACCGCTTCGAAGGTGAATTCCTCGATCACGTCAAGGGCTCTCACGAAAACATCGTCGAGGAGATCCGCGAATCCGGACAGTTCTCCGAAGAGCTCAGTGACAAGCTCACCGACATCGTCAACGACTTCAAGAAGGGCTTCGCGGCTTCTGACGGCAGCTCGGTGATACCCGACGAGCATGTTGACGCGCTTGACGAAGACAAGTTGGGCAAGGAGTCGGTGCAGGTGCACAAGCCGGCGCCCAAGGACGAGAAGAAGAAGAAGTAACCGACGATGGCTGCCACACTTCGCCAATTGCGCGGACGGATCCGCTCGGCCAGTTCGATCAAGAAGATCACCAGGGCCCAGGAGATGATCGCGACGTCGCGCATCAGTAAGGCGCAGTCGCGACTCAAAGCGGCCCGGCCGTTCGCCAACGAGATCACCCAGATGCTCACAACGCTGGGCAATGAAGCCGCGCTGGACCATCCATTGCTCGTCGAGCGGGAAAACCCCGACCGCGCCGGCGTCTTGGTGGTGACATCCGACCGCGGTCTGTGCGGCGCCTACAACTCGAGCATCTTCCGTCGGGCCGAGGAGCTGTTTTCTCTGTTGCGGAAGGAAGGGAAGAAACCGGTTCTCTACACCGTCGGCCGGAAAGCAGAGAGCCACTACTCTTTCCGGAATTGGGACCTCGAGGGTTCGTGGACCGGGTTTTCTGAGTCACCGAAGTTCGAAAATGCTGCCGAGATCGCCGAAACACTGGTCGGCGCGTTCATGGCGGGCACCGACGACGACAAATTCGATTCGGACGAGGCGACTGCGGTCGACGAACTGCACATCGTCTACACCGAATTCAAGTCGATGATGTCGCAGTCGGCCGAGGCCCGCCGAATGGCCCCGATGGAGATCGAGTACGTCGGGGAAGACGACGAGCCGCACACGTTGTACACGTTCGAGCCGGACGCGACGACCTTGTTCAATTCGCTGCTGCCGCGTTACCTGAGCACTCGCATCTATGTTGCGTTGCTCGAGTCGGCGGCATCGGAACTGTCGTCTCGGCAGCGGGCGATGAAGTCGGCCACCGACAACGCTGAGGATCTCATCAAAGACCTCCAGTTGGAGGCGAACCGCATGCGGCAGGCCGAAATCACCCAGGAAATCAGCGAGATTACTGGCGGCGCAAATGCGCTTGCCGAAGCGAATGCCTAAGCCCTTAAGGAAGCGAAGAAGATATGGCAACTAGCAGCACGAAGTCCGAAGACACCAAGTCCGAAGACAGCAAGAGCAAAGACAGCAAGAGCGAAGACACCAAGGGCAAAGAGGGCGAAAGCAAAGACACCAACGGTCAGAAGGGCAATGGCAAAGGCAACAACGGCCGCGTGGTGCGCATCGCCGGGCCGGTCGTAGACGTCGAATTCCCGCGTGGTTCGCTGCCGGAATTGTTCAACGCTTTGAAGGCCGAAGTGACCTACGAGTCGATGGCCAAGACGTTGACGTTAGAGGTGGCCCATCATCTCGGCGACAACCTCGTGCGGGGCATCTCGATGCAGCCCACCGACGGCTTGGTGCGCGGGGTCGAGGTGATCGACACCGGCGACTCGATCTCGGTCCCGGTCGGTGACGGTGTCAAGGGTCACGTATTCAACGTGCTCGGAGACTGCCTGGACGACGAGGGTTACGGAAAAGACTTCGACCGCTGGCCCATCCACCGCAAGCCGCCGTCGTTTGAGGAGCTGGAGCCGCAGACCGAAATGCTCGAGACCGGGCTCAAGGTGGTCGACCTGCTCACCCCCTATGTGCGTGGCGGCAAGATCGCCCTGTTCGGTGGCGCCGGTGTCGGCAAGACAGTTCTCATCCAGGAGATGATCAACCGCATCGCCCGCAACTTTGGTGGTACCTCGGTGTTCGCCGGTGTCGGGGAGCGCACCCGTGAGGGCAACGACCTTTGGGTCGAATTGAAAGAAGCCGACGTGCTCAAGGACACGGCACTGGTATTCGGCCAGATGGACGAACCGCCCGGCACCCGCATGCGAGTAGGGCTGTCGGCGCTGACCATGGCGGAATGGTTCCGCGATGAGGCTGAGCAGGATGTGCTGCTGTTCATTGACAACATCTTCCGATTCACCCAGGCGGGCACCGAGGTGTCGACGCTGCTCGGCCGGATGCCGTCAGCGGTGGGATACCAGCCGACACTGGCCGACGAAATGGGTGAGCTGCAGGAGCGCATCACCTCTACCCGAGGCCGTTCCATCACCTCGATGCAAGCGGTCTACGTGCCCGCCGACGACTACACCGACCCGGCGCCGGCGACGACGTTCGCGCACCTCGACGCCACCACTGAGCTCAGCCGTAGCGTGTTCGAGAAGGGAATCTTCCCGGCTGTGGACCCGCTGGCCTCCAGCTCCACGATTCTCGACCCGGGCGTGGTGGGCGACGAGCATTACCACGTCGCGCAGGAGGTCATCCGAATACTGCAGCGCTACAAAGACCTTCAGGACATCATCGCGATTCTCGGTATCGACGAGTTGTCCGAGGAGGACAAGCAGCAGGTGCAGCGTGCCCGGCGCATCGAGCGGTTCCTGTCGCAGAACATGATGGCGGCGGAGCAGTTCACCGGCAAGCCCGGTTCGAATGTCCCGCTGAAGGAGACCATCGAGGCGTTCGACAGGCTGACCAAGGGCGACTTCGACCACGTGCCCGAGCAGGCGTTCTTCTTGATCGGTGGTTTGGACGATCTGGCCAAAAAAGCCGAGGAACACGGCGTCAAGCTCGAGGGCGGCGGAAAGAAGAACGGCAAGTCCAAGGATAAGAAGGACAAGGACAAGAAGGACAAGGACAAGTCGGACGAGGACAAGTCCGACGAGGACAAGTCGGACAAGGACGAGTCCGACGAGGACAAGTCGGACAAGAGCGACTCGGACGCCAAGGACGACAGCAAGAGTGACGGTGATTCCAAGGACGGCGACTGAAAATCGTTGACTCGAATCAGATCTGACGTTGACTGAGCGCGAAAAGTGGTGAGACATGGCTGATATGGACGTCAACATTGTCGACGTCGATCGGGAGATGTGGTCCGGCAAGGCAACTTTCATTTTCACCCGCACCACGGTCGGCGAGATCGGGATTCTGCCGCGCCACATTCCGTTGGTGGCGGAGCTGGTGCCCGATGCGATGGTCCGTGTCGAACGGGAGGGCGACGACGACCTGCGTATCGCGACGCACGGCGGATTTTTGTCGGTGACTGAAGAGGGAGTCACTGTTCTCGCCGAGTCAGCCCAGTTCGAATCCGAGATCGACGCTTCAACGGCCAAGCATGACGCCCAATCCGACGATCCCCACGTCGCCGCCAAGGGACGGGCCAGGTTGCGCGCCTTGGGCGAAATCGACTAGTTGGGCTGCCGCCGATGAGCGCGCCCATGATCGGCATGGTCATGTTGGTGTGCCTGCTGTTGTTGGTCGTTATCGCGCTCAGTTACCGGCTGTGGAAGCTGCGTCAAGGCGGAACTGCCGCGATCCTGCGGGACACCCCGGCTGTCGGCGGCCACGGTTGGCGACATGGCGTGATCCGCTACCGCGGCGGTGAAGCGGTCTTCTTCCGATTGTCCAGCGTCCGGTGGTGGCCGGATCGGCGGCTCAGCAGGCGGGGCATCGAGATAGTGTCGCGTCGCGCGCCCCGCGGAGACGAGTTCGACATCATGAGCACCGAGATCGCCGTCCTCGAGTTACGCGACACGGCAGCGGATCGCAAGCGTGGCTACGAGATCGCGCTGGATCGCGGCGCTTTGACCGCGTTCCAGTCCTGGCTGGAATCCCGTCCGTCGCCGCGCGCTCGCCGCCGCAGCTTGTGACGATAGATCAAGTCGAGGGCTGTCCCTGCTGTCCGCCGCCGGGCCGCCACAACACGTCGCCCCCCGGATTGGCTGTGCGGGTGAGGATGAACAGCAAGTCCGACAACCGGTTCAGATACTTCGCGGGCAACACGCTCACCGTGTCGGCATGGACCTCGACGGCCGTCCACGCCGATCGTTCAGCACGTCGGGCCACGGTCCGCGCGACATGCAACAGCGCTGACAGCGGCGAACCGCCCGGCAGCACAAACGAATTGAGCGGCGCGAGATCCTCGTTGAATTCGTCGCACCACGCCTCGAGACGGTCGATGTAGTCCTGAGTGATCCGAAGCGGCGGATACTCGGGATTTTCCACCACCGGAGTCGACAAATCCGCGCCGGCGTCGAACAAGTCGTTCTGAATCTGCTGCAGCACAGCGGCCAGTCGTTGAGTGGGCTGTCCGAGTGCAACCGCGACGCCGATCGCGGCGTTGGCCTCGTCACAGTCGGCATAGGCGATTAGCCGGGCGTCGCTCTTCGAGACCCGCGAGAAGTCGCTCAATCCAGTGGTGCCGTCGTCGCCGGTGCGGGTGTATATCCGGGTCAAGTGCACTGCCATGCGCTAAATGTACCGGCGGGAAGGGGCGTACCTCACTGACAGGCTGAAACGGCTTCATTAAGATGACGCGCGTGGCGCAGCGTTTCGTGGTCACCGGTGGCAACCGGTTAGCGGGTGAAGTTGCCGTCGGGGGCGCCAAGAACAGCGTTCTCAAGCTCATGGCCGCGGCGCTGCTCGCTGAAGGCACCAGCACAATCACCAACTGCCCCGACATCCTCGATGTGCCGTTGATGGCGGAGGTGCTTCGCGGTTTGGGCGCAAATGTGGAGCTTTCCGGTGCAACGGTGCGCATCACGTCACCTGACGAGCCCAAATACGACGCCGACTTCGCTGCGGTGCGCCAATTTCGGGCCTCCGTCTGCGTGCTTGGACCGTTGGTCGGCCGATGCAAGCGGGCCAAGGTCGCGCTGCCCGGCGGTGACGCGATCGGCTCACGCCCACTCGACATGCACCAGGCGGGGTTGCGACAACTCGGAGCCGACTGCAACATCGAGCATGGCTGTGTTGTCGCGCAGGCTGATTCGTTGCACGGCGCGGAGATTCAACTGGAATTTCCGTCGGTAGGGGCCACCGAGAACATCCTGATGGCCGCTGTCCTGGCTGAGGGCGTCACCACGATCCACAACGCGGCGCGCGAACCCGACGTCGTCGATCTGTGCACCATGCTGAATCAGATGGGTGCTCAGGTCGAGGGTGCGGGTTCGCCGACGATGACGATCACCGGGGTACCGCGTCTGCACCCGACCGAGCACCGCGTGATCGGTGACCGCATTGTGGCGGCGACCTGGGGCATCGCGGCGGCGATGACCCGCGGCGACATCAATGTGACCGGGGTCGATCCGGGGCACCTGCAGGTCGTGCTGCGCAAACTGCACGATGCAGGAGCCACCGTCACTCAGACCGACAGCAGCTTTCGCGTGACGCAGTACGAGCGTCCCAAAGCAATCAACGTCGCAACCCTGCCGTTCCCCGGATTCCCGACGGACCTGCAGCCGATGGCGATCGGCCTGGCGTCGATTGCCGATGGCACCTCGATGATCACCGAGAACGTGTTCGAGGCACGATTCCGGTTCGTCGAGGAAATGATCCGGTTGGGCGCTGATGCGCGTACGGACGGCCACCATGCCGTCGTCCGAGGTCTTCCGCAGCTCTCCAGTGCCCCGGTGTGGTCTTCGGACATCCGTGCCGGCGCCGGCCTGGTGCTGGCAGGTCTCGTGGCAGACGGCGACACCGAGGTACACGACGTGTTCCACATCGACCGCGGCTATCCGTTGTTCGTGGAGAACTTGCAAAGTCTCGGCGCCGAGATCGAACGCGTAGACTAGGCGCAAGCATTACTGCGCGTCGGGCCCTCCGTCTCATGATCGCCGGCGTTGACGGCACCAATACTGCGGAGTACAGTGGCAGGGTTGCCTGTTCGAGGGTGTTGTTTGAGAACTCAATAGTGTGTTTGGTGGTTTTGTTTTTGTTGTTGTTTTTTTGGCCATGCCCTTTTTGTTTTCCCGTTTGTGGGGGTGTGGTTTTTTGATGCCAGGTTTTGGTGTCTTTTTTGTCAGGTTTCTCTGATTGGCCTTTTCTGCCCCTGGTTTGGGGTGGGGGGTTTTGTTTGGAGAGTTTGATCCTGGCTCAGGACGAACGCTGGCGGCGTGCTTAACACATGCAAGTCGAACGGAAAGGCCCCTTTCGGGGGGTGCTCGAGTGGCGAACGGGTGAGTAACACGTGGGTGATCTGCCCTGCACTTCGGGATAAGCTTGGGAAACTGGGTCTAATACCGGATAGGACTCCAAGATGCATGTTTTGGGGTGGAAAGCTTTTTGCGGTGTGGGATGGGCCCGCGGCCTATCAGCTTGTTGGTGGGGTGATGGCCTACCAAGGCGACGACGGGTAGCCGGCCTGAGAGGGTGTCCGGCCACACTGGGACTGAGATACGGCCCAGACTCCTACGGGAGGCAGCAGTGGGGAATATTGCACAATGGGCGCAAGCCTGATGCAGCGACGCCGCGTGGGGGATGACGGCCTTCGGGTTGTAAACCTCTTTCACCATCGACGAAGGCCTGCTTTTTGGGTGGGTTGACGGTAGGTGGAGAAGAAGCACCGGCCAACTACGTGCCAGCAGCCGCGGTAATACGTAGGGTGCGAGCGTTGTCCGGAATTACTGGGCGTAAAGAGCTCGTAGGTGGTTTGTCGCGTTGTTCGTGAAATCTCACGGCTTAACTGTGAGCGTGCGGGCGATACGGGCAGACTGGAGTACTGCAGGGGAGACTGGAATTCCTGGTGTAGCGGTGGAATGCGCAGATATCAGGAGGAACACCGGTGGCGAAGGCGGGTCTCTGGGCAGTAACTGACGCTGAGGAGCGAAAGCGTGGGGAGCGAACAGGATTAGATACCCTGGTAGTCCACGCCGTAAACGGTGGGTACTAGGTGTGGGTTTCCTTCCTTGGGATCCGTGCCGTAGCTAACGCATTAAGTACCCCGCCTGGGGAGTACGGCCGCAAGGCTAAAACTCAAAGGAATTGACGGGGGCCCGCACAAGCGGCGGAGCATGTGGATTAATTCGATGCAACGCGAAGAACCTTACCTGGGTTTGACATGCACAGGACGCATCCAGAGATGGGTGTTCCCTTGTGGTCTGTGTGCAGGTGGTGCATGGCTGTCGTCAGCTCGTGTCGTGAGATGTTGGGTTAAGTCCCGCAACGAGCGCAACCCTTGTCTCATGTTGCCAGCGCGTGATGGCGGGGACTCGTGAGAGACTGCCGGGGTCAACTCGGAGGAAGGTGGGGATGACGTCAAGTCATCATGCCCCTTATGTCCAGGGCTTCACACATGCTACAATGGCCGGTACAAAGGGCTGCGATGCCGTGAGGTTAAGCGAATCCTTTAAAGCCGGTCTCAGTTCGGATCGGGGTCTGCAACTCGACCCCGTGAAGTCGGAGTCGCTAGTAATCGCAGATCAGCAACGCTGCGGTGAATACGTTCCCGGGCCTTGTACACACCGCCCGTCACGTCATGAAAGTCGGTAACACCCGAAGCCAGTGGCCTAACCCTTGTGGGGGGAGCTGTCGAAGGTGGGATCGGCGATTGGGACGAAGTCGTAACAAGGTAGCCGTACCGGAAGGTGCGGCTGGATCACCTCCTTTCTAAGGAGCACCACGAAAAACATTCCGCGTCTGGCGGGGTGTGAGCCGTGTGGGGTCAGCCGCTGTAGTGGCGCTGACCGGGTGCAACAACAACATTTCCTGCTTTTTCTGCTGTGTGGCTGTTGTGGTCGTGTGGTGGGGGTGGGGCAGAATCGCCGGCACACTGTTGGGTCCTGAGGCAACACCTTGTGGGTGTTGTCGCCTCGTCTTGGTGGTGGGGTGTGGTGTTTGATTTGTGGATAGTGGTTGCGAGCATCTAGCAAAGCAGCAGTAAGTAGTTTGTTGTTTTGTCGAGTGTTTATTTTTCTTTGGTTTTTTGTGTTGTAAGTGTGTTAGGGCGCATGGTGGATGCCTTGGCATCAGGGGCCGATGAAGGACGTGGGAGGCTGCGATATGCCTCGGGGAGTTGTCAACCGAGCGTGGATCCGAGGATGTCCGAATGGGGAAACCCGGCACGAGTGATGTCGTGTCACCCGGCGGTGAATGTATAGCCGTCGGGGGGGAACGCGGGGAAGTGAAACATCTCAGTACCCGTAGGAGAAGAAAACAAGTGTGATTCCGTTAGTAGTGGCGAGCGAACGCGGAGGATGGCTAAACCGCGCGCATGTGATACCCGGCGGGGGTTGTGTGTGTGGTGTTGTGGGGTCTGTGTTCTGTGGTCCGCCGATTACAGCAGCAGTGAGAAAGCAGTGTGTTAGCCGAAGTGGCCTGGGATGGTCTGCCGTAGACGGTGAGAGCCCGGTAGGTGAAAACATGTTGTCTGTTGTGCATAGATACCCGAGTAGCAGCGGGCCCGTGGAATCTGCTGTGAATCTGCCGGGACCACCCGGTAAGCCTGAATACTTCCTGATGACCGATAGCGGATCAGTACCGTGAGGGAATGGTGAAAAGTACCCCGGGAGGGGAGTGAAAGAGTACCTGAAACCGTGCGCCTACAAGCCGTCAGAGCCTTCCCCGTGTGGGGTGGGGTGATGGCGTGCCTTTTGAAGAATGAGCCTGCGAGTCACCGACATGTCGCGAGGTTAACCCGGGTGGGGTAGCCGCAGCGAAAGCGAGTCTGAAGAGGGCGTATCCCCCGTTGGGGGGTGTAGTGGTGTGTTGTGGACCCGAAGCGGAGTGATCTACCCATGGCCAGGGTGAAGCGCGGGTAAGACCGTGTGAAGGCCCGAACCCACTTAGGTTGAAGACTGAGGGGATGAGTTGTGGGTAGGGGTGAAAGGCCAATCAAACTCCGTGATAGCTGGTTCTCCCCGAAATGCATTTAGGTGCAGCGTTACATGTTTCTTGCCGGAGGTAGAGCTACTGGATGGCCGATGGGCCCTACTAGGTTACTGACGTCAGCCAAACTCCGAATGCCGGTAAGACAAAGTGTGGCAGTGAGACGGCGGGGGATAAGCTTCGTACGTCGAAAGGGAAACAGCCCAGATCGCCGGCTAAGGCCCCTAAGCGTGTGCTAAGTGGGAAAGGATGTGCAGTCGCATAGACAACCAGGAGGTTGGCTTAGAAGCAGCCATCCTTGAAAGAGTGCGTAATAGCTCACTGGTCAAGTGATTGTGCGCCGATAATGTAGCGGGGCTCAAGTACACCGCCGAAGCCGCGGCAGCAAATGTGAATTTGTTGGGTAGGGGAGCGTCCCCTCACCGGTGAAGCAGCAGAGTGATCTAGCTGTGGAGGTGTGGGGAGTGAGAATGCAGGCATGAGTAGCGATAAGGCAAGTGAGAACCTTGCCCGCCGAAAGACCAAGGGTTCCTGGGCCAGGCCAGTCCGCCCAGGGTGAGTCGGGACCTAAGGCGAGGCCGACAGGCGTAGTCGATGGACAACGGGTTGATATTCCCGTACCCGTGTGTGCGCGCCCGTGACGAATCAATTCTGCTAACCACCCAAAAGGTGGCTGATCACTCCCTTTCGGGGGGGCGACGGTCGCTGGCTGCGTGGGACCCGGGTTGGTAGTAGTCAAGCGATGGGGTGACGCAGGAAGGTAGCCGTACCAGCCGATGGATGTGCTGGGGCAAGCCGGTAGGAAGAGACTTAGGCAAATCCGGGTCTCACATATTCCGAGAGGTGATGCATAGCCGGTTGAGGTGAATTCGGTGATCCTATGCTGCCAAGAAAAGCCTCTAGTGAGTTCACACACGGCCCGTACCCCAAACCGACACAGGTGGTCAGGTAGAGAATACCAAGGCGTACGAGATAACTATGGTTAAGGAACTCGGCAAAATGCCCCCGTAACTTCGGGAGAAGGGGGACCTCCACACCGTCAACACCCTTCGCGGTGGGCAGCGGGAGGGGGTCGCAGAAACCAGTGAGAAGCGACTGTTTACTAAAAACACAGGTCCGTGCGAAGTCGCAAGACGAGGTATACGGACTGACGCCTGCCCGGTGCTGGAAGGTTAAGAGGACCCGTCAACCCGCAAGGGTGAAGCGGAGAATTTAAGCCCCAGTAAACGGCGGTGGTAACTATAACCATCCTAAGGTAGCGAAATTCCTTGTCGGGTAAGTTCCGACCTGCACGAATGGCGTAACGACTTCTCAACTGTCTCAACCATAGACTCGGCGAAATTGCACTACGAGTAAAGATGCTCGTTACGCGCGGCAGGACGAAAAGACCCCGGGACCTTCACTACAACTTGGTATTGATGTTCGGTGCGGTTTGTGTAGGATAGGTGGGAGACTGTGAAACACAGACGCCAGTTTGTGTGGAGTCATTGTTGAAATACCACTCTGACCGTATTGGACCTCTAACCTCGAACCGTCTATCCGGTTCAGGAACAGTGCCTGGCGGGTAGTTTAACTGGGGCGGTTGCCTCCTAAAATGTAACGGAGGCGCCCAAAGGTTCCCTCAACCTGGACGGCAATCAGGTGTTGAGTGCAAGTGCACAAGGGAGCTTGACTGTGAGACTGACACGTCAAACAGGGACGAAAGTCGGGACTAGTGATCCGGCACCCCCGAGTGGAAGGGGTGTCGCTCAACGGATAAAAGGTACCCCGGGGATAACAGGCTGATCTTCCCCAAGAGTCCATATCGACGGGATGGTTTGGCACCTCGATGTCGGCTCGTCGCATCCTGGGGCTGGAGCAGGTCCCAAGGGTTGGGCTGTTCGCCCATTAAAGCGGCACGCGAGCTGGGTTTAGAACGTCGTGAGACAGTTCGGTCTCTATCCGCCGCGCGCGTCAGAAGCTTGAGGAAACCTGTCCCTAGTACGAGAGGACCGGGACGGACGAACCTCTGGTCCACCAGTTGTCCCACCAGGGGCACCGCTGGATAGCCACGTTCGGCCAGGATAACCGCTGAAAGCATCTAAGCGGGAAACCTTCTCCAAGACCAGGCTTCTCACCCATTCCAGTGGGATAAGGCCCCCCGCAGACCACGGGATCAATAGACCAGACCTACACACCCCGCAAGGGGCGCAGGCAACTGGCACTAACCGGCCGAAAACTTACACACAACAAGAAAAAACGCAACCACACCACACACACGCCACACCCCCCACCAAACCAACCCAAATCCAACAGAATTAAATAAAGTTACGGCGGCCACAGCGACAGGGAAACGCCCGGACCCATCCCGAACCCGGAAGCTAAGCCTGCCAGCGCCGATGATACTACCCACCCGGGTGGAAAAGTAGGACACCGCCGAACACCCCACAAAAAAGCACCCCCACACCACAGGGTGCTTTTTTGTTGTCTTTTTTCAGTCGAAAAGCGTCAAATGGCCCGGCATTCGGCGCTTTTCTAATTGCAGTAGGGTTCTTTTACGGTCGAGCCCGCCGCCATAACCGGTCAAGCTGCCGGCGGCTCCGATGACGCGGTGGCACGGCACAATGATGGCGATGGGATTTCGGCCGTTGGCCAAGCCCACGGCACGTGCCGCACCGGTCGCGCCGATTTCGTTCGCGATCTGGCCGTAGGAACGGGTTTCTCCGTACGGAATTGTCCGCAGTGCATTCCACACTCGTTGCTGAAATGCCGAACCGGCGAAGTCAAGCGGCACATCGAATTCAGTTAGTTCGCCGGCGAAATAAGCGGCGAGCTGGTCGACCACGTCAGAAAACATTCCATTATCGCGCACCCAGTCAGCCCGGTTCGGCTCATAGGTCTGATCGACCATCCGCAGGTGGGTGAGTGTGGGTCCGCGCCCGGCCAATGTCAGTGCGCCGATCGGGCTGTCGATGATCCGGTAATAAGTCATGCGATCTCCTTTGCCGGCCAGTCGTTGACCGGATGGTCCAGGACGGTCCACAGATGCTGAGTGGCGTAGGAGCGCCACGGCCGCCAAGCCTGGCTCTTGGCGATCAACGCTCGACCCGCCGGTAGGCCGAGCTGTTCGGCCGCCACCCGAACGCCAAGATCGGTGGCTGGAAAAGCGTCCGGATCGCCGAGCCCACGCATTGCGATCAGCTCGGTGCTCCAGGGACCGATGCCCGGCAACGCCAGCAGCTGTTGGCGTGCGCGTTCCCAGTCGCACCCGGCGTCCAGGACCAGGCTGCCGTCGGCGAGGCTGTCGATGACCGTGCTGAGGCTGCGCTGGCGCGCCGCAGGGACGGCCAGATGAACGGGATCGATCTCAGCGAGCTGATAGACCGACGGAAAGGTGTGCGTGAGCGCGCCTTCGGGGTCATCGACTGGTTGGCCGTAGGCGACCACGAGCCTGCGCGCATGGGTGCGTGCCGCGGCAGTCGACACCTGCTGGCCCAGGACGACACGTACCGCAAGCTCCGCTTCGTCGACGGTGCGGGGAATGCGCTGGCCGGGTGCCTTGGCGACGGCACTGCCAAGATCGGGATCAGCTCCGAGTACGTCGAGAACCGCCTGAGGATCAGCATCCAGGTCCAAGAGGCGCCGACAACGGCTGACCGCGGTGGTGAGATCACGGAAATCGTCCAGTCTCAGCAGGCAGCGAACATGGTCAGGCGCCGGCTCGAGGCGAACGATTCCGTTCCCGTGTGCCAGTCGCAGGGTTCGTCGGTAAGCGCCGTCGCGAACCTCTTCACAACCGGGCACCGCGGTGCCCGCCAGATGTCCGAACACGCCTTCGTAGGCGAACGGCGTGCGGACCGGCAGCCGCAGTGAAATGCTGCCGGCAGATGTGCTGTCGCGGCCGAAAAGAGCGCGAGCGTTCTTGCGCAGCAGCGTCGGCGTGGTGTCGGTGACCGCGCGCACGGTGTCGTTGAACTGGCGGATGCTGGCAAAGCCTGCGGCGAACGCGACGTCGCTGAACGGCAGGTCTGTCGTCTCGATCAACACCCGGGCAGTCTGCGCACGCTGAGCCCGAGCCAACGCCAGCGGGCCGGCGCCGACTTCTGCCTGCAGCAACCGCTCCAGCTGCCGGGTAGTGTATCCGAGGCGTTCGGCGAGGCCGCTCACCCCGTCGCGGTCGACTGTCCCGTCGGCGATGAGCCGCATCGCCCGCGCCACCACATCACCACGGACGTCCCATTCCGGTGAACCCGGTGAGGCGTCCGGACGACACCGCTTACATGCGCGAAAACCGGCACGCTGCGCCGCAGCCGCAGTAGGCAGGAACCGCACATTCGAGGCGAACGGCGGACGCACCGGGCAACTCGGGCGGCAGTAGATCCCGGTGGTGAGCACCGCGGTCACGAACCAGCCGTCGAACCGGGCGTCCTTGGACTGCACGGCCCGGTAGCAGCGGTCGAAGTCTTCGTGCACACCTCGACTCTTACACCTGCCCACCGACAGCACTGGCGGAAATCCGACATCGTTGTCCTGACGGCGGTGGCAACACGCGGCTGACGGTGCGCCCCCACCGCCACCCCGGTCCCTACGATCGTTCGGTGGCTGACCGCTATGGCACCGACATCCTTGTCAACAACCCGCACAAGTCGGGTAAACCGAAATCGGTCTCGCGGCCGGTCGAGATGGGTCTGGTGGTGGAGGACGCCCAGACGGGCTACGTCGGCGCGGTCGTGCGCGTCGAGTATGGGCGGATGGAACTGGAGGATCGGCACGGCTGCAAAAGGCCTTTCCCGATCGGCCCTGGGTATTTGGTCGACGGCAAGCCCGTCATTTTGACCCCACCCCGCGGCGCGTCCGCCCAGCCGGCGGCGCGCACCGCATCAGGCTCGGTCGCAGTCAGCGGCGCTCGCGCCAAAGTGGCGCTCGCCAGCCGGATCTACGTGGAGGGCCGACACGACGCCGAACTCGTCGAGCAGGTGTGGGGCGACGACCTGCGGGTCGAGGGTGTCGTGGTCGAATACCTAGGCGGTTTGGACCATTTGGTCGACGTCGTCAAGGATTTTCAACCGACGCCCCGGCGCCGGCTGGGCGTGCTCGTCGACCACCTCGTCGCGGGCTCCAAAGAGGCCCGCATCGCCGACGCGGTCCGGCGCGGACCAGGTGGCGCGGACACCCTGGTGGTGGGTCACCCGTTTATCGACATCTGGCAGGCCGTCAAGCCCGCCCGGATCGGCATACCGGCGTGGCCGTCGATACCGCGTGGGCTGGACTGGAAGCAGGGCGTTTGCCAGGCGCTGGGCTGGCCGCATGCCGGGCAGGCCGATATCGCAGCTGCCTGGCAGCGGGTCCGCGGCAAGGTGCGCGACTGGAACGACCTTGAGCCGGCGCTGATCGGCCGGGTAGAGGAGTTGATCGACTTCGTGACCGCTGCGGCGGTTTCGGCGCCTTAACGGTCAGCGAGGGACCCGTAGGCTCAAGTAGTGACTTTCGGTGACCCTACGGCGACGCCCTACCCGGACGTGCCGGGCGCCGGTCTGCCACCGAGACGCACCTCGGTGCGCACCTGGTGGTTGTTGACATTGTTCAGTGTCGCGCTGACAGCTGCGGTGGTCACGGGCACCTGGGCGATCGCGCAGCACCGCGCGCCTACGCGCAGCGCCGAGTGCGTAGTGGTGCACGCGCGCTCGCCCGGCGGGGAGTTGGACGCTTACCAAGCGCCGTGCCGTACCGATCCAAGTTTCACTGTCGTCAAGCGAGGCGACGCGGCCGGCAGTTGCGGCCCCGGACGGTACACCCAATTTCGTCCGCCGTTTGCCGACCGAGCCACGGGTCGGCTGTGTTTGGTGCCCAATCTGGTTGTGGGGCATTGCTATCGATTCGGCGTGCCGATAGGGATGTGGGAGTTGGGCAGCTGTATCGGACCGGCGACCATCAAGATCTCCTCACGAGTCGAGGCCGAGAATCCGCGTGCCTGCCCCGTGCCTCCGTCCGCAGCCCCGGGGATGGCACAGCCCGCGCCCGTGCCGCTGGCACTGGCCTTTCCATCGCGAACGTACTGCTACGCCGATGTACCGGACAGGTAGCTCGGCGATGTGCGGTGTCCGCGCCGCCGAAAGTAGCCGTCGCCGAATACGATTCGCGGGTTGGGTTGCGGCCATGTGCGTGATCGCCGCGTGCGCCGGCTGCACGGGCATTGTGAGTGGAAGCGCTGAACCGGCGCGCGACTCGGCGGGCATCATTGGTATCGGCCGCTCGGTACCGCAGATTCTGCCCACCAGCTCGCAGTTGGCTTCAGTTCTGCGGTCTCTGGTGGCCGACGACGGATACCCACCCAGTGTCGGGGGTCCCGATGTCCTGGTGCCGGGGCGGGAGGTGTCTGAGAACGATGGCGCGGAATGCCTCGGCGTCGCCGAGCCGTTTCTCAAAGCCTCATACCGAGGTGCTCCGGTGCGCGCGGTCGCGATCAAGGGCTGGCATGGCGTCGAATCCAGTCACTGGGTGGACGCTGGAGTGATTGCGCTGGCCTCACCGCATGACGCGCGGGCGCTGTTCGCGCGCTTCGCCAAGCAGTGGCAACGATGCCAGGGAAGTAACGTCACCCTGCGCAGTGCGAAATCGAAAGCTCCTGAATATCGCAACGACATTGCCGCCGTGCAGGAGGCCAACGGAGTGCTGACGGCAGTGGTGACGTTGTCATCCTTTTACGACAACGTCGCCTTCCCGTCCGAACGCGCGCTGGGTGTTGCCTATAACTGCATCATCGACCTCAACGTCACCGACTTCGACTTTCGCGACGGCGACCCGGCTACAGCTGAGCGAGCCGAGGCAGTCTTCGACTTGATGGCCGCCGAGGCCGGTGACCCGCGCCGCTGAAGCAGATGGCGGCGACCCGCTTCGCCCGGCGTTTCAGCCGCGCTTGCGATCGCCGCTGAACACGATGGCGGCGACCCGCTTCGCCCGGCGTTTCAGCCGCGCTTGCGATCGCCGCTGAACACGATGGCGGCGACCCGCTTCGCCCGGAGTTTCAGCCGCGCTTGCGATCGCCGCTGGCAAGGGTCGCCAGGCGGGTGGGCTGCTCATGGCCGCGAAGTGTCACCGTGTCGCCGATCGTCCAGTTTTCGCGTTCCTTCTCGCCGGCAGCTTCGACGGTGTCCGATGATGCCAGCATTCGTGAAGTCTTGTCCTTCGCCAGCTCGCTGAGCCGGGCCGCCTCGTTGACCGGCTCACCGATCACGGTGTACTCGAAACGTTCCTTGGTGCCGACGTTTCCGGCGACGACTTCTCCGGCGGCTATGCCGATTCCGGCTTTGATGTCCGAGACTTCGTCCTCGAGCCGCTTGGCGATGGCGCGGGCAGCCGACAGCGCCTGATCCTCGGGTTGTTCGAGTCGGTTGGGGGCACCGAAGACAGCCAGCGTCGCGTCGCCTTCGAATTTGTTGACGATTCCGCAGTGGTTGTCGACTTCGTCGACGATCACCGCGAAGAATCGGTTCAGCAGCTGCACGACCTCGTCGGCCGGCCGCTTGGTTACCAATTCGGTGGAGGAGATGATGTCGACGAACAGCACGGCGACGTGGCGCTCCTCGCCACCGAGTTTGGGCCGTTCGCGCTCCGCCGCGGCGGCGACTTCGCGGCCGACGTGCCGGCCGAAAAGGTCCCTGACGCGTTCGCGCTCGCGCAGGCCGTTGACCATCGAGTTGAAGCCGCGTTGCAGCTCCCCGAGCTCAGTCCCGTCGAACGCCACCAAGTCGCCGCGCAGATTTCCCTGCTCGACCCGTTTGAGCGCGGCGCGCACCATGCGTACCGGCGTCGCTACCAGCCAGGACAAGATCCACATGAGCAGGAACCCGAACATCAGCGTCGCCGCCGACAAGATGATCACCGCCACCCCGAACTGGGTCTCGCTCATGTTGCGCAACGCCAGCGAGAAGATCGCGGTGAGGGCGATGCCCACCACGGGCAAACCCGAACCAAGCACCCACACCGTCATGGTCCGGCCCATGATGCCCGGCGCCAGTCGCCGCGGCGGTGGTCCGGCTTCCAGCGCCTGGGCGGCCACCGGCCGCAGCGCGAACTCGGTGAACAGATAGCAGGCGGTGGCCACGACGAGGCCGCAGAAGGACACCGAGAACAACTCTTGGGGAATGAAGAAGGTGTTGGCCAAGCCGTAGAGCGTCGTCATCAGCGCCGCCCCAATTCCCCACAAGATCAAGGTCACGATGGCTACCCGAAGTGGGGCCATGAAGGTATTGCGCTCATCGGCCGGGCTTGGGGCGCGGTCCTCGATCGCCCAGCGCAGGACGCTCACCGTCCGTTGGGTGATCCAGTACGTGCCGACCAACCCTGCCACCAGCGTGTAGGCGGGCACCACCCCGAACGTGACCCACTTGGGCGCGTCGCTGAAGACACTGGGCACTGGAAAAGCAACCGTGACCAGCAGCACGGCGACGGCGACTCCGACCAGGTTCGCCCCGACGATGACGACAGTCAGAATCGTCTGGATCCGCACCCGCCGACGGCTCGGGCTCTCGTTGACCCGACCCAGCAAATACGAACCGTAGGCCGGCGTCTCCGATAGCCGGCCGCTCTGCTGAGTCATTCGCTCCAGCACACGACCTAGGCGCTGGGGTATCGTCCGCGCGACCATGGTGTCGTCAGCTTAATTCGTCCCGGTACGGCGGCCCTAAGGTGAGTCGCGTGCGTCTTGTCATCGCTCAGTGCACCGTCGACTACGTCGGACGGCTGACCGCGCATCTGCCGTCGGCGCGCCGACTGCTGCTTTTCAAGGCCGACGGGTCGGTGAGCGTGCACGCCGACGACCGGGCCTACAAGCCGCTGAACTGGATGAGTCCGCCATGTCGGCTGATCGAAGAACTCGACGGAGCGGCGCCGGTGTGGGTGGTAGAGAACAAAACCGGCGAACAGTTGCGGATCACCGTCGAGCGAATCGACCACGACTCCAGCCATGAACTGGGTATCGACCCGGGCCTCGTAAAGGACGGGGTGGAAGCGCACCTGCAGGCCCTGCTTGCCGAACACGTCGAACTGCTGGGAGCCGGATACACCTTGGTGCGCCGCGAATACATGACCGCCATCGGTCCGGTCGACTTGTTATGCCGCGATGAGCACGGTCGCTCGGTAGCCGTCGAAATCAAACGGCGGGGCGAGATCGACGGTGTCGAGCAGCTGACCCGATATCTGGAACTGCTCAACCGTGACAGCCTGCTGGCGCCGGTCAGCGGCGTGTTCGCCGCACAGCAGATCAAACCGCAGGCGCGCACGCTGGCCATCGACCGCGGAATCCGTTGTCTTGTGCTCGATTACGACAAGATGCGCGGCATGGACAGCGATGACTACCGGTTGTTCTGACCAGCACGCTTAGACTCGGCCGGGTGGGGCCTCGTCGTACCAGCCGCAGCGCGGCAGGTCGGCAACAGCCGTTTCGGCCGTTGCCGGTGACGCCTCGGGTCGAAACCGGCCCGGACGGCTACGAGTATGAGGTGCGGCCGATCGCCGCTGAACGGGCCGGAAAAACCTACCGCTGCCCGGGCTGCGATCACGAGATCCGCGCCGGGACGGCGCACGTGGTGGCCTGGCCGGCCGACTCGCCGCAAGGTGGCGTCGATGATCGGCGCCACTGGCACACCCAGTGCTGGTCGAACCGAGCGACACGCGGTCCGACCCGCAAGTGGTCCTGAAGACCTCAGGTCTCGGCCGGTTCGACGAGCTCGATCAGCACGCCGCCGGCGCTTTTGGGATGGATGAAATTGATGCGGGAATTGGCAGTACCTCGGCGCGGAGCGTCATAAAGCAGGCGGACGCCCTGCCCGCGGAGGCGTTCGCTGAGCGTGTCGAGGTCGCTGACCCGGTAGGCCATCTGCTGAATGCCCGGGCCGCGCTTGTCCAGGAACTTCGCGATCGGGGAGGACTCGTCGAGCGGGGCCATCAGTTGCACCTGTGCGCTGCCGCCGCGGGCACCGCGCACCGCCAGCATCGCCTCGCGGATACCCTGATCCTCGTTGACTTCCTCGTGCACCAGGATCATGCCAAGGTGGTCGTGGTACCACGCGATTGCCGCGTCCAGGTCGGCCACCGCTATGCCCACGTGATCGACCGCGGTCACCAACGAGGTAGACAGTGCCCGACGGACGTCGAGATGTTCGGTGGTCATATCGCCACGGTAACCTGAGAAAAAAGACTGCGCTTCTCGATCGGTCCAAAAGACCGTCTGCGCTCGCGCTGGAGGTATTGATGACGACGTCGGTGATCGTTGCTGGAGCACGCACTCCGATCGGCAAGCTGATGGGTTCGCTGAAAGATTTCAAGGCGAGTGATCTGGGCGCCATCGCCATCGCGGCCGCTCTGGAGAAGGCCAACGTGTCGCCTGCGGAGGTGCAGTACGTCATCATGGGCCAGGTGCTGACCGCCGGTGCCGGTCAACTGCCCGCCCGGCAAGCCGCCGTGACGGCCGGCATCGGCTGGGACGTCCCGGCGCTGACGATCAACAAGATGTGCCTGTCGGGTCTGGACGCCATTGCCATGGCTGATCAGCTCATCCGCGCCGGTGAGTTCGACGTGGTGGTGGCCGGCGGCCAGGAGTCGATGACCAAGGCTCCCCACCTTCTGATCGACAGCCGAGCCGGTTACAAGTACGGCGACGTGACGGTGGTGGACCACATGGCCTACGACGGCCTGCACGACGTCTTCACCGACCAGCCGATGGGTGCGCTGACCGAACAGCGCAACCAGGTCGACCAATTTACACGTGCCGAACAGGACGAGTACGCCGCTCGATCGCATCAGAGGGCTGCGGCGGCGTGGAAGGACGGGGTATTCGCCGACGAAGTGGTGCCGGTGAATATCCCGCAGCGCAAAGGTGATCCGCTGCAGTTCAACGAAGACGAGGGCATCCGCGTCAACACCACAGCCGAATCGCTGGGAGGACTCAAGCCCGCCTTCCGCAAGGACGGAACCATCACGGCCGGTTCGTCGTCGCAGATCTCTGATGGTGCGGCCGCAGTGGTCGTGATGAGCAAAGAAAAGGCCCAGGAGCTGGGCCTGAGGTGGCTGGTCGAGATCGGCGCGCATGGAGTGGTGGCCGGTCCGGATTCCACCCTGCAGTCGCAGCCCGCCAACGCGGTGAAAAAGGCGGTTCAGCGCGAGGGCATCACGGTGGAGCAGCTCGACGTGATCGAGCTCAACGAAGCTTTCGCCGCGGTGGCGCTGGCGTCGACCAAAGAGCTCGGCGTCGACCCGGACATCGTCAACTTCAACGGCGGGGCCATCGCTGTCGGCCACCCGATCGGCATGTCGGGAGCACGCATCGTGCTCCACGTGGCTCTCGAGTTATCTCGCCGTGGCTCCGGTTACGGCGTGGCGGCGCTGTGTGGTGCCGGCGGCCAGGGCGATGCGCTCATCTTGCGCGCCGGTTAGAACCCGTAGTCGGTGAATCTGCTGGTCAGTGTGCTGCGAAGCTACTGACGAGTATTCGTTACAGTCGAAATTTGCTGGCGTCGGCTTCTCAGGCTCAACTGTGATCTTCGCCATAACCGGTGAGTAACATTGTTGGGCAACCGCATTGCCCTCGAACAGCGGCGGCATGACAGACTTGACGGCGTGACCCGTCCGCGACCTCCGATTGGCCCTGCCTTGGCCGGGGCGGTCGATTTGTCAGGCCTGAAACAGCGCGCGCAGCAGGCCGACAGGCCCGCCAGCGCACCGGACGCACCGGCGCCGGCTGACCAATTGGGCAACCAGATCACCGAAGCCAACTTCGAAGACGAGGTGCTGGTCCGCTCTCAGCAGGTTCCGGTAGTGGTGTTGTTGTGGTCACCGCGCAGCGAGGCTTGTGTGCAACTGGCCGACATTCTGGCCGAACTGGCCGCCGCCGACAACGGCAAGTGGTCGCTGGCAACGGTCGACGTCGAGACGGCGCCGCGGGTGGCGCAGATCTTCGGCGTGCAGCGAATACCGACGGTCGTTGCTTTGGCGGCCGGTCAGCCGCTGAGCAGTTTCGAGGGCGTCCAGCCGCCCGAACAACTGCGGGGCTGGCTTGACTCGCTGCTGTCCGCAACGGCCGGCAAGCTCGGCGGCGCCCCGGACTCTGATGAACCAGACTGTCGATCCGGCGCTCAGCCAGGCCCGGGAACAGCTTGAGGCCGGTGATTTCGCTGCCGCGCTCAGCTCCTATCAGGCGATCCTGGAAGCTGACCCGAATCATGTGGAAGCCAAGGGCGCGGTCCGTCAGATCGAGTTTTTGACACGCGCAACCGCACAGCGGCCCGACGCCGTTGCGCTCGCCGACGCGGATCCCGACGACATCGAGGCCGCGCTGGCGGCCGCCGATGTGCAGATCCTCAACCAGGATGTCGGTGCGGCCTTCGACCGCCTGGTGGCTTTAGTGCGACGGACAACCGGTGATCACCGCACGACGGTACGGACCCGACTCATCGAATTGTTCGAGCTGTTTGACCCGGCCGACCCTGATGTGGTAGCCGGCCGACGCAACCTCGCCAACGCGCTGTACTGACCGCGAACGCGGGATTGTTGGCGGCGACCCGGTCACCATGCTTCTCAGCCGTTATTCCGGTTCCAACCACAGCGCCGACGTGGGCGGCAGCACCAGCACCGCAGACGCCGGGCGGCCGTGCCAGGGGTCGTCCGTGGCGTCTACGCCGCCGAGGTTGCCGATACCGCCGCCGTGATAGATCGAAGCGTCGGTGTTGAGCACTTCGCGCCACCGCCCGGCCGAGGGCAGGCCCAGCCGGTACCCGCTGTGCTCGGCGCCGGAGAAGTTGAACACGCAGGCCAGCACCGACCCGTCGCTGCCGTAACGCAGGAAGCTCAGCACGTTGTTGGCCGAGTCGTTGGCGTCGATCCAGGAGTACCCCTCCGGGCTGGTGTCCTGGCTCCACAACGCCGGGTGGCTGCGATAGAGGCCGTTCAGGTCGCGCACCAGGCTCTGAACTCCTCCGGAGAAGCTGTTCTCGTCGAGCTGGAACCAGTCGAGGCCGCGCTCCTCGGACCACTCGGCGCGCTGACCGAACTCCTGACCCATGAACAGCAGCTGCTTGCCCGGGTGCGCCCACTGGTAGGCCAGCAGGCTGCGCAACCCGGCCGCCTTCATATGGTCGTCGCCCGGCATCCGCCCCCACAGCGTCCCTTTGCCGTGCACGACCTCGTCGTGGCTGATCGGCAGCACGAAGTTCTCGCTGAAGGCATACAGCATTGAGAAAGTGATCTCGTGATGGTGAAAGTTGCGGTAAATCGGGTCCAGGCCGAGATAGTTCAGGGTGTCGTGCATCCAGCCCATGTTCCACTTCATCGAAAAGCCCAGCCCGCCAACGTTGGTCGGTCGGGACACGCCGGGCCACGAGGTAGACTCCTCGGCAACCGTCACGATGCCTGGTGCGGATTTGTGCGCGGTGGCATTCATCTCCTGCAGGAACTGCACCGCTTCCAAATTCTCCCGCCCACCGTAGATGTTCGGCGTCCAACCGTCCGCAGGCCGCGAGTAGTCCAGGTACAGCATCGAGGCCACCGCATCCACCCGCAGCCCGTCGATGTGAAATTCGTGCAGCCAGTACAGTGCATTGGCCACCAAAAAGTTGCGCACCTCAGGTCTGCCGAAGTCGAAAACGTAGGTGCCCCAATCGAGTTGCTCTCCGCGCGTGGGGTCGGAGTGCTCGTAGAGCGGGGTGCCGTCAAAACGCCCGAGCGCCCAGGAGTCCTTCGGGAAGTGGGCCGGCACCCAGTCCACGATGACCCCGATGCCGGCTTGGTGCAGGGCGTCGACCAGCACCCGAAATTCATCGGGCGTGCCGAAGCGGGCGGTGGGCGCGTAATAGGACGTGACCTGGTACCCCCACGATCCGCCGAACGGGTGCTCGGCCACGGGAAGCAGCTCCACATGTGTGAAGCCCTGCTCGACAACGTATTCGGTCAGCTGTTGAGCCAGTTCGAGGTAGCTGAGGCCGGGACGCCAGGAGCCCAGGTGCACTTCGTAGGTGCTCATCGGCTCGAACACCGGGTTGCGCTGAGCGCGTTGGGTCATCCACTGGTCGTCAGTCCAAGCGTGCCGGCTCGACGTCACTCGTGACGCGGTGTTCGGCGGCACCTCGGTGGCGAAAGCCATCGGGTCGGCGCGTTCGGTCACGACCCCGTCGGCGCCGTGCAATCGGAACTTGTACAAGCCTCCGAGCTGAAACCCCGGCCAGAACAACTCCCACACGCCCGAGGAGCCCAGCACGCGCATCGGCGCCTCGTTGCCGTTCCAGTGATTGAATTCGCCGATCAGGGTGACGCCCTGGGCATTAGGCGCCCACACGGCGAACGACACCCCGTCGACGACACCGTCCGGCGTGGTGAATGAGCGCGGGTGAGCGCCCAGCACTTCCCAGAGTCGTTCGTGTCGGCCTTCGCCGAAGAGGTGAAGGTCGACTTCACCCAGCGTCGGCAGGAAACGGTAGGGGTCGGCGACCACATGGCTTTCACCGCCGTAGCTGATCTCGAGGCGGTAGTCGATCAGGTCGACGAACGGCACAGCGATGGCGAATACGCCGGAGTCAATGTGCTGCAACGGGTATCGCTCCCCGCCGATGAGTGCGACCACCTCGGCGGCATGCGGGCGCAGCGCACGGATCACAGTGTGGTCACCGTACTCGTGAGCACCTAGGATTCCGTGCGGGTTGTGGTGCAGTCCCGAGACTAGGCGTTGGATGTCGTCAGGATCGGGAGCCAGGTTGGCGCTGATCAGTTCATCGGTCGGCTTCATCGCGCGCTCACCTCCGGCGCAGCAGGGTCGGTCGGGCTTCTGACGGTATGAGCGGCATGTTGATAATGTGCGCAACAGTCCGCGCAGGATCGATGCGCACGTAATTCGTTGCTCCCCACTGATACTCTTCGCCGGTTATTTCGTCTCGCACCCAGAACCGCTCGTAGGGCTCCATACCCAGCGCCGCCATGTCCAACAACAACATCGCTTCCTCGGCGCCGAATGCGTTCAACGTCACCACGATCAGCACGCAGTCTCCGCTGATCGGGTCGAACTTGCTGAAGGCCAGCAACGCCTCGTTGGTCACGGTGTGGAAGTGGATCGTGCGCAATTCCCGCAGCGCGGGGTGAAGCCGGCGGATCTCGTTGAGCCGCGCGATGAATGGTTCCAACGACCGCCCTTCGGCGAGAGCTTTCTCGAAGTCGCGCGGCCGCAGTTCGTACTTCTCCGAGTTCAGGTACTCCTCGCTGCCCTCAAACACCGCGCGATGCTCGAAGAGTTCGTACCCGGAGTACACCCCCCACAGCGGGCCCATCGTCGCTGCCAGCACCGCGCGGATCGCGAACATGCCCGGGCCGTTGTGCTGGAGCACGGCGTGCAGGATGTCGGGCGTGTTGACGAACAGGTTCGGCCTTCGAAAGTCGGCCTCCTCAGCGTTGATCTCGCCAAACTCGGTGATTTCCGTTTTTGAGGTGCGCCAGGTGAAGTACGAATACGACTGTGTGAAGCCCACTTTGGCCAGCCCGTTCTGCCGCGCCGGGGGGGTGAACGCCTCGGCGAGGAACAGCACGTCGGGGTCGACCGCCTTGACCTGGGCGATCAGCCAGGCCCAGAAGTTGGGCGGCTTGGTGTGCGGGTTGTCCACTCGAAAGGTCTTGACGCCGTGATCCATCCAGTACCGCACGACCCGCAACACCTCGTCGTACAAACCGGCCGGATCGTTGTCGAAGTTGAGCGGGTAGATGTCCTGGTACTTCTTCGGCGGATTCTCCGCATAGGCGATGGTGCCGTCGGGCAGCACTGTGAACCACTCGCGGTGGTCCTTCGCCCACGGGTGGTCCGGCGCGCACTGCAACGCCAAGTCCAACGCCACTTCCATGTTCAGTTCGCGGGCCGCGGCGACGAACTCGTCGAAGTCATCGATCGTGCCGAGCCGCGGGTGCACCGCATCGTGGCCGCCCTCGTCGCTGCCGATCGCCCACGGTGACCCGATGTCCCCCGGTGCTGCCGTCGCGGTGTTGTTGCGGCCCTTACGGTGCACCTTGCCGATAGGGTGAATCGGCGGCAGGTACACCACGTCGAAACCCATCCGGGCGATGCGCGGCAGCGCGGCTGTCGCGGTGGCAAAGGTGCCGTGCACAGGCTTGCCCTTAGCGTCCCAGCCTCCGGTCGATCGCGGGAAGAACTCGTACCAGGAGCTGAAGCGGGCCTCTGGCCGGTCCACCCAGATTCCGTACTGCTCGCCGCGAGTCAACAGATCGCGCAACGGATAGCGGCTGAGCAAGTCGTCGACCTCGGGGCTCAGAGCGAGCGCGGTGCGGGTGAGCGGGTCGCCGGGAGCCTGCAGCACCTTGGCGCATTGCAGCAGCGGGTCACGTTGGCCGCGCGGCACTCCGGTGGCGGCGCGCTCGAACAATTGGGCGCCGAGCAGCAGGTCGTTGTTGAGCTCTGACTCACCTTGGCCGGCATCGAGCTTGGCCACCACCGCGTGCCGCCAGGTGTGGATGGGGTCGCCCCAGCCGTCCACCCGGAACGTCCACAAACCGACTCTGTCCGGGACGAACTGGCCGTGGAAAACATAAGGTTCCTGCCCGGTAGCCATGGGCAGCAGCATCGGTTTGATCCGTGCCGGCGCCGGGTTGGTCACGGTGGCTGCGACGTCAACGGCCTGCACGGCCTTGAGCCGGCGCACTTCACCGACCTGTGGGTAGCGAGTCCCCAGATAACGCACGACCAACGTCGCGGCGACCTCGTCATGGCCTTCGCGCCAGACCGCGGCACTGACCGGTACCACTTCACCGACGACCGCTTTAGCGGGATACGCGCCACAGGAAACGACTGGCTGGACGTTATCGATCTCGACACGACCAGGCACCAGCACTCCGTTCTGTATCCGTTGTCTGTTCAACGTGCGTGCTCAGCGCGGCGACGTTGCGGCGCCATTTCTCGAGCCACGTTCGCCCATACCCACCGTAGTGTCCGGTCACACTTGGCCGCGACGTCGTCTCTTCTGTGCGTGCGAGCCGCGACCCGAAACTGCCAAGGGCGGGCAGCCAAACGTTCAGTAAGGTAACGACGTGTGAAAGCCCTCCGTCGGTTCACCGTGCGCGCGCATCTTCCGGAGCGTCTAGCCGCCCTGCAGCCACTGTCGACGAACCTGCGGTGGTCGTGGGAGAAGCCGACTCAATACCTGTTCGAGGCCATCGACCCCGGGCTGTGGTCGCAGTGCGGACAAGACCCGGTCGCGCTGCTGGGCGCGGTGAAACCGGCTCGCCTCGACGAATTGGCGGTCGACGCCGGATTCCTGGGCGAACTCGACGAACTCGCGGCGGATTTGACCGACTATCTGAGCCGCCCGCTGTGGTATCAGCAGCAGGAAAGTGACGGTCAAGCCATGCCGACGGGCATCGCCTACTTCTCCATGGAATTCGGGGTCGCCGAGGTGCTGCCGAACTATTCCGGTGGCCTCGGGATACTCGCCGGGGACCATTTGAAGTCCGCCTCCGACCTCGGCCTGCCGCTGATCGCGGTGGGTTTGTACTACCGGTCCGGGTATTTCCGGCAATCGTTGACCGCCGACGGCTGGCAGCAGGAGACCTATCCGTCGCTGGACCCGCAAGGCCTGCCGCTGCGGTTGCTCACCGAAGCCGCCGGAGATCCGGTGCTCGTCGAGTTGGCGCTGCCTGGCTCCGCCCAACTGCACGCGCAGGTGTGGATCGCGCAGGTCGGGCGCATCCCGCTGTTGCTGCTGGATTCCGACGTCCCGGAAAACGAGCACGAGCTGCGCCGGGTCACCGACCGGCTCTACGGCGGCGGTCAAGAGCACCGCATCAGGCAGGAGATCCTGGCCGGCGTCGGTGGCGTGCGCGCGATCCGGGCTTTCACCGCGATCGAAGGGCTGCCCGAACCCGAGGTCTTCCACATGAATGAAGGCCACGCCGGATTTCTCGGGGTCGAGCGGATCCGGGAGCTCATTGCCAACTCGGGCCTGGACTTCGACTCCGCGCTGACAGTGGTGCGCTCGAGCACGGTATTCACCACCCATACCCCGGTGCCCGCCGGAATCGACCGCTTTCCGGTCGAGTTGGTGCGGCGCTACTTCGCGGACGACGACGAATCGGTGCTGTTGCCCGGCGTCGCCACCGACCGGATCATCGCGCTGGGCGCCGAGGACGATCCGGCCACCTTCAACATGGCCCAGATGGGGCTGCGGCTGGCGCAGCGGGCTAACGGGGTGTCGCTGTTGCACGGCCGGGTGAGTCGCAGCATGTTCAACGACTTGTGGCCGGGATTCGACCCCGAGGAGGTACCGATCGGGTCGATCACCAACGGCGTGCACGCACGGACCTGGGCCGCACCGCAGTGGTTGCAGCTGGGCCGCGAGCTGGTCGGCTCGGACTCGTTCAGCGAACCGGCGGTGTGGCTGCGGTTGCAGGAAGTCGACTCCGCGCATCTCTGGTCGATCCGCTCCCAACTGCGCGCGCTGCTCGTAGAGGACGTTCGGGTGCGGCTGCGTCGCTCATGTCTGGAGCGCGGCGCGTCGGCCGCCCAACTCGGTTGGACGTTCACGGCCTTCGACCCCGACGTGCTCACCATCGGCTTCGCCCGCCGGGTGCCGACCTACAAGCGGCTGACCCTGATGCTGCGCGACCCCGAACGATTGGAACGGCTGCTGCTCGATCCGGACCGGCCGATTCAATTGATCGTGGCGGGCAAGTCGCATCCGGCCGACGACGGCGGCAAGGCGCTGATCCAGCAGGTGGTGCGATTCGCCGACCGGCCCAAGGTGCGTCACCGCATCGCCTTTCTGCCGGATTACGACATGTCGATGGCACGCCGCCTGTACTGGGGTTGTGACGTCTGGCTGAACAACCCATTGCGTCCGTACGAGGCCTGCGGCACCTCGGGGATGAAGAGCGCGTTGAACGGCGGATTGAACCTGTCGATCCGCGACGGGTGGTGGGACGAGTGGTACGACGGCGAAAACGGCTGGGACATCCCCTCTTCTGATGGCGTCGCGGACGCGGCGCGCCGCGACGACCTGGAAGCCGGCGCGCTCTACGACTTGCTGGAGCAGTCGGTGGCGCCCAAGTTCTACGACCGCGACGACCATGGCGTGCCGCCGCGCTGGATCGAGATGGTCCGCCATACGTTGCAGACGCTGGGACCCAAGGTGCTGGCGTCGAGGATGGTGCGCGATTACACCGAGCAGTACTACACGCCGGCGGCGGAGTCGCTGCGCCGCACGGTCGGCGTCAACGGTGCAGACGGTCATCCGGCCTACCGTCCGGGCCGTGAGCTCGCCGCGTACCGGCGCCGCGCGTTCCAGGCCTGGCCGAAGATCCGCATCACCGACGTCGACAGCACCGGGCTGCCGGACACGCCGCTGCTCGGCTCGAAGTTGACCTTGACCGCGACCGTGCAGCTGGCCGGCCTGCGTCCCGAGGAGGTGGCCGTGCAGGCCGTACTGGGCAGAGTCGACGCGGGCGACGCGCTGCACGATCCGATTACCGTCGAGATGCTGCACACCGACGCCGTCGCCGGTGGGGAAGTCTTCTCGATGACGACGCCGCTGCCGGTGGCCGGCGCGGTCGGTTACACGGTGCGGGTGCTGCCCAACCATCCGTTGTTGGCCGCCGCCAACGAGCTGGGTCTGGTCACGCTGGCCTAGCCCGGCACCGCGAAGCTGTAGTCACGGTGCGCCGTTCTCGTAGATCTGCACGCTAACTACAACCTCGTCGGGCGGGCTGGTTCAGTGCGGCCGACGAGCCTCATGCGCGCCACGTAGCCGTTGCAGCGCCTGGCGCACCACCGCCCCGTCGGTGGTCGGCCAGAACGGCGGCAGCGACGCCCGCAGGTAGCCGCCGTAGCGGGCGGTGACCATCCGGGAATCCAGCACCGCGACGACGCCGCGGTCGTCGGTGCGGCGCAACAATCGCCCGGCGCCTTGGGCCAGCAGCAGGGCGGCGTGGCTGGCCGCGACCGTCATGAAACCGTTGCCGCCGCGCGCGGCGACTGCACGCTGTCGCGCACTGAGCAGCGGGTCGTCGGGCCGCGGAAACGGGATCCGATCGATGATCACCAACGACAGCGAAGGGCCGGGCACGTCGACGCCCTGCCATAACGACAACGTGCCGAACAGGGACGTGACAGCATCGGCAGCGAACTGCTCGACCAGTGCCCTGGTGCTGTCGTCGCCCTGACACATCACCGGCGTCGACAGCCGGTCCCGCATCACCTCGGCGGACGCCCGCGCCGCGCGCATCGAGGAGAACAGGCCCAGCGTGCGGCCGCCGGCGGCGCTGATCAGGTCCGCGATCTCGGCCAGTTGTTCAGCGGAGCCGGTCTGATCGCGGCCGGGCGGGGGCAGATGAGCGGCGACGTAAAGAATTCCGGCCTTGCCGTGCTGGAACGGCGAACCGACATCAAGCCCGCGCCAGCGTGGCCGGTCGGCGTCGTCGGGCGCCTCGGTCAGCCCCCACCCACTGGCCATCGCATCGAAGGAGCCCCCGGGAGTCAGCGTCGCCGACGTCAGCACTGCCGTCGCACGGCCGAACAGCCGGCCGCGCAGCAGATCTGCGACGGACAGCGGCGCTACGCGCAGCGCCAAGCGGGCCGAGTTGCGGCTGTCGTCGCGCTCGAGCCACACGACGTCGGTGCGCTCGGGGATGGGCGCGGCGAATGCCGCCAGTACCCGCGCCGCGGTGTCACCGATGTCGGTGAGGGCGGCGACGGCCTCGGCGCGCGCCGCTGCTGCTGTGCTGTCAGCGCGGGCGGTGTCGATCGCCGAGCGAGCCGTGTGGGCCGCGTCGCGCAGTGCGGCCAGATGTACTGCCATCGCGTCGTCGAGGCGGTCGATGCGTCCCGGCGTCGCGTCCTGAAGGGCCGCGATGAAACCGTCCGCCGCGGTTTCCCAGCGCTCTACGGACTCAAGCTCGATCAGCCGGCCGATGCGTCGTCCGGCGACGCTCAGCGATGTGGGCGTCAGCTCTCCGGTGGCTACCGTGGTCACGCGATCCACCAGGTCATGGGCCTCGTCGACCACCAGCAGTTCGTGCTCGGGCAGCACCGAAGAGTCCGAGACCGCGTCGATGGCCAGCAACGCGTGATTGGTGACGACGATATCGGCGGCACCGGCGCGGCTGCGGGCCAGTTCCGAAAAGCATCTGCTGCCGAACGGGCAGCGCGCCAAACCGAGGCATTCCCGCGCTGACACGCTGACCTGCGCCCACGACCGGTCGGCGACGCCCGGTGTCAGGTCGTCGCGGTCGCCGGAATCGGTTTCCGACGCCCAGCGGGTGAGACGCTGCACGTCACGACCTAGCGGAGTGGCTGCGACCGGTTTGAACAGTTCCTCGTCCGCCTCGCCCGGCGGCTCCTCGGTGCCGGCCGAGCCGTTGTGGACTTTGTTCAGACATACGTAGTTCTGCCTGCCCTTCAGCAACGCGAACTGCGGTGAACGGGGCAGCGCGTCGGCGAGCGAGTCGATCAGCGCGGGCAGGTCGCGGTCGACGAGCTGGCGCTGCAGCGCGATTGTCGCCGTCGACACCACGACCGGTCTGTCATCGGACACCGCGCGCACGATCGCGGGAACCAGATAGGCCAATGACTTGCCCGTCCCGGTGCCGGCCTGGACGGCAAGGTGCTCGCCGGTCTCGAAAGCCTGCGCGACGGCCTGGGCCATATCCAGCTGGCCGCGGCGTTCACTGCCCCCGAGGGCTGCCACCGCAGTGGCCAGCAGCTTGGGAACCGAGAGCTCGGGCGTGACTGCTCCTCACCAGGTCGGGCTGCGCCGCGTCTGTCAGTTGCGTTGCAGCGGGATCAGTTGGGTCGGGATGGCCGGCTCGCCCGGCGAGAGGGTCAGCCCCTCCCAGGGCAGGCTCTGCAGCCCGGCGGCCACCAGTTTGCGTGCTGCTGCCAGATCAGGTTCGGCGACCAGCCGGCCTGCCCGCACCAGCGGCGTCGTCAGCACCCGGTACGGCTCGTCGGTGTCGGGCGGCGAACCCGCCGGGTGCACGATCTCCTCGGTGATAGTGCCGGTAGGGCGCGACAGCCGTCGTGCTTCTTTGCGACCGCCGCGCGACTTCTTGTGGCTGCTGCGTTTCTGCACGGGTATGCCGTCGACTTCGACCAGCTTGTACACCATTTGCGCGGTCGGCGCCCCCGACCCGGTGACCAGTGCGGTGCCCACTCCGTAACTGTCCACCGGGTCGGCGCCCAGCGCGGCGATCCCGAACTCGTCGAGGTCACCGGAAACCACGATTCGAGTCTGGGTGGCACCCAGGCTGTCCAATTGCTCACGGACCCGGTGAGCCAGCACGCCCAACTCACCGGAGTCGATGCGCACCGCGCCCAGCCTCGTACTGGCCGCCGTCACTGCGTTGGCGACACCGGTGCTGACGTCGTAGGTGTCGACCAACAAAGTGGTGTCGACGCCCAGCGCCTCGACTTGCGAGCGGAACGCGGCCAGCTCGTCTGGCCCGTCGGGTCCGGTGTGCAACAGGGTGTAGGCGTGCGCGCTGGTGCCCTCGGCCGGCACGTCGTAGCGACGATGCGCTTCCAGGTTGGATGTCGCGGCGAATCCGGCCAGGTAAGCGGCGCGCGCAGCGGCGACCGCGGCCAACTCGTGGGTTCGTCGTGAGCCCATATCCATGACCGGACGCTGACGGGCGGCGCTGACCATGCGCGCAGCGGCCGACGCGATGGCGGTGTCGTGGTTGAAGATCGACAGCGCCAGCGTCTCGAGCAGCACACATTCGGCGAAGCTGCCCGTAATGGTGAGTACCGGGGATCCGGGAAAGTACAGTTCGCCTTCGGCGTAGCCGTCGATGTCACCACGGAACCGGAAGTCGGCGAGGTAACGCAGCGTGTCGCGGTCCAGGGACTCAGCCAGCGAAGACAGCGCGCCATCGTCGAATACGAACTGCGGCAACGCCTCCAGCAATCGGCCGGTGCCGGCGAGCACACCGTATCGCCGTCCTTCGGGCAGCCGGCGCGCGAACAACTCGAAGGTGGCCCGCCGATCGGCAGTCCCGTCGCGGAGCGCCGCCGCCAGCATGGTCAGCTCGTATTTGTCGGTCAGCAGGCCGGCGCACGGCGAGTCCGTCACACCGCAACGGTATCGGGTGCGTCGCCGTAACCTCGCTATTCTTGAACCCATGACGCGCCGTCGACGATGCACCGAGAGCGATGAGGTGGGGGCACCTCCCGCTTGCGGGGGAAGAGCGGCGCCATCATGACGCGCCGTCGACGATGCAGAGCGAAGCGATGAGGAGGAGCGGCGCCAACGTGACCGCGTCAGCACCCACCAAACCGGGAACCACCGGACAACGCGAGACCGAAGCGGTCGACGCTACGGCCAGTCCGTGGGTCACCATTGTCTGGGACGATCCGGTCAACCTGATGAACTACGTGACCTACGTCTTCCAGAAGTTATTCGGTTACAGCGAGCCGCACGCCACCAAGTTGATGTTGCAGGTCCACAACGAGGGCAAGGCCGTGGTGTCGGCCGGCTCCCGCGAGTCGATGGAAGTCGACGTGTCTAAACTGCATGCCGCCGGATTGTGGGCGACCATGCAGCAGGACCGCTGAGCAGGCACTGGCTGTCCGGGTCGCACGGTGCGCAAGTGGAAGCGGGTGGAAACCGCTGAGGGTCCCCGTTTTCGGTCCGCACTGACCTCGCACGAAGCCGGCCTGCTCAAGAGCCTGGTCGGTTCGCTGATCGAGATGCTGGACGTGCGCCAGGCGGCGTCGCCGACCGATGAGCTCGAACAGGTCACCGGGATGCGGACCGGCAACCCCGAACCGCCGGAGGACGCCACCCTGCGGCGCCTGTTGCCGGACTTTCACAAACCCGCCGACAAACCCGGTGATGCTGACGCGAGCGACGACCTCAACGCGGCACTGCGCAGCCTGCACGAGCCGGAGATCATCGACGCCAAACGATCCGCCGCCGAGTTCGTGCTGGACTCGCTTCCTGACGGCGGCGGCCGCTTCGAGCTGACCGAAGACGGCGCCAACACCTGGATCGCCGCGGTCAACGACCTTCGACTGGCGCTGGGGACCATGCTCGAAATTTCACCGGACGGCCCGGACAGCTTGCCCGACGACCATCCGCTGGCCCCGCATCTCGACGTCTATCAGTGGCTCACCGTCTTGCAAGAGTTCCTCGTCCTGGCGCTGATGGCGTCCCGATGAACGCTGCTGTGCTGCCATGAACGCCATCACCGACGTCGCAGGAATCCTGGTCGGCCACCACCACCGCCTAGACCGCGACGCGGAACTCGGCGCGGGTTGGGCGCGCGGCGTCACGGTGGTGGTCGCGCCGCCCGGCACCGTCGGCGCCGTCGACGCACGGGGCGGCGCACCGGGCAGCCGGGAAACCGACGTTCTCGACCCGGCCAACAGCGTCCGCTACGTCGACGCGGTGTTGCTCGCCGGCGGCAGCGCCTACGGATTGGCCGCCGCTGACGGCGTGATGCGCTGGCTGGAAGAACACGACCGGGGTGTCGCGATGGACGGCGGGCGGGTGCCCATCGTGCCTGGCGCGGTGATCTTCGATCTCGAGGTGGGCGGCTGGGGGTGCCGGCCCACAGCGGAGTTCGGTTACTCGGCCTGTCAGGCGGCGGGCGTCAAGGTGGCGGTGGGCACGGTCGGGGCGGGCGTCGGTGCGCGCGCGGGTGTGCTCAAAGGCGGTGTGGGCACCGCGTCGATGACGCTGCCCTCTGGTGTGACTGTCGGCGCGGTGGTGGTGGTGAATTGCGCGGGCGAAGTCGTCGACCCCGCGACCGGTCTGCCGTGGCTGAGCTACCTGGTCGGCGAATTCGCGCTGGCGTCCCCACCGGGCGAGCAGCTGGCCGCCTTCGCCGAGCTTGAACCCCGGCTAAGTCCGCTCAACACCACCATCGCGGTGGTCGCCACTGACGCCGCGTTGAGCCCCGCCGGCTGTCGGCGGGTCGCGACCGCTGCTCACGACGGTCTGGCCCGCACGATCCGCCCGGCGCACACCCCGGTGGACGGCGATATGGTGTTCGCGCTGGCCACTGGGGCAGTCGAGGTGCCCCCACCGGTCGACGCACCGGCCGCCTTCTCACCGGAGACCAAGCTGGTGACCACGGTGGGTGCCGCAGCCGCTGACTGCCTGGCCCGCGCCGTGCTGGTTGGGGTACTGGCCGCGGAGCCGGTCGCCGGAATACCGACTTACCGCGGCATGTTTCCCGGGGCATTCGCAGGGCAGGGGAGGAACGGGTGACGTGTTGGTGATCCGCACAGACCTGGTCGATGCCATGGTCGCGCACGCCCGCGCGGACCATCCCGACGAAGCATGCGGTGTGCTCGCCGGGCCGCATGGCTCGGACCACCCGGAGCGGCACATCGCAATGGTCAACGCCGAGCGGTCGCCCACCTTCTACCGCTTCGACTCTCAAGAGCAGCTGAAGGTGTGGCGAGCCATGGATGAAGCTGACGAAGTACCGGTCGTGATTTACCACTCGCACACCGCCACCGAGCCGTATCCCAGTCGTACCGACATCAGCCTGGCCGCCGAGCCGGACGCCCATTACGTGCTGATCGGAACCAGCGACCCTGAGCATCACGAGCTACGCAGTTACCGGATCGTCGACGGAGTCGTCACCGAGGAACCTGTCAAGATCGTGGAGCAGTACTAGCCGATAGAGGAAGGCCTTATGAGCGTCACCGTGTCCATCCCGACGATCCTGCGCACCCACACCGGGGGCGAGAAGCGTGTTGCAGCCGACGGCGCGACGCTGCAGGCCGTCATCAGCGACCTGGAGGCGAACTACTCCGGTATCTCTGAGCGTCTGATCGACAACGGCAAGCTGCACCGGTTCGTCAACATCTACGTCAACGACGAAGATGTGCGGTTCTCCGGTGGGCTGAACACCGAGATCACCGACGGTGATTCGGTCACCATCCTGCCCGCGGTAGCCGGCGGGTAACCGCAGTCCGATGACGCGCCCGCGACAAGGTACCGAGAGCGATGAGGCGGGGGCACCTCCCGCTTTGCGGGGGAAGAGCGGCGCCCGTGACGCGCCGGCGACGATGCAGAGCGCAGCGATGAGGAGGAGCGGCGGCTTTGACTAGATACGACTCGCTGCTGGCCGCCCTGGGTAACACCCCGCTGGTCGGTTTGCAGCGGTTGTCGCCGCGATGGGAGGACTCGTCGGAGAGCCCACACGTGCGACTGTGGGCCAAACTCGAGGACCGCAACCCCACCGGCTCGATCAAGGACCGGCCGGCGCTGCGGATGATCGAGCAGGCCGAAGCCGACGGGCTGCTGGCGCCCGGAGCGACCATCCTGGAGCCAACCAGCGGCAACACCGGAATCTCGTTGGCCATGGCGGCGCGGCTGAAGGGTTATCAGCTTATTTGCGTAATGCCGGAGAACACCTCGATCGAACGTCGCCTGCTGCTCGAGCTGTATGGCGCGCGGATCATCTTCTCGCCCGCCGAAGGCGGGTCGAACACGGCGGTCGCCAAAGCCAAGGAACTGGCTGCCGACAACCCGTCCTGGGTGATGCTCTACCAGTACGGCAATTCGGCCAACTCGGACGCGCACTACCGCGGCACCGGACCGGAGCTGCTCGCCGATCTGCCGGAGATCACCCATTTCGTCGCCGGGCTGGGCACGACGGGCACGTTGATGGGGACCGGCCGGTTCCTGCGTGAGCAGGTGCCCGGCGTGGAGATAGTCGCCGCCGAACCGCGCTACGGCGAGGGCGTGTACGCGTTACGAAACCTCGACGAGGGCTTCGTGCCCGAACTCTACGAACCTGAAGTGCTGACCCGGCGCTTCTCGGTGGGCTCGATCGACGCGCTGCGCCGCACCCGCGAGCTGATCGACGCCGAAGGGATCTTCGCCGGCATCTCCACCGGTGCGGTGCTGCACGCCGCCCTGGGCCTTGCGGGCAAAGCCGCGAATGCCGGGCAGCGCGCCGACATCGCTTTGGTGGTGGCCGACGCCGGGTGGAAGTACCTGTCCACTGGTGCCTACGCCGGTACCTTGGACGACGCCGAGGAAGCGCTGGAAGGGCAACTGTGGGCGTGACCGGGCCAATTTCGGCGACGCCGGCGCACCGGCCGCGCAGACGCTCCGGGTGGGTGGTCGGCGGTGCCACCATCATCAGCTTCGTGGCGCTGCTCTACGTCGCCGAGCTCGTCGATCAGCTCAGCGGCCACCGGCTGGACGAGAACGGCATCCGGCCGCTGGAGGGCGACGGGCTGTGGGGCATCGTCTTCGCACCGCTGCTGCACGCGAACTGGGCGCACCTGGCGGCCAACACCGGCCCGGCGCTGGTGCTCGGTTTCCTGGTCACCCTGGCCGGGTTGTCCCGCTTCGTCTGGGCGACCGCCATCGTGTGGATACTCGGCGGCTTCGGCACCTGGCTGATCGGTGACATGGGATCACCCTGTGGTCCGACCGATCACATCGGCGCCTCCGGACTGATCTTCGGCTGGTTGACCTTCCTGTTGGTTTTCGGTTTCTTCACTCGCTCGGGCTGGCAGATCACCATCGGCATCATCGTGCTGTTTCTCTACGGCGGGGTGCTCTGGGGCGCGGTGCCGGTGCTCAACGTGTGCGGCGGCGTGTCGTGGCAGGGCCACCTGTGCGGCGGCGTCGCCGGGATCGTCGCCGCCTATCTGCTGTCCAAACCCGAGCGCCGGGCCCGCGAGTTCAGCCGACGGTCTGCGCTCCAGTGAGCCGCCATGAGTGACGCGCAGGCGCCGATCGGCATCTTCGACTCCGGGGTGGGCGGGCTGACGGTCGCGCGGGCGATCATCGACCAGCTTCCCGACGAGGACATCGTCTACGTCGGTGACACCGCCAACGGTCCGTACGGGCCGTTGAGCATCCCGGAGATCCGCGCGCACGCACTGGCCATCGGCGACGACCTGGTCGACCGTGGTGTCAAGGCGCTGGTGATCGCCTGCAATTCGGCGTCCTCGGCGTGCCTGCACGACGCGCGGGAACGCTACGCCGTGCCGGTCATCGAGGTGATCCTGCCCGCCGTGCGGCGCGCGGTCGCGGCCACCCGCAACGGCCGGATTGGGGTGATCGGCACCCAGGCCACCATCGCCTCTCGCGCGTACCAGGACGCGTTTGCCGCTGCACGTGACTCGGAGATCACCGCCGTGGCCTGCCCCCGCTTCGTCGACTTCGTCGAGCGTGGTGTTACCAGCGGTCGCCAGGTGCTCGGTTTGGCGGAGGGATACCTGGAGCCACTGCAACGCGCCGGGGTGGACACGTTGGTGCTCGGCTGCACGCATTATCCGCTGCTGTCCGGGCTGATCCAGTTGGCGGTGGGCCAGCACGTCACGCTGGTATCCAGCGCCGAGGAGACCGCTAAAGACGTGCTGCGAGTGCTGACCGGACTGGACCTGTTGCACCCGCACCCCGACCAGCCGGGCGGCTCCGCGCCGCTTCGGCTCTTCGAAGCCACCGGCGATCCGGCCGCATTCACCAGCCTGGCGGCACGCTTCCTGGGACCCGCGGTGACAAGGATCGAGCCCGTTCACAGTCACTCGTCGGCGCGTTAGCCTTCCGTCGCATAGCAAAGCGGCGATGTTTTCGCCAACTGGGCATCCGACGTGGCACAGTGGTGACGTGCGAATGACCGTGCTCGGCTGCTCGGGCAGTGTCGTGGGCCCGGATTCGCCGGCGTCGGGTTATCTGTTGCGGGCGCGTGACACGCCGCCGCTCGTCATCGACTTTGGCGGGGGAGTTTTAGGCGCACTGCAGCATCAAACCGACCCTGGTGCGGTGCATGTCTTGTTGTCTCACTTGCATGCCGACCACTGTCTGGATTTGCCCGGGCTGTTCGTCTGGCGACGGTTCCACCCCACGCCACCCGAAGGGAAGGCCCTGATGTACGGGCCAAGCGATACCTGGTCGCGGCTGGGTGCCGCGTCGTCACCGTACGGCGGTGAGATCGACGACTTCTCGGACATCTTCGACATCCGGCATTGGGTCGACGGTGAGCCGGTAGCCGTCGGAACGCTCACCGTTCTGCCGCGCGTCGTCGCCCACCCGACCGAGTCGTACGGGTTGCGGTTCACCGACGAGGCTGGGGCGTCATTCGTCTACAGCGGCGACACCGGGCGATGCGAGGCGGTGGTCGAACTCGCTCGTGGCGCCGACGTATTCCTTTGCGAGGCGTCCTGGACCCACTCGCCGCGCCGTCCGCCCAATCTCCACTTGTCCGGCACCGACGCAGGCAGGGTCGCGGCCGAAGCCGGTGTGCGCGAACTGCTGCTCACCCACATCCCACCGTGGACTTCGCGGGAGGACGTGATCGGCGAAGCCAAAGCGGAATTCGACGGTCCGGTGCATGCGGTGGTGTGCGGCGAGACGTTCGAGATCAAGCCGTCGGGGGCGGCTGCCGGCTAGCGGCGTCTTGTGCCAATGGCCCGCATCGTCACCCGGGGCTAATGTGAGCGCGTGTCCAGACGAGAAGACGGCCGCCTCGATGACGAGCTTCGCCCGGTAACGATCACCCGTGGGTTCACCTCCCATCCGGCGGGGTCGGTGCTGGTCGAGTTCGGCAACACCAAGGTCATGTGCACCGCCAGCGTCACCGACGGGGTGCCGCGTTGGCGTAAGGGCTCCGGGCTGGGCTGGCTGACCGCGGAGTACTCGATGCTGCCGGCGGCCACCCACACCCGCGGCGACCGGGAAGCGGTGAAGGGCCGATTGAGCGGCCGCACTCAGGAGATCAGCCGGTTGATCGGACGGTCGTTACGGGCCTGCATCGACCTGGCCGCGCTCGGGGAGAACACCGTCGCCGTGGACTGTGACGTGCTGCAGGCCGACGGTGGTACCCGCACCGCTGCGATCACCGGCGCCTTCGTAGCGCTGGCCGACGCGGTCACCTACTTAGCTGGGGCGGGCAAGCTGTCGGATCCGCGGCCGTTGTCGTGCGCCATTGCGGCGGTCAGCGTCGGGGTGGTCGACGGCCGGGTGCGGGTGGATCTGCCGTACGAAGAAGACGCCCGTGCCGAGGTCGACATGAACGTCGTCGCCACCGACACCGGAACACTGGTCGAGGTTCAAGGCACCGGCGAGGGCGCGACGTTTCCGCGTTCGACGCTGGACAAGCTACTCGACGCTGCGCTGGGCGCCTGCGACAAACTGTTCGTCGCGCAACGCGAGGCGTTGGAGCAGCCGTACCCGGGTGTGCTTCCGGATGGGGCCGCCCCGCAGAAGGTGTTCGGAAGCTGACCCCCCTACTCGTCGCCAGCCGAAACCCGAAGAAGCTGGCGGAGTTGCGCCGCGTCCTCGATGGCGCCGCGCTGTCGACGCTGTCACTGGTGTCGCTCGACGAGGTGCCGCCGTTCGACGAGTCGCCGGAATCAGGCGTCACTTTCGAGGACAACGCGCTGATCAAGGCCCGGGATGGATTCGCCGCCACCGGGGTGCCGACGGTGGCCGACGACTCGGGGCTGGAAGTGGCGGCGCTGAACGGCATGCCGGGAGTGTTGTCCGCCCGCTGGTCTGGCACGCACGGCAACGACTCCGCGAACACCACACTGCTGCTGGCGCAGTTGCGTGACGTTCCCGACGAGCGCCGCGCCGCGGCGTTCGTGTCCGCTTGCGCGTTGGTGTCGCCGACGGGGGAGGTGGTGGTCCGGGGCCGATGGCCGGGCGTGATCGCGCGCGAAGCGCGTGGAGCCGGTGGGTTCGGCTACGACCCGGTCTTCATCCCAGACGGCTACGACTGCACCGCAGCCGAACTCAGCCCGTCGGAAAAGGACGCGGTCTCACATCGCGGGCGCGCGTTGGCGCAGTTGCTGCCCGCGCTGAAAGACCTCGCCCAATGAGTTGCCGAGTGTGCGAACAGCCGCACAGTTTCGACGCCCAGCGTGCGGCTGGCCGCACACTCCGACTCAGATCCCAAACCGTGCCTTGACATTTCGGCTCTGGAAATGTTCGACGACGATGCCCAGCAGCGGAATGGTGCCCGACAGCAGCACCCCGACGGTCTTGGGAATAGGCCAGCGCACCTTGACTGCGAGGTTGAACGCGGCCAGCACGTAGATGAAGTAAACCCAGCCGTGCACCACTTCGATCCACCGGATCTCATGGTGAAAGGCAAGGTGCGAGACGATCTCGTAGCACAGTGCGATCAACCACAGACCTGTCGTCCACGCCATCACCCGGTACGCGAGCAGGGCTGTCCGGATCTTGTTGACTCCCGCCTGCTGGGCTTGCGGCGTTTCTGGCGTGGTCATGCCGTAGTCCTGTTCTGTCTTTCCGTGTCGTTTCTGGAGAGCTCGGCGAGATAGGCGTTGTACTGGCGTACGACGGGATCGTCGGTGGCTCGCGGCGCGGGCTTGGGGCGCTCGGGCAGCAGCCCTGGGGGCAACTCGGTGCGGGACCGGTCTTCGGGCGGAGGCGGGGCCTCTTCATAGCGCACGTATTTGCGGTAGGCGTACACGCAGAACCACGCGAACAGCGGCCATTGCAGCGCGTAACCCAGATTCTGGTAGGTGCCCGACGCGCCTTGAAACCGGGTCCACTGCCACCACCCCAGAGCCAGACAAGCGCAGGCGGCAAGCAGGACCAGCGGGATCAGCGCCCACCTCCGACGCCGCGTAGTCACCACCTTCTGACCGTACCGCGCCGTCACGCTAACGCTGCTGTGACCAAATCCGCCGACGTGCGACAGCGGTAGGATCGGCACGCTGCGGGCGTGGCGAAATTGGCATACGCACCGGCTTTAGGTGCCGGCGCTCGGAAGAGCTTGAGGGTTCGAGTCCCTCCGCCCGCACCGGTGCGCAAACCTTGTCGACGCAGCTCAGCGGCGATTTATGTGTTGGCTGAGACCCCCGGGTCGGTGGCCGCAGCAGCCGTAACGTGACAGTTCAGAACAAACCGTATTACTATTCGCACTTGCGGGGACTCAGGCACGGCGGCGTCTACTCACGGATGCGGTCGGACGTGGCCTGAGCAGTGTTCAGCAGATAGCACTTGAGTGCAGACGTTGCGGTTCTGACCATCGTCCGAGACCTTCGTCGACTTCGCCGCGGTTCCATAGTCGTGGCATTCAAAAAGATGGATCAACTCCTTGAACGGTTTCGACGGGTTCGATCAGCTCACTGAAGTCCTCAGCAGCATCTATTCCGCGCAAGCAGGCGATTTCCCCCAAGTCCTCGATGAGCTGACACGAGCAGCAGCCGTCAATGTGCCCGGGGCCCAAGAAGCCGGCATCACCGTAAGCAACCGGCAAAACGAGGTCAGCACGCCCTCCGTGACCGCCGCTTCCGCCAAAGTGCTTGACGAGATTCAACAACGCCACCTTGAAGGACCGTGCCTGGAGGCAGCATGGACGCGAACTGTTGTCACCGTCGATGACCTCGTCGCTGACACTCGATGGCCGAAGTATCGCGCGGATGCGTTGAACGAGACTGCTTTCCGTAGCGTCCTATCATTGCCAATGTTCGTCGACGAACTGAGCATGGGGGCGCTCAACTTCTACACACAGCACGCTCACGCCTTCGATGAGGTCTCACGCAGTGTCGCCGCCACTTTTGCCACACTGGGCGCGCTGGCTTGGAGCAATGTGGTACGCGGACAGCAGTTCCATATGGCGCTGGATTCTCGAGACACGATCGGACAAGCTAAGGGCATACTGATCGAGCGTTATCAACTCGACAGCGAATCGTCTTTCAACATGTTGGTAAAGCTGTCGCAAAGCACGAATACGCCTCTTCGGGAGATCGCCGTTCGGCTTATCGACGACGCGAAGCGTAGATAGGAAGCAAGAGCTCAGATTCCGGTGCACTAGATGGGATGCGCGGCAAACCACTCGAGCAACAAGTCGGCGAGCACGTCGGGCTGTTCGTCGGGGATCCAATGCGACACGCCGCGTAGGGTTTCGAAACGGTACTCGCCCGATACGTAACGTCCGGTGTTGCGCGCCGCCTTCCCGGCCAGCGCGACGTCCCGGTCGCTCCAGACATACAACGTCGGGACGGTGATCTTGCCGGTGCTGCGGACATCGGACAGCGGCATCGCCCGATACCAGTTCAGCGCGGCGGTCAGCACACCAGGTTCGGCCATGGCCCGCGCGTCGCGGTCGGCCGCTTCGGTGGACTGCCCGCCGGATCGAAGAGCTTTCGCCAAGCGGTCGGCTTTCCCTCTGCCGCCCAGCAGAAACCGCTCCGGGAGCCAGGGAAGCTGAAAAAGGTACATGTAGTACGAATCGAGAGCCTGCCGACTGCTGACAAGCGCCCGTAGAAATGCGGTCGGATGCGGCACCGACACCGGCGACACGGTGGCCAGGCGGTCTGGGTACGTCGCTGCGATGCCCCACGCGACCACCGCGCCCCAGTCGTGTCCTACCAGGTGGACCTTATTTGCACCGCTGGTTTCGATCAACGTGGCGACATCGTCGATCAGCTCAGGGAGCCGGTAGTCGCGACGACGGGTGGGGCGGGCGCCGCGGGAGTAACCGCGCTGGTTCGGCGCCAAGCAGCGGTAGCCCTGTGCGGTCAGGCGAGGGATCACCTTGTTCCAGCTGCTGTTGAACTGGGGAAAACCGTGCAGCAAAACGACGACCGGGCCGTCGACCGGGCCCTCGTCAATGACGTCGAATACTAGATTCCCGCGGCGGTAATTTTCCATAGGTTCAGCATGCCCGAACACGGCGAGCCCTCGACGTCAACATTTCGCGGAGATCCGGAACTCCGCTGTCCTCGGTTTGTTCACGTCATCGGGATTGGTTCCCTGGGCAGCGCCGGAGACGGTGTAAGTCTCGCCGGAGAACTCCGCATGCACGTTGCCCTCGCCGTTGCCGGCGTTGCCGGTGAAGCCGTTGACGTTGTCGAAGTCGACCGATCGTGCCTGCGGCTTGCCGTGTTCCAAATTGAGCACCATCCTGACCCGGGCGGGCGCCGCGCTGATGTCGACCGTCAACAACCACTCGACTTGGGTGCAGGAGACGGCGTGCGAGGTCCGAGTGTTGCCGTCGACGGTGATCTGGGCGGTCCTCTGAGGCACTTTGTCGACGTGCGGAGAACATCCACAGCTGACAGCGCCGACCGCCGAGGCGAGCACCGCGGCGATGAACCGGATCCCCACCGCCCACCTCCAATCCAGCACCCTCGCCAACGAATGCAGAGCGCATTTGTACTGCCAGCTCGAGTTTTACCAGTCTCGAGCGCGCCGTCGCCGGTGAACTGCACAAGAAGGATGTCTCGTCCCGGTACCGCATGCCGTTCGCCTACAGTTGACGGATCGATCGGACCACACGGTTCGACAGTGACGCCACTCGGGAGGCGCGTTGTCGTGAGGTCAGTGATGGTCATTCCTCGGCAACCCGAAGACGTCACCGCCGAGTGGTTGTCAGCCGTGCTGAGCGACGGTGACAGCGTTGTCGAAGTGTCCGAGGCGAACATCGCTGCGATCGGCACCGGGCAAACGGGTGCAACGTACCGGGTGACACTGCGCTACTTGGCGAACCCGCGTGGCCTGCCGGCCACATACGTCATCAAGCTGCCGGCGCAGGACGACACCGTTCGTGACCGGGTCGCTTTCGGCTACCGCAGCGAATGCACCTTCTACGCGACCGTCGCGCCCCGGGTGCAGGTGCCGGTTCCGCATTGCTACTACTGCCAGATCACCGATGACGCCGGTGATTTCGCGCTGCTGCTGGCCGATCAGGCGCCAGCGGTGCAGGGCGACCAGATCGCCGGTTGTAGTGCACGTGAAGCGTCCCTGGCGGTCACCGCACTGGCTGGCTTGCACGGGCCCAGTTGGTGTGACCCGCTGTGGTTGGACTTGCCCGGCATGGTTTTCGGGCGGCCCGACGCGGCTGCGGCGGAGAATCTGGGGCACGTGGCGCAGATGAGTGCCGACATCACGTTGGACAAACTCGGCGAGCGGATGCGCGCGGACGACCGGGACACTTTCACTACCGCGATGGGTCTGGTGACGCCGTGGCTGCTCACCGAACCAGACCGGTTCGCGCTGCTGCACGGCGATTACCGTCTAGACAACCTGCTGTTCGACGGTGTCACCGTCACTGTCGTCGACTGGCAGACCCTCGGCTTAGGTCTGCCCGCGCGGGATCTGGCTTTTTTCATTGCCACCAGCCTCGACCCGGGTCAACGCCGCGCCATCGAACAAGATCTCGTCGCCACGTACCACCGCAGCCTTTGCGGCTACGGCGTCAGCGGTTATGACTTCGAAGCATGCTGGCGCGACTACCAACTGGGCACGCTGCAGGCGGTACTGATCTCTGCGCTGGGTTTCGCATTCGCGACCGCCACCGATCGCGGTGACGACATGGTGTTGACGATGCTGAGCCGCGGTTGCCGGGCGATCCGCGAACTCGACACCGTCAGCTTGATCGGTGTTTGAAGGAAGGCGGCAGCCAGTATTCCTGCACATGCACCGCCCGGGCGCCGGGCACGCGTCGGCAGCAGAAGGCCTTCATAGCCGACTAGTGTTCTTAAATGTTGGCGGAACGACGACAGAGGGCAGCGATGGACAACGTATCCCGGCTGAGACGAGCGCGACATGAGGCGCTGAAGCTGCAGCGGCGAGTCTGGCTGATACAAGTGGCGTTCTGGCCGACCGTCCTGCTCACCCTCGTGCTGATCGCCTTGATAACCCTGCGGTGGGTCCGGCGCCGCCAGCGCGTCTCGACCGCGTCAGCGCCGGCGCCGGGTGCGGAGGCCCAGGCAGGCTAGTACTGGGTGGAACCCTGGTCGACCGTGATCGCGGCGGCAGTAACGTTGCGGGACTCGTCTCCGGCCAGCCAGCACACCGCATCGGCGATGTCTTCGGGCTCTGCCACCCAATTCGGCAGGAATGGTGTGAGCATGTTAGCTAATTGCGGATTGGTCTCGGTGGTGGCGGTGATCGCGGCAACCATGTCTCCGGTTCCCATCGCCGTATTCACCGGCCCGGGGTGCACGCTGTTCACTCGGATCGAATGCTTGCCCAGTTCAGCGGCGAACGCGCGAGCCATCCCGGTCACGGCGTGCTTGCTGGCGGTGTAGTGCACCATGAACGGCTGCATCTTCAAGCCGGCGGCCGAACTGATGAGGATGATCGAGCCGCCGTGTCCGCCGTCGATAATCCTTTGAGCACCGGCCATTACCGTGTTCCAGGTTCCGGTGACATTGACTTCGATGACGTCCCGGAATGATTCAGGTGTGATGTCATACCAGGCTTGCGGCGCCGAGATGCCAGCGTTGGCAACGATGATGTCGAGCCGGCCCAGTTCGGCCACGCCTTTGTCGACGGCTCGGCGCAAGGCGTCAAAATCACGAATATCCGTCACTTCAAACACAATTCGACGTTTCGTCGCCCTCACCAGCTCAACTGTTTGAGCCAGATCATCGGGAGTAGCGGGATGGTAGGGCACGCACGAAGGCAACTTGCCCGCCACGTCGACGGCGATGATGTCGGCGCCTTCCTGAGCCATCCGCACCGCGTGGGCCCGCCCCTGACCGCGCGCCGCTCCGGTGATGAATGCGACCTTACCCGTGAGCCGCCCGGTCACGTCTGCGCCATGCGCGCGACTCTGGTCGTGGGCGTTGCGGAAAGCCTAGTCGCCGATTTCGCTGCGTCCATAGCAGACCTTTCGTTTGCCCGGCCTATGAACGGCTGGGCGGCCCCACAGGTGCCGCGGCTCGATCGTATACCAAATATGCTGTTGGTTAATTCACCGATCAGGTGACAGTAAGAGGGGCAGGAGCAGGTGATCAGGTGTCTTTGCTGAAGGGTCAGATCGCGGTGGTGACAGGCGGCGCGCAGGGTCTGGGTTTCGCTATAGCTGAGCGTTTCGTCGCCGAGGGCGCCCGGGTGGTACTCGGAGACGTGAACACGGACGGCACAGAGGACGCGGCAAAGAAATTGGGCGGCAACGACATTGCCGTAGCCACACGCTGCGACGTGACTGACGCAGCACAGGTCGAGGCGCTGGTCAACACTGCTGTCGAACGTTTCGGTGGCCTGGACATCATGGTGAACAACGCCGGGATCACCCGCGACGCGACGATGCGAAAAATGACTGAGGCCCAATTCGACGAGGTGATAGCGGTGCACCTCAAAGGCACGTGGAACGGACTCCGCACGGCCGCAACCGTCATGCGCGAAAACAAGCGCGGCGCGATCGTGAACATGTCGTCGGTGTCGGGGAAAGTCGGTCTGGTCGGCCAGACCAACTATTCAGCGGCTAAGGCCGGCATCATAGGTATGACGAAGGCGGCCGCCAAGGAGCTGGCGCACCTGGGTGTACGGGTGAATGCGATCGCTCCCGGCTTGATCCGGTCGGCAATGACAGAGGCGATGCCGCAACGCATCTGGGACCAGAAACTCGCTGAAATCCCGATGGGCCGGGCCGGTGAGCCCAGCGAAGTAGCCAAAGTGGCCCTGTTCCTGGCTTCGGATCTATCGTCGTACATGACCGGCACCGTCCTCGACGTCACCGGCGGGAGATACATGTGAGTCGAGTGAGCGGAACGAAGGACGCGAACGAGACGAGCATTGGGATAGATGTGAGTCGAGTGAGCGGAACGAAGGACGCGAACGAGACGAGCATTGGGATAGATGTGAGTCGAGTGAGCGGAACGAAGGACGCGAACGAGACGAGCATTGGGATAGATGTGAGTCGAGTGAGCGGAACGAAGGACGCGAACGAGACGAGCATGGGGATAGAAGTGAGTCGCCAGGCCGTCATCTGCGAACCCGTCCGCACGCCGATCGGCCGCTACGGCGGAATGTTCAAGTCGCTAAGCGCCGTTGACCTCGGCGTCACGGTGCTGAACGCTTTACTGGAGCGAACCGGCATCAATCCCGACGCCATTCAAGACGTCCTGCTCGGGCATTGCTACCCAAGCGGGGAAGCACCGGCAATCGGACGCGTCGTCGCATTGGACGCCGGCTTGCCGGTGACCGTGCCGGGACTGCAGATCGACCGACGGTGCGGTTCTGGCCTGCAGGCCGTGATTCAGGCATGCCTGCAAGTCGCCTGCGGTGACAACGACGTCGTCATCGCCGGAGGCGTTGAAAGCATGAGCAACGTGGCGTTCTACTCGACCGACATGCGCTGGGGCGGTGCCCGCGGCGGCATACAGGTGCATGACGGGCTGGCGCGGGCACGCATCACCGCAGGCGGCCGCAACTATCCCGTGCCGGGTGGAATGTTGGAAACGGCGGAGAATCTGCGCCGCCAGTACCGCATTTCGCGCCACGACCAGGACGAGCTGGCAGTCACGTCACACCAACGGGCGGTGGCGGCTCAAAAAGACGGCATCCTGGCCGACGAAATCATTCCGGTCGCCGTGCCCTCCCGCCACGGTGAGGACTTGATCGACACCGACGAACATCCACGCGCCGACACCTCCGTGGAATCGCTGAGCAAACTGAGGCCGATTCTGTTGCAACAAGACCCGGAAGCAACCGTCACCGCGGGAAATGCCAGCGGGCAGAATGATGCCGCTTCGATGTGTATCGTGACGACACCGCAAAAGGCCGACGAGTTGGGCTTGACACCGTTGGTTCGTCTGGTGTCCTGGGGTGTCGCCGGGGTCGCGCCGAATGTGATGGGCATCGGTCCGGTTCCGGCCACCGCCGTAGCGCTCGAGAAAGCCGGTCTGCAAATGAAAGACATGGACCTGATCGAGCTGAACGAAGCATTCGCCGCACAGGCCCTCGCAGTTATGCGGGAGTGGCACTTCACCGACATCGATTGCGAACGCACCAACGTACATGGTTCGGGTATATCGCTGGGCCATCCGGTCGGGGCTACCGGTGGCCGCATGCTGGCCACACTGGCCCGTGAGCTGGTTCGCCGCCAAAGCCGTTATGGACTGGAGACCATGTGCATCGGCGGTGGGCAGGGATTGGCCGCCGTCTTCGAACGAGTCGCATCCTCATGACGGACCGGGGCGATGCCGCGGCTCTACCGTTGGCCGGCGTCACCGTCGTCGAAGTGTCCAGCTTTGTTGCGGCCCCGCTGTGCGGCATGACATTGCGCCAGCTTGGCGCGCAGGTTATCCGCATCGATCCGATCGGCGGTGCCGCCGACATCCACCGCTGGCCGCTGGCCGAAAGCGGAACCTCCATCTACTGGACCGGCCTGAACAAGGGCAAACGTTCGGCCACAGTCAATTTGCGCTCGCCGGAAGGCCAGCAGTTGGTGCAGCGACTCGTCGTCGACGGTGACGGCATCGTGCTCACCAACGCCGCCGGCCTGACGTGGTTGGGCTACGAACAACTGGCCGCAGCCCGGCCGGACATCATCCACCTGCAACTGCTCGGCCGCGGGGACGGTTCTACCGGCGTCGATTACACCGTCAACGCTGCGGTCGGGTTTCCGCTCGTGACCGGTCCCAGCGAGCACGCTGGTCCGATCAACCACGTGCTACCCGCCTGGGACGTCTGTTGTGGGCTTTATGCGGCGCTCGCGATCGTCGCCGCGGTTCGCCGTCGCGACCGAACCGGGCAAGGCGCGCGGATCAGCCTCGCCCTGGAAGATGTGGCACTCGCGACTGCGGGAAACCTCGGGCTGCTGACGGAGCCTCAGGTCAACGGCACCGAACGCCAGCGGCTGGGCAATACCATCTACGGACAATACGGTCAGGACTTCCGAAGTCGGGACGGCATCGCGTTCATGGTCGTTGCGTTGACGACTCGCCATTTCCGCGACTTGGTGCAGGTAACCGGCACCGACTCGGCGGTATCGGCGCTCGCCGACGCCTTGGCTGCCGACTTCACCGACGAAGGTGACAGATACCGGCATCGCGATGTGCTGACCGGTTTGTTCGCCGGGTGGTTCGCCGAACGTACCGCTGACGAGATCACCGATGCGCTGTCGGCAACCACCGTGCTGTTCGAGCGCTACCGAACCTTCGCGCAGACCGCGGAAAACATCGGGATAACAGCCAACCCGCTGTTCGCCCAACTACATCAAGACGGTGTGGGGGAGTACTTGGCGCCTGGGCTGCCCGCCAAGTTCGACGGCGTCCACCCGGCCGGCGCGCCGGCTCCGGCACTGGGACAGGACACCAGCGACGTGCTCGCCGAATACCTGAACCTGAGCCCCGCCGAGATCGTCCGGCTGACAGCGGCGAAGGCCATCTCTTGCCCAGCGGCTGAAGCGGAAGGTGCCCGATGACCAGACTCGCGCAGACTCTTGGACTGACGGAGTTCCAGACCGAAATCATCGGTGCAGTGCGCCAATTCGTGGACAAGGAAGTCATTCCCAGCGCCGCGGAACTCGAACGCACCGACAGCTATCCGCAGGCCCTTATCGACCAGATGCGAGATATGGGCTTGTTCGGCCTGATGATACCGACCGAGTACGGCGGCCTGGGCGAGTCGCTGATGACCTATGCGCTGTGCGTCGAGGAACTGGCTCGTGGCTGGATGAGCGTTTCCGGTGTCATCAACACTCATTTCATCGTCGCTTACATGCTTCGTCAGCACGGTACGGAGGCGCAGAAACAGCGGCTGCTGCCCCGGATGGCGACCGGTGAGACACGCGGGGCCTTTTCGATGTCCGAGCCCGGACTAGGTTCGGACGTGGCCGCGATCCGAACCCGTGCCACCCGCCAAGCCGATGGTCGCTACACCATTGACGGCCAGAAGATGTGGCTGACGAACGGCGCGAGCTCGAATCTGGTAACGGTGTTGGTGCGTACCGATGAGGGGGCGGACAAGCCGCACCGCAATCTGACGGCGTTCCTGATCGAAAAGCCCACCGGCTTCGGTGAAGTCGCGCCCGGCCTCCTCATCCCCGGAAAGATCGACAAACTGGGCTACAAAGGCATCGACACCACCGAGCTCATCTTCGACGGCTATGTCGCCGCTGCCGAGGACATCCTCGGTGCGGCTCCAGGCCAGGGTTTTTACCAAATGATGGACGGCATCGAAGTGGGCCGGGTGAACGTCGCAGCCCGGGCATGTGGCGTCGGCATCCGTGCCTTCGAACTGGCCGTCCGATACGCCCAACAGCGTCAGACGTTCGGAAAGCCTATCGCTGAGCATCAGGCGATCGCATTCCAACTAGCCGAGATGGCTACCAAACTCGAATCCGCGCACCTGATGATGGTCAACGCAGCCCGACTCAAAGACTCCGGCGAACGCAACGACCTGGCCGCCGGCATGGCCAAGTATCTGGCGAGTGAAATCTGCGCAGAAGTCACACAGCAGAGCTTCCGGATCCACGGTGGTTACGGGTACTCCAAGGAGTACGAGATCGAGCGGTTGATGCGCGACGCACCGTTTCTGCTCATCGGCGAGGGCACCAGCGAGATCCAGAAGTCCATCATCAGCAAGCGACTTCTTAGCGACTACCGGATCTGACGATGAGCATCCCCGGCGCAGCCACAGCTTTCCGGAGACGGGCCGATACCTGACGAGCCGAAAGCTACCTCAGCCGTTGCCCAGCGCCTGCTCGCGCGCCCACCGGTAGTCGGCTTTGCCTGCCGGGCTTCGTTCGACGGTCGGCCGGAAGACGATGGCCTTAGGAAGCTTGTAGCGCGCCAACGACTTCGCGGCGTGAGCAATCAGATCGTCGGCGTCGGCGGTCGCGCCGTCAGCCAGCGCGACGACAGCGACGACTTCGTGACCCCAGCGTTCACTGGGCCGTCCCGCCACCACGACGTCGGCGACCGCAGGGTGAGACGCCATCGCCTTTTCGACCTCCTCGGCGAAGATCTTCTCGCCACCGGAGTTGATCGTCACCGAATCGCGGCCGAGCAGTTCGACTGAGCCGTCGGCCAGTTGGCGCGCGCGGTCGCCGGGAATTGCGTAGCGCACGCCGTCGACCGTCGGGAACGTCGCGGCGGTCTTTACCGCGTCACCCTTATACCCGAGCGGGACATAACCGCGCTGCGCAAGCCAACCGATGTTGTCGTGTCCCGGCGACAGAACCGAACCACGGTCCTCGCTGATGACGCAAGTATCCGGACCGGCCGCGAACTTGCCGGTGGCGATGGCTCCTCGGGCGGACAGGTGATGCATCTGCGCGCCGGACTCCGATGAGCCGACACCGTCGGCCACGATGAGGCCCGGACGGGCTTGGATCAGGCGCTCTTTGACGTAGGGGGTGAGTAGGGCGCCGCCGTTGGCCACCACCGCCAGCGACGACACATCGCCCACGCCCTTCTCCATTGCGGCGATCAGCGGCCGGGTCATCGCATCTCCTACCACCGTCACCGCCGTCACCTGCTCGCGTTCGATCGTGCGGACCACGTCCTCGGCGTCGAGGTGATCGACCACGGACGAAAAGACGACCGACTGCCCGGTGGTCAGCGCCGTCATCACCGTCCACTGAGCCGCCCCGTGAATGAGCGGCGGCAGGACCATCAACTTGGTGCCCGGGCCGGCGGCGACCCGTTCGACGATTTCCCGGTACGCGTATGCGGGCCGGCCGCTGTATAGATCACGACCGCCGAACGAGGTCATGAAGATGTCGTGCTGACGCCAAAGCACGCCTTTGGGCATTCCCGTCGTGCCGCCGGTATAGAGCACGTACAAGTCGTCGGGCGAATGCTGGACCGGCGGCAGCGTCGGCGAGCTGGATGCGATGACCGTTTCGTAATCCACTGCGCCATCGAGCAGTTCGTTGCCCGAATCGTCGGCGATCTGGATCAGCACCCGCAGCTGCGGAAGGTGGGCAAGAATCTCGGCCACCCGCGGAGCAAACGCTGAATGGTAGATCAGCGCGGACGCGCCTGCATCAGCCAGCAAGTACTGCAGCTCGCTCTTGACGTAGCGAAAATTGACGTTGAACGGGGCAACCCGCGCTTGGAAAGCGCCCAGCAGCGCCTCGACGAACTCGTTCCCGTTGTAGGCGTAGAGCCCCAGCAGATCCTGTCCCACCTCGTGGCCGGCCAGCTTCCAACGCTCGGTGTGGCAGCCGAGCCCGCATGAGTGTAGGTAGGACGCCAGTCGGCGCGACCGTTCGACGATTTCGGCGTAGCTGTACCGGCGATCACCCTGGATGATCAGCTCCCGATCAGGTATGGCGGCGGAAATCGCTTGCACCACCGCAGGAATAGTGAACTGCGCCGGAGAATCGGTCTGCGTCATGGTTGTTCCCATACTTCGAGCAGGTCGTCGGTCGTAGTTTGCTCCGCTTGTCATGTCAGCCGCGGCCGCCATTGGGCCACGGCGTCTGCGAAGTCGTCAGGCGCGTCTGACTGCAGGAAGTGTCCGGCGCCGTGCAGGATGACAGTCTGAGACTGTCGCATCATGCACTGCCAGCGGTTGAGTTCCTTGAGGCGGAAAGCGATGTCGGCGTCTCCCCAGATCAGCAAAGTCGGTAATTCTGCGATGCTCTCGAGGCCACGCTCGAGTTCACCAAGGAACGCTCGGGCGGCCGTGAGGTCCTTGGGAAACACCGCACTGGATGTGCGTCGCTGCGGCGTGGGCAGTGCCTGTCGGTAGTGAATCATCTCCGCGGTGCTGAGCTTCCTGCGCCGATGACCCGCGGGAATCATGACATTGACGAAAAGGTTCAAGTGCCGGATCGACAGTCTGCCGATGGGTCCGCCCATGAGTCGAGAGAAGATTTCGAAGTGCAGGTCCCCGTTGAGCGGCCACGCCCACGTATTGCCCAGTACCAGGCTGGAGAACTTGTCTGGATGGTGCAGTGCTGCGGTCAAACCGATTGGGCCGCCCCAGTCCTGGCCCACCAGGGTGACCTCATCGAGGTCGAGACGGACGATGAACTCGCTGACTACCTCGGCGTGGTCGCTGGGATGGAAGCCGTAGCTCGAGCGAGCAGTGGACAGCCCGAACCCTGGGTAGTCCAGTGCGATGCAGCGAAACGAAGAGGAAAGCTTGCTGATTACCTGCCGGTACACGAAAGACCACGTCGGGTTGCCGTGCAGCATCAGTAGTACCGGCCCACGCCCCTCGTCGACATAGTGCACGACGTTGCCGCCCACAGTGAGAAATCGGCTCTCGAATGGAAACAAGTCGTCATCAACCCAACCGGGTCGGTAACCGGGGGTGGACTTCTCGCCCGTCACGAGACGACCTAACCACGAGGTGGCTTCGCGACGCTAGTACGGGCTTGGAGTTCGCCGGCTGCGTCGGCTTCGGCTCCGGTTTCCGGTCGTGGTGCGGACGAAACGGCAACTTTCCTGCCTGCGCTGGAGTCGTCAGCTCATGTCGAATTCGATCACTCCTCGGACGATTTCACCGTTGAGCAGGTCGGCGTAGGCGTCGTTGATCTGCTCGAGGCGGTACCGCCGGGTGATCATCTCGTCAAGCAACAGTTGCCCGGTCTGATACAGCATCGCCAGTCGGGTCACGTCGGCTCTGGGGTTGCAGGAGCCGAAGACGGTACCGGCCAGCGTCTTGTTCATCAGAATGAAGTCCTGCAAATCGAACTTGATCGATCGGGTCGTCTGGGCCGTCATGCCGGTCAACACACAGATGCCGCCCTTACGCGTGAGACGCAGTGCGGCGCGCACATCCCCGCCACCGATCAGGGACGGCGAGACGACCACAGCATCGGCCATCACACCGTAGGTCAACCCACGAACCAGATCCAGCGCGTCCTCGACCGACGCGCAGGTGTGCGTGGCGCCGAACCGCAACGCCGACTTCTGTTTGAACTCCACCGGATCGACCGCCACGATCTGCGCCGCGCCGTTGATCCGCGCACCCTGGATGGCGCCGGTCCCGATACCGCCCGCCCCCACCACGACGACGGTGTCGCCCCCGCGCACGCCGGCCCGGTTAGCGGCCGAGCCGTAGCCGGTCGGTATCGCACAGGACAACAGAGCGCTGGGCGCCAGCGGCAGGTTGGCGTCGATCTTGACCAGCGAATCGGCCGAAACGACAGTGTGTTCGGCGAATGCACCGATCTTGGAGATGTGTCCAAGCGGCTGGCCCTCCGCAGTGTGGTGGCGGAACGTGCCGTCGGTAGGCATCCCGGGAGTCATCGTGCCGATACCGGCGTCGCAGAGATACTCCATTCCCGTTGCGCACCAACGGCAGTGGCCGCACACGGCGAGAAAGGACGTCACCACGTGATCGCCGGGCGCCAAGTCGGTGACACCCTCACCGACTTCGCGCACGATGCCCGCAGCTTCATGGCCGCCGATGGTCGGGAACATCGTCGGCAGGCCCATGGCACGCATCACCTCGTTGGGCGCAGCCATGTCGCCCTTGAGTATGTGGTCGTCGGAATGGCACAGACCTGCGGCGCCCATTTGTACCAGGACTTCACCGGCCCGCGGTGGATCGAGCTCGAATTCCTCGACTGACCAGGGGCCGCCAACGTCGTGCAGTATCGCGCCCCGGCTTCTCATGAGATTCGGCTGCTCACGCTGCCGGCGTGAAGGTGACCGGCAATCTGTTGGGTGATCGGAAAGTCAACCCGACGATGTGCGCGTCATCGTCGGCCGCCAGCGTCAAGTCCGTCACACGGTCGAACAGGCTGTTCAACATCACCCGGGTCTCCAGCCTTGCGAGGTGCATGCCCAGGCACATGTGAATACCGCCGGCGAAAGCGATGTGGGCCGCGCGGCGTCGGCGGATGTCGAAGGTGTTCGGTTCGACCCAACGACTTTCGTCGCGGTTGGCAGATCCCATGCACAAGTCGACCTGAGCACCGGCGGGGATCGTTCGACCGGCGACCGTGACGTCCTCGGTGGTGGTGCGCATGACCATGGTGAGCGGTGTTTCGTAACGAATGCCCTCTTCGATGGCAGCGGGAATGAGTGTCCGGTCGGCCAGGATCATCGCCAACTGCTCGGGATGGGTCAGCAAGAGGTAGAGCAGGTTGCCCGACGAACGGTATGTGGTCTCCAGTCCGGCCGGCAGCAAAAGTCGCAGGAACGCGATGATGGCGTCGTCAGTCAACTTTTGCCCGTCGATCTCGGCGGCCACCAGGTCACCGATGATGTCATTGGTGCGTTTCCGGCGGCGCTGCTCAACTTGGTTGAGGAAGTAATCATGCAACTGCGCCGCGGCGTTGAGCCCCGCCATGATGTCAGTGGGAATCGAGATGAGATCCAAAGACAGCCGCCGGAACAAGTCGAGATCCTCCCGGGGAAGTCCGAGCAGTGTAGCGGTGATCCGGGTGGGGAATTCGAAGGTCAGCGCCTGCACCAGGTCGGCGTGCCCGTCGTGCTTGAACTCGTCGACAAGTTGATCACACACCGGGCCGATAACCGACGGTTCCCAGCGTTCCAGCGCACTGGCGCGAAAAGCTTTGGCTATTAGACTGCGGTGGTCGTGGTGCTCTTTTCCGCCCATCGCCAGGATGGTGTGGCCCATCACCAAACCGATCGTCTTGTCGTAAGCAGCGGAGGTGAAGATCCGGTCATCGCGGAACGCTTGGAAAACGCCGTCGTAACCGAACAGGATCCACTCGTCGTCCGGCTGTAGTTCGGGCGGCAACAGCGAACTCTCGGTCAGTGAACCGTGAAACACCGGTTCGGTTCGCCGCATGTATTCGAAGAACGGGTAGGGGCTGGTCTCGCCGGTGGTGTCCAAAGTGATGGGCTCGTCGTGCGGGTCGGTGCTGATCGTCATCAGCATCCCTCCTGGCAACCGGTGAAGTCAGCCGCGCGGCTCGATGAATCCGGCTATCATAATATAAATAGCAAATAAGCCCAACGGGGTGGTTGCGTCGGCAAGCCTGCTGAACCGCAAGTCGACCGGCAGGAGCGAATGTGCTTGTGCTTGGTCGAATATGGTGACCAGCCGTGTGTCGTCGACCCGGATGACGACACCAGCATCTTGCTTGGGGCCGCCGGAAGCGCCCGCATTGCTAACATCAGAGGCGCCAGAGGCTCCTGCCTGGACTGATCGGCGGATGATCCGGCGGGACCTTTTCTTCCATAGCGTCGAAGGAAGGCACGGCCAGCATCGTGACTGCTGTTGAGTCCCCAGAAAAGATTCTCTTCGCTTCCACCAGTGCTGCGTTTCTGCAAAAAGAAACACCACTGCGCAAGGTTCGGGAATTGCATGAGTCTGGGGTGTCTTTCGACCCCGCCTGGTGGCAGCGTGCCGCCGAACTGGGCTGGACCGGCTTACTGGTGCCCGAAGGATTGGGCGGCGGCAGTGTGTCTGGAGACGGTTTCGCCGATTTGGCGTTGGTCGCCGAACAGATCGGCAAGACCGTGGCGCCCGGTCCGCTCTATCCGGTCAGCGTCGTGCTGGCGGCACTTGTCGACTCCGGGCAGCATGCCGCCCACGCCGACACCATCGACTCGCTGGTCTCGGGTGCAACGGTGGCGACGTGGGCGGTTTACGAGCCGGGCCGCGGTTGGGACCCGATGCAACCGACGGTGACGGCCACACCGACGGACTCGGGCTACCGCATCGACGGAGTCAAAGACCGCGTGGAAGCCGGTGCGCAAAGCGATCTGCTGCTGGTGGTCGCCCGCCTCGGCGACCAAGTCGCCCAAATCTTGGTCCCGACAGACGCACCCGGGGTTCGGGTGCAGCAGCAGGACTGCGTCGACTTCGTCAAGCAGTACGCCCGAGTCACATTCGACGGGGTGAACGTCGCTCAGACGGCGACCGTCGGAAGCACAGGGCAGGCCGATGCGCTCATCGACCGGCAGAGCCAGATTGCTCAGGTGCTGCAGTGCGCGGAAGTGGTCGGCATCTTGCAGACGGTCTTCGACTTCACCGTCGGCTGGGCTTGCGACCGGCACACATTCGGGCGACCGCTGGTGTCTTACCAGGCGCTCAAACACCGCTTCGCCGACATGCTGATGTGGCTGGAGGCTTGTCGCGCAACGACAACCGCCGCGGTGGTCGACGTCGCCGCCCGCTCGCCGCAGGCGGGGCTAACGGCCAGCATCGCAAAGTCCTACGTGGGAGAAAAGTCCGGTCAACTGTTGCAAGACTGCGTGCAGATGCACGGCGGCATCGGAGTGACCTGGGAACACGATCTACATCTGTACCTGCGCCGTGTCGCGCTTTACCGGTCGATGTTCGGTACTCCCGAGGAGCACAACCAGCGGGTTTATGCATGGAAGGAGGCGTCGCGATGACCAACGTGGAGTCGGTCGACGAATTCCGCGCCCGAGCCAGGGAGTGGTTGACCCGCTCCCTGCCGCAGATCGACCCCGCCGCACCGCCGGCTGCTCCGCGGGACGACGAAGCAAGCTGGCAGCGCGCGCGTGAATTACAGAAGCGGCTACACGAAGGCGGCTTTGCCGGCATCTGCTTTCCGCGCGAGTACGGCGGCCTCGGTCTCGATTACGACTACCAGCGGGCGTTCGACGAGGAAACTCTCGCCTACGAGATGCCGCTGATCCTCAACACCCCGACGTTCACCATCTGCTGCGCAACGTTGCTCGACACCGGCAGTGAAGAACAGAAGAAGCAACACATCGCCGCGGCGCTCCGCGGTGACGAGGTGCTGGTGCAGCTACTGTCTGAGCCGAGCGGGGGATCGGATTTGGCCGCGGTGCTCACCCGCGCCGACCGCACGAGCGACCGTTGGGTGATCAACGGCGCAAAGACGTGGACTACCAGTGCTTTCGCCGCCGACTACGGTTTGTGTCTGGCCCGCACCAACTGGGACGTGCCCAAGCACGAAGGACTCACAATGTTCCTGGTGCCGATTGCCGATCCGCGAATCACGTTGCGGCGCATCACCCAAGTAAACGGCTCTAGCGAGTTCTGTGAAGAGTTTCTCGACGGTGTGGAGGTCGGCGACGACGCCGTGGTGGGGGAGGTGAACAACGGCTGGGCGGTTGCGTCGCGCCAGCTCTACCATGAGCGTCGCGCGGTCGGCCAGAGCTCGGAGTTCGCCAGCGGCAGCGGCATCGAAGGAGGTTGGGCAACGCCGGTTGACTACGTCGCGCTGGCCCGGCGGTTGGGGCAGGCCGACAATGCGCGGGTGCAGGAACTGGCCGGCCGCGCGCTGGTGCACCGGGCCGTCAGCACCCAGCTGGCCGCGTCGGTCTACCGCCGTGTGCGCGACGGCGCTCTGCCGCCGGCCGGTGGGACGCTGATCAGGCTATTCCATTCGGACACAGTCACGCTCGACGTCGACACCGCGCTGGCGATCACCGGCACAGCTGCAGTGGTGGGCGCCGAAGGTGAAGGACTCGAGAACGGTTTGCGATACCTGTCTCGGCAAACGGTGGCGATCGGTGGCGGCACCACCGAGATGGCCCGCAACGTCATCGCCGAGCGGGTGCTCAATTTTCCGCGCGAATACGCCGCCGACCGTGGGGTGCCGTACAAGCAGGTCCGGCACGGCAAGTCGTCTTGACTGGTTTAGGAGATCGCGCCGACGTCGTTGGCCCCGGCGATTGTGCCAGTCTTCTCTATCTTTAGTAATCTTGCAATGATTGGATTAGGGATGCCGTTTCTGCGGCAGCCGGCGTCGTGAAAAAGGTGGGATGCCTGCAACGGTCGCGAATTGAGTTCAGCCGCAAGATGGATTGCTGTTGATTCCGGGAAGGATCAGTGATGGGCAGAGTGACGGGCAAGGTTGCGGTAGTCAGCGGGGCTGCGCGCGGACAAGGGCGTTCCCATGCTCGACTGCTCGCAGCAGAGGGCGCCGACGTCATCGCCGTGGATATCTGTGAAGACATCGAAGTCAACGAGTATCCGCTGGCGCGCCCGGAAGACCTCGACGAGACGGCGCGGCTGGTGGAGAAGGAGGGCCAGCGCGCATTCACCCACATCGCCGACGTCCGTGACCGCAAGGCGCTGTCGGCCGCCATCGATCAGGGCGTCGCCGAGTTCGGCCGTCTCGACATCGTGGTGGCGAACGCGGGTATTGCACCGCTGACCAAGGGCCTACCACCTGTGGCGTTCGCCGATGCCGTCGACGTCGATCTGGTTGGGGTCATCAACCTGGTGCATGCGAGTTTGAAACACCTGCAGGCTGGCGCGTCGATCGTTGTCACCGGCTCGATAGCGGCGTTCATCGCTGCTATGAACACCGGTGGAACCGAAGGCGGTGCGGGTGGCGCCGGGTATGCGTTCTCCAAACAGGTTCTCGCTCATTACGTCAACGACTTCGCGCTGCAGTTGGCGCCTAAGTTCATCCGGATGAATGCCATTCACCCGACAAACTGCAATACCGACATGCTGCACAGCCCGCCGATGTATCGCGCCTTCCGGCCCGACCTGCAGGATCCGGCCAGGGAAGACGCTGAACTCGTGTTCCCGGTGATTCAGGCGATGCCGATTCCCTACGTGGAGCCTGAAGACATCAGCGAGGCGGTGGTGTTCCTTGCCAGTGATGCGGCCCGCTACATCACCGGTCAGCAATTGCGTATCGACGCCGGAGGTTTCCTCAAGGTCAAGCCTTGGTCCGGTGTCTGACACATACCGACGGCGGGCCGCGGTACGCATGCGGGACGACTCGACGCCGACAACGTGACGCTGCAGTCACATTCGCTGCCGAGCGGGACCGCTGCGTCACGCTCGGCAGCGGTCAGGCTTTGACTGGTTTCGACACCGGCTTTATCACCTTCATCAGCTTCATCAGGTTGCCGCCCATAATTTTTGCGACATCTTCCTGCTCGAAGTCGGTGAGCTCATCGACGAAGCTGATGGGGTCCTTCAGGCCCTCGGGGTGAGGCCAGTCTGATCCGAACAACACCCGGTCGGTGCCGACCATCTTGACGATTTCGCTGAACCGGTCCTCCCAGAACGGGGTGATGTAGACACACCGCTTGAACGCCTCGACTGGGTCTTCGAGGAACGCCTGCGGCATCTTCTTGTAAACGCCCTTGAGACCCTTGAACAGGTCCGGTACCCAGTCGGCACCATTCTCGATGGACAGAACACGCAGCTCGGGGTTGCGCGACAGCGCGCCGTGACACACCAGCGCGCCCATTGCGTCCAAGATCGGCCGATGGCCCATCGCGAAGCTGCGGAAGGCGGTCGGCTTGAACGGCAGGAATTCGTCGCCGGGCTCCCAGACGTTGGCGAATTCGGAATAACCGCTGTCCGACGCGTGCATTGAGACCGGAAGCTCGGCGCGGATGCAGGCCTGCCAGAACGGGTCGAACTCCTCGAGTCCGAACGACCGGCTGCCGCGGTAACCGGGTACCGGCGCCGGGCGGACCAGCACGGTGCGGGCACCGCGTTCCAGACACCATGCGAGTTCCTCGAGTGCCCGGTCGACGATCGGCAAGGTGATGACCGGGGTGGCGAAGATGCGGTCCTGGTAATTGAACGACCAAGTCTCGTACATCCATTGGTTGAGCGCGTGGATGACGTCGTGGGTCATCTCCGGGTCGTCTTTCATGCGCTCTTCGACCAGGCTCGCCAGCGTGGGGAACATCAGCGCATAGTCGATGCCGAGCTCGTCCATCATTTCCAGCCGCGGGCCCGGTTCACGGAAAGCGGGGATGGCCTTCATCGGCTCACCCAGAATCTCGCGGTAGCTCTTGCCTTGCGCGCCGTTGCGGAAGTAGTCCTCCTGAGCACCGGGACGAGCTACCACTTCGAACGTGGGGTTGGGAATGTATTCACTGATATGACCGCGCACAACGATTTTCGTGCGCCCGCGGACCTGGACGTAGTCGATGACGCGCTTGCGGTTGTCCGGCAGGAATTTTGTGAGCGCCTCCTGCGGCTCGTACATGTGATTGTCGGCGTCGAACACCGGGAAGGGCAGCTCGCGAGACGGCATGGGCGACCTCCTAGCAGTTTCTGGTCGGCCTGTGGCGGCTAAACGCAGGCGCGGCCGGGTAATGACGTTACCACCGGTGCCGGGAGCTGGTAAGGGGTTAGCGCCGACCGTCGCGGCTGACGACCGCGAAGTTGACCGTCGCGGTGGCGGCGAGTTCATCGTCGCTGCTGCGGAAGACGTCCACTTGGGCGATGACGGTACGCCGGCCCGCCCGCACTATGCGGGCAACGGCGCGCGCGGAGCCTTCGGTGATTGGCCGCAGATAGCGGATGAACAGATCGGCTGTGGTCAGGCCGGTGCCCGGGGCCAGATACCGCAGACCCACCGACCCGCCTGCCACGTCGGCGAGCGTGGCGATCAAACCGCCCTGCAGGGCGCCTGCAGTGTTCACCGTTTGCGGCCGAACCGGCATCTCCATGGTGTAAGCGTCGTCATCCTGGGCCGTCTCGCGCAATCCGATCCGGGCGAACAGGTCACCCAGCGACGACGGCGGAACCTGTGCACCCGCGGCCAGGTCGTCAGTAGCGCCGAGGGCGCGCACACAGAAGTCGCACAGCTGCGCAGAATCCACCGGTGTTCCGGTCAACTCGGTGCCCAGCCAGTGCAATCGAAGCGCGCCGAGCAACGTCTGCATGATGATGGCCGCTGCCGCGCCGACGTCAAGGCGCGGGCGGAACGCGCCCTCGGTGACGCCCCGCTCGACGATGTCGCTGATCAGCTGATGCAGCGGAGACAGCACCCGCGCGTAGTCGCGAGGCCGGGTTTCGGCCAGATGCTGGTTGTAGAGGCTGAGCGCACGATTGAGGCTGTCCTGCATGCTTGATTCCGGTCGCGCGCTGAGGCGGTCGATAACCAGTTTGAGCGCCGCGTGTGCGCCTAGTCCAGTGCTCTCGGCGCGCCAATGCTGTGCCGAGGAAACCATGGTGCGTTCGAAGAGCGCGAGCAGCAATTCGTCCTTGCTGTTGAAATGCTGGTAGAACGCCCGCAGCGAAGTCTTGGACCGAGCGACGACCTCTTGCACGGTGAAGTCGGTGCGCCCGGTCTCGCCCAGGATCGCGACCGCGGTCTTGATGAAGCGGTCGCCGCGCGTCGTGCCTTCGTCCTCGCGGCTGTCCATGCGCGCTTCCCCTTCGTCGGCGGCAGCTGAGAACGAGGTTACCGCGCCAGCGGAAGGGATCGGGCTTGACGCGGGGTCGCCTTAGCTACGGAACGAATCTGGTTGTTTTCGTGCTCTCGTCATGGCTACGCCGGAATGCGTAGCGGTCGGTGACCTTGGCGGCTTAGTTCAGCGTCGATGTCGAACGAGTAGGTGCCATAGAAGTTGATGTGGTCACGCTGCACCGGGTCAGGTGCGCCGCGATCTAGGCGGTGACCGCGATGCCGTCTGCGCTCAGTGCGTTGATAGTCGCCGAGATAGGTGGTTAACAGCACGCAGGTTGGTGACCAGGGTGGGCCACAGTGCCTGGTCGATCTGGTCGTCAAGGTGGCATCCGCGGGCGTGGCCTTGGGCGAAGAATACGGCGCGCCGTAACGCATGCAGACTTTCTCCTTATTGAGCTGGCGTCGCTGGTGACGCTCGCCGCATAACACCGCCAATGAGATGTGGGGCGGACTGATCGGCGAGCATGCGAAAATCCAAGCCGCCCGGATCACCTAGGCGATGCACCGGCGGCTGACCGGCAGCGACCCAACCGAACTCGACGCGCTGGTCGCGCCTTGTGCTCGCCGGTAGGCCCTGGCACAAAGCCCTGCTAGCTCGGGCCTTCCTGCCCTGGCCGGGCGGTTACACGTACGGAATTGTCGAAGGGGCAACACCCCGCAATGCAGGAAGGCGACGCCACCGATGAATGCCCAGTTCCCGGATACCGAGACAATCCGCACGGTTCTGACACTGGCTAACCGGGCGCCATCTATCTACAACTCGCAGCCGTGGCGCTGGCGAGTGCGCGAGGCGACGTTGTGTCTGTATGTCGAGCCGCGGTTGCGGCTTCCCAGCACCGACCCCGACGGACGGGATTTGATTCTGAGCTGCGGGGCGGCGCTGAACCACTGCGTCATCGCATTCGCGGCGCTGGGCTGGCGGTCGACAGTGCATCGGCTGCCCAGCGCGGAGAACCCCGACTATTTGGCGGTGATCGACTTGTGTCGTTGTGAGGTTGATCAGGCCGATGTCGTGCTGGCGGCGGCGATCCCGCGACGGCGAACGGATCGGCGAATTTACAGCGCGTGGCCAGTGCCTCTCGGCGATATCGCGCTGATGGGAGCTCGTGCCGCTCGCGGCGGGGTGATGTTGCGTCGAATCGATGCCCTGGACCGACTTAACGAGATCGTCGCGCAGGCAGTGTGGCGTCACGGGAACGATCGAGAGTATCTGGCCGAACTCACCGCTTGGAGTGGGCGCTACGGCTCGGTGGCCGGTGTGCCTGCGCGCAGCACGCCGATTCCTGACCGCACTGCGGCGATACCCGGTCGGCTGTTCGCCGGTCCTGCCCTGGCGCAGCCGCCCGGAGCGTCAGCGGCCGACGAGAACGCCGTAGTTCTTGCTTTGGGCACCGCCACCGATGACCGATTAGCCCGGCTGCGCGCCGGCGAAGCCGCCAGCGTGGTGCTGTTGACCGCGACCTCACTGGGTTTGGCCAGCTGCCCGGTCACCGAGCCGCTGGAGATCGTCGAAACCCGCGACGCGCTGCGCTCGGAGGTGTTCGGCGCCGGATATCCGCAGGTGTTGCTTCGGATCGGTTGGGCACCGGTCAATGCCGACCCGCTACCGGCGACTCCGCGGCGCGAAGTCGACGACATCCTCGATTGGCCGCTGGCGGGCACACAGAGCGGATGTCGGCGATCGCCGCCGGGTAGCACCGGCGCTACTGCGGCAGCAACGGCGCCGACCATGTCAGCACCGTCCCGCCGCCGGGCGGCACTTTGACTGAGAATGCCCCGCCCACTTGTATGGCACGCCGACGCAGGTTCGTCAACCCGCTCCTAGTAATAGCCTTGGGCATCCCGCAGCCGTCGTCGCTCACCTCGATGCACAAATCATCGTCGACGCTGACCTGCACGGTCAGCGCGCTGGCCTGCGCATGCCGAACTGCGTTGCTGACGGCTTCCCGCACCACCGCCTCCGCGTGGTCGGCAAGCGCCGGATCGACCACCGACAGCGGCCCGTCGAAGTGAACGGTGGTGCGCAATCCCGAGCCGGCGAATTGCGCCACCGCCTCATCGATCCGCTGCCGCAGGCGGGTGATGCCGTAGGCTGCTCCGTGCAGATCGAAAATCGTAGTGCGGATCTCTCCGATCACCGTCTGCAGATCATCGACAGCAGCGCAAAGACGTTGCCGCACTTTGGGGTTATGGACTGCTGGGAGGGTGCCCTGCAGCGACAGGCCGACGGCGAACAATTGCTGGATCACGTGGTCGTGCAGATCGCGGGCGATCCGGTCCCGTTCGGTCAATAGGTCAAGCTCCCGCATCCGCCGCTGCGAGCTCGCCAATTGCCACGCCAAGGCGGCCTGATCGGCGAAGGCGGCCATCATGTCGAGTTGCTCCTCGCTGAACGGAGCCGCCTTAGCGTCGCCTAACACCAAAACGACACCGGCGACGGTGTCGGTGGTCCGCAACGGCAGCACCAACGCGGGCCGGACACCATCGAAACCGGCAACCTCCATGAGTTCCAGCCGTCGCGGCGTGCGGTCCAGGTAGGCATCTGCGACCGGTGTGCCAGCCACCGAAAGAGTGTGGCCCGCGTCCGCGGCTGCGGTGCCCACCGCCTCGATGATCACCAGCTCCGCGGTGTCGGTGCCCTGTTGACCTTCGTCGACGGAAATGGCCACCAGCGCCGCGTCGGCCGCGCTCAGCTTTCGCGCCTGCTCGGCGATCAACCGGAACACCGTTGCGGGTTCGGCGCCGGAGAGCAGTTCGGTGGCGATGTCGCGAGTGGCCTCGATCCAGGACTGGCGGGCTCTGGCTTGCTGATACAGGCGGGCATTGTCGATTGCGATGCCGGCCGCGGCGGCCAGGGCCTGCATCAGCACCTGGTCGTCTTCGCTGAACCGTTGCCCGTTAGCCTTCTCGGCCAGATACAGGTTGCCAAAGACCCGGTCGGTAATGCGGATGGGCACCCCCAGGAAGGTCCGCATCACGGGGTGGTTCGGCGGAAAACCAACCGACGCGGGATGATCGGCGATGTTGTCCAGGCGCAGGGGCTGGGGATCGTCGATGAGCAAGCCCACCACACCGCGGCCTTCGGGTAGCTGGCCGATGCGCCGGAAGGTTTCGTCGTCAATACCCTCTTGGACGAACCCGACGACGCGGCAGTCGGGGTCGTGTACCTCCAAGGCGCCGTATCGGGCGTCGACAAGGCTCGTGGCGGTGTGCACGATCGAGCGCAAGGTAGTGTCCAGTTCTAACCCGGAGGTGACCACTAGCATGGCTTCCATCAGCCCGTCGAGGCGGTCACGGCCCTCCACGATCTGCCCGACCCGCTCCTGCACCTCCACGAGGAGTTCACGCAGCCGCAAATGAGACAGCGTGTCGCGCAACGAACTTAGGTCGCCGCCAGTGACCGCCTCATGTTCAGCCATCGCACGCCGAACTATCGATCACCAGATCGCCGTGGCCGACCCAGCTTGGTTGCAAATACCGCGGCCTGCGTGCGGCGCTGCATGCCCAGCTTGGCCAGCAGCCGCGACACATAATTCTTGACCGTCTTTTCGGCCAGAAACATCCGGTCGGCGATCTGCTTGTTCGTCAGGCCCTCTCCAATCAAACTCAGCAAGGTGAGCTCCTGGTCGGTGAGACCCGACAGCGGGTCGGGCTTGTCGTCCGATCCGCGCAGCTTGGCCATCAGCGCGGCCGCGGCCCGATTGTCTAGCAGGGAGCGCCCGGCTCCGACGTCTTTGACGGCGCGCGCCAATTCCATCCCCTTGATGTCTTTAATCACATAGCCGCTGGCACCGGCCAGGATCGCATTGAGCATCGCCTCATCGGAGGTGTAGGACGTCAACATCAGACAACGCAACTCAGGCATGCGGGACAACAAATCACGGCACAGTTCAATCCCGTTGCCGTCGGGCAGCCGGATGTCGAGCACCGCGACATCCGGGCGCACCGCTGGGATGCGAGTCATGGCTTCGGCAACAGAACCCGCCTCGCCGACGACGTCGAGATCGGGATCGGTTCCAAGCAAGTCGATCAGGCCCCGACGTACCACCTCGTGATCGTCCACTAAAAAGACCCTGACCAACGGCGCGCCCTCCACAGATGCTGTCATGCCTACCAGCTCTTCACAGGTGGTTGCCGCCCACGGTCAGTATTGACCATCCGGAAAAGCCGGGCCGACGGTGGCAGCTGCGGCCACGGGCGCCGGTAACGAACAGCTGGACTGACTCGGCGTTGCTGGCCAGATAGCCACACACACTGCCGTGCACGACGAGCGATTCGACCACCACATCGGGATACAGCCGCGACCAGGCGGCGATCCGGCGGTTCAGCTGCGCGCGCGGCCACCGGTATGCCTCAGCGGCGTCATCGGGCACTGCCGCTCGAGAGGAGGCGACGGCCCGTAGCGGCGCGTCCCGCAGCCGTGCCTCCTCGAAGGCATGTCGCAGCACGACACCATTGTCCACCTCGACGACGATGCGGCCCAGCACGGCTGTTACAGGCGGTCGATGCGCCGGCTCGATGACCGCCACCGGACACCGGGCCAGCTGGGGCAAGGCCGCCGCGACGATACCCGTGCCGCGGCAGGCGTGTTTGATCCCGAGTGAGCCGACGCAAAGCATCACCGCCGAGCGGGACTCGCGAGCCAGTGCGGCAAGCGGCGTGCCTACCGTGACCTCCGTTTCGATTTTGACCGGTTGCCCGCTGACCTCCACTGCCCGCTGCGCGTCGTACCGGGCCGTACGGGCTGCCGCGAATTGCCGTTGATCCAAGCCAGCGCCGCACAAGTCAGCCGGGTCAATCGCGTAGATCAGCCGCAAGGGGATGTCGCGGCTGACGGCTTCGTCGACCGCCCACAGCGCCGCCTGAGTCGCGGCCCGTGACCCGTCGACACCGACCACAACTGAGGGAACTGACTGAAAGTCATCCATTCCGACTCCATTGCCGACGAAGACGAGCGCAACTGTTGATAGTCACGTTAGGGGCGAGAAGCTCGATATAACAGGGCCTTTGGTCCTCGACCAGCGACCATTGGTCCTCGTCGACGACTTTGCTGTTCCGCGTTTGCCGCCCGCGCGACATGATCGGGCGAGCGGAAACGCGGTGGCGTGGGGCCTCAGCGAGTTAAACACCGGGCAATCCGTCCACCCGGCCAGAAGGGTCATCGGTATGGCAACCCAGGCAGCGCGGTCGCGGTCCTCAAATGGGGCTGCTGCAGAGCCGCTGATCGGTAAGGGCTGGGTTCAAGCTGTGGCCCTGGTGATGATTTTCGGCTTCCTGGTGATGGGTATTCTGGCCTACCGCACTTACACCGCCTCGATGCCGATGCCCGACAAGGTGGTCAGCGAGTCCGGTCGAGTGCTGTTCACCAAACACGACGTCACTCGCGGCCAAGAGCTTTATCAGGCTCGCGGCCTGATGGAGTACGGGTCGGTGCTCGGTCACGGCGCCTATCTGGGGCCCGACTACACCGCGGAGTATTTGCGCCTGGCCACTGACGACGTCGCCAGTCAATGGCGTGCGCAAGGAGTGCCCGATCCGCGCGACCAAGTGGTAACGGAGTTTCGCACCAACCGCTACAATCCGGACACCAAGACGCTGCAGTTCACCGACCGGCAGGCCCGGGCTTTCGACGACATCGTGCGGCACTACGCGGCCTATTTCGGCGAGAACTCCACCAAGTATGGGCTTAGGCCACGCACGATCACCGACGAGTCCCAGATCCATGACCTAACCTCGTTTTTCGGCTGGACCGCGTGGGCGTCGGCGGCGCAGCGGCCGGGCCACAACTACAGCTACACCAATAACTGGCCGTCGGAGAAGCGCGTCGACAACGGTCCGACCGCCTCGGTTATCGTGTGGTCAGCGCTGTCGTTGGTCGCGTTGCTGGGCGGCATCGGAATCCTGTTCGCTGTCTACGGTCGGTGGAGCCAGCAGGTCGGCTGGCACGGCGAGCAAGCGTCCACGCTGTCGTTCCGCGAACCCGGCGAGGTGAGCCTGACACCGGCACAGCGGGCCACGATCTGGTTCTTCGCGATCGTGTCGGTGTTGTTCTTGGCGCAGACGCTGGTAGGGGCGGCTGCCGAGCATTACCGGGCCGACCTGTCGACGTTCTTCGGGCTAGACCTGGCCCGGGTGCTGCCCTACAACCTAGCTCGCACCTGGCACGTGCAGCTGGCGTTATTTTGGACCGCGGCGGCATTTTTGGCCGGCGGCATCTTCCTGGTGCCGTTCATCGCCCGCCGCGAGCCGCGGCGGCAACACTGGCTGGTCTACGGCCTGTTGGGCGCGGTCGCGCTGGTGGTGTTCGGCTCGCTGATCACCGAGGCGCTTTCGGTCTACGGGGTGATACCCGCAGGCGGTCTTTTCTCCCAGCAATGGGAGTACCTCGACCTGCCCCGGCTGTGGCAAATCCTGCTGATCATCGGCATGTTCTTGTGGATCGCGATCATTTGGCGCGGCATGCGAAGCCGGCTGCGCGGCGAATCCAAACTGAACATGCCGTGGCTCTTTTTCTTCGCGGGCTTGGCCATTCCGGTGTTCTATGCGATCGGCCTGCTGGCCAGCAGCGGCACCCACTACACCGTCGCCGATTTCTGGCGGTTCTGGGTAGTGCATTTGTGGGTAGAGGACTTCCTGGAACTGTTCACCACGGTGATGGTGGCCTACCTCTTCGTGCTGCTCGGAGTGATACGCGAGCGGATCGCACTGGGCGTGATCTTCCTCGACATCATCTTGTACTCGGCCGGCGGGGTGATCGGCACGATGCACCACCTGTACTTCTCAGGCACCCCGGTGGAGCACATGGCGCTAGGTGCGTTCTTCTCGGCCGCCGAAGTTATCCCGCTGACCTTCTTGACGGTTGAAGCGTGGGCGTTTCTGCAGCTCGGAACGCAGCAGCAGTCCGGCGACGCCAAACCGTTCCCGCACCGGTGGGCGGTGATGTTCCTCGTCGCGGTCGGGTTCTGGAACTTCGTGGGCGCGGGCATCTTCGGGTTCCTGATCAACCTGCCGATCGTGTCCTACTACCAGATCGGCACCGCGCTCACGGCCAACCACGCACACGCCGCGATGTTGGGTGTCTACGGCATGCTGGCCGTCGGCCTGGCGATGTTCGCGTTCCGCTACGTGATCCCGGGCGGCAAATGGCCGGAAAAGTGGGCGCGCATCTCGTTCTGGGGCATGAACCTCGGGCTGGCGTGGATGGTGTTTGCGACGCTGTTTCCGCTGGGCTCGCTGCAGTTGTACCACTCGGTCAACGACGGCTACTTCGAGGCGCGGTCGCTGGGTTACATCACCAAACCCGGCAACTCGTTGATCGAATGGCTGCGCATGCCCGGGGACCTGATTCTCATCGTGGGTGGTGTGCTGCCGTTCGTCTACATAGCCTGGACCGCCGTGCGCAACTTCCGATCAGGCGCTATCGCCGACGAGTTGCCCGAACATCCGCTCTTCACCGAGACGGTGCCCGCTCCCAGGGCCGAGTCCTCGGCGCCGGCCAAGAAGTGACGATGACCGCACCCGCGACGTCGGTGTGGCTAGTCGCTGGCTATGCGCTGATGCTGGTGACCATCGCGTGGGGCTTTGACGCGATGGCCAAGCGCGCGTCGCGGCATGCTGCGCGGTGGCGCACCGGGCGGTTCGTCTACCGGCCCGACCACGACGCCTGGGTGTGCCCGCAGGATCACTGGCTGTGGCCGACGTCATTCGACTCCCAGCACCGGGTGATGCGGTACCGGGCACTGCCGGCGGTCTGTAACAGCTGCCCGGTGAAGTCGACCTGCACCACCACAGATCACGGCCGGGAAATCAGCCGCGAAATCGATCCCTGGCCGCATTCGGAAGCAGGCCGGTTCCACCGCGGAATCGCCTGTTTTGTCGCGGCGTTGGGGGTGGTGATGCCGCTGGCGATGCTGATCGAAAGCCATACAGTTTCGGACGTTCTGGTATTGCTCGGGGCGATGCTGATCGTTGCGATCGCGGGGCTGCCGCTGGTCCGCCACCTGTGGAACACGCCGTCCAACGCGCCCGAGCACCTGCCGCACCGAACGGGACAAGAGGACCAGGCCGCCGTCGCGATCGACCGCTACGCAACGCGGTGGGGCGGCGGTTGGAGCGAGAACGAGGAGAAGGAACGGTGAGCTCGATGGTGATCGGCGCTGTGGTAGCCGTAGTGGTGGCGCTCGGGGTGTTGGCTTTCTTTTCGCTGGTCGTGCTGCGCGAATACGAACGCGGCGTGGTGTTCCGGCTGGGCCATGTTCGCCCGCTCTACCAAGCTGGGCTGAAGTTTCTGATTCCCCTGACGGACCGGATAGTTCGGGTAGATCAGCGTGTTGTCACGTTGACCATCCCGCCGCAGGAGGTGATCACTCGCGACAACGTGCCCGCTCGGGTGAACGCGGTCGTCATGTTCCAGGTCGTCGAGCCGCTGCAAGCGATATTGGCGGTCGAGAATTACGCGGTGGCAACGTCACAGATCGCGCAGACGACGTTGCGCTCGCTGTTGGGTCGGGCCGATCTGGACACCCTGCTGGCGCACCGCGAAGACCTCAACAGCGATCTGCGCACCATCATCGAGAAACAAACTCAGCCGTGGGGCGTTGAGGTCCGCGTCGTCGAAATCAAGGATGTCGAGATTCCGGAGTCGATGCAGCGGGCGATGGCCCGGGAGGCCGAAGCGGAACGCGAACGCCGCGCCAAAGTCATCAACGCTCGCGGCGAACTGCAAGCCTCTGAGGAGCTGCGCCAAGCCGCCGAGACGTTGTCGAAGAATCCGGCGTCGCTGCAACTGCGTTACCTGCAAACGCTGTTGGAACTGGGCGCCGACCAGAACTCCACGGTGGTGTTCCCGCTGCCGGTCGACATCATCACCCCGTTCCTTAAACGCCCGGACATGGTGGAAGATGTCGTCAGCTCACTGCGCGACCGCCGCTAGGCCAGCGGGGTCTCGCCGCGGCACCGCGCACCTGGAAGCCTTCGTTAATGGACGCCATGCGGCCGTCGGGTTGTTATGCGTCAGCCGTCGTCAGCCGGGCTGGGTTTGTAAGCGACAATCGCGACCGCGGCCAATTGTTGGCGTATGTATGCGAAACGTGCGGCGCATCTGTATTACGCGCCGGCGGGCGTCGCGATGGGTGAGCAGATTTTTGGCGAACCGCAGCGCACCACGAAGGCCTTCGTCGGCGATCAGGCGTCGCGGTTGCAGCAGCGCCATCGGTGCGGTGGCGACCTGATCGACGACCAGTCCGTGCGCTGCCAGCAGTTGCGACCATTCGGCAACGGTCAACGGACGGGCGTTGACTTTGATCGCGCGGGCAAGGGACTGCCGGACGTCGGTCTTTATCTGATCGGCGAGGGTGTCGGGCACTAGGGCCAGTTCATGGATCGCGTAGCGGCCCCACGGCCGCAGAACCCGCGCCGCCTCGCCAATAATGGCGCTCTTGGCCGTATCGCCTTGCATGGTCAGCATCGCCTCGGCCACGACGACGTCGATGCAGGCGTCCGGCAAGCCGGTCTCGGCTGCGTCGGTGACCCGGACGTCCCCATACTCGGCGACGACGTTGCGAACGGCCCTGGCGGCGTCGGCGTCTTGCTCGGCGCCCAGATAGGAACGAGGGTGGCGGGCGAGAATCTCGGTCGCGGTGCGGCCCAAACCGGGGGCCAGCTCGAGCACATCGGCATCGGTCACCCTGGCGTTGGCTAACAGTTTGCGGGTGAGTTCGATACCGCCTGGGCGAAGCACCCGTTTGCCCAGCCGCGCCAGCAGCCAGTGCCCCTGCACGGCGTTGTCGGCGCGATTGGCTGACGGCAGCGTCTTGCGCGAACCACGTTTTTGGATATTGGCCATCAGAATGTCTGGCGCACAGCGGTGTTCAATGTCAGGGCTTGGCGGCGCTGATGCACGGTGAGATAGCGCAATCCGTTGGGTCCGGCGGTGAACGCCCGCCGCGAACGCCGCGGCAACCACAGCAAAGCGCCGGGAACAAGCTGGATGGTGCCTCGTTCGGTGGCGAGCCGCCCGCTGCCGGAGAGCACGTGGATCAAGACATCGAGATCCGGACCGCTGTGGGTGTCAATCCCACCGTCCGGCGGCAGCGTGATGATGTTGGAGTCCAGATCGCGCTCGCGGGCTTGCAGCTTCCACACCGCCCCCGTCGCGTCCGGCTCAATGGCGCTGGCGGTGATGTCGGCGGTATTGACCAGAACAAGGGGAAGCGGGGTTGTCGCGAGCTTGCTGATCCGGATCCGCCACACAGGTCCTTTCTCGACGTACTCCCAGCCGTAGCTGCCCGCGTGGTCAGCGTCAAATTCCTCGCGCAGGTGCTTGGGATCGTGGTTGTTGACCAGCATGAACGATTCGCCGAGCTTCAAGGCGGCGTAGGTGGCGAATATCGTCGGGTGCTTGTCCGGCTTCGGGAGTTGCCGCACATCAAGGTCGTTAGTGGTCACCGGCACCTGCCTTCATCACGGTTACGAGGTAAACCTAGCCTTCCTGGTTAGATTATACAAGTCAGGTTGTGTAAACTCGGGCGTTATGACGTACGTGATCGGAAAGCCATGTGTTGACGTGATGGACCGGGCCTGCGTAGAAGAGTGTCCGGTGGACTGCATCTACGAAGGCGGCCGTTCGCTGTACATCCACCCCGATGAGTGTGTGGACTGCGGAGCATGCGAGCCGGTGTGTCCGGTGGAGGCGATCTACTACGAGGATGACCTACCCGTGGACCTGCAGCCTTACCAGGCAGACAATGCGGCCTTCTTCACCGAAACCCTGCTGGGCCACGACGAGCCGCTGGGGTCACCGGGCGGGGCCGCCAAGATTGGCCCGCTCGCCGTCGACGCACCACTGGTGGCCGGCCTGCCCAGACAAGGTGATTCACCGAATACATGAGCGCTATCGTCAGACCCGAACCCGCCGGCCGCCGCCGCGAAGTACTGCGCGTGTTGAAAGCGGCGCCTGCTCCGATGAGCATCGCCGCGATCGCCGACGTGCTTGACGTACATCCCAATACCGTGCGCTTCCACTTGAGCACCCTCGTGAGCGACGGCCGGGTAGAGCACGTCGAGCCCAACCACAAACGACCGGGGCGCCCGCCGTTGCTGTTTCAGGCGGTCCGGCAGATGGATCGCAGCGGACCGCGGCGCTACCGGCTGCTCGCCGAAATCCTGATCACAAGCCTTGCCGCCGACCAGGATCCGGGGGCCAAGGCACTGGCCGCCGGACGGGCGTGGGGCCGGCGGCTGCAATCGCCGGCCCTACGCGCGAACAAGGCCGGCGCGGCGGAAGCTATCGATCACCTGGTCGACGTCCTCGACGAACTCGGGTTCGCCCCCCAGCACCGGGAATCCGATCCGCAAAATCAGATCAGTCTGCGGCACTGCCCGTTTCTTGAAATCGCCGAAACCCGAACCAGCGTCGTCTGCCCGATCCACCTGGGGCTCATGCAAGGAGCCTTGGAAAAGTGGGAGGCGCCCGTCGCGGTCGATCGGCTAGACGCGTTCGTGGAACCGGATCTGTGCGTGGCTCACCTCACGCTGAACGGAGCCGCGAGGTGAGCACCGGGCCAGCGATCGCTATGGCCCTCGCTTTCGTCTGGCTGGGCATGATCGGGACCATTTCATTTCTGGAAGCGCCGAGATCACCTTGGCCATGGCCGGGATGCTTCTGCTAGCCAGCTGACAAGCCGAGACCGTCGACTTTGCCGAAAGGACTCAACTAAATGGAATCGATCTCGTTGACCAGGCTGGCCTCGGAAAAGCTGACCGAGGCGCGGCAGGCGCGCAGCGGTCGGGCCGCACACACCATTCACGGCGGTCACACCCACGAACTGCGGCAGACCGTGCTGGCCCTGCTTGGCGGGCATGAGCTGGCTGAACATGACAGCCCCGGACAGGCGACATTGCAGGTGCTGTCGGGTCATGTGCGTCTCACCGCTGGCGACGAGGCGTGGGACGGCACGACCGGCGACTACGTCGTGATCCCGCCGCAACGGCACGCGCTCAAAGCCGTCGAAGACTCGGTGGTCGTGCTGACCGTCTTGAAGAGTTTTCCCGCGCCGTAGCCGAAGACAAACGATGGCAGACGTTTCGCGGGCCGCCAAGGAGCTGCTCGAAGCAGCCGAGAGCACTGTAAGAAAACCTCGGCGTCACCGCAACTGCGTTGTCCGCAAACGCTTCCTGCGGTTTGAGCGCCGACTAGAACTTTACGGAGTGCTTCCGTTGCTGATTGGGCCTGATGGCGCCACAGCGAGGACCAACGGCCCTGCCGCCGGCCGCTGTATCGGACAACGCTTGATGGCAGGTACAGATCGGAGGTCACAATGCCTGCCGCCGTGGTGAAAGCCGAAGTCATTGAAGAAGCAGTCCGGCTGGCGTGCCGGGCACCGTCATTGCATAACAGTCAGCCCTGGCAGTGGGTGCTGGCCGACGGCGGAAAGCTGCAGCTTTTCCTGGACCAGACCCGAGTGATGCTGTCTGACCGATCCGGGCGCCAAGCGCTGATCGGTTGCGGCGCCGCACTCGATCATCTTCGGGTAGCGATGGCCGCTGCCGGTTGGCAAGCCCAGATCAACCGGTTCCCCGACCCCGACGACTCGAACCATCTGGCATCGATCAAGTTTGCCCCGTTGGATGACGTGACCGAGGGTGATCGGCGTCGCGCCGCTGCAATTCTGCTGCGCCGCACCGACCGGCTGCCGTTCAGCCCGCCGCCGCAGTGGGAATGGTTCGAACCCCTGCTGTGTGACGCCGTCGCTGATGCTGCGGTTTGCCTGGACGTGGTGCCCGACGACATCCGACGGCAACTGGCCGAGGCATCGCAATTCGCCGATTCACTGAGGCTTTACAATTCTACCTACCATACCGAATTAAGATGGTGGACCGCACCATTCGAGGCCTCCGAGGGCATTCCCTACAGCTCGTTGGTGTCGGCGGCCGAAAGTGATCGCGTCGACGTCGCACGGATGTTCCCCGTCACCCACCACAGTGAACGTCGTGTTCAGATCCCAAAAGACAATTCGACGATTCTGGTGCTGTCCACCGACACCGACAGTCGCGCCGACGCGTTGGCGGTCGGCGAAGCGCTGTCCGCGGTCTTACTTGAATCCACGATGGCCGGCTGGGCCACCTGCCCGGTCACACATATCACCGAAGTCAAGGTGACCCGGGAGCTCGTCGGTGCACTCGTCGGACGCCACATGGTGCCTCAAGTCCTGGTGCGCGTGGGCATGAGGCCCGCCCTTGAAGAAGTGCCGCCACCCACACCGCGGCGACCGCTCGGTGAGGTGCTACGGACGCGTAGTTGAACGGAAGCCCTGGGGCTGCTCGCGCCGAATCAGCTGCGGTCGGGCTCAGTGCGCGGGCCGAACCCTCCTGGGGACTCACCCACTGTGGCGTGGCGGCCGATGTGGGCTTCGGCGCGCATGCGTTCGACCATGTGCGGATAATGCAACTCGAACGCCGGACGCTCGGAGCGGATGCGGGGCAGCTCGGTGAAGTTGTGCCGCGGCGGCGGGCAGCGGGTCGCCCATTCCAGCGAATTGCCGCACCCCCACGGATCGTCGACGGTGACCGGCTCGCCGTAGCGCCAGCTCTTGAACACGTTCCAGACGAACGGAAGCATCGAGGCACCGAGGATGAACGCCCCGATCGACGAGACGATGTTGAGACCCTGGAACCCGTCGGTGGGCAGGTAGTCGGCATACCGGCGCGGCATGCCGGCGTCACCGAGCCAGTGCTGCAATAAAAATGTGGTGTGAAAACCGACGAAGGTCAGCCAGAAGTGCAGTTTGCCCAGGCGCTCGTCGAGCAGCCGGCCGGTCATCTTCGGGAACCAGAAGTAGATTCCGGCGAAGGTGGAGAACACGATGGTGCCGAACAGCACGTAGTGAAAGTGCGCGACCACGAAGTAGCTGTCGGTGACGTGGAAGTCCAGCGGCGGGCTGGCTAACAGCACACCGGTTAAGCCGCCGGCCAAGAAGGTGACTAAGAAGCCAAAGGCGAACAGCATCGGCGCCTCAAAGGTCAACTGGCCCTTCCACATGGTGCCGATCCAGTTGAAGAACTTGATCCCGGTGGGCACCGCGATCAGATAGGACATGAATGAGAAGAACGGCAGCAGAATTGCTCCGGTGGCGAACATGTGGTGCGCCCACACCGCGGTCGACAGCGCCGCGATGCTCATGGTGGCGTACACCAGCGTGGTGTAGCCAAAGATTGGTTTGCGCGCAAACACCGGGATGATCTCGGTGATGATCCCGAAGAACGGCAGCGCGACGACATAGACCTCGGGGTGGCCGAAATACCAAAACAAGTGCTGCCACAGAATCGCCCCACCGTTGGCCGGGTCGTAGACGTGGGCGCCCAAGCGGCGATCGGCGGCCAGCCCGAACAGCGCGGCGGTCAACAGCGGAAAGATGATCAGCACCATGATCGAGGTGATCAGGATGTTCCAGGTGAAGATCGGCATCCGAAACATCGTTATACCGGGGGCGCGCATGCACACCACCGTGGTGATCATGTTGACCGCACCCAAGATGGTGCCAAGCCCGCTCACGGCGATACCCATAATCCATAGATCTCCGCCGACGCCGGGGCTGTGGATGGCATCCGACAGCGGCGTGTAGGCGGTCCACCCGAAGTCCGCCGCCCCTCCAGGGGTGATGAATCCGGCGGTTGCGATCAAGCCGCCGAACAGAAACAGCCAGAACGAGAAGGCGTTTAGTCGCGGGAAGGCCACATCGGGCGCGCCGATTTGCAGCGGCAGCACCAGATTGGCGAACCCGAACACGATCGGGGTGGCATAGAACAGCAACATGATGGTGCCGTGCATGGTGAACAGCTGGTTGTACTGCTCGTTGGACAGGAACTGCAGCCCCGGCGCGGCGAGTTCGGTTCGGATCAACAGCGCCATCAGCCCGCCGAGGAAGAAAAACGCGAAGCAGGTGACGACGTACATGATGCCGATCATCTTGTGATCGGTGGTAGTGACCAGTTTGTACACCAGGTTGCCTTTGGGACCCATGCGGGCCGGGAAGGGCCGGGTAACCTCCAGCATCTTGGGCGAAGCGGCTTCGGCGGTCATACGCTCCTCCAAACGTCAACGACGACAACGGTCAACCGTGCACGGCGAAAACCAAAGCAGAACGATGCGCGCTACGTTCACACCCAGTTACGCGGTGCAACAAGCTTTCATAACGGGGTTAGGCACTCGCCACCAGCGACAGTCCCCGCTGGTGATCAGTGGTCCTGCGCCGCTTGCTAAGGGCGACCAGGCGAGCCACCGCAGCCTCGATGCCACGGGCGAACTCGTCCACATCGGGCACCGCGTCGAAGTCGGTGAGGATGCCGAAGAACAGGTCGTCGGCGTAACTGAGCATCGCGACCCCGGTCCGCAGTCGCATCGCGATGGGCGGGACCGGCATCACGCCAATCACTTTCCGACGCATGATGTGTAGCGGTTCGCGCGGACCCGGCACATTGGTCGCCAGCGTCGTCACGCCGCGTTGTGGGAGCCGGGTCAGCAAGCGAATCGCCCACGCCGTTAAGGCAAACGGAACCACATTGGCGACCGATAGTGCGGCGCTTCCCGCTTGACGCTGTCCGTGCGACTTGGTTCGGCTCAACCGGGAATGGACCGTCCGTAGCCGTTGGACCGGGTTCTCCACGTCGACGGGTAATAGCGGAAGCATCAACGAAACGCGGTTGTCGGTCTTATCGAGCGCATCGGCCGAGCGCATCGACACTGGCACCAAGGTGCGCAACGAACCAGGAGAGGGTTGCTCGCCGCGTCGGGTCAGCAGGTTGCGGTAGCTTTCGGTCAGCGCGGCCAGCGCGACGTCGTTGATGGTGACGTCGAATGCTTGGCATACCTGCCGGATGTCGTCAAGTTTGACGCGTGCCGCGCTGTAGCGGCGCAGATTGCTCATCGGCCCGTTCAGCGACGATGATGCCGGGCGCAGCAGCCCGGCCGCTAGTTCGCTTGCGCCTCTGGCGGCACGCACGGCGGCCGCCGTCACTGCGGTCGACGTGCTCCGCAGATCGCCCACCCTGATGAGTGAATTGGCGAAGGCCCCGGTCAACCGAAGCCCCGACGGTGCCGAACTGGCGCCGGGCAGTGTCGGTTGTTTCGTGGCGCGGATGTGGCTGGCGAAGCTGGTGCTGATCCCTTGGTCGGACAGGCCGGCGAGCATGTGTGCCGTGGCAATCCCGTCGGCGATGCAATGGTGGATCTTCATCAGCAGCGCCCACCGATCGTCGGCCAAGCCCTCGATGATCCAGATCTCCCAGAGCGGACGGCTGCGGTCCAGCCGCCGCGACATCACATCGGCGATCAACTCGAACAGGTCTGAGTCGTCGCCGGGGCGGGGCACCGCAATACGACGCACATGATGGCCGAGGTCGAAGTGGGGATCGTCCACCCATTCGGGGGGGCCAAGGTCGAACGGGCGCAACCGCAGGCGCTGCTTGAACCGGGGGCAGGCGTCAAGGCGCTGCGAAAGCGTCGTTGTCAACGAAATGTGGTCAGGCATCGGACCTTCGAGAACCGCCAGCCCGCCGATGGCCAGGCTCACGCGCGAATCGGAGTCTTCGGTTTGTAGGAAACCCGCATCGAGTGCTGTCAATTGGTCCACGGTCCACCTCCCGAGCATCTGCTACGCGTAGTCTCACTATTGCGCTGCTCAGCAGCTCTGGGCAGGGCCTTAAGTCCTTGGTGACAAGATACTTCGGCCGATGTGGGTGGAGAGCTCGGCCGACTAATCTCTTCGTGGCCGCCTCGTGATCGCGAGCAAGCAGCCGCGGTTAATCGGACGGTCCCACGGAGTTTGAATGCGGGTGGCGAGTTCCCGTTACTGATACCGCCTGACCTGTTCGGTCAGATGGAGCCGTGGTCATGCGAGTCCGGAGGCCGAATTAAGCGATATCCAGAGCGTCTCCTACTATGCGGGGCAGATGTTATCGAGATAGCTGTGACGGCGTTCGATGAGCAACTCGAGCTCTTGGAGCTGTTCCCGGTCACTCGCTCGCCGATTTACCGGGCCGTCGCGCGCGGGCGGGTGAACGACCAGGAAGTCAGCACCGAGCACAACGCGATGGCCGATCTGGCGGGGCGTTACTAAGGTGAGCCCTACGCCGCTGAGTCAAATTCGCCACAGGCGCCCTCTGTGGGGCCAGGCACCTCGTCAATGATTCCTACTCGACCGGCTCGACCCAGCCGATCAGCCGCGACGGCATGGCGACTTCACGCCCGTCCCGGCCGCGGCGTCGGATCAACCGCCGCGTGCCTGGACCATTGCGAAGCGGTTGATCTTGGTCGCCGCGGTCCGGGGGAGTTCGTCGACGAACTCGACCGTCTTGGGAACTTTGTAGGCCGCGACCCGGGTTCTGGCGTGAGCGATCACGTCCTGCGCGGAGAGCGGTGCGGCGAGATCGGCGGGTTGGACGACGGCATGCACCCGCCGCCCCCATTCCGGGTCAGCCAGTCCTATGACGACGACGTCGGCGATGCCGGGGTGCTCGGCCAGCGCGCATTCCACCTCTGCCGGAAAGACATTGGCGCCGCCGGTAATGATCATGTCGGCTCGCCGGTCCGCGATGTAGAGGTAACCGTCTTCGTCCAGGTGACCGAGGTCGCCGCCGGACCGGAAGCCGTCTGCGGTCGACGGCAGGGGCGGGGCCCCACCCAGGTAGCGGTAACCCGCACTCATCGGTGCCCTTAGGTAGATTTCACCGAGTTCTCCGGGACCGAGGTCCACACCGGCCGGATCGAGGATGCGGATCTCAGTGTCGCGGAAGCCGCGGCCGACACTGCCGGGATGAGTCAGCCATTCATCGCCGCGCAATGCGGTCAGGCCGAGGTTCTCTGTCATGCCGTAGGCCATCACCACCTGCTCGGGGCTGAGCAGTTCGAACCAGTTGTGCAGCAGCGCATGCGGCATCACCGCGGCGCCTTGCAGAATCCAGACCACGCTGGACAAGTCGCGCTGCCGGATGCCGGGGAGCGCCGCGATCCGGGCCAGCATGGTCGGAGTGGCGGTGAAGGTCGTGACGCGATGGCGTTCGATGAGGTCGACGACCAGTGCCGCATGAAACTTCTCCAGCACTATCAGCCGGTCGCCGCCCAGCAGATAGGTCAGCGGGGCAAAGCCGTTGGTGTGATACATCGGTCCGGGCACCAAAATCGTCTGCGGCAAAGCGACCGGTGCCCATACAGCCAGGAAGGGAATGCTCATCTCCGGCGTCCATACCGACGGCGCGAGATTGAGAACGACTTTCGGCACGCCGGTTGAGCCGCTGCTGCAGATTCCGTTGGAGTTCGGCGATACCGCGGCAGGCAGCGGATCGCCGGCTTGCTGGGCGGCAAGCGAACTCAGCGCGTCGACGTGTTCGTCGTCGACGAGAACCGCCGGGGCAATGACGTCGAGCACCCGGGACCGTTCCCAGTCCGGCAGATCCCAACGCATCGGGACCGGCACGGCGCCAATCTTCCAGCATCCCAGCGTCGCCTGCACCAAATGCATCGAATTCGGGATGGATAGCGCCACAAGCGATCCAGCGTGCGCGCCGGAGTGCGTCAACGCCCGTCCCCACTGAGTGGCTCGAATGTCGAGTTCGCCGAAGGTCACGGCCGACTCGGTGCCGTCGGCCGCCACGCTGACGATCGCGAGGTCGTCACCGCGTTCGCGGGCCAACTCGTGCAGCCGGATGCCGAACGGAACGCCACCGCCAGCCTGGCCGACTGCCTGACCGATCGTGGATGCGCCGGTGCTCATCCCGGTTCCGCAGCCTTGGAGATGACCGCAGAAGCAAACAAGGTTTCAAAGTGTGCGTCGCGCACGGCGGGAATCAATCGCAATGCGAGTGCTTCGGCGCCCAACGGCAGGCGCAGCAACGGTTGAACGTGCCTGTCCAGAACGCTGACGTCGGACTCGTCGCAGAAGCCGAGCGCCCCGAGCAGCTGGTGCGAGGTGCGTAAGGCCTGCTTGGCGGTTTCGACGGCTTTGAGGCGAAGCGCCAGGGCGTCTGCGGAAAGTACCGGGCGCGGCGTGGAAGCCGGGCGCGCGACGGTGAATTTGGCGAGCTCGTACAGTCCCTGCACCGCGACCCACGCGTCGGCGACGGCGAACTGGACAGCCTGGAATTGTGCCAGCGTCTTGCCGAATTGCACCCGGGACCGCACGTGCTGGCAGCTGAGGTGCAGGGCCTGCTGTGCGACGCCGAGCATTCGCCACGAACCCAGCGCCAGATGCAGTTCGACGTCGGCGATCGGCACCTTTCCCGCGGCGGCATCGAGGGTCGCCGGCACCAGGAACGGCCCGAGTTTGGCGCTGGTCCGCGATGACGGTTGCGCGGCGTACCGATTGCCGTCGAGGTCGGCGGCGATCCACTCGCCGGGCAGGTCACCATGGTCAATACGCGGCGCTGCGGTGTCGACCAGCGCCAGCCGGGCACCGTCGACGGCCAGCAGCTCCTCGATGAGCGGGTAGGGTAACGCCGCCGCCCCGGCGGCTCGGCACAATACGGCGGCCGCCAGCACATCGTCGCCGCCGGACCGGACATCGAGGTCGAATGCGCCGAGGTCGACCAGCGCGTGACGTGCTTGTCGGCGGACCTCGTCGTCGCTCTCGGCTCGCAATGCGGCTTGCGGGCCGCCCAGGCGCGCGAAGCGCTGCGCAGCCCCGGTCGCGAAGTCGGAGATGTGCGATGGCAGAGCTGTTTTCACCGCTTGCCGCCCAGTACTTCACGCGCGACCAGCATCCGCTGCACTTCGATCGTTCCGGACGCGACAGTCGCTGCTTGCGCATAACGCCAGTGATCCTCGACGGCTCCGGACAGCCTCGCGCGGGGACCGCTGTCCAGCGCCGACGGTCCCAGCACCTCGAACAGCAATTCGGCCACCAACTGGTCACAGGTGGTGGCCGCGATGCGGGCTGCGCTGGCTGCCGCCCCCGCCGCGGGATCGTCCTGCAGTGACACCGCTCGATACGCCAGTAACCGGGCGACTCGCAAGTCGACGAGTGCCCGCACCCAGCGGACCCGCAGCGACTCGGGCAACCGGTCCCAGTCGTCGGCGAGGTCGGCGCGCATCCGGTCGAGCAGCGACTCGCACCGGGCGTATCGGGCGATTCCGACGCGCTCGAATGCCAGCGCCTCGCGCATGATTCGCCAGCCGTCGCCGACGGTGCCGAGGACATCGTCGGGCCCGGCCGGCACTGCGTCGAGGAAGACCTCGTTGAGGTGATGCGGCCCAAGCATCGACCGAATCGGTCGTACGGTGATGCCGGCCCGGTCCATTGGGATCAGGAAAAGGGTGAGGCGCTGCGGCTTGGGGGCTTCAGGTTCGGTACAGGCCGCCAGCACACACCACGACGCCATCTGCGCGTAGGACGTCCACACCTTCTGGCCGGTTACGCGCCAACCGTCACCGTGCGGCACGGCGCGCGTGCGCAGCGACGCCAGGTCGCTTCCTGCTTCGGGCTCGGAAAAGCCTTGACACCAAATCACTTCACCGCCGGCGATGGCGCAGAGGTGACGTGTCTTCTGCTCGGTCGTGCCGTAGCGCATCAACGCCGGTCCGACCCAGTTGACACCCATGTACTGCGGTCCGCGTGGTTCGTGGTGAGCCCACATCTCTTCGCGCAGCACGGTCTGCTGCCAGATCGAGCCGCCACCACCGCCGTGCTCAGCAGGCCAGGCCAGCGCGAGGAGACCTTCGGAAGCCAGGAGTTTGCAAAAGGATTCGGTAGTGGCGAGGTCTTGGGGGTCGTCGGTGCAGGCGCCGAGGAAACCGTGCGGAATGTGGGTGGCAATCAAGTGTCGCAGCCGCTGTCTCAACTCGCCGGCGTCGGCGCCGAGGTCGTAGTCCATCGTCGTCACTCCTTCGGCAGCCCGAGCACCCGCTCGGCGATGATGTTGCGCTGGATCTCCGACGTACCGCCATAGATCGTCGCGGCCAGCGCGTCCTGGCGCTCGAAGAGCAGATCCGGGTCCTCGCTGCCGAGTGGACCCATGGCTGCGGCGCTGAGTTCCCAAACCCGCTGCAAGGCCTCCGATCCCAGAAGCTTGAGGATCTCCGCCTCGGGGCTTTTCCGTCCGGCGAGCTCGTTGCCCAGCGCCCGGTAACCGGTGGCCCGAAGCGCTTCAGCGTCGGAGAGCAGCGAACCTAATCCGGTGAACACGTCGTCGGCCGTGCGGAGCTGCGCGGCCGTCCGTATCACGTCGAGTCCGCGCTGAATCTCAACCCAGTTCATGATCCAGATCATCTGGCGTTCGTGCTGCAGCGACGAAAGTGCCACCTGCCAGCCGCCGTTGCATGGACCGAGCAGGTTCTGGGCAGGTACCTCGACATCGTCGAGGAACATCTCACAGAACGTTTCGTCGGAGATCGACGCCATCCTGATCGGTTTGACCGTCACGCCGGGCAATTCGAGGTCGAGCAGCAGGCAGGAGATGCCGCGGTGCTTGGGCGCCGCTGGGTCGGTGCGGGCGTACAGCGTGCACCAGCGGGACAGGTGGGCTTGCGTGGTCCAGATCTTGTGGCCGTTGACCACGAACACGTCGCCGGCTCGTTCGGCGCGGGTGCGCAGGCCGGCGAAGTCGGATCCGGCCTCCGGCTCCGACATGCCCAGCGCCCACCACTCGTCGCCGCGCAGCAGCGGTACCAGCAGCCGCTCGACCTGTTCCGGTGTGCCGAACTGGCGAAGTGCGGGTGCGACGACGTTGGGCCCGGCGATGTTCGGCAGTTTGGGTGCTGACCGCAGCGCCGCCTCGATGCGGATTTCCATTGCCTCGCGCAGCCCCAGTGAGCGGCCGCCGTGCTCGGCGGGCCATGTCGGCTGCAGCCAGCCGGCTTCGTACGCCGCCCGCTGATAGTCCCGCCGGAGGCCGAGATCCCAGCGGTAGCAACGGTACCGCTCGCCGTAGTAGTCGGAGGGCAGAAAGTCAGTCAGCCACCCGCGAAATTCGGCAACCACGCCGGCGGTGGCGGCAGAGGCTGCGTTCAAGGCCGTCATGCCGCGCCCAGAGCGAAGCGGCGGCCCAGTTCGTGATACAGCGCGCGACTGTCGCCCAGTGCAGCGGCGGCCTGCCAGGCGCGCCGAAGATACAAATGGCTGTCGTGTTCCCAGGTCTGCGCGATAGCACCGTGCACCTGCACCGCGGTGCGCGCACAGCTGACGGCGGCCTCACCCGCGGTCGCCTTGGCCTGCGCCGCTGCCGTCCACGCGGCGGCGGGTGTGGTGGCGGGGTCGTCCCGGCTTGCCGCTGCGGCGTAGGTGAGGCTGCGAGCACGTTCCAGCAACAGGTAGTTGTCGGCCAGCGCATGTTTGACGCCCTGAAAGGCGCCGATCTGTTTGCCGAATTGGCACCGCGATCTGGCGTGCTCGACGGATCGGGTGAGCACCGCGCCGGCCGTGCCGATCAGGTCGGCGGCGGCCGCGATCAGCGGTGTAGCCAGCGCAGCATCGACGTCGACCGGAGCAGTCGCCATCGCAACCGCGTCGACCTCGATATCGGCAAGTGGCTGGGCGGGATTCGTCGCTTCAGCCGCCGGCCGGCTGGTGAGCTCCGCATCGTTGCGCACCACCGCGGCCACCACTCCGTCATCTGACGCGGCGAGTGTGACGATCAGGTCGGCGCGGCACAGGTCGGGAACTGCGACGGCGCGCCCTTGCAGCCGACCGTGGCGCAGCGCCATGGTGGGCCCGGGTAACCGCTGCCCGGGCGGGTGCACTGCCGCGGTGGCGACGGCACCGCCGGCGATTTCGTCACAGACGCCGTCGGTTTGCCGGCCTGCCGCGCGCAACAGGCCTGCCGCCAACCCGACGCTGCTGAGCAACGGAATCGGTGCGATGGCGGCTCCCGACTCCTCGAGCAATAGCACCAGATCGGTTGTGCCGAAGACAGTCTCGTGGCCGGGCGCGCAGGCGGCGACCTGGGTCCAACCGAGGTCGACCGCTATCCGCCAAAGGTGTCGCCAACGCTCCGGATCAGTCATCGCCTGGCGCGCGAGGTCGGGTGGGCTCTCGGCGCGCAGCACCGCGCGCACGCTGTCGCGCAGCGCCAGCTGATCAGCACCGACGTCGGCACCCATAGAGGGCAAACATAGCAAAGATAGCGAACTAGGGCGCGCGGTGTCGGCACCCCGGAAAAGCCTTGCGGACCGTATTGTGATCAGCCATGTCCGAGTGGTTCCTGTTCTTGCCCCAGGTGCGCCTGCCGATCGCCGACATCGTGTTGCGGGCGCAACACGCGGAGGCCAGCGGCTTCGACGGCATCGCATTCATCGATCACCTCGAAGCACCCGGTCAGCCCGACGAAAGCGTATGGGAAGCAATGGGCGTCGCCGGATGGGTCGCGGCCAAGACGGAACGGTTACGGATCGGCCACCTAGTCCTGTGCGACGCGTTCCGGCATCCGGCGCTGCTCGCCAAACAAGCGGTCACGCTGTCAGCCGCCTCGGGCGGCAGATTCGAGCTCGGCCTGGGCTCCGGTTCGTGGCCGACGGAGTTCGCCCGATTCGGGATCACCCCGCAGGACCCGATAGCACGGGTCGAACAGCTCGATCGCCATCTGGCCGTGCTGAAACAGTACTGGGGGCACACCGACGGCTCCGAGCGACCACAGGCTCCGTTGCCCGAACATCCGATTCCGCTGATTCTGGGTGGCACCGGACCGCGGATGATGGAACTGGTTCGCCAGCACGCGGATTGGTGGAACCTGCCGGTGAACCGCATCGACCGGCTTGCCCGGTTGGCTCCGGCAGCGGGGAAGGCGCGGGTGTCGGTGCAGCAGATGGTGGGCTTCGTCCGAGAAGGCGCGGACCGCGAAGCGGTGCGTCAGGTGAGTAACAGGCGTTTCGGCTACCTGGATTCCGGATTGATCTGCGGCGATCCCGCTGAGCTCCGGCAACATTTCGCGCTGCTGGCCGGGCACGGCGTCGAGCGGTTCTACGTGTGGTTCGCCGACTTCGCGGCACCGGAAACCGTCGACGAGTTCGGTGAGTCGGTAATCACGAACTTTCAGGGCATCGATCGTTGACGCTGCGCGGCGCGGCGGCGAGCTTCTGCCGGAACGATCGGCTCGCGAGCGAACGGACCGCGCTTCACCGCATCGAGCCGGATCTCCGGAAGATTCACCGAGGAGTCCAAAGTGTCCAGCCAGGCGACGGTCTGCGCCACGTCGGACACCCCGATAGCGTGCATCTCGAACGGGACATCTTGCAGCATTCCGGTTTTCACCGGTCCCGGCGTAACGACGTGCACGCTGATGCCGTCCCGGTCGACTTCCAACGCCAGCGCGCGGGCGAACGCATTCATGCCGGCTTTCGATGCCGAGTAGGCAGTCCGGCCGGGCATCGGTTCATGCGCGGCCGATGAGGAGATGAACACCAGTCTCGCACCGGCTCGCATCAACGGCAGGACCGCCGACGTCACGACGAAGCACGAGTCCAGGTTGGCCGAGATGACCGCGTGCCACTGCTCGAAGGTCTGCTTGCGCGCATACGTTCCGCCCAGCGTGCCGGCGGCGTGCACCAGTAAGTCGACTGTTCCTAAAGCGGCTACGGCGCGGCCGAAGCCGACGGCATCCGATACATCGGCGACGATCGGACGGGCACCGATCTCATCAGCGGCCTGGCGCAGCGGACCTTCGCGGCGTGCCGCCAGCACTACGTCGTAGCCGGATTCGTGCAGCTTTGCTGCGCAAGCTTTGCCGATTCCGCCACTGCCGCCGGTGACCAGTGCGGTTCTCACGCGGTCCCGTCAATCCCTTTCACGGACGACGGGTTTCCCGCGGCCGCGTCAAGGCCTGCGGTGACAGTGCGTAGATGCGCAGATCGGGCCGGCCTGCCAGCACGTGCCTTTGGGTGTCGGCCAGGTGGCGGGCGGCGATGCGCCGCGCGCGTTCAGCTTCACCGGCTTCGATGGTTTCAGCCAGCTTGACGTGGGTGTTGAGTACCGCACGACGCTTGCTCAATGAGGGGTAGGTACCGCTGGCTGCGCTTTCGTCCGCCCACTGCTGCTCGTGACTCGTCCACAGCGTCTCCAAGGTTCCCACCACCGCGATGACCGTTCGGTTGCCGCAGCCGCGGACTACGGCATCGTGGAACAGCCGGCCTATCTCGGTGAATTGGGCGGCGTCGGTCAAATGGGTCGCCATCGCATCGTTGATTTGCTTCAGCTCAGAGACCAAGCTGTCGGCCCGGTCCGGTCGTCCCGCCGCCAGTGCTGCACAGGTGGGTTCGAGTTCGAGCAGTGCGGCGCCTAGATCGGCGATGCCCACACGTTCACTTTGCAACAGCAGTCCGAGCATGTAGGCGGCACTGGTCTTCGCCGGCGCATGCACGACCGCGCCGCCGCGGTTTCCCCGCCGCACCGACACCAAGCCCTCGGTCTCTAGAATTCGCAGCGCTTCCCGCAGCGACACCAGGCTTACGTTGAACTGCTCGACGAGCACTTCTTGACGCGGCAGCAGATCACCGTCGGCCAGCTCGCCGTCGATGATCTGCCGGCGCAGCTCGTCGGCCACGATCTCGGCGATTCGCGGTGCGGACAACCGCCGTCGGGCCTCGGGGCCAACTCCCAGCGTGGTCATCAAATCCTTCGAGAGCCGGAGACGAAGCTGTAAATGCGTATCTTAGCAGTAATGGCACAATAGCCGGGTGAAGCCGGACGGCGTACCGACACCGCTGAGCGATCTGCGCGTCGTCGAGATCAGTGACCGCATTGCCGGCAGTTACTGCGGCAAGTTGCTGATCGATGCCGGTGCCGAGGTTCGCAAAGTCGAGCCGCCACAGGGTGATCCGTTACGGCGGTTCACCATGGGAGGCTCGGCCGTGCCGGACGGGGCGGACGCGCCGCTGTTCAGCTATCTGAACGCCGGCAAGCGCAGCATCAGCACCGCGGTCACCGGTGAACGTTGCCGCGCCGAGCTCTCCGCCGCCGACGTCATCGTGCTGACGGCCACCAGGTCGCAGGCGGCGGACCTCGGCATCAATCTCGGCCAATTGCTGAACGCCTCCCCGCGGGTGATCGTGGTGACGATATCCGACTTCGGTTGGAGCGGACCGTATGCCGAGCGGGCGGCCAGTGAATTCACCTTGCAGGCTTGGTCCGGGCTGACCGGTTTCCGTGGCGATCCTGCAGGACCGCCGATTTCGATCGGCGGCCACCTAGGGGAGTACATGGGCGGCGTGTTCGCCGCATTCGGGATCTTGGCGCTGTGTCACCGGGTTCGGCGAGGTGGATCCGGCGGACACCTCGACATGTCCATGCTGGAAGCCATCACCTTGATGCAGAGCGGTGAATGGCTGCACTCGCAACTTCTACAGGTGCCGCCGGTGACGCGTACGGTCGAGGTGCCTTCGATCGAGCGGGCCAAGGACGGCTACGTCGGTATCACCATGGTGACCGGTCAGCAGTGGCTGGACTTCGCGGCGATGGTCGACTGTCCGGAGCTTGCGGAGAATCCGCAGCTGCGTTTCCAGATCGGGCGTTGGGCGGACCGGGATTTCATCCGCGGCCTGATCGGGCCGTGGATGGCGCAACGTACTGTCGACGAAATAGTCGAACTGGGACAACTGTTCCGGTTGCCGGTCGCGCCGCTGGGCAACGGCTCGACGATCCGCGACATGGCCTACGTACGCGAACGGGATGTGTTCATTACAAATCCCGCGGGGTTTCAGCAGCCCCGCGCACCCTGGTTGATGACGCGGTGTCGGCCCGCGCCGGCCCGCGCCGCCCCTGCGCTCGGTGAAGCGAATGACGAGCGAGCTTGGCAGCGGCGAACATTCGAGCACGCTCCGGCGGAGCGTCGACATCCACTCGAGGGTCTGCGCATCGTCGACCTCACCGCATTCTGGGCGGGGCCCGCCGCGACACACGCACTCGCGGCGTTCGGTGCCGACGTCGTCAAGGTCGAGTCGATTCAGCGTCCCGACGGCATCCGGTTTTCCGGTGCGATGCGCACCGATGTCGTCGACTGGTGGGAATACGGCTGGGTGTTCCATGCCATGAACACCAACAAGCGTTCGGTCACGTTGGATTTGGGATGTGAGGACGGTCGCCGACTTTTCACGACCTTGGTCTCTGAAGCCGACGCCGTTATCGAGAATTTCTCACCCCGGGTGATGGACAACTTCGGTCTGAGCGCCGACGTCCTGCTGGACGTCAACCCCAGGCTCGTCGTCGCGCGGATGCCCGCGTTCGGCTTGACCGGACCGTGGCGTGACCGGGTCGGGTTCGCGCCCACCATGGAGCAGATCGCCGGCCTGGCCTGGGTCACCGGACTACCGGATGGCCCACCCGTGACCCCGAGGGGCGCGTGCGATCCGCTGGCCGGTATCCACGCGGCGTTCGCGCTGCTCGCGGCGCTGCAGTTCGCCGAGCGCACCGGTCACGGTCAGTTGGTCGAGTTGCCGATGATCGAATCGGTGTTGAATGTGACCGCTGGTCAACCCATCGAATTCGAGGTCTTCGGCATGACGTTGAGCCGTCGGGGCAATCGTGGTTACGGTTCGGCGATCCAGAATCTGTACCGCTGCGCGGGCGACGACGACTGGATCGCTGTGACGCTGTCCGGCGATGACCAGTGGCACGCACTGGTGGCATTGATGGGCCGGCCGTCTTGGAGTGACGACGAAGCGCTGGCGACCGTCACGGGCCGGCAGCAGCGTGCCGATGCCGTCGACCGACGGCTCGGCGATTGGTTTGCCGGCCAGTGCCGGGATTCTATGGTCGAGACGCTGGCCGCCGCAGGCATCCCCGCCGCGCCGGTCGGGTCGCCGTCGTTGGTGACGGAAAATCTGCAGTTGCGTCACCGCGGCTTCTTCGAGTCGCTGGACCATCCGCGCACCGGGACCGGCTGGTATCCGCGACCACCGTTCGCGCCGCTTGCCGGTCAGTCCCGCTGGCTCAACCGCACCCCGCCCACCCTCGGCGAGCACAACGCAGAGATTCTCCGTGGGGTATGCGGGCTGACCGAATCAGAAATTGAGGGGTTGACAGCACGGGAAGTGATCGGGACCCGACCTAAGGGCGTGTGACCAAACCGAAGCCCAAAAATCCGCGGTGATCGTCGGAGGCTGTTGGAAGGCAACGATTCAACGCGTGCCTTCAGCGGGCGGAAACGGAGATCGGCATCCTGTCGTAGATCGACATGTTGGTGATCAAATTCGGGTGGGTCGCCGTGACCGGGCCGAGGCTGATGTCGCCGCAGCGCAGCAGCAGTTCGTCGAACACCGCGCGCAACTCCGCCCGCGCCAGCATGGCACCGAGGCAGTGGTGTGGCCCGCCGCCACCAAACGCCACGTGCGGATTGGGCTGCCGAGCGATGTCGAAGGTGAACGGCGCGTCGAAGACCTCCTCGTCGCGGTTCGCCGAACGCAGCATCGACACCACCCGGGCGCCGGCGGGGATGGGTTGGCCGTCCATCTCGACGTCGACCTTGGCGGTGCGCGTCCAGTACGCCACCGGCGACGCCCAGCGCAACACTTCTTCGATGGCCCCGCTGCGCAGCGTCTCGTCCTCGCGGTAGCGCTCGATCTGCTCGGGGTTGGCGACGAACGCCTGCAGCCCACTGGCCAACGCGTTCTTGGTGGTGTCGCTGCCGGCGAACGTCAGCACGAAGAAGAAGAACTCGAGTTCGTTGGTGGGCAGACTGAATTGGTCGCCGTCCTCGCCGGTGATGACGGCAGTGGCCAGCGTGCTCCAGATGTCGTCGGCGGGATTGCGTCGCTTCTCGGCGGTCAACTCCATCGCGTAACTGAAAACGGTTGTGTAAGAGTCCACTTCGGCCTGCCGGCCCAGCCGCACCTCGGGGGACCGGGCCTTGAGGATACGGTCGAGGGCATCGAAGATGCGCGGACGATCCTGGTCGGGGATGCCGATGATGTCGCCGATCACCGTCATCGGCAACGCGTCGGCGACATCCTCGACCCAGTCGCCGCCACCATCGGTGAACAGCCGGCCGACCATGCCCGCCGCCCGCGCCCGGATGCCGTCCTCGAGCTTGGCGACCGCGCGGGGGGTGAAGGCACTGGAGATGAGCTTCCTGCGTTTGTTGAGCCCGGGCGGGTCCATGTTGATGATGGTGGGATAGGACGCGAACATGTCGACCGGCTGGATAAGTGGACCGTCGACCGCGGTGAAGGATTCCGCGTCGCGGTGCAGTCGCACGGCGTGCCGGTGTTTGGTGCCCACCCAGAAGTCGCGCTGAACGGTCTTGGCGACTCCCGGCGTGATGCCGTGCCGGAAAAGAGGTCTGGCGCGCCGCAGCTCTGCAAAAACGTCGTCAGGAAACCCGTTGCGCCACAATGCAAAGTCAGAGAGGTCGACCGCGGCGGCCGTCATGGCAACCTCCACCAAGACACGGGACGGGCTAACGGGCGTCTTTGCTGTCGGTCACACACTACCGCTGAGGGCTGCCGACGTTGACGTGCAATTCCTAAAATAGTAACAATAGGCGGGAGTCGGGCGGGTGACCACGGCACTTGGACTGCCTGGGACGGAGTGGTAGTGACGCGAACGATTCCGGACGCGACGACAGACCCGTCGGAACACGAATTCGGGGCGACTGGGATTGGTCTATCGCCGTACCGGTTCCCGACCGGGTGGTTCATCGTCGGGTTCGCGTCGGATCTGACCGCCGGCAACGTCAGGCGGATCCACTACTTCGGTGAGGAACTGGTCATGTTTCGCACCGAGTCCGGCGAGGTGCACGTGCTGAACGCCTACTGCCAGCACCTTGGCGCCAACATGGGCGTCGGCGGCAGCGTCGCGGGTGAGAACATCGTGTGCCCCTGGCACGGCTGGCAGTGGCGCGGCGACGGCACCAACGCGTTGATCCCGTACAGCAAGATCGGTTGCAAGCCCAACGTGCGGATCCGCACCTACCCGAGCATCGAGTGGTACGGCTTCATCCTGGTCTGGCATGAGCGGCACGGCCGAGCGCCGTACTGGCGACCGCCGCTGCTGCCGGAGTTGGAAACCGACGAGTACTACCCACTGCACCCGCACAGCCGGATGGTCAACCGGGTCAAGGTGCATGCGCAGATGATCATCGAGAACGCCGCCGACCCCTACCACGTGCAATACGTACACAAAGCGGCCAATCCGGCCAACACCGCGTCATTCGAGGTTTCGGGTTATCACCTGCACGCAACGGTCAACGCGCACTTCGGTGGCGGCCGCGCCCAAACCTGGCTGACCCCCAACGGGCCGGTGGACGCGAAGATCGTCTACGACAACTACTCGTTGGGGCTCGGCGTGGTGCGCTTCCCCAGCGATCTTGTCGCCACCATTCAAGTGACCGGTCAGACCCCGGTCGACGAAGATTACACCGACTACTTCTACACGCAGGCATCGGTCCGTGAGCACGATGACAACGGACACCTGCCCGGTGGCCGCGCTGCGAGATTCCTTGCGTTGCAACAGGAAGTGATCAAACAGGATTTCTTCACCTGGGAGAACATGAAATATCTGGAGAAGCCGAACCTCGCTCCCGAAGAGGCGCGCGACTACGCCGCGCTGCGCCGGTGGGCGCACCGGTTCTACCCGGGCGAAGAGCCATCGGTCACCGATTTCGGCTACACCCCGGACGGTGCGCCCGACCGGGCGGCCGCCGAGCGCTGACCGATGAGCATGACCTATCAGCAGCAGTACTTACTGCAGGGTGCGGTGGGACGCGGCGCGATCCTGGACCTCACAGCACGGCACAACCGCTGCTTCTCCGACGGCGATCGGACCGGCTGGATAGCCACGTTTCGGCACTCCGGCGCCACGTTCGTCCGCGACGGTGAGGTGTTCAGTGATCTGCGCGCCGCCTTCGACGGTGGCGGCGGGCAGCGGCTGGTGACTCTCGACCACGAGATAGCAGTCGACGGCGTCAACGCAACGCAGCGCTGCATCGCCGTACTGTTCACCGTCGACGATCAACGGGTGACAACGCTGCGTGCGACCGGGAGCTACCAGGACGAGATCGTCTATGAGCGAGGCGGTTGGTATTTCGTTTCCCGCGCATTGCAATGGGATTCCGCACCTACCCGATCGGTCACGGTGTGAAGCCGGACGGCAACAGTCGTCTCGCCTTCGGCACTTATCAGGACGCATTGCGAATGGTGGGGGTAACCACCGAACCGCGGAGCGCCAAAACCGCTGTCAGCGCGGCGCGTATCCAGTTGTTCGCGGCGCTGGTCTGCGACAGCAACGCCTCCTACTGGGACGCCGACTTCGCGACCGCGGCCTGGGGTGGTCTGCTGGCACCGCCTGCGCTGCTGATGGGGTGGTTGATACCGCCGCCGTGGGACCCGACCGGTGTACCGTGGACCGGCTCGATCGCGCTGCGTGTCCCGTTGCCCGGAACGACCTTCATCAACGCTGCCAACGACGCGCAGTATCCGCTGCCGATCGTCGAGGGTGACCGGCTCACCGTCGTCGAGGAGGTGCTGTCGGTGTCGCCGGAAAAGCAGACGCGGCTCGGCGCCGGCCACTTCGTCGAGACACTGGACACGTTCCGCCGCGCAGACGGCGCAGTAGTGGCCCGCAACCGGAACACCTTGTTCCGGTTCACTCCGGCGCCGTCATGAATGTCGCGGAGCACTGGGAGCAGATCAGCGTCCCGCTCGAGCTGCCTGAGGTCGTCGACGAGATCAGCTATCAGCGTGTGGTGATGAATACCGCTGCGACTTGGGACTTTTTCCCCGGCCACTACGATCCTACCTACGCCCAAAGCCAAGGCCACCCAACAGTATTCGTGAACACCATGCATGTGGCCGGTTTCGCCGACCGGTTCGCCACGGACTGGGCGGGCCCGCACAGCCGGGTGGTGCGCCGCAAGATGACGTTGGCCGGCTCGATTTACGCCGGTGACACCATGGTGGGCCGCGGACGGGTGGTGGCCAAGCGTTGTGACACCTCAGTTGATCCTCATCGCTACTTGTTGGATTTGCAGGTCGAAATCACCAACCAGCGCGGCGAACTCTGTTGTCCCGTCGACCTCACTCTGCAGGTATCAGCCGGGATTGAGCGTGGAGCTTCGGTCCGGCGTAGCTGACCGCTCGGGTCACTCAGTCCGCGAGCGGCGGCAGCTTGCTTTTACTGACCACTGCTTGCAGTTCGACGTATTGCTGTAAACCTTCTGGGCCGAACTCGCGGCCAAGGCCGGATTGTTTGAAACCGCCGAAGGGAGTGGCGGTGTCGAGCATGTACATGTTGATGCCGTAGGTGCCGGTGCGGACGCCGGCTGCGATCTCGAGCCCGTGGGCTGCGTCGGCGGTCCACACCGATCCGGCCAGACCGTAATCACTGTCGTTGGCGATGCGCAGCGCGTCGTCTTCATCGGTGTAAGTCAGCACAGTCAGAACGGGGCCGAAGATCTCTTCCCGGGCGATGCGCATGTCGTTGGTGGCGTCGGTGAACAAGGTGGGTTGCACGTACCAACCACGGTCGGAGGGCGCATTCTCGCCACCGACCACGATGCGTGCGCCTTCCTTGACGCCCAACCGGATGTAATCCTGGACGCGGTGTTGTTGGCGTTGCGCGGCGAGCGGTCCGATGTCGGTGGCCTCGTCTGCCGGGTCGCCGACTTGTAAGCCCGACATCATCTCGGCCAGCCCGTCCACCACTTCGTCGTGCCGCCGTTCGCTGACCAGGATGCGGGTCTGCGCGACGCAGGCTTGCCCGTTGTTCATCAGTCCGGCCGTTTTCAGGCCGGTAATGGTTTTGCCGATGTCGGCATCGTCGAGGATGATCGCCGCGGATTTGCCGCCCAGTTCCAGGCTCACCCGCTTCAGATTCTCGCCGCAGATAGCCCCGATTCGACGGCCGGTGGCGGTGGAACCGGTGAAGGCGACCTTGTCCACGCCGGGATGGCGCACCAGCGCCTCGCCGGCATCGGCCCCGCCCGGAAGAATCGAGACCACACCGTCCGGAAGACCCACCTGCTCGATCATCTCGGCCAGCCACAACGCGTCCAGCGGTGTCTCGGGTGCCGCTTTCACAACGACGGTGCAACCGGCGATCAACGCCGGGATCAGCTTCGGCATGATCAGGAATTGCGGCACATTCCAGGGCACGATCGCGCCGACCACACCAACCGGGGCTTTGCGCAGATGCACCTCGCCCAACACGCCCTGGCGGCGTTCGCTCCATGGAAAGTCACGGGCGACCAAAAGCGCCAGGTGCATCATGGACACCGCACCGGCAGCCTGGCCGAGCCGGCTGAAGTTGCGGGGCGAACCCATTTCGGCGGTGATCAGATCCGCCATGTCATCGAGGTGTCGGGCATAGATCGCGGCCAGTTCTTCGACTTTGCGCATCCGTTCGTCCGGTGCCAACCGCGGCCACGGGCCGTCGTCGAACGCTCGCCGGGCGGCGGTCACCGCGATGTCGACGTCCGCCGCGGTGGCCAGCGGGGCTTCACCCACCGGTTCTTCAGAGTGCGGAGAGATCACGGTAAGCCGCTGGGCAGTGGCCGGTTTACGCCATCGGCCGCCGACGAATAGTTCGGCGAACGAGCAGTGGTCGCGGAAGTCCGGCATCGGGCACCACCTCGGAGCGCGAAGTGAAATTCGGTATTGCTGCTAACATAGCAACAAAAGCGGTCTGCTTTTCGCTGAGCCCAGAAGGCCGAGTGAGCGACGAACTCCTGCTGAGTGCCGATGGCGTTGTGCCATCCGTCGACTGGCGGCGTTACCCGTTCCAGCTGGTGCCGGGTCAGCAGGCGATGGAATTTCCCGCCGCCGAAGGCCGGCACGCCGACCACGAGTCCGACACCTGGTTCATGGCCGGTGAGCTAAAAGCCGCGACCGGGCGGTCGTTCGCCTTTCTGACAATCTTCAACAGAAACCGCCCCGGCGGAACGGTGGTGGCCGACTTTTACACGATGGCGGTGTTCGACCTGGACACCGGTGCGTACGGCACCTACACCGACTATGACATGCCGCCGGCCAGTCTGAAGCCGGGTGCCAGACCCAAACTGTGTGCGGCGGAAGGTCATTTGGACATCAGCTATGACAGCGACGCCGGTCCGGCCACCTGGACCGCCTGCCGTGATAACGACGGTGCGCTGATGCCCTGCACGTACCGGGTCGCCCTGGTCGGCACGGACCAGACAGGCCAGACGATGGATCTGAGGCTCGACGTATCGCCAACGCGAGCACCGGTTCCGGTGGGCGCCGACAAATATGCCGGCAAAATCGCATGCTTCGGTCAGCCCGATACGTACTCGTATTTTCAGACCGGGATGTCACTCACCGGGACTTTGCGCTGGGGTGCGGTGTCTCTGCAAGTCAGCGGGTCCGCGGGTCACATCGACCGACAGTGGTTTCCCAAATACGCCGGCGGTGGCGGAACCGGGGGTGACCCTCGGGCCCTGTCGCACGAGTGGCGCACCATTCACTTGGACAACGGCCTCGACCTGAGCATCTGGCGTCAGTTTGACCGCACGAATGCCAATGCTGTACAACCGTTTTCCGGTGCCACCAGCTGCGTACCGGACGGCGTCGCGGCGCCCGGGTGCGTCGAGGACGTCGAGGTCGCCGTCACCAGTTACGTCCGGTGGCCGCAATCGGTGCGGCCACTGCTGCCACCGCTGTCGCCGACTCGCTTCATGCCCGACCGCCATCGGCTCAGCTCCGCAGAACTGCAACTCGAACTCACCGGAGAACCACTGGTCGCGGTGCCGGCGCATGCCCTGCCGATCGAGTACATGGAGGGCCCGTACCGCTATTCGGGGACGCTACAAGGCAAGCCGGTGACCGGCTTCGGTTTTTACGAGCGCTCATTGGCGTTGTATCGCGATTGGGAACTGATCGACGTGCTCGCCACAGCGGTCAGCGAGTTGCCGACACCGGGGCCGGAGCTGACCGGGCTGGCCGATGAGATCCGACCGCTGGTCTTGGCAGGTCGTCGCGGCGACGCATGCGTGCGGGTGCAGGCGGCTCGCGCGGCATTGCCGGCCAGCTCGACCGCTCATTGCCGCGACGTCTTCGACAACCTGGTGGATGCGCTTGCAGTGGATTACGGGGATTGATCCCTTGCGCTGACGTCGCCGGAGAAGATCGCCGCTGCCCAGCTCTGGTGGCGATGCTGCAGGCCGGGCTCGTTGCGCCCGAAGCGCAGACGGTTCCGCGCGCCGGAGTGCAGGTTGGCTTGCAATCCCTCGGCCAGCCGGTAATCCTCGTCGCGCACCGTGGCGTGGGCGTAGTCGAAGACGGCCTGGGCGCCGGCGGCCATGGATTCGTCGGAAAGGTCCAGCGGGGTTGAATTCTGGTGCACGGTGACCGAGCGGCCGGGCCGGTCCGCCGGATAGATCCGGAACAATTCGCCGTTGGCAATTGTCACCGACAGCACGATGTTGGGGAACAGCGCGTAGATCACAACCAGATTCTGGAAGGGCTCCCACTGTTCCTCGGGCAGGTTGTCCAAGTCCAGGATCGAGTTGAGCGGAAAGATCAAGCGGTGGTGCGGTCCGTAGGAATCGAAGACAGTGCAGTTGCTACGTGCTATCCGGGCAAAGGTCTGTTGGTGGACGGTTGCGAAGTGGTAATTCTCCGCGAAGGTGTCCACGGCCAGCTTCCAGTTGATCGGTGAATCGAGCACCTTCTCGCCCAGCGGCGACCATCGCCCGATGCCCCACGACTCCAGCTCGTCGGCCAGCGGCCCCAGGTGGGCGGCGACATCCAAATCGGCGCCCGGGTCCAGTGCAACCCAGAGGAAGCCGGCGAATTCGGTGGCCGGGAGTTCGGTCAGACCGTCGGATCGCGGCGCGACGCTGGTGAACCCGTCGGCGCCGGGTATGCCGATCAATCGGCCGGTGTTGTCATAGGTCCACGCGTGGTACGGGCAGCTGAACCGTTTGGCCATGCCGCAGCCCGAAGCAACCTGAGCTTGTCGGTGCAGGCACACATTGTCGAAGGCGTGCACCGAGCCGTCCGAGGTTCTGGTCAGCAGAATTGATCGGCCCATCACCGTCTTGGTGCAGTAGGAGCCGGGGCCGGCCAGTTCGGAGACATACCCGACAAGCTGTGGGCTGCCCATCAGCAAGGCGATGTCACGCTGGTGGCGCTCCACTGAGGTGTAGTCCGTTGCATCGACGGTATGTTCCGCGGGGGCGACGTCTGTGGTCTTGTCGCGGGCCAGCTTCAGCGCGCGCCGGGTCAGGTCGATGAGCTGGTCGCGGTCCATCAGGGTCCTCCGGGCTGAGGTAGTCGCTTCGTTGATCTTCGCGCAGCCCGGGCCGAGCGTTGTTGATTCGGCAAGGGCGGTGACAGGGGCCCAACCGATTTCTGTATTGGCGGCAGGCTACGCCCCGTGGCCAGCAAACTCTCGACGACGACGTTAAGCGAACACTTGTTACCTGAATTCGTTCGTGCCCGAAATAAGGCGGCGCGCCGGAGTCGTCGGACGGGTCGAAAATCGAAGATCACAATTTCATAACAATATAGCTTTGATCTGCGCAGTTGTGGCTACTCGACCGTAACCACTGCCATGCAGCGTGTTTATCCTCGCGCTCGCCCGTGCCGGTTAAGTGATGTGTTACCCGCGACATAGTTACCCGTGCGTAGAACTCGCCAGTAACCATTCAGCACAGAAAAACGCACAGGATCTTATGCGACTCTTAGGCGTCCGAGTCGCCGTCGCGGCGGCCGATCCGGCCGGATCGACCGCGCTCGAGCGCATCGGACCGGCGAGATCCGGACGGATGCATGGCGACCCGTACCGAATCAGCAGACCGTAGCGCGACAGCGCCGACGTCGGACGGCTCGCCGAGCGGGACGCGGAGCAGCACAGGGAGATACATAGGTGACGATCTACGAGCAAGACGGGGCCCGCGGAGCAGAGCTGGGGGAGGGGTCCCCCAGCGAAGCCAGGGGAGTGTCCGGCGAGCGGGCCGGTAGCGCGCGCGTACCGTCTGCTCACGCTCTGGTAGACCGTCTCACCGCCGGCGAGCCCTACGCCGTCGCGTTCGGCGGTCAAGGCAGCTCCTGGTTGGAAACCCTGGAAGAACTGGTGTCTTCGGCCGGCATCGAATCCGAGTTGGCCACCCTGGTCGGTGAAGTCAACCTCTTGCTGGAGCCGGTCGCCGAGGAGTTGGTGGTAGTGCGCCCCATCGGCTTCCAGCCGCTGCGCTGGGTGCGCGCGCTGGCAGCCGAAGAGCCGGTTCCGTCGGCCAAGCAGTTGACGTCGGCCGCAGTGTCGGTGCCGGGGGTGTTGCTGACGCAGATCGCCGCCGTGCGCGCTTTGACTCGCCAGGGCTTGAACTTGACCGGAACGCCGCCGGTGGCTGTCGTGGGGCATTCCCAAGGCGTGCTGGGTGTCGAGTCGTTGAAGGCCGGCGGAGCGCGTGACATCGAGCTGCTGGCGCTGGCGCAGTTGATCGGTGCGGCCGGCACGCTGGTGGCGCGCCGTCGCGGAATCTCGATTCTCGGTGATCGCCCGCCGATGGTTTCGGTGACCAACGCCGACCCCGAGCAGATTTACCGGCTCCTCGACGACTTCTCCCAAGACGTGCGCACTGTGCTGCCGCCAGTGTTGTCCATCCGTAACGGTCGGCGCGGAGTCGTCATCACCGGTACCCCGGAGCAACTGTCCCGCTTCGAGCTGTACTGCAAGCAGATCTCGGACAAGCAGGAAGCGGACCGCAAGAACAAGGTGCGCGGCGGGGCCGTTTTCGCGCCCGCGTTCGAGCCGGTACAGGTAGAGGTTGGCTTTCACAGTCCGCGGCTTGCCGACGGCATCGACATTGTGGCGGGCTGGGCCGAAAAAGCCGGTCTGGACGCCGATTTGGCCCGGGAGCTGACCGAGGCCATCCTGGTGCGTCAGGTCGACTGGGTGGACGAGATCATCGGTGTGCACGAGGCGGGCGCGCGCTGGATCCTCGACCTGGGTCCAGGTGACATTCTGACCAGGCTGACCGCGCCGGTGATTCGTGGCCTGGGCGTCGGCATCGTGCCGGCGGCCACCCGCGGCGGCCAGCGCAACCTGTTCACCATCGGAGCCGTCCCCGAAGTGAGCCGGGCCTGGTCGACTTATGCGCCGTCGGTGGTGCAACTGCCCGACGGCAGGATCAAGCTGTCCACCAAGTTCACTCGGCTCACCGGGCGCTCGCCGATACTGCTGGCGGGCATGACGCCGACCACCGTCGACGCGAAGATCGTCGCCGCGGCGGCCAACGCCGGGCATTGGGCCGAACTGGCCGGCGGGGGACAGGTCACCGAGGAAATCTTCGAAGCCCGCATCACCGAACTCACCGGGCTGCTCGAACCCGGGCGCGCCGTCGCGTTCAACGCGTTGTTCCTCGACCCCTACCTGTGGAAGTTGCAGGTGGGTGGGAAACGGTTGGTGCAGAAGGCTAGACAGTCTGGTGCGCCGATCGACGGGCTGGTGATCAGCGCCGGCATCCCCGAGCTGGAAGACGCCGTCGAGCTGATCGGCGAGCTCAACGACATCGGCATCACTCATGTCGTGTTCAAGCCCGGCACCGTCGAGCAGATCCGCTCGGTCATCCGGATTGCCACCGAGGTGCCGACCAAACCGGTCATCGTGCACATCGAGGGCGGCCGCGCGGGCGGGCATCACTCCTGGGAAGACCTCGACGACCTGTTGCTGGCCACTTATTCCGAGTTGCGGTCACGCGCCAACATCGCGGTGTGCGTGGGCGGCGGTATCGGCACTCCGGAACGCGCTGCCGACTACTTGTCCGGCCGGTGGTCGGAGACCTACGGCTTCCCCAGCATGCCGATTGACGGCATCCTGGTCGGCACCGCGGCGATGGCCACCCTGGAAGCCACCACCTCGCCGTCGGTCAAGCAAATGCTGGTTGACACCCAGGGCACCGACCAGTGGATCAGCGCCGGGAAAGCCCAGGGCGGCATGGCTTCCAGCCGCAGCCAGCTCGGCGCCGACATTCACGAGATCGACAATGCGGCCTCGCGGTGCGGCCGGCTGCTCGACGAGGTAGCCGGCGACGCTGAGGCAGTGGCGAAACGTCGCGACGAGCTGATCGCGGCGATGGCCCGCACCGCAAAGCCGTACTTCGGCGACGTCGGCGAGATGACGTATCAGCAGTGGTTGCAGCGCTATGTCGAGCTGGCCATCGGCGACGGCGACAGCACCGCCGACACCGCCAGTCCGGGCAGCCCGTGGCTGGCCGACACCTGGCGGGATCGCTTCGCCCGAATGCTGCAGCGCGCCGAGGCACGGCTGCATCCGCAGGACTACGGCCCGATCGAGACGTTGTTCGCCGAACCGGACGGTGCAGCCGACCACGGCGCTCGGCTGCTGGAGAACCCGCGGGCAGCCATCGCCGCGCTGGTCGAGCGCTATCCCGACGCCGCGACCGTAGCAGCTGCATCCCGCGGATGTGTCGTTTTTCATTCAGGTGTGCAAGCTGCTAGGTAAGCCGGTCAACTTCGTGCCGGTCATCGACAAAGACGTACGTCGCTGGTGGCGCAGCGACTCGTTGTGGCAGGCGCACGACGCTCGCTACGACGCCGACCAGGTGTGCATCATCCCAGGCACCGCAGCAGTGGCCGGGATCACCCGCCTCGACGAACCCGTCGGTGAACTGCTGGACCGTTTCGAGCGGGCCGCTGTCGAGGACGTGCTGCGCCAAGGAGCTCAACCCGAGGCGGTGACCTCGCGTCGGCGCGGCCGCGGCGAAGTGACCGGGCCGCTGGCCACCGTGCTGGACGCTCCAGATGTGCTGTGGGCCGGCCGGATGGCAACGAACCCGGTGCACGGCATCGCCGAACCCCGTGAGTGGCAGCTGCACGGTGACATCAGCGGGCCCGAGACCCCGTGCGCCACCCACTCGTCGACCGGTGCACGCCTGCAGGTCAGCGCCGACGACCAAGTCGTGCTCAGCGTGCCCATTTCGGGCACCTGGATCGAGATCCGTTTCACGTTGCCGTCCAACACCATTGACGGTGGCACGCCGGTAGTGCGCACCAAAGACGCCACCGCCGCCATGCGCGCGGTGCTGGCCATCGCCGCCGGCGTGGACGGGCCCGACGCGCTGCCGCGGGTGCACGCCGGGACAGCGACGGTGACAGCGAAGTGGGACCCCGAGCGGGTCGCCGATCACACCGGCGTCACCGCCACCTTCGGCGAGCCGCTGGCACCCGGCTTGACCACCGTGCCCGACGCTTTGGTCGGCCGCTGCTGGCCCGCGGTATTCGCCGCCATCGGCTCGGCGGTGACCGGGACCGGGGTGCCGGTCATCGAGGGCTTGTTGAGCCTGGTCCACCTCGATCACGCCGTGCACCTCGTCGCGCCGCTGCCCAGCGTGCCGGCCGACTTCACCGTCACCGCAACCGCTTCGGTGGCCTTCGACACCGAAGTCGGCCGGGTCGTGCCGATCTCGGTCACGGTGGCGCTCAAGGACGGACCGGTGCTGGCGAGGTTGGAGGAGCGTTTCGCGATTCGCGGCCGCACCGGCGCCCTCGAACTCGCCGACCCGCTCCGGGCCGGCGGGGCGGTGTCCGACAACGCCACCGACACCCCGCGTCGTCGCCGACGCGACGTGACCGTGATGGCGCCGGTGGACATGCGGCCGTTCGCGGTGGTGTCCGGCGACCATAACCCAATCCACACCGACCGCTCGGCTGCGCTGCTGGCCGGCTTGGAATCGCCGATAGTCCACGGCATGTGGTTGTCGGCCGCGGCGCAGCACGCGGTCACCGCCACGGACGGTCAGGCCCGCCCGCCGGCGCGGTTGATCGGCTGGACGGCGCGGTTCCTGGGTATGGTTCGGTCCGGCGACGAGATCGACTTCCGAGTCGACCGGGTCGGCATCGATCAGGGCGCCGAGGTGGTCGAAGTCACCGCGCGGGCCCGGCGAAGCACGAGCGAAGCGACTCGGGGCGAAAGTTCAGCCGCGACGCTGGTGATGTCGGCGACGGCGCGACTGGCCGCGCCCAAGACCGTCTACGCCTTCCCCGGTCAGGGCATTCAATACAAGGGCATGGGCATGGAAGTGCGCGCCCGGTCCAAGGCCGCGCGCAAAGTGTGGGACACCGCCGACAAATTCACCCGGGACACCCTCGGCTTCTCTGTTCTCAGCGTGGTGCGCGACAACCCGACCAGCATCATCGCCAGCGGCGTGCACTATCACCACCCCGACGGCGTGCTGTACCTGACGCAGTTCACCCAGGTGGCGATGGCGACCGTGGCCGCCGCGCAGGTCGCCGAGATGCGCGAACAGGGGGCGTTCGTCGAGGGCGCCATCGCGTGTGGGCACTCGGTCGGTGAGTACACCGCCCTGGCCTGTGTCACCGGAGTTTACGAACTCGAGGGGCTGCTGGAGACGGTGTTCCACCGCGGGTCGAAGATGCACGACATCGTCCCGCGCGACGAGTTGGGCCGGTCGAACTACCGGCTGGCTGCCATCCGGCCGTCGCAAATCGACCTGCCGGACGCCGACGTGCCCGCTTTCGTCGCCGACATCGCCGCGCGCACGGGAGAATTCCTGGAGATCGTCAACTTCAATCTGCGCGGCTCGCAATATGCGATCGCCGGCACGGTGCGTGGGCTCGAAGCGCTGGAAGCTGAGGTGGAGCGACGCCGCGAGCTCGTCGGCGGCCGCCGCTCGTTCATCCTGGTGCCCGGCATCGACGTGCCGTTCCACTCCAAGGTGCTGCGCGTCGGTGTCGCCGAGTTCCGCCGCTCGCTGGACCGGGTGCTGCCGCACGACGCCGACCCGGATCTGATCATCGGGCGCTATATTCCCAACCTGGTGCCCCGCCCGTTCTCTCTGGACCGCGACTTCATCCAGGAGATCCGCGACCTTGTGCCTGCCGAGCCGCTCGACGAGATCCTCGCCGACTACGACACCTGGCGGCGCGAACAGCCCCGCGAAATGACCCGCACCGTGCTTATCGAACTGTTGGCCTGGCAGTTCGCCAGCCCGGTGCGCTGGATCGAGACCCAGGATCTGCTGTTCACCGAGCGGGCGGCCGGCGGACTGGGCGTCGAGCGGTTCGTCGAAATCGGCGTCAAGCCGTCGCCGACCGTCGCCGGCCTGGCGGCCAACACCCTCAAGTTGCCCGAATACGCTCACAGCGCCATCGAAGTCCTCAACGCTGAGCGCGACGCGGCGGTGCTGTTCGCCAACGACACCGATCCTGAGACCGAGTTTGACGGCTCGGACGATTCCGACTCGGCCGTTTCGGCCTCGTCGGACGGCGCACTCCAGCCCAATGTCGCCCCTGCCGTCGCTCCGACTGGCGCCGGAGCTCCGTCAGGTGCGCTCAAGCCCAATGTCGCCCCTGCCGTCGCTCCGACTGGCGCCGGAGCTCCGTCAGGTGCTCCAAGACCCGACGACATTGCGTTCGACGCCGCCGACGCCACGTGCGCGCTGATCGCGCTGTCGGCCAAAATGCGCATCGACCAGATCGAGGAACTGGACTCCATCGAGTCCATCACCGACGGCGCATCATCGCGGCGCAACCAGCTGCTGGTCGACTTGGGCTCGGAGCTCAATCTCGGTGCGATCGACGGTGCCGGCGAGGCCGACCTGGCCGGGCTGCGCGCCCAGGTCACCAAACTGGCCCGCACCTACAAGCCTTACGGCCCGGTGCTTTCCGACGCGATCAACGATCAGTTGCGTTCAGCGCTGGGTCCGTCCGGCAAGCGGCCCGGCGCCATCGTCGAGCGGGTGAAGAAGACGTGGGAACTCGGCGACGGCTGGGCCAAACACGTCACGGTCGAAGTCGCGCTGGGCACCCGGGAGGGCAGCAGTGTCCGCGGCGGGCCGCTGGGCGGCTTGCACGACGGCGCGCTTGCCGATGGTGCCGCAGTCGACAGGGTGATCGATGCCGCGGTCGCCGCGGTGGCCGCCCGCCGCGGTATCGCGGTGGCGCTGCCGTCTTCCGGTGCCGGCGGTGCCACCGTCGACGCAGCCGCCCTCGGTGAGTTCACCGAGCAGATCACCGGTCGTGACGGCGTGCTGGCCTCGGCGGCCCGGCTGGTGCTCAACCAGTTGGGTCTCGACGACCCGGTCAGCGCGCCCGCTGGATCTACAGCGGCGACCGAAGCCGACTTGGTCGACCTGGTCAGCGCCGAACTCGGTTCGGACTGGCCGCGGCTGGTGGCGCCGATATTCGACGGCAAGAAAGCCGTCGTGTTCGACGACCGCTGGGCCAGCGCCCGAGAGGAGTTGGTCAAGCTGTGGTTGCTCGACGACGGTGAAATCGACGCGGACTGGGCGCGACTGTCCGAACGGTTCGAAGGCGCCGGGCACGTCGTGGCCACCCAGGCCACCTGGTGGCAGGGTAAGTCGCTGGCCGTGGGCCGGCAGATTCACGCGTCGCTCTACGGGCGTATCGCCGCCGGTGCGGAAAACCCCGACAAAGGTCCGCACAGCGACGAGGTCGCCGTGGTGACCGGCGCCTCGAAGGGCTCCATAGCGGCTTCGGTGGTCGGTCGGCTGCTCGCCGGCGGTGCCACCGTCGTCGCGACGACCTCCAAGCTCGACGACGAACGGTTGACGTTCTACCGCAACCTCTACCGCGACCACGCCCGCTACGGCGCAGCGCTGTGGGTAGTGGCGGCCAACATGGCGTCATACACCGACATCGACGCGCTGATCGACTGGATCGGTCACGAGCAGACCGAAAGCCTTGGCCCGCAGTCAATCCACATCAAGGATGCGCTGACCCCGACGCTGCTGTTCCCGTTCGCCGCGCCCCGGGTAGCCGGTGACCTCTCGGAAGCCGGGTCACGCGCCGAGATGGAGATGAAGGTGCTGCTGTGGGCTGTGCAGCGCCTCATCGGCGGGTTGTCCCGGATCGGTGCCGAACGCGACATCGCGTCGCGATTACACGTGGTGCTGCCCGGTTCGCCCAACCGCGGCATGTTCGGCGGTGACGGCGCCTACGGCGAGGCCAAATCCGCCCTTGACGCCGTCGTCACCCGGTGGAACGCCGAGTCGTCGTGGGCGCAGCGGGTCAGTCTGGCGCACGCACTGATCGGCTGGACCCGCGGCACCGGATTGATGGGCCGCAACGACGCCATCGTGGATGCGGTCGAAGAAGCCGGAGTGACAACGTATTCCACCGACGAGATGGCCGCGATGCTGCTGCAGTTGTGCACCATCGAGGCCAAAGCCGCCGCGGCTCACACGCCGGTGAAGGCCGACCTCACCGGCGGGCTCGGTGAGGCGAAGCTGGACATGGCCGCACTGGCCGCGAAAGCCCGCGAACAGGTGACGTCGGAAAACGACCTTGCGGCAGCCGAAGTCGGCGCGGGCAACGTTATCTCCGCTTTGCCGTCGCCGCCGCGCGGCTACCCGCCGGCGCCGCCGCCCTCCTGGGCCGACCTGGATGTCGATCCGGCCGACCTGGTGGTGATCGTCGGTGGCGCCGAACTCGGGCCGTACGGATCGTCGCGGACCCGGTTCGAGATGGAGGTCGACAACGAACTGTCGGCCGCCGGTGTGCTGGAGCTGGCTTGGACCACCGGGCTGATCAGGTGGGAGGACGATCCTCAACCCGGTTGGTATGACAGCGAATCCGGTGATCTGGTCGAAGAGTCGGAGTTGGTCGAGCGTTACCACGACGCCGTGGTGGCGCGCTGCGGCATCCGGGAATTCGTCGACGACGGGGCGATCGACCCGGATCACGCCTCACCGCTGCTGGTGTCGGTGTTCCTGGACAAGGACTTCACGTTCGTCGTCTCCTCGGAGGCCGACGCGCGGGCGTTCGTCCAATTCGACCCCGAGCACACGGTGGTCAGGCCGGTGCCCGATACCAGCGACTGGCAGGTCACCCGTAAGGCCGGCACCGAGATCCGGGTGCCGCGCAAAACCAAGCTGTCGCGCACCGTCGGCGCGCAGATCCCGACTGGGTTCACTCCGACCGTCTATGGCATCAGCCAGGACATGGCCAATTCGATCGACCGGGTTGCGCTGTGGAACATCGTCGCGACCGTCGATGCGTTCCTGTCGTCGGGTTTCACCCCGACCGAACTGATGCGCTGGGTGCACCCGAGCCTGGTGGCCAGCACCCAGGGCACCGGCATGGGTGGCATGACCTCGATGCAGACGATGTACCACGGCAACCTACTGGGCCGGAACAAACCGAACGACATCCTGCAGGAGGTCCTGCCAAATGTCGTTGCCGCGCATGTCATTCAGAGCTATGTCGGCAGCTATGGCGCGATGGTCCACCCGGTGGGCGCGTGCGCGACGGCGGCGGTGTCGGTGGAGGAGGGCGTCGACAAGATCCGGGTCGGCAAGGCCGAGCTGGTGGTCGCCGGCGGTTTCGACGACCTGACTCTGGAAGCCGTCATCGGTTTCGGTGACATGGCCGCCACCGCCGACACCGCGATGATGCGCGGCCGTGGCGTCCACGACTCCAAGTTCTCCCGCCCGAACGACCGGCGCAGGCTTGGTTTCCTGGAAGCTCAGGGTGGCGGCACCATCCTGCTCGCCCGCGGTGACCTGGCGCTAAAGATGGGGTTGCCGGTGCTGGCGGTGGTTGCGTACGCACAGTCCTTCGCCGACGGTGTGCACACCTCGATTCCGGCGCCCGGGCTCGGGGCGCTGGGCGCCGGCCGCGGCGGCAAGGATTCGGTGTTGGCGCGTTCATTAGCCAAGCTGGGCGTCGGCGCGGACGACATCGCGGTGATCTCCAAGCACGACACTTCGACACTGGCCAACGACCCCAACGAAACCGAACTGCATGAGCGGCTGGCGGACTCGCTGGGCCGTTCTGCCGGAGCACCGTTGTTGATCGTGTCGCAGAAGAGCTTGACCGGCCATGCCAAGGGCGGCGCCGCGGTCTTCCAGATGATGGGGATGTGCCAGATACTGCGCGACGGGGTGATTCCACCCAACCGCAGCCTGGATTGCGTGGATGACGAGCTGGCCTCTTCGGCGCACTTCGTCTGGGTCCGGGACACGCTGCGGCTGGGCGGCAAGTTCCCGCTGAAGGCTGGACTGGTCACCAGCTTGGGCTTCGGGCATGTGTCCGGGCTGGTCGCGCTGGTGCATCCGCAGGCTTTCGTGGCGTCGCTGAAACCGGAGCAGCGCTCCGATTATCAGCAGCGTGCCGAGGCCCGGCTGGTGGCCGGCCAGCGCCGGTTGATATCGGCGATCGCGGGGGGCAAGCCGATGTACGAGCGGCCCGCCGACCGGCGTTTCAGCCAGGAGGTGTCCGAGAAACGCCAAGAGGCCGCGATGCTGCTGAATGCCCGTTCCCGGCTGGGCGACGGCGACGTGTTCGTCATCGGCTAGCGTGGCGACGCTAGTGAGGCGCGCCGGCGACGATGCAGAGCGGGGCGATGAGGAGGAGCGGCGCTAGTGGGGCGCGCCGGCGACGATGCAGAGCGGGGCGATGAGGAGGAGCGGCGCTAGTGGGGATCGTCGGAGTGGGTATCGACCTGGTCTCCATTCCTGATTTCGCTGAACAGGTCGACCAACCCGGCACCGTGTTCTCCGAAACGTTCACGCCGGGGGAGCGGCGCGACGCCTCCGACAAGAGCTCGTCGGCGGCGCGTCACCTGGCGGCGCGCTGGGCAGCCAAAGAAGCGGTGATCAAAGCGTGGTCGGGCTCCCGGTTCGCGCAGCGGCCGGTGCTGCCCGAGGGCATCCACCACGACATCGAGGTGGTCACCGACATGTGGGGCCGGCCGCGGGTGCGGTTGACCGGGGAGATCGCCAAGCACCTGGCCGACGTGACGATTCACGTGTCGCTGACCCATGAAGGCGAAACTGCCGCCGCGGTGGCCGTTCTCGAGGACTGACCCTCGCGAAACCTGCGCGCGAGCAGGCCCACTAGCCTCGACTCCATGAATCAGCTGTTCGAACGCGTCCGCGAGGTGCTGCCGTCGGTGCGCCGCGATTTGGAGGACCTGGTGCGCGTCGAGTCGGTGTGGGCCGACCCGGAGCGGCGCCCGGAAGTGCACCGCAGTGCCCAACTGGTGGTGGAGTTGTTGACGAGGGCCGGTTTTGGCGATGTGCAGGTGGTCAGCGAGGGCGGCGCGCCAGCGGTCATCGCGCGGCATCCCGCACCGCCGGGCGCGCCCACGGTCCTGCTGTACGCCCATCACGATGTGCAGCCCGAAGGTGACCGCACCCAATGGGTGTCGCCCCCCTTTGAGCCGACCGAGCGGAACGGGCGACTCTACGGACGCGGCAGCGCCGACGACAAAGCAGGCATCGCAACGCATCTGGCGGCGTTTCGGGCCCACGGCGGTCGCCCGCCGGTGGGTGTCACGGTGTTCGTCGAGGGTGAGGAAGAGTCCGGGTCGCCGTCGCTGGGGCGACTGCTCGCCGCGCATCGCGACCTGCTGGCCGCCGACGTGATCGTCATCGCCGACTCGGACAACTGGAGCGTGGACACCCCGGCGTTGACGGTGTCGCTGCGCGGGCTGGTCGACTGCGTGATCGAAGTCGCCACCCTCGACCACGGGCTGCATTCCGGTTTGTGGGGCGGGGTGGTGCCGGACGCGCTGAGTGTGCTGGTGCGACTGTTGGCCAGCCTGCACGACGACGACGGCAACGTCGCGGTAGCCGGGCTGCACGAGAGTCGGGCTGCCGATGTGGATTTCCCGGCCGAACGGGTGCGCGACGAGGCCGGCCTGCTCGACGGGGTGCGCGAAATCGGCAGCGGTTCAGTACCGCAGCGACTCTGGGCCAAACCGGCGATCACCGTGATCGGTATAGACACCACTTCCATTGCGGCATCGTCGAATACGTTGATCCCGCGGGCTCGCGCCAAAATCAGCATGCGCATCGCGCCCGGCGGGGACGCCGCCGCGCACATGGCGGCGCTCAGAACTCACCTGGAGCAGCATGCGCCCTGGGGCGCGCACGTCGCGGTGACTCCGGGCGACGTCGGGCAGCCCTATGCCATCGACGCCAGCGGACCGGTTTACGACGCCGCCCGGGCGGCTTTCCGGCAAGCGTGGGGTGCCGACCCGATCGACATGGGGATGGGCGGTTCCATCCCGTTCATCGCCGAGTTCGCCGACGCCTATCCGCAGGCGAAGATCCTCGTCACCGGCGTGGAAGACCCGCAGTCTCAGGCGCACAGCAGCAACGAGAGCCTGGATCTCGGCGTGCTGGAACGGGCCGCCACCGCCGAGGCGCTGCTGCTCGCCAAGTTGGCGATCTAGAGCTCCATCTCGCGGCGCAGCTTCGCGACCTGACCTGGAGACTTGACGCTTTGCGCCGCGACTCGAAGAAGTTATGAAACGGGTTGGGATAGCACCGCGACCACTGCTTGCAAAGGGTCTGAGCTTGTCGACACTGCGCCGACATAGGGCTGTGCCAGCTCAAGGACGAGGAATAAATTTGTGGCCACGATGACGCCGACGATCGCCACCATCGGGTAGTGCAGGGCTGGTTTTTCGACCCCGTAGATGATCGCGGTGCCAATGACCATGGCGCTGGTCAGCAGGATGACCGTCCAGAACGGCCAGGGCAGTCCAGCGTCTTCGCGGGCGGTGAGCAGTCGCACGGTGCGTGCCTGACTGATCTTGTCCAGGTTGGAAAAGGAAGTCGCGAGCACGAACTTCTGGGTTTCCGTGTTCGCGGCTACCCCGTCGTAGCTTTGATATACGCGGGCAAGGGCGGTGTCGGCAGCTGGTGACCGATTACTCCCGGCGCGCGACCATTCGGCGATGGCGGCGTGTTCGTACGTCAGCAGCTGCTGCCGGATGCGATCTCTATCCTTCATATCGAAAACGACGGCGTCTCTTGCCATCTGCGCCGCTGCTGCACCCTCGGCTCGTGCGTTACCGTCGGCGGTGTTGTTCTGACCCCACATGGAGGAGACGACGAATCCGACGAAGAAGGCGTAGACGAATCCGATGAAGCCGTAGGCGAATTTAATGACGTCGTTGTGCGCGTCACCTTTGAGGACTGGGAACCGCCGGCGCACGTACCCTTGAAGCAGCGCCGCTCCGCCGGCAACGAGCACGATGAGGCTGATGAGCAGCGCCCACGACGGGATGTAGTTGACGACCCACCAACTCAGCAACGGCGCTCCCACACGGTTCAAACGGCAAAGCTAATGCGCCGTTCGACTGTAGGGTCGGTCACCCTCCGTAGAGGCGTGAATCGAGAAGTTCCGCGGCTCTGAGCAAGCTCATGGCCGCTGGTGTCGGCCAAACTCGCGCGTCAAGCCTCCAGCTCGCGCCGCAGTTTCGCGACGTGACCGGTGGCTTTCACGTTGTACTGCGCGACGGCTATTTTGCCCTTCTCGTCGACGACGAATGTCGAGCGGATGACGCCCTGCACCGTTTTGCCATACATCTTCTTCTCGCCGTAGGCGCCGTAAGCGGTGAGGACTTTGCGTTCAGGGTCGGACAGCAGCGGGAAGGTCAGCTTCTCGGCGTCGCGGAATTTGGCCAGTTTCTCCGGTTTGTCGGGAGAGATGCCGATCACGTCGATGCCGGCGCCGTCAAGCTCCTGCAAGCTGTCGCGGAAATCGCAGGCCTGCTTGGTGCAGCCCGGGGTGGACGCGGCGGGGTAGAAGTAGACGACGACGCGGCGGCCCTTGTAGTCGGTCAGCGACACGGTGTTGCCGTCGGCGTCGGGCAGTTTGAACGCGGGCGCTTTGTCGCCGGGCGCCAAGTGTGCGGTGTCGGTCAACGAATGTCCCTTTCTGTTTACCGGCGGCCCAGGATTATCCCCGGCTGATCTAGGGTAGTGCGTCAAGTGCACGAAGCCAGCAGGCGGAGTGCCGGCGGAGTTGGAGGATACAGACGTGGCGAACCGGGATCCCGAAGCCATCAAGCACGACATCGATCTCGCTCGCGACAAGCTGGCGTCCACCGTCGACACGCTCGCTGCCCGCGCTAATCCCCGCCGGCTCGCCGATAACGTCAAGCTCCGGCTGATCGCATTCGTCAAGAAGCCCGCCGTGACGGTGACGCTGGCCAGCGCCGGCGCTCTGGTCGTCGCGGTGGTGGTGTACCGGGCGCGCCGCAGCTGACACTCCGGCCCGAAAGCCCGCGCCGAAGGGCAATGACGCGCATCCGACATCGGCTAGCGGCAGCCACCGCGGTGGTATGCGTCTGGATGCTTGCCGGATGTTCGGGCACGACGTCCGGGATCGCGGTGAAAGCGCCCGAGCCAGGAGATTCCGATGGTGCGACGGTGGCGCTGCTCGAAACCGGCAGCTATCCCGTCAAACCCAATCACCCTTTCGGCACCGCCGGGAGCATGGCCAACGGAGGGGCCTACGAGGGCCGCCGGATGGCCGAGTACGTCCTCGGACCGTGGCAGGCCAACGCGTCACTGCGCAATCTGATACCCATGCCGACCACAGTGGTCAACGACGAAGTGCTCGACACAGATCAGGTTCTGGACCGACCGCTGGCCGACATCGCCAAGGCGCACGGGTCGCTGGCTGGTTTCGCCAGCGCGCGGCGATCTGGAAGAACCCTCACGGAGCCGGAGATCACGAACGTGGTGTTGCGGTTTGCCGACGCGGCCGCCGCGACCGCAGCAGCCGGCGACATGGCCGGTGCCGCACCCGGGCTCGGCAACCCGCCGGGGACACCGGTCACCATCTTCGGCCACCCCGAAGCGACCGCTTTCACCGACACACTCGTCGACGGCTGGCTGGAAGTGCGCAGTTTCGTCGCGCACGGCTTCTACCTCCTCTATCAGCGCACCGCGGTCCCGCCCGTTGTGTCGGACCCAACTCTCGAGCGTTGGGGCGAGACGATGATCTCTGCGGCGCTGAATTTGCAACCCGCCAAAATTGACCGGTTCGTGCCGACGGACCCGGCGAAATTCGCCGACTTGCCGACCGATCCGACCGGACAATTGCGGGCGATGACGATGTGGGCACCCGATGGCTTTGCACCGCGCAGCGTCGGAGTGTGGCAGCCGGCCGCGGCGCTGCACTTCGAGGACGACCCCGTCCGGTCGGACACCTTATTTACCGACGCAGGCGTGGAAGCGGTGTCGCAGATGCTGACGAAGGTGTACAAGACGCACCAGCCTGAAGGAGCAGCGCGCCTGGTCAGGCAGTTCGCGGCGGAAACCGCCAACTCGTCCGATGTGCGCCCCGCCGCTGCCGTCACTGGCCTACCACGCGCCAAGTGCTTCGTACGGTCCCTCAATCCGGCGTTGAACAGCCAGGTACCGACCCTGCGGCAGTTCTGGTGGCATTACAAGTGCATCGCGAAGGCGGACCGCTACGCGTTTATCGCCTACTCCGACAACGAAACTGACGTCAAGCAGCAGGTCGCCGCGCAGTATCGCATCCTGGCCGGTAAGTGACCCGTAGCCGGGGATCTCGGGCCGTCTCGTCCTAGGCCGCCCCATCCGCACAGTCGGATGCTTTCACGGCGCTCGCCCGCGCCAACGGGTTGAGCTCACGAAAAGGGTCATCGGCCCGAATCGTCAGTAACTCCGCCAGGATCGCTTCGAGCGATCGCTGAGTGCTTTCTCGCACCTGCGCCAGCCACTTATCGGTGGTGACGCGACCCGGGTTTGCGGTATCTATGGAGTCCCCGAACCGCAGATACATTCGCTGCGGACGAGGAATCGTGGTGAACCCGATGCCGCGCATCAGCGGCATCGCCATGTCGGAACGACCGGACAATCTAGTGCTGAGTGCTTGGCTGAGCCGCCCCAACCTGCTGTCTCGGGATACCAGGCTCTTGTAGACATCGTCGCCGCCGACCAGTCCGACCGGGACGATCGGATAATTGTTCTCCACGGCGATACGGGCGAACCCTGAGCGGCCGATCCAGTTCAGGCGGTACTCCTCGCCTCTGAACTTGGGAATCTCGCGACCTCCGCCCGGGAAGACCAGGATCGTCTCGTCATGCCGCATCAACTCCCGGGCTGTCTCCGGGGCGCCGACGACGCCGCCGTAAGCCGTCATCAGATCTCGGCCGAATCCCGGCCCCTCACCGAAGCGGCGGTCAGCCAACGGCCGCACCCGTTTCCCAATCGCGCGCCGCACAAAATGCGGAATCAACACCACCTCAGGACCGGAGAACGTGTGGTTGCCCACCAGTAGGAAACGACCATCCGTAGGTAAATTCTCAAGACCGCTGACAAATGGTTGAGAGAGATTGATGACTGGGGCGATACCCTGCTGCATCTTGTAGAGCACATCGCGCATGAGCCGCACTCGGCGGCTGTCCGACGTGTCGATCTGCTGCTCATTCACGTCGCCAGCCTACCGAACGAACTAGTTCGTCTGGCAAGCTGTTCGCTGTGCGAACCACCGCTCAGTTGCGCGAGTCGATCCTCAGTGCGGCGCGGTCGGAATTCGCCCAATTCGGACTAGCGGGCGCGCGCGTCGACCGCATCGCACGCGCGGCACAGGCCAGCAAAGAGCGGCTTTACGCTCACTTCACGGACAAAGAAACGCTGTTCCGCAGTGTCGTCGCAGCCGACGCCGCGGAATTTTTCGCATCGGTCACCTTGCGCCCTGATGCGGTACCAGACTTCGTCGGCGAGGTCTTCGACCTGGCGTCCCGGCGGCCCGAGCACCTGCGGATGATCACCTGGGCCGGCTTGGAGGGGCTGGAACTCGGCCCACCTCCGCTGGACAGCGGCGAGTCAATGCAGGCGCGCGAGATCGCGGTTATCCGAGCCGCTCAGAGCGCCGGTTGGGTCGATGCGTCGTGGGATCCGCTGAACCTGCTGGTCCTGCTGTTCGGCGTCGGCCTGGCCTGGGCACAATCACCCCATCCCGACGCAGTGACCAACGATAAGGCGACCATGGCGGCCCGGCGGGCGGCCGCCGTAGAGGCGGCGCGACGAATAGCGGCCCCGCAAAATCGAAACGCGGTGCACCGTTAAGCGCAGGTGGTTCTAGTTGCTTCCCGCTGTATCCGAATGTGGGCCGTGTTCCGTTGAGCGGCAGTGCTTCGCATACCTGCTGTGCGGTGTACCGCCGCACAGCAGGACGCGCCCATCGGCGCGGAAACAGCCCTGATCGGACTGCGCCGCGGTGGGAGTCGATGGCTATTCCATGCCGGTGCGGCCGGGCGTCCAGAAGGGTTTGGTGCGTATCTGGCGTCGGTCCCAGCCACGTTCAGTGATCAATATTTTTCGTAAGGTTTGGATGGTGCGGGCCTCCCCGGCGAGGTAGGCGATACCGGGATAGTCGGGAAGTTGGAGGTTGCGTAGAGCGTCGGCGAGCACGGCCGAGTTCGTGGCTGAGGCGTCACCGCGCTCGACCTGGGTTAGGGGTCGGGCTAGGGAAAGGTGGTCGGTGTCGGTCGCGGCCTCGATTACCCCGTGGACTTCGGCGGTCGGGTGCAGAGATCGAAGCATCGCGGCGAACGCGACCGACGCGGTCTCTTCACCGGCGAACACGTGGTAGGGCGCGTCGTGGCGTATGACGAAGTTGCCTTGGGGCCGGGTGAAACGGGCCTGATCACCAATGGAGACGCCCTTCGCCCAGCGGCCGGCGGGTGTAGCGGCCTCCGGTTCGCCGTCGTGGTCAAACATCACAATGTCGAGTGCGCCGAGGTCGGTGTCGGTGTTGTAGATGGAATAGGTGCGTAGTACGTGGTCCGGGTGCAGCCGCAGAACGGATTCAAGCAGACCGGCGACCTGCAACCGGACGTGCTGACCTGGCGTCCATCTCAATTCCTGCAGTCGCGGGCCGCTGAATCGGATGCGACGCATCCTTGGTCTCAGTTCTTCGACCTCACTGACGGTTGCCGTGAGAAACAGTGCGTCACGCAGCGTGCTAAAGAGCGGGAAAGCGTCGATGAGCGTAGCCACGGAGAACTCCAAAAGGTTAGCGATGGTCGAGTCCAGGTGCCGGCTGGGCGGTGGGCTGTCGCAAGTGACTGCCGATACTACGGCAGTAAAGACGCTCGTAGACGCCCACCTCGCCCGCCTGGCGGAAGATGGACACGCACCGGCTACAGGTGACGCCAGGAGCGGAGTCGGGACTGTCAAGGATCAGCCGAAACCGCTGTAAAGGATCAGCCGAAACACTGTCAGCCATCGCCCGAAGCCGAAGTGTCAGGCATCACTCGAGGTGAGACAGGTCAGATGGTGCGCCGTCAGGGTTTCGAACCCCGGACCCGCTGATTAAGAGTCAGCTGCTCTACCAACTGAGCTAACGGCGCTTGGAACTGCTGCGTCTTCAGCCAGCGAGACTAACAGGCGCTGCACGGCCGAGGCGAATCCGTGTGGACATCCCTGCAGGGTCACGATGCTGTCGCCGCGTGGCTTTAAACTACTGGCGAGTTTACAAGTTTGTCGGGTCGGACGGGGAGCACTGCAGTGTCGATGACGCATGCGCGTTGGCGTCGATCGTGGTTGGCTGCGCTGATCATTCCGGCGGTTGTGCTGGGCGCGGGTGCATGCAGCAGCGACGGAGGCGGGACGCCGCAGAAGGTGATCTTCGATAAGGCCAGCCCTTACAGCGATCTGCTCGTCCCGAAGCTGACGGCGTCGGTGACCGACGGCGCCGTCGGTGTCGCGGTGGACTCGCCGGTGACCGTAAGCGCCGAGGACGGCGTGCTGGCCGGCGTGACGCTGGTCAACGAGAGCGGCCGGTCGGTCAACGGCCAGTTGAGCGCTGACGGTGTGCGTTGGTCGACCTCAGAGCCGCTGGGCTTCAACCGGCGCTACAGCTTGACGGCCAAAGCGCGCGGCCTGGGCGGTGTGGCCAGCCGTCAGATGACCTTTGAAACCCAGTCCCCGCAGGACCTGACGATGCCTTATGTCCTTCCTCTCGACGGTGAGGTGGTCGGAGTCGGGGAGCCGGTGGCAATCCGGTTCGACGAGGACATCACCGATCGCGCCGCGGCGGAGAAGGCCATCGCAATAAAGGCCGATCCACCTGTCGAGGGTGCGTTCTACTGGCTGAACAATCGCGAAGTGCGCTGGCGGCCTAAGGAATTCTGGAAGTCGGGCACGGCGGTCAACGTCGCGGTCAACACCTATGGCGTCAAGCTCGGTGATGGGCTGTTCGGCGAAGACAACGTCAACACCCACTTCACGATCGGTGACGAGGTGATCGTGACCGTCGACGACACCACCAAGACGCTGACCGTGCATGTCAATGGCGACGCCGTCAAGACCATGCCGGTGTCGATGGGCAAGGACAGCACGCCCACGGCCAACGGCACCTACATCGTCGGCGAGCGCTACAAGCACATCATCATGGACTCGTCGACGTACGGCGTGCCGGTCAACTCACCCAACGGGTACCGCACCGACGTCGACTGGGCGACGCAGATCTCCTACAGCGGTGTGTTCGTGCACGCAGCGCCGTGGTCCGTCGGCGCGCAGGGCCACACGAACACCAGCCACGGCTGTATCAACGTCAACACCAGCAATGCCATGTGGTTCTACGACCACATCAAGCGCGGCGACGTCGTGCAGATCAGTAACACGGTCGGCCCTACGCTGTCGGGCACCGAAGGGCTCGGGGACTGGAACGTTCCATGGGAGCAGTGGCACGCCGGCAACGCCAACGCCTGAGCCCCGCGAGCGCCTCAACGGCGAAGGGTGTAACCCAGCTGGGGCACCGAAAGGTTCGGAATCGGTTTCCAAACCAGCTCGCGGCCGTCGAGCTCGAAGCCGTTCGTCTCGTAGAAATGGCGCGCTCGGTGGTTTTGCTCAGCGCACCAGAGGACGACGTCACCTTCGAGGTACGACGTGAGCGCGTCGGCCAGCAGGAGACTGCCCACGCCTTGGCCCTGCAGCTCGGGTGCGATGTAGAGGGCGTCGATCTCCAGAAGGTCAGATCGATCGGGCTGTGGGCCGAAGATGCTGACGCCGATCGGCTTCCCGGCGCACTCGGTTAACCGCATGGTCCAGCCAGGACGAGTCAGCTTTTCTGGGTAGACTTCGTCGGCCCAGTGCACTGGATCGTCGAACAGATCGAGCAGCACCGAGGCGATGATGCCGGTGTAGGACTGTCGCCACGCCCGGTAGTGCATCTGCGCAACCTGGCGAAACTCCTGCGGCCGGGCTTCGCGGATTTCGACAGTCATTGACATCAGTCGCCCTCCGAGCCGTCCGGGACAGGCGAACGGCGCAAGTCCCGGACACGGGCCTGCTAGACCAGTAGGGGTGAGTGACGGGACTCGAACCCGCGACATCCAGGATCACAACCTGGTGCTCTACCAACTGAACTACACTCACCATCGCCGCGAGCCGACCGGTAAACGAATGGGCGACAGCGGCGTCGTCGATACTAGCCGCTCGGGTGCTCGGCGGCCGAATCGATTCGGTCCGGCGCGCCCGACTCCGGGCTGAGTTCGGCGGCGATTGCGGCGATATCGCTGGTGGCCGGCCCCGGCGGCGGGACGAAAGCGGTGCGCCGGTAGTACTGCAGTTCCCGGATCGATTCCCGGATGTCGGCAAGCGCGCGGTGTGCCAGCCCTTTGGCCGGCTGTCCGAAGTAGATGCGGGGATACCAGCGACGGCACAGTTCCTTGATCGAGCTGACGTCGACCATCCGGTAGTGCAGGTAGGAGTCCAGTGCGGGCATGTCCCGGGCAATGAATCCCCGGTCGGTGGCGATCGAGTTGCCGGCCAGGGGCGCGGTCTTGGCTTGCTTGACGTGCTCACGGATGTAATCGAGCACCATCGTCTCCGCCGTCGCCAGATCCACCGCCGACGCTTTGACCTCTTCGATCAGACCAGAGCGGGTGTGCATGTCGACCACCACATCGATCATCGACGACAGCGCGGCGTCATCGGCGTGGATGACGACGTCCACGCCGTCACCGAGGATGTTCAGGTCAGCGTCGGTGACCAAAGCCGCGATTTCGATCAACTTGTCCGATGCCAGGTTCAGCCCGGTCATCTCGCAGTCGATCCATACCAGTTCGTCGCGCACCAGGCTCAGAGTAGGCCACGTGCCGGCAGCCGTATCCGACCCGATCGCAGGCCGGTGCCAGTAGTCTCAGGCTTTGCCCGCCGTAGTAACCGAACCGCCGGAGAAAGGCACGCGGCACCATGAGCGCTGATTCGACATCCAGCACGGGCCCGGCAGCGACGCCCGCCCAGACGATCGCCGCCGGATACGCCGTCGAAGGCCGGGCCTTGGAGTTGGGGACGGTGGTCGTCGATGGTAGGACGGATCCGTCGGCGCAGATCCGCATTCCACTGGCGACCGTCAACCGTCACGGTCTGGTGGCCGGCGCCACCGGCACCGGCAAGACGAAGACGCTGCAGCTGCTCGCCGAACAGCTGTCGGCGGCAGGGGTGCCGGTGCTGATGGCCGACGTCAAGGGCGACCTGGCCGGGCTCGCGCAGCCCGGGCCGAACAGCGACAAAATCACCGCCCGCGCCACCGAAACCGGTGACCCGTGGCAGGCGGCGGGCTTCCCGGTGGAGTTCTTCTCTTTAGGTACCGGTGGCATCGGTGTGCCGATACGGGCAACAATCGCCGGCTTCGGCTCCATCCTGCTCTCGAAGGTGCTGGGGCTCAATGCGACTCAAGAGTCGACGTTGGGATTGATCTTCCATTGGGCCGAGCAGCAGCAGTTGCCGCTGACGGACCTCAAGGACCTGCGCGCGGTGATCAGCCATCTCACCAGCGCCGACGGCAAGGCCGATTTGAAAGCGCTGGGTGGTGTTTCCGCGGCGACGGCCGGCGTCATCCTGCGGGCACTGGTCAATCTGGAAGGCGAGGGCGGCGACACCTTCTTCGGTGAGCCGCGTTTCGAACCGGAGACCTGCTGCGCGTCGACAGCACCGGCCACGGCGTCATTTCGCTGCTGGAGCTGGGTGATCAGGCCGCGCGCCCGGTGCTGTTCTCCACTTTCTTGATGTGGGTGTTGTCCGAATTGTTCAAGATGCTGCCCGAGGTCGGGGACGTGGATAGACCCAAGCTGGTGTTCGTCTTCGACGAGGCACATCTGTTGTTCACCGACGCGTCGAAAGCGTTCCTGGAGCAGGTCGAGCAAACCGTCAAACTGATCCGCTCCCGGGGAGTGGGGGTGTTTTTCTGCACCCAGCTGCCCACCGACGTGCCCAACGAGGTGTTGTCGCAACTGGGCGCACGCATCCAGCATGCCCTGCGCGCGTTCACCCCTGACGACCAGAAGGCCTTGACGAAGACCGTCCGCACGTATCCGAAAACCGATGTCTACGATTTGGCGTCGGCGTTGACGTCGCTGGGCATCGGCGAGGCCGTCGTCACCGTGTTGTCGGAGCGGGGGGCTCCCACCCCGGTCGCCTGGACAAGGCTGCGCTCACCACGCTCGCTGATGGCGGCAATCGGCAACGACGCGATCGGCAGCGCCGCCAAGGCGAGTCCGTTGCAGGCCAAGTACGGCCAGAGCATCGACTCGCGGTCGGCTTACGAGATCCTGAACGACCGGGCCAAGCAGGCCGGTGCGGCCGACCAGCCGCCCGCGAAGGCTAATGCGCCGAAGCGCGCGCCGGAGAAGAAGAAGCCGGGCTGGTTGAAGCAGTTTCTGAGCAGCCGGGAGGGCCGGAGTCTGTTCAGGCAGGTGGGCGCATTTCTGCTTCAGTTGCTCAGCCGCAATATCGACGGCAACGGCAAACGCCGCCGACGCTGATGCGTCAACCACCCAACTTCTTGTAGAAGCTGCCGACGATAGGCGCGACGACGGCGCGCGGAGCGTATTGGCTGGCCACCGACATGGCCTTCGATGTCACGCCGGGCACCACGCGCATCTTGTTGCGCGCCAGAGCATCCAGCGACAACCGGGCGGTGTGCTCGGTTGAGATCCATAGAAACTCCGGCACCAGTTTGTCGACCAGCGACGCGTCGGCCGGATCCGGCAGTTCGGTGCGCACCGGCCCGGGCGCGAGCACGGTGACGTGGACACCCGTGCCGCGCAGTTCGCCGCGCAGCGACTCGCTGAAGGTGTTGACGAAAGCTTTGCTGGCGGCATAGGTGGCGTTGTAGGGGATCGGCGAGTTGCCGGCCGCCGATCCCGAGATGAGGATGCCGCCGGCTCGTCGTTGCAACATCCCGGGCAACACCGCCAACACCAGGTCGTGCACGCCCAGCACGTTGAGCTGCACTTGCGCCCGCTCGGCGGCCGGATCGAGCGCTGCCACCGGGCCGAAGGTGGCGGTGCCGGCATTGGCGCACAGGATCGAGATGTGCCGGCCGGTCAGTTCCTCGGCCAGCTTCGCGCGGTCGCCGGGGTCGGCAAGGTCGGCCGGTCGCACCTCGACGGCGACGCCGTACTGGTCGGCTAACCGACCGGCCAGGGTGTTGAGGACATCTTCTCGTCGTGCGGTGACGATCAAACTGTGGCCGCGGGCGGCAAGCTCGCTGGCCAGGGCTGCACCGATATTCTGCGATGCCCCGGTGATAACGGCGCGGGCGTCGGGGCTGGGAGCGGGAATCGGCATGCGGCAATCGTAGACAGGTCGCCGGCGGTGGCCGCGTGCACGGCGGCTCACCTCCGAGACATATACGCTGCCGGAATGGGCAACCCGGGGGGCGTGCAGTTATCGAATCGCTCTCGGGTGCTGGCCTGGGCGCTGTTCGAATTCGGTGCGACGGGTCTGATCTCGATCGTCGTGACGTTCGTGTTTTCGGTCTACCTCACCGGCACCGTCGGCGAGGGCGCCCCCGGCGGCACGTCGCCGGAGAGCTGGCTGGGCCGGGCGCTGTCGGTGGCCGGCCTGACGATCGCGCTGCTGGCCCCGCTGATCGGCGTGTGGGTGGACGCTCCGCGCCGACGCCGGCTGGTACTGACGCTGCTGACCGGCTTGGCGGTGACTTTCACCTGCTTGATGAGCCTTATCCGCGACGATCCGCGGTACCTATTGCCGGGTCTGGTGCTTCTGGCCGCCACCGCGGCCTGCGGCGATCTGGCCAGCGTGCCCTACAACACCATGCTCAAGCAGCTGTCCACCCCGGAAAGCGCGGGCCGGATCTCCGGTTTTGGCTGGGCCGCCGGTTACGCCGGCAGTGTTGTGCTGCTACTGGTCGTTTACCTGGGCTTCATTTCCGGCAAGGGGCCCACCCGCGGCCTGCTGCACCTCAGTACTCACGACGGCTTGAATGTGCGAGCCGCCATGCTGCTGGCCGCGGCGTGGCTGGCGGTGTTCGCCACGCCGTTGCTGACCACCGCTCGCCACCTGCCCGCAGTCCCCCGCGAAGAGGCGCCGCCGCCCAGCGGCGACCGCGAGCGCGGCGAAACGCCGGGGGAAGCGGGTCGCCGCCATCAATACAGTGGCCTGTTGGGTGGCTACCGCAAATTGTGGGCGGAGCTGACTACCGAGTGGCGACGGGACCGCAACCTGGTGTTTTTCCTGGTGGCCAGCGCGGTGTTTCGGGACGGTCTGGCGGGGCTGTTTGCATTCGGCGCGGTGCTCGGTGTCAACGTGTACGGCATTTCGCAGGCGGAAGTCCTGATCTTCGGCGTGGCCGCCAGTGTGGTCGCCGCCTGCGGTGCGGTGTTAGGCGGATTGTTCGACGACCGGCTGGGCTCCAAGCAGGTCATCGCCGGCTCGCTGGCGGCAATCATCGTGGTCGGCCTCATCCTGATGACGTTGTCCGGCGCCCGGGCGTTCTGGATCTGCGGCCTGCTGCTTTGCCTGTTCATCGGTCCCGCCCAGTCGTCGGCGCGCACTCTGCTGCTGCGGATGTCCAGGGAGGGCAAGGAGGGAGTGGCGTTCGGGCTGTACACGATGACGGGCCGGGCGGTGTCCTTCCTGGCGCCCTGGCTGTTCTCCGTCTTTGTCGACGTCTTCCACAGCACGCGGTTCGGTATGGGCGGGCTCGACGTCGTGCTCGGCGCTGGACTGCTGGGACTGCTGGCCGTCCGGGCTCCGCGGCGCGTCGACGCACAGGAGATCGAGCGCTCGGAAAGTGTGGCGTAGCGGCCGAGGGCGGCCGGCCTCAGCTCGTCGCGTCGCAGACCGTCAGGCCCATGCCGGTGCGCTGGCGACCCTGAACGCCGTTCACTGTGACCGAGCAGGTGACGTTGTGGCCGATGTTGACGATTGTGACGGCGGCGCGTTGATTCCCGGACTTGGGCAAGCTGACTTCCTTGCTCCACGGCAGCGCGACGTTGAACTCGATCTGCATGACGCCGTCGTTGTCGACGTAGCTGATGCTGATCGCCCGGCCTTCACCCGTGACGTTGTAGTCCACGGTCTGGGCTGGGCCGGCGCTAGTGGTCTGCGGGGCGGTGCTCGGAGCCGGGCTGGTGGCGCTGGCCGACGGCGGTGTACTGGTCGTGGGCGATGGGCTAGTGGACGGCGATGACGGTGCTGACGTCGAGCCGGGCATTGCAGGCAACGGCGGAACCGCTGTCTCTTTCTTCGCTGTTCCGTTGGCGATGACTAGAGCGATCACCAGTGCGACCACCAGTAATACTGCCGCGCCGGCCGCGATCCACAGCCAACGCGGAGGTCTCGACGGCCCGCGCGGAGGCTCCCCGGACGGGGGCTCGGCCGGCGGGAACTGACCGTATTGCCACTGCGTCGAGGGCTGACCTTGCTGCCAGTACTGCGGGAAGCGTTCGGTCCCGGTGGAAGCATTGGGGTCCCGTTGCGGAGGGAATGTGTCGCCGTATGTCGGTCCATAGGGCACTTGACCGCTATAGGCCGGGTCGGTGCGGGGCTGATAATCGGCGCGCGGGTCGTTTGTCTTGAACCCCTGTCGAGCCGGGCTGCTTCGGCGTGGTCGGCGCGGATCGCTCATGCCCACCTCATGATTGGCAGGGTACCCAAACAACCCACTTCGGTCCGCCGATCTCGCGGCGCGAAGGAATTAGCGGATATCGGTACCGGCTTGCAGGGCGGCGAGCGTCATGGCTTTCAACACTGCCCGCGGGCGCGCTGACGGTCTGGTGTCCGCCGGTTTCAGGCTGTGCGGGGTGGAGTTCAGCAACCCGAACACGGCATGGGCCGTCAGGCGGGCGTCGGACTCCGCCAGCTCGGGGTGCAGGTCGCGCAATACGCCGACCCAGACCTCGACGTACTGCCGCTGGGCGCGCCGGACCTGGCGCTCGGCGCCCGCCGGCAGCTGGGCGAGGTCGCGATCCTGAATTCGGATGAGGTCGGGTTCGCCCAACGCGAAGTCAAGGTGAAAGTCGACCAGGCCGGTCAACGCAGCGGCCGGATCAGCACGGTCCAATCTGACCGAGCGGGCACCGGCGAGCAGCCTGGTGCTGATCCCGACCAGCAACTCCACCAGCAGCGATTCCTTGTTGGGGAAGTGCCGGTAGATCGCGGGCCCACTGACACCGGCGGCAGCACCGATGTCTTCGAGGCGCACCGCCGGAAAGCCGCGCTCGGCGAACAGTCGCTCGGCGGCGGCCAGTAGTTGTATTCGCCGGTCAGATTTCAGCTGGCTGCGGCGATTCGGGAGTTCCGTGCGATCGACCGGGGCAGACGCTGCCATGACGGCCTCCTGGACGTTTGAGTTAATCTCCACTAACATAGCACGAGTTAGTCGTCATTAACCGAATTCGGCGGGCACTGCAATGACCTCTTTGGCTACGCATCGTGAGGCGCACCGCGCGCTGGTGTCACAGTTGCGCGACAAACTGGCCGCCGCGAGCCGGGGCGGCCCGGAGCGTGCCCGCAACCGCCACGTCGGACGCGGCAAACTGCTGCCGCGGGACCGCGTGGACGGTCTGCTCGACCCGGGCAGTTCATTTTTGGAGGTGGCGCCGTTGGCCGCCGACGGCATGTACGACGGCGATTGCCCCGGTGCCGGCATCATCACCGGTATCGGCCGAGTGTCGGGCCGGGAATGCATGATCGTCGCTAACGACGCCACCGTCAAAGGCGGCACCTACTACCCGGTGACCGTGAAAAAACATCTGCGGGCGCAAGAAATCGCCGGCCAAAACCGGCTGCCCTGCATCTACCTCGTCGACTCCGGTGGCGCATTCCTGCCTCGCCAGGACGAAGTGTTTCCCGATCGCGAGCATTTCGGCCGCATCTTCTACAACCAGGCCAAGCTGAGCGCTGACGGTGTTCCACAGATCGCTGCTGTGCTCGGATCCTGCACGGCCGGCGGCGCTTACGTTCCGGCGATGAGCGATGAAGCCGTCATCGTCCGCAACCAGGGCACGATTTTCCTGGGCGGTCCGCCGCTGGTGAAAGCAGCCACCGGCGAAGTGGTGAGCGCTGAAGAACTCGGGGGCGGGGATCTGCACTCGAAGACTTCCGGGGTCACCGATCACCTGGCCCATGACGACCGCGACGCGTTGCGCATCATCCGTCGGATCGTGTCGACCCTGGGCCCGCGCCAACCGCCGGTGTGGGACGCGCTGCCCAGCGGCGAGCCGATCGCCGAGCAGACCGACCTCTACGACGTCGTGCCCGTCGACGCCCGGATACCCTACGACGTGCGCGACGTGATCACCTGCCTGGTCGACGGCGGTGACTTTCAGGAATTCAAGGCTGATTACGGCAGCACCCTGGTCACGGGTTTCGCCCGCATTCACGGCCACCCGGTCGGCATCGTCGCCAACAACGGCGTGTTGTTCTCCGAATCAGCCCTCAAGGGCGCGCATTTCATCGAGCTCTGCGACAAACGGTTGGTGCCGCTGCTGTTCCTGCAGAACATCAGCGGTTTCATGGTGGGCCGCGAATACGAAGCGGGCGGCATCGCCAAGCACGGAGCCAAAATGGTGACTGCAGTGGCATGCGCGCGGGTGCCCAAGCTGACCGTCGTCATCGGCGGCTCCTACGGTGCGGGTAATTACTCGATGTGCGGCCGGGCGTATTCACCGCGCTTCCTGTGGATGTGGCCCAACGCCCGGATCTCGGTGATGGGCGGTGAGCAGGCGGCGTCCGTGCTGGCGACCGTGCGTGCCGAAGCACTGGAGAACGCCGGCACTCCGTGGTCGGCTGACGAGCAGGAGCAGTTCAAGGCGCCCATCCGCGAACAATACGAACACCAGGGCAATCCGTACTATTCGACGGCCCGGCTCTGGGATGACGGGGTCATCGACCCGGCCGACACCAGAACGGTTGTGGGGCTCGCCCTTTCAGTGGTGGCCCACGCGCCGGTCGAACCGGTTTCCTACGGCGTCTTCCGGATGTGAGCGCTCGAATGGGTTCAGCGACTTTTGACACGGTTCTGGTGGCCAACCGCGGCGAGATCGCCGTGCGGGTGATCCGGACACTGAAAGACATCGGCATCCGGTCGGTGGCCGTCTACAGTGCCGCCGATGCCGGCGCCCGCCACGTCCTCGAGGCTGATCTGGCGGTGGCGATCGGGGCGGCACCGGCGCGCGACAGCTACCTCAACATCGCCGCGGTCGTCGACGCCGCAGTGCGCAGCGGTGCCCAGGCAGTGCATCCCGGGTACGGATTCCTCTCCGAGAACCCCGTATTCGCTGCCGCGTTGGACTCGGCGGGCGTGACGTTCATCGGCCCGCCCGTCGCGGCGATCCGCACGATGGGCGACAAGATCGCCGCGAAAAACACCGTCTCGGCGTTCGGTGTACCCGTGGTGCCCGGTGTTGCACGGCCCGGGCTGACCGACGCGGAACTGATCGACGCCGCCGAGCAGATCGGCTTCCCGGTCCTGGTCAAGCCGTCCGCCGGCGGCGGCGGCAAGGGCATGCGCCTGGTCGAGCGGCCCACCGACCTGGCCGCGGCGCTGGGCGCTGCGCGCCGGGAGTCGGCTGCCGCGTTCGGTGACGACACGCTGTTCCTCGAGCGATTCGTGTTGCGGCCCCGGCATATCGAAGTGCAGATACTCGCCGACCGCTTCGGCAACGTGGTGCACCTCGGTGAGCGCGAGTGCAGTCTGCAGCGCCGCCACCAGAAAGTCATCGAGGAGGCGCCGTCGCCGTTGCTGGATGCAGCGACCCGGGCCCGTATCGGCGCCGCGGCTTGTGACACCGCGCGCAGCGTCGACTACGTAGGTGCCGGCACGGTGGAGTTCATCGTCTCCGCGGACCGGCCCGACGAGTTCTTCTTTATGGAGATGAACACCCGGCTGCAGGTGGAACACCCGGTGACCGAGATGGTCACCGGGTGGGATTTGGTTGCCTGGCAGGTCCGGATCGCCGCGGGGGAGAAGCTGACGGTCACTCAGGACGACATCGTCATGCAAGGGCACGCGATCGAGGCTCGGGTGTACGCCGAAGACCCGGCCCGCGGATTTCTGCCGACCGGCGGCGACGTGCTGGACGTCGTCGAGCCCAGCGGCGCCGGCGTGCGGGTGGATTCGGGTCTCAACGCGGGCATGGTCGTCGGTAGTGACTATGACCCGATGCTGGCCAAGGTGATTGCGCACGGCGCCGACCGGCCCGCCGCGTTGCGCGCGCTGGACCGGGCGCTGGCCGATACCGCCGTTCTCGGTGTCGTCACCAACGTCGAATTCGTACGCTTCCTGCTCGCTGACGCCGACGTGGCCGCCGGCCGGCTGGACACCGGGCTGCTGGACCGCCGTGCCGGCGACTTTCTAGCCGCTCCGGTGACAGATGAATTGCTCATCGCCGCGGCGGCCTACCAGTGGCTGCGGCTGTGGCCTCAGCCCGGCGCCGATCTGTGGGCGCTTCCATCCGGCTGGCGGCTGGGTGCGCGCGCGCCGGTCGGGTTTCGACTGCGCGGCGGTGAACGCGTCGACCACGTCTACATCACCGGTATCCCCGAGGCGGCGGTGGTTCACACCGAAGACGGCGAATCCCGAACGCTGCAAGCAGCTTTCGAGGGCCAGCGGGTGGTGGTGACACTCGACGGCGTACGCAGCCGATACGCCGTCGCCGCGGACGACAACCGGATCTGGCTGGCCGGCCCCGGCGTGACGGCGATGCTTGAATTGGTGCGAGAGGCCCCGGTGCGAGCCGAGGATGCCCACACCGGTGACGCGGACCTGTGTAGCCCCATGCCGGGTACCGTCGTCTCGGTGGGTGTCACGGATGGCGCCCAGGTGACCGCCGGCACTGTGGTCGTGACGGTGGAGGCGATGAAGATGGAGCACGCGCTGTCGGCGCCGGTCGACGGAGTGGTTGAGCTCCTCGTTGCCGGCGGCGAGCAAGTAAAGGTCGGTCAACAGCTGGCCCGAATCAAAGTTCACGGAGCAGAGGACGGCGCGCAGTGACCGCGCCGACGACGATGCAGAGCGAAGCGATGATGAGGAGTGGCGCTGATGACCGCGCCGACGACGATGCAGAGCGAAGCGATGATGAGGAGTGGCGCTGATGACTGACTACCTTTCGACCGGAACGCTTCCCGATGAATACCAGCAGCTGGCCAAGACCGTGCGCGACTTCGCGCAGACCGTCGTCGCGCCGGTGGCCGCCCGCCACGACGCAGAACACTCCTTCCCCTACGAAGTGGTCGCGGGGATGGCCGACATGGGCCTGTTCGGCCTGCCCTTCCCCGAAGAATGGGGTGGAATGGGCGGCGATTACTTCGCCTTGTGCCTGGCGCTCGAAGAGCTCGGCAAAGTCGACCAGAGCGTGGCGATCACGCTGGAAGCCGGCGTCTCGTTGGGCGCCATGCCGGTCTACCGGTTCGGTAGGGAAGCACAGAAACGGGAGTGGCTGCCCCAGTTGACCAGCGGTCGGGCGTTGGGTGCTTTCGGCTTGACCGAGCCGGGTGGCGGCACCGACGCGGGCGCCACCGCGACCACGGCCCGCCTTGACGACGGTCATTGGGTGATCAACGGCAACAAACAGTTCATCACCAACTCAGGCACCGATTTGACCAAGCTGGTCACCGTCACCGCCGTCACCGGGGACCGGGATGGCAAGAAAGAGATCTCGTCGATCCTGGTGCCGGTGCCGATCCCCGGGTTCACCGCCGAACCGGCCTACGACAAAGTCGGCTGGCGCGCCTCGGACACCCACCCGCTGACGTTCGACGACGTCCGGGTACCCGAGGAAAACCTGCTCGGCGAACGCGGCCGCGGCTACGCCAATTTCCTGCGTATCCTCGACGAAGGCCGGATCGCGATCGCTGCGTTGTCCGTCGGTGCTGCGCAGGGCTGCGTCGACGAGAGCGTCAAGTATGCCCGGGAGCGCGAGGCGTTCGGCCGGCCGATCGGCCGCTTCCAAGCCGTCGAATTCACCATTGCCCGGATGGAAGCGCGCGCGCACACCGCACGCACCGCTTACTACGACGCAGCGGCACTGATGCTGGCCGGTAAGCCGTTCAAGAAGCAGGCGGCGATCGCCAAATTGGTTGCCAGCGAAGCGGCCATGGACAACGCCCGCGACGCCACCCAGATTCACGGCGGCTACGGCTTCATGAATGAATTCACCGTGGCCCGGCATTACCGGGACAGCAAAATTTTGGAGATCGGTGAGGGGACCACCGAAGTGCAGCTGATGCTGATCGCCCGCGAGGTCGGGTTGTGAGCGAGGTACGTGGCGCGCAATCCGCCAAAACCGTTGTTCAACGCGGCTTATGGTTCGAGGAATTCGAAATCGGCACCCGCTACCTGCACCGCCCCGGCCGGACGATCACCGAAGCTGACAACGTCTTGTTCACCACGCTGACGATGAACACTCAAGCGCTGCATCTGGACGCCGCGTTCTCCGATGCGTTGCCGCCGTTCCATCAGCGGTTGGTCAACTCGATGTTGACCTTGTCCACCCTGGTCGGTTTGTCCGTCGCGCAACTGACTCAGGGGACCATCGTGGCCAACCTCGGCTTCTCCGAGATCGCTTTTCCAAAACCGCTTTTCCACGGTGACACCCTCTACGCCGAAACCGTTATCACCGAGAAACGGGAATCGAAGAGCCGCCCCGGTGAAGGCGTGCTGACGTTCACCCACACCGGGCGCAATCAGCATGACGACGTCGTGGCGACGGCCACCCGCAAGACCCTGGTGCGCATGCGACCGGCCGAGGCCGGCGGCTGATGGGGCTGGACAAACCCGGACCCGCCTGGTTGTTTTGCCCGGCAGACCGACCCGAGCGGTACCAGAAGGCCGCTGCCGCAGCCGATGTCGTCATCCTCGACCTCGAAGATGGTTGCGCCGCCGCCGATCGGCCCGGCGCGCGGGAGGCACTCGTCGACGTTCCGCTCGACCCTTCCCGCACTGTGGTGCGCGTCAACCCGGCCGGCACCGCAGACCAGCAGCTGGATTTGGACGCCGTGGCCAGGACCTCCTACGACACCGTCATGCTGCCCAAATGCGAAGCACCCGAACAGGTCAGTGTGCTGACACCGCTCGACGTCGTAGTCCTGGTGGAATCACCCCTGGGCGCGCTGACGGTGACCGACAACGTCCGCGCGGAGAACGCCGTCGCGGTGATGTGGGGCGCCGAGGATCTGTTCGCCGTGCTCGGCGGCACCGCCAACCGTTACCCGGACGGGACCTATCGCGAGGTGGCCCAACACGTGCGGTCACAGTCCCTGTTGGCGGCCAAAGCATTCGGCCGTCTTGCGCTGGACTCGGTGTACCTCGACATCAAGGATCTCGACGGCTTGCGTCGGGAAGTCGACGACGCTGTCGCGGTCGGCTTCGACGCCAAAGTGGCTATCCACCCCACCCAGTTGGCGGTGATCCGCGAAGGTTATGCGCCCACGCCGCAGCAGGCGCAGTGGGCCCACCGTGTGCTGGCCGCCGCCGCCAACGAGCGCGGCGTCTTCGCGTTCGAAGGTTTGATGGTCGATGCGCCGGTGCTGCGGCGTGCCGAGCGGATCGCGCAATTGGCGGCCGCGCAGGCGTCGTAGCTGATCGAGAATTGCCGTATGACCCTGCCGCAGCTGCCTCACCACTTCTACTCGGCCAACTATTACCCGCCCCATCCGTGGGCACCCGCCGCTCGTCGACCCCGAGTAGCCACCTGGGACATCATCTGCACGGCCCTACTTTCAGCCGTCCTGTTGATGGCCGGCTTCGCCATGACCTCCTACAGCGCCCAGTACTGGCACTAACCGCTACTTGCCCCTCGCGGCGGCCAACCGGGCGGCGAACTCTGGCGATCTGATCGACTCAGCTTGCGGACCGAGTTCGGCGCGTTTGGCGTGTTCGTGCAGCTCGACATCCACCGATCCGGGGCTCGCCGTAGCACGCATCGTCGCCTTCGTGGCCAGCACGACCTGGCGAGGCGCGGCCGCAGGTCCGGCGGCCAGCTCAAAGGCGGCGGCGACCGGATCGTCGGACATGCTCAACGCCAGTCCGTGACGGAGGGCAGCTTCGGCGTCCAAGCGCAGCCCGAACAACAGGATCGCCCGCGCGACCTGAGGTCCGACCGCGCGGTGCAGCATCCAGGTGGCGCCCCCACCGGGGTGGAGCCCCAACTGCTGAAAACGGGCGTCGAACAACGCATTCGGGCCCGCGATGCGCACGTCGGCAGCCAGCGCCAGGTTCAGGCCGGCGCCCACGGCGGCGCCGTTGACCGCGGCGATAGTGGGCAGGGCGCATCGGCCGATCGCCATGAATCCGTCGTAAAGCTGTAACAGTCCTTCCTCGGCGGCTTCGCCCAGCGCGCTCAGATCCGCGCCCGCGCAGAACGCCTTACCGGCACCAGTGATCACGACGGCGTGCACGTTCGGATCTGCTTCCGCCTGCTCAACGGCGGCCCGCAGCTGCGTCGACATCGCCGGTGTGACGGCGTTGCGCCGACCGGGGTCATTGACGGTGATCAAAGCCACCTTGTTGTCGACGCTGATCAGGACGAGGTCGGATTCGGCCACCGCCACCTCCGCAAAGTGAATCGGGTCAAAGCGCCCCAGCGTCAACCTCGGACCTGCAACGACAAGGAAAGAAGCTATCACACGCGTGTTCTTGAGTTCCCGCCGATATTCGAACCCTTAAGCAGCTCAACTTAATTCGATGTACTCGCTCTTAGCCTGGCATCCGTGAAGGCCGGCGCATCACCGTCGAAACGTTGGGAAGCTGCGCCAAACTCGAAAGGGTGGGTGCACGGCAGCAGTACGCTCATGCCGTGCCAGAGACGTCATACGCACCATGCGGTGATCTCAGCCTGGCATACCAGGTATTCGGCGACGGGCCGATCGAGCTGGTTTTCGTCGGGTCGTTCGTCAGTCATGTCGAGCTGTGCTGGACTGTGCCCGAATTCGAGGCTTTCCTCGAGCGGCTCTCGACCTTCTGTCGCATCGTTCTGTTCGATAAGGCCGGGGTCGGTCTGTCGGACCCAGTCCCACAAGTTCGCACACTCGATGATCGAGCGAGCGAGATCGAAGCCGTCATGGACGCCGTCGGCTTTGAAAGAGCGGTGCTTTTCGGGAGTAGCGAGGGCGGCCCGGCCTCCATCTTCTTCGCTGCACAACGACCGCAGCGAACGCGGGCGTTGATTCTTACCGGCACCTTTTCTTACTTCGGCTTCGCCGGATGGGACGACTTCGAGCGCGATCCAACCGAGTTGCGGGCGCGCCTCATGCCCGAGCTGGGTGAGGCCTACACGCCCTCGGCAAAGCAGCTCGCCCGCTGGCAGGCTTGGGGCCGCGCCGCCCGCTCGGCGTGGGGCAGCGGCGAGGCACTGAAAGCTCTATTGCCGTCAGTCCGGTCGTTACGCCAGCTCGCAACGGTGGAGCGGATGAGCGCCAGCCCGGGGATGGCGCGGGCGACGCTCGAAGCGGTGTTCCGGATCGACGTGCGGCCGATCCTGCCGACTATCTCCACGCCCGTCCTGGTCATCCATGCCCGCGACGACGTCGTTCCAGTGCAACAGGGCCGGTACATCGCCGACCACATCTGTGGTGCGCGGTTGCTCGAAGTCGACGGCAACGACCACGTGCCCTGGCTCAACGATCCCGACAAAATCCTGACGGGGGTCGAGGAGTTCCTCACCGGCAGCGAGGCGGCGCCGTCCCAGTCCCGTCGCGCGCTGCGCACCGTGTTGTTCACCGACATGGTTAGCTCCACGGAACGCGCCGCGGCGACGGGAGACGAGCGATGGCGCGTGGTGCTACAACGCTTCGGCGAGATTACCGCCAAGCACACGCAACGATTCGGCGGCACTGTAGTCAAGAGCACCGGAGACGGTCACCTCGCCACGTTCGACGGCCCGACACAGGCCATCCGCTGCGCTGAGGCCTTGCGCGCTGAGGCTGAGACAATGAGCATCGAAATCCGCGCGGGCATCCACACCGGCGAATGTGAATTGTTGGACACCGATATCGGCGGGATTGCCGTGCACATCGCCGCGCGGATCCTCGGTCAGGCCGGCGCCGGCGAGATCGTCGTCTCACGTACTGTCCGTGATCTGGTCGTTGGCTCAGGAACGGGCTTCGAGGACCGCGGCAGCTTCGAGCTGCGCGGCGTGCCCGGCACCTGGCAACTCCTGACGGTCAACCGCCATGGCCCGCGGCCCGGATCGGCCGAGGCCGATCTGACTTCAACGCCCACTCCCGGGCCTCGCACCGCGATGCGCCGCTCAGACCACGCCGTGGCAGTAATGGCCAGGCGTACGCCGTGGATCCTGCGGGGGATAGCCCAACTCACCGCTGCTGCACGTCGCCGCTGAACGGTCGGAATCGTGCGCCGCGCTTTCAGCGGCTGCAAAAAGTGCCCCCGGCAGGACTCGAACCTGCGGCCACAAGATTAGAAGTCATGCGCTCTGTCCAGCTGAGCTACGGGGGCCGACGATGTACAAGCGTTGGTCAGTCTATCGAATGGCTCTGGTTGTGGTTGTCGGCGCGGGCTTCTCGCACCCGGGCCACGGTGATCAGCTTAAGACACGTGCCGCGGTTGATAGAGATCGGTATAGCATTGCCTCGCAGCACATTTCACAGCAGGGCTGCCGTCGCCCGCGCCGGCGACCGGATTTCGCACATTCGCCTTTCACCGCCTGACCATCCGGACTAGCGTTGTCTTGGCACTGGGCTGCACACGGGTATCCGGGTCGAACCGGGTGCGCCGCCGTCGACGCCCGGGCGGAACGCGTCGAGGACGGGAGACCTCAGTGGGATTGTCATCGCCGGTGCGATGGAACGACGGCAGGAGAGCCGACGGTGAGTGACGCTGTCGACGCCGCAGGGCTGCCGACCGCACTGGGAGCAGTCGACTATCTGCTGCACCGCGGCGAAGCCAATCCGCGGACCCGCTCCGGGATCATGGGGCTCGAACTGCTGGACACCACCCCGGACTGGGAACGATTTCGCGCCCGCTTCGACAACGCATCCCGACGTGCGCTGCGGCTGCGGCAGAAGGTGGTAGTGCCGACCCTGCCGACAGCGTCGCCGCGCTGGGTGGTCGACCCCGACTTCAACCTGGACTTCCATGTGCGACGGCTGCGGGTTCCCGAGCCTGGCACCTTGCGGCAGGTGCTGGATCTGGCCGAGGTAATTCTGCAGTCACCGCTGGACATCGCCCGCCCGCTGTGGACCGCCACGTTGGTTGAAGGTCTGGCGGACGGCAAAGCGGCGACGCTGTTGCACCTGAGCCATGCCGTCAGCGACGGGGTGGGCAGTGTCGAGATGTTCGCTCAGATCTACGACCTGGAGCGCGATCCGCCGCCGCAGCCGGCGGCACCGCAACCGGTTCCACAGGACTTGTCCGGCAACGATCTTATGCGCGAAGGTCTCAGCAACTTGCCGGGCACGCTGGTCGGCGGGGTCCGCGGCACGCTTTTCGGAGCGGCGTCGTTGCTGGGCCGGGCGGTGGTCAACCCCGGAGCAGCGGTGGCGGGGGTGTTCGGCTACGCCCGCTCGGGGGTGCGGGTGATGAGCCAGTCCGCTGAACCGTCCCCGCTGCTGCGCCGGCGCAGCCTCGCCACCAGAACCGAGGCGCTCGACATTCGGCTGGGCGATCTGCACCGTGCCGCCAAGGCCGGTGGTGGATCGATCAACGACGCCTACCTGGCCGGCCTGTGCGGTGCGTTAGGCCGCTACCACCAGGCCCTCGGGGTGCCCATCGCCTGCCTGCCGATGGCCGTCCCGGTGAACCTGCGGTCGGCAGGTGACCCCGCCGGCGGCAACCGATTCGTCGGGGTCAATCTGGCGGCGCCGATCGGCACCGCCGACCCGGTGGCTCGCATGCGCAAGATCCGCGCGCAGATGACTCAACGCCGCGAAGAGCCGGCGATGGACATGGTGGGCTCCGTCGCGCCGTTGCTCAGTGTCCTGCCCACGCCGGTGCTGGAAACCATGACCGGCTCGGTGATCTCCTCTGACGTGCAGGCCAGCAACGTGCCGCTGTACCAGGGCGACACCTTCATCGCGGGGGCCAAGATTTTGCGGCACTACGGGCTCGGGCCGTTGCCGGGCGTGGCCATGATGGTGGTGCTGGTGTCGCGGTCCGGGTATGCCACCGTCACCACCCGCTACGACCGGGCCGCCATCCGGCAGGAGGAGTTGTGGGCCCGCTGCCTGCAGGAAGGTTTCGACGAGGTCTTGGCCCTTGCCGGTGATCCAGCGCCACGTGCGGTGCCGGCCTCTTCTGACAAAGCGGCGGCAGGCTCGTGACGACAGCAGAAAGCGACTCGCCTAAGCCGCCCCGCGACATGCGGTTGCCGGGCTCGGTCGCCGAGGTTCAAGCCAGCCCGGCGGGCCCGCAAATCGGTGCGTTCTTCGACCTGGACGGAACCCTGGTCGCCGGGTTCACCGCCGTCATCCTCACGCGCGAACGGCTGCGTCGCCGAGACATCGGCGTCGGCGAGCTGATCACCATGGTCCAGGCCGGCCTCAATCATCAACTCGGCCGAATCGAATTCGAAGAGCTGATCTTGACCGCGTCTGCGGCGCTGTGCGGGCGGGCGCTGAGCGACTTGGAGGAGATCGGCGAGCGGCTGTTCGGCGAGAAGATCGAGTCCCGGATCTATCCGGAGATGCGGCAGCTGGTGCGGGCCCATCTGGCCCGCGGCCACACCGTGGTGCTGAGCTCGTCGGCGCTGACCATTCAGGTCCACCCGGTCGCGCGGTTTCTGGGAATCTCGAACACGCTAACCAACCAGTTCGAGGTCGACGAGGACGGCATCCTGACCGGCAAAGTGGTCAAGCCGATCCTGTGGGGTCCCGGCAAGGCGGCGGCCGTGCAGAAGTTCGCCGCCGAGAACGACATCGATCTGCAGGACAGCTACTTCTACGCCGACGGCGACGAGGACGTCGCGTTGATGTACCTGGTCGGCAATCCGCGGCCGACCAACCCGGAAGGCAAGATGGCTGCGGTTGCCCGACGCCGCGGCTGGCCCATCCTGCGGTTCAGCAGTCGCGGGGGCGGCGGGGTCCTCGGTCAACTGCGCACGCTCGCCGGCGTCGGCTCGATCGTCCCGGTCGGGTCGCTGGCGGTGGGATGGGGCCTGTTGACCCGCAACCGGCGCCGCGGAGTCAACTTCTTCACCTCGAACTGGTCGCAGCTGCTGCTGGCGGCGAGCGGCGTGCACCTCAACGTCATCGGAGCGGAGAACTTGACTGCGCAACGCCCGGCGGTGTTCATCTTCAACCACCGCAACCAAGCCGACCCGGTCATCACCGCCGCGCTGATCCGCGACAACTGGGTCGCGGTGGGCAAGAAAGAACTCAAGAACGACCCGCTGATGGGCACACTCGGCAAGTTGCTCGACACTGTCTTCATCGACCGCGACGATCCGGCCGCCGCGGTGGAGACCATGCACCAAGTCGAGCAGCGGGCAAAAGACGGACTGTCGATCATGATCGCGCCGGAAGGCACCCGGATAGACACCACCGAAGTGGGGCCGTTCAAGAAGGGCCCCTTCCGGATCGCGATGTCGGCGGGCATTCCCGTCGTCCCGATCGTGATCCGCAACGCCGAAGTTATCGCCGCCCGTAACTCCACCACCATCAATCCCGGCACCGTGGATGTCGCCGTCTTCCCGCCCATCTCCGTCGACGACTGGACGGTGGACACGCTGCCGGAGCGTATCGAGGAGGTGCGGCAGTTGTACCTCGACACCCTGGCCGACTGGCCGCTGAATGAGCTGCCCGAGGCCGATCTCTACAACCGCGCGGCGGCGCGCAAGAAAACCAGTCGCCGGCCGCGCAAAACCCGGCCGAAAGGACGACAGTGACGCAGAGCTCGTCGATACCGGCCGACACCGGCGATTTCACCACCAGCCACAACACGCTGGTGTTGGCGGCGGTGTCCTCACCCGCCGAAGAGAAGCTGCTCAGCGAGTGGTTGGACCGGCAGCGTTCCGAGCACTCCGACGTCCAGATCGAGGTGTTTCGGCTGCCGCCGCGCAACGCGCCGCCCGCGGCACTGGCACAGCTGGTCGAGCAGCTTCAACTCGACGAGGACCGGTCCATCCTGCCGGTGCGGGTGTTCTGGTTGCCGCCGCCGGGCGGCAGCACGCTGAGCCAGCTGGCCGGGCTGCTTCCCGGGCGCGACCCGTATCGCCCCGGTAAACGCGAGCAGCGTCGCATCCTGCGCGACAATCCGCGTCGCGCGCGCGTGGTGTCGGGCGACCCGGCCAAGGTGTCAGAGCTGCGTCAGCAGTGGCGAGACACAACGATCGGTGAAAACCCGCGCGAATTCGCGCATTTCGTCAGCCGGCGAGCCATCTTGGCGGTCGAGCGTGTCGCCTACCGGCTGCTCGGCCCGCAGTACAAGTCGCCGCGACTGGTCAAGCCGGAGATGTTGGCGTCGTCGCGATTCCGCTCGGGTCTGGACGAAATCCCCGGCGCATCGCTGGAAGATGCCGGCGAGATCCTCGACGAGATGGCCACCGGCTGGAGCCGGATCTCCGTTGATCTGCAGGCCGCCTTGTCTCGTTTGCTGATCCGCGGGTTCGATCCATCGATCGACTATGACGAATACCAGGTCTCCGCGATGCGCAGCGCGCTGGAATCCCATCCCGCCGTCATGTTGTGGTCGCACCGGTCGAACCTGGACAGCGCCGTGTTGACCGTCGCGCTGCAAGAGAACGGACTGCCCAAGACGCACGTGTTCGGCGGGCTCAATATGGCCTTCGGCCTGATGGGCCCGGTGATGCGGCGCGCCGGAGTCATCTTCATTCGGCGCAATATCGGCGACAATGCACTGTACAAGTATGTGCTCAAGGAGTACGTCGGCTACCTGGTGGAAAAGCGGTTCAGCCTGAGCTGGTCCATCGAAGGCACCCGTTCGCGAACCGGAAAGATGTTGCCGCCCAAGCTCGGTTTGATGAGTTACGTCGCCGACGCCTATCTGGAGGGCCGCAGCGAAGACATTCTGCTGCAACCTATCTCGATCAGCTTCGACCAGCTGCACGAAGTTGCCGAGTACGCCGCCTATGCGCGCGGTGCCGAGAAGAAGCCTGAAGGCGTCGGCTGGCTGTACAACTACATCAAGGCGCAGGGCGAACGTAAATACGGGAAGATCTACGTGCGCTTTCCCGAAGCGGTGTCGATGCGCGACTATTTGGGCGACGTCGACGGTGCGGCGGCCGAGGATCAGTCCGCCAAACGGCTTGCGCTGCAGAAGATTTCGTTCGAAGTGGCGTGGCGCATCCTGCAGGCGACGCCGGTCAACGCGAACGGACTGGTGTCGGCGCTGCTGTTGACCACCCACGGCCTGGCTTTGACGCTGCGGCAGTTGCACCATACGTTGCAAGACTCGCTGGATTACCTGGAACGCAAGCAGAATCCAATGTCGACCAGTGCGTTGCGATTGCGCAGGCCCGAAGGTGTCCGGGCGGCCGTGGACGCGCTGTCCAACGGACATCCGGTTACCCGTGTCGACGGGGGCCGCGAACCGGTATGGCGCATCGCCCCGGAAGACGAGCACGCCGCGGCGTTCTACCGCAACTCGGTCATTCACGCATTTTTGGAAACCTCGATCGCAGAGCTGGCGTTGGCTCATGCCGGACAAGCCGACGGCGATCGGCTGGAAGCGTTCTGGGACCAGGCGATGCGGTTGCGGGACCTGCTGAAGTTCGACTTCTACTTCGCCGATTCGGCCGCTTTCCGCGCCAACATCGCCGAAGAAATGGCGTGGCACGAGAATTGGGAAGCTCGGGTCAAGGCCGGCGGCGACGAGATCGATGCCATCCTCTACGCCAAGCGACCGTTGATTTCGGACGCGATGCTGCGGGTGTTCTTCGAGGCGTACGAAGTAGTCGCCGACGTGTTGCGGGACGCTCCGGCGGAGATCGGTGCCAAGGAACTGACGCAGCTGGCGTTGAACGTGGGGCGGCAGTTCGTCGCGCAAGGCCGGGTGAGCAGCAGCGAGCCGGTGTCCACCCTGCTGTTCGCCACCGCCCGCCAAGTCGTCGCCGACCAGAACCTCCTCGAACCCGCCGACGATCTGCGCGAGCGCCGCAACACGTTCCGCCGGGAACTGCGCGACATCCTGCACTGCTTCGACCACGTCGCAGCGATCGCGCGCAAGAAATTCGTCGACCGTGAAGCGCAAGTCCGCCGCGAACAGCCCCTCTGACCAGGAGTTCTAAGAATTTCTTCGAATCCGGGACTTTGCCCGCAGGGCCAGTGCAAGATGCGCGTATGTCGCGGGACGCGCGCGAACTGCGTGGCCGCGGGCCGCTGGTCCATGGAATCGTGTGGAGGTCGTCATGGCAGGCCGCAAGCTTCGTTGGCTGGTCGCCGGAATGTTCGCGAGTGGTGGTGCGGGTCTGTTGACCCTGACGTCGGCGATGAATCCAAGTTTCGCTTATGCGGGCGATGGGACAGCGCTGATCATGGGCGGCTTCGGAAACCCCGGGCCGACTCCGCTCTACGTGCAGGAAGTCAACAACAATTACATCAACAGCCCCGAAGGGGCCCTCTACCCGGGTTACGAGGCCGTACCGCAGTACACGCCGGAGCAGTTCTGGCCGGTGAGCGGCCTCACCAGCCTGACCTTCGACCAGTCAGTCGCCCAGGGCGTCGTCGACCTGAACAACGGGATCACGCAGAATCTCGCTAACGGACACGACGTCGGGGTGTTCGGATACTCCGAGAGCGCCACGGTCGCCACCGACGAAATGCGCAATCTCATAGCGTCCGGGCATCCGGATACGAGCCAGATCCAATTCACCTTGGTTGGTGATCCCAACAATCCGGACGGCGGCATCCTCGAGCGCTTCGTCGGCCTGTACATCCCGCTCCTCGATGTGTCTTTCAACGGCGCGACTGCCGGACGCGCCGTTCGACACCAACATCTTCACCATCCAATACGACGGTGTCGCCGACGCCCCCCAGTACCCAATCGATCTTCCGTCGGATCTCAACGCCTTATTGGGTTACTTCTATCTGCACTCGGAGTACCCCACTACGCCGGACACCGCTTTCAACGCTGCCAGCGTCATACCGTGCCCCACGCTGTCAACCTGTGTGACGTTGCCGACAGATGGCGGCACGACCACCTACTACGAGATGCTGACTCAGAATTTGCCGCTGTTGGACCCCCTGCGTTCGATCCCGTTCCTGGGGAACCCAATGGCCGACTTGATCCAGCCGGACTTGCGGGTAATCGTCGACTTGGGCTACGGCGATGGGTATGCGAACGTGCCTACCCCGGCCGGGCTGTTTCCGCTCGTCAACCCGCTTACCGTCGGCGGTGAGCTGCTCACCGGGGCCGAGCAGGGAGTAGTCGCGTCCCTGGTGGATGTCGGACTGTTACCGAGTGCAGCCTTGCCGACCACCTATCCGTACCTGCCGGTCGCGGAGACCCCAGGGGAGTTGCCGACGCCGAGCATATTGGCAGCCCTGTCCTGGCCATCCGACCCGTCGGGGACTCCACTCGATGGCTTGCTGTCGAGCAACGACCTACTCGGGCTGCCGGGCCTGGACATGACGAATCTCCTACCCGGTCTCGACCTGCCCAGCAGTCTCCTGGATATGCCGAACGTGCTGGGGTCCGCTCTGGATCCGTCCTTGCTGCTCTCGCCGCTCGCCTTCCTGGGGTTGTGAGTCGCCGCTTGTTCGCCTAGCGAGGCGCGCCGCCCGACGCGCCATACGCTGGATGCATGACAACCGCTCCGGCTGCCATGCGACGGTCCTGGTGGCCGCTGCTCGGTGGTGTGGCCGCGCTGGCCGGTGCCACCGCGGCGGGGCTGTCGGCGCTTTCGCTGACCGATTCGTTGACCGCCACCGGACTGCCCGATCCGGGGCTGGTGACCACGCTGGGTCTGCCGTTCGTGCGCGGCGTCGGTGAGATCGCCGCAGTGGTGGCGGTCGGATCGTTTCTGTTCGCGACGTTCCTCGTTCCTCCGCAGCGCACCGGCGTGCTGGACGCGGGTGGATACCGGGCGGTGCGGCTGGGTGCGCGCGCGTCAGCGGTGTGGGCGGTTTGTGCGGCGCTGCTGGTGCCGTTGACCATTTCCGACGTCGCAGGTCAGCCGCTGGTCAACCACCTCAACCCAGCCGTCCTGTGGTCACTGGCCGGCCTGGTCAGCACCGCTGATGCGTGGCGGTGGACGGCTTTACTGGCCGCGGCGGTGACCCTGGCGAGTCGGCTGGTGTTGCGCTGGCCGTGGACGCCGTTGCTGCTGATCGGATCACTGCTGACTCTGGTGCCCCTCGGACTGACCGGCCATTCGTCGGCCGGTGGTTCACACGATCTGGCGACCAACAGCCTGCTCGTCCATCTGGTTGCGGCCAGCCTGTGGGCCGGTGGCCTGCTGGCGGTGCTGGTGCACGCGCTGCGCGGCGGTGAGCATGCCGGCTTGGCGACTCGGCGGTTCTCGGCCATCGCCGGGTGGTGTTTTGCCGCAATGGTGGTCAGCGGGGTGGTCAACGCGCTGGTGCGGATCACGCCAGTGGAGTTGCTGACCACCGGCTACGGCCGCCTGGTGACGGCGAAGCTGGTTGCGCTGTGCCTGCTTGGTGTCCTCGGCTGGCGGCAGCGACGCAGCGCTGTCGGCGTCTTACAAGCGGATCCCGGTGCGCGCGGTGCGTTGATCCGGCTTGGCGTGCTCGAGGCCGTGATCTTCGCGTTGACCTTCGGCGTCGCCGTGGCGTTGGGCCGCACACCGCCGCCGCCGCCGAACTCTCGGCCCACCATCCCGCAGGTCGAGATCGGCTACAACCTCGCCGGGCCCGCCGACCGTGGCCCGGGTGCTGTTCGACTGGCGCTTCGACCTGATTTTCGGCTCGGCAGCGATCATCTTCGCCGCGGTGTACCTCACCGCGGTGCTGCGGTTGCGCCGCCGCGGTGACGACTGGTCGCGCGGCCGGACGCTGTCGTGGCTGCTCGGATGCACGGTGTTGTTGTTCACAACGTCGTCCGGGGTGGGCCGGTACATGCCGGCGATGTTCAGCATGCACATGGCCGCCCACATGCTGCTGTCGATGCTGACGCCGATCCTGCTGGTCTTGGGTGCCCCCGTGACGCTGGCGTTGCGGGCGTTGCCGGCCGCCGGACGCGATGAGCCGCCCGGCCTGCGTGAGTGGCTGCTGGCCGCGCTGCACAGCAGGGTGTCGCGGCTGCTCACCAACCCGATCGTGGCGACGGTGCTGTTCATCACCGGGTTTTACGGCTTGTACCTGGGCGGAATCTTCGACGCCGTGGCCGGAAGCCACGCCGGGCATGTCCTGATGAATGTGCACTTTCTGCTCAGTGGCTACCTGTTCTATTGGGTGGTGATCGGGGTGGATCCCACTCCCCGTCCGATCTCGCCGTTGGCCAAAGTCGGTGTGGTTTTCGCTTCGCTGCCGCTACACGCCTTTTTCGGGGTGGTGCTGATGAGCATGCGGAACGTGCTCGGCGTGAGTTTCTACCGGTCGCTGCAGTTGAGTTGGCACACCGATCTGCTCGGAGACCAGCGGCTTGGCGGTGCAATTGCCTGGTCGGCCGGAGAGGTGCCGCTGGTCATCGTGATGATCGCCCTGCTGGTGCAGTGGTCACGCAGCGACCGACGCACCGCACGGCGACTCGACCGGGCCGCCGACCGCGACGACGACGCGGATCTAGCTGCCTATAACGCAATGCTGGCCGAGTTGGCCCGCCGCGACGCATCCGGACTTCCTTAGTTCCACCGCGTATCGGTGTCACAACCGTCTCACGGATCACCGCCAGTAAGCACTACCCGTTGTGCCCGGCTCACAGCGACAAACGCCCGGTCGCCCGTCGTCGCTCAGTGGCGGACACAGCGAACCTCTCGCCGAAAAGCCGTGACGACTGCGCGCCCGCCTCGGCGGCGGTGCTTATCCACAGTCAAACATTCCTACACAGGCCGGGACGGTGCTCGGTGGCGGCGACGCGGAATTGTCAGCGGCGTGCGGCTGACTTGTCCGCAGCACCGGCGGTGTGGCGTCATCGGAATTGACCGGGTCGTCGGCAAGCACCGCCCTGACGAAAAGGAAACAGGCACATGTTCGAAACGCCAATGACCGTGGTCGGCAACATCGTCAACGACCCGCAACGCCGGAACGTGGGCAGCCAGGAGCTGCTGAAGTTCCGGGTGGCCAGTAACTCGCGGCGGCGCACCGCCACCGGCACGTGGGAGCCCGGCAACTCGCTGTTCGTCACCGTCAACTGTTGGGGCCGGCTGGTCTCCGGTGTCGGCGCGTCCCTGGGAAAGGGTTCGCCGGTGATCGTGGTCGGCTACGTCCACACCAGCGAATATGAGGACCGCGACGGCAACCGGCGCTCGACGCTGGAGATGCGTGCGACCACGGTCGGTCCTGACCTGTCCCGGTGCATTGCCCGCACCGAGAAGATCGTCCCGTCCGGAACCGACGTCACGACACCGGCGGTGGCGAACCCTGACGCCGAAGCCGATCCCTGCGGCGCCCACGACCTAGCGCCGTCCGGAGCCACCGCAGCCGAGCCGGAGACCGGCCGCGAACTGCCGCTGTCGGCGTAGCTCGCGACGGTGATGCCTAGGATGGGCGACGAGCAACGCAACAGCAGAAAGGCAACACCCTAGGCATGGCTGAGTTCATCTTCACGATGAAAAAGGTCCGCAAGGCGCACGGCGACAAGGTGATCCTTGACGACGTCACGTTGAGTTTCCTTCCGGGAGCGAAGATCGGCGTCGTCGGCCCCAACGGAGCCGGTAAGTCGAGCGTCTTGCGGATCATGGCCGGCCTTGACAAGCCCAATAACGGTGACGCCTTCCTGGCCACCGGCGCCACCGTCGGCATCCTGCAGCAGGAACCACCGCTGAACGAGGAAAAGACCGTCCGCGGCAACGTCGAGGAGGGTTTGGGCGAGATCAAGGTCAAGCTGGACCGGTTCAACGAAGTCGCCGAACTGATGGCCACCGACTACTCCGACGAGTTGATGGACGAGATGGGTCGGCTGCAGGAGGAACTGGACCACGCCGACGCGTGGGATCTGGATTCCCAGCTCGAACAGGCGATGGACGCGCTGCGCTGCCCGCCGCCCGACGAGCCGGTGACCCACTTGTCCGGGGGTGAGCGCCGCCGGGTGGCGTTGTGCAAGCTGCTGCTGTCGAAACCCGATCTGCTGCTGCTGGACGAGCCGACCAACCACCTCGACGCCGAGAGTGTGCAATGGCTCGAACAGCATCTGGCTGCCTATGCGGGAGCGATCCTGGCGGTCACGCACGACCGGTACTTCCTGGACAACGTCGCGCAGTGGATCCTGGAACTCGACCGCGGCCGGGCGTATCCGTACGAGGGCAACTACTCGACTTATCTGGAGAAGAAGGCCGAGCGGCTGGCTGTGCAGGGCCGCAAGGACGCCAAGCTTCAGAAGCGGCTGCAGGAAGAGCTGGCCTGGGTCCGCTCCGGGGCCAAGGCCCGGCAGGCCAAGAGCAAGGCGCGATTGCAGCGCTACGAGGAAATGGCTGCCGAGGCCGAGAAGACCCGCAAGCTTGACTTCGAGGAGATTCAAATACCGGCCGGACCACGCCTGGGCACGTTGGTGGTCGAGGTGGAACACCTTGACAAAGGCTTCGACGGACGCACCCTGATCAAGGACCTGTCGTTCACGTTGCCGCGCAACGGCATTGTCGGCGTGGTCGGTCCCAACGGGGTAGGCAAGACGACGCTATTCAAAACGATCGTGGGCCTCGAGCAGCCCGACAGCGGCACGGTCAAGGTCGGTGAAACCGTCAAACTCAGCTACGTCGACCAGAGCAGGGCCGGCATCGACCCGAAGAAGACCGTGTGGGAGGTGGTCTCCGACGGGCTGGATCACATCCTGGTCGGTCAAACCGAGATGCCGTCGCGGGCATACGTGTCGGCGTTCGGATTCAAAGGACCCGATCAGCAAAAGCCGGCCGGTGTGCTGTCCGGTGGTGAACGCAACCGGTTGAACCTCGCGCTGACCCTCAAGCAGGGCGGAAACCTGATCCTGCTCGATGAGCCCACCAACGACCTCGACGTCGAGACCCTCAGTTCGCTGGAGAACGCTCTGGTGAATTTTCCCGGCTGCGCCGTGGTGATCTCGCATGACCGCTGGTTCCTCGACCGGACGTGCACGCACATCCTGTCCTGGGAAGGCGACGCCGACAACGAAGCGAAATGGTTCTGGTTCGAGGGCAACTTCGCGGGCTATGAAGAAAACAAGGTTGAGCGGATGGGCGCAGAAGCGGCCCGCCCGCACCGGATGACCCACCGCAGGCTCACCCGCGACTAATGTCGCCCCTACCAGCGCCGGTGAGCGCGCTGAGTCAGGAGCAGTCGGCATGACGGTCGATCCTGAGTCAACTGTGCGGGCCACCGATGATTGGACCGCCTTCGACCGAGTCGAGGACGTACCCGACTGGATCATCAAGGCCTACACCGACAGCTATCGGGGTCAGCACGCCGGCGAACGAGCTTCGCCGGCCGAGTCGGGGAGCCACACCGACCACCCCGATGCCGCCGGCGCCGTGTCGCCAAGCCTGCTCGCCGCGCACTACCGGCTGGCTGAACACCGCCCCGCCGCGCAGAGTCGAGTCGCGGTCTACCGGGCCGACGAGCCCGACGGATTCGGCCCGGCGCTGCAGGTGGTGACCGATCACGGCGCGATGCTGATGGACTCGGTGACGGTGCTTTTGCACCGCCTCGGGGTGGCCTACGAGGCGATCATGAACCCGGTCTTCGACGTGCATCGCAACTCGGCGGGAGACCTGCTGACCATCGAGCCGGAGTCGGGCGCCCCCGGCACCGACGCAGTGGAGGAGACCTGGATTCACGTCCGGCTGTCGCCATCGGTGAATCGCGACGCACTGGCCAACGCCGAACGGCTGCTGCCCGGCGTGCTGGTCGACGTGTGCCGAGTGGCGGCCGACTCGGCAGCGATGATCGCCACTCTCAACGGCTTGGTGGAAGACCTACAAGCCAATCGCGAGGATCGCTACCCCGGTCCAGACCGGCAAGACGTCGCCGCGCTGCTGTGCTGGCTGGCCGACGGCAACTTCATGGTGCTGGGCTACCAGCGCTGCCCTGTAAAAGACGGTATCGCCGCAGCCGACGAGTCGAACAGCCTTGGCGTGCTGCGCGACCGGAAAAACACCCGCCGCGAACTGACCGACGACAACAAGCTGATGACGCTGGTGCAGGCTTCGGTGCCCAGCTACCTGCGTTACGGCGCGTACCCCTACATCGTCGTCGTCCGAGAGAATGGCGAGGCCGGTGTCGTCGAGCACCGCTTCATCGGCCTGTTCACCGTCGCCGCCATGAACGCCGACGTGTTGGAAATCCCGGTGATCGCTCGCCGCGTTCACGAGGCGCTCGAAGCGGCCGACCGCGACCCGAGCCATCCCGGCCAATTGCTGCTCGACGTCATCCAAACCGTCCCGCGCGCAGAGCTTTTCGCGATGAGCTCGGAGCGGCTGCTCGCCATGGCAGAAGCCGTCGTGGATCTGGGCTCGCGGCGCGGCACGCTGCTGTTCGTGCGTGCTGACCCGCTCGAGCACTTCGTGTCATGTCTGGTGTACCTGCCGCGGGACCGCTACACCACTGCGGTACGACTGGACATCGAAGACATTCTGGTACGCGAGTTCGGCGGAACAAGCCTGGAGTTCACCGCCCGGGTCACCGAATCACCTTGGGCGCTGCTGCATTTCATGGTGCGCCTCGGGGGCGACGATGCCGCTTCGGCTGGCGTCGACACCTCCGAAAAGAATCGCATCCGAATCCAGGGCCTGCTCACCGAAGCCGCGCGAACCTGGGCCGACCGGCTCATCAGTGCGGCGGCGAACACCGCGATCAATCAGGCCACCGCTGAACACTATGCGTCGGCTTTCAAAGCGGCTTACAAACAGTTCGTCACACCCGACGACGCGATCGACGACATCGCCGTCATCGAGGGGCTGAGTGACGACTCGGTCAAGCTGCTGATGACCGATTACAACGATGCCGAGGGGCACGCTCAACTCACCTGGTATCTGGGTGGGCGGACTGCGTCGTTGAGCCAACTGCTGCCGATGCTGCAATCGATGGGTGTGGTCGTGCTCGAAGAGCGACCGTTTACCGTTATCCGGCCGGACGGGTTGACGGTGTGGATCTACCAGTTCAAGGTATCGCCGCACAACAGCATCGGCTTGGAACGCTCCGGCGCCGAACGAGAAGCAACGGCACAGCGATTCGCCGACGCGGTGACGGCGATCTGGCAGGGCCGCGTCGAGATCGACCGGTTCAACGAATTGGTGCTGCGCGCGGGACTGACCTGGCGGCAGGTGGTTGTCCTGCGCAGCTACGCAAAGTATCTGCGGCAGGCCGGTTTTCCGTACAGCCAGTCCCACATCGAATCGGTGCTCAGCGAGAATCCGCACACGGCCGCGTCGCTGGTGGCGCTTTTCGAGGCGCTGTTCGATCCCAGCCCGTCCGGCTCGCCGAAAAGCCGCGACGCGCAGTCGGCGGCGGCGGCGGTCACAGCGGACATCGACGCGCTGGTCAGCCTCGACACCGATCGGGTGCTGCGGGCTTTCGCGTCGTTGATCCAGGCGACGCTGCGCACCAATTTCTTCGTCACAGGCGACAGTTCGGCCAGAAGCCAGAACGTCGTGGCGCTGAAACTGGACGCGCAACTGGTCGACGAACTGCCTGAACCGCGACCCAAATTCGAGATCTTCGTGTACTCACCGCGAGTGGAGGGCGTGCATCTGCGGTTCGGTCACGTCGCCCGCGGCGGGCTGCGCTGGTCGGACCGCCGCGAGGACTTCCGCACCGAGATCCTCGGACTGGTCAAGGCGCAAGCGGTCAAAAACGCCGTGATCGTGCCGGTCGGCGCCAAGGGCGGGTTCGTGGTGAAACAACCGCCGCCGCCGACGGGAGACGCCGCGGCAAACCGCGATGCCGTCCGCAACGAAGGCGTCGAGTGCTACAAACTGTTCATCTCCGGCTTGCTCGACCTGACCGACAACGTCGACCACCACACCGGCGAAGTCAGCGCGCCGGCCGAAGTGGTGCGGCGCGACGGCGACGACGCCTATCTGGTGGTCGCCGCCGACAAGGGCACGGCCGCTTTCTCCGACATCGCCAACGACGTCGCCAAGTCCTACGGATTCTGGCTCGGCGATGCGTTCGCCTCCGGAGGCTCAGTCGGCTACGACCACAAAACGATGGGCATCACCGCCAAGGGCACCTGGGAGGCCGTCAAAAGGCACTTCCGGGAGATGGGCGTCGACACCCAGACCCAAGACTTCACCGTGGTCGGCATCGGTGACATGAGCGGTGACGTGTTCGGCAACGGCATGCTGCTCAGCAAGCACATTCGGTTGGTGGCCGCCTTCGACCACCGTCACATCTTCCTCGACCCCGACCCTCGCGCCGCGGAATCATGGGCCGAACGAAAGCGGTTGTTCGAACTGCCGCGCTCCAGCTGGGACGACTACGACAAGTCACTGATCAGCGCCGGCGGCGGGGTGTACAGCCGCGAGCACAAGTCGATCCCGATCAGTGCCGAAGTTCGGGAGGCGCTGGGTATGGAGGACGACGTCGCCGAGCTGGCGCCGCCCAACCTGGTTCGCGCAATCCTGAAAGCACCGGTGGACTTGCTGTACAACGGCGGCATCGGCACCTACATCAAAGCTGAGGCGCAGTCGGATGCCGATGTCGGCGACCGCGCCAACGACCCGGTGCGGGTGGACGCCAATCAGGTCCGCGCCAAGGTGATCGGTGAGGGCGGCAACCTCGGGGTGACATCGCTGGGTCGGGTCGAGTTCGATTTGTGCGGAGGCCGGATCAACACCGACGCGTTGGACAACTCGGCCGGCGTCGACTGCTCCGACCATGAGGTAAACATCAAGATTCTCATCGACTCGTTGGTCACCGCCGGCAAGGTGAAATCCGAGGAACGCACTCAGCTGCTGGAGTCGATGACCGACGAAGTCGCCGAGCTGGTGCTCGCCGACAACGCCGACCAGAACGACCTGATGGGAACCAGCCGGGCCAATGCGTGCAGCCTGCTGCCAGTGCATGCAATGCAAATCAGGTACCTGGTGGCCGAGCGCGGCTTGAACCGCGAACTCGAGGCGCTGCCGTCGGACAAGGAGATCAACCGGCGGATCGAGGCGGGTTTGAGCCTCACGTCGCCGGAGCTCGCAACATTGATGGCGCACGTCAAGCTGGCGTTGAAGGGCGAGCTGCTGGCGACGGACATGCTGGAGCAGGAGGTGTTCGCGGCAAGGTTGCCGCAGTATTTCCCGTCCCCGCTGCGCGAACGGTTCGGCCAGGAAATCCGCTCACACCAACTGCGCCGCGAGATCGTCACCACGGTGCTCGTCAACGATGTGGTCGACACCGGCGGCATCACGTACGCCTTCCGGGTCACCGAAGACGTCGGCGTGAAACCGGTGGACACGATTCGCACCTATGTCGCTACCGACGCCATCTTCGGGATCGGCGAGCTTTGGCGGCAGATCCGCGCGGCCGACGTGCCGATCGCGTTGTCCGACCGGATGACTCTGGACACCCGTCGCCTCCTGGATCGGGCCGGGCGGTGGTTGCTGAACTACCGTCCGCAGCCGCTGGCCGTCGGTGCTGAGATCAACCGCTTCGCGCGGAAGGTGGAAGCGCTCACCCCGCGCATGGCCGAGTGGCTGCGTGGTGACGACAAAGCAATCGTGGAAAAAGAAGCCGCCGAATTCGTCGCCCAGGGCGCGTCGAAAGAGTTGGGTTACAACGTCGCAGCGGGGTTGTACCGGTTCAGCCTGCTCGACATCATCGACATCGCCGACATCGAGGAGCGCGAGCCGGCCGAGGTGGCCGACACCTATTTCGCGTTGATGGACCGGCTCGGAACCGACGGTCTGCTGACCGCCGTGTCCGAGCTGCCCCGCGACGACCGCTGGCATTCGTTGGCGCGGTTGGCCATTCGTGACGACATCTACGCCTCTTTGCGGTCGCTGTGTTTCGACGTACTCGCTGTCGGTGAGCCGGAGGAGAGCGGCGAAGAGAAGATCGCCGAGTGGGAGCACACCAGCGCGTCGCGGGTGGAGCGGGCCAGGCGCACGCTGACGGAGATCTACGAGAGCGGCCAGAAGGACCTGGCGACACTGTCGGTGGCCGCCCGCCAAATACGTCGGATGACGCGCACCAGCGGACGAGGATCCTCCGGGTGAGCACCGGTGACGATGCAGAGCGAAGCGATGAGGAGGAGCGGCGCAAAGAACGCGCCGGTCACGATGCAGAGCGAAGCGATGAGGAGGAGCGGCGCAAAAGGTACGCCGGATTCGTCGCGGCTGTTCCGGTGCGCTGGTCCGACATCGACATGTACCAGCATGTCAATCACGCGACCATGGTGACCATCCTCGAAGAGGCGCGCGTCCCGTTCCTCAAAGATGCCTTCGTTGCCGACATCATCACCATCGGCCTGCTGATCGCTGACGTGAGAGTCAGCTACAAAGGTCAACTGCGGCTTATCGATTCACCACTGCAAGTCACCATCTGGGTCAAACGCCTGCGAGCGGTCGACTTCACCCTCGGGTATGAGGTGCGCTCGGTTAGCGCCGACCCCGATTCGAAGCCTGCCGTGATCGCTGAATCACAGTTGGCTGCGTTCCACATCGACGAACAGCGACTGGTGCGCCTTGCGCCACATCACCGGGAGTACCTACAGCGGTGGTTGCGGTAGCTGAACGCGGATTGTGGATACCCGACGCGGACCACCGTAAAGATCTGGCCGCCTTCGTCGACCGGGCCATCCGGCTCGACGGCACCGCGGTGATTCGGCTGCGCGCTCGGCCGGGCGGATTGCTGACGGCCTGGGTGGCCACCGGTTTCGATGTGCTGGCCGGCCGGGTGGTCGCCGGAACCGTTCGGCCCAGCGACTTGTCCGCCGGCGCAGACGAATTGGCGCGTGGACTGGCAGCCGCGGATCGCTCCGGTTACGTCGACTGCGGGTTCCCGATGGATTCGGCGTGGCGAGGCGCGCTGCCTCCCGAAGCCGGATTCGCACACGTCGATGACGTTCCGGCGGCAGCGGTGCTGGCCCTGGCGCAGCGCGGTGCGCAACTGGTGAAACAGCACAGCGGCACCCACGGGCCGCCGGTCTCTTTGCTGGACCAGGAGGTGGTCCGGGTGGTCTCAGCGGACGCCAGCGTCGGTGTGCCGATGCGCTGCGTGTTCGCCTTGACCGCCATGGGTTTCCTGCCGCAGTCACCCGAGGCTGTCAGCGCTGACGAGCTGGTGCGGGTCCGGACCCTGCCGGCCTGGCTGCGGATCGATGCCCGGTTCGGTTCGGTGTACCGGCGCCGCGGCGACCCGGCTCTGGTGTTGCGCTGACTTGCGGCCCGACTCCGTCGAGCGGCCGTCGTGAGAATCATCGCGAATCATCCGCCTACCTATGGTCCGTATCGCAACCACAGCGGCAGCACGGAGTGCAGAAAATCCATGAACTTCTTCAGGCCTACCCGATACTGCCCGTACCCATAGCGGTCCGGTGCGTATTCCGGAAAAGCGATGCCCACCCCGAAAAGTCCCGGCGCGATGATTCCGTTGCGCGGGTTGTACTCCAACTCGCCCCACTGTGGCGTTTCGGGTAGTTTCCTGCGCTCGAAGCCGACGGTATAGATGACCCGCTCGCACTCGGCCAGTTTGTCTTCGAAGTCGGTGCCGAAAATGGAATATCGTTCCAGCCGGTCAGGCAACACTCCATCAATATTGTGTCGCGCCCATTCGGCCGCTTTTCCTTTCAGGCCGACATCGTCGAACAGAATCCAGTCATCGAAGTAGACGGCGTATTGCAGCGGGCTGCGATAAAAGTTGATCACTCTCTTTACCGGATGGCGCAGGAGATTTGGCAGCGCAATCATCGTCGAATGCGAAGAACCGAACACCGCGACGGTGGCGCCGTCCAGCGGTTCTTCGGCCAGCTTCCCCGGATCGAGGGCGACTTCGACCGGGATTTCGTTCAGTGCGGAGTACTCGAGCTTCTTCGGAACCGCTCCCACCGCCAGAATGACGTTACGGGAAAACAGCTGCTGTCCACTCGTGTCGATCACCCATCGCCCACCTGCCAGGGACAGGGCCGTCGCTGTTGTTCGATAGACGTCCACACGTTCGCTGAGGTGATCGGTGATCCACTGCAGGGGTTCGGCAACCAACGCCAATGCGCACGTCTCGTCCATGCCGATTTCCAATAACGGCAGGGGAGGCGCTTCGGAAAACCGGAAAGCGGCACAACCGTTGAAGTAATCCAAGAAAAGCGCGAGGTGGGTGTTGCTCGACACCGACCGCCACTTACTGCCCAGATCTCCGGCGGCGAACTCAGGATCAATCCAGGCGATCTTTTCGGGCGCTACGCCGTGATCGATCAACCTGCCCACCGCGGCTATTCCCGCGGGCCCGGCTCCGATCACCGTCCATGCGTAAGGTGCCATGGCCCACATCTATAGGGCAGCGAAACGCAAAAAGCTACTCGAGCCATGCGATGTCGGCTCGGCCATTTGCACTACTGAGGCAGGGCAATCGCCGGTGATCGTGCAGCTCAGCTCATTTGCTGCCGCTGTCGTCGCGCTCGTGCCATCAACAGTGTTGATATATGTCAATATGGTTGACATGGAGACAGAGGGGGATCAGCCGCTGGGCTACCTGCTGTACCGGGTGATGGCCGCCTTGCGCCCACAGGTCAATGCCGAGCTGCGGCCGCTGGGCCTGGGTCTGCCCGAATTCGTGTGCCTGCGGATCCTTTCGATGTCACCGGGTCGGTCCAGCGCCGAGCTGGCCCGCGACACCAACGTGTCGCCGCAGGCGATGAACATGGTGCTGCGCGGATTGCAGGACAGCGGTGTGGTGGCGCGGCCGGCGTCCGTGTCGTCTGGGCGCGCGTTGCCCGCTGAGCTGACCAGTAAGGGCCGGGCACTGCTAGAGCAGGCGGAGGCGGCGGTGCGGATCGCCGAGGAGCGGATTTTGACCGACCTCTCCGTCGATGAGCGGCAGGAACTGAAGCGGCTTCTCGCTGCGTCCGGTCACGGAGCCACCGACGGCTCCAGCCCGGCCTGCCACTGAGCTCTGGGCAGTGAACTGATCAGACCAGCCAGGCCGCCGCGTTGGGCGGCAGCGCACCGTCGGTAAGCGGCGCGCTGGACAGAATCACTTCGCCGGCGGGCAAGGGCAGCGGCTGGTCGCCGGCATTCAGTGCGCACACCAGTCCGCCGTCGCGGCGCCGGAAGAGCAACGCGTCATCCGGTGCGGTCAACCACTCAACACTCGCGCCGTCGAATTCGGCTCGGGTGCGGCGCAGTTCGAGTGCACGCCGGAAGAACGACAGCGTCGAGTCGGGGTCGCCGCGTTGCTTTTCCACCGTCAGGGCCGCCCATTCCGGGGGCATGGGCAGCCAGGTGTCGGGTGTCTCGGAGAACCCGAACGGGGGAGTCTCACCGCGCCACGGCATCGGGATGCGGCAGCCATCACGGCCGCGGTCGGTGTGCCCGGAGCGTTCCCACGTCGGATCCTGCAGCGCTTCGTCAGGCAATTCGACGTTGGGCAGGCCCAATTCCTGCCCGTTGTAGAGAAACACCGCGCCCGGCAGGGCCAGCATCACCATCGCCATGGCCCGCGCCCGGGCCAGCCCGAGGTTGCCGCCGCCGTACTGGGTGACCCTGCGTTCGACGTCGTGGTTTTCCAGCGTCCAGGTGGGGTTGGCATTCGCGAGCCCTGCGGCGGCCAACGAGTTCTCGATCGCGTCGCGGATACTGTCGATGCTGAACTTGGCGCGCACCAGACGGAAGTTGAAGCCCAGGTGCAGCTCGTCGGGCCGCAGGTATTCCGCCCACTGCGCGTTGTCGAAAACCCAGACTTCACCGATGGTCACCGCGTGTGGGTAGTCGTCCATCACGGTGCGGATGTCGCGGTGAATTGCATGCACATTCGGATGATTGAACCGGGGATCGCTGTCGTTGAGCAGCCGCGGTCGCGTGATGACCTTGACGTCCGGCAGACCCGGCGGTTTGGCCATGCCGTGCGCGACATCGATGCGGAAACCATCGACTCCGCGTTCCAGCCAGAACCGCAGCGTCTTCTCGAAGTCGTCGAAGACCTCGGGGTTGTCCCAGTTCAGGTCGGGCTGCTCGGCGTCGAACAGGTGCAGATACCACTGGCCCGGGTTGCCGTCCGGTTCGACGACGCGAGTCCAGGCCGGCCCGCCGAACACGGACTGCCAGTTGTTCGGCGGCTCCAGCCCGGCTGGGCCGCGGCCGTCGCGAAAGATGTAGCGGTCCCGAGCGGCGCTGCCCGGGCCGGCGCCCAGCGCGGTCTGAAACCAGGGATGCGCTGAGCTGGTGTGGTTAGGCACGAGGTCCATGGTGATCTTGATATTGCGGTCGTGTGCGGCGGTGATCAGCCGCTCGAGTGCGGCCAGCCCGCCGAACAGCTGGTCCACGTCGCGGGGATCCGCCACGTCGTAGCCGTGGTCAGCCATCGGCGACACCGTGACGGGGTTGATCCAGATCGCGTTGACACCGAGCAGGTCCAGGTAGTCGATGTGTGCCAGCACGCCGTCGAGGTCGCCGACACCGTCACCGTCGCTGTCGGCGAAGGAGCGCGGGTAGATCTGGTAGAAGACCGCACGGGACCACCACGGATCTTGCTGCGGGCTGCTCATCAAAAGGCGGAGTTGACGAGGGAGTGCGCCGCCATCTGCAGATAGTCCAGCAGTTGCCGGCGGTGCTCGTCGTCCAAAGTCCGCGAGTCGACGGACGCCACGGCGGTGTGCATACACCGCAGCCAGGCGTCGCGTTCGATCGGAGAGATCCGGAACGGCACATGCCGCATCCGCAGCCGGGGGTGTCCGCGCTGATCGGAGTAGGTTCGCGGGCCGCCCCAGTACTGCTCCAAGAACATCCGCAACCGTTCTTCAGCGCCAGACAGGTCCTCTTCGGGATACAGCGGCCGCAGTATCTCGTCCTCTGCGACCAGTTCGTAGAACCGCGACACAATGGTGTGAAAGGTCTGGGCGCCACCGACGGCGTCGTAGAAAGTCTGCTGCAGCTGTTCCATCCCCTCCATTGTGGGCCATCGTCGGCACCAAGACCGTTGGGCGGTGCGCGGCGGGACGAAATCAACACCCGATGTTCACCGGGGTGGCCGGCTCACCTCACCGCGATTTGGGGTGCGATTGATGGCGAATCATGGTGGACTGTGTGGCGGAGGACGTATGGCGCAGCGCAACAAGCGCCGCGGCCACCGGATTTCCGGTGCCGCGGCAGGCCTGACTGGGGCCGTTGCCGATTCGTCTCTGCCTGGTTCCTGTCTGCACGGTGCCGGTCTACATAGTGTCGACGCGCATTCGCACTCCGGTCATGACACCGGCTCGATTTGGAACCGTCGACGCGTGCTGCTGTTGAACTCGACTTACGAGCCGCTCACCGCTTTGCCGGTGCGACGCGCGATCATCATGCTGATCTGCGGCAAAGCCGACGTCGTGCACGACGATCCGACGGGGCCTGTCGTGCATTCGGCGAGCAGGTCGGTGGCGGTGCCGTCGGTGATCCGGTTGAGATCTTTCGTCCGGGTGCCTTACCGGGCGCGGGTGCCGATGACGCGGGCCGCGTTGATGCACCGTGACCGGTTCTGCTGCGCCTACTGCGGAGCGAAGGCCGACACCGTCGACCATGTGGTCCCGCGCAGCCGCGGCGGTGACCACTCCTGGGAGAACTGCGTGGCCTGCTGCTCGACCTGCAATCACCGCAAGGGCGATCGGCTGCTGGCCGAACTGGGGTGGACGTTGCGTTTAGCGCCGGCCTCACCGAAGGGTCAGCACTGGCGGCTGCTGTCGACGGTCAAGGAACTCGATCCGGCCTGGGCGCGCTACCTCGGTGAAGGCGCCGCCTGAGCATCCCCGCCTCCGCGCGCTGCCCGCATCCGGTGGGATACGGTCGACGTTGTGAACATGATGGAAATCCACCTGTTATCCGTGGGGGTGCCGGTGGTGCTGGTTCTGCTGTTGGCGGCGCTGATCTACCGGCACAAAGGGCCGCACCCAGCGACCTACAAACTGTCAGATCCGTGGACGCATGCGCCGATCCTTTGGGCCGCCACCGAGGAACAGGTCGGCGGCAGTCACCACGGTCACGGCGGAGCGGAGTTCAGCGTGGGAGGTGGCGCCAGTGGCAAGTGGTGAAATTGCGACCATCGAACCCGCCGACCTGCCAGACGGCTGGGCGGTCACGGCCAGCGGACGCCTTTCCGGAATCACCCAGCCGGGCCAGCTTTCGGTGGACTACCCCTTCCCGATCAAGGATCTCGTTCGCGTCGACGATGCCCTGCTCAACGCCACCCGGGCGTCGGAGGCTCGCTTCGCGGTCTACATCGGCGATCTGGGCGGCGACACCGCCGCGCGGGCCCGAGAATTGCTGGCGAAGGTGCCAACACCGGACAACGCGGTGCTGGTCGCCGTCTCACCCAACCAGCACGCGATCGAAGTGGTGTACGGCTCGCAGGTCCGCGGACGCGGCGCCGAATCCGCCGGGCCGCTGGGTGTGGCCGCCGCGACGCCGGCTCTCCAGCAGGGCAACCTGATTGACGGGCTGGTGGCCGCGGTGCGGACGCTCAGCTCCGGCATCAGGCCCGCTTGACGCCCAAATAGCACCCAGGGCTGTGAATCGGCCCAGAGTCACGACCCTGGCCGCTTTTTCGCGGAGCAAATCACGCGTCGGCGTCGAACCGGCGCGCCCGCAACGACCGCTCCACCCCGGCGCGACCCTCGAGCACCAGCCGTCGCAGCGCCGGCGGTAGCTCCGGATCGGCCAGAAACTGATCGGCCGCGGCAATACCGTCGGTGCTGATATCCCACGACGGGTAGAGCCCGACCACCACCGTCTGCGCCACCTCGCTGGACCGGCGCTGCCACACCCCGGGTATCGCCGCGAAATAACGCCCGGTGAAGGGCCGCAACAACTCGCTCTGGCCCGGCTCGACGAAACCGGCGATGATCGAGCGCGAGGTGCTGTTGGCCAGCGCATCGTCTTCGGTAACCGTAGTCCACGCCGCTTCCTTGACCGCGTGCTGCGGCCGAGCGGCGGCGGCCTGCGCGCCGTGACGTTTGCCGGCGGCGGTCGGGTCGCGCTGCACCTCGGCGTCAATGAACGGCGTCTCTGGGCCGTCACTGTCGACCACACCGGCGGCAGCCAGCGCCGTGACGATGCGCCAGCGCAGGTCGGTGTCGATGGTCAGGCCGGGCAGCTCCAACTCGGCCGGATCGCGGTCGAGCAACGTGGACAACACCTCGGTGTGCCGGTCGGCCAGCAGCGACGTGCACAACGCGTTCACGAAGGCCAGCTGGTGATCCGAACCCGCCTCGGCGCCGCGGGCCAGCTTTAGCAGCCGGTCCGCGAACGCGGGCCAGCCCTGTGCTTCCGCCCACCTCGGCTCGGCGTATGAGCCCAGCGCCGTCTGCGCCTGCAGCAGCAGCCGCTGCGCCACCCCGATCTCGGTTTCGGCGACCACACCGCGTAACACCAGGGCCACAAAGTCGCGGGCTTTCAGCTCCGCCGCGCGGGTCATCTCCCAGGCCGCTGACCACACTAGGGTGCGCGGCAGCGGCTCAGCGATGTCGGCGATGCGCTGCAGTGCGGTGTCCAGCGATTCGGGATCCAGCCGAAGCGAGCAGTAGGTGAAGTCGTCGTCGTTGACCAACACCAGCTGTCCACGCGAAATACCTTTCAGCGCAGGAACTTCCGTGCTGTCACCGCTGACATCGAGTTCTTCGCGGTGGCTGCGCAGCAGCTTGCCGTTGCCGTCATCGTCGTAGATCCCGATCGCGAGCCGATGCACCCGGGTTTCGCCGGCGCCCGGCTCTGCCCCGCTCTGTGTCACCGCGAAGCGAGTGAACCGGCCGTCGGCGTCGACGTCGAAGTCGGGCCGCAACGTATTGAGTCCGGTGGTTTTCAGCCACTGTTGGCCCCAGTGGGACAGGTCGCGGCCAGACGCCTTTTCCAGCGCGGTGAGTAGGTCGCTGAACGTCGCGTTGCCGAACGAGTGCGCCCGGAAGTAATCCCGCAGCCCGGCCAGGAAATGTTCGAGCCCGACGTAGGCCACCAGCTGCTTGAGCACGCTGGCGCCCTTGGCGTAGGTGATGCCGTCGAAGTTGACTTCGACGGCGGCCAGGTCCGGGATGTCGGCGGCCACCGGATGCGTCGACGGCAGCTGATCCTGCCGATAGGCCCACGACTTCTCGGCGTTGGCGAACGTTGTCCAAGCCTGGGCGTATTCCGTCGCCTCGGCCTGGCAGAGCACCGAGGCGAAGGTGGCGAAGGATTCGTTGAGCCACAGGTCATCCCACCACTTCATGGTGACCAGGTCGCCGAACCACATGTGCGCCATCTCGTGCAGCACCGTTTCCGCGCGTCGCTCATACGACGCCCGAGTCACTTTGCTGCGAAAAACGTAGTCCTCCAGGAAGGTGACGGCGCCGGCGTTTTCCATGGCACCGGCGTTGAACTCCGGGACGAACAGCTGGTCGTACTTGCCGAACGCATAGGGCACGCCGAAATGCTTGTGGTAGAAGCCGAATCCCTGCTTGGTCTCGGCGAACAGCCGCTCGGCGTCCATGAACTCGGCCAGGGTGGCGCGGCACAAAATGCCCAACGGTATTTCGCCGTGGTCGTCGGTGTAGACGTCGTCCCACCGCGCATACGGCCCGGCGATCAATGCCACCAGGTAGGTGCTCATCCGCGGCGTGGTGGCAAAAGCGTGCGAACCGTTGTCGGCACCGGTGGCGGCCCCGTTGGAGACGACCTGCCAGTCGGCCGGCGCGGTCACCGAGATGTCGAAAGTGGCTTTCAGGTCGGGTTGGTCGAAGCACGCGAACATCCGCTTGGCGTCGGCGGTTTCGAACTGCGAGTACAGATAAACCCCGCCGTCGACCGGGTCGACGAATCGGTGCAGACCCTCGCCGGTGTTGGAGTAGCGGCAGTCGGCGTCGACCACCACGACGTTGTGTTCGGCTAGCCCGGTGAGCGCGATGCCGGTCGACTCGTCATAGCCCGAGACATCGAGGTCGGTCCCGTTGAGGGTCGCGCTGTGCACCGTGTCGGCCGCCAGGTCGATGACGGTGTCGGCGCCGGCCAGCGCCTCGAACTCCACGGTGGTGGTGGACCGGAAGACGCGATCGCCCGGTCGGCCCTGCCCGTCGGTCAGGTCGAGGACGATGCGGTAACTGTCGACGGTAACCAGCGCAGCGCGCTCGACGGCTTGGTCACGGGTCAGGTTGGGAAGAGCCACCCGTCTAACCTAGGCCGGTGACGATGCGGCCGCGTAGCCGGCCGAGGAGGAATCGGCCGGTCAGCTCCAGCCCGGTGACGATGCGGCCGTGTAGCCGGCCGAGGAGGAATCGGCCGGTCAGCTCCAGCCCGTGACGATGAGGCCGCGTAGCCGGCCGAGGAGGAATCGGCCGGTAATGAGGTTCGCCGGGAACATCGCCGACCGCGGCTAGGGTTGTGCTGGACGGCTATGCACCGTCGACGAGAGGATCCGCCATGCCCGAGAAGTCCGCCGCTGATTTTTGGTTCGACCCGCTGTGTCCGTGGGCCTGGATCACCTCCCGCTGGATCCTGGAGGTCGAGAAGGTTCGCGACATCGAGGTGAAGTTCCACGTAATGAGTCTGGCGGTGCTCAACGAAGATCGCGACGACTTACCAGAGCAGTACCGCGAGCGGATGGCGCAGGCGTTCGGCCCAGTGCGGGTGGCGATCGCCGCCGAAGAGGCCCACGGTGCCGAGGTGCTGGCGCCCCTGTACACCGCGATGGGTACGCGCATCCATAATGAGGGCAACAAAGACCTCGGAGACGTCATCAAACAGTCGCTGGCCGACGCCGGATTGCCGGCCGAGTTGGCCGACGCCGCGCACACTGACGCCTACGACGAAGCGCTGCGCAAGAGCCACCACGCCGGAATGGACGCGGTGGGCAAGGACGTCGGCACACCCACCGTTCACGTCAACGGCGTCGCATTCTTCGGCCCGGTGCTCTCGAAGATCCCACAGGGGGAGGAGGCCGGAAAGCTTTGGGACGCCTCAGTCACCTTCGCGTCCTATCCGCATTTCTGGGAGCTGAAGCGGACACGCACCGAGCCGCCCCAATTCGACTAACCGAAATCGGCGGAGCAGGATGACGAGCGTGCGCGTACACCTGGGCTCCGACCACGCCGGTTTCGAACTCAAGCAGCAGATCATCGAGCACCTCGAAAAGACCGGGCACGAGCCGGTCGACTGCGGTGCTCTCAGCTACGAAGCCGACGACGACTATCCCGCATTTTGTATCGCCGCCGCGGCCCGCACCGTCGCCGATCCGGCCAGCTTGGGCATCGTGCTGGGTGGATCCGGCAATGGTGAGCAAATCGCGGCCAACAAGGTGCCCGGAGCGCGTTGCGCGCTGGCGTGGAGCGTGGAGACCGCCACGTTGGCGCGCGAGCACAACAACGCGCAACTGATCGGCATCGGTTCACGCATGCATACGGTGGCCGAAGCGTTGGCCATCGTCGATGCCTTCCTCACTGCCTCTTGGTCCAACGCGGAGCGCCATCAACGCCGTATCGACATCCTCGACGAATATGAGCGCACCCATCAGGCACCGACGGTGCCGGGCGCCGAATAGTCCGACATGCCTGAAGGCCACACCCTGCACCGGCTGGCCAAATTGCACCAACGGCGATACGCCGGCGCGCCGGTGTCGGTGTCCAGCCCCCAGGGCCGGTTCAGTGAATCAGCGGTCATGGTGGACGGCAGGGTGCTGCGTCGTGCCGACGCGTGGGGCAAGCATCTTTTCCACCACTACGACGGCGGTCGAGTGGTGCATGTGCACCTCGGCCTATACGGCAAGTTCACCGAATGGCCGCGGCTCGTCGACGAGGACATTCCGGCGCCAGTCGGTCAAGTGCGGATGCGGATGGTGGGCAGCGAGTACGGCACAGACCTGCGCGGGCCGACCCGCTGTGAGGTCATCGACGAGGCGGAGATCGGCTTCGTTATTTCGCGGTTGGGGCCTGATCCGCTGCGCCGCGACGCCGAGCCGGCGCGGGCTTGGGCTCGAATTGCGCCGTCGCGCCGACCCATCGGCGCCTTACTGATGGACCAGACGGTGATCGCCGGAGTCGGCAATGTGTACCGCAACGAATTGCTGTTCCGGCACCGCATCGACCCGTACCGGCCGGGCCGGGCAGTCGGCGAGGCGGAGTTCGCCGCTGCGTGGACCGACTTGGTGGCACTGATGAAGGTCGGCCTGCGCCGCGGCAAGATCATCACGATCCGTCCTGAAGACGATTACGGTTTACCGTCGTATTCGCCGCGACGGCCCCGGACGTATGTGTACCGCCGCGCCGGCGACCCATGCCGGATCTGCGGCACGTTCATTAGCACCGCTGAGTTGGAGGGCCGAAACCTGTTCTGGTGCCCCACCTGTCAGACCTGAAACTCCCGCAGCGCAACAGATTCGGCGAGCCGGATCAGCGAGGAGCCGAAATACCGCACAACGAAACCGAATCGGCACCGAGCCGTTGACGACGACGACGCGCCGCACAGGATTTGGACACGCCGACTGCGTCCGATATACACAACCCATGAAAAAACTTGCGCGCTCCGCAGCAACAACACTTGCGATGACCGCGGGTCTGGGTTTGGCCGGCTTGGGCATCGCGACTGCCGCGAACGCTCAGCCAGCGCCTCTCCCCGACTACCACTGGTGCCCCGGCGAATATTACGACCCGGGCTGGGGCCCGAACTGGGATGACGGTGAGTGCCACGATGACTCCCACCGCGACCGTGACGGATGGGACCACAGCCGCGACTACCGAGGCGACTACGACCGCAGGGACGACGGCCGACCCGGTTTCGACGACCGTGGGCCTGGCGACCGGCCGGGCTACAACGACCACGGACCTGACGGCCGACCGGGCTTCGACGACCACGGCGGGGGTCGCTGAATAGTTCGTGAAGGTTATCCGTTTCGTGGTGTGACCCACGACGCACCGCGAGTACCCTCAGCGCATGAAGACATCTGTGCGCTTGTCAGTAGCGGCAGCCGCTACAGCTGCCGGTCTGGCGCTGGGGGTGGGCGGCGCAATCACATCGCACGCGCAGGTGGGACCATTTCCGCAAGATCCGTGCGACCGTGGGGTCAGCTGTGCCAACCCGGGTCCCGCGCCGAACGTCGAGCGGGCCCCGAGGGGACGGTATGTCTCCACAGCGCCTGACGACGACCTCAGCGGACGCGGCAGTGACGGCGGCGGAGGCGGAGGCGGTTGATTTCTCGCTGCTGCGCGATCAGTTCTTCGTGACCCCGAGCGCGGCATAGACCTGATCGCTCAGGGCGACGCTGCGGGGGTCGGCGTTGGCCTTGGTGGCGTCGTAATAGTTCATGACGTACGCGTAACCGATCCGGTGCTCCAGATCGACGAACGCGAACGACCCGCCCAACCCCCCGTGCCCGAAGATGCGTGGGTTCGGCCCGGCGACGCAGCGTTGATTGAGCATGTAGCCCAAACCCCACCCGTGATCGGCCACCCGCGGACCGAGCACCAGGTCGGGCTCGTACCCGCCTTGCGACACTCTGATGCGCTCCATGTGGCGGCGGCTGAGCAGCTTCTCCACAGCAAGCCCGTTGTAGAAGGTGGCCATGCCCAGCGCTGAAACGTGCGCATTGGTACCGGGAAACTCGAGCGCTCGCCATCGCCGCAAGTCGTGGAAGCTCATATCGTCGTCGGGCAAGAAGCCCAGCGCCACCGCCATACCCGCCTTCGGGTGCTGATCGAGAGCGACCGGATCCCATGGTGCGGTGCCCAAAATCCCTCGTAGCCGGGGTTTGCTGACGGGGTCTGCGCAGCGCCGCTGTTCGGCTTCTCTCAAACCGATGTGCACGTCGATGCCCATCGGGTCGGCAATCTCGGCGCGTAGATACTGCCCGATCGTGTAGCCGGTGATGCGACGGAAAACCTCGCCCAGAATGAAGCCGAACGTAGCCAGCTGATAGCCCTGGGCGGTGCCCGGCTGCCACCACGGTTTGGCTGCAGCCAGCTGCCGGCAGACGTGATCCCAGTCGGCCAGGTCCCACCAGTTCATCCGGAATGGTGGGCCGATGACGCCAGAACGGTGACTCAACACCATGCCAACGGTGATTGCTTCTTTGCCGGCTTGTCCGAACTCCGGCCAATAACGGGCCACCGGCGCATCGAGGTCCAGTTCACCGCGATCGGCGAGCTGGTGCACGCACGTGCTGGTCAGTCCTTTGCTGCCGGACAGCACATTGCTCAGGGTGTTTTGTCGCCATGGCCGGTTGCCGGCAGCGTCAGCCGACCCGGCCCAGAGGTTGACCACCAAGTTGCCGTCCACCCAGACCGCGACCGCGGCACCGACCTCTTTGCGCAGCACGAAATTCTGCTCGAACGCGTCGCGCACCCTGTCGAAGCGCGGTGCACACGAGCCGTGGATGTCGACATCGCCCATCGGGGCGCCTTCCTGTCGGGTCTGTCGGAAACCCCAGCCGGAGCGGGCGACGGGAATCGAACCCGCGTAGCTAGTTTGGAAGACTAGGGCTCTACCATTGAGCTACGCCCGCGCGAATATTTCGAGCGCGACTGTACGTCGCAGCAGAGTTCAAATCCAAATGACACCCCCTCGTGACCTTGCCGAGAGCCAGGCGCAGAGTCCACGAAGCGGAGCCGTAGGATTTCCAGGTCAGTGCGGGGTGTAGCGCAGCTTGGTAGCGCATCCGCTTTGGGAGCGGAAGGCCGCAGGTTCAAATCCTGTCACCCCGACCAAAGCACGCCACGGCGCGGGCGCCGCCGCCACAGAACAACACATCGAGGAGCACACGCGTGAAGAGCACCGTCGAGCAGCTGAGCCCCACCCGGGTGCGCCTCAATGTCGAGGTGCCGTTCGCCGAGCTCGAGCCGGACTTTCAGCGGGCCTACAAGGAGCTGGCCAAACAGATCCGGTTGCCGGGGTTTCGTCCGGGGAAGGCGCCGGCGAAGTTGCTCGAAGCGCGAATCGGACGGGAGGCGATGCTCGACCAGGTTGTCAGTGAGGTGCTGCCGGCCCGGTACGGCCAGGCCGTCACCGAGTCGGAGGTGCGCCCGCTCGGTCAGCCCGAGATCGAGGTCACCAAGAAGGAGTACGGCCAAGAATTGGTGTTCACCGCCGAGGTCGATGTCCGCCCCGACATCACGCTGCCCGATCTGAGCGACCTGAAGGTCTCTGTCGATCCCGTGGAAATCAGCGACGAGGAAATCGACGCTGAACTGCAGTCGCTGCGGGCGCGGTTCGGCACTCTCACCGGTGTCGAGCGCCCGGCTCAGAACGGGGACTTCGTCTCGATCGACCTGGCCGCCACCGTCAACGGCGAGGACGTGCCCGAGGCGGCCACCACGGGCTTGTCGCACGAGGTCGGCTCCGGGCGGCTGGTCGAAGGTCTCGACGACGCGATTGTCGGGTTGTCCGCCGGGGAGTCCCGGGTCTTCACCACCACCATGGCGACCGGCCCGCACGCCGGTGAAGAAGCCCAAGTGACCGTCACCGTCGGATCGGTGAAAGAACGCGAACTGCCCGAGCCCGACGACGAGTTCGCCCAATTGGCAAGCGAATTCGACACCATGGACGAATTACGGGCGAACCTGGCCGATCGCGTGCGTCAAGTCAAGCGGGTTCAGCAGGCCGAGAAGATCCGCGACGCAACACTGGACAGCCTGCTGGAACAGGTGGACATACCGCTGCCGGAAGCGATCGTGCAGACGCAGGTCGAGAGCACCTTGCACAGCGCACTGCACGGCATCGACCACGACGAGGCCAGATTCGCCGAGACGCTCGCCGAGCAGGGCTCCTCGCGCGAAGAGTTCGACGCCGACGCCCGCAGCAACGCCGAGAAGGTCGTCAAGACACAACTGCTGATGGATGCCTTGGCCGACGACTTGGATATCCAGGTCACGCAAAACGACCTGACCGAGCGACTGGTGCTGATGTCCCGCCAATACGGCATCGAACCGCAACAGTTCTTGTCTTACCTGCAGCAGAACAACCAGATGCCGAACATGTTCGCTGACGTGCGACGCCAACTGACCATCGCCGCGGTGGTCGAGGCGGCCACGGTCACCGACAGTGCCGGCGAGGTCATCGACACCAGCGAATTCTTCGGTCGCGGCGGCGAGGACGACGACGAGGCTGACGACGAGGACGACGAGGACTTCGATTTGGACCTCGATCTTGACGAGGACGCGGACGAATCGATCGACGAGGCCATCGAAGCCGCGGAGGTCGACGAGCCTGCCGAGGTCGTCGAGTCGGAGCAGGCGGAGACCCTGGAGGAAACCAGCGAAGCGGTCGTTTCGCCTCAGGACAACGATCCCGAGCCAGTCTGACGCTGTGAGCGAACGCCGGCGCTCCCGGGAGTGCAGAAAGTCGCCGGTTGGTTAGTGTCGATGCATATGGAACTCGACCGCCGGCGACAATGCAGAGCGAAGCGATGAGAATGAGCGGCGCAGATGAGCCGCCGACGACGACGCAGCGCGAAGCGATGAGAAGCGGCGCAAATGAAGAAAGCAGGTACCCCACTGTGAGCGGTGAGACTCACATGCGTTCGGCCACTCAGGGCCTCAACCTGGTCGACTCGGTCTACGAGCGTCTGCTCGCCGAGCGCATCATCTTCCTGGGCTCACAGGTTGATGATGACATCGCCAACCGGCTGTGCGCCCAGATTCTGCTGCTCGCCGCCGAGGACCCGACCAAGGACATCAACCTATACATCAACTCGCCCGGTGGATCGATCAGCGCCGGAATGGCGGTCTACGACACCATGGTGCTGGCGCCCTGCGACATCGCCACCTATGCGATGGGCATGGCCGCCTCGATGGGGGAGTTCCTGCTGGCAGCGGGCGCCAAGGGCAAGCGCTACGCCTTGCCGCATGCCCGCATCCTGATGCACCAGCCGTTGGGCGGGGTGACCGGTAGCGCGGCCGACATCGCCATCCAAGCCGAGCAGTTCGCCGTCATCAAAAAGGAGATGTTCCGGCTGAATGCCGAGTTCACCGGCCAGACGATCGAACGCATTGAAACCGATTCCGACCGCGACCGCTGGTTCACCGCCCAGGAAGCTCTGGAATACGGCTTCGTCGACCACATCATCACCCGCGCCCACCTCAATGGAGTCAAGCCATGAATCCCGATATCCAGCCGCAGGCGCGCTACATCCTGCCGTCGTTCGTCGAGCACTCGAGCTGGGGCGTCAAGGAGTCCAACCCGTACAACAAGCTGTTCGAGGAACGGATCATCTTCCTCGGCGTGCAGGTCGACGACGCGTCGGCCAACGACATCATGGCCCAGCTGCTGGTGCTGGAGTCGTTGGATCCCGACCGCGACATCACCATGTACATCAACTCCCCGGGCGGCGGCTTCACCTCATTGATGGCGATCTACGACACGATGCAGTACGTGCGCGCCGACATCCAGACGGTGTGCCTGGGCCAAGCCGCCTCCGCTGCCGCCGTCCTGCTGGCGGCAGGCACCCCGGGCAAGCGGATGGCCCTGCCCAACGCGCGGATTCTCATTCACCAGCCCTCGCTGTCGGGTGTCATCCAAGGACAGTTCTCCGACCTGGAAATCCAGGCCGCCGAAATCGAACGCATGCGCACGTTGATGGAGAGCACGCTGGCCCGCCACACCGGCAAGACCGCCGACGTGGTCCGCAAAGACACCGACCGCGACAAGATCCTCACCGCCGAAGAAGCCAAGACCTACGGCATCATCGACACGGTCCTGGAGTACCGAAAGCTTTCGGCACAACCCGCCTGATTCCTTGCGCCGAACGTGCACTGGTTGACAGTTTTCGGCCTCAGCGTCGCAGTGATTTCCCGTTCGGCGTGAGTGTCGTCGCCACCGCCGTGATTTCTGCTGGTCCTACCCGGCAACAGCCGCCGATGATGCGGGCGCCCGCCGACGCCCAGAGCTGCGCGAGCCGGGGCGAAAACTGGGAAGGACCAGTCCACGCCCCGCGTACGTTGTCCCACCGCTCGCCGCTGTTGGGATACACGATCACCGGCTTACCTGCCTGAGTGGCGACCGCGATGGCCGGCAGCACCTCGTCGGGCGCACAACAGTTGACGCCGACAGCGACGATCTCCGGTATGCCGGCGGCCAGCGCGAACGCCTCAGCCAGCGGTTGACCGGCGCGAGTTCTGCCGTTCGCGACGGTGTAGCTCAACCATGCCGGCACGCCGAGGCGGCGCACCACAGTCAGCAGCGCTTCGGCCTCGTCGATGTCGGGAATCGTTTCCAGCGCCAGCAGGTCGGCACCGGCTTCCGCGAGCACCTGCAAGCGCGGTTCGTGCCAGTTTTGCAGTTGCCGGACGGTCAGCCCGTAACGTCCGCGGTATTCCGAGCCGTCGGCCATCGCGGCGCCGTACGGTCCGACCGCCGCGGCTACCCAGCGCTGCTGGGTGGGCGACCCGCCGCGCCCGGCTTCGCCGGGCTTGCGATCGCCCACGTGCTGCTGGGTGGGCGACCCTCCGCGCCCGGCTTCGCCGGGCTTGCGATCGCCCACGCGGCCCGCCCCCGCGTCGTCCCGCGCATGCACGGCCAGCTCGACGCTGCGGCGCAGCAGTCGTATGGTGTCGTCGCGGCTGAGCCCGCGGGCGCTGAATCCGTCGAACGACGCCTGATAGCTGGCCGCGGTGGCGATCCGGGCGCCGGCGCGAAAGAAGGCGGCGTGCACCGCGGCGATTTCGTGCGGCGCGTCCACCAGGAGCCTCGCCGACCACAACGCATCCGACAGATCGTGGCCGCGCGCCTCCAGCTCGGTGGCCAACCCGCCGTCGCTGATCAGCACGGTGTCAGCAGCGAAGGCATACTCCACCCAGTCACTGTAGGGTGATTAATTGAGTCGTCCTGTGCGGCGGCTGCGTTCGCCGCAGAAGTGCTGGCAGCTTCTCGTTCGAGTAACGGGCGCGACACGCCAGAGACACGGTCGAGCGTTCCGGCGAGTGCCGGGACCGGTCAGGCGATATGTTTAGCGGCGCGCTGGGCGACAGAAATGAATACCACCGACGCTATTCGGGCTTATCGGTCGCGTTGTGCCCGAACCAGCGGGTAGCGTCGGAAATTACGTTTGGCACACCACCACAGACGGCGACACAGGAAGTAGGCTCTCGACACCATGGCGCGCATCGGAGACGGCGGTGACCTGCTTAAGTGCTCGTTCTGCGGGAAAAGTCAGAAACAAGTCAAGAAGCTCATCGCAGGCCCCGGCGTTTACATCTGCGACGAATGCATCGACCTGTGCAACGAGATCATCGAAGAGGAACTGGCCGACGCCGACGACGTCAAACTCGACGAGCTGCCCAAGCCCGCTGAGATCCGCGATTTTCTAGAGGGTTACGTCATCGGCCAGGACACCGCCAAGCGGACGCTGGCCGTCGCTGTCTACAACCACTACAAGCGAATCCAGGCCGGTGAGAAGGGCCGCGATTCGCGGTCGGCAGAACCCGTCGAGCTGACGAAATCCAACATTCTGATGCTGGGGCCGACCGGCTGCGGCAAGACCTACCTGGCCCAGACGCTGGCCAAAATGCTCAACGTGCCGTTCGCGATCGCCGACGCCACCGCACTGACCGAGGCCGGTTACGTCGGTGAGGATGTGGAAAATATCCTGCTCAAACTGATCCAGGCCGCCGACTACGACGTCAAGCGTGCCGAGACCGGGATCATCTACATCGACGAGGTCGACAAGATCGCCCGCAAGAGCGAGAACCCGTCGATCACCCGCGACGTCTCCGGCGAAGGTGTGCAGCAAGCGCTGCTGAAGATCCTGGAAGGCACCCAGGCGTCGGTGCCCCCGCAGGGCGGCCGCAAGCACCCGCATCAGGAGTTCATTCAGATCGACACCACCAACGTGCTGTTCATTGTGGCGGGCGCGTTCGCCGGGCTGGAGAAGATCGTCTCCGACCGGGTGGGCAAGCGTGGGTTGGGCTTCGGCGCCGAGGTGCGCTCGAAGGCCGAGATCGACACCACCGACCACTTCGCCGAAGTGATGCCCGAAGACCTGATCAAATACGGGTTGATCCCGGAGTTCATCGGTCGCTTGCCGGTGGTGGCCTCGGTGACCAATCTGGACATGGAGTCGCTGGTCAAGATTCTCTCCAAGCCGAAGAACGCCTTGGTCAAGCAGTACACCCGCCTGTTCGAAATGGACGGCGTCGAGTTGGAATTCACCCAGGACGCGCTGGAGGCGATCGCCGAGCAGGCGATTCACCGCGGCACCGGCGCCCGCGGGTTGCGCGCGATCATGGAAGAAGTGCTGCTGCCGGTGATGTACGACATCCCCAGCCGCGACGACGTAGCCAAGGTCGTGGTGACCAAGGAGACCGTCCAGGACAACGTCTTGCCGACGATCGTTCCGCGTAAGCCGTCGCGCACCGAACGTCGCGACAAGAGCGCCTAACCTAGCCCGGCGACGATGCGGGCGGCCCCGGCGCCCGAGGAGGAGCCGGGCAATCATGCTCAGCCGGCGACGATGCGGGCGGCCCCGGCGCCCGAGGAGGAGCCGGGCAATCAAGCTCAGCCGCGTATCGTGCGTGCGGGTTCATCGCCCGACGCCTTGCAACGGCGCGCCACGCACGCACTGGACCTGCTGAATTTCTCGTTGGCCGACGTGAGGGACGGCCTGGGACCGTACCTTTCGATCTACCTACTGGTAACGCACCACTGGGATCAAGCTTCTATCGGTTTCGTGATGGCGGTCGGCGGCATCGCCGCGATCGCTGCGCAGACGCCGTTCGGCGCTCTGGTGGATCGCACGGCGGCCAAGCGGACCCTGGTGGTGGCGGGCGCGGCGCTGGTGACCGCGGGGACGCTGGCAATGCCGCTGTTGCCTCGGTTCTCCACCATCACCGCTCTGCAGGTCGTCACCGGCATGGCCGGGTCTGTATTCGCACCCGCCCTCGCGGCGATCACCCTCGGTGCAGTCGGCTCCCGGCGGTTCGCCAGGCGAATCGGGCGCAACGAGTCGTTCAACCACGCCGGCAATGCGTCGGCGGCGGTCATCACGGGGGGACTGGGCTACTTCCTCGGCCCGGCGGTGGTGTTCTGGGTGCTGGCGGTCATGGCGGCGCTCAGCGTCGCGGCGACGTTGCGGATTCCGCGCGATGCCATCGACCACGACGTGGCCAGAGGCTTGGACCGCAGCTCAGGGGAGGACCCGCACCGGCCGTCGGGGATTGCCCTGCTGTTACGCGACCGTCGACTGTTGATCTTCACCGCAGCAATGGTCGCGTTTCATTTCGCCAACGCGGCCATGCTGCCCTTGGTGGGTCAGGTGCTGGCACTGCACAACAAACACGTCGGCACTTCCTTGATGGCGGCATGCATCGCCGGCGCGCAGGTCGTCATGGTGCCGGTGGCCTACCTTGCCGGCGCCAAGGCCGATAGCTGCGGGCGTAAGCCGATCTTCCTGATTGCGTTCGCCGTGCTGACGGCGCGCGGCATCCTTTACACCTTGTCGGATAACCCCGGCTGGCTGATCGGTGTTCAGCTGCTCGACGGGGTGGGAGCCGGGATTTTTGGAGCGCTGTTTCCGCTCGTTATTCAAGACCTCACGCACGGAACCGGACGATTCAACGTGAGCCTGGGCGCCGTCACCGCCGCGTGGGGCGTGGGCGCATCGCTGTCTAATTTCGTCGCCGGCGAGATAGTGCTGACCGTTGGCTATGACGCGGCGTTCCTGTCGCTGGGCGCGATCGCCGGCGCCGGCCTGCTGCTGTACCTGATCGCGATGCCGGAGACCGCTGACAGCGCCGCTGTGACGCCCGATTCGACATCTCCTCCTACCACGGAGGTCACCTCTCCTCAGCGCTAGCAAATGTTACTCACGGGTATGGCCGCTTCTTAGATTTTGCGCGCGTCAGCGAGTGACCAATACCACACTTTCGCCGAGCTCGTGGGAACGGCACGCGCTTGAGCTGGGCCGATGGCGCCATATCGGTCGGACTATTCCGCGCGTTGCCGTCAACTGTCGCCTAAGAACAGTGCAATAATCGGTACTACCGGTGACATACAGATCGGACGGGCCTCTTACTCCAGCCGATGGCAGCGCACGTCAGCAGTGCCGGTGTCGGAGTGCCCGTGAGCGGGTAACGGTGACGGAAGGCGAACACGTGGGGTCGAACGGCGACGGAGCCGAGCCGAAATCCCATTCCGCCCGAGCGGCGGGGACGCGCACACAGCTGGAAAAAGTAGTGATCCGCTTCGCCGGTGACTCCGGCGACGGCATGCAGCTCACCGGCGACAGATTCACCTCCGAGGCGGCGCTGTTCGGCAACGACTTGGCGACCCAACCGAACTACCCTGCCGAGATTCGTGCTCCCGCAGGCACTTTGCCCGGCGTTTCGTCGTTTCAGATACAAATAGCCGACTACGACATCCTGACCGCCGGTGACCGCCCCGATGTGCTCGTGGCGATGAACCCGGCGGCGCTGAAAGCTAACATCGGCGAGCTGCCCCGGGGCGGGATGGTGATCGCGAACTCCGACGAGTTCACCAAGCGCAATCTCGCCAAGGTCGGCTACCAGCAGAATCCGCTGGAAAGCGGTGAACTCTCCGAGTACGTCGTGCACGCCATCGCGATGACGACGCTGACGCTGGCGGCTGTCGAAGAGATCGGCGCTTCGAAGAAGGACGGTCAGCGCGCCAAGAACATGTTCGCGCTGGGTCTGCTGTCGTGGATGTACGGGCGGCCCATCGAAACCAGCGAAACCTTCATCCGGGAAAAGTTCCTCCGCAAGCCTGACGTCGCGGAGGCGAATGTGCTGGCGCTGAAAGCCGGAAGGAACTACGGCGAGACCACCGAGGCGTTCGGCACCACTTACGAAGTGTCGCCGGCGAAACTGACTCCCGGCGAATACCGACAGATCTCCGGAAACACCGCGCTGGCCTACGGCATTGTGGCGGCAGGCCAGCTGGCCGGTATCCAGGTGGTGCTGGGCAGCTACCCGATCACCCCGGCGTCCGACATCCTGCACGAGCTGAGCAAACACAAGAACTTCAACGTCATCACCTTCCAGGCGGAGGACGAGATCGCCGGCATCGGCGCGGCGCTGGGCGCGTCCTATGGCGGGGCGCTCGGAGTCACCAGCACCTCGGGGCCGGGCCTGTCATTGAAATCTGAGGCCATCGGGTTGGCGGTGATGACCGAACTGCCGCTCCTGGTTATCGACGTGCAGCGTGGCGGTCCGTCGACCGGTCTGCCCACCAAGACCGAGCAGGCAGATCTGCTGCAGGCCCTTTACGGCCGCAACGGTGAGTCGCCGGTGGCGGTGCTGGCGCCGCGGACCCCGTCGGACTGCTTTGAGACCGCGGTCGAGGCGGTGCGTATCGCGGTGTCGTACCACACGCCGGTGATCCTGTTGTCCGACGGTGCGATCGCCAACGGTTCCGAGCCTTGGCAGATTCCGGACCTCGACACCATCGAGCCGGTCGAGCATGTCTTCGCCAAGCCCGACGAGCCGTTCCAGCCCTACGCGCGTGACCCGGAAACCCTGGCCCGCCAGTTCGCCGTTCCCGGAACCCCGGGGCTCGAGCACCGCATCGGTGGCCTGGAGACGGCCAACGGGTCGGGCAACATCTCTTACGAGCCGGCCAACCACGATCTGATGGTGCGGTTACGCCAAGCCAAGATCGACGGCATCTCCGTTCCCGATTTGGAAGTCGACGACCCGACCGGAGACGCCGAACTGCTGCTCATCGGGTGGGGAAGTTCGTACGGTCCGATCGGCGAAGCCTGCCGGCGCGCCCGGCGCAACGGCGTCAAAGTCGCACACGCCCACCTGCGGTATCTCCGACCGTTCCCGGCCAACCTGGGCGAGGTGCTGCGACGTTACCCTCAGGTCGTGGCACCCGAGATGAACATGGGTCAACTGGCGCTGGTCCTGCGGGGCAAATATCTCGTCGACGTGCAGTCGGTCACCAAGGTTCAGGGCGTCTCGTTCCTGGCCGACGAGGTGGGGCGGGTCATCCGCGCCGCGCTGGGCGGGACACTGGCTGAGATCGAGCAAGACAAGACGATGGTCGCGAGATTAGCGGTGGCCACGGTTGGAGCGGGAGATAAGTCATGACTGACCTGATCGGGGCAGACCTCGGTCTGTCCGACATGCTGTCCAAGAACAGCGGCGTGCCCACCACCGACCAACCGCAGAAGGCGAAAGACTTCACCAGCGACCAGGAGGTGCGTTGGTGTCCTGGTTGCGGTGACTACGTCATCCTCAACACCATTCGCAACTTCCTGCCCGAGCTGGGGTTGCGCCGCGAGAACATCGTCTTCGTCAGCGGCATCGGCTGCTCCAGTCGCTTCCCGTACTACCTGGAGACCTACGGCCTGCACTCCATTCACGGTCGCGCACCGGCCATCGCAACCGGTCTGGCGCTGGCTCGCGAAGACCTGTCGGTGTGGGTGGTCACCGGCGACGGTGACGCACTGTCCATCGGTGGCAATCACCTGATCCACGCCTTACGGCGCAACGTCAACCTGACCATTCTGCTGTTCAACAACCGGATCTATGGCCTGACCAAAGGTCAGTACTCACCGACCTCGGAAGTCGGGAAGGTCACCAAGTCCACCCCGATGGGTTCAGTGGACCAGCCGTTCAACCCGGTCTCGATGGCCCTGGGCGCCGAAGCGAGTTTCGTCGGCCGGGCGCTGGACTCCGACCGCAAGGGGCTCTCCGAGGTGCTGCGCGCTGCGGCCGCTCATCGCGGAGCCGCGTTGGTCGAGATTTTGCAGGACTGCCCCATTTTCAACGACGGCTCGTTCGACGCTCTGCGTAAAGAGGGCGCCGAGGAGCGGGTGATCAACGTCCGTCACGGTGAGCCGATCGTATTCGGCGCCAACGGCGAGTATTGCGTGGTTCGGTCTGGCTTCAGCCTTGACGTCGCCAAGACTGCCGACGTTCGGGCCAGCGACATCGTCGTGCACAACGCGCACGCCGAAGATCCGGCTTACGCGTTCGCACTCTCGCGGTTGTCCGACCAAAATCTCGAACACACCGTGATGGGGGTATTCCGCCAGGTCAGCCGGCCTAGGTACGACGACGCGGCGCGCCACCAGGTCGCCGCGGCGCGGGCCGCAACGCCGTCGGACCGTGTCGCGCTGCAGTCACTGTTGCGCGGACGCGACACCTGGACTGTTTGCTGACGTGACGGCATCGAAGCCGGCGCGGCTGGCAGGAATCGTGCTGGCCGGCGGCGAGTCACGGCGCATGGGGCGGGACAAGGCGATGCTGCCGGTGCCAGAACCCGTCGGTCAGGCGCGGGTCGGAAGGTCGCCGGCGGCCGGGCACAAGGGTGGCGCTTCCACGCTGGTCGAACACGTCGTCGGCGTAGTCAGCCAGCGATGCCAGCCGGTGTTCGTCATGGCAGCACAGGGCCAACGGTTGCCCACCCTGCAGGCACAGATTCTGCGCGACGGTACGCGCGGCGCGGGGCCGCTGTTTGCGACCGGACACGGCCTGCGCGCAGCCGCCGAATCCGGGGCGACACGGGCTTTCGTCAGCGCCGTCGACATGCCGTTCCTCGACGCCGGGCTGATCGACGTGCTGTGGGCGCTTGCCGAGCAGGTCGACGCCGACGTGGTGCTGCCCTGGGACGGTCGCGATCACTACCTGGCTGCGGTGTATCGAACGTCGCTGGCCGAGCGAATCGATGCGCTGCTGGCGGCAGGGGAGCGCGCGATGCGCGCTCTGGTCGACTCTGTCGATGCGCAGCGTCTCGTCGTTACCAACGGCCACTCGCTGGCGAATGTGAACTCTGCTGCCGATCTGCAGTCGCTGGCCGCAGCCGGGCGCTAACTGGCCTGCGCAAGCGCCTCGTGCTTACCTGGCCGGTGGGGTTGTCTTCGTGCCTGCCTAGGAGCGACAATTCGTAAAAGTCGCCCACGGGCGGGCACGATTTCTTATCGCGCTTTGTCGCGATGAATGTGACGAAGATTACGGCTGCCGCCTGCTTTCCTACTCACTAATAGTTCGATTGGTTGCGGGATTTCGGCTTCCTGCTGCGGCTAATTCCGACGTAGGCAATTGCGTTCTTCAGGTAATTCATTTGCCAGTTATGACTCAGGAAAGGTGCAGCAAGCGTCAGAGACGCGTTCGGCAGGTGTGTTTTGAACGGGAAAAACTCCGAAAGACCTGCGGCGCCGACCGAATGAGCCAACCATGCGTCGGACGTCAGGTAACTGCAGCAAATACTGTGCGGCAGCTCACAAAAAGGCCGTGATTTGGCTCACGGCAAATAAATTTTAATGGTGATGTTCATCTGAACAAAAAGACACCGTTGACCAGCGAAGTCATCCGATCGATTGGACGGCATTACGGTATCGCTGAGCCTTCTGGGGCGGTTCTGCCCGAGATGACGAATGGTTTGAGTTCTCGTACGGTCCCTTTCGGCCCGAAAACGGGCAGAGAAAATCGAATTTCCCAACCGCGTGCGAGCGGGGCTGCGGGTGGCGACAGCCGCCTGGCGGCAACGGGCAGTGGCCCGGTTAGGCAAGAGCCTCCGCTGTCGTGCCTGAACGAGACGGCACGTCCGAAGCGCATCCGCCTGATACAGGCGTTCAGCCCACAACCCGTGGGGTGCTTCGGCGCGCGCAGCGCGAAAGGAACGAGATTGAAGAACGTCCGCAAAACGCTGTCGGCGGCTGCTGTCGCCGGGGTTTTCGCTACGGCCCCGATCGTCCTGCCGACCGGCATCGCCCACGCAGACGACGTCGAGCTCGACGCGAACACACCGGTCGCAGCTCCGCCCGTTGACGACGCCGGGATCGACGCACCGGCGCCGGATGCGGCTCCGCCCGCGGAAGACGCGGAGTTCGACCCAGCGCCACCGGCGGCTGCGCCCGACGAAGTTCCTCCGCCCGCCGATGCCCCGCCGGCCGATGCACCGGCCGATGCCCCGTCGGCCGACGTTCCGGACGAGGCCCCGCCGCCCGCGGACGCTGCCCCCGCCGAAGCGCCGGCGCGGCCGGCTGCGAGGGCGTACAGCGTGAACTGGGACGCGATCGCGCAGTGCGAGTCCGGCGGGAACTGGGGGATCAGCACCGGCAACGGCTTCTCCGGTGGACTGCAGTTCACCTCGAGCACCTGGCGGGCCAACGGCGGCTCGGGCTCTGCGAATGGCGCGAGCCGCGATGAGCAGATCCGGGTGGCCGAGAACGTGTTGCACACCCAGGGCATTGGTGCCTGGCCAGTGTGCGGCCGGCGCGGCTGACCACGACGCTGACGCTGACGGCGGTGTCCGGGGAATCGACCCGGCACCGCCGTCAGCCGTTTCAGACGCGACCCATGCACGGTGAGTGTTACCAAGACGTATGACCGCAACCGCATTCGACAGCCTCGACGACTACCTCGCCCTGCCTCGCGTGGCAGGCCTGGCGGTGTCCGCCGACGGCTGCCGAGTGGTCACCGTGATCGCCGAACTCAACGAGAAACGCACCGAATACGTCAGCGCGGTGTGGGAGCTGGACCCGGTCGGGCGTGAACCGGCCCGCCGGCTTACTCGCGGCGCCTGCGGTGAGTCCTCACCGGCGTTCACCGTCGATGGTGACCTGCTGTTCGTGTCCTCCCGGCGGGCCGCCGATGCGGTTGCCGGCGATACCGACAAGCCGCCTGCCTCGTTATGGCGGCTACCGGTCCGCGGCGGCGAGGCGATCGAGACGCTGACCCTGCCGGGCGGTGTCAACGCGGTACGTACGGCCCGCGCCGCCGAGGTCACTGTGGCGGTCGCGCCGCTGCTCTCATCGGCTCGCGACATCGACCACGACCGACAGCTGCGAGAGCTGCGCAAGTCCAACCAGGTCACCGCCATCCTGCACTCCGGCTATCCCGTTCGTTACTGGGACAAGGACCTCGGCGCAGACGAGCCGCACCTGCTGGATGCGGACGGCCCCCGCGATCTGACCCCACAGCCCGGCCGGGCGTTGCGCGACGCAACGTTCGACCTCAGCGCGGACGGGCGGTTCCTGGTGACCACCTGGCCGGTGGCCGGACCCGGACCCGTGCAACGTTCGGTGCTGTTGCGCGTCGAACTGGGATCCGGTGAGCGCAGCATCATCGCCGACGACCCGGACGCCGACCTTGAGAATCCTTCGATATCTCCGGACGGGTCAGCGGTCGCCTTCATCCGTGAAACCGTCTCGGCGCCCGACCGCGCGCCGCGCCGGACGCTGCAGCTTCAGCGCTTCGGTGATCAACCGATGTTGCTCGCCGGACACTGGGACCGCTGGCCCGCGTCGTTGACCTGGTCCAGCGATGGCTCCGCGCTGATCGTCACCGCCGATCAAGCCGGCCGAGCCCCGGTCTTCATCGTCGATGTCGCCACCTCGACCGTCACCCAGCTCACCGAGGACGACTTCGCCTACACCGATGTGGTCGCCGCTGCGGGCGGCGTGCTGTACGCACTGCGCAGCTCGTATGGCGCCCCGCCGCACCCGGTGCGAATCGATCCGGACGGCGTCGTCACCGCGCTGCCCTGCGTCGGCCTGCCTGCAGTGCCCGGCACCGTGCAAGACTTCTCGGCCACCGCGCCCGACGGGACGACGGTGCGGTCATGGCTGGTGCTGCCCCACCAACAGCCGCCCGCTCCACTGTTGTTGTGGATCCATGGCGGCCCGCTGGGCAGCTGGAACAGCTGGTCCTGGCGGTGGAACCCGTGGCTGCTGGCCGCCTGCGGGTATGCGGTGCTGCTGCCGGACCCCGCGCTGTCCACCGGCTACGGTCAGGACTTCATCCAGCGCGGCTGGGGAGCCTGGGGCGGAGCACCGTTCGACGACCTGATGACTGCCACCGACGCGGCGTGCGCACATCCGCGTGTCGACGCCACCCGGACCGCGGCGATGGGCGGCTCGTTCGGCGGCTACCTGGCCAACTGGGTAGCCGGCCACACCGACCGCTTCTCGGCGATCGTCACCCACGCCAGCCTGTGGGCGCTGGACCAGTTCGTGCCCACCACCGACACCGCTTACTACTGGCGCCGCGAATTGACACCGGAGATGGTCGCCGCCTACTCACCACACCGATTCGTCGAGCAGATCAGCACGCCGATGCTGGTCATCCACGGCGACAGGGATTACCGGGTGCCGATCGGAGAAGGCCTGCGGCTCTGGTATGAGCTGCTCTCCGCGTCGGGCCTGCCGGCCGACGAGCACGGCGAGAGCCCGCACCGATTCCTGTACTTTCCGTCCGAGCATCACTGGGTGGTGGCGCCGCAGCACACCAAACTCTGGTATCAGGTGGTGATCGGGTTCCTGGCCGAGCAGCTGCTCGGTGAGGCCGTCGAGCTGCCCGAAATACTGGGAGTACCGTCGCGGCGGTGAGCACAACGCGCGAATACGACATCGTTGTCTATGGGGCGACCGGCTTCGTCGGGAAGCTGACCGCCGATTACCTGGCTAGATCCGGCGGGGACGCGCGGGTCGCACTGGCCGGCCGATCCAAAGAACGGCTGCGTGCGGTCCGCGAGACGCTCAGCGAGTCGGCGCAGTCCTGGCCGCTGCTGGAAGCCGACGCTTCCTCGCCGTCGACGCTTGAGGCGATGGCCGCCCAGACGCAGGTGGTCATCACCACCGTCGGACCCTATTTGAAGTACGGCATGCCGCTGGTCGCCGCCTGCGCCGCGGCGGGCACCGACTACGCCGACCTGACCGGCGAGGCGGTGTTCGTGCGCAACAGCATCGACCTGCATCACAAGCAGGCCATCGACACCGGCGCAAGGATCGTGCACGGCTGCGGATTCGATTCCGTCCCTTCGGACCTGAGTGTGTACGCGCTGCACCGGAGAGTCAGTGCAGACGGCGCCGGGGAACTCGGCGACACCGAGTTCGTGGTGGTCGCTTTCTCCGGAGGGGTGTCCGGCGGCACCATCGGATCGATGCTGGAGCTGTTCGACATCTCCTCCCGTGACGCCGATCTGCGCCGACAGGCGGCTGACCCGTACACCCTGACCAGCGATCGCGGGGCCGAGCCCGATCTGGGCCCGCAGCCAGACCTAATTCGTCGGCGCGGCCGTGAGATCGCGCCCGAACTCGCCGGCATCTGGACAGCCGGGTTCCCGATGGCGCCGTACAACACCCGAATCGTCCGCCGCAGCAACGCTTTACTGGACTGGGCGTACGGCAGGCAGTTCCGCTATGCCGAAACCATGAGCCTGGGTTCCTCACCGATCGCGCCGGTCGGGTCGGCGTTGGTCACCGGCGTCGGCAACGCCGTTTTCGGTTTGGGCAGCCGCTACTTTCGGTTCTTGCCCCGGCGTCTCGTCGAGCGCGTCGTGCCCAAACCCGGCACCGGGCCCAGCGCCGCCCGGCGCGAGCGTGGTTATTACAAAGCCGAGACCTACACCACCACGACGACCGGCAGCCGCTATGTCGCGAAGATTGCCCAGCAGGGCGACCCCGGCTATAAGGCGACGTCGGTGTTGTTGGGGGAATGCGGGTTAGCCCTCGCGCTGGACCGAGACAAGCTGTCGGATCTGCACGGCGTCCTGACACCGGCAAGCGCGATGGGCGATGCCTTGCTGGCCCGGCTCCCCGGCGCGGGAGTGACGTTGGAGACCGCCCGCTTGAGCTGAACAGTCGGCGCCGAACTGTCTGCAGTTGCGCGGCTTTGAGCTAACGTCGTGAACACCTGAACACGTCGCGCGACCTGTTCCCAGCCAGTTGACACCGAAGGTGGACGCGCTATGGCCGGCCTCGATGATCTCTTCGCCCAGATCCCCACGCGGGACATCGCCGACAGGCTCGGCGTCGACGAAGGTGCGGTGAACAGCGCGGTGGAGAAGCTGGTGCCCGTGCTGATCGGCGGCCTTCAGCAGAGGGCCCAAGATCCGGGCCACGCGTCGGCGATCGAGTCGGCGGCCGGCGATCATGCGGCTCGCGGTCTGCTCGACGCCGGCGGCGGAGCCGCCGATGTGGACCACGCCCAGGGAGACCAGGCGGTCGCGAAACTTTTCGGCGGCAATGACAGCAGCCAGGTGGCCGCCGCGCTGGCGGGCGGCGACGCCGGCAACCACGAACTGTTCGAAAAGCTCCTGCCGATTCTGACGCCCATCGTGCTGGCCTACATCGGCAAGCAGTTGGGTCAGAAGAAGTCGCCCTCGCCCCAAGCCGGCCCCGAACAGGACACGGAATCCGGCGGCGCACTCGACGACGTGCTGGGCAGCATTCTCAGTGGCATGTCCGGCGGCAACAAGTCGCTAGGCAGCGTCCTGGGCAAGGCCTTGGGCAGCAAAGCGGGTGATATCCTCGGCGGTCTGTTCGGCGGTGAGAAGCATTAAAGCAGCACAACATAATTCGCGAGTGTCCTGATCGCCGGTGTTCACCGCCAGTTCTCCGCGATGTCTTGATTGAGCTGAGCAGAAGGCGCCCCGGCAGCGCCGCAGCTCACTAAGCTTTTCGTTGTTGATGCATACGCGACGATGCCCGGTCGGCAGCCGGCCGGACTGCAAACGACGAGAGGAAGAGGCCGTGGGAGACACACTCAACGAAGGACACAAGCTGGTTAGAGGGGAGTCGCTCACGTCGAACAACGGGGCCTACGTCGTGACGTTGCAGGACGACGGCAACTTGGTGCTCGAGGTGCGCGGCAAGGCCATCTGGGCCACCGGAACCAACGGTCAAGACGTTGTACGCGCCGAGGTTCAGCACGACGGCAACTTCGTGCTCTACACCGCGGACAAGCCTGTCTGGGCCACTAACACCAAGGGCAAGAAAAACGTCAGGCTGGTCATCCAGGACGACCGCAACTTGGTGCTCTACGCCGCCGACGGGGCGGCTTGGTCGACGAAGACCGAGACCGATGCGCCGCCGCCGCCGGAGGCTGAAGTTCCGGCCCCCGAAGTGACGACCGCTCCCGAAGAGCCGGTGCCGGCACCCGAACCGGCGCATGACGCCGCTGAATCGGACGGCGAACGGGAAGAGGTGCCCCCACCGGCAGGTCGCAGCTACACCGTCGAACCCGGTGACACGCTGTGGGCGATCGCGGAGCGCTTCTACGGCGACGGCAGCAAATACCAGGTGATCGCCGACGCCAGCGGTATTTCCAACCCCGATCTGATTCACCCCGGTGAGGTGCTGACCATTCCTTGATCGCCCCCTGATCAGCTTGTGATCGGGCCGGCCGGCTCGGGCGCTTTCGCGGGCACCGAGCCGGCTTCCTAGAATTGTGCGGTGACCGCCAGCTCCCAACCCGCCGCCGAGGCCCTGCCCAAGTCGTGGGATCCCGGTGCGGTCGAGAGCACGATCTACCAGCGCTGGCTGGACGCCGGTTACTTTCACGCAGATCCGGGCAGCGGCAAACCCGGGTACTCGATCGTGTTGCCGCCGCCGAATGTCACCGGCAGCCTGCACATGGGTCACGCGCTGGAACACACGATGATGGACGCGCTGACCCGTCGTAAGCGCATGCAGGACCACGAAGTGCTCTGGCAGCCCGGTATGGATCACGCCGGCATTGCCACCCAGAGCGTGGTGGAACGACAACTCGCCATCGACGGCAAGACCAAAGAAGATTTTGGCCGCGAACTTTTCATCGACAAGGTGTGGGACTGGAAACGCGACTCCGGCGGCACGATCGGCGGCCAGATGCGTCGCCTCGGTGACGGGGTGGACTGGCAGCGAGATCGATTCACCATGGACGCGGGGCTGTCGCGCGCCGTACGGACGATCTTCAAGCGGCTCTACGACGCCGGATTGATTTACCGGGCCGAGCGTCTGGTCAACTGGTCGCCAGTGCTGGAAACGGCAATTTCGGACCTCGAGGTCAAATACGAAGACGTCGAAGGCGAGCTGGTGTCGTTCCGGTATGGCTCGTTAGACGATTCCCAGCCGCACATCGTGGTGGCCACCACCCGGGTCGAGACGATGCTCGGCGATACCGCGATCGCGGTGCATCCCGACGACCCGCGTTACCGCCGGCTGGTCGGCAGCAGCCTGCCGCATCCCTTCCTGGACCGTCAGCTCATCGTCGTCGCCGACGAACACGTAGACCCCGAATTTGGCACCGGCGCGGTCAAGGTCACCCCCGCGCACGATCCGAACGACTTCGAAATCGGCGTGCGTCACCGGTTGCCGATGCCCTCGATCCTGGACACCAAGGGCCGGATCACCGGCACCGGAAGCGATTTCGACGGTCTGGACCGGTTCGACGGCCCGCGTCAAGGTGCGCGAAGCGCTGGCCGCTCAGGGCCGCGTCGTCGCGGAGAAACGCCCCTATCTGCACAGCGTCGGACACTCCGAGCGCAGCGGCGAGCCGATCGAGCCGCGGCTGTCGCTGCAATGGTGGGTTCGGGTGGAGTCGCTGGCCAAGGCAGCCGGCGACGCCGTGCGCAACGGCCACACCGTGATTCATCCGGCGAGCTTGGAGCCACGCTGGTTCGCCTGGGTGGACGACATGCACGACTGGTGCATTTCCCGCCAGTTGTGGTGGGGCCACCGCATCCCGATCTGGTACGGGCCCGACGGTGAGCAGATCTGCGTCGGTCCTGATGAAAACCCGCCGGCCGGTTGGGAGCAGGACCCGGACGTGCTCGATACCTGGTTCTCGTCGGCGCTGTGGCCGTTCTCCACTCTGGGCTGGCCGGAACGCACGCCTGAGCTGGAAAAGTTCTATCCAACCAGCGTTTTGGTCACCGGCTACGACATCCTGTTCTTCTGGGTGGCTCGGATGATGATGTTCGGCACCTTCGTCGGTGGCGATGAGGCCATTACCCTCGACGGTCGCCGCGATCCGCAGGTGCCGTTCACCGACGTCTTCTTGCACGGATTGGTCCGCGACGAATCCGGCCGCAAAATGAGCAAATCCAAGGGTAACGTCGTGGATCCGCTGGACTGGCTGGACCTCTACGGTGCCGACGCATTGCGGTTCACTCTGGCCCGCGCCGCCAGTCCCGGCGGTGATCTGGCTGTCGGTGAGGACAACGTTCGCGCGTCGCGCAATTTCGGCACGAAGCTGTTCAACGCCACCCGATTCGCGCTGATGAACGGCGCCATGCCGGCATCGCTACCTCCCGACGGCGATCTCACCGACGCCGACCGGTGGATTCTGGGTCGGCTGGAACAAGTGCGCGCCGAAGTCGATTCGGCTTTCGACGGATACGAGTTCAGCCGGGCGTGCGAGGCGTTGTACCACTTCACCTGGGACGAGTTCTGCGACTGGTATGTGGAGCTGGCTAAACGACAACTGGGCGAAGGCTTGTCGCACACCACCGTGGTACTGGCCGCCGTGCTCGACACGCTGCTTCGGCTGCTGCACCCGGTCATCCCGTTCATCACCGAGGAGCTGTGGCGGGCGCTCACCCACCGCGAGTCGCTGGTGATCGCCGAGTGGCCGCAGCCGTCTGGTATCGCGCTTGACCTTGTTGCGGCTCAACGCATCACCGACATGCAGAAGCTGGTCACCGAGGTGCGCAGGTTCCGCAGCGACCAAGGGCTGGCCGACCGGCAGCGGGTGCCCGCCCGGCTCGCGGGTCTGGACAGCGCAGACCTGGTCACCCAGGCCGGCGCGGTGCACGCGTTGGCCTGGCTCACCGAGGCCGGAGCGGGGTTCAGTCCGTCGGCCTCGCTGGAGGTGCGGCTCGGTGGTGACTCGAAGAGCACCGTCGTCGTCGAACTCGACACCTCGGGGGCCATCGACGTCGCCGCCGAACGCCGCCGCCTGGAAAAAGAGCTAGTTGCCGCGCAGAAAGAGCTCACCGGCACCACCGCCAAGCTCGACAACGAAGCTTTCCGGGCCAAGGCGCCCCAGGCCGTCGTCGACAAGATTCGCGCCCGCCAGTCGCTGGCGCGCGAGGAAGTGGACCGGATCACCGGCCGGCTGGCCGCGATGTGAGCGCACCGGATCCCGCCCCTACCCCCGACGAGATCGCGTCGCTGCTGCAGGTCGAGCATCTGCTCGACCAGCGTTGGCCGGAGACTCGCATCGAGCCCAGCCTGAGGCGGATCAGCGCGCTACTGGACCTGCTGGGGTCCCCACAACGCACCTACCCGTCGATCCACATCGCCGGCACCAACGGCAAGACGTCAGTGGCCCGCATGGTCGACGCGCTGCTGACTGCGCTGCAGCGGCGCACCGGGCGGACCACCAGCCCGCACCTGCAGTCGGCGGTGGAACGGATCGCCATCGACGGCAAGCCGATCAGCCCGGCGCAGTATGTGGCCACCTACCGTGAACTCGAGCCTTATGTACAGATGATCGACCAGCAGTCGGAGTCCGCCGGCGGACCACTGTTGAGCAAATTCGAGGTGCTCACCGCAATGGCGTTCGCCGCGTTCGCCGACGCGCCGGTTGAGGTGGCGGTCATCGAGGTCGGCATGGGCGGCCGGTGGGACGCAACCAACCTGGTCAACGCGCCCGTTGCCGTCATCACTCCGATCAGCATCGACCACGTCGACTATCTCGGCGACGACATCGCCGGTATCGCCGGGGAGAAGGCCGGCATTATCACCAGAGCCGAGGATGGTGCGCCGGACACCGTGGCTGTGCTCGGTCGTCAGGTGCCGGAGGCCATGGAGGTGCTGCTGGCTCAGGCGGTGCGGGCCGACGCCGCGGTGGCGCGGGAGGATTCGGAGTTCGCGGTGCTGGGCCGCCAGGTCGCAGTGGGTGGCCAGTTGTTGCAGCTGCAGGGCCTCGGTGGGGTGTACTCCGATGTGTTCCTGCCGCTGCACGGTGAGCATCAAGCGCACAACGCGGCGATTGCCCTGGCCGCGGTCGAAGCGTTCTTCGGTGCCGGCGCGCAGCGCCAACTCGATGTCGACGCGGTCCGCGCCGGTTTCGCCGCGGTCACCAGCCCAGGTCGGCTGGAACGTCTCCGCAGCGCCCCGACGGTGTTCATCGACGCCGCGCACAACCCGGGCGGGGCGAGCGCCCTGGCCGAGGCGCTGGCCGGCGAGTTCGACTTCCGCTACCTGGTGGGCGTGGTCAGTGTGCTGGCCGACAAGGACGTCGACGGCATCCTGGCTGCGCTCGAGCCGGTGCTGTCCGCGATCGTGGTCACCCACAACGGGTCGACGCGAGCCCTCGACGTCGAGTCGCTGGCGCTGCTCGCCGAGCAGCGCTTCGGGCCGGACCGGGTGCTGACCGCCGACAACCTGCGCGACGCAATCGACACGGCTACCGCGCTGGTCGATGACGCCACGGCCGAGGGGGAAGCTCACACCGGGACCGGCATCGTGGTCACCGGCTCGGTGGTCACCGCCGGCGCCGCGCGCACTCTGTTCGGTCGGGATCCCGAGTGACTGAGCAGCCTGGACCGCCTCGGTCGCCGGCCGACCCGTGGAGAAGTTTTCGCGGGGTGATGGCCGGGACGCTGATCTTGGAAGCGGTGGTGGTGTTGCTGGCGCTTCCCGTGGTCGCCGCCGTGGGTGGCGGGTTGACGGCGCTGTCGCTGGGTTACCTGATCGGGCTGGCGGTCGTCTTGATTCTGCTCGCCGGGCTGCAGGGCCGGTCCTGGGCCATCTGGGTGAACCTTGCCGTGCAGGTGGTGCTGGTCGCCGGAGTCGCCATTTATCCGGGGATAGGGGTCATCGGTGTTCTCTTCGCTGTCGTGTGGGCATTAATCGCCTACCTGGGCGCCGAGGTGCGCTGGCGGGAGAAACGGGGGCTTCTGCCCGGCCAGCAGCCGCCGCCGGACTGATCGCCCAAGCCTGAGGCGAAGTTGGGTACGCTGTGCGCCGTGACCGAGCCGGCGACGATGCAGAGCGAAGCGATGAGGAGGAGCGGCGGAAGATGACCGAGCCGGCGACGATGCAGAGCGAAGCGATGAGGAGGAGCGGCGGAAATGATTGAGCGCACTCTTCTGTTGATCAAACCTGACGCGGTCGACCGCCGGCTGATCGGCGAGGTAATCAGCCGTGTCGAGCGCAAGGGCCTAACCTTCGCGGCGCTCGAATTGAGGAAGGTCAGCGACGATCTGGCCCGCCAGCACTACGCGGAGCACGAGGACAAGCCGTTCTTCGGGTCGCTGGTGGACTTCATCACCTCCGGGCAGGTCGTTGCGGCCATCGTCGAGGGTCCGAGGGCGGTGACCGCCATCCGGCAGATCGCCGGCGGCACCGATCCTGTGGAGAAAGCCGCACCGGGCACCATCCGCGGCGACTTCGGTCTGGAGACGCAGTACAACCTGGTGCACGGGTCGGATTCGGCGGAATCCGCTCAGCGTGAGATCGGGCTCTGGTTCGCCGATCACTAAAGCAGTGAACGCGCCCGTCACTTCGCTGGGCGCACTCGCCACGATTCGCTTTTAAGGTGTGGGATACTGGGCGGCAGGTGAACGTCGCCGTACTGGTGTCCGACACCCGAATGAAGACTCAGACAAGCGCGACCACCGCGGCATTTCAGCGGCGCCGATTGTCCAGCCGTCATTCGAACCGGCGCCGAGTGGGTTCCTCGTGAGCCGCTCGGTGCGAGACCACCACAAGTCCGGGTGAAGTGACCCGGGCCCATAGTGAAGCCCTCGCGTGGCCGCGTCGCCAGGACGCGCCCGGGGGCCCGAGGAGATTACGTGGCAGATGGTGCCCCACCTTCAGACGTTTCGAACAATCCGACACCGCAGCAGGAACTGCCGGACCGGTTAAGAGTCCACTCGCTGGCGCGTTCTTTGGGAACCACCAGCAGGCGAGTCCTGGACGCACTGCGAGAGCTCGACGGACGCATCCGCAGCGCGCATTCCAGTGTGGACCGCGCGGACGCGGTCCGGGTCCGCGATCTCCTGTCTGCGGCGCCGGTCGACCCGTCTGACGCCGGAGACGCCGCTAAGGCGGGTGAACCGGAATCCCGGCTGATCCTGGAGACTACGACGACCGTCGAACGCGCCGAGTACCTGCCGCTGTTCGTCGCGCCGCAGCCCGTTGCGCGGGCGCAGGAGGCCAGCGACGACACCGAGGAAGCCGACGAGGCCGAGGACTTCGACGACAGCGAGGGCGAAGGCGACGACGACCAGGCGGAGCGGCCGGCTAATCGACGCCGCCGCCGTGGGCGTCGCGGCCGTGGCCGCGGACGCGGCGAACAGGGCGACGCCCCGGGCCAGGGCGGCGAGGGCGGGAAGGCCGACGATGCCGGCGCCGACTCGGGGGCCGCCGACGCCGGCGACGACTCAGACGACGACGACTCCGACGACGCGGACAGCGGCGAGGACGACGCCGGTTCGTCGGAGGGCGGCAACCGGCGCCGTCGCCGGCGGCGCCGGCGCAAAGCGGGTTCGGGTGCCGACGGCGACGAAGATTCCTCCCCGGACGACCCGCCCAACACCGTGGTGCACGAGCGCGCGCCGCGCAGCGCCGATAAGTCCAACGGCAAAGACGACTCGTCGAACACTGAGATCCAGGGCATCGACGGCTCGACCCGGCTGGAGGCGAAGCGGCAGCGGCGACGCGACGGGCGCGACGCGGGGCGGCGCCGCCCTCCGGTGCTCAGCGAAGCAGAATTCCTGGCCCGCCGCGAAGCGGTGACGCGCGTCATGGTGGTGCGCGACAAGGTCCGCACCGAGCCGCCGCACCAGGGCTCCCGCTACACCCAGATCGCCGTACTCGAAGACGGCATCGTCGTCGAACACTTCGTCACCAGCGCGGCCTCCGCTTCCCTGGTGGGCAACATCTATTTGGGTATCGTGCAAAACGTGCTGCCGTCGATGGAGGCGGCGTTCGTCGACATCGGCCGGGGCCGCAACGGCGTGCTTTACGCCGGTGAAGTGAACTGGGAGGCCGCCGGTCTGGGCGGTTCCAACCGCAAGATCGAACAGGCGCTCAAACCCGGCGACTACGTCGTGGTGCAGGTCAGTAAAGATCCCGTCGGCCACAAGGGCGCCCGCCTGACGACCCAGGTGTCGCTGGCCGGACGGTACCTGGTCTACGTGCCGGGCGCGTCGTCGACCGGAATCAGCCGCAAACTGCCGGACACCGAACGCCAGCGCCTCAAGGAGATTCTGCGGGAGGTGGTCCCTGCCGACGCCGGGGTGATCATCCGCACCGCGTCGGAAGGTGTCAAAGAAGACGACATCCGCGCTGACGTCAACCGGCTGCAAGAACGCTGGAACCAGATCGAGGCCACCGCCTCCGAAACCAAGGAGAAGGCGGCCGGCGCCGCGGTCGCGCTCTACGAAGAGCCCGACGTGCTGGTCAAAGTCATCCGCGACTTGTTCAACGAAGACTTCGCCGAATTGATCGTCTCCGGCGACGATGCTTGGACCACGATCAACGACTATGTCGAATCCGTTGCGCCCGAACTTGTTTCGAAGCTGACGAAGTACGAGGGGTCCGGCGACCGGCCGGACGTCTTCGCAGTGCACCGCATCGACGAGCAACTGGTCAAGGCGATGGACCGCAAGGTGTGGCTGCCCTCGGGAGGCACCCTGGTCATCGACCGGACCGAGGCGATGACCGTCATCGACGTCAACACCGGCAAGTTCACTGGATCCGGCGGCAACCTCGAACAGACGGTCACCAAGAACAACCTTGAGGCGGCCGAAGAGCTCGTGCGCCAACTGCGGCTGCGCGACATCGGCGGCATCGTCGTCATCGACTTCATCGACATGGTGTTGGAGTCCAATCGCGATCTGGTGCTGCGTCGGCTCACCGAAGCCCTGGCCCGCGACCGCACGCGCCACCAGGTATCTGAGGTGACGTCGCTGGGGCTGGTGCAGCTGACCCGCAAGCGGTTGGGCACCGGACTGATCGAGGCGTTCTCCACGTCCTGCCCCCACTGCGCCGGGCGCGGAATCCAGCTGCACGCCGACCCGGTCGACTCGACCGCCGGCGGGCGCAAATCCGAATCGACAGGTCGTCGCAACAGGCGGTCCAAGAAGAACCGGTCCGAGGACGCCCCGAAGGATGCGGTGGCCAGGGTGCCTGAGCACGCACCGGGCGAGCACCCGATGTTCAAGGCGATGGCCGCGGCAAATGGCCGGCACGACGAGGACTCCGACGAGGAGCCGGTGGACGAGCTCGCTGACGGCGACACCGACGAAGCGCGGGTCAAAGAGTCGGTCGCGGCCGAGGACGATGATTTCACCGGCACCGACGACGAATCGGATGACGACTTCGATGAGACCGACGAAGACGACACCGACGACGAAGACGACACCGACGACGAAGACGACGCCGACGAAGACGACGATGAGGATCTCGGTGAAGACGAGGACCTCGACCTCGACGACGACGAGCTCGACGACGACGATGACGACGACGCCGATGACGACGACGCTGAAGAGTCCGAAGACGCCGACCAGGACGGCTTTGCGCCCGCTGCCACCGCGTCCGCGCCCACGCCCGGCCGTCGGCGCCGCGCTGCTGCCCGGCCGGCGGGTCCGCCGACTCACGAGGACTGACTTTTGCCGCGCCGAACGTCGACTTTCGGTGGCTAGTCGGCGTCATCAGCACAACAAGTCGACGCTGGAGGTCACCGCGCTGGTTTGACCCCGTGTTCGCTGCTCACGTACCCTTGACCAGTTGTCGCCAGGCGCAACCGAGCTTCGCCGGCACATCCCCGGACACCCACACGCGCAGTGCGCGCACGCAGGCGCGCGAAAGACCAGAAGAGGTAGAGACCCACCATGGCGGCCTACGCAATCGTCAAGACCGGCGGCAAGCAATACAAGGTCGCGGTCGGCGACGTGGTCAAGGTGGAAAAGCTCGAGACCGAGCCTGGTGCCAGCGTCTCGTTGCCGGTCGCGCTGGTGGTGGACGGCTCGAACGTCACCAGCGACGCTGCCGCCTTGGCGAACGTCGCCGTCACCGGCGAAGTGCTCGAGCACACCAAGGGTCCCAAGATCCGGATCCACAAATTCAAGAACAAGACCGGCTACCACAAGCGGCAGGGTCACCGTCAGCAGCTGACCGTGCTGCGGGTCACCGGAATTTCGTGACGAGCCGTCAGGCGAAGAACGCAGAACCGTGATGAGCCGTCAGGCGAAGAACAAAGACTACTGAGCGGAGACCACAAACATGGCACACAAGAAGGGCGCGTCCAGCTCGCGGAACGGTCGCGATTCCGCTGCCCAGCGGCTGGGTGTCAAGCGGTTCGGCGGCCAGCTGGTCAAGGCCGGCGAGATCCTGGTCCGGCAACGCGGAACCAAATTCCACCCGGGAATCAATGTCGGGCGCGGCGGGGACGACACCTTGTTCGCCAAAGCTGCCGGCAACGTCCAGTTCGGTGTGAAACGCGGCCGCAAGACCGTCAACATCGTTCCGGCCGGCCAGACCACCGGCTGAGTGTCGCGAGCGCCGCGGTTCGTCGACCGCGTCGTCATCCACGTGCGGGCGGGTTCCGGCGGTAACGGCTGCGCTTCCGTTCACCGCGAGAAATTCAAGCCGCTCGGCGGACCGGACGGTGGCAACGGTGGCCGTGGCGGCAGCGTCGTCCTGGTGGTCGACCCGCAGGTGCACACCTTGCTCGACTTCCACTTCCGGCCGCACATCGACGCGCAGAACGGCACGCAGGGCCGGGGCAGCAACCGGGAAGGGGCCGCCGGCGCCGACCTGGAGGTCAAGGTGCCCGACGGCACCGTGGTGCTCGACGAGCACGGCCGACTTCTTGCCGACCTGGTGGGCGCAGGCACCCGCTTCGAAGCTGCGGCCGGCGGCCGCGGCGGTCTGGGTAACGCCGCGCTCGCGTCGCGGGCGCGCAAGGCGCCCGGTTTCGCGCTACTCGGTGAAAAAGGCCAGGTCCGCGACCTCACCCTGGAACTCAAGACCGTCGCCGACGTCGGCCTGATCGGTTTCCCCTCGGCGGGAAAGTCCTCGCTGGTGTCGGTGATTTCGGCGGCCAAACCTAAAATCGCCGACTATCCGTTCACCACCCTGGTGCCCAATCTCGGCGTGGTCTCGGCAGGGGACCGCACCTACACCGTCGCCGACGTACCCGGGCTGATTCCCGGTGCGTCACAGGGACGGGGACTCGGCCTGGACTTTCTGCGCCACATCGAGCGGTGCGCGGTGCTGGTGCATGTCGTCGACTGCGCCACCGGTGAACCGGGCCGCGACCCGGTCTCCGACATCGACGCGCTGGAAGCCGAGCTTGCCGCCTACACGCCCACCCTGCAAGGCGATTCGACGTTGCGCGATCTTGCCGACAGGCCGAGGGCGGTGGTGCTCAACAAGATCGACGTGCCCGCGGCGCGCGAGCTTGCCGAATTCGTCCACGACGACATCGCCGCGCGCGGCTGGCCGGTGTTTCTCGTGTCTACGGCAAGCCGAAAAGGACTCCAGCCGTTGGTATTTGCACTGTCTGACATGGTCGCCACCTACCAGGCCGCCCAGCCGGTGCTGGTACCGCGCCGGCCGGTGATCCGGCCGATACCCGTCGATGAGTCGGGGTTCACCGTCGAATCCGACGGGCTGGGCGGGTTCATCGTGCACGGGAAGCGGCCCGAACGCTGGATTGCCCAGACTGACTTCGACAACGACGAGGCCGTCGGTTACCTCGGTGACCGATTGGCCCGTCTGGGTGTCGAGGACGAACTGCTGCGGCGGGGCGCCACCCCGGGGTGCGCAGTGACCATCGGTGACATGACCTTCGACTGGGAGCCGCAGACACCCGCCGGTGTTGACGTCGCGCCGTCGAACCGCGGCACCGACGCTCGCCTGGAACGCAGCGAGCGGGTCGGTGCTGCGGAACGCAAAGCAGCCCGCCGGCAGCGTCGCGAGCACGGTAGCGGCGAATGACGACCCGCGCCGGCGACGATGCAAGCGATGAGAAGGGGCGGCGCAGAATCTCCATCGCGCGGCAAGAGATCCGGACTGCCCGGCGGGTCGTCGTCAAGATCGGCACAGCCGCCCTGACCACGCCGTCGGGTCTGTTCAATGCGGGCCGGCTCGCCGCACTCGCCGACGCGATCGAGGGACGCATGAAAGCCGGCTCCGACGTCGTCATCGTCTCGTCCGGGGCGATCGCCGCCGGCATCGAGCCGCTGGGTTTGAACCGGCGTCCGACCGACCTGGCCACCAAACAGGCCGCGGCCAGTGTCGGGCAGGTGGCGCTGGTCAATGCCTGGAGTACGGCGTTCGCCCGCTACCAGCGCACGGTCGGTCAGGTGCTGCTGACCGCCCAGGACATCTCGATGCGGGTGCAGCACACCAACGCACAACGCACTCTGGACCGGCTGCGGGCTTTGCATGCGGTGGCGATCGTCAACGAAAACGACACAGTGGCCACCAACGAGATCCGGTTCGGCGATAACGACCGGCTGTCGGCGCTGGTCGCGCACCTAGTGGGTGCCGAGGCGCTGGTACTGCTCTCCGACATCGACGGGCTCTACGACCGCGACCCCCGCAAAGGGGAGGCGGCGTTCATCGCGGAGGTGTCCGATACAGCGGACCTCAACGGCGTGGTCGCCGGCCAGGGCAGCCACCTGGGAACCGGTGGCATGTCGTCGAAGGTGTCGGCAGCGATGCTGGCCGCTGACGCCGGCGTTCCGGTGCTGCTGG
>CAWFTT010000015.1:0-170394 GCA_963818785.1 uncultured Actinomycetota bacterium | reverse complement strand
GGGCCGACGGTACCAAGGGTCGCGAACCGGGCCGGTGACCGCCGGTCGGGCGTCATGATCGAATGCCGCCGGCGGCGGTGCCGCCATCGGACCGGCGCCGGAGCCCTCTTCTGGGTATTCACCGGGGCGGATCGGCATGATTCCGGAATCGTCGTCGGTCTCAGACCAGGCCAGTGCCGGTGCCGGGGCGGGTTCCACAGCAAGATCCGAGATCGTCGCGGCGTCGGCGGCCACTCCGGCCGCTGTGGGGGCCAATGCTGTCTCGCCGACGGCCGGGCCGCGTCCGGCCCGTAATGCCGCACCGACAGCGGCCGTCAGATGCGGCCGCGGCGCCGTGATGATCGGTGCGCCCAACTGCTCCGACAAGGTCGTCGTGACGATCGGGATGCTGGCGCCACCGCCCACCAAGGCGATTGCAGCCAGATTCTCTGCTCGAATTCCATTGCGCTGCAACGTCTGATGAACGATCCCCAGGAAGCCGTCCAACGGCTGGCGAATCGCGTCGTCCAGCTCGGCGCGGGTCACTTGGATTTCACCGCGATATCCCGGCACCTCGGCGGTCAGCCTGGTTGCGATGGCCGACGAAAGTTCTTCTTTGGCGCGGCGGCAGGCGTTCCGCAGTGCAGCCAGCGAACCGACAGCCGAGGTCGCAGCCGTGTCGAACGAACCGGCCGACGACAGCTCGGTGACGACATGGGTCAGCAGCGCCTGGTCGATCAGGTCGCCGGAGAACTCACCATGCCGGACGGCGGGAGCGACCGCCTGGTAGCCGTTGGCCGCGTCGAACAGGGCGAGCGTGGTTCCGGTGCCTCCGAAATCGCAGACGGCGATGACACCGCGGTTCGGCACCCCCGGGTCGACCTGCAATGCGATCACCGCCGCCGTGGCGTCCGATAGCAGCGTCAACCGGCCATCCGACCATTCGGCTACCCGGCTCAACGCGACGCGCACCGAGTCGACAGCCGCCGGCCCCCAATGCGCAGGGTGGGTCACCGCGACGGTATCCGGCAGCGGTGGTCCGTCTGTTGCGGCGTAGGACAGTGCCCGCAGCGCGTCGGCGATGAGCGTCTCGCTGCGGTGCGTCGTCCCGTCAGCCGCGACGATGCCGTCCGGGTCGCCCACCTTGTCAACGAAGTCGGTGATCACCAGCCCCGGCTCGTTGAGCATCGGGTTCTCGGAAGGCACACCAACTTCCGGTGGGCGCTGGCGATACAGGGTCAACACCGGCCTGCGGGTCACCGCCCGCTCAGCGGTCACCGCCGCCAAGTTGGTGGCCCCCACCGAAAGACCTAACGCCGACCGTCCTACGTCAGCCATATCGTCCAATCCGCGCGCATCGGCACCAATTTATAGGTCGCCTCGATTCTGCTGTTCAGCGGATTGTGCCGGCGCCCGCTATCAGCGGCAGATCGAGCGGCGTGACCCAGCCCGGCGAGAGTTCGTTGACGGCCGGCACCGCGTTGAGCGCGCGCATCCCGGTGGCCAGACATCCGGCGGCGGCCGCGTCGCGTCCCGAACCGTCGGTGAAGCGGAATGCGGTTTCCTGGGAGATGCTCGGCGTGCCTTCGATGTCCACCCGGTAGACGTCGTCTTTGGTGCCGGCCGGCCAGTCCGGTGCGGCGTCAAGGCCGATGCGGTTGACGTGCTCGAGCTGGATGCGGGTCTGGCCTTGGTACACGCCGTTGATGGTGAACCGGACCGCGGCAACATGCCCCGGCGGGATGATGCCCTTGGCCGTCTTGCGTTCATCCGGTGTCACCCATTTGTCCCAGGTCGTGGTGATCTCGTCGAGCATGATGCCCGCGGCGTGCGCGATCATCGGGACGGTGGCGCCCCACGCAAAGATCAGCACGTCGCGGTTTTCCAGGATCGGGCGGAATTCGGGCTCGCGTCCGATGCCCATCTCGTTTTCGTAGTCGCCCTCGTAGTTGGTGTAGTCCAGCAGCTCGGATGCCCGCACCGTGCGCACCTCGGAGCACACCCCCATCAGCGTCATCGGGAACAGATCGTTGGCGAAGCCCGGGTCGATGCCAGTGGTGAAACACGACGACTCGCCCAACTCGCAGGCCTCGGTGATCGGCTGGATCCAGGTAGGCGGGTTGAGATGCATCGTCGGCCAGACCCACGGCGTCATCGACGTCGAGCACACGTCGATCCCGGCCCGCAGGAAACGCGTGATCAGCGCGATGTTGTCGTCGGCGTGGGCCGCGGTGGGGCCGTAATGCACCAGCGCGTCGGGCTGCAACGCGATCAGCGCGTCGACATCGTCGGTGGCGGTGATGGCGACCGGTCCGGCCAGCCCGCAGATTTCGCCGACGTCGCGGCCGACTTTGTCCGGATTGCTGACGCCGACGCCGACCAGTTCGAACAGCGGATGTTTGAGGACTTCGGCGATCACCATCTTGCCGACGAAACCGGTACCCCAGATCACGACCCGCTTAGCCATTCGTCACCTTCTTCATCGACAACCCCCTGGGTTCACCCTAAGCGGGTGCGGTCATCGTTCGGGCGAAACCGGAATGTCATCCTTTCGATCATCCGGTCGCGCAACGTCAACGTGTGCAACAGGATCGCGGATACATGCGCGGCGATAGCGGCCATCAATGCATACGCGACGACCGAATGAGCTTGTCGCAGAAGCCAAAACAACTGCGCGTCAAACGGCGCGATGCGCGGGAGCCGAAGTGAGCCGAACACGACGACCGGTCCCCCGGCGGCCGAAACCATGGCCCAGTTGACCAGACGTACCAGCACCACCACCAGGATGGTCACGCCCAGCGTCCGGTGAATCATGACCAGCCGCGCGTACTCGCCGACCGAGTTCACCATGACGAAGCCGATGAACAACGCGCAGAACACCAGCGCGGCCGTCAACCAGTGCAGAACCCTGGTCAACACCGGTAGCGGCCGGTCACGGCGTGGTCTCGCCGGCAGCGGCGCCGGCTAGCACGTCGCGCCTGCTCGGTCGGGCAAGCCCCGAGCGTTCGGAGCCCTCAGGTTGTTCGGTCATCACTAGCCTCTACGACTCTTATCTGACATCAGTTCAACGACAGTTCAACCGGGAGTTGACTTTTGGGAAAAGTACCCATGGGTATGCCCCAGTGACACGATCTGCCCAGGAGTGACCATGACCAGCCAACCATCACGTATACGGCGCCGAGTCTTGAACTCGGCGCTGACCGCTCTCGTAATTTCGGTGTCAGTCTGCGGCGTGGCGAACGCGACCGGGCCGCTGCCCCAGGTGACTTATCAGCTCAGTGGCACTGCGCCTGTGGCGGACTACATTTCGTTTCAGACACCCGCCGGCCAGACTCAGCAGCCGAACGTGCCGTTGCCGTGGACGACGAAGTTCACCTCGTTCGGCTATGGGGAGTATCTCGTCAGCGCGCAGAGCCCCGGCTCGGTGACGTGCACGATCCTGGTCGACGGCAAGGTGGTCAGCCAGGCGACCGCGAACGGCGGGCCTGCCCGCACCGTCTGCTGGCACTGACGCTTAGACCGCGGGTCTGCGTGGTTTCGGCGGTGGATACACGATGCGGGCGATGCTCGCCGACAGCCAACCGATCGCCCAGCCGCCGAAGAACACCACAAACGTATGCCGGGTGGCGTCGCCCGCGTACGCCCATACCGAGGCCAGGATGACGGCCCACACGATGGCGCAGGCGATGCTGTAACCGATGTAAGTACCAGAATACTTGCGCAACAAGCGAATTCGTTCAATCAGGCCCGATCGGACCAGCGACATCCGGACCCGCCGCGGAAGCTTGTCTTTGCCGTAGGTGTCGTCCAGCATGGCGATCAACTCCTCGCCGTATCGGCGGCGCCAAGTGCCGGGGTACCAGCGTAGGACGGAGCTGACGTCGCGGGGATTCACTGCGCCCACCCTGGGTTTGGCGCGGGCAACGCAATCCCTAGCCGGCGGGCCCCCTCGATCGCAATTGCTCCCAGCCTGCGTACCGCGGTAGTCAGCTCGGCCCGTCCCGCCGCGGTCAACCGATACGGGCGTCTCCGCTCGTCTTTGCCTGCCGGTTCAATCAGGCCGTGCTCTTCCAGTGCGGTGATCGCGCCGTAGAGCGTTCCGGGTCCCAACGTCACGCCGGCGAATCGCTCGATATCGCGTGCCAGCGCGTAGCCGTGCTTGGCGCCCGAGGCCAGGCTGGTCATTATCAGTACGCCCGGATCATTTCTTCTGGCCGGCCTTCGGGCCGGTCGGGGGCCGCGTGCCATGCCTGCCAACTTTAGTACGTCCAACGTAATACGCCAACCGTAGTATTAGGCTCGCGCCCATAGTCCCTCTAAAGCCCGCTCAACGACGAGGACGGTCGACATGGGCATTGCGACTCGCGTCAACGGCACGGCGCCCCCCGAGGTTCCGTTCGCCGAGATTGATTTAGGCACCTGGGACTTCTGGGGACTCGACGACGATCTGCGCGACGGCGCCTTTTCCACGCTGCGCCGCGAAGCGCCGATCTCGTTCTGGCCGGAGCCCGTCACGGAGGGGTTCGACGAAGGCGCCGGGCATTGGGCGCTGACCAGACTCGACGACGTGTTCTACGCCAGCCGTCATCCCGAGGTTTTCAGCTCGAGTCCCAACATCACGATCAACGACCAGCCGCCGGAGGTCGCCGAGTTCTTCGGTTCGATGATCGTGCTCGACGATCCACGGCACCAGCGGTTGAGGTCGATCGTCAGCAGGGCGTTCACCCCTAAAGTGGTGGCCCGGATCGAGGCGTCTGTGCGCGGACGGGCGCACCGGCTGGTCACGTCGATGATCGCCGCTCATCCCGACGGCAAGGGCGAGGCGGTGAGCGAGCTGGCCGGGCCGCTGCCGTTGCAGGTCATCTGCGACATGATGGGGATCCCCGAGGACGACCATCAACGGATCTTCCACTGGACCAACGTGATCCTTGGCTTCGGCGACCCTGACTTGGCAACCGATTTCGAGGAGTTCACCCAGGTGTCGCTGGAGATCGGCGGCTACGCGAATGCGCTGGCCGAAGATCGCCGCAGCAATCCTCATGACGACCTGACCACCAGCCTGGTGCATGCGGAGGTGGATGGCGAGCGGTTGACCTCGGCCGAGATTGCATCGTTTTTCATCCTGCTCGCGGTCGCCGGCAACGAGACGACCCGCAATGCGATCAGCCACGGCCTGCTCGCACTGACGCGTTATCCCGAGCAACGGCAGACCTGGTGGACCGACTTCGACGGCGTATCGCACGCGGCGGTGGAAGAGATTGTGCGGTGGGCGTCGCCGGTGATCTACATGCGACGCACCCTCACCCGCGACTTCGAACTGAGTGGCACCAAGATGGCCGCCGGGGAGAAAGCGACGCTGTGGTATTGCTCGGCCAATCGCGACGAATCGAAATTCGCCGACCCGTGGAGGTTCGACGTCACCCGTGACCCCAATCCGCACGTCGGCTTCGGTGGCGGCGGCGCCCATTTCTGCCTGGGCGCCAACCTGGCTCGCCGCGAGATCCGGGTCATGTTCGAGGAATTGCACCGCGAGATCCCCGACGTCGTCGCCACCGAGGAGCCCGCCCGGCTGCTGTCGCCGTTCATCCACGGCATCAAGACCCTGCCGATCGCCTGGACGCCGCCGGGCTGATTCCGGCCCGTTGCGCAATGTCAGGACCTTATAGTCGAACCCGTGCAGACTCCGAAGACCGTGGCAGTCGGTGTCGCGCTCGCCGCGGCAGCGATAGCCCTTGCGCCGACTGCCGCAGCCGGCATGCTGATCGGCAACTACGAAGTCGAGACCAACCGGGATCCCGGCCACTCCTGGCTCTGGGAGGTCAGGAAATGCCGATTTGACGAGCCGGACTGCGTCCACGTGCAGGGCACGCCGAGACCCAATGGCCAGGCGGTGCCTTGGGACGCGGATGCCCACCTCGCGAATGGTCGCTACACGATGGTGGTTGACGTGCCCGACGGGGTGCGCTGCGTTGTAACCTTCCTGCCGTCGCACGACACCTATTCATGGGACGCGGTGACGTTGGCCGGTTCGGTGGACTCCACCTTCGACGCCGGCTGCGGCGGCGCGCCCGGCGGCACGGTGTCCTATCCGTTCTCGCTGCAGCGGTACTGACGGCATCCCTTGTCGGGTCGCGCGCGCTGCCAAGGGCGTATGGCAATATCTGAGACGTGGGTACACGTTTCGCCGCTAAATTCCTTGCTGTCGTTGTCCTTATCACTTGGGCTGCTCTTGGTGGTTTCATTCCATCAGCGTCAGCCGCGGACTGTCCGGACGTAGAAGCCGTGTTCGCCCGGGGCACTACGGAGGCGCCCGGTGTCGGCGCAATCGGGCAGGCATTCGTCGATTCGCTGCAGTCGAAGGTCGGGCCCAAGAGCTTCAGGGTCTACGCAGTCGATTACCCTGCCACCACAGACTTTCCGACTGCAGTCAACGGAATCAGAGACGCCGGCAATCATGTTGAGTCGATGGCGGCCAGCTGTCCCAAAACCAAAATGGTGCTCGGCGGGTATTCGCAAGGCGCGGCTGTGATGGGCTTCGTCACCTCGGCCGCAATACCCGACGGGGTCGACGCCGCCGACGTACCCAAGCCGATGCCGGCCGACGTGGCCAACCACGTCGCCGCGGTCACCCTTTTCGGCACGCCGTCAAACCGATTCATGGATACGGTCGGCGCGCCGCCGGTGGTCATCGGTCCGCTATATCAGCCCAAGACACTGGAGTTGTGCGCCGGTGACGATCCGGTCTGTTCCGACGGCGGCGACTGGGCCGCCCATGCCGCGTACGCCGACGACGGGATGGTCGATCAGGCAGCGAATTACGCCGCCAGCCATATCTAGCCCGCCGCGTGGCGCTGAGCTCTCAACCGACCGACACCGCCGACCCGGCGAAGAGCTGACCCCATACGTCACGGGCCGCCGACTGCGCATCGGCAGAAGTGTGGGCGCAGATGTCGCCACCATTAGCGAGATGCACGAGCGCCCAGGCCATTGCGAACACCGGTATCTGATGACGTTGTGCCGCATCGAGCAACTCGTGGAAAGCAGTTTCTGAGGAACACCTACGAAGGCCGATGATGATGCCCTTCGCGGTGTCGAGGATGCGACTACCGTGCACTTCCGCCGTCATGCCGTGCTTACCTCCTGTTGAGCATGCGAATATCCGATTGCGCCGATGTGGATATTTCGCGAGCGTGATCCATGATTTGCGCAAGTAGCCGACCACGGCCAGATCACCGGCGAGATCGGTACGCGGCTGTAATCGTCTTGGTACCCAACGCGCGAGGTTGACCCCACGTCGCGCGCGGCACCAGTTCGTACAGGATGATGTGCTGGTGTTTGGGCTTGTCGTAATCGTTGCGCTCTTCGCCACAGTGATCGTCGGAACGGTCCTTGGCCGGCGCTATCGAGTCGGCCCACCGGTTCTGCTGATCGTGCTCGGAGCGCTGCTGGGCTTGATCCCCGAGGTCGGTGGCGTGCGGCTCGATGGGGAGATCGTGCTGCTGTTGTTCTTGCCCGCGATCCTGTACTGGGAAAGCCTGAACACCAGCTTTCGCGAAATTCGCGCGAACCTACGTGTCATCATCATCCTCAGCATCGGGCTGGTCATCGTCACAGCTGTGGCGGTGTCCTGGACGGCACGAGCGCTGGGAATGGAGTCCCATGCGGCGTCGGTCCTCGGTGCCGTGCTCTCCCCCACCGACGCCGCCGCGGTCGCCGGTTTGGCGAAACAATTGCCGCGCCGGACGCTGACGGTGTTGAGGGCGGAAAGCATCATCAACGACGGGACCGCGCTCGTCCTGTTCACCGTCGCCGTCTCCGTCGCGGTTGGCGGGGCTCCGGTCAGCCCGAGCGCCTTGACGGCCCGCTTTATCGGTTCCTACGTCGGTGGTATCTGCGCCGGGCTGCTGGTCGGGCTCGCGGTGACGCAAGTGCGGCGCAGACTCGACGCGCCGCAGGAGGAAGGCGCGCTGAGCCTGCTGACGCCATTCGCCGCGTTTTTGCTCGCCCAAGCAATTCATTGCAGCGGCGTGGTCGCCGTACTGGTGTCGGCGTTGGTACTCGCCTACGCCACACCGCATGTGACCCGAGCTCGTTCCCGGCTTCAGACTTTCGCGTTCTGGGACCTGACTACCTTCCTGATCAACGGCGCGCTATGGGTGTTCGTCGGCACCCAAATGCCGCACGCGGTGCGCGGTATTGCCGGCGTCGACGGCGGAGTCCGCCACGCGGTAGCACTGGCTCTTGCCGTCACCCTCGTGATCATCGTGAGCCGGTTTGCCTGTTCCGAAGCCGTGACCGTCTTGATTCGCATGGTGGACAGGCGCGAGCTGCAGCGCGCCCGTCGGGTCAATTGGCGCCAGCGCGTCGTATCCAACTGGGCGGGTTTCCGTGGCGCGGTATCGCTTGCCGCGGCGTTGGCCATCCCGCTGACCACGCACAGCGGCGCGCCGTTTCCAGATCGCAGCCTCATCGTCTTCGTCGTCTGCGTCGTAATTCTGGTGACCGTGCTCGTCCAGGGCACCACGCTGTCCGACGTCGTGCGCTGGGCCCGGATGCCCGAAGACGTAAGTCACGCCGACGAATTGCAACTGGCCCGCTGCCGTGGTTCGGCGGCCGCTCTCGAAGCCCTGCCGATAGTCGCCAGGTGAATTAGGTCTTGGCGACGACCTATTGAGGCGGCTGCGAAAAGAATACGAAGAGCACGCAGCGCTCATCGAAGCCGGCGCCGACCCGGAGGGTTCGACTGAAGTCGCTGAGCGCAGCGATCTTCTGAGACGGGTGCGCCTTGGCGTGCTCGAGCATAAGCGCCGCGCCATCATCGAGCTGCGCGACAAAAATCGAATCGATGACATCGTGCTGCGTGAGCTTCAGTCGGTGATGGACCTTGAAGAGGTTCGACTGCTCGATCCCGCCGATACCGAGTGACGAGGCGAAAGACCTTACCGTGTAGATACTTTGGCGGCGATCTGGTTGGCGATGTCGACGGCTGAGTTCTTCGGGTCGGGGCTGCAGGTGTTGACATCGATGATGACGTTGTTTTTGCGCACGAGCGCGCGACCACAAGCCCAACCGCCGGCCCTGGCATTTTGTTGCGTTGCAATCGTGCTCAGCGCTCCGTCGGCATCGGATATCGGCGCGACGGTCCATTGTGTTCCGGACTGGATGTGGGTATAGCCGTGGCAGGCCGGCCAACGTAGGGCCGACGCGATCACGAGAGCGCCGTGCATCCATGCGTCGTCGCCGATGTTGACCACCGCGGTCAGCTCGTGGTCAACACGGCTCGTCCGCGCCGCCGAGAACTGACCAAGCCCCAGAAGCCGCTGCACGCCAAGCAGGAAGCGGGCGCCGCCGACGCCGCCGACCAGAACGGTGACCTTCACATCGCACGACCCTACGCCCGGCCGAGCACCAGGGATCACAGAGCCGAGTTGCGCAAGGGACTGGTGTGATGGACACGCCGGTGCCCCAACGGCGTCAGTGCCGCAAAAGTTCGGTCACGACATGATATTCAATTTCGTTTCAACGCTTGACCACGGATGCTCACGCGTGTGTAATCACAGCAGTGTCATTTCTTGGTTGGCCGGCCGGAATCGGTGTCGCAGACCGGGATTCGATCATTTGTTCGAATCGAGATGACCGCACGACACACAGCACAACAGCGGGCGACATTCACAGATCACCGATCCAAGGCAGGAGGCGGCCGATGTCTTTTGAACATTTACAGGGCGTAGTAGGGGGCATAGCGCACAGCGCCGCGATGCCGGCGGCTCCCTTGTCCGGGACGGTCATCCGTCCCCATCTGAGTCTGGTGCCTACTGCCGCACCGGAATTCGAGCCCGAGCCGGTCAGCAGCGACCAGTGGCAGGACCGTGCACTGTGCGCGCAAACCGACCCCGAGGCGTTCTTCCCGGAGAAGGGCGGCTCCACCCGCGAGGCCAAGAAGATCTGCCTCGGTTGCGAGGTGCGCTCGGAGTGCCTGGAGTACGCCCTAGCGCATGACGAGCGCTTCGGAATCTGGGGCGGACTCTCCGAGCGGGAGCGCCGTCGCCTCAAGCGCGGCATCGTCTAGGCATCCAGCCGGCCGCCGGCGGGCCTACTCGTCGTCGATCGCCGGGTCGATCACCGAGGGCTCGACGTCCAGATAGGTCGCGACCTGAGCCACCAACACATCATGCAGTAGTTCGGCGAGTTCTACACTGTCCTTCGCGCGCCGCTCGATGGGCTTGCGAAACAAGACGATTCGCGCCCGAGTGGCATTGCCGCGGACGTCGACGCCGGCAGGGATCAGCCGGGCCAGTGCGATCGGGCCGTCGGCGACGACTTCAGGTGGCCACTGCACACTGTCGGGATCTTTGGCCGCAATGCGGGGAATTTCGTCGACCGCCACATCCAATCCGGACACCCGCTCCTGCCAGCGCCGTTCGATGGGTTCATAGGCTTCCAGAACCGCCATGTCGAACCGTTCGGCTCGGCTGCGCCACCCCGGCACCGAGGGTGGAAGCAGCGGGCCGCGCATATCGCGGCCCCGGCGGGAAGCCGACCTGCGGACCGCCCGGCCGCCTCGGTAGCTGCGCGAATCGCCCACTGGGCGATGGTAACGGTTGGACATCGCGGCCCGGCTCCATGCGCGTGTCCGCCGCTGCGGCGACGTTGCGCCGCGATAGCCTCTCGAACGTGAATGTTCCCCGTCGCTGCTGCCGGCCCGGGTGTCCGCATTACGCGGTTGCGACGTTGACGTTCGTCTACTCTGACTCAACCGCGGTAGTAGGGCCGCTGGCCACCGCCAACGAGCCGCATTCCTGGGACCTGTGCGTGGGCCACGCCAGCCGGATCACCGCGCCCCGCAATTGGCAGCTGGTGCGTCATGCGGGCGAACTGGTCGCGCCTCCCGAAGACGACGACCTGGTGGCGCTGGCCAACGCGGTGCGTGAGGGCCGCGACCGGGTGACGGCCCGCCCTCCCGTCAACGGCTTCTCGGAGGTGAGTTGTCACACCGACGGCGCTCCGGCCACCGTGGCGGGCAACAGCGCCCTGGCAACGACGCCGCACCGTCCCACCGCCAACGGACGTCGGCGCGGCCATCTGCGGGTGTTGCCGGATCTGCCGAGCTGATACGTCGGGGAGTGACCCGGCCAACTCGGATTCGCCTGGAAGCGCAACAGCTAGGCTGACGACTAAGAGATCCCCTTCGTCAGGAGCCCGGTAATGTCTCGGCCCGCAGCGGCTGTTCACCGTGTCGTCAAGGCCTATGACGTGCGCGGTCTGGTGGGCGAGGAGATCGACGAGTCATTGGCCGCGGACTGCGGCGCTGCCTTCGCCGCGCTGATGCGCGCCGAGGGCGCCCGGCGGGTGGCGATCGGCTACGACATGCGCGACAGTTCCCCGGCGCTGGCGACCGCTTTTGCGACCGGGGTCAACGCTCAGGGTCTCGACGTCGTGCAGATCGGCCTGTCCTCCACCGACCAGCTGTACTTCGCCTCTGGCGTGTTGGACAGCCCCGGCGCGATGTTCACCGCCAGCCACAACCCGGCCGCCTACAACGGAATCAAGTTGTGCCGAGCGGGTGCGAAGCCGGTGGGGCAGGACACGGGCTTGGGTGTCATTCGTGAGGCGCTGATCGCCGGTGTCACCGCTTATGAAGGGCCGCCGGGGACGGTCACTGATCAGGATGTGCTAGGCGAATACGGAGCGTATTTGCGTTCCCTGGTGGACCTGTCCGGGCTGCGTCCGCTCCGAGTGGCCGTCGACGCCGGCAACGGCATGGCCGGTCACACAGCTCCTGCTGTTCTGGGCGTGATCGACTCGATCACGTTGCTGCCGTTGTACTTCGAGCTCGACGGGTCGTTTCCCCACCATGAGGCCAACCCGCTCGACCCGGCCAACCTGGTCGACCTGCAGGACTTCGTCGGCGCCGTCGGTGCTGATATTGGATTGGCGTTCGACGGCGACGCCGATCGCTGCTTTGTGGTCGACGAGCGCGGCCGGCCGGTGTCGCCGTCGACGGTGACCGCGCTGGTCGCCGCGCGCGAACTCGACCGGGAGATCGGCGCGACGGTCATCTACAACCTGATCACGTCGCGGGCCGTTCCCGAACTGGTCGTCGAGCACGGAGGCACACCGCTGCGTTCACGCGTCGGGCACTCCTACATCAAGGAGTTGATGGCGCAGACCGGCGCCATCTTCGGCGGTGAGCACTCGGCGCACTACTACTTCCGCGACTTCTGGGGCGCCGATTCCGGAATGCTGGCCGCTTTGTACGTGCTCGCCGCACTCGGCGGACAGCAGCGGCCGCTGTCACAGTTGACTGCCGACTACGAGCGCTATGAGTCGTCCGGTGAGATCAACTTCACCGTCGATGATGCGGCGTCGTGCGTTGACGCGGTGCTCAAATCGTTCGGCAACCGCATCCACTCCATCGATCATCTGGACGGTGTAACCGTCGACCTGGGCGACGGCAGCTGGTTCAACCTGCGCAGCTCCAACACCGAACCGCTACTGCGGTTGAACGTGGAAGGGCGCAGCGCCGAAGATGTCGACGCCGTCATCATGCAAATCAAAGCGCAAGTCAATGAGATCGCTGCCGGCATACCTCGGCGGTCAGAGGCTTTGACGTGAATGCGCTGCGCGCCACGATCGATATCGACGACGGCGAAAGCCTGATCGCCGCCGATCGGGAAGCTCTGCTGCGTTCGGCTGCGACAGCCGGCGCCCAGGTGCGCTCCACCGCGGCCGCCCTGAACGAGGGCGCTTTGGACTCGGTGCGCAGCCAGGACCGGCCGCGCACCGTCGTGTGGGTGGCCGGCCGCGGCGCTGCGGGCACGGCCGGCGCGATGCTCGCCGGGGCGCTCGGCGGGCTGGCCGCCGAGCCCATCGTGGTTGCCGCCGAGGCGCCGCCGTGGATCGGGGCGCTCGACGTCGTGGTGGTCGCCGGCGACGATCCCGGCGATCCGGCGCTGGTGGACGCGGCTTCGTCCGGAGTGCGCCGAGGGGCCCGGGTGGTGGTCGTGGCACCCTACGAAGGCCCGCTGCGAGACACCACGGCTGGTCGGGCGGCGGTGCTCGAACCGCGGGTCCGGGTGCCCGACGAGTTCCGGTTGCCCCGCTATCTGGCTGCGGGGTTGGCGGTGTTGCACAGCGTGGACCCCGGACTGGAAACCGACCTGGCGACACTGGCCGACGACTTGGACAGCGAAGCGCTGCGAAACAGTGCGGGCCGCGAAGTGTTCACCAACCCGGCAAAGGCGCTTGCGGAAAGGATGTCGGGGCAGCGGGTTGTGTTGGCCGGCGATTGCGCTGCCACCTTGGCGCTGGCCCGGCACGGGTCGTCGGTGCTGCTGCGGCTCGGTCACCAAGTCGCCGCGGTCACCGGACTCGCGGACGCGCTGCGGGCGGTGCGGGAATCCGCCGTCTTCAACGACCCGGCTGACGCGCTGTTCCACGACGAGGAAATCGACGGCCCGCTGCCGGAGCGGCTGCGGGTGCTGGCGCTGACGCTGGCCGCTGAGCGGCCCGTGGTGGCCGCCCGGATCGCCGGGCTGACCGGCGTCGACCTGGTCGGCGCCGAGGACGTGCCGGAACTCATCGACAGCCCGCCTGGAGCGGCTGCGCCAACCGGTGCACAGCGCACCGAGCAGCAACTGGCAATATTGGCCGTTCGGCTGGAGATGGCCGCCGTTTACGTGCGACTGGTGCGGGGATAACTACGACCGTGGAACTGCTGGGCGGAGCGATACGTACCTATGCCTGGGGATCGCGCACCGCTATTGCTGAATTCACCGGCCGGCCGGTGCCGGCCCCTCATCCAGAAGCGGAACTGTGGCTGGGCGCGCATCCACAGGACCCGGCCCGCCTGCAAACCGAGCAGGGCGACGTCTCCCTCCTGGAAACACTAGCCGCGGACCCCGACGGACAGCTGGGCCCGGCGGCGCGCTGCCGGTTCGGCGATGCGCTGCCATTTCTGGTCAAAGTGCTCGCGGCCGACGAGCCACTGTCCTTGCAGGCTCATCCCAGCAGAGAGCAGGCAGTCGAGGGATACCTGCGGGAGGAAAAGCTCGGAATCCCGGTCACCTCACCGGTGCGGAATTACCGCGATACCAGTCACAAACCCGAGTTGCTGGTGGCGCTGCAGCCGTTCGAGGCGCTGGCCGGCTTTCGGCCGGCGGCATCTTCCGTCGAGCTGCTTCGGGCGCTGGCCGTCGCCGAACTGGATCCTTACATCGATTTGCTGAACGACCAGTCGGACGCCGACGGTCTGCGCGCGCTGTTCACCACCTGGATCACCGCTCCCCAGCCGCACATCGACATGCTGGTACCCGCGGTGCTCGACGGCGCCATCCGCTACATCACTTCCGGCGCAACGCAATTCGCCGCCGAAGCCAGGACTGTACTGGAGCTCGGCGAGAGTTACCCCGGTGACGCCGGAGTGCTTGCGTCGCTGCTGCTGAACCGGATCACGCTGGGTCCGGGAGAGGCGATCTTCTTGTCGGCCGGCAATCTGCACACTTATCTGAGCGGCGTTGCACTTGAAGTGATGGCCAACTCCGACAACGTCTTACGAGGCGGGCTGACGCCCAAACACGTCGACGTGCCGGAGTTGCTGCGGGTGCTCGACTTCACCCCGACCACCGAGGCGCAGCTCAGGCCGCCGACCCACCGCGACGGCATCGGCCTCGTGTTCGACACGCCCGCAGACGAATTCGCCGCGTCGGTGTTGACGCTCGACGGCGAGCACCTGGGCCATGAAGTCGACGCGCCGTCGCGACACGACGGTCCGCAGATCCTGCTGTGCATCGAAGGGGCGACCAGCGTGCACGGGAAGTCCAAGACACTTAACTTGAACCGGGGGATGGCTGCCTGGGTGGGCGCGGACGACGGCCCGATCCGGCTGCTCGCGCGGGAGCCCGCCCGGCTTTTTCGCGCGACTGTCGGTTTGTGAATTACCCTGCAGCCGACGTCGAGTGCACCTTTTCCCGGCGCGACCGCCGGCGCTCCTGTCGCATTTCGCGGCGCTCGCCGAGCCACAATCGCATGTTGTGCCGGATCGTGCGCGCGACCAGCGCAGGCGACGGCGTCATGTAGAGGCTGTCGAGCAGGCTGAACCGACGCAGGAACCATTCGGCCAGAACGGGATCGGTCTCCGCCGCGCCGAGGAACTGGTCGAAGAGGCTGCCGACCGGCCGATACCACCACGGCTGTGGCCCGGCGGCGTGGTGAAAACTGAAGTCACCGATCGTGTTCATCACCCATACGGGGTAAGTCGTTTTCGCCGTGGCGCGGTTGAGGGCGGGAGCGGGGTTGTCAGGTGCGGACTCCAGCGCCCGGCGCAGGTGCCCGGCCTGCAGTGACGTCATCGTCATGCCCTGCCCATAGGTCGGGTCGAAGCTGGCCACCGCGTCACCCAGCGGCAGAATCCCGGCGGGGAAGCGGTCCAATTTGTCGTAGCGGCGCCAGCGGGTGGTCGGGTATTTGTGGAAAGCGACATCGCCGACCGGCTCGGCTTGCGCGACAGCGGCGGCCAGATCCTCGGGCAGCAATTTCGCGGCCAACGCTCGCATTTCGGCGAACGTACGGGGCGGTTCGACTTTACCCACCCCGAACGTCGTCAGCACCCAGATTCCGTCCTCGTAGCAGAGCAGCCCCAACCCGAGCGGCTGGGAGCTGGATGCTCCGGCCACCACCACCTTCTGTTCGATCAGACCGGCGGGGATGCGCAATTGATGCGACGCGTAGCCGATGCCGACGTCCACGGTGTCCTCACGGGGCCGCTCAAAACCCCACTGCTCCAGCCACACCGGCAATCTGGTGCCCCGGCCGGTCGCGTCGACGACCAGATCGGCGCTGACTTGCTGGGGTTCGGCGGCGCCGGGAAATTCCAACAAAACTCCGTACACCCGATGGGCGGCGGCGTCGTACAGCGGTTCACGCACCGAGCCGCTGCAAATCTCGACATTCGCGATGCCCGTCACCCGGCGTCGGATCTGCCACTCCAGGTGCGGGCGGCTCGGCACGTACGCGGTGAACTCGTCCTGCAGCCGGTGCGCGGTGCCGAGCACATGGCCGGCGGCCCCGAAGTAGATGCAATCAGGCCGGTTCTCCAGGACCGGGACACCGGCCGCCACCATCTCGTCGAGGATGCCCGGGAACAGCCCGTCGAACTCTTCGGCGCCGCGCGCCATCAGCAGATGCACGTGCTTGCCCTGGGGGACGGCCGCGCGATTGCCCGGTGCGCTCGGCAACTCGTCGCGCTCGAAGATCGTGACCCGGTCATGGAAGTCGGACAGCACGCGCGCTGCACACAGCCCGGCGATACTTGCTCCGATGACAACCGCGTGTTGACGAGAGTTCCCCACCACTTCTTCCCCGCTCTCATGCATCTCCGGCAGAGTACCCGCTACATTGCCGTCGAACGAGAAAGGAACTTCTCGCATGGCCGGTCGTCGGCGCACGAAGACGGTGGAGCAGTCGATCGCCGACACCGACGAGCCGGAGACCCGATTACGCAAAGACCTGCATTGGTGGGATCTGACCGTGTTCGGGGTGTCGGTGGTCATCGGAGCCGGAATCTTCACCGTCACCGCATCGACCGCCGGGGAAGTCACCGGCCCGGCAATTTGGGTGTCGTTTCTGATCGCCGCGACCACCTGCGGTCTTGCGGGCCTCACCACTGTGGTGATGGTTTTTGATGCTCGGCCAGTGCTGGGTGCTGTTCGCAATGTCCCGCGACGGCCTGCTACCGCGGCAGTTGGCCAAGACCGGTTCCCGCGGCACGCCGGTGCGCATCACCGTGCTGGTCGCGGTCGTTATCGCCACGACGGCTTCGGTGTTTCCGATGGACAAACTCGAGGAGATGGTCAACGTCGGCACGCTGTTCGCGTTCGTATTGGTGTCAGCGGGTGTCGTCGTTTTGCGGCGCACTCGGCCGGACCTGCCACGCGGTTTCCGGGCGCCATGGGTGCCGCTGCTTCCGGTCGCGTCGGTCGCCGCCTGTCTGTGGCTGATGCTGAACCTCACGGCGGTGACCTGGATCCGGTTCGTGGTGTGGATGGCGATAGGGACGGTCATCTACCTCAGTTACGGGCGGCGGCACTCGGTGGTCGCCGGCCGGCAGGCAGCAGCGGGCATGAAACCGCCAGCCCGGACCTCACGCCGCTGTAGATCGCTTTACACGAACGCCAACTTTGTCTAGACAACGGACAAGTGAAGCGGTATTGTCCAATCCAATGGTGCAGGAACCACCGAGGAGGTTGGGCGACATGGGCACAGAACTCACCGCCGGAGTTTGGCGGGACAAGAAGCGGCACCTGTGGCTGATGGGTCTGATCGCGCCGGTCGCCCTGTTGGCGATCCTGCCGATCGTGTGGTGTCTCAACCACGCCGGCTGGCAGACGGCTTCCCAGGTGCTGTTCTGGATCGGGCCGATGCTGACCTACCTCCTGCTGCCCGTGCTGGATCTGCGGTACGGGCCAGACGGGCAGAATCCGCCGGACGAGGTGATGCAACAACTGGAGAACGACAGGTACTACCGCTACTGCACTTACATCTACATCCCGTTCCAATACCTGAGCGTCGTTCTGGGCGCCTATCTGTTCACCACGTCCGATCTGGGTTGGCTGGGTTACCACGGCGGGCTGGGTTGGCCGGCGAAAGTCGGTCTGGCGCTGTCGGTCGGCACGCTGGGCGGCGTCGGCATCAACACCGCCCACGAGATGGGCCATAAGAAGGCATCGCTGGAGCGGTGGCTGTCCAAGATCACGCTGGCGCAGAGCTGCTACGGCCACTTCTACGTCGAGCACAATCGCGGTCACCACGTGCGGGTCGCCACGCGAGAGGACCCGGCTTCGGCCCGCTTCGGCGAGACTTTCTGGGAGTTCCTGCCGCGCAGCGTCTTCGGCAGCCTCCGCTCGGCGTGGCGGCTGGAGGCACAGCGGCTACGCCGACTGGGGAAAAACCCGTGGCACCCCGCCACCTACTGGGACAACGACGTACTGAACGCCTGGCTGATGTCCGTTGTCTTCTGGGGTGTACTGATCACGGTGTTCGGCCCGACGCTGATTCCGTTCGTCGTCATCCAAGCCGTGTACGGCTTTTCGCTGCTGGAGACGGTCAACTACCTCGAGCACTACGGGTTGCTGCGCCAGGAAACGGCCAACGGACGGTATGAGCGATGCACTCACCAGCACAGCTGGAACTCCGACCACATCGTGACCAACCTCTTCCTGTACCACCTGCAGCGGCACAGCGATCACCACGCCAACCCGACGCGGCGTTACCAGACGCTGCGCAGCATCGAGGGTTCGCCCAACTTGCCCAGCGGATACGCGTCGATGATCACGCTGGCCTACTTTCCGCCGCTTTGGCGCAGAGTCATGGACCATCGGGTGCTTGCGCACTACGACGGTGATATCAGTCGAGTCAACGTTCATCCGCGGCGCCGACAGGCAGTGCTGGCCCGCTACGCGGCAGCCTGAAAACCACTTCAGAAGGAGTAATCCGATGACCTACAAACTGTTCCGGTGCGTACAGTGCGGGTTCGAGTACGACGAGGCCCTCGGCTGGCCCGAAGACGGCATCGCGTCCGGCACTCGGTGGGACGACATCCCGGATGATTGGAGCTGCCCGGACTGCGGCGCGGCTAAAGCTGACTTCGAGATGGAGGAAGTCGCTCGTTCGTGAGGCGCGCCGGCGACGATGCAGAGCGAAGCGATGAGGAGAAGCGGCGCCGGGATGCCAGTTAAGGTCGCGGATGTGAAGCGGGTTCCGTTCGCCGAGGCGTCCCGGGCCCTGTTACGCGACTCGGTTCTGGACGCGATGCGCGAGTTGCTGCTCAGCCGCGACTGGTCGGCCGTGACCCTCGCCGATGTGGCCCGGGCCGCCGGCATCAGCAGGCAGACCATTTACAACGAGTTCGGCTCGCGCCAGGGTTTGGCCCATGGCTACGCGATGCGGTTGGCCGACCGACTGGCCAGCCTTGTCGACGGCGCCATCTACTCCAACGTCGGCGATATCTACACCGCCTTCTTGGAAGGCTTCCGGGCTTTCTTCGCCGAGTCGGCTGCCGACCCCTTGGTGATCTCCTTGCTGACCGGTGTCGCGAAGCCCGACCTGCTGCAGTTGATCACCACCGACAGCGGTCCGATCATCACGCATTGTTCGCAGCGGTTGACCTTGTCGTTCATGGACAGCTGGGTCCGGGCCAGCGAAGCGGACGCGGGCATACTGGCCAGGGCAATTGTGCGCCTGGCGATGAGTTACGTGTCGATGCCGCCTGAGGCGGACCATGATGTTGCGGCCGATCTGGCGCGACTGATGACACCTGCGGCGGAACGCTACGGTGTGTTAGAGGAGACTGACTGACCGGCGCCGGGTTCGCCGCGCCGAGGACTATTATGTAATTAAGCTAACTAGTTGATGAAGAAGGATTGGGCCTAAACATGACGACGACCGAACAATCGTTGACCGCCGACGTCCGCAACGGGATCGAATTCAAGGTCGCCGACCTGTCGTTGGCTGATTACGGTCGCCGGGACATCGAGCTCTCCGAGACCGAGATGCCGGGTCTGATGTCGCTGCGCCGCGAATACCACGACGTGCAGCCACTCAAAGGCGCTCGCATATCAGGATCGCTGCACATGACCGTACAAACCGCAGTACTCATCGAAACCCTGGTCGCGCTGGGCGCCGAGGTCCGCTGGGCATCGTGCAACATCTTCTCCACCCAGGACCACGCCGCCGCCGCGGTCGTCGTCGGCCCGCACGGCACCCCCGAGGAGCCCCAGGGCGTGCCGGTCTTCGCGTGGAAGGGCGAGACGCTTGAGGAGTACTGGTGGGCCGCCGAGCAGATACTTACTTGGCCCGACGAGCCAGCCAACATGATCCTCGACGACGGGGGTGACGCCACCATGCTGGTACTGCGCGGCGCCCAGTTCGAGAAGGCCGGCGTGGTCCCGCCCGCCGAAGAGGACGACTCGACCGAGCACAAGGTGTTTCTGGACTTGCTGCGCAAGCGCTTCGAGACCGACAAGGACAAGTGGACGAAGATCGCCGCGTCGATCAGGGGAGTATCCGAGGAGACCACCACCGGCGTGCTGCGGCTCTACCAGTTCGCCGCGGCCGGCGAGTTGGCGTTCCCGGCGATCAACGTCAACGACTCGGTGACCAAGTCGAAGTTCGATAACAAGTACGGCTGCCGGCACTCGCTGATCGACGGCATCAACCGCGGCACCGACGTGCTGATCGGCGGCAAAAAGGCGCTGGTCTGCGGGTACGGCGACGTAGGCAAGGGCTCGGTGGAGTCGCTGGCCGGCCAGGGCGCGCGGGTCACCGTCACCGAGATCGACCCGATCAACGCGCTGCAGGCGTTGATGGAGGGCCACGACGTCAAGCGCGTTGAAGATGTGATCGGCGAGGCCGACATCATCATCACCACCACCGGCAACAAGGACATCATCACCCTGGAGCACATGCGGGCGATGAAGGATAAGGCGATCTTGGGCAACATCGGTCACTTCGACAACGAGATCCAGGTCGCCAGACTGGAGAAGTCCGGCGCGACGAAGACCAACATCCGCCCGCAGGTCGACCTATGGACGTTCCCGGACACCGGCAAGTCGATCATCCTGCTCTCCGAGGGCCGGCTGCTTAACCTGGGCAACGCCACGGGTCACCCGTCGTTCGTGATGAGCAACAGCTTCTCCAACCAGGTGATCGCGCAGATCGAGCTGTGGACCAAAAACGACGAGTACGACAACGAGGTCTACCGGCTGCCCAAGCACCTCGACGAGAAGGTGGCGCGCGTGCACGTCGCCGCGCTGGGTGGCGAGTTGACCAAGCTCACCAAGGAGCAGGCGGAATACATCGGCGTCGACGTCGACGGTCCCTACAAGCCGGACCACTACCGCTACTGAGCCTGCATTGCGCCGAACGTTTCGGCGTGACCGCCGCAGGCGCAGATAGGCTCGCGCCGTGTTGATCGCGATCGAAGGCGTCGACGGCGCCGGCAAACGCACGTTGAGCAGCGGCTTGACCGCGGCTTTCGAGGCGGCCGGAAAGTCGGTGGCCACCCTGGCGTTTCCGCGCTACGGGCAGTCGGTCGCCGCTGACGTGGCCAGCGAGGCGCTGCATGGCCGACATGGTGACCTGGCGTCGTCGGTGTATGCGATGGCGCTGTTGTTCGCACTGGACCGCGCGGCCGCCCGCGTCGAGATCGACGCACTTCGCTGCGCGTCCGACATCGTCATCCTGGACCGCTACGTCGCCTCGAACGCCGCCTACAGTGCGGCTCGGCTGCACCAGGACGCGACCGGTGAGGCGGTGTCCTGGGTGTACGAGATGGAGTATGGACGGCTGGACTTGCCGGCACCGGATTACCAACTGCTGCTAGATATTTCGGTCGAGTTGGCCGGGCAGCGTGCCCGGCACCGGGCGAACGTGGACGCGAACCGGCCACGCGATGCCTATGAGCGCGACGACGGGCTGCAGCAGCGTACCGGCGCGGTGTACGCCGGGCTGGCGGCTGCGGGCTGGGGCGGGCCCTGGGAAGTCGTCGGCGCGGACGTCGACCCCGTCCGACTGGCCGCGGCGCTGCTCTCCGGATGACGATCAGTCGGCATTACCACAAGAAACACCGTGTAGTAACCGTGTTTTGTCCCGTTGTGGTGACACCATGGACACCATGAGGCAAAGGATTCTCGTCGTCGATGACGACGCTTCGCTGGCCGAGATGCTCACCATCGTGCTGCGCGGTGAGGGCTTCGATACGGCGGTCATCGGTGACGGCAGCCAGGCACTGACCGCGGTGCGTGAACTCCGTCCCGATCTGGTGCTGCTCGACCTGATGCTGCCGGGCATGAATGGGATAGACGTGTGCCGGGTGCTGCGGGCGGACTCCGGTGTGCCAATCGTGATGCTGACCGCGAAGACTGACACGGTCGATGTCGTGCTGGGCCTGGAGTCAGGTGCCGACGATTATGTGATGAAGCCGTTCAAACCCAAGGAACTGGTCGCTCGGGTACGGGCGCGGCTGCGGCGCAACGACGACGAACCCGCCGAGATGTTGTCCATCGCCGATGTCGACATCGATGTGCCGGCCCACAAGGTCACCCGTAACGGTGAGCAGATTTCCCTGACGCCGTTGGAATTCGACCTGTTGGTGGCGTTGGCGCGCAAACCGCGGCAGGTGTTTACTCGTGATGTGCTGCTCGAACAGGTGTGGGGATACCGCCACCCGGCAGACACCCGCTTGGTGAATGTGCATGTCCAGCGTCTTCGGGCGAAGGTCGAGAAAGACCCGGAGAACCCGACTGTTGTGCTGACCGTTCGAGGAGTGGGCTACAAGGCCGGACCTCCGTGACCACTGCCTTCGGTGCAGCGCGTCGTGGTGAGGAGAAGCGACGCTGGTGATGTGGGGCTCAAGGCCACGCATGCGGGGTCGCTGGGGCCGTTCTGGCCCGATGGCCCGCGGTATGAGCGCTTTGAGTCGAGCGGTGGGCGTAGCCTGGCGTCGCTCGTTGCAGTTGCGGGTGGTCACACTGACCATCGGTCTTTCTTTCGCGGTCATCGTGGTACTCGGCTTCGTGCTGACCAGCCAGGTCACCAACCGGGTGCTCGACATCAAGGTCCACGCCGCCACCGAGCAGATCGAGCGGGCGCGCACCACCGTGAGCGGAATCGTCAGCGGTGAAGAGGCCCGTTCACTGGACAGCAGCCTGCAGCTGGCCCGCAACACCCTGACATCGAAGACCGAGGCGTCGTCGGGCGCGGGTCTGGCGGGTACGTTCGACGCGGTGCTGGTGGTCCCGGGTGACGGCCCGCGAGCCGCGACCGCAGCCGGCCCCGTCAACCAGATCCCGGCGACGCTGCGGGATTTCATCAAAGCAGGACAGGTCAGCTACCAGTACTCCACCGTGCACGCCGACAGTTTCTCGGGTCCGGCGCTGATCATCGGCACCCCGACATCGTCGCGGGTGACCAATCTCGAGTTGTACCTGATCTTCCCGCTGGCCAGCGAGGCCAGCACCATCGCGCTGGTTCGCGGCACCATGGCCACCGGCGGCGTCGTGCTGCTGGTGCTGCTGGCCGGGATCGCGCTGCTGGTCTCCCGGCAGGTGGTGGTGCCGGTGCGCTCGGCGTCGCGGATCGCCGAACGATTCGCCGAAGGGCATCTCTCCGAACGGATGCCGGTACGCGGTGAAGACGACATGGCGCGGCTGGCGGTGTCGTTCAACGACATGGCCGAAAGCCTGTCGCGGCAGATCACTCAGCTCGAGGAGTTCGGTAATCTGCAGCGCCGCTTTACTTCTGATGTGAGCCACGAGCTGCGCACACCGCTGACGACGGTGCGGATGGCCGCCGACCTGATCTACGACCACAGCGAGTCCCTCGACCCGGCGTTGCGGCGGTCGACCGAATTGATGGTCAGCGAGTTGGACCGGTTCGAATCCCTGCTCAACGATCTGCTGGAGATCTCCCGGCACGACGCCGGTGTCGCCGAATTATCCGTTGAGGCAGTGGATCTGCGGTCGACGGTCAACAGTGCGCTGGGCGATGTCGGTCACCTCGCCGAGGATGCCGGCATCGAACTGCTGGTGGACATGCCGCCCGAGGAGCTGATCGCCGAGGTCGACACGCGCCGGGTGGAGCGGATCCTGCGCAACTTGATCGCCAACGCGATCGATCACGCCGAGCACAAGCCGGTGCGGATCCGGATGGCGGCCGACGAGGACACCGTCGCCGTGACGGTGCGTGACTACGGGGTGGGTTTGCGGCCCGGTGAAGAAAAACTGGTCTTCAGCCGGTTCTGGCGTTCAGACCCGTCGCGAGTGCGCCAATCCGGCGGCACCGGTCTGGGCTTGGCCATCAGCGTCGAGGATGCGCGGTTACACCAGGGCCGGCTGGAAGCGTGGGGCGAACCGGGCAGCGGTGCTTGCTTCCGGTTGACCCTTCCGCTGGTGCGCGGCCACAAGGTGACGACCAGTCCGCTGCCGATGAAACCTTTTGCGGCCGAACGCAGCGAACATCAGCCGCGGTTACGCGAACACGCCGAGCGGGGGGCCTGATGCGCCGGTTGGCGGTGCTGCTGAGCGCGGTTGTTGTGCTCGCCGGCTGCGCCGGGGTGCCCAGTTCGTCGGCCCCGCAAGCCGTCGGCACCATCGCGCGGGCAGCGCCGTCCAATCTGCCCAAGCCGACGCCGGGCATGGATCCAGACGTGCTGCTGCGCGAATTCCTCAAAGCCACCGCAGACCCGGCGAACCGGCATCTCGCGGCGCGGCAGTTCCTCACCCGGTCAGCGTCGGACGCCTGGGACGACGCTGGTAGCGCCTTGCTGATCGACCACGTCGTGTTCGTCGAAACCCGAAGTGCTGAGCGGGTTTCGGTGACGATGCGAGCCGACATTTTGGGCTCGCTGTCAGACATGGGGGTGTTCGAGACAGCCGAGGGAATGCTGCCGGATCCGGGCCCAATCGAGCTGGTCGACACCGCGGGCGGGTGGCGCATCGATCACCTGCCCAACGGAGTGTTTTTGGACTGGCAGCAATTTCAATCCACCTATAAGCGCAACACGCTGTATTTCGCCGACCCGACCGGCAAGACCGTGGTTCCCGACCCACGGTATGTCGCGGTGGCCGACTCTGATCAGCTTGCCACCGAGCTCGTTTCGAAGTTGATCGCCGGACCTCGCCCGGAGATAGCGAAAGCCGTTCGCAATTTGCTCAATTCGCCATTGCGGCTGCGCGGACCGGTTACCAGGGCCGACGGCGGTAAAAGCGGCGTGGGCCGCGGGTACGGCGGCGCGCGCGTCGATCTCGAAAACTTGGCCACCACCGATCCGCGCAGCAGGCAACTTGTTGCAGCGCAGATCATCTGGACTTTGGCCCGAGCCGATATCAAAGGGCCGTACGTGATCAACGTGGACGGCACCGCACTCGACGACAGGTTCCGTGACGGCTGGACCACCTCTGACGTGGCTGCCACTGACCCTGGCGCAGCCGACGGCGCCGGCGCTGGGCTGCATGCGCTGGTGGGCGGTTCGTTGATGGCGCTGGACGGTCAGCGTCCGGTGGCGGTGGCGGGACAATTCGGCGAGATGCGAGATCAGACGTCGGCGGCGCTGTCGCGCAGCGGGCAGCGCGTGGCATCGGTAGTCACCCTAATGCCGGGTGCGCCGGACATGGCGGCTTCGCTGTGGATCGGTGACCGCGGCGGCGCGGCGGTGCAGTCGGCAGATGGGCACAGCATCTCTCGTCCGAGCTGGTCGCTCGACGACACGGTCTGGGTGGTGGTCGATGGGGCCAATGTGCTCCGCGCCATTGAGGAGCCGGCGTCGGGGCAGCCTGCGCGCATACCGGTCGATTCCAGCGCGGTGTCCAGCCGATTCCCGGGAGTAATCAGCGATCTGCAGCTGTCTCGCGACGGGACCCGTGCTGCGATGGTCATCGACGGGCGCGTCATCCTCGCTAGCGTCGAGCAGACGCAAGCCGGCCAATTCGCGCTGACTTATCCGCGCCGGCTGGGTTTCGGGTTGGGCTCCTCGGTGGCATCGCTGGCGTGGCGCACCGACGGCGACATCGCGGTGACCCGAACAGACCCGCAACATCCGGTGTCATATGTCAATCTCGACGGGGTCAATTCCGATGCCCCAAGCCGTAATCTGATTTTCCCGATGTTGGCGATCGCCGCGAATCCGTCGACGGTGTACGTCACTGATCCGCGCGGCGTGCTGCAGCTGTCGGGTTCGGCGGCCGAAAACGAGCAAAGCTGGGCAGCCGTGGAACCGTTCATGGTCGCCGGCGCGGTGCCGGTACTGCCTGGGTGAATTGTGGTGCCCCGCGCTCATCGTTAAGTTGCTGACGTGGCCGCACTGGCCGATGCGAGGTTATACGCCAACCCCTGTCCGTCGCTCGCAGCACACTTCACTCGTGCTTGACCTGGTCCTGCCTCTGCAATGTGGCGGCTGCGGGGCACCGTCGACGCGTTGGTGCGCCGTCTGTGCGAAAGAGTTGACCGTCAAGGCCGACGACCCGCACGTGGTCAACCCACGCATCGACCCAGGTGTGCCGGTGTTCGCATTGGGCCGCTACGCGGGTCCACGTCGTAACGCCGTGATCGCCGTCAAAGACCACGGCCGCACCGACCTCGTCACGCCACTGGCACAGGCGCTGGCGGTGGGCATTCACCGGCTTATCACATGGGGCATGCTCGATCTTCCGTTGACCATCGTTCCTGCCCCAACCCGTCGCACGGCGGCGCGTCGGCGCGGCGGAGATCCCGTCACAAAGGTGGCCACTGCTGCAGTCGCCAACCATCCGCACATTGAGGTCGTCCCAGCCCTCAAAATCAAGGGTCGTGCCCGTGATTCGGCCGGCCTGGGCAGCGCCGCCCGCGAGCGCAACCTTGCAGGCGCGGTTCTGCTGCTGCGGCGCCGACCGGCGGTCGACCACGAAGTGCTGCTTGTCGACGACATCGTCACGACTGGCACGACCGCGCGCGAGTCGGTCCGAGTCCTGCGAACCGCTGACATCACGGTCTCCGCCGTGCTCGCAATCGCCCATGCCTAGGCCGGCGCTCAACACTGCGCCCGCGTGAAGAACTTGCAACAGGTACACAAAAGTACTGGCACACAGAGGTGAACACGGTTACCTTCGGGAACAAGCACCGTGAGCACCCACGGCGGTCGCCACCGATCGCGGCGCCGAGTCACCGACAGCGGTAGGGGGTGAGTTCTCGACACCTTGCGCCGGCGGGCGGACTGCGCCAAAACCCTGTGAACCCGTCGGCGCCTGCAATGAACAGCCGGGCACGCCGAGCGCGTGCGATGCGACAGAAACGAGTAGTCAAGTATGTCGACGCAAACCGTGGAATTCGGCCAGCCGCTGGCCGACACCGACGAGCAGGCCGAACCGGCACCGAAAGCCGAGGTCGTCGTCAAAGGCCGCAACGTTGAGATCCCCGACCACTACCGCATCTACGTCTCGCAGAAACTGGCCCGCCTGGAACGATTAGACCGCTCCATCTATCTTTTCGACGTCGAACTCAAACACGCTCCTAATCGACGTCAGCGCAAGTCATGTCAACGCGTGGAGATCACCGTCCGAGGCCGTGGCCCGGTGATCCGCGGCGAGGCCCGCGCCGACAGCTTCTACGCCGCATTCGAGTCGGCGGTCGACAAGCTGGAGAACCGGCTGCGGCGGGTCAAGGACCGTCGCAAAGTCCACTACGGCGACAAGACGCCAATCTCGCTGTGTGAGGCGACTGCCGCACCCCTGCCTGAGCGGGACGGCACGCCGGAGGACGAAAGGCCCCAGGGAAGCGACGCCACCGAGCATCAGCCGGGGCGCATCGTACGCACCAAGGAGCATCCGGCCACGCCGATGTCGGTCGACGACGCCCTCTACCAGATGGAACTGGTGGGGCACGACTTTTTCCTGTTCTTGGACAAGCACACCGAACGGCCGTCGGTGGTCTACCGCCGGCACGCCTACGACTACGGTCTGATCCGGCTGGCCTGACGCGTCCGTTCCCTCACGTCGGGTTGCCGGCGGTAAGCGAGTGAATCGGCGCTGAGAAGTCGAGGTTCGACGTTCGAGAAACCAAGTCACCTAGGATGGGGAAGCTGACGATACCTATCCAATAGGGGATATAGCTGTGCTGTCGAAGTTGCTGCGACTTGGTGAAGGTCGCATGGTCAAGCGCCTCGCGCGCGTCGCCGAATACGTCAACGCCTTGGCTGACGACGTCGAAAAGCTCACCGATGAGGAGCTGCGCGCCAAGACCGGCGAATTCAAGAGACGGCACGCCGAAGGCGAAAGCCTCGACGACCTACTGCCCGAAGCCTTCGCCGTTGCCCGGGAGGCGGCTTGGCGCGTGCTTGACCAGCGGCCCTTCGACGTGCAGGTGATGGGCGCCGCGGCGCTGCACTTCGGCAACGTCGCCGAAATGAAGACCGGTGAGGGCAAGACGTTGACCTCGGTGATGCCGGCCTACCTCAACGGCATCGGCGGCAAAGGCGTGCATGTCGTCACCGTCAACGACTACCTGGCCAAACGCGACAGCGAATGGATGGGCCGGGTGCACCGGTTCCTGGGACTCGACGTCGGCGTCATCCTGGCGCAGATGGCGCCCGACGAGCGGCGCGTCGCTTACGCCGCCGACATCACCTACGGCACCAACAACGAGTTCGGGTTCGATTACCTGCGCGACAACATGGCGCACTCCCTCGAAGACCTGGTGCAGCGCGGGCACAACTTCGCGATCGTCGATGAGGTCGACTCCATCCTGATCGACGAGGCCCGCACCCCGCTGATCATCTCCGGACCCGCCGACGGCGCCTCGAACTGGTACAGCGAGTTCGCCCGGTTGGCACCGCTGATGAAAAAAGACGTCCACTACGAGGTCGACCTGCGTAAGCGCACCATCGGCGTGCACGAGCTGGGCGTGGAATTCGTCGAAGACCAGCTAGGCATCGACAACCTCTACGAGGCGGCCAACTCACCGCTGGTCAGCTACCTGAACAATGCGCTGAAAGCCAAGGAGCTCTTCGCGCGCGATAAGGATTACATCGTCCGCGAGGGTGACGTGCTGATCGTCGACGAGTTCACCGGTCGCGTGCTTGTCGGCCGCCGCTACAACGAGGGCATGCACCAGGCCATCGAGGCCAAGGAGCACGTCGAGATCAAGGCCGAGAATCAGACGCTGGCCACCATCACGCTGCAGAACTACTTCCGCCTCTACGACAAGTTGGCGGGCATGACTGGGACAGCTCAGACCGAGGCGGCCGAGCTGCACGAGATTTACAAGCTCGGGGTCGTGCCCATCCCCACCAACAAGCCGATGGTCCGTACCGACCAGACCGACCTCATCTACAAGACCGAGGAAGCCAAATACATCGCCGTCGTCGACGACGTCTCCGAGCGCTACGAGAAGGGCCAACCGGTGCTGATCGGCACCACTAGTGTCGAACGTTCGGAGTATCTGTCCCGCCAGTTCACCAAACGGCGCATCCCGCACAACGTGCTCAACGCGAAATACCACGAGCAGGAGGCCGGCATCATCGCCGAGGCGGGCCGTCGCGGGGCGATCACCGTCGCCACCAACATGGCCGGCCGTGGCACCGACATCGTGCTGGGCGGCAACGTCGACTTCCTCACCGACCTGCGGTTGCGCTCGCAGGGCCTCGATCCGGTCGAGACGGCGGAGGATTACGAGCAGGCGTGGCACGAGGAGCTGCCAAAGGTCAAGGACGAGGCCGCCGCCGAGGCCAAGGAGGTCATCGACGCCGGCGGGCTCTACGTTCTGGGCACCGAGCGGCACGAGTCGCGGCGTATCGACAACCAGCTGCGCGGTCGCTCCGGCCGGCAGGGCGACCCCGGCGAATCCCGCTTCTATCTGTCGTTGGGCGACGAGTTGATGCGTCGCTTCAACGGCGCCGCGCTGGAATCGCTGCTGACCCGGCTCAACCTGCCCGACGACGTGCCGATTGAGGCCAAGATGGTGACCCGCGCCATAAAGAGCGCTCAAACCCAGGTCGAGCAGCAGAACTTCGAGGTCCGCAAGAACGTCCTCAAGTATGACGAGGTGATGAACCAGCAACGCAAGGTCATCTACGAGGAGCGCCGGCGGATCCTGGAGGGCGAGAACCTCAAGCAGCAGGCGCTGGACATGATCCGCGACGTGATCACCGCCTATGTCAACGGCGCGACGGCAGAAGGCTACGCCGAGGACTGGGATTTGGCGAAGCTGTGGGACGCCTTGAAGACCCTGTATCCGGTCGGCATCGACCACGCGGATTTGATTGACTCCGACGCGATCGGTGAGCCCGGTGAGCTGACCCGCGAGGAATTGCTGGACGCGTTGATCGAAGACGCCGAACGCGCGTACAGCAGTCGTGAGCAAGAGCTCGAACAACTGGCCGGGGACGGGGCGATGCGCCAGTTGGAGCGCAACGTACTGCTCAATGTGATCGACCGCAAATGGCGCGAGCACCTCTACGAAATGGATTACCTCAAAGAGGGCATCGGCCTGCGCGCGATGGCCCAGCGCGACCCGCTGGTCGAGTACCAGCGGGAAGGTTACGACATGTTCGTCGGCATGCTCGAAGGGCTCAAGGAGGAGTCGGTCGGCTTCTTGTTCAACGTGACAGTCGAGGCGGTGCCCGCACCGCAGGTGGCGCCGGTAGCCGAACCGGAAGGGCTCGCCGAATTCGCCACCGCCGCGGCCGCCGGCGCTGATCAGCGCGTCGCAGCCGGCTCCGGCGGGCGTCATGCAGCCTCGAATACGCTGCGCGCCAAGGGCATTGACAATGGTTCGCCGGCGCTGACGTACACCGGTCCTGCCGAAGACGGCTCGGCGCAGGTGCAGCGCAACGGCGGTGACGGGCAGAAGGCAACCGCGGGCGTGCAAGCTGGGACCACCCGGCGTGAGCGGCGGGAAGCCGCACGGCGACAGGGTCGCGGCGCCAAAGCTCCCAAATCGGCGAAACGACGGTAGTTTCCGACGAGTATGTAGGACATGGACGTCAACGAAACTCTGCTGCCTGGCATCGGAGTGCGCTACGAGTTCAAGAGCCAAGACGGCGACTTGGTCGGCGTAGTCCGGCGGCGCGACGGTGACTTCGAGATCGTCCAATACGCGGCCGATGACCCGGACCAGGCACATTTGCTACTGCATCTGACTGACGACGAGGCCGATGCCTTCGCTCAAATTCTCGGCGCGCCCCGAATCGCTGAGAAGTTCACCGAACTGACCAAGACGTTACCCGGCATCGATTCCCGGCAGGTCCGCCTGCGGGCGGGCAGTCCGTTCGTCGACCGCCCACTCGGTGAGACGCAGGCACGCGCCCGCACCGGGGCGTCGATCGTGGCGATCGTACGCAACGACGAGGTCATTGCCTCGCCCAGGCCGGCCGAGGAACTGCACGCTGACGATGTACTGATCGTGATTGGCACCGAAGACGGTATCGTCGGAGTCGAACGCCTTATCGAAAAGGGTTGAATTTGTGGAAGTTACGGTGCCGTTGCTCTTGCAACTGGGCGCCGTTCTCACCGCACTTGCGCTGCTGGCCGCTGTCGCACGCCGATTCGCGCTGTCGCCGATACCGGTGTACCTGCTGGCGGGACTCGCGCTGGGCAACGGTGGCATCAATCCCGTAGCCGCCGCAAGCGAATTCATCGCTACCGGCGCACAGATTGGCGTCGTTTTGCTGCTGCTCACCTTGGGTCTGGAGTTCTCCGCTCCGGAATTCGCCAGCAGTCTGCGCCATCACTTGCCCTCTGCGGCAGTCGATATAGTGCTCAACGCGACGCCGGGTGCGCTCGCCGGCTGGTTGTTGGGTTTCAACGGCCTCGGAATTGTCGCGATGGCCGGTGTGACGTATGTGTCCTCCTCGGGTTTAATCGCCCGGCTGCTGGCGAATCTGCACCGCCTGGGTAACCGCGAGACGTCGTCGGTGCTCGCGGTGCTGGTACTCGAAGACTTCGCGATGGCGGCATACCTGCCGGTGTTCGCCGTGTTGGCCTCGGGCGGCACCTGGCTGCTGGCACTGGGCGGCATGGTCGTCGCAGTAGCCGCGTTCTTCTTGACCTTCGTTGCGTCGTTGCGCTGGGGTCACCACGTCGGCCGGTTGATCGGACACCCGGACTCTGAGCAGCTGCTGCTGCGGGTGCTTGGGCTGACGTTGATCGTGGCGGCGCTGGCCGAATACGTGCACGCCTCGGCCGCGGTGGGCGCATTTCTGGTGGGCCTCACTTTGACCGGTGAAACCGCCGACCGCGCCCGACGAGTGCTCAGTCCACTGCGCGACCTGTTCGCGGCGGTTTTCTTCGTGGGAGTCGGAGTGGCGGTCGATCCGCAGAGCCTGGTTCCGGTGCTGCCGGCCGGCATTGCGCTGGCTGTGGTCACCAGCTTGACGAAGATAATTACCGGCATGTTCGCCGCCCGCCGCGATGGAGTGGCCCGGCGCGGCCAGTGGCGTGCCGGCACTACGCTCATCGCCCGCGCCGAATTCTCGTTGATCATCATCGGCTTGATCGGCGACGCCATGCCGGGCTTGGCGCCGCTGGCGATGTCCTATGTGTTCATCGTTGCGACAGCCGGTCCGGTGCTGGCCCGGTTCACCGGTGGCCCGCTGCAGCGCAGCGCGCCCGCGACCTAGAGGCGATCGCAAGCGCGGCGGAGCCGGGCGCAGCGGGTCGCCGGTTCCGATCTAGAGGCGATCGCAAGCGCGGCGGAGCCGGGCGCAGCGGGTCGCCGGTTCCGATCTAGAGGCGATCGCAAGCGCGGCGGAGCCGGGCGCAGCGGGTCGTCGATTCTGACCCCGGCCCGGACCTCGTCGGAAGAGCTCAGCCGATGTGCAAGGCGACCACCTGCCAGCGCACCCCGTCGGTCGCCCGCAGCTGTTCGACGCGACAGGCGATGGCGTGCAGCCGGCGCCCCCGGCTGTAGGTACCGAATACTTCGGCCGCGGTAGCGTCCCGCCCGGCGCCGCAACCGCCGACCGCCTGCAGCCGCACCCGCCGCAGCACCGCCGCGGCTTGGCGGCCCACCGTCGTCTGGTTGGCCGCCAGCACGGAATCGACCAGAGTGGCCGCCAGCAGCGGACGCAGCTGTGCGGGTGATCGGCGACGGTCAATGACCTCCAGCACTCTGCGCAGGGCCGCCTCGGCGAAAATCGCCGCCGGCCGCAGCGACACCGGCATCCCGTCAGCGGGCTGCCCGTAGTCGTCGCTCATACGGCCCGCATTACGGCGCCGAGCGACCGCGGGAAGTTGACGGCACTGCCGGACATCGCAGGCTGGTGGCTCGTAGTCGACGACGCGCCGGACGGCGGGTACTGGCTGTTCGGCAGAATCAACAATCGGCACGGCAATCTCCAGCGTCAGTGCGAAGGGGGCGAGCCTGCTGGAGAGTTGGCAGACGACTGCGAGCATCATTGCATAACCGCGGCATAGGCGTATTCGCGCGGCGGACACCACCGTTGGCGGTTACCGTGAGCGCATCGTCGATGGTCGGACGACGAGCAAGGGGGACAACAAGTGGCGCGGTTATCCACTGCGGACGCGTCCTTCTACCAGCTGGAATACACCGACACACCGATGTATGTCGGAACGCTGCTCATTCTGCGCAAGCCGCGCGCGGGGCTGAGTTACGAGACCCTGCTCTCCACCGTCGAGCGGCGGTTACCCCAGATACCGCGCTACCGCCAGAAGATCCGCGAAGTGACGTTGGGATTGGCCCGGCCGGTGTGGGTTGACGACCGTGACTTCGACATCACTTACCACATTCGCCGGTCGGCGTTGCCGTCCCCGGGCAGCGATGAGCAACTGCACGAGTTGATTGCCCGGCTGGCTGAGCGGCCGCTGGACCGGGCCCGCCCGCTGTGGGAGATGTACCTGGTCGAGGGACTGGCCAAAAATCGCCTCGCCATCTACACAAAGTCACATCAGGCGCTGGTCAACGGGGTGACGGCACTCGCCCTCGGGCACGTCATCGCCGACCGGACCCGACGTCCGCCGCCCTTCGCCGAGGACATCTGGGTGCCCGGCCGCGAACCCTCCACGTCGCAGTTGCTGCTGGGCGCGATCGGGGACTGGGTGTTGGCGCCGCGGACCCAGTTGCAGGCGGTCAGCTCGTCGCTGACCGGGCTGACGACCTCCGGGGCGCTGGGTGGGACGGGGCGCAAGTTTTTAGACCGGGCGCGGGCGTTGGCGCGGGGCACCGCGCCGAGCAGCCCGCTGAACGCCACCGTCTCTCGCAACCGACTGTTCACGGTGGCGCGCGGACGCCTCGAGGACTATCGGAGAGTGCGGACCCGCTACGAATGCGACGTCAACGACGTGGTGCTCGCCGTTGTCACCGGTGCGCTGCGCAATTGGCTGTTGTCGCGCGGGGAGGCGGTGGCGCCGCCCGCGACCGTCCGGGCGATGGCCCCGCTGTCGGTGTACTCCGAAGAGCACGCCCAGTCGGTCAGGCCCGGGCAGGCGATCGGTCAGGTGACACCTTTCCTGGTCGATCTGCCGGTGGGGGAGGGCAACCCCGTCGTGCGGTTGTCCCAGATCGCGCACGCCACCGAGTCGCACCCCACGGCCGACAGCCGCGTCGACGCCCAGACCATTGTGACGCTGTCCGGCTTTGCGCCGTCGACGCTGAACGCGATGGCGGTGCGGGTCGCGACCAGCTTCTCGGCGCGGCAGTTCAATTTGCTGATCACCAATGCACCGGGTGCGCAGTCGCAGATGTATATCGCCGGAGCCAAGCTGCTGGAGGCCTTTACGGTGCCGCCGCTGCTGCACAACCAAGCCCTTGCCATTGGCGTGACCTCGTATAACGGCATGCTGTATTTCGCGATCAATGCCGATCGGAAGGCGATGAGCGACGTGCATGTCATGCCGGTTCTGCTGCAGGAATCGCTCGACGAGCTGCTCGAGGCCGCCCAGTAGCTGGTCGCCGCGCCTTAGCATCGGCTATGAGCAAGCAGACGGCCGGCGAAACTTCGAAAAACGCCAACGAAGCGCACCGGAAGCGACGGGTCACCAAAATTCCGGATGACGTCTACCAGGCAGAACTGTTCCGGTTGCAGACCGAGCTGGTCAAACTTCAGGAGTGGGTGCGTTACAGCGGCGCCCGTGTTGCGGTGGTGTTCGAGGGCCGAGACGGGGCGGGCAAGGGTGGCACCATCAAACGGATCACCGAATACCTCAATCCTCGAGTGGCCCGCATCGCCGCGCTGCCGGCGCCCACTGACCGCGAACGTGGGCAGTGGTACTACCAGCGCTACATCGCGCACCTGCCCGCACGGGGCGAGATGGTGCTGTTCGACCGGTCCTGGTACAACCGCGCCGGTGTCGAGAAAGTGATGGGATTCTGCACCGCGCAGGAGCACGGGCTGTTCCTGCGCCAGACGCCGACCTTCGAGCAGATGCTTATTGACGATGGGATACTCCTGCGTAAGTACTGGTTCTCGGTCTCCGACAACGAGCAGCTGCGCCGCTTCAAAGCGCGGCTGAAAGATCCGGTGCGGCAATGGAAATTGAGCCCTATGGATTTGGAATCGCTGTACCGGTGGGAAGAATATTCACGTGCCAAAGATGAGATGATGGTGCACACCGACACCCCGCTGAGTCCGTGGTATGTCGTCGAATCCGACATCAAGAAGCACGCGCGATTGAATATGATTGCCCATCTGCTGTCCACGATCGACTACCACGAAGTTAAGAAACCGAACGTCAAGTTGCCTGCACGTCCGATCGTGAGTGGTAACTATCAGCGCCCTCCCCGCGGGCTGTCGACCTACGTCGACGACCATGTGGCCACACTGGTCGGTGATCGAGAGTACGAGGACAACTGAATCCGATGCGGGTCTACATTCCGGCGACCCTGGCCATGCTGCAACAGCTGGTCGCCGACGGTGTGTTGCGGCCCGTCAACGGCACCGCATTCGCGGTGACACCGAGATTGCGGGAGGCCTACGCCGAGGGCGACGACGACGAATTGGGTGAGGTGGCGTTGCGCGATGCCGCGCTGGCGTCGTTGCGTCTGATGGCCGACGTCGGCGACATTTCCGGGGGCAGGCTGCCGCTGCGGCGCGCGGTGCTGGTAGCCGACGCCGAGGACGTGACACTGCGCCCCGATCTCGACGACGCGGTGGTCCGGCTCGCCGGGCCGGTCCCGACCGAGCGCATCATCGCTGCCTATGTCGACAACGCCGCGGCCGAGCCCGCAGTGACTGCGGCGATCGAGGTGGTCGACGCCGCGGACCTCGGCGACGAGGACGCGGAGCTGCTGGTCGGCGACGCTCAAGACCACGATCTTGCTTGGTACGCCACCCAAGAGCTGCCGTTCCTGCTCGAGCTGCTCTGACCGACAGCTGGCTAGGCGAGCGTAAGTTACGGTACCGTAGGTTGTGATGACGAAGAAGGTTGCCAAGGCCAATGCCGAGGTCGTCGACACCCGGCGGCCGACAATCGCAGGTACCGACAAGCATCTCGGTCGGCACCTGCTGCGCAAAATTGCCGCTCGCATCACTACACCGCTGCTGCCGGACGACTATCTGCGTCTGGCCAATCCGCTGTGGACCGCGCGTGAGCTGCGCGGCCGGGTGCTGAACGTGCGTCGGGAAACCGAGGACTCGGCCACCCTCTTGATCAAACCGGGCTGGGGTTTCACCTTCGACTACCAGCCCGGTCAGTACATCGGGATCGGCGTGCCGATGGATGGACGTTGGCGGTGGCGGTCGTATTCGCTGACATCCAGCCCCGTCAAGGGCGCGCGTACCGTCACCATCACAGTCAAGGCGATGCGAGAAGGCTTTCTGTCGAGCCACTTGGTCGCCGGACTGGCTCCAGGCACAGTCGTGCGTTTGGCAGCGCCGCAGGGCAACTTCGTGCTGCCGGACCCGGCGCCGTCGGCGGTCCTGTTCATCACGGCCGGTTCGGGGATAACGCCGGTGATGTCGATGTTGCGCACACTGATTCGCCGCAATCAGATCACCGACGTGGTTCATCTGCACTCCGCGCCTACCGCTGCCGACGTGTTGTTCGGCGCGGAGCTGCAAGACCTGGCGCGGGATCAGCCGGGGTACCAGCTGCGGGTGCGCACGACCCGCAACCAGGGCCGCCTCGACCTGCACCGGCTCGACGACGAAGTGCCGGATTGGCGACGCCGCCAGACCTGGGCCTGCGGGCCGGAAAGCCTGCTCAACGAAGCCGAGCGGGCATGGGCGGCGGCCGGGGTGGCCGACCGATTGCATCTCGAACGGTTCGCGGTGTCGCGTGCTGCCCCAGCCGGCACCGGCGGGACGGTCACCTTCGCCAGGAGCGGGAAGAGCGCGGTGGCCGACGCGGCGACCTCGCTGATGGATGCGGGCGAACAGGCCGGGGTACAGATGCCCTTCGGCTGCCGGATGGGAATCTGCCAGTCCTGTGTGGTCGAGCTGCTGGGTGGTCACGTCCGCGACTTGCGCACTGGCGCCGAACACGAGCCGGGAACGCGGATCCAGACGTGCATCTCGTCGGCGTCCGGCGACTGTACAGTCGACGTATAGAAGCTACTTACTGGTAACCTACGCTTTCGTAGGTTACGATAGCGTAGGTAGCCACTCGAACAGGCTGCGGGAAGGCGAACCGATGGCGATCACTGACGTCGAAGTATTTGCACACCTGACTGACTCCGACATCGAGAACTTGGCGGCCGAACTGGACTCCGTTCGCCAAGACATCGAAGACTCTCGGGGTGAGCGGGACGCTCGCTACATCCGCCGCACAATCGCCGCTCAGCGCGCGCTGGAGGTATCCGGCCGGCTGCTGCTGACGGCGAGTTCGCGCAGGTCAGCGTGGTGGGCCGGTGCTGTCACCCTCGGCGTGGCCAAGATCGTCGAGAACATGGAGATCGGCCACAACGTCATGCACGGCCAGTGGGACTGGATGAACGACCCGGAGATCCACTCCTCGAGCTGGGAATGGGACATGGGCGGGTCGTCCAAGCACTGGCGCTACACGCACAACTTCCTGCACCACAAATACGCCAACATCCTCGACATGGACGACGACGTCGGCTACGGCATGCTGCGCGTTACCCGCGATCAGCGCTGGAAGCGCTTCAACCTGCTGAACCTGGTGTGGAATTCCATCCTGGCAGTTGCGTTCGAGTGGGGAGTCGGGCTGCAGCACGTGGAGATCGGCAAGATTATTAAGGGCCGGGCTGATCAGGAAGAGGCTCGGCAGCGCGTCGACGAGTTTTTGGCGAAAGCCGGTCGCCAGGTGTTCAAAGATTACGTGGCCTTTCCGGCGCTGACGTCGCTGTCACCGGGGGCGACTTACGGATCCACACTGAAGGCCAACGTGCTGGCTAATGTGATCCGCAATCTGTGGTCCAACGCCGTCATCTTCTGCGGCCACTTCCCGGACGGCGCCGAAAAGTTCACCAAGACCGACATGATCGGTGAAAGCAAGGGCCAGTGGTACCTGCGGCAGATGTTCGGCAGCGCCAACTTCAACGCCGGGCCGGTGCTGCGCTTCATGAGCGGCAACCTGTGCCTGCAGATCGAACACCACTTGTTCCCTGATCTGCCGAGTAACCGGCTCGCCGAAATCTCGGTGCGGGTGCGAGAGATCTGCGACAAATACGACCTGCCCTACACCACGGGCCCGTTCCTGGTGCAGTACGCCAAGACGTGGCGGACGCTCGCCAAGCTGTCGCTGCCAGACAAGTACCTGCGCGCCACTGCGGACAACGCGCCGGAGACGCGCAGCGAGCGGATGTTCGCCAGCCTGGAGCCCGGTTATGTGGGCACCGACCCGGCGACTGGCCGGCGGCGCGGCCTTCGAAGCGCGATCGCGGCTGTGCGGGCGCGGCGGCAGGACAAGAAGCAGAGCAGAGCCGAAGCGGCGCAGAAGCGTAACGACCTGGCCGCCTAGGCCGTCCTGTTCGAGAGCGTGCAGAAATGTACGGCAGCTCTCAAAGGATCGATGCTGAGCGACTTCTCGCACGAGTTGCACGCGAGATGCCAGACCCGGCTTGGAGTCGACGTGCGTCAGGTGCGCGTGCACCGTCCGTGGTGAGACGAACAACCGCTCTGCAAATTTCGTTGCTTGCAAGCCCTCGCTGACCAGTCGAATCACGTCGAGTTCGGCGGGGGTGAGCGAGGCTAAGCCATCGCTCGGCTGTTTGCCTTCCCCGCGTCCACGCCGCGCGTAGGCGATCGCTTCTTCCATGGATAGTGCGACGCCTCGTTCCATGCAGCTGCAAACTGTCCTCGCCCATTGCTTCTCGTAGCGCCGTCACCGAGGCGTCGTAGTCACACCCCCGCGCAGATTGGGTAGCCGAAGTTGTCGGACCTGGCTGCGATGATGTGGTTATGTCTTCGACCGCATCGTTGGGCTCTGAGGTAACGCGCCCTGGCCAGCGTCTTGAGGTGCTGTTTGAGGAGTTGGCGGAGTTGGCCGGTCAGCGCAATGCGATTGATGGGCGCATCGTGGATATCGTCGCTGAGCTGGATCGCGACGAGCTGTGCGGCGCCACGGGTGCACGGTCCGTCGCGGCCTTGGTGGCCTGGAAGCTGGGCTTATCATCGGCAAACGCCCACACGATCAGCACCGTGGCGCGCCGGGTTGAGGCGTTTCCGCGCTGTGTGCAGGGCATGCGGGAGGGTCGACTGTCGCTGGATCAGGTCGGCGTCGTTGCGGTGCGCGCCGGTGCGGGATCTGATGAGCATTACGCGCAGTTGGCGCGCTGCGCCACGGTCAACCAGTTGCGCACCGCGGTCAAGCTGGAACCGCGACCCGAGCCCGATTCTCGGCCTGAACCGCAGGCCTCGGTCACCAAGACCTCCAGCGAGGAGTTCAGTTGTTGGCGGATCACCCTTCCGCATCTGGACGCGGCGAAGTTCGACGCGGCGCTGGCGTCTCATCGTGATGCGCTGATCGCCGAGTGGAAGCGCGATCGCGGCAAGGGAGCGCGCGCAGCGGAGGCCGCGCCACCGGCGCCGGGCACGGTGGAGGCGTTTATGCGGCTGGTCGAGGCCGGATGGGATGCCGAGGCGGCCCGCCGGCCATACGGGCATCACACCATGGTGGTGGTGCATGTCGATGTCGAGCAGCGCGTCGCAGCGCTGCATCTGGGTCCGCTGCTCACCGACGCCCAACGCCGATACCTAACTTGTGATGCCACCTGTGAAGTCTGGTTCGAACGCGACGGCGAGGTCATCGGCGCCGGCCGGGCGAGCCGCCAGATCAACCGGCGGCTGCGACGCGCGCTCGAGCACCGCCAGCCCAGCTGCGCTGTTCCCGGCTGTGGTGCGACCCGTGGTTTGCACGCACACCACATCCGGCACTGGGAAGACGGCGGCGCCACCGAGTTGGCCAACCTGGTGCTGGTCTGCCCGTATCACCACCGGCTGCACCACCGCGGTGTCATCACCATCGCCGGCTCTGCAGTCGATCTCACCGTCTTCGACAGCTGCGGGCGACCGCTTGGCGCAGGATCGCTCGGGCGTCCGCCGAATCTTGCCCGGCCCGCGGTCGCGCCGTACCCCGGGCCCACCGGCGAGCGCGCCGACTGGTGGTGGTATGAACCCTTTCAGCCCCAACCGCCACCACCCAACTAGGTTCGTCAGCAGCGTCGCGTTGAGGCTGAAACGGGTTGTGGCGCTCAGCTCATAACGCGTCAACGATCTTGACGAGCTGCTCCAAAGTGGCAAGTTGGCTGGCCGGATCACCTTCCAGTTTGGCCAGCAACGTCGTGATACCGGCTGCCCGATAGCGGCGCACCCGATCGGCGACGACTTCAGGTGTACCGATCAAATTGGTCAACCGGCCCAGATCGAGCGGCACCGCTGCGCGGGCGTCGTCGTGGCGTCCGGATTGCCACAACTCGCGGACGGTGTCGACCTGGGCCCCGTATCCCAACCGGGTGAACGCGTCGTTGTAGAAATTCCGGCCACTTGAGCCACCCGAGCCCATGGCGCCGATCGTGAAGGCGTACCCGTCGGCGTGACGGCGTGCTGCGGCATCCGCAGCGGCCGTGTCGTCGTGGAATTCGACGGCGACTGGTGCGACGAGGTCGAGGTTGTCGAGGGTGCGGCCGACGCGTTCGGCCCCCTCGCGCAGTGGGCCCAAAAACACGTCGGCGGCCTCGGGGATGAACGCGTTGCCCAGCCAGCCGTCCGCCAGTTCTCCGGTGAGCCGCAGATTCTGTGGGCCCATTGCTGCGACGTAGACCGGCACGTGGGTCGGTCGCACCAGCGGCCGCAGCGCAGCCCCGCGGCTGTCGGGTAGCGGAAGCGGGTAGATCTCGCCCGGGTGCTCCAGCCGCTCGCCGCGGCTGACCATTCGCACGATTTCGATGGTTTCCCGGGTGGTTTGCACCGGCTTGCGAAACCGCACGCCGTGCCAGCCTTCCATCACCCGGGGACCGGACGTCCCGATGCCGAGCATGAAACGTTCACCCGAAAGTTGCTGCAGGCTCAGCGCCGAGGTGGCCAGCAGCGCCGGACTGCGAGAACCCAACTGCACGACGAAGGTCCCCAGCCCGATTGAGGTGGTCGTGGCCGCCAGGTAAGCCAACCCGGTGAGCGCGTCGTAGCCCCATACCTCTGGGACCCATAACGATGCGACGCCGATGCGTTCAGCGGCCGACGCGAAGTCGGCCGCCTTGGGCAGGCGCGGTTCGATCATCGCGGCGACCTTCATTGCCGTTGATTCTGGCATGCTGCAAAGGGTCGACGAAGGTCGAGTGAGAGAAGGGTGCCGACCATGCGCTACCGCGATCAACCCACAGTCGAAGTGACTCAACGGGTTCCGTGCGATGTGCGCACAGCCTGGGCGTTGGTGACAGACATCGGTTTGCCGGCGCGCTGTTCGTCCGAGTTGGCGGCGGTGGAGTGGCTGGGCGGTGCGGATGCAGTGGCGGTCGGCGCGCAGTTCCGGGGTCGCAACAAACATGAGGCGTTCGGCGACTGGTCAACGGTATGTCAGGTCGTGGAGGTCGAAGAGGAGCGTCGTTGGGTCTACGACGTCATCGGGCCTGACGGCGCGAGCGCGACATGGGGTTTCGAAGTCGAACCGGCCAGCGACGGTGCGCTGATCCGGCAGTGGGCGAGGATGGGACCGGGCCCGTCCGGGCTGACCCCGGCGATCGCCGCCCAACCGGCGAAAGAAGCGCGAATCGTCGCGCGCCGATTGGCCGAATGGCAGCGAAACATGCAAGCGAACCTCGACTGGATCAGCGCGCAGGTGGAGCGCTGACGTCGGCGCTGCTCCTGCCGCACCTGCTCGGTGCGACCGTTGGCCAGCGAAGCGTGGTGGACGTGGCTGGCTCATTGCCGCTCGGGTTTGCGGGCCTCGATCAGTACCCGCGATGTGTGCGTGACGAATGACCCTTCGGCTTCGATCTGCTCGTGCAGTGCGCGCAGCTTGCCGCGGTGTTGCCCGACGGTGAAGCCCGGAACCACCCAGATGAGCTTGCGCAGAAAGTAAATGACCGCACCGACGTCGAAGAACTCGAGCCGTATCTGTTCATGTCGCAGGTCGATCAACTGCAGGCCGGCCGCGGCGACGTCGGCGCCAACGCTGTCCGGGTCCAATTGACCTCGTATTCGCCGCTGGTGCTGCGGTCCGATGAGGTGCTCGATCAGCGTCCGAAGGTAGAGGACGCCGACGTGCTGGGCGAAGTAGCTACCGCCCGGTCGGAGCAGACGCGCGACTTCGTCCCACCACACCGCCGACGGATGCCGACCGGTCACCAAATCGAAGGCGGCATCGCCGAACGGCAGCGGTGGCTCCTCGCCGACCGCGACGACGACGACGCCGAGCGGATGCAGAAGTCGGGTCGCCAGGGCGAGGTTCGGCGGCCAGGGCTCGGTGGCGGCCATGGTGGGCGGAAACGGCGCTGCCCCGGCCAGCACTTCACCGCCACCGGTGTAGATGTCGAGCGCAGCTGTCGCCTGTGCCAACCGACCGCGCAGCAGCCGCTGGTAGCCCCAGGAGGGGCGCTCTTCGGTGGCTCTGCCGTCCAGCCAGGAGAAATCCCAGCCGTCGACCGGTGTTGACTCAGCCTCGGCCACCAGTTCATCGAATGTGGGGTGCATGCGCGAATCGTCGCACGCGAGGATGGTTCAACGTCGCATGAACCACTTTGGCGCTCTATGCGACAGGACCTGGTGCGGTTAAGCGTCCTGGTTGTGGCCGCCGCGTAAGCTGCCGTCGAGGTAGGCGGCTCGGCAGGCGGCGTGGCCAACTTTGCCGCTGGAGGTGCGAGGAATCGACCCGGCCGGCACCAGCAGGACGTCGCGGGCGGTGACGCCATGGCGCACCGCTATCGCAGCGCGAATATCGTCGCGAATCGATTCGATGTTGGATTTGTGGGCGCCGGGGGAGCGTTCGCCGACGATGACCAGCTGCTCGGAGCAGTCCTGCGGATCCCTCCCGCCCTCCGGGTGAGCGCTGTTGAACACCTGGGTCGGCAACTGATTGGCCGAGACCGAGAAGGCTGCCACGTACCCGGCGCGCAGCGCCGAGCTGGCCTGCTGCGCGGTGTTCTCCAAGTCTTGCGGATAGTGATTGCGGCCGTCGATGATCACCATGTCCTTGGCCCGGCCGGTGACATACAGCTCGCCTTCGAAGTAGGTGCCGTAGTCGCCGGTGCGCATCCACCGGCAGCCCTCGGGCGCGCCCTCGGTGTGCGAGGGAGTTGCCAGAGTCTTGAGGATGTTTCCGAAGGTGTCGTGGGTTTCCTGCGCTCGGCCCCAGTAGCCCGAACCGATGTTGGCGCCGTGCAGCCAGATTTCGCCGATGTGCCCGTCGCGTTGCTCGGTGGCGGTGTCGGAATCGACGATCGCCGCCCACTGGTCGACCGAGACCACGCCACACGCCACCTGTGCGACGGCCGTGGGCGCGTCCTCGGCAACCGGTGTGAACCAGCCGCGGGAAAGGTCATCGCGATCCACGAAGATGGTGGTGGCTTTCTGCTTCATGTCGGTGGTGGAGACGAACAGCGTCGCCTCGGCCATGCCGTAGGACGGCTTGATGGCGCTGGCCGGAAGTCCGTATGGGGCGAAGGCTTCGTTGAATTTGCGCATCGACGCGGTGGAAACCGGCTCGCTGCCGTTGAGCAGGGCGAAGACGTTGCTCAGATCGAGTTCCGGTTCACCGTTTTTAGGCAGCCCGCGCAACGCGGCGTGCTCGAAAGCAAAGTTCGGCGCCGCCGAGAAGGTCGGGCCGTCGTTGTCGCCCAAGACCGCAAGTTCGCGAATCCACCGGATGGGGCGGCGCAGGAAGGCGGTCGGGCTCATGATCGTGATGCAGTGTCCGATGACCGACGGAACCATGGCGGTGACCAGGCCCATATCGTGAAACAGCGGCAGCCACATCACGCCACGCTGGCCCTCCTCGACCTGCAGTGCGGTGAGGAGCTGCGCCAGATTAGTGGCCACTGCCCGATGGGTGATCTGCACACCGGCCGGGGCACGGGTGGATCCAGACGTGTATTGCAGATAGGCGACCGCATCCGGGTCCGCCGGTGGTGGCTGCCAGGTATGGGCGACCTCGTCAGGAATGGCGTCTACGGCGACAACGCGGGGCCGTTCCTTGGCTGAACGGTGGTGGTGGAAGAATTTGCGAACTCCTTCTGCGGAGTCGGCGGTCGTCAGAATCACCGAGGGCGTGCAGTCGTCGAGAACTGTGTGCAGCCGGCCCGCGTGCCCGGGTTCGGTGGGGTCGAACAGCGGCACCGCGATGGCGCCGGCGTAGAGCGCGCCGTAGAACGCCACCATGTAGTCCAGGCCCTGCGGCGCCAGCACGGCGACGCGATCGCCGGGCTGGGTCACCTGCTGCAGGCGAGCCGCGACGGCGCGGTTGCGGATACTGAACCGCGACCAGGGCAGGTCCCGGTAGACACCATCGTTGTCGGTGGAGAAATCCAGGAAGCGGTAGGCCAGGCGATCTCCGCGTAACCCGGCCCACCGCTCCACATGTCTGACGAGACTGCCGTTATCGGGCAATTTGATCCGTCCGGTCTTTGCGTCGACATACGGGTTGGGCACTCTCAAGTCGAGACTCCTATTGCGCGGGGTAACAGGGACGACGCCGGTCTCTGCGCCGACCGGCAGGCCAAACCTCACGAGCCTACCGGGGCGGGCATTAATTACCGATGAACCAGTTTCATCAGCGCCCTCGAGTCGTCTGGCGGGCACATTGACCGCCTGAGGGCTGTTCCGCCCAGCCAGTTCCCGATCTCGCACTGACAAACGTTGTGTCAGCTGACAATGCCCCTTCCGGTGCAGGGTGCATCAGCGTGCTGCTGCGTTGGCTAGAACACGACATATCGACAAACGGCCGAGTTTGCCTCAGTTAGTCAACCGCTCGACGATGGTGGCGTTGGCCATCCCGCCGCCCTCGCACATCGTCTGCAGGCCGTACCGCCCGCCGCGCTGTTCGAGCGCGTTGACGAGCGTGGTCATGATGCGGGCACCGCTGGCACCAAGCGGGTGACCGATAGCGATCGCCCCGCCGTTGACGTTGGTTCTGGCCAGATCAGCTCCGGTGTCGTGCGCCCAGGCCAGCACCACTGGCGCGAAGGCCTCGTTGACCTCGAACAGGTCGATGTCGGCCAGCGTCAGACCGGCGCGATGCAACACCTTCTCGGTAGCCGGGATGACGCCGGTCAGCATATAGAGCGGGTCGGAGCCCACAACGGTCGCGGTGTGAATGCGCGCCAGCGGCCGCAACCCCAGCTGTTTGGCGACCTCGCTGGTGGTGATCAGCACCGCGGCGCTGCCGTCGGAGAGCGGCGAGGAATTACCCGGTGTGATCGACCAGTCGATCTGCGGGAAGCGCTTCGCCACCGCCTCGCTGTAGAACGCGGGCGGCAGCTTGGCCAGTGTTTCCACCGTCGTCGAGGGCCGGATGATCTCGTCGGCGGAAAGCCCGGCGATCGGGACCAGCTCGTCGTCAAACAGCCCGTCTTTGGTGGCGCGGGCAGCTTTGTCGTGGCTGCCGGCGGAGAACTCGTCGAGTTGGGCGCGCGAAAAGCCCCATTTAGCGGCGATCAGTTCCGCGCTGATGCCCTGGGGCACCAGGCCGTCGGGGTAGCGGCGCGCCATGTCGTCGCCCATGGGGTTGCTGCCGGGCAGCACCTGTGTGCCCATCGGGACGCGGCTCATCGATTCCACACCGGCGGCGACAACGATGTCGTACGCACCGGCGATGACACCCTGGGCGGCGAAACTGATGGCCTGCTGGCTGCTGCCGCACTGGCGGTCAATGGTCACACCCGGAACCGACTCGGGTAAACCCGCGCCCAGCAGCGCATTGCGAGCGATGTTCGCGGCCTGGTCGCCCACCTGGGTGACGGCGCCGGCGATCACGTCGTCGACTCGCGCTGGGTCCACACCGGTCCTGTTCACCAACTCACGCAGGCTGTGTGCCAGCAGATCGGCCGGCAGTACATCATGCAGCGCACCGGTCGCTTTGCCCTTGCCGATGGGAGTGCGGACGGCTCCGACGATGACGGCGTCGCGGCGGTGAGCCATGGCTTCTCCTCGAGTCACTTCGATCCTGAGTATAGCTCGCTATACCGAGCCTGACACCTGGGTACATTAAAAGCAACCAGATTCGAGGTGATTCAGGTGACATTCCTGCAAGGGGCGCTGGCCGATCGCGACAAGTGGTCGGCGGTGGGCGAGTGCTCGATCGAGAAGACGATGGCGGTGCTCGGCACCAAGTCCGCGATACTGATTCTGCGCGAGGCGTACTACGGCACCACCCGGTTCGACGACTTCGCGCGCCGGGTGGGCGTCACCAAAGCTGCCGCGTCGGCACGGCTGACCGAACTGGTCGACCTCGGTCTGCTGAAGCGGCGGCCGTACCGCGAACCCGGGCAGCGGAGCCGCGACGAATACGTCCTCACCGACGCCGGTATGGATTTCATGCCGGTGGTGTGGGCGATGTTTCAGTGGGGCCGGCGTCATCTGCCCGGCCGCGACCGGCTCAGACTCACTCACCTTAACTGCGGCGCGGAGGTTGACGTCCAAATTCGTTGTACAGAAGGGCATTTGCTGCCGCCCGACGAACTGGGTATGCGGCTGGTCAGGTCTGGTTGAGCACTGCCAGCAGCCGCCGTGCCGCGTCGATGCGGCGGACCGCCGGGCCAGTCAGCTTGTCCAGCGCGCACTCCGGGTCAGCCGGCGGGCCCAGGTGACCGCAGCCGCGCGGGCAGGCCTCGATGGCTTCGGCCAGGTCGGAGAACGCCAGCAACACATCGTCGGGCTCGATGAGGCCCAACCCGAACGACCGCACGCCTGGGGTGTCGATCACCCATCCCGGCCCGCTCAGCGGCAGCGCCACCGACTGCGCCGAGGTGTGCCGGCCCTTGCCCACGCCCGAGACATCTCCAGTCGCCCGGTCCGCCTGCGGTACAAGGCGATTGACCAACGTCGACTTGCCTACTCCGGAGTGACCCAAAAGCACGGTGACCTGGTCGGTCAGCAGCGGAGCGACGGCGTCGAGCGGGTCGTCACGGCCGGCGGTGGCGATGGTCAAGCCCAGACCGCCGAACTGCTCGGCGAACGGCTCGGCCGGCGCCAGGTCCGTCTTGGTCAGGCACAGGATCGGTGTCAAACCGCCGGCGTAGGCGGCGATCAGTGCGCGGTCGACGAACCCGGTGCGTGGCGGTGGGTCGGCCAGTGCCACCACGATCAGCAGTTGATCGGCGTTGGCGACCAACACCCGCTCGGTGGGATCGGTGTCATCGGCGCTGCGACGCAACACCGTTCGGCGCTCACCGCGCCGCACGATGCGGGCCAGCGTGTCGGGCCGGCCGGACAGGTCGCCGACCACATCCACGTCGTCGCCGACGACGATCGGCGTTCGGCCCAGTTCTCGGGCCCGCATGGCGATGATGCGGTGCTCCGGGTCGCCGTCGAGAACACATCCCCAGCGGCCGCGGTCGACGCTGACCACCATGGCCGGTTCGGCGTCGGCATGCTCGGGCCGAGTCTTTGTACGCGGCCGCGAACCGCGCCCGGAGCGGACTTTGACGTCGGATTCGTCGAAGTCGCCGGGCCTCAACCGACCGGCCCCCGGTCGGTCAGCATCGTCGCCCAGAGCTGCGGGAAGTCGGGCAGCGTCTTGGCGGTGGTCGCGATGTCGTCGACCTCGACACCGTCGACTCGCAGTCCGACGATCGCGCCGGCCATCGCCATCCGGTGGTCGGCGTAGGAGTGCCACGTACCCGCCTGCAGCGGTGTTGCGGTGATCGTCAGACCGTCCGGGGTCTCTTCGCAATGTCCGCCCAGCCCGTTGATCTCGGTGCTCAGCGCGGCGAGGCGGTCGGTCTCGTGGCCGCGCAGATGGGCGATTCCCGTCAGGCGCGACACCGATCCAGGAGCGGCCAGCGCAGCCAGCGCCGCGATCGCGGGCGTCAGCTCACCCACGTCGCGTAAGTCGACATCGAATCCGCCGTAGCCGTCCGACCCCCGCACCTGCAAATACGAATCATCCTGCAGCACATCCGCGCTGACTTGCCGAAGGATGCCCTGAATGATGTCCGCTGGCTGATTGCTGGCCGTCGGCCAGCCGGTGATCCGCACCGTGCCGCCGGTGATAACCGCCGCCGCGAGGAACGGAACGGCGTTGGACAGGTCCGGTTCGATCTCCCAGTGTCGCGCCGCCACGGCGCCGGGCCACACCTGCCAGCGCGCCGGCGCCGAGTCGTCGACGTCGACACCGGCTTGGCCCAGCATGTTCACCGTCATCGCGATGTGCGGCGCCGAGGGCAGCGTCGAACCGCTGTGCTGCACGGTCAAGCCCGCGCAAAACGATGCGGCACACAGCAGCAGCCCGGAGACGAACTGGGACGACGCGGAAGCGTCGATGGTCACCGCGCCGCCGGCCACCGAACCCACGCCGCGTAGCCGGAACGGCAACCCGTCACCGTCGACGTCCACCCCGAGGCTGCGCAGCGCGTCCAACAGCGGCGAAATAGGGCGCACCCTTGCCTGTTCGTCGCCGTCGAAGACGACCGTCGTCGTACTCAGCGCCGCCAGCGGTGGCACGAACCGCAGCACCGTGCCGGCCAGGCCGCAGTCGATACGGGCATCCGGCGCGGGGGACAAGCGTCCGCTGATCGTCAGTTCCGAGCCGGCGCCGTGCACCTGAACGCCCAGGGTCCGCAGCGCGCCGATCATCAAGTCGGTGTCGCGACTGCGCAGCGCGCCACTGATCGTCGAGTCATCGTTTCCGTTCGCGGCCGCCAACGCCGAAAGCACCAGGGCGCGGTTGGTCTGCGACTTGGAGCCGGGCAGCGTCACCGTCGCCGCCACCGATGCCGGTGCGTGCGGGGCCGTCCACAGCGTGCGCGTCACGGCTTTTATCCTGCCTGCCCACCGCTACGGTTCCCAACCGTGCAGTGCCATGGCCGCTGCGCGCTTTGTCGGCTGCGCATTATGTCGGCTGCCCACTATGTCGGCTGGGCACTATAGAGATATGTGCGGACGATTCGTGGTGACCACCGATCCAGCGCTGCTGGCCGAACAAATCAAGGCCATCGACGAGGCGACCACGCCGGAGGTCGCCCGCGGGCCGAACTACAACGTGGCGCCCACCACCACGATCGCGACGGTGGTCAGTCGGCACACCGAAAACGACGATGAGCCGACCCGGCGGGTGCGGCTGATGCGGTGGGGGCTGGTCCCGCCGTGGACCAAGCCCGGCGCCGACGGCGCACCTGAAGCCAAGGGGCCGCAGCTGATCAACGCCCGGGCCGAGAAGGTCACCACCTCGCCGGCGTTCCGCTCAAGCGCGAAGTCGAGGCGCTGCCTGGTGCCGATGGACGGCTACTACGAGTGGCGGGCCACCCCGGGCAAAAAGACCGGCAAGACGCCGTACTTCATGTACCGCGCCGATGGCGACATGCTGTTCATGGCCGGCATCTGGTCGATTTGGAAGCCGGCCTCGCAGCCGGGTCAAGCTGCGCCACCGCTGCTGAGCTGCTCGATCATCACGACCGACGCGGTCGGTCAGCTTGCGGAGATCCACGATCGGATGCCGCTGGTGGTGTCCGAACGCGACTGGGACCGCTGGCTTGACCCGGACATTCCGGCCGACCTCGAAATGCTGTCCAAGCCGCCCGAAGTCGGCGGTATCGAGCTGCGGGAGATATCGACGCTGGTGAACAATGTGCGCAACAACGGCCCGCAGCTGATCGAACCGGCTGAACCGCAGCCTGAGCAGGTGACACTGCTGTGAATGCCGGCGACGCGCGAGGGTAACGCCAGCCTGACTCAAGATGAGGAACTTGCGCCGTGGCGTTACGCTCGTCGGCTCGACGGGCCGCCCGGTGCGCTACGAAGCCTGGTAGCCCGGCGGATTGACGTCATCGACCCAGAAGTCGACGCCGAGTTCGCCGCCCGGCCGGCAGTCATAGACGGATAGGTCGGTGACCCCGGATTCCACCAGAACGTCCTCGCACAGCAGCGTGTTGCCGGTGTACTCCTTGGAGGGCTTGGTGAGGATGACGTAGGCGGCGTCGGAGTACACCTCCGGCTTGCGGGCTCTGGCCATCGCCGCCTCACCGCCCAGTAGGTTCTGCACCGCGGCGGTGGCCACCAGCGTGCGCGGCCACAGGGTGTTCGATGCGATGCCCTCTTCGCGCAACTCCTCGGCGATGCCCAGCGCGCACAGCGTCATACCGAATTTGGCCATCATGTAGGCGGTCGGCTTGAGCCATTTGCTTTCCAGCAGTACCGGCGGCGACAACGTCAGGATGTGCGGATTCTCCCGTCCCTTCAGGTGCGGGATGCACGCCTGCGACACCGCGTAGGTGCCGCGCACCTGGATGCCGTTCATCAGGTCGAACCGCTTCATCGGCACCTCGGTGATCGAGCCGAGGTTGATCGCCGAAGCGTTGTTCACCACGATGTCGATACCGCCGAACTGTTTTACGGCCTGTGCTACCGCCGACTCCACGGATTCGGGGTCGCGGACATCCCCGACGATCGGCAGCGCCTGACCGCCGGCCTCCTCGAGTTCCTTGGCCGCGGTGTACACCGTGCCCGGCAGCTTGGGATGTGGCTCGGCGGTCTTGGCGATCAGCGCGATGTTCGCGCCGTCTTGGGCGGCCCGCTTTGCGATGGCCAGGCCGATACCGCGGCTCGCGCCCGAAATGAACATGGTTTTGCCCTGTAGGGAGCTAGGCGTCATGGCGTCACAGTATCCCCGTGGCGATCACCGGCTGCGCCGGCCCGGAAATAGCTGGTCGGGCCCTGCTGTTGATAAAGCGGGACAAGACAGTGTCGGTCGCAGCCCTTAGATTAGGAGAGGGGGTCAGGTGTCAACGGCGGTGAGCCTCGTCGAAGACGAGCAGTTGGCCGGGTACCTCGAGCGTCCGGTGGCGGTACCGGGCCCTTTTGGTGACATCGCGACAGAAGGGACTGTGTTAATCAAGATGCCCGACACCGATGGCGCGAGCGGACACGAGGCGGTGCACACGGCCGGATCCACTGCGCCCGTGCGCTCCGAAGAGACCGACGACCAACTGACGGCGCGTTTCGAGCGTGACGCCATTCCGCTGCTCGACCAGCTTTACGGCGGCGCATTGCGGATGACGCGCAATCCAGCCGACGCCGAAGACCTGCTTCAGGAAACGATGGTGAAGGCCTACGCGGGCTTTCGGTCGTTTCGCGAAGGAACCAACCTGAAAGCTTGGCTGTACCGGATTCTGACCAACACCTACATCAACAGCTATCGCAAAAAGCAGCGGCAGCCGGCGCAATATCCGACCGATGAGATCACCGACTGGCAGTTGGCGGCGACGGCGGAACACTCCTCGACCGGCTTGCGGTCGGCCGAGGTCGAAGCTCTCGAGGCGCTGCCGGACACCGAGATCAAGGAAGCGCTGCAGGCGTTGCCCGAAGAGTTTCGGATGGCCGTCTATTACGCCGACGTCGAAGGTTTCCCCTACAAAGAGATCGCCGAGATCATGGACACGCCGATTGGAACGGTGATGTCCCGGCTCCACCGCGGCCGGCGTCAACTGCGCGGGTTGTTGGCCGATGTCGCCAAAGAGCGGGGCTTCACGCGTGGTGAGCAGGCGCCTGAGGAGGTGTCGTCGTGACCGAGTTCCCCACGTCGTCGCCCGGACCGGACGAGGCTGCGGCCAACCAGTTGAAGGCCGATTGTGCAGATGTGATCGCCGAGGTATGGACGCTGCTTGACGGTGAGTGCACCGCCGAAAATCGGGAGAAATTACGTCAGCACCTCGAGAAGTGCCCGCCGTGTCTACAGCTCTACGGGCTCGAGGAGCGCATCAAAAGCCTGATCGCTATGAAGTGCCGGGGCGAGAGGGCTCCAGAAGGCCTGCGCGAGCGGTTGCGGGTCGAGATCAGCCGGACCACCATCACCCGCACTCAGGCCTCCTGGCCGTCCTGAGCTCTAAGCGTTGGGTCGCTTGCCGTGGTTGGCTTTGCTGTGCTTGCGGTCGCGCTTCTTACGGCCACGCTTGGCCATAGTCGATCCCCTTTCGCGTCGGCACGCCAGTCTCTCATGAGTGCAGGTACGGCGGCCAATTGCCGTCAGACCACGGGCGGACGCTGACTCGGAGACCGTGGCCGCGACGGCGCCACGGCCCCCGGACCGGCCGCCTGTCCAGGCGCGGCGCCGTTGGCGTAACCCGACTGCGCGGGACTTTGACCCGGGGCCACACTGTTGGGGTAGCCGGGCTGGGCTAGGCTTTGTCCTGGTGGCTGCCCGGGCGTCAACGTGGTGGGGTAGCCCGGCTGGCCGGGGACCTGCCCAGGCACTTGACCTGGGGTGACGCTGCTGGAGTAGCCCGGCTGGCCAGGTACCTGGCCCGGGGCCAGGCTGTTGGGATAACCCGGCTGGCCGGGGACCTGCCCGGGCGTCAAGCCGTTCGGGTAGCCAGGCTGACCGGGTAACTGCCCTAGCGCCGCACCGCCGGAATAACCGGGCAACCCGGGCGCTTGGCCAAGCGCCGGTGAAAGGGCGCTGTCCCCACCGGACATGCCGGGAAGCAACGAACTGCCGCCGGGCATGAAGGAACCCAGCAAATTGTTCAGCGGCGCCAGCAAGGCGTTGGCGACATCTACCGCCGCTGCGGGATTCGGCAGCCCCGGAGCCGGAACCGGGTCATCCGCGGGCACAGGTAACGCCGGCTGGGCAGCCGCGGCACCGGCGCCCAGGCCGATCACGCCGACGGCAGCCACCGCCAACCCGAGCCCGGCAGTCGCCTGGGCGCACATCCGGCGAGACTTCGAAACCTTAACCACGTTCTTGCTCAAGGAAACTCCTAATAGTCGCCGGCTCTCTCGGTGTGCGTGGCAACGCTCACTCTGGCCACTCGAAGCACGTCTGTAACCTTGGTGCTCGCGAGTCACAGGGGAAACACGACGTGATAACGGAACGAACTCTATAGGCTCCCTTACCAATCTTGCGGTTCGCTTAGATTCATCGCAGACGCAGTCCGCAAGACGCCTGCTGACCGGAGTCGAGCAGTTGTGGTTCGATGAAGCGACCGGATTACGCAACGCCGCCTGGGTGATGAACGGGGTGAGGATGGCCGAGGATGTGCGGGCCGAGATCGTAGCCAGCGTGCTCGAAGTCGTCGTCAGCGAAGGTGACCAGATCGACGCCGGTGACACCGTGGTGCTGCTCGAATCAATGAAGATGGAGATTCCGGTCCTGGCCGAGGTCGCCGGCACGGTGAGCAAGGTCAGCGTAGCGGTCGGAGACGTCATTCAGGCAGGCGATCTCATCGCCGTGATCAGCTGACAGTCGGCGAACTTGCGCCCTACCGTAGCGAGCGATTCGGGGATAGCCCATGTCCACCCTCGGTGACCTGCTCGCCGAACACACGGTGTTGCCCGGCGAGGCCGTCGAGCACTTGCACGCCGTGGTCGGCGAGTGGCAACTACTGGCCGACCTCGCGTTCGCCGACTACCTGATGTGGGTGCGTCGCGACGACGGTGCGCTGGTATGTGTCGCCCAATGCCGGCCCAACACCGCGCCAACCGTCATCTTGCGAGACGCGGTCGGCACTGTTTATCCCGCCGATGAGTTGCCGCTGGTTGCTGCGGCCTTCGAGTCGGGCGCCATCGGGCGGGGTACCTCGAACGGCGAACATCAGCCGACCGAGCGGCCGGTTCCGCCCGTCGAAGCCATCCCGGTCCGCTATGGCGAGCGGGTGGTGGCGGTGCTGATCCACCAAACCGCCCTGGACGCGAACCGCAAATTCAGTCCGCTGGAGACCGCGTACATCGACTGTGCCGCAGACCTCATGCACATGCTGTCCGAGGGCACCTTTCCTAACGTCGGTGACGTCGCGATGTCGCGGTCCAGCCCCCGCGCCGGTGACGGCTTCATCCGCCTCGACGGCAATGGGGTAGTTGTGTACGCCAGCCCCAACGCGTTGTCGGCTTATCACCGGATGGGCTTGAGTTCGGAACTGGCGGGCCACAACCTCATCCTGGTCACCCGTCCGCTGATCTCTGACCCGTTCGAGGCGCAGGAGCTGGCAGAGCATGTCAGCGACTCGTTGGCCGGCGGGTCCAGCATGCGGATGGAGGTCGACGCGGGCGGCGCCACGGTGCTGCTCAGGACGCTGCCGTTGGTGGTGCGCGGGCGGGCTGCCGGCGCCGCGGTACTCATTCGTGACGTCACCGAGGTCAAACGTCGGGATCGTGCGCTGATGTCGAAGGACGCGACGATCCGCGAGATCCACCACCGCGTCAAGAACAATCTTCAGACCGTGGCGGCACTGCTGCGGTTGCAGGCCCGCCGGACCGCCAATGTCGAAGGAAGAGAAGCGTTGATCGAATCGGTGCGGCGGGTGTCATCGATTGCGCTGGTGCACGACGCGCTGTCGATGTCGGTCAACGAGGAAGTCAACCTCGACGAGGTGATCGATCGGATCCTGCCGATCATGAACGACGTGGCGACGGTCGACACGCCGATCCGGATCAACCGCGTCGGGGCACTCGGCGTCTTGGACTCCGACCGCGCGACGGCGTTGGTCATGGTGATAACCGAGCTCGTGCAGAACGCCATTGAGCACGCATTCGAGCCGGCGGTGTTGGGAGGTGCCGCGGGCTGCGGAGGAGGCTGCGTCACGATCCGCGCCGAGCGGTCGGCCCGGTGGCTCGACGTGGTAGTGCACGACAACGGCCGCGGCCTGCCCGAGGGCTTCAGCCTCGACGCCTCAGACCGGCTCGGGCTGCAGATCGTCCGAACCCTGGTATCCGCTGAACTGGACGGATCGCTGCGCATGGAGGAGGTCCCGGAAGGCGGCACCGACGTGGTGCTGCGGGTGCCGATCGGCCGGCGTGCCCGACTGGCGCATTGACGACGACGTAAAGGGCCTCGCACCGCATTGCGGCCCCGACTGTTCGTCGGGGCCGCAATTTGCCGAAGCTGCGATCAGACTCCGGTGCGTGCTTTCGTCCGGGCGTTGCGGCGCTTGAGCGCACGCCGCTCGTCTTCGCTCATTCCGCCCCACACGCCGGAGTCCTGTCCGGTGTTCAGTGCCCAGGACAGGCACTCCGTGGTCACCGGACAGCGATTACAGACGAGTTTCGCGTCAGCGATCTGGGCGAGTGCGGGCCCGCTGTTTCCCACCGGAAAGAACAGCTCGGGGTCCGCGTCGCGACAGACTGCTTTGTGGCGCCAATCCATACGTCGTTACTCCTAACTGTGTGCGCAGCAGTGCGCACGAGCGATTTTCTTCGGCTGTTAACGCTTGCACAACAAATGTTTCTGAACTGTTGCAAGCGATGTTTCGATCGTTTCACAGGCTCGACGGATGTCAATAGCGTGCGTTCCCGCGTGGGCAATCTCACTGTTGCGATCCGTTAGCGAAAGCCTTATTCCTTTGTACTACACTCGTCACCTAGCTGCGCCCGAGGAACGCTGGATGTTGGGCATCACCGCAGCTCAAAGGGTTTTTTCGACGGTGGGGCGACCACCGGCAACGCGTCGGGCACGGAGCGGAACGACATTCTCTCGCGCAGACCGAGGTAGTCGCCGTCGAACTGGCTGGCAACCGGCGTACCCGGGCAGGTGACCTCCACGCACGCCACGTCGTCGTCGCGGATGAGCTGTTTGCCTTCCAGCTTCGGTCGTTTCGACACCAGCTGAGTGACCAGCTTCAGCGTCGGTATCACCTTCATCTCAGTGAGCGCGAAGACGCCCAGGCCGGTCTCGAAGCTGCACCCCGGATTCGTCCACAGCGGCCGATCGTTGCTGTAGGTCCATGGGCTGGTGTTGGAGACCCAGACGAAGTGCACGCCGGAGATGGGTTCACGCCCGGGCAGTTTCAGCGTCAGGACCGGTTCGCGGCGGGCGTAGCGGATGGTAATAGGGATGGCGGTACGCCAATAGCGCAGAGCGTTGACGGCCACGCCCTTGTTGCGTTGCTCCTCGACCGCGGCCACCACTTCGGCGTCGACTCCCATGCCGGTGTTGAGCACCGACCACCGCTCGCCGCAGTCGATCACCCCGATGCGCCGCCAGGTCTGCCGGCGGCGATAGTCGTCGAGCAATGCGATCAGCTGGTTGGTGGCCTTGATGGGGTCCGGCGGCACGCCTAGCGACCGGGCCACCACGTTCGCTGAGCCGCCCGGCACGATTGCCACCGCCGGAATGTGGCCGGTGGGCAGCTGACCTGGCGTGCCGAGCAGGCCGTTGACCACGTTGCTCACGGTGCCGTCGCCGCCGTGTACGACGATGACGTCGACGCCGTCCCGTGCGGCGGCTTGCGCGATTTCGCCGGCGTGCCCGCGGTGGGTCGTGTGCACCACCGTGAGCTGCAAGCGGCTCTTGAGCGCATTAGCCAGCAAGTCTCGCCCGGCGGGGGTGGTGGAAGTAGCGGTGGGATTGACGATCAGCACGGCACGCATGACGCACGAGCCTACTGACGCGACTGGTTACGCTGACGATATGAGTGCTCCGGCCAGCGTGCGTGTCGCCGGATGGATCGCGGCGGTCGAAGGTGCCGCCGGACTGGTGGTGGCCGCGGTGCTGCTGGCGCGTGGACTGGGTGGCGCCGACCAGCGGGCGGTCAACGGCTTCGGCACGGCGATCTTTTTCCTGGTGGCAGGCGGTGGTGTGCTGGCTGCCGGGGCAGCCCTGGCTGCCGGCAAGCGCTGGGGCCGTGGTCTGGTGGTCTTCACCCAGCTGCTGTTGCTGCCGGTGGTCTGGTATCTCGTCGTCGGCTCACACCGACCGGTGTTCGGTGTTCCCGTCGCGATTGTGGCGGTGATTGGGCTTGGATTGCTGTTCAGTCCCGGCTCGGTGCGCTGGGCCGCGAGCGGTCAGCGCAGCCCGGCCAGCTCGGCCAGTTCCGGTCCGGACACCCGGTAGGTGATCCACTCGCGCTGCGGCCGGCCACCCACGGTGTCGTACAGGGCGATGGCGTCGGCGTTCCAGTCCAGAACCGCCCACGAGAGTCTGGTGAAGCCGTTGTCGAGGCACTCGCGGGCCAGCGTCGACAGCAGCCGCCGGGCCAGACCGCGACGGCGAAACTCCGGACGCACATACAGATCCTCCAAATAGACGCCGGCGACGCCGTCCCACGTCGAAAAGCTCGGAAACCACAGCGCCATCGCGGCGACCCGGCCTCCGACGTCGACGACGTGGCCGCGTAATGCCAACGGATCGCCGAACAGCGCGGTCCGGATCGCTGTTTCGGTGACCGTGCACAGGTCGGCGGCGCCCTCGAACTCGGCCAGTTCATGAATCATCGCGGTGATGTCGGCGACGTCGCCGTGCTGCACCCGGCGGATCACTGCCTGACCCCCAGTGCGGTCAGGATTGTGGCGAATTTCGTTGTCGTTTCGTCAACTTCGGCGTCGGGGTCGGACTCGGCGACTATTCCGCCGCCGGCGTGAGCCAGCGCGGAGCGGCGGTCGGCGACCAGTTGCGCTCCGCGGATCGACACCGCCCAGCGACCGTCGCCGTGGGTGTCGCACCAGCCGACAGCCCCGGCGTAGAACCCGCGGTCACCTTCCAGTTCGGCGATCAACTGACAGGCTTCCTTGGTCGGCTTCCCGCCGACCGCGGGCGTCGGGTGCAGGGCGAGCATCAAATCGATTGCGCTGGTGGAGGCTCGGCGTAGTCGTCCGCGGATGGGTGTGCTCAGATGCCAGAGCGTGGCGGTACGGCTCAGTTGCGGGCTCGCCGGGATCGCCAGCTCGTCACACAACGGACGCAACGCCGCGCGCATCGCTTCGATGACCAGCTGGTGCTCGTGCCGGTCTTTGGCCGACCGGGACAGCGCGGTCCCGGTCGCCCGGTCGAGATCCCGGTCGGGGTTGCGCGGTGCCGTACCTGCGAACGGCTGACAGACCACCCGCTCGCCGGCGCGCGCGACGAGCAGTTCTGGACTGGCCCCGATCAGAGCCGCACCGCGGTAGCGGTCACCGGCTGGTGTCAGGTCGACGAGATAGCCATAAGCTGCCGGGTCGGCGGCAACCAGCCTGCGCAGTACCGCCCGGGCGTCGACTGGTCCGTCTGCGGCCAGTCGAAGTGCGCGGGCCAGCACCACCTTGTGCAGGACGCTGCCCGGCGCCGTGAGGTGGTCACGGGCAAGCCGGATCCGGATGCGGTGCTCCTCGCGGCTGGGCTCCTCGGCGGCGATGTGCACCGCCGGCAGTGACGTTTCGGTCCAGTCGGGCAGCGCGGTGCCGCGCCACACGCGGTGCGGTGCCCACAAAGCGGCCGGTGCGTTCACGTCAAAAGGCAGGGCGCCCACAATAATTGGCGCCACGCCTGAGCGCAGGTCAGCGGTGGCCGCCGCCACGTGCGAGTAGGACCGGTCGGTCGGGTCGGCGACCAGGGTCTCATCCGGCGCGCGCAGCACGAACGGTGGCTCCTCAGACGGTGGCTCCTCAGCCATGGCGAAAGCTGCTCAGATCAAGCGCGCCAACTGGCGCTGGTCGTGTTCGAAACCGCACAGTGCAATCCCGCCGGTGGGCATTGCGACTCGAATGCCTTCTGCCACCGGCAATTTCATCCACCGCACGATCACAGCCCGGGAGAAATGGCCGTGTCCGACGAACACCACGTCGCGCGTCTCAAGGTTCCGCAACGCCAACGCAACTGCCGCATCCGCGCGATCCCTGACTTGGGGGACGGTTTCGCCGTCGGCGGCGCCGTGGGTCCAAATCAGCCAATCCGGGGTCGACTCCCGGATCTGGGCGGTCGTGAGCCCTTCATAGGAGCCGTAATCCCACTCGGCGAGTTTTTCGGTGACTTCGTCGATATGCAGACCCGCGAGTTCGGCGGTATCCACGGCGCGCCGACGGGGGCTGCTGATCACCAACGGGTTGACCAACTCGAGGTCTTCGATCGTCTTTGCGCTGGCCCGGGCCCGTTCTCTGCCCGCTTCGGTCAGGTCGATCTCGGTACGCCCGGTGTGCTGGCCGGATTTCGACCAATCCGTCTCGCCGTGACGCAGCAACACTAATCGGTGGTCCTCGACGCCCATGTACGCCGATTCTGCCGGACACTCCCGGCAATCGTCGCGCGGGCATGGGCGGCGAGATGTCAGGATGGCGGCTAACACCAGCGGTGAGGAGGAGCGGCGCAATGAGCGCCCGCCGGCGACGATGCAGAGCGAAGCGATGAGGAGGAGCGGCGCAATGAGCGCAATGCGGATACTGGCGGTGGCCAACCAGAAGGGTGGTGTGGCCAAGACGACCACGGTGGCCTCCCTGGGCGCTGCGATGGCCGATGAAGGACGCCGCGTGTTGCTGGTGGATCTCGACGCGCAGGGCTGTCTGACGTTTTCGCTCGGCCATGATCCCGACAAGCTGCCGGTGTCGGTGCACGAGGTGCTGCTCGGGGACGTAGAGCCCGATGCGGCGCTGGTGGAGACGGCGGAGGGAATGACTCTGCTGCCCGCCAACATCGACCTGGCCGGGGCGGAGGCGATGCTGTTGATGCGGGCCGGCCGCGAGTATGCGCTGAAACGGGCGTTGGTCAAGGTCAGCGACCAGTTCGACGTGGTGATCATCGACTGCCCGCCGTCGCTGGGCGTGCTGACCCTCAACGGCCTCACGGCCGCCGACGAGGTCATGGTGCCGCTGCAATGTGAAACCCTAGCCCACCGCGGTGTCGGGCAATTTCTGCGCACGGTCACCGACGTCCAGCAGATCACCAACCCCAACCTGCGCCTGCTCGGCGCCCTGCCCACGCTCTACGACCCGCGCACCACCCACACCCGCGACGTGCTGCTCGACGTCGCCGACCGTTACGGTCTGCCGGTGCTGGCCCCGCCGATCCCACGGACAGTGCGCTTCGCCGAGGCCAGCGCGTCGGGCTCATCGGTGCTGGCGGGCCGGAAGAACAAGGGCTCGTTGGCCTACCGGGAACTGGCGCAGGCGCTGCTCAAGCACTGGAAATCGGGTAAGTCGCTGCCGACGTTCGCGCCGGAGGTGTGAGGCCCGGGTCACGCGCGATCAACCCAGGGCGATGAGGGTCTGTCCGCGTTGCTCGAACACTTGTGACCCGGACACCGCGGGAATCACTTTGGCGGTACCGGCCGGGCGGCTGACCGGGATGAGGCGTTCGTTGACGCCGGTGAACACGTCGTAGACGCCGATGCCGTCGGTGACCGGAACCAGCAGATGGCCGGCCATCAGCGCTGCAGGGCCCAGTGGAACGCCCGGCCCACTGCCGGTGATGGTGTAGCGGTAGGTGAGGGTCATCGCGTCGAACACCAGCACGCTGTCGCCGGTCCACCAGGTCAGCGCACTCCCGAGCCGAGACACCGCGCCCGGCTGCGATGGGGGCCGGGGCAGTGGTGTGCTTGCCACCGTGGCGCCGGTGTCGTCCACGACGTCGACTCTGGGCTGTGGCGAGGGCAGATAGAGCGCGGTGCTGGTCTCCGCGACCGCCAGCACCTGTGCACCGGATGCTGCGTCGACGCCCGGCTCCTGAAAATCGTGCTGCTCGGGCTCGTCGTCCTCCTTGCTGGGACGCACGAGCACCAGCCGCAGGTCGTGCTGCCGCGGACACTCCTCGAGCACCGACACCGCCGACGAACTTGCCGCGGCCGACAGCAGCGTGCATCCGGTGTGCAGCGCCTGCGACGACGGTTTTACCCGGGCGTCGGTCTCGCCGTAGGCAATCATCCGGACCAGGTCTGATCGCCACATCTCCAGGCGCGTCCGGCCCGCGGAAAGAACCGTCGTCCCATCGGAGGTGACGTCGACATGCTTGTCGGCGTAGCTGCTGCGCGCGGGTCCGCGCCGTCCGGTCGACCCGTCGATGGTGCTGACCTGCCCGCAGCCCCGGTCATCCCGATACACGGCGACGGCGTAGCGGTACACCCAGGACACGGCGCACAGGTCGGTGTCCCGCGCATAGCTCCACCGGGAAGCGCTAGTGGACGGGTCGCGGCCGTCCACCCGGCGGTCGTCGCCGGTGACGATCACACCGCCGACCACGACCGGTCGGCTGGTGGCGGCGCTGGCGGCGGTCCAGAGCTGGCGAAGGGTGGCCGGTACCTGGCGAGCCGGTATCGGGTTGGGTGCCGGTACGGCGGCGGGCCTGCTGACAGTGGCCCGGGCGTCGCTCGTCCACCAGATCAGCGCCGCGGTACCGGCGACTACCAGCACGATCGCTGCGGCGGCCACCAGATCCGCCTTGGTGCGGCGTTCGGGTTTGACCATCGGGCGGCGGCGCCTGGGTCAGTTGGCGTTCGCGGCGACGCCCGTTGCGGGCTGCGAGCGACGCCGGCGACGGCGACGACCGGCGTGCGCGGCGTCGCCGGCAGGCGCGCCGGGATTGCCCTCGGACTCAGCCTCGCCGCCGGCTGCCGCGGTGGCAGCGGGGTGGCCGCTCGCGGCATTGCCGCCGCGGGTGCGACGTCGGGACCGGCTGTTCCCGCGCGGTGCCGCCGTGGAGCCCTGCGGCTCACCGGTCGTCCGCTTGCCCTGCGACCGGCGCGGCTCACCGACCTTGCCGGTGACCTCGGCCGGGATGCCGAGCTCGGAGTACAGGTGCGGCGAACTGGAGTAGGTCTCGGCCGGATCGGGGCAGCCGAGGTCTAGGGCTTTGTCGATCATCGCCCAGCGGGCGAGCTCGTCCCAGTCCACCAGGGTGACCGCGACGCCGGTGCGGCCGGCGCGACCGGTGCGGCCGATGCGGTGCACGTAGGTTTTCTCGTCGTCCGGGCACTGATAGTTGATGACGTGGGTGACACCCTCGACGTCGATGCCGCGGGCGGCGACGTCGGTGGCCACGAGTACGTCGACGCCGCCGGTTCGGAACGCCTTGAGGGCCTTCTCCCGGGCGATCTGGCCCAAGTCGCCGTGCACGGCGCCGACGGCGAAGCCGCGCTCGGCCAGTTCATCGGCGACCTTCTGCGCGGTGCGCTTGGTGCGGGTGAAAACGATGGTGGCGCCGCGGTCACGTGCCTGCAGAATCCGGCTGACCAGTTCCACCTTGTCCAGCGCATGCGCACGGTAGACGAACTGCTCGGTGGCGTCGTGAACCGCCGAGGACTGGGGTGCCTCGGCCCGAATGTGGGTGGGCTGGTTCATGAAGGTGCGGGCCAACGTGATGATCGGGCCCGGCATGGTCGCCGAAAACAGCATCGCCTGCCGATCGTCGGGGATCTGCCGCAGGATTCGCTCGATGTCGGGCAGGAAGCCGAGGTCGAGCATCTCGTCTGCCTCGTCGAGGACGAGCACCGACAGGCCGCCCAGGCGCAGGTGACCCTGCTGAGCCAGGTCGAGCAGTCGCCCGGGCGTCCCCACCACGACGTCGGCGCCGGCGCGCAGCGCCTCGATCTGCGGTTCGTAGGGGCGTCCGCCGTAGATGGACACCACCGAGAGCCGGCGCTCACCGGCAGTTCCGGCGGTCAGGTATTTGGCCGCGCCGGCCAGGTCGTCGAAAACCTGCAGGCACAGTTCGCGGGTGGGCACCACGATCAGGGCCCGGGGGGTGCCGTCGAGCGGACGCTTGCCATCGGTGATGCGCTGCAGCAGCGGCACGCCGAAGGCGAGTGTCTTGCCCATTCCGGTGCGGGCCTGTCCGATCAGGTCGTCGCCGTCGAGCGCCAGGGGCAAGGTGAGTTCTTGAATGGCGAACGGGTGTTCAATGCCCCGTTCGCCGAGCGACCGGACGATTTCGTCGCGAACGCCGAGCTGGGCAAAGTTGAGTGGATGCGGATTGAGAATAGGGGACATGCGTGGGCAATGAGCCTTTCGGTGTCAGGTGCGGTCGATCTCGTCGCGGTTTGATCTAGTTCTTGCGCGCACGAGTCCTGACTCCGAATACGTCGCCGGTTCGCGGGCCCCGTTCCACCTCAGGCGGCGGGCCAACTGCGTGCACGCACACATTCAGATAGCCAACGAGCAACTATCTGCTACCAGCATAGCTGGTCGGCGCTGACGGCCGCTGGTGGCGCCGCGCTCAGCGAGTCACCAGTGTCGCCGCTTCGTGGTGATCGCCAGCGCGGCGAATGCCGGGCGCAGCGGGTCACCACTCACGCCTAGAGTAAGTCCATGACTTCGCGTCCGGCTGGCGACCAGGTGGCCGCAGCGTCGGGGCCGGACGTCGCCGGAGACCATCCCGGCGTCACCAAACTCCTGACCTTGCTGGCCTACGGTGAGATCGCGGCGTTCTACCGGCTCACCGACGAGGCTCGCATGGCACCCAACCTGCGCGGGCGGATCTCGATGGCCAGGATGGCGGCCGCCGAGATGGGTCACTACGACGTGCTGCGCGAGGCGTTGGAACGTCGCGGTGTCGATGTGGTGGCGGCCATAGCGAAGTTCTCGCCGGTGATTGACAACTATCACCGTCTGACCACGCCGAGCACCTGGCTGGAGGCGCTGGTCAAGACCTATATCGGTGACGCACTCGCCGCCGATTTCTACCTGGAGATCGCCGACGGGCTGCCTGATGAAGTGGCCGATGTGGTACGCGAGACGCTGTCGCAGACCGGCCACTCCCAGTTCGTCGTCGCGGAGGTCCGCACGGCGGTGACCAGCAGCGCCCGCCAACGCAGTCGCCTGGCGTTGTGGTCTCGTCGCCTACTCGGTGAAGCCATCACCCAGGCCCAGTACGTGCTGGCCGACCACGACGATTTGGTCGGATTGGTGTTGTCGGGCACCGAAGGGCTGCCGCAGCTGACCGAGTTCTTCGAACGCCTGCAGCGTACGCATAGCGAACGGATGCGCAAACTAGGGCTGGCCTAGAGGCGATCGCAAGCGCGGCGGAGCCGGGCGCAGCGGGTCGCCGGTTTCAGGTCTAGAGGCGATCGCAAGCGCGGCGGAGCCGGGTGCAGCGGGTCGCCGGTTTTGACCTAGGGGTTGGCACCGACTACTGAGTGCAGGTGGCGAGCATCGTGTTGGTCGTCGACGCGACGACCAGCTGGCCCTCGGCGTTGGTGATTGCACAGTCGAGCTGTCCGCCCAGGCTGGTGGCGATGACCGACTTGAGCTGCACGCCCGGTGCCAGGACGATCATTTTCGACCATGGCAGCGACACGTTGAAGTCGGTGCGGGGCAGGCCCTGTCCATCGGTGTAGACGATGCTGACGAAGTCGAGGAGCCGCTTGGTGCCGGTTACTCGGTAGACGACGGTGCGGGGATTGAGTACCGGCACGGACGACGGGGGAGCCTGCGGCACGGTTGGCGCCGGCGTGGTGGATGGCAGCGCGCTCGGCGGCGGCGCCACCGTCGTTACGGTTTCGCGGGGCAGCGTGGAGCTCGGGGGCAGTGCCGTGGGTCGTGGTGGTCGCGGGGTGGCCAGCACGCTCCTGCTCGGCGCCGGCCCCACCGTGGCCGACGTCGACGTGCTGTCTCCGCCGTTGACGATCAGCGCGGTGGCCAGCAGCGCGAGCGCCAGCACGCCGGCGGCGACGAGGGCAACCGGGCGCCAGCGGTTGTCGCGCGCCCCGGCATAGTCGTCGACGTCGGCGTACGGGTCGTCGTCGGGATAGTCCTCGACGTCCGAGTCGAAGTGATGCATGGTGCTGATGATGCTCATGATATCGCTGTGACAATTGACCCACAGCACTCGCGCAGGCGTGTCGGGCGCTGTTCGCTGGTGGCGAGCGGCCGGTCAAGCTGCGCCGTCATAACTTCGATTAGCCTGCTTGCTTAAGACGCCCGCGAGTGAAGTCGAACGGAGGGACCCGGCGTGGAGGTCAAGATCGGTATCACGGACAGCCCGCGTGAGCTGGTGTTCAACAGCCCGCAGACACCCGCCGAAGTCGAAGAACAGGTCGCCGCGGCGTTCGCCGCGGACGCGGGTCTACTGAGCCTCACCGACGAGCGGGGTCGTCGGTACCTGGTTCACGGCGCGAAGATCGCCTATGTGGAGATCGGCCAGGCCGATGCGCGGCGAGTGGGCTTCGGGATCAACGCGGAGTCGGCTAAGACCGGGTAAGCGGCACATGTGACAGGCCGCCCCAAGCGAAGTAGACGGTGCCTTCGACGGCGTCTTCCTTCGTGATTGGACGGTCGCTGTCCAGCCAGTACCGGGCGCAGTCGACGCTGATACCGACCAGCCCCACCGCGATCATCCTTGCCCGATGCGGGTCCAACCCGGAATCAGCGCTGATCAGATCGAAGACCGCGTCGATGCAAGCCTCCGTGGCCACCCGCACCTGCGCGGCGACCTGTGGGTCTGTCACGTTGTCGTTCTCGAAGATCAGCCGGTAGCCCTGACCGTCGTGTTCGATGAAATCGAAGAACGCCTGGACCGCAGCGCGCAAGCGCTGACGGTTGTCGGTAGTGGTGCGCAAAGCCTGTCGGACGCCGGAGACCAGGTTGTCGACATGGCGCGCCAGTACCGCCAGGTACAGCTCGAGCTTGCTGGTGAAATGCTGGTAGAGAACGGGTTTGCTTACCCCTGCGCGTTCGGCGATCTCGTCCATGCCGGCCGCGTGGTAACCGCGGTCGACGAAGATCTCGCTGGCGGCGAAGAGCAACTGGCCGCGGCGCTCGTTACGCGGCATCCGGTTACCGCGCCGACTGGATGTGCCGGCGCCGTCCACCGACCGGTCACTGCGCGGTTTGGCGCCGATCCTCGCGGTCGCCCTGGCCAGATCGCTGCTCATCAGTTCCCCATTCCGCTACGTAGCCGCATCAGCGGCGTGGTCGCGCTGCAGCTCGTCGGTCCGACACTACTATCTCGGCCGCTGTAGTTACCTCGTTGCGGACGTTATCTAGCCGCCATGCAGCCTATTTTTGTCTGGGAGCACGGTTGTGCCACCCGTCGGGCGCGTTGGGAGTCGCTGCCAGGGGCAGCTGTGCCATCCTTGATGCCGTGACTTCTCCGCCGCGCCGTGCGCACGGCACCGGACAGGTGCCGGTGTTGCGCGACGACTGGCGGGAGCCGCTGCGGGCACAGCGTGACCCGCTCGCCTGGGGTGCCGACGGCCGTGCGCGCACCAACAGGGAGGACCGCCGCCGCTGGCGTAAACAATCGTGGCTGGGCCGGTTCGTGTCGACCTACGGCTGGCGCGCCTACGCGCTGCCGGTGCTGGCGGTGCTGACCGTAGTGGTGATCTACCAGACCGCAACCGGGACAAGCGCACCTGCGTCCACCCCGAGAGCTGCAGTGCAGGAGCCGCCGACCATCGGAGTAAGAGGCACCACTATCGTGGACGCGCCGCCGCGCGGGCTGACCGCCTTCGACGCCAATCTCCCGACCGGCCTGCTGCCTGACGGTGGACCAATCACCCCGGCCGGCAACAAGACCTGGCATGTCCTGCTGGGCACCACCGCTCAGGTCGGTCAAGGTACTGCCAAGGTCTTCAGATACAGCGTCGAGGTCGAAGACGGTTTGGACACCTCGGGGTTCGGCGGTGACGACGCGTTCGTTCAGATGGTCGACCAGACACTGGCCAACCCCAAGAGTTGGACACACGACCCTCAGTTCGCGTTCATCCGCATCGACAATGGGGTTCCAGACTTCCGGGTGTCGCTCAGCTCGCCGATGACGGTGCGGGAGGGCTGTGGCTACGAGATCCCGCTCGAGACGTCGTGCTACAACCCGGCCTTCGGCGCCAACGTGCAGCAGCGGGTTCTCATCAACGAAGCCCGCTGGGTGCGCGGAGCGGTGCCGTTCGAAGGCGATCTGGGTTCCTACCGCCAGTACCTGATCAATCACGAGGTAGGCCACGCCATCGGCTACCAGCGCCACGCACCGTGCGACCAGCAGGGCGCTCTGGCCCCGATCATGATGCAACAGACTTTCTCGACGTCCAACAACGACGAGGCCAAGTTCGACCCGCAGTGGGTCAAACCGGACGGCAAAACATGCCGATTCAACCCCTGGCCCAATCCCATCGCTTGACCGGCCGCCAGGTGTCCTCGGTGGGAAGTACAGGTGTGCTCGGCGGGAAGCAAACGTGACCGCCGGTCGTTGATGAGAGTTGATTGCCGTCGCAGCACACAGCTGATGTGATGGATTCAAGCCGACTGAAGTCCGAAAATGCGGAATGAGGAGATTGGTGTCGACATCCCTGCCGCCGCTGGTGGAGCCCGCAGCCGAACTCACCCGCGAAGAGGTTGCCCGGTACAGCCGCCACCTCATCATCCCCGACGTCGGCGTGGACGGGCAGAAGCGGCTGAAGAACGCGCGAGTGCTGGTGATCGGTGCGGGCGGGTTGGGTTCGCCCGCGCTGCTGTACCTTGCGGCCGCCGGTGTGGGCACCATAGGCGTCGTCGACTTCGATGTTGTTGACGAGTCGAACTTGCAGCGTCAGATCATTCACGGTGTAGCCGACATCGGACGGCCCAAGGCGGCGTCCGCCCGCGACTCGATCGCCGCGATCAATCCGCTGGTGCAGGTGCGGTTGCATGAGCAGAGGCTGGAGCCAGATAACGCCGTCGAGTTGTTCGAGCAATACGACCTGATTCTGGACGGCACCGACAACTTCGCGACGCGGTATCTGGTCAACGACGCCGCGGTGCTGGCCGGCAAGCCCTATGTGTGGGGGTCGATCTACCGCTTCGAAGGCCAGGTCTCAGTGTTTTGGGAGGATGCGCCCAACGGCCGGGGCCTGAACTATCGCGACCTGTATCCGGAGCCGCCGCCACCCGGGATGGTGCCCTCCTGCGCCGAGGGCGGCGTGCTGGGCATCCTGTGCGCGTCCATCGCGTCGGTGATGGGCACCGAGGCAATCAAATTGATCACCGGCATCGGTGAACCGTTGCTCGGCCGCTTGATGATCTATGACGCGCTGGAGATGAGTTACCGGACCGTGAAGATCCGCAAAGACCCCTCTACCCCGCAGATCACCGAGCTGATCGACTATGAGAGCTTCTGCGGAATTGTCTCCGACGAGGCTGCCGAAGCGTCAGCCGACTCGTCGATCACGCCGCGCGAACTGCGTGACCTGCTTGACTCCGGCAGGAAGGTCGCCTTGATCGATGTGCGGGAACCAGTGGAATGGGACATCAACCACATCGACGGGGCACAGCTGATCCCGAAGAGATCGATCAGTTCGGGTGAGGCGCTCGCCAAAGTGCCGCAGGACCGAACTCCGGTGCTCTACTGCAAGACCGGCGTCCGGTCGGCCGAAGCGCTGGCCGAGCTGAAGAAGGCCGGATTCTCCGACGCGGTGCACCTGCAGGGCGGGATAGTCGCATGGGCCAGACAGGTGCAGCCCGACATGGTGATGTACTAGCGGAGCAGCAAAGCGCCGCACCGTTACGCTGACCGTGTGACCCTGGAGCCGCCGCCTCAACACTTGCTGGCGGCGTTCGGGCTCAGCGACGTGCGGGCGGTGCCGCTGGGTGCCAGCTGGGAAGGTGGCTGGCGCTGCGGTGAAGTGGTGTTGTCGCTGGTCGCTGACCACGCGCGCGCTGCCTGGTCGGCGCGAGTGCGCGAAACTCTCTTCGTCGACGGCGTCCGACTGGCCAGGCCGGTGCGCTCCACTGACGGCCGCTACGTCGTCTCCGGCTGGCGGGCAGACACATTCGTGGCCGGCGCACCTGAGCCGCGACACGACGAGGTGGTTTCGGCCGCGGTCCGGCTGCATGAAGCCACCGGCAAGCTGGAGCGCCCGCGCTTTCTTACTCAGGGTCCGACGGCACCATGGGCCGATGTTGACGTCTTCATTGCCGCCGACCGCGCTGCGTGGGAAGAGCGTCCGCTGCACTCGGTGGTGCCTGGGACGGCGGCGGCGCCCGCGACGGCTGAGGCTCAGCGGTCGGTCGACCTGATCGATCAACTGGCGGCGCTGCGCAAGCCGACCAAGAGCCCGAATCAGTTAGTGCACGGCGACCTGTACGGCACGGTGCTGTTTGCCGGTACCGCTGCGCCGGGGATCACCGACATCACGCCGTATTGGCGGCCGGCGTCTTGGGCCGCGGGGGTCGTGGTGGTTGATGCGCTGTCCTGGGGTGAGGCCGACGACGGTCTTATCGAGCGCTGGGACGCGCTTCCTGAGTGGCCGCAGATGCTGTTGCGCGCGTTGATCTTCCGCCTCGCCGTCCACGCGCTGCACCCACGCTCGACCGCGGCGGCCTTTCCGGGTCTTGCGCGCACCGCGGCCCTGGTGCGGCTCGTTCTCTAACGTGACCGGGTGGGGAACCGATGGCGAACCTCCTGCAGCGCGATTCTGCCGTCGGTGGCGAGAACCCCTTCGGCGCGCAGCAATTCGAGTTGCCGACGAGTCAGATGTGCTGCCGGCCGGCCGGATGCGGTGATGACACGGTGCCAGGGCAGGTCCGCCGAGTCGGTCCGCATGATCCAGCCGACGATCCGGGGGCTGGAAAGGCCGGCGGCAGTTGCGATGTCACCATAAGTCACGACCCGGCCGGCCGGGATGCCGGCCACCAGTGCGCGCACTCGCTCAACTTGTTCGTCGGTGACGGACGCCATGGTCAGCTCAAGTGCTTGCGTACCACCGCGGCCACTTCGGCGGGCCGCGCCTGCGCCACCATGTGGTCGCATTCCACGTTCAACAAACGGAAATCGGCGCCGAGTCGCTGCTGCAGGCTAGCGATCAGGTCGTCGGTGACGTAGGGCGGCGACGTCCATTCGGCGCGCAGCAGCGTAGTCGGTGTTCCCGGTAGGGGCAGCACCACTGCTCGGGCAAGCTCGCTCCAATACGACACCATTGCGGGCAGGCTGACTCGCCATTGGAAGCGTCCGTCCGGCGTCGCGACGAGGTGTTCCTCGAGCTCCCGGTCGAGAAGGGCGGGGTCTACGTCGGCCCAGGCGCCGGTTGCTTTCTCGGCGCGAGCTTCTTCGGCGTCCGGGTAGTCCGGAGAGGCCAGCATGGCGCCGGCGATCTCGGCCATCCATTCGCCGTTCAACCCGATCGCCGGATCGAGCAGCACCAGCCCACTCACCAGCTCCGGGTGTGTCGCCGCCAAATGCAGGGCCACTGCGCCGCCGAATGAGTGCCCGACGACCAGCACTGCGGCTTCGGCTTGCTCCTTGAGTAGATTCGACAGTGCGTCGACGTTAGCGTCGATGGTCCATGGCGCTGTCCATGCGGACCTGCCGTGCCCGATCAAATCTGGTGCGGCGAAGGGAGTTTCGGGTAACTGTTCGGTGGCGAAGTGTTGCCAGCGCTGACCATGCCCGGTCAGGCCGTGAATGGCGAGGATTCGTACTGGTCCCGACGGACCGAAACGGTGAACGTGAAGGCCACCTCTCACGCGCCGCTGGCCGTCTTGAGAGGACGTGAACTCGCTTCGGCTCGATCATTGCGGGACACGACGTGACCGGCGGGTGTCATCTTGCGGCACCTTCCTTCCTGGCGTCGACCCGGTTCCGTTTGCCGCCGAGCGTCGATCGGCCTTCAGTTTCGCATTGTCCAATTGCAGCTGCGCATTGTCGGACCGGAGTCGGGTGTTGCGGGTCTCCAGGTCCAGTATTCGGCCGATGCCGGCGAGGTTGACACCCTGATCGACGAGTTCGGTGATCTGTTGGAGGCGGTTGAGGTCGTCGTCGCTGTAGCGACGGGTACCGCCGGCCGTCCTGAAGGGAGTGAGCAATCCCCAGCGCTCATAGAGCCGCAGTGTCTGCGGTCCGACCCCGGACAACTCGGCAGCCACCGAGATGCCGTACACGCCGCGGGCAGACCGCGACTCGGACTCGCCGGTCACTTGAGTTCTCCATCCGAAGCAGGGCCTGCCGGAAACATACCACGAGCCATGCAATTCCTGGTGCAGTTGGTAAAGAAGTTCTATGGCTCATCGCCAAAAAATCTTTGCTGTTACTTGCAGATGGGTGCCCTAAGTGCTATTAGTTATCTCTGTCAACAGACACAAGTTCGTCTCTACCGGAGGTGAAACATGGTGCTGATGCGTACAGACCCGTTCCGTGACCTCGACCGCTTGACCCAACAGGTGCTCGGTACAGCAGCCCGGCCCGCAGTGATGCCGCTGGATGCGTGGCGTGATGGCGAGCAGTTCATCGTGGAGCTGGATTTGCCTGGTGTGCAGCCGGATTCGCTTGACATCGACGTCGAGCGCAACGTGCTGACGGTCCACGCTGAACGCCCGGCTCTGGACCAGAGCCGGGAGATGGTGTCCGCCGAGCGGCCCCGCGGCGTGTTCAGCCGGCAGCTGTTCCTGGGCGACAACCTGGACACCGACAAAATCGAGGCCAGCTACCACGACGGAGTCCTGCGGCTCATAATTCCGGTGGCCGAACGGGCTAAGCCCCGTCGCATCGAGATCAGCCACAACGGCGAGCGCACACAGATCGACGCCTGACGACTCGGGCGAAAATCGTGTGATGCGAAGTATGTCGACATCGAGGAGGTGATGCGTCGACGGTCTCAACGCACACGGTGGCTCTCGTGCCGTCCACGGAGGTCGCTAAACGTCGTGACCCCGGTGGACCCCACGAACGTCATCAACAGGGCGGGTGCCTGCAGGCGCGGGCACCCGCCCTGCACCGTCGGCCCGAACAGAAGTTTCCCGGTGTGAAAATGATGGACCCTTACGCAGCGCTCGACGTGTCGCCGACGGCGACGCCGGCCGAGATCACCCATGCATACCGCCGCAAACTGCGTACGCACCACCCCGACACACGTTCTCAAGCGTCGCCCACCAGCGCCGATGAACGGCTGCGCGACATTGTTGCCGCTTACGCCGTGTTGCGCGACCCGAAGCGCCGCGCCGAGTACGACCGCACCCTCGACCTCACTGCCCGTCCCGACGCTCAAAGCAGCGGCTCGATTCAAGTCCAGGTCAACCGCTCTGACGGCTCCGGCGGCCGCCCGCCGTTGTGGGCCGGACCGGTCCGCTGGCATCGCTGACCAGTCATGACGGACTTGTCGGACTCTCGTGGTGTCATGCCGTCATGGCATACCGCTGGGGCACCGAGACTCGTGCCGTGTTCGACCCGGCTGCCCGAGGCCGGCTGCGCATCGTCGGTGGACCGGGCACGGGCAAAAGCACCTTGCTGATCGACGCTGCGGCGGCCCACATCACGGCCGGCGTTGATCCGCAGTCCGTGTTGCTTCTGACCGGCACCGGCAAGCTGCAAGCCCAAGCCCGCAGCGCACTGACGGCCAGGCTGCTGCGCGCACGCGCCGAGGCGCCGTGCCGCGCCGTCATCCGCGAACCGCTGGTGCGTACGGTGCACAGCTATGCGTTCGCCGTACTGCACCTGGCCGCTCAACGCGCGGGTGATCCGCCGCCCAGGCTGATCACCAGCGCCGAACAGGACGTCGTCATCCGGGAACTGCTGGCCGGTGACCTGCAGGATGCGGCATCCACGAAATGGCCGGAAGGGCTGCGACCGGCGGTGGGCACCACGGGGTTTGCCGCAGAGCTGCGCGACCTGCTGACCCGGTGCGCCGAGCGCGGCGTCGACCCGGCGCAGCTGCAGCGGCTGGGCCGGCTGCACAGACGTCCGGAATGGAGCGCCGCCGGCCAGTTCGCCCAGCAGTACGAACAGGTCATGCTGCTGAGATCGGCTGTCGGAATGGCAGCTCCGCAAGCCACGGTGCCGGCGCTGGGAGCGGCTGAACTCGTCGGTGCCGCACTCGACGCCTTCGCCGCCGACCCGGCGTTGTTGGCGGCGGAACGCAAGCGCATCCGAATCCTGCTCGTCGACGACGCCCAGCAACTCGACCCGCAGGCGGCCCGATTGATCCGGGTGCTGGCCGTCGGTGCGGACCTGACGGTCATCGCCGGTGACCGCAACCAGGCGGTGTTCGGCTTTCGCGGCGCGGAGCCGGGCGCGTTGCTCGACGACGAAGCAGTGGAGGTAGCCCTGACGCGCTCGCACCGCTGCTCTGCAGCCGTCGCGCGCGCCGTCAACGCCGTCACACACCGGCTCGCGGGCGCAGCGGGCACCGACCTCACCGGAGCCGAAGGTGTCGACGGCTCTGTGGCCACGCGGCTGGCCGCGTCCGCGCACGCCGAGGCGACAGTGATCGCCGACGAATTGCGTCGCGCCCATCTGATCGACGGTGTGCCTTGGTCACAGATGGCGGTCATCGTGCGGTCGATGCCGCGCGTCGGCGTCGGGCTGGCCCAGGCGCTGGCCAGATCAGGCGTACCCGTCGTCGCGGCGGCTGCCGGTGGCGCGCTTTCCGATCATCCCGCAGTGCACGCACTGCTGACGGTGTTGGCGGTCACCGCGGACGGGCTGAAGGCCGAGCAAGCGCTCACATTGTTGACCGGGCCGATCGGCCGGGTTGATCCGATCACCTTTCGTCAGCTTCGTCGTTCACTGCGCCGCGCTGAATGTCAGCCGACACCTTCAGTTGATCTGCTGGTTGCGGCGTTGACCGCCGACCGCTTGGTTCGGCTACCCTCCGCGCTGGCCCGCCCGGTACGTCGGCTGCGCGGTGTGCTGGCCGCGGCCGCCGGCGCCCACCGATCAGGTCACGACCCGCGTTACGCGCTGTGGCAAGCCTGGCATCGGTCGGCGCTGCAGCGCCGCTGGCTGGCCGCCAGCGCCCAGGGCGGCCCGGCGGGTGCTCGCGCCGACCAGGATCTGGCGGCGGTGACAGCGTTGTTCGACGTCGCCGACCAGTTCGTGTCGCGCACTGCGGGCGCCTCAGTGCGCGGGCTGATCGATTACGTCGCCACGCTTCAACTGCCCAGTTCCGGCGCCGAAGCGACGTCCACCGAGCGCGTGCGGGTACTCACCCCCCATGCTGCGCTGGGAGACCAGTGGGATCTGGTTGTCATCGCAGGTCTGCAGGAAGGTCTGTGGCCCAATACGATTCCGCGCGGCGGCGTGCTGGGCACCCAGCGACTGCTCGACGTCATCGACGGGATCGCGGAGAGCGCCTCGATGCGAGCGCCGTTGCTCGCCGAAGAGCGACGCCTGCTGGTAACGGCGATGGGTCGCGCCGGCCGCAGGCTGCTGGTGACAGCGGTCGACGGGGCAACCGCGGCCTCGGGCACCGCGGCGGAGTTGCCGTCGGAACTCTTCTTCGAGATCGCGCCGTCGGACCGCGGTGACGCGGTCACGGCTGCAGCGCAACCGGTGTCAGCGCCGCGACTGTTGTTCGGGCCGGCGGTGGTCGGACGCCTCCGCAGCATGGTGTGCGCGCCGAATGGCGCCGTCGACGACGGCGTGCGCCGTGATGCCGCGATGCAGCTGGCGCGACTGGCCAAAGCCGGTGTGCCGGGCGCTGACCCCGCCGAGTGGTACGGCATGACGCCGGTCAGCACCACGGCGCCGTTATGGCACGACGAGGACCATGTGGTCACGCTGACCCCGTCGAGCCTGCAGACGTTGACTGATTGTCCGCTGCGGTGGCTGGCCGAACGCCATGGTGGTGGCGGGACGCCGGATCTGCGATCGGCAACCGGTTCGGTGCTGCACGCCCTGATCGCCGACCCGAGCCTAAGCGAATCGGAGCTGCTGGCCGCACTGGACCGGGCCTGGCAGCATCTGCCGTTCGAGTCACAGTGGTTCGCCGCCAATGAACTGGCGCGTTACCGCGGCATGATCCAGGCTTTCGTCGAATGGCGTGCCCAGACCCGCCGCGAGCTGACCGAGGTGGGCGTAGAAGTCGATGCGGACGGCGTCGTCGACGTCCCTTCTGCAAGCGGTCCAAAGGTGCGACTGCGCGGGCGAGCGGACCGGATCGAGCGCGACGCCGCCGGCCGGCTGGTTGTCATCGACGTCAAGACAGGTAAGACACCGGTGAGCAAAGACGATGCTCAGCGGCATGCGCAGCTGGCCATGTATCAGCTTGCGATTGCCGAGGGCTTACTTCCGCACGGCGACGAGCCGGGCGGCGCGCGCCTGGTCTACCTGAGCAAAAGCGGCGGTGGCGCTACCGAACGGGAACAGGATCCGTTGACGCCGACGGCACGCGAGGATTGGCGCGCAACTCTGCAGCGCGCCGCGGCCGCCACGGCTGGACCTGAATTCGTCGCCCGGATAAATGACGGCTGCGCGCACTGCCCGGTGCGGCCGAGCTGTCCGGCGCACGGCGGCGGGGGAGGACAGGCGACGTGACGTCGACGACTCCGCGCTACAGCCCGGCAGAACTTGCCGATGCCCTGGGCATTTTCCCGCCAACGGCGGAGCAGGCCGCGGTCATCGCTGCTCCGCCGGCTCCGCTGGTCGTCATCGCCGGAGCCGGCGCGGGCAAAACCGAAACGATGGCTGCCCGGGTGGTGTGGCTGGTCGCCAACGGCTACGCACGCCCTGACCAGGTGCTGGGTCTCACATTCACCCGAAAGGCCGCCGGCCAACTGCTGCGCCGGGTCCGGTCCAGGCTAGGCCGGTTGGCAGGTGCCGGCCTTATGTTCGACCCGTCCGACGGACCTGTTCAGACGCCGACGGTGAGCACCTATCACGCCTTCGCCGGGCAACTGCTGCGCGATCACGGCGTGCTGCTCGGGGTGGAACCCGAGGCGAGGTTGCTCAGCGAGACCGAGCTTTGGCAGCTGGCCTTCGACGTCGTCAACGGCTACCGCGGTGAACTGCACACAGACAAGAGTCCAGCCACTGTGACTTCGATGGTGTTGCGGCTTTCGAGTCAGCTCGCCGAACACCTCGTCGACACCGGCGAGCTCCGCGACACCCACCTGGAGCTGGAACGGCTCATCGTCAACCTGCCGCCCGGGCCCTACCAGCGCCGGCAGGGTCCAAGCCAGTGGTTGCTGCGGCTGTTGACCACGCAAAGCGAACGCGCTGAGCTGGTGCCGCTGATCGACGCGCTGCATCGGCGGATGCGCGCCGAGAAAGTGATGGACTTCGGTCTGCAGATGGCGTACGCGGCGCGGCTGGCGTCGCAGTTTCCCCAAGTGGGGGCGCAGCTGCGGGATCGCTACCGGGTGGTGCTGCTCGACGAGTATCAAGACACCGGCCATGCACAGTGTGTCGCATTGTCGGCGTTGTTCGGCGGCGGCGTCGACGATAGCTTGGCGTTGACCGCCGTTGGTGACCCGATTCAGTCCATCTACGGCTGGCGCGGCGCCGCGGCCACCAATCTGCCGCGTTTCGCCACCGACTTCCCACGGTCGGACGGCGTCCCGGCGCCGGTCTTGGAGCTGCCGACCAGCTGGCGCAATCCGCCGCGGGTGCTGCAACTGGCCAACGCGGTGTCCGCAGCAGCGCGGCGCCGCTCAGTGGCGGTGCAGGCATTGCGCTCACGCCCGGATGCCCCGCCCGGTGCCGTCCGCTGCGCTTTGCTTGCCGACGTGGAGGCCGAGCGGGGATGGGTTGCCGACCACTTGGCCGATCGATATCAGCAGGCCCGCGCCGATGGTGTCGCTCCGCCCACCGCCGCCGTGTTGGTGCGTCGCAATGCTGATGCCGCGCCGATCGCAGAGACCCTGCGGGCGCGAGGCATCCCGGTCGAGGTGGTCGGCCTGGCCGGACTGCTGTCCATCCCGGAGGTCGCCGACGTCGTCGCCATGCTGCGGTTGGTCGCTGACCCGGCGGCGGGTGCGGCCGCACTGCGGGTGCTGACCGGTCCGCGGTGGCGGCTCGGCGGGCGAGACGTCGCGGCGTTATGGCGGCGCGCCGTCGTGCTGCACGGCGACGGAAACACCGACAACAGCACGCCGGATGCCGACACCGCATGCCTGGCTGATGCGATCGAAGACCCGGGACCTCGAGGCGCGTATTCAGAAGCCGGATTTCGGCGCATCACTGCGCTGGCCGACGAACTGGCCGCGCTACGCGCGCATCTCGGTCACGCCCTGCCCGACCTCGTCGCCGAGGTGCGCCGGGTGATGCGCATCGACTGCGAAATTCGCGCCGGATCTCCCGGCGGGGACCCGGCACCGGCCGGTTGGACAGGCGCTGAGCACCTCGAAGCTTTCGCCGATGTGGTGAGTGCCTACGCGCAGGGCGCCGCTACACCGGCCCGCGCGGCGCCGGCCTCGGTAGCTGGCCTGCTGGCCTATCTCGACGTCGCAACCGTGGTGGAACACGGCTTACCGCCTGCTCAGCTGGCCGTGACACAAAACTGTGTTCAGGTGCTGACTGTGCACTCGGCAAAAGGGTTGGAGTGGCAGGTGGTGGCGGTGCCGCACCTCTCGAAAGGTGTCTTCCCGTCCACCGCGTCCAACCGCAGCTGGCTCACCGACGCCGCAGACCTTCCGCCGCTGCTGCGCGGCGACCGCGCCTCGGCCGGAACCCCGGGTGTGCCGGTGCTGCATACCTCCGATGTCACCGATCGAAAGCAGCTGTTGGAAACCATCTCTGCGCACCGCCGCCAACTCGACCAGCGTCGCCTCGATGAGGAGCGCCGACTGCTTTATGTCGCGATCACCCGCGCCGAGGACACCGTGCTGGTGTCTGGTCACCACTGGGGGACGAGCGGAATGAAAGCCCGTGGCCCGTCGGACTTCCTGGTCGAACTCAAGGACTGCATCGACGCTTCGCAAGCTGCCGGCCAGCCGTGCGGGGTGGTGGAGCGGTGGGCCCCGGCACCGGCTGACGGTGAGCGCAACCCGCTGCGCGACGCGACCACCGAAGTGGTCTGGCCGGTCGATCCGCTGGGCACCCGGCGCAGTGCGGTCGAGCGGGGAGCCGCGCTGGTCACCGCCGCGATGTCCACTGACCCGTCGACCGCGCCGGCGGTTGTTGATCCGGAGGGCTGGGCGGCCGATGTCGATGCGCTACTAGTCGAACTCGAACGCGCTGCCAAGCAGACACCGGCCGACGCGCCGGCGCTACCGGGCCAGTTGTCGGTCAGCGGGCTGGTTGAGTTAGCCCGCGACCCGGCCGGGGCGGTGCAACGGCTGGCCCGCCGGTTGCCTGCTCGGCCGGACCCGCACGCATCGCTGGGCAACGCGTTTCACGACTGGGTGCAGCGGTTCTACGGCGCCGAGCAGTTGATCGATTTGGCCGACCTGCCTGGTGCGGCGGACACCGACAGCACCGACCTCGACAGCGAGCAGTTGGCGGCGCTGCAGGCGGCGTTCGGCGAGTCGCCGTGGGCGGCCCGCACGCCCGTAGCGGTCGAGGTGCCCTTCGAGATGGCCATCGGCGACACGGTGGTGCGGGGCCGCATCGACGCCGTGTTCGCCGACCCGGACGGTGGTGCGACAGTCGTGGACTGGAAAACCGGTGCCCGACCGAAAGGACCAGAAGCCGCCCGTCAGGCCGCTATCCAGCTCGGCGTGTACCGGCTGGCCTGGGCGGCGCTGCAAGGCTGTCCGGACAGCAAAGTGCGCGCGGCGTTTCACTACGTGAGCAGCGGCGTCACCGTCGTTCCCGACACGCTGCCAGGGCCGGAGGAACTGGCACAATTGCTCGGTCAGGCGAAGCCGACAGCTGTCGCTGGATAGTTAGCGGCGACCCGCTTCGCCCGGCTTTCAGCCGCGCTCGCGATCGCCGCTGGGTAGTTGGCGGCGACCCGCTTCGCCCGGCTTTCAGCCGCGCTCGCGATCGCCTAGGCGGTACGTCGTACTTTGAGCGCCGCGGTGATCATCGGGATCTGCAACGGTAGGCGGGCCAGGGCGGCGATTCGCCACGGCCACGACCGCGGCCACCACAGTCGCACCATGTTGCAGTTGCCCGGGAAGACACTGATGAACAGCGTGGCGGCGGCGAGCGCCGCCGCTCTGCGGGTGCTTGGTATGAGCAGCAGCGTACCGACGCTGATCTCGGCGACCCCTGAGACGTAGGTGTAAGTCCGCGGGCTTCCGGGGAGTTCGGCGGGAATTATCGAGTCGAAGGGTTTCGGTGCCAGGAAGTGCACCGACCCCACGCCGATCAACATCGCTGCCAGCCGATAGGCGGTGATTCGGCCGGCGCGGCGTGCTTCCAGTGCTGTGATGGCGGTCATGGTTACATATTGTCGTGCGCCTGGTTGAGCCGACGACGAGTGGGCGGATTTAACTGGCGTCGGCGGCGCGGCCTCGACGAGAGGTTGACCGCACGGCCCGACTACGAACTCGTCGGCGTGCTGCGCATCCCGGAAAGCCATATCAGCCCGGCGCGGGCGATCTGGCGACGCGTGGCTGTCGCCTTGTCCGCGTTGTTGATAGCGGTGGCCACCGTCTATCTCGACCGCGGCGGCTACATAGACATTCGGAATCAGCCGCTGTCATTTTTGGACTGCGTGTACTTCGCGACGGTCTCCTTGACCACCACCGGTTACGGCGACATCACTCCGATCACCGAGTCCGCGCGGTTGATCAACATCTTGATCATCACGCCGCTGCGCATCCTGTTCCTAGTGGTGTTGGTCGGGACGACCCTTCAGGTGCTCACCGAGCGCTCGCGGCAGGCGTGGAAGATTCAGCGTTGGAGGACCAGAGTGCGCAACCACACGGTCGTGATCGGCTACGGCACCAAGGGTAAGACGGCGGTTGTCGCCGTACTCAGCGACGCAGCCGGCCCGACGGACATCGTCGTCGTCGACACCGACCAGGCGGCCCTCGACCATGCGTCGTCGGGCGGGCTGGTCACCGTGCGCGGTGACGGAACGAGATCCGATGTGCTGCGGTTGGCCGGCGCGCAGCGGGCGGCTTCGATCATCGTCGCCACGGGACGCGACGACACCGCCGCCCTGGTGACGTTGACGGCCCGAGAAGTCGCCCCGGAAGCCAAGATAGTGGCGGCCATCCGTGAGGCGGAAAATCAGCATCTGCTGCAGCAGTCCGGAGCCGACTCGGTGGTGGTCTCGTCCGAGACGGCCGGCCGGCTGCTCGGTATCGCCACGACGACGCCTACCGTCGTGCAGATGATCGAGGATCTGCTGACCCCGGAGGCCGGGTTCGCGATCGCCGAACGTGAGGTCGATCAGGCGGAGGTCGGCGGCTCGCCGCGGCATCTGCGCGACATTGTGCTCGGCGTGGTCCGCGAGGGCCGGCTGCTGCGTGTCGATGCGCCGGAAGCTGATGCGATCGAAGCGGGCGATCGGCTGCTGTACGTCCACAGCGTGGGTACTTAGGCCAGCGCTTGGACTTCCAGCTGCAGAACATTCCACTGCTGTCCAGGGTCGGCGCCGACCGGGCTGATCAGTTGCGCACCGATGTCGAGGCCGCCGCCGCGGGATGGGCCGAAGCGGCGCTGCTGCGGATAGACGCGCGCAACCAGGTGCTGGTCGCCGACGGCCGGGTCGTGCTCGGTGCGGCGATCGAAGTGGCCGACCGGCCGCCGCCCGAGGCCGTCTTCCTGGGGCGTCTCGACGACGGCCGGCACGTGTGGGCGATCCGCGGGCCGCTGCCGGCACCTGCGGACACCGACGTTAAAGCCCACGTCGTCGACCTGCGTCGAGGCGGTCAGCGGTTGGATGACATCAGTGCCCAACTGGTGTCATCGGCCACCGCACTGCTCAATTGGCACGACAACGCGCGGTTCAGCGCCGTCGACGGGTCGCCCACCAAACCGGCCCGGCACGGTTGGGCGCGGCTCAACCCGCTCACTGGTCAAGAAGAGTTCCCCCGGATCGACCCGGCGGTGATCTGCCTGGTCCATGACGGCGGCGACCGTGCGGTGCTGGCTCGGCAGACGGTATGGCCGCACAGGATGTTCTCGCTGCTGGCCGGATTCGTCGAAGCCGGCGAATCGTTCGAACTGTGCGTCGTACGGGAGATCCGCGAGGAAATCGGCTTGACCGTGCGCGACGTCCGCTACCTGGGTAGCCAGCCCTGGCCGTTCCCGCGCTCCCTGATGGTTGGCTTTCACGCGATCGCCGACCCGACCGAGCCCTTCTCGTTCAATGACGGAGAGATCGCCGAGGCGGCGTGGTTCACCCGTGCAGAAGTACGTGCCGCACTTGCCGCCGGCGACTGGACCAGCGGCTCGAATTCACACTTGCTGTTGCCGGCGTCCATTTCGATCGCCCGACAGATCATCGAATCATGGGTGATGGCGGGCTGAACGAACTCGAGTCAACCGGCCAGCTCGGCCAGCTTCGCCTTGATTTGCGCGGCGCTCGGGTTGGTCATGGTCGAGCCGTCGGGGAACTTGACCGTCGGAACCGTGTGGTTCCCCCCGTTCACCGAGCCGACGAACTCCGCGGCCGCCGCATCGTGTTCGATGTCCACCTCGTCGTAACCGATCCCGGCGCCCTTCAGAACCGTCTTGAGCCGATGGCAGTACCCACACCAGGTTGTCGTGTACATCGTGAGCGCAGCGGTAGTCATGGTGCTTCCAACGTAACCGGTCGGCGCGGTATTGCCATTCCGCGATCCCGTGGCGTGGCGCTGCCCGGGAATTGTCGGGCACCGCTGCCAAGATGGACGTCATGCCGGTGACCGTTGACCCTATGATCGCCGGCTTGGACGACGAGCAGCGCGAGGCGGTGTTGGCACCGCGGGGGCCAGTGTGCGTACTGGCCGGCGCCGGCACCGGCAAAACCAGGACCATCACCCAACGCATCGCTCACCTTGTCGGCACCGGCCATGTCGCCGCCGGGCAGGTGCTGGCGGTGACCTTCACCCAGCGTGCCGCGGGGGAGATGCGTTCACGGCTGCGGGTATTGGGCGCAGGTGCGCAGGCCGGGGTCGGGTCGGTGCAGGCGGTGACTTTCCACGCCGCCGCGCACCGTCAGCTGCGGTATTTCTGGCCGCGCCTGATCGGCGACGGCGGCTGGCAGTTGCTGGACAGCAAGTTCCCGGTGGTCGCGCGTGCGGCAACCCGCGCCGGATTGCAGCTGAGCACCGAGGACGTTCGGGATCTCGCCGGCGAGATCGAGTGGGCCAAGGCATCGTTGATCACCCCCGAGCAGTACCCGGCCGCGGTGGCCGAGGCGGGCCGGGACATTCCGTTGGACGCCGCAAAGGTCGCCGGCGTCTACGCCACCTACGAAACGCTCAAGTCGCGGGCTGACGGGGTCACCCTGCTGGATTTCGACGATCTGCTGCTATACACAGCAGCCGCGATCGAGAACGACACCTCGGTGGCGGACGAGTTCCGCGACCGGTACCGCTGCTTCGTCGTCGACGAGTACCAAGACGTCACCCCGCTGCAGCAACGGGTGCTGTCAGCGTGGCTGGGCGGGCGGGACGACCTGACCGTCGTCGGCGACGCCAACCAGACCATCTACTCGTTCACCGGGGCTTCGCCGCGCTACCTGCTGGACTTTTCCCGGCGCTTCCCCGACGCCGCCGTGGTGCGATTGGAGCGCGACTACCGGTCCACCCCGCAGGTCGTGTCGCTGGCCAACCGGGTGATCGCCGGCGCCCGAGGCCGGATGGCCGGCAGCAAACTGCACCTGATCGGCCAACGCGAACCGGGGCCCGCCCCGTCGTTTCACGAGTATCCCGATGAAGTCGCCGAAGCGGCCGGGGTAGCCGCGTCGATCACCCAGCTCATCGCCTCCGGGACTGCGCCGGCTGAAATAGCGATTCTCTACCGCATCAACGCGCAGTCCGAGGTGTACGAGGAGGCGTTGACCGAAGCCGGTGTCCCATATCAGGTCCGCGGCGGCGAGGGATTCTTCAGTCGCCAGGAGATCAGACAGGCACTGCTTGCGCTACGACGGGCAGCTGACCGCGGGGTGTCCGGTGACCTGCCGGAGGTGGTGCGTGAGGTGCTGGAACCGTTGGGCCTGACGGCGCAGCCGCCGGTGGGTGTGCGGGCCCGGGAACGTTGGGAGGCGCTCACCTCGCTGGCCGAACTGGTCGACGACGAGGTGGCGCAGCGTCCTCAACTGGATCTGCCCGCTTTACTGACCGAGCTTCGGGTGCGTGCCGACTCCCGCCACCCTCCGGTGGTCCAGGGTGTGACGCTGGCGTCGCTGCACGCCGCCAAGGGGCTGGAGTGGGATGCGGTGTTCCTGGTGGGTGTGGCCGACGGAGCACTGCCGATCTCGCACGCACTGGCCCACGGCGCTGACAGCGAACCGGTGGAAGAGGAACGCCGGCTGCTCTACGTCGGCATCACCCGAGCGCGAGTGAGACTTGGCGCTCAGCTGGGCGCTGGCTCGCAACCCCGGCGGACGGCAGGGCCGCAAGCCGTCGCGGTTCCTCAACGGGATCGCCCCGCAGACGCAGGCGGCTCCTACGCCGGACCGGCCGCGGCGTCACCGAACCGGGTCGCGCTGCCGGGTGTGCAACAACCCGCTGACCACGCCGGCCGCGGTGATGTTGCGCAGATGCGAAAGTTGCGCGGCCGACATCGACGACGAGTTGTTGCGTGCAGCTCAAAGACTGGCGGCTGCGCACGGCCAAGGAATCCAACGTGCCGGCCTTCGTCGTCTTCACCGACAACACGCTGATCGCAATTGCTGAGCTACTGCCTCTCGACGACGCGCAACTGGTCGCTATCCCCGGAATCGGCGCACGCAAGCTCGAGCAATACGGGCCAGAGATCTTGCGGCTGGTCCGCGACCGCAGCGTCAGCACTTAGCGGATTGCGATCGCCGGCGAGAAAATCGGTTGTCGTGTCCGGTGGCCGCCGTCTACGCTCAGTCCGAACTTGACGTCGTTGGTCTTACCACCCACAAGAGGAGGGCGGCAACCATGGTCAGCCACTTTCCCGGTGGGCGCGCGGCCGGCGCAGTTCATGCCGCCGCCGCGATGACGGCAGCCCATCGCTGCCGCTTCGCCGCCGCGATCGACGCGTCTGTGGATCACGGGTTCAGCTGAACCCGACTCGATAACCCTCCCCGGCCACGGACCCGAAGTGAGCAGGATCCGTGGCCAAATGCTTTCTGCGCCGTCAGCAGCCTGGTCCGGATCCTTTTAAAGAATTCATCGACCCGGAAGTAGGTGAGAAAGGACATGTCCCTTTCGAGCGACGATCCGCTGCGCACGGCGCTGCTGCCCTGTCACATGACCGAGCCCGACCTGTGGTTCTCCGACGATCCGCGCGAGCTGCAACACGCCAAGGCGCTGTGCGCGGAGTGCCCTGTGCGATCACAGTGCCTGGCCGCGGCGCTCGACCGCGCAGAACCGTGGGGCGTGTGGGGCGGCGAGATATTCGACCAAGGTGCGGTCGTCGAAAGTAAGCGGACCCGCGGCCGTCCGCGTAAGGCTTCGGTGGCTGCTTAGCCTGATGGCGGCGCCGCGCTTCGCCCGGCGTTGAAGCCGCGCTCGCGATCGCCGCGAGCCGGCTCAGACCGATTAAGACACCGCCTCGTCGGGTTCGACGAAGCCAGGAACCAGTTCCTCTGAAAGCGCCTTGATCGGCACATGCGCGTCCAACTGGCACAGAATCGCGCCGACCGACGCGATCACCCGCATGGGTATGGCCAGCTTCACCGGCAGGTCGAGCTGGCGGGCCGTCTTGATCTGCGCCACGGACCGGTCGATCTGACCCACCGTCATCTTCTGCAGCCACTTGCGGGTGTAGTGGAAAACCTCGACCTCCACCGGTTCCACGTACTGGCGCAGCATTTCTTCGATGTCGCGCACCGGCACCTGCTGACCCTTCTGGATGAAGCCCGCTTTCTCCATCATCGGCAGCAGCAAGTCGTAGTTCTTCTCGCGCGCGTACCGCATCGTCAGGCCCAGCTCGATCGGCAAACCGCCCGGCAGCGGCGCCACCGCGCCGAAGTCGATGACACCCAGCCGGCCGTCGGGCAGCAGCATGAAGTTTCCGGGGTGAGCGTCACCGTGCATCATCTGTACCCGGCGCGGTGCATCGAAGGTGAGTTCGATCAGCCGGGTGCCGATCAAGTCACGTTGTTCAGTGGTGCCGTTGCGGATGATCTGCGCCATCGGCAAGCCGTCGATCCATTCCTGAATGACCACCTTCGGGGCGCTGGCGACGATGTGCGGCACCGCGAAGTGCGGGTGATCTTGGTAGGCCTTGGCGAAAGTGCGCTGGTTGTCGGCCTCCAGCCGGTAGTCCAGCTCCATCTCGGTGCGTTCCACCAGCTCGTCAACGACGCCCTGCACGTCGGCTCCCGGTGACAGCTGCTTGAGCACGCTGACCATCCGCTGCATCGTCTTCAGGTCGGCGCGCAGCGCCTCGTCGGCGCCCGGGTACTGGATTTTCACCGCGACCACGCGGCCGTCCGACCACACCGCTTTGTGCACCTGTCCGATGCTGGCCGACGCCACTGGGGTGTCGTCGAACGAGCTGAACCGGTTGCGCCACTTAGTACCCAGCTGCGCGTCGAGCACCCGGTGAACCCGGTTGGCGGGCAGTGGCGGCGCATCTTTCTGCAGCTTGGTCAGCGCTTCGCGGTAGGGTTCGCCGAACTCGTCGGGAATGGCGGCTTCCAACACCGACAGCGCCTGGCCCACCTTCATGGCGCCACCCTTGAGCTCACCGAGCACGGTGAACAGCTGATGGGCCGCTTTCTCCATCAGCTCGGCGTTGACCTCGTCCCTCGATTTGCCCGTCAGCCGTTTGCCGAGCCCGAGCGCTGCCCGCCCGGCGATGCCGACGGGCAGGCTGGCCAACTTCGCGTTGCGTGCGGCCCGCCCTCGTTTGATGTCTGCCACTACTCCATCATCCATCACGGTTTAGCGGTGGTGTGTGACCAAGGTCTCACCGGTCGCGTTCAGCATGAGCAGAGCGGATGCTTATGCCATTGGCGCGCGATGATCGAGCCGGCATGCAAGTCGAATTCCAAGGTGGCGTTCAGCGCGGTAGGCGGCTCCGGTTCGCCGGCTGCTAGGCCCCGCACCGCGCCAATCACCCGGTGCACCTGGCTGAGCGCCAGCGCGGTGGTGGCCAGCAAGGTGGCCCGGTCGGCGGTGCCGACGGTGTCGCGCAGCTGCGCGGCCAACGCCGGCCACGCCGGGTCGCGGTCCTTGCGGTGCAGATCCGCGCACTCCAGGCAGCTCGTCACCCCTGGGATGACGAGCGGGCCTACCAAGCCGGTGCCGTCGCGCACCCGGACCGGCAGGTGCGGAACACCCTCGGCGCGTAGATCGCGCAGCATCCTCGGGTCGGCCATCAGGTAGTCCGACAACACCACCAGATCGGTGCCCGCACGTCGACGCCGCGGCATGCGGCTGGCTGCTGTGCTTGACTCGGGCGCCTGAGCAGCGCAGCGCGTCGACCAGCAGTTCCGAGAGCGGGCCGCGGCCGTGCACCCGAATCGATGGCGACCGGCCAGTCCGGTGTTGCGCGGTCCGGCTGGCGACACCGGCGTCCACCAATTGACCGAGCAGGTCGGCCAGCTCGGCGGCGTCGGCCAGTCCTTGGTCGGTGGCCGTGCGCTGCAACTCGCCCAGCCCGGCCCAAGACCGCATCGAGCGCAGCAGCCGGGCCAGATCGGCGGCGGTCAGGCCGCGCGGTGGGCGCACCACAACCGCGCGTCGCGGATCCCAGCCCACCTGGACGGCGCCGTCGGGCCGCAGCAGCACGGGCATCGCCGGGTTCAGCGCATAACGCGAAGCCGGCTGGGAAAGCGTTTGCCCCTCAGGCACCATCTGGGCACTGTGCCACCATGCGGCACGCCGGGTGGCTCAGCTATCCACAGCTTCGCCCGGTCCGTCAGCGCCGGAACCGGAGTCGAGGTCGCGCTCGAACTGGGCGATCACCTCGTCGATCTCACCGCTGTTGCCGCTGACGACCCGGTCGATGAAGGCGGCGGGCGCATCGAGGTCCTCAGCCTCGGGCAACAGATCGGGATGCTGCCAAACCGCGTCGCGCGCGTCCACACCAACAGCCTGGGTCAGCCGTTCCCACAGGGCGGCGGCTTCGCGCAGCTTCCGGGGCCGCAGCTCCAGACCGACCAGCGTGGCGAAAGTTTGCTCAGCGGGGCCGCCGGTCGCCCGGCGCCGGCGCAGCATCTCCCCGAGGGCAGCCGCGCCCGGGATCCGGTCGCCCAGCGCGGCGGTGACGACGGTTTGCACCCATCCCTCGATCAGCGCAAGCAAAGTTTCGAGGCGCTCGAGTGCCTGGATCTGTTCCGGCGTGGCCTTTGGCTCGAAGACGCCTTCGTTGAGCAGCTGTTCGATAGCGGCCGGGTCGGACAGTGACGCGGGATTGAAATCGCGTGCCAACTCCTCGATGCCGGTCATGTCGATCTTCATGCCGCGGGCATACGCTTCGACGGCGCCGAGCAGCTGGCTGGCCAGCCACGGCACATGGCTGAAGAGTCGGTGATGGGCCGCTTCCCGGGCGGCCAAGAAGGTCAGGATCTCGCTGCGGGGCTGCTCCAAGCCTTCGGACAGCGATTCGATCGCGTTGGGCAGCAGCGCCGCCACGCCTTTCGGTCCCAGCGGCAGGCCGATGTCGGTGGAGGTGAGCACTTCCTTCGACAACCGGGCCAGCGCCTGACCGAGCTGGGAACCAAACGCCATGCCGCCCATCTGCGACATCATCGACATCAGCGGCCCGGCCATGCCTTTGGCTTCTTCGGGCAGCGCCGAAGCCCACACCGTCGATATCTGGTGAGCCATCGGATCGCAGAGCCGCTTCCAGGTCTCCAAGGTGTTGTCGACCCAGTCGGTCGGGCTCCACGCAACGGCGCGGGTGGTGCCCGCCGGCAGTGAGGTGACTCCGTCCAGCCAGGTCTCAGCCAGGTGCACCGCATCGGTGACCGCTGAACTGGTCGCAGCCGGGATCGGGGCGACGAATCCGATCGACGTCGAAGCCAGCTGCCGCGCCAGCTCGTAATTCACCGGCCCGGAGCTTTTACCGGCGGACGTGACCGTCCCAGCGCCGCTGAACATCTGCCCGAGCCGGGTGAAGATCTGCCCGAGGTCGGCCATGTCGAAATCACCGCCGAAACCGAACGGGTCGGCGGATCCCGATCCCGACTCGGGGTCGTGCTTCCGCTTGTCGCGGTCAGGGTCGTCTCCGGCGAAGAACCCGAAAGGCAGGTCGGCCATAGCTCAACGGTACTCATCGGCGACCAGAGGCGCGCGCCGCGTGATCACGCTGTGAGTGAACCGGCCGACGCGGTGAGCCCCGTTAATGTAGGCGGCGTGAACAGGCGGATTATGACGCTGATCGTCGCGCTGGTGCCGATCGTGGTGTTCGGTGTGCTGCTTGCGGTGGTGACCGTTCCGTTCGTGTCGCTGGGTCCGGGACCGACGTTCGACACGCTCGGACAGGTCGACGGCAAGCAGGTGGTCGACATCGAGGGCACCCGGACGCATTCGACGTCCGGGCACCTCAATATGACGACGGTGTCCCAGCGTGACGACCTGACGTTGGCGGAGGCGCTGACGCTGTGGTTGTCGGGCCGGGAACAGCTGGTGCCCCGCGACCTGGTGTATCCACCGGGAAAGTCGCGCGACGAGGTCGACCAGGCCAACAACGCCGATTTCAAGGAGTCCGAGGACAGCGCCGAATACGCCGCGTTGGGCTACCTGAAGTACCCGAAGGCGGTGACGGTTGCGACCGTCAACGACCCGGGGCCATCGGCGGGCAAGCTGCAGGTCGGTGACGCCGTGGAGGCGGTGAATGGCACCCCGGTCGCCTCCGTCGAGCAGTTCACCTCGCTGCTGAAAAACACCAGGGCAGGTCAGCCCGCTGTCATCGGCTACCGGCGCAAGAACGCGCCGGCTGGCAACGCGCGGATCACCCTCGGCGCCCACCCGGACCGCGACTACGGGTTTCTCGGCGTCGCGGTGATGGACGCGCCGTGGGCGCCGTTCGTCGTCGACTTCAACCTGGCCAACGTGGGCGGACCGTCGGCAGGTCTGATGTTCAGCCTGGCTGTGATCGACAAGCTGACGACGGGCGATCTCGCCGGGTCGAATTTCATCGCGGGCACCGGCACCATAAAACTCGACGGCTCTGTTGGAGCTATCGGCGGAATCACCCACAAGATGGTCGCCGCCCGGGAAGCCGGCGCCACAGTGTTCCTGGTGCCCGCCAAGAATTGTGACGAGGCGAGCGCCGCCATCCCGGGGGGCCTGCAACTGGTGAAGGTCGACACCCTCGACCACGCGGTAAATGCGTTGCACACCATCACCGCCGGCGGCCGCCCGCCCAGTTGCTGACTGGCGAGCCGATTCGGCCCGGCAGAGCAGCGTTGCCGGTGCGTACAGTTGGGACCGTCGAAACCAACTCCGACGGCCGCTCCCAGCGTGCCGCGGGACCGAAGTGAACAGGGAGCGTAGCCAGTGGGGATGCGACCCGCGACGAGGATGCCGAAGCTGACGCGTCGCAGCCGGATTCTGATCGCGATTGCCCTCGCCGTGATTGTGCTGCTGCTGGTCGGTCCTCGTCTGATCGACGGCTACGTGGATTGGTTGTGGTTCGGCGAACTCGGCTACCGCTCGGTGTTCACGACCGTGGTGATGACGCGCATCGTGGTCTTCCTGTTGGTCGGTCTGGTGGTCGCTGGCATCGTGTTCGCCGGGCTGACGTTGGCCTATCGCAATCGGCCGGTGTTCGTGCCCAGCAACGGCAACGACCCGGTCGCGCGGTACCGCAGCGTCGTGTTGGCGCGGCTGCGGGTGTTCGGCATCGGAATCCCGGCAGTCATCGGACTGCTGGCCGGAATGATCGCCCAGACATACTGGGTGCGGATCCAACTGTTCCTGCACGGCGGAAACTTCGGCATCCATGATCCGCAGTTCGGCAAAGACCTCGGGTTCTACGCCTTCGATTTGCCGTTCTACCGCCTGATTCTCAGTTATCTGTTCGTCGCGCTGTTCTTGGCGTTGCTCGCAAATCTGCTCGGGCACTACATTTTTGGCGGCATACGGCTGTCCGGGCGTACCGGCGCGCTGAGCCGTTCGGCGCGCATCCAGCTGACCAGCCTCCTGGGTGCGCTGGTGCTGCTCAAGGCGTTCGCCTACTGGCTGGATCGCTATGAGCTGTTGTCGCACACCCGGGCCGGAAAACCTTTCACCGGCGCCGGCTACACCGACATCAACGCGGTGCTGCCGGCCAAGCTGATCTTGCTGGCCATCGCGTTGATCTGCGCGGCCGCGGTGTTCTCGGCAATCGTGTTGCGGGATCTGCGTATCCCGGCCATCGGCCTGGTGTTGCTGTTGTTGTCGTCGATGATCGTGGGTGCCGGCTGGCCGCTGATCGTGGAACAGATCAGTGTCAAGCCCAACGCCGCGCAGAAGGAGAGCGAGTACATCAGCCGCAGCATCACCGCGACCCGGCAGGCCTACGGCCTGACCGATGACGTGGTGAGCTACCGCAACTACAGTGGCGACAGTCAAACGACCGCCGAGCAGGTTGCTTCTGATCGCGCCACCACGTCGAACATCCGGCTGCTCGACCCGACGATCATCAGTCCGGCGTTCACCCAGTTCCAGCAGGGCAAGAACTTCTTTCACTTTCCCGATCAGCTGTCGATCGACCGCTACCGCGACCGGGACGGCAACTTGCGCGACTATGTCGTCGCCGCCCGGGAGCTGAACCCGGACCGGCTGATCGACAACCAGCGCGACTGGATCAACCGGCACACCGTCTACACCCACGGCAACGGATTCATCGCGTCGCCGGCCAATACGGTGCGCGGAATTGCCAACGACCCCAACCAGAATGGCGGCTATCCGGAATTTTTGGTCAACGTCGTCGGGGCCAACGGTGGTGTGGTGTCCGACGGACCGGCTCGCCTCGACCAGCCCCGCGTGTATTTCGGACCGGTCATCGCCAACACGCCCGCGGACTACGCGATCGTCGGAAAAACCGGTGCGGACCGCGAATACGACTACGAGACCAGCACCGAGACCAAGAACTACACCTACACCGGTAGCGGCGGCGTGCCGATCGGCAGCGGCCTGTCGCGTGCGGTGTTCGCCGCGAAGTTCGCCGAGCGAAACTTCTTGTTCTCCAATGTGATCGGGTCCAACAGCAAGATCCTGTTCAACCGGGACCCTGCGCAGCGGGTGGAGGCGGTGGCGCCGTGGCTGACCACCGACAGCAATGTGTATCCGGCGATCGTCAACAAGCGACTGGTGTGGATCATCGACGGCTACACCACGCTGGACAACTACCCATATTCCGAGCTGACCTCACTGTCGTCGGCGACCGCGGACTCCAACGAAGTGGCGTTCAACCGGTTGGGCCCCGACAAGCAGGTGTCCTACATCCGGAACTCGGTCAAAGCCACCGTCGACGCCTACGACGGCACGGTGACGCTGTATCAGCAAGATGACCGCGACCCGGTGCTCAAAGCGTGGATGAGTGTGTTCCCCGGCACGGTCAGACCCAAGAGCGAGATCACGTCGGAACTGTCCGCACATCTGCGGTATCCCGAAGACCTGTTCAAGGTGCAGCGGATGCTGCTGGCCAAGTACCACGTCAACGACCCGGTGACGTTCTTTTCCACCTCCGATTTCTGGGACGTACCGCTCGACCCGAACCCGACTGCCAGCAGTTACCAGCCGCCGTACTACATCGTTGCCAAGAACCCGGTCCGCGACGGTGCGTCGTCGTCATTTCAGTTGACCAGTGCGATGAACAGGTTCAAGCGCGATTATCTGGCCGCCTACATCAGCGCCAGTTCCGATCCCGCGACGTACGGCAAGATCAGCGTGCTGACCATTCCAACCCAGGTCAACGGGCCCAAGCTGGCCAATAATGCGATCACCACCGACACCGCGGTGTCGCAGGATCTCGGCGTGATCGGCCGGGACAACCAGAACCGGATTCGGTGGGGCAATCTGCTCACCCTCCCGGTGGCGCAGGGCGGATTGCTCTACGTCGAACCGGTTTACGCCTCACCCGGAGCCAGCGACGCGGCATCGTCGTATCCGCGGTTGATCCGGGTGGCGATGATGTACAACGACAAGATCGGCTACGGCCCGACGGTGAGCGATGCTCTCACCGGTCTGTTCGGCCCGGGTGCGGGAGCAACCGCGACGGGAATTGCCCCCACTGACTCCGGAGGACAGCAGAATCCGGCGCGCGGAACGCCGCCGCCGGCCGATGCGGAGCCGACCGCGCCGGCGGCACCGGCGGCAGCGCTTCCGCCGGCGCCCAGTGGGACGGTTCAGTTGTCGCCGGCGAAGGCCGCGGCGCTGCGTGATATCCAGTCAGCGCTCAGTGCGGCCCGTGACGCTCAGAAGTCGGGTGATTTCGCTGCCTACGGTTCCGCGTTGCAGCGGCTCGATGACGCGATGACCAAATTCAACAACACCAAGTAGGCGCGGCCGGTTGGGCTTCGTCACGTCCGGCCGGGCCGCGGAGTCGTCCGCGAATCGCGGCGCGCAGTCGACGGTGTTGCCTGTTTCATTGTGAGGTCGCGGGCGATATCACACTGCGAGCCCGTGTGATGCGTCAGACGATTATGGCGCTGCGCGCTGTCCTCAACTGGCGATTTGGTGCGCTTCGCGCCGGTTCGGTAACCTTGCATTCACCGACGCGGGGTGGAGCAGCTCGGTAGCTCGCTGGGCTCATAACCCAGAGGTCGCAGGTTCGAATCCTGTCCCCGCTACCATGTGATGTCTCAAGATATCGGAATAGGTCTGAACCTGCGTTAGGTTCGGACCTTTTTCGGTTTGGGACTTTGGGTGCGCCGGTGGGTTGGTAGTCGGTTGTGGTGTCGAGGGTTAGTTGGGTAGCAGTTCACCGGTGGCGGCGTTGATGATCCGTACGTCGAGATCTTGGACGGAGGTACGGGGTGTCGTGTAGTTGCCGACGCGATGTGGTGCAGTCGGCCGGTGACGCGCAAGGTGAGGACGCCGGCTTGGTCGATGCGGTCGCGGCGGACTCGGGTGTGGGTGTCGGTTCTGGTTGCTGGGTCGGTTTGGGGCGAGCGGTGTAGGCGGTGGGGGGGTGGCTGATGTGAAGTACCCCGGGTGTTGTTCCTAGTCGGTTGCGAGGGCCGGGGTTGGCTGGCTCGCAGGGTGTGAGGTGCCGGTGAGGGCGGCCTCATACCCGGCTGGGGTTTGGTAGCCGGGGGCTTCGTGCAGGCGTTCTTGGTTGTACCAGGCCACCCATTCGGCGGTCGAGAGTTCGACGTCGTCGATGCACCGCCAGGGTTTACCGCGATTGATCAATTCGGTCTTGTAGGCGGCGTTGACCGCTTCGGCGAGGGCGTTGTCGTAACTATCGCCACGCGATCCCACCGACGGGGCAATCCCGAGCTCGGCCAGCCGGTCGGTATAAGCCAGCGATAGGTACTGCGATCCGCGGTCGGAATGATGCACCAACTCAGAAAGACTCAACTTCGACTGCCACACAGCATGGTTCAATGCTTGCAGCGGACGGTTCTCGGTGCGCATCGTGGCCGAGACCGCCCAGCCGACGATCTTCTTCGTGCAGGCATCGGTGACAAACGCGGTGTAGCAGAACCCTCGCCAGGTGCGCACGAAGGTGATGTCGGCGACCCATAGCCGGTTGGGTGCTTCGGTGCGGAATCGGCGGTTGACCAGATCGGCGATCAGCTGCTCATCGCGGATCTCTCGATCCGGGGGCGGACGAGTCTGAGCCGCCCGATACCCGCGCGAGGTGAGAAAACCCGGAAAAGCTGCCCGCAGCACACCACAGATGAACCCGATCCGAACTGACCGCGATGAGCATCGATGTAGGCGATCATTTCGTCGCGGGGCGGTCGGGCTCCGCTGCAAAAAACGCAGACGCAGACTTCAAGATCTCATTGGCTCTGCGTAATTCGCTGAACTCTCGCTTGCGCTTGCGGATCTCGGCATGCTCTGAACTCGTCGTAACGGGCCCTTCGCCAGCATCGATCTGGGCCTTGCGCCGCCACCGACGAACCGACTCTCCGAGATATGCAGTTTGCCGGCCACGGACTTGATCGCCTCGAACTCCGATACTTCCGAGGCTTCAATCATGGTGTCCAACAACAGCAACGCACGCTGCCGGAACTTCGGCGAATACTGACGGGGCATAGTGTCCAATCCTCTGAAGATCGGACAAAACCCGGGGTATTTCACGACGGCGGCAGTGACAGCCGCCACCGAGCCGCTCGCTTTAAGACAAGATACGAGACAGTTCGACCTGCACGGGCGGGGCAATGAACCGGCAGACTGGGCCTGTCTCGTTTCGTTACTAGTTGGAAATGGATGGGCTCTTCCCCAACGTCACCCGGCGGAAGCCGCAGCCTCGTGGTCACTCCCGCGCGCTGCCACCCGCGCGGCGTCGTACCTCGGCCAGTACGTCGTCGGCGGCGCGGAACTGCAGACGGCTTACTCGCCCGGCCTCGACGGTGAAGTCGAAGGCGACCCTGACCTCGCCACGGTGAATCCAGGCGGCGCCCGGGCGACCCTCAACGAATACCGCGAATGCAGTTTTGGCAGCGCCGTTGAAGAAGCTGGCCACCTCATCGCGCCCCTCCAGGCGCGTCGGCGTGCCGAGCGCGATTGCGGCCGCGTCGGCGGAGACAACCGCGTCGGGCGCGAGCAGCTCCAGCAGCCGTGTGAAGTCACCCTCGCGCGCCGCGGCGATGAAGGCGTCGACGATCTCCCAGTCGGCGAGGGTTTCCACGGGCGCGGGCGGGCGCACCTTGGCGCGAGCCCGGGAGGCTAGCTTTCGGGCCGCGATTGGCGTCGTGTCGAGCATCGAGGCGATCAGCTCGAAGTCAACACCGAAGCTGTCGTGCAGCACAAAGGCCACCCGCTCGGCGGGCGTTAGGCGGTCGAGCACCATCTGCAGCGCGATCCCGACGGTGTCTGCCAGCACCACTTCATCGGCTGGGTCGGGTGCCGTCGCGTCGACCTCAATTGACTCCGTCGGCACCGGCGTACGTGCCCGCAGCCGGTCGAGGCACAGCCGCGAGGTCACAGTGGTGAGCCAGCCCGGCAAATTTTCGATTGGCTCGTTGCCGGCGTGCAGCCGCAGCCACGCCTGCTGCACGACGTCTTGGGCCGCGTCGGCGTCGTCCAGGATCCGCGCGGCGATGCGCTGCAGGCGAGGACGCTCGGCCTCGAAGCCGTCGCGGAGCTGGTCGTCGCTCACCATGGCGGTCACATTCTCTTCGTCGGGTGCGTCACCACTCTGACGCACCCGGACCGCCCGGTGTGACCGGACGAGAGGATTGTTCGTGAAGACCATGACCTGCAAAGATCTCGGTGGCCCCTGTGACCTCGCGCACCGCGGTGAGAGCGCCGACGAGATCATCAAGGCACACGACCAACATCTCAAGGAGCTCGTGAGAACTGGTGATGAAGCTCACGTGCCCGCTCGCGACGACATGAAGGGCCGCTGGCGCCACCCGATGAAGTCGATGAGCTGGTACAACGGCGTCAAGAAGCAGTTCGCCGAGCTGCCCGAGAGATGACGCTGAGTGGGCCGGTCCTCGACCGCGCGGTAGCAATCGGCGCACCGATTGCGCTGTCCGATATCTGTTTGTTACTACATCGAAAACAATTTTGTCATGAACTACCAGCGCAACCTGGAGCGCGTATGGCCGGAAAACTTGATGCATAGCGCCAAATGGCTCCAAGCCAGGTGTCCACCAACGACAGACAAGATCTGACCGTTTCGTTTCTCTAGATTCGCGATCGATCAGATGCCGTCTCGAGACGATCTGCTTCCCGAAGACATGTCAGCGCAGAGATATTGCAGGCAATGCGGTCGCGACAGAACCACTCAATCGCTTTATTCATTTGTAAAGGTCGGGCCTACGCCCCAATTCAGCTAAGCAGCTCCGGTAGCGGCCGGGCGGTGGCGACCGAGCAGAACTGTTCGGGGTTCAGAGATGGTGTAAGGCAACCACAATGCCCGGATGGCGACCATGGGTGGGTCGGTGAGGTCATCCACCTCGACGCGCCCCGAGAGCGGGACCGGCGGCGGCGGTAACCAGGGCGACGAGATCGTTGCCGGTAACCGCGGTGACCGGCGGGGTGCCCTGTGTCTTGTTGACCGTCGTGTTGGGTTCGAAACCTACTCAGCGACACACTGAACAAAGAAATCGGTATAAAAGGAGAATCCTGGGGAAGCCCAGACGATGAGTGTGTGCTCGGCGATATCAGCTACAGCGATGCGCGCTCGTTCGCAAAGTGGGTGTCCGCACGAACGGCGATCCGCAGTTGTTCATAGCCGATGACCGCAGCGGCCAGGTCTGGTGGGGAAGTGACGCCGCGGCGCAGACCGACGTCGATGGAACAGTCGAGGACGGCGTGGTGCCGCCCGTTGGGAAACATTTGGCGCGCCGTTTCCACGGTCGCCCTTCGTGTATGGGTTTTCTATGTGTCGCGCGGGTGCGGTTGCCGCGCTGTTGGTCAGAAAGATACGCTGGGCCAATGCGATTGGGCGTCGACTCCGGATTATCCGAAATCGCTTGTGGGCAAGTGTTTTCTCGCACCAAGTGTACTGGCGCAACCGTATTCGCGTGTCGTCGAGGTCCGCGTTGATGATAATCTCGGTCTCTGCTATTACGGTTGGAGACTGGGGCGATCGCCATAGTCGCTGCGACAGTTGAGGCACTGTGAGTTCCCCCGGCGCGCGCAACTTGCCATGGAAGTGGTCAGTCTGCGCCCTTGGGGCTGCAATATTTTTGCTCGCTGCTGCCGTCGGATGCGGGCTGGCGCCGGGGAACGTGCCCTATCTGCCTCGTCACAACCTGCGTTGACATGCCCGGACGCTACCAGCGCTGACGATGAACCTACTTACCATTACGTCGATCAGGCCTCGTCGCACACAATTGCCAAGGCGTTCGACGTCGCGGTGCGGCACCGTGCTCGGCCCTCGACCCAGACGTCTTGGTCGTCGCCGCTGCGATCCTTGCCGGCATTCTGGTACCGGCTGGGCGTGGCAGGCCCCTGTGCGCCTGTGAACGCTCTTGCCGGGCGAGAACGCTTGACCCAGTTCTGCGTCGCCCGGAACTGACCGGGCAGCCGTCAGACCGGCGGTGTCGTCAAATCCTTTATGGCCGTCGTCATCTGGCCCTCTTGAACGGCTGCGTTTCTGTGACGGTTGCGCTGTGACGCACCGATCTCGCGAATCAGTATGACTCGGCTTGCACGGAGGCGCTGCACGCCTCCGGAGTGCCCGGTGTGCTACCGGCACGCCTAACGCCGCTAGCCAGTAGGGCGTCTTCGTAAGCCCACTTTTTTGAGGAGAAGCGCAATGATCGTCGTCACCGTCGACCGAAATTATCGGACATTGCCGGCAATTCGCGGCATTGCGACCAGCTGAAAGCGAACTTAGCAATGGATTTCGGATCGTTGCCACCAGAAATCAATTCTGGTCGCATGTATTCCGGTCCGGGCTCAGGACCGATGCTGGCTGCCGCGGCGGCATGGGACGGGTTGGCCACGGATCTACAGACAGCCGGGGCGGCTTACCAGTCAGTGATTTCTGATCTGACCAGCGGGTCTTGGCGTGGGCCGGCGTCAATGTCGATGGCGGCTTCGGCCGCAACCTATGTTTCGTGGCTGACCACCACCGCCCTCCAGGCTGAGCAGGCAGCCACCCAAGCCCGGGCCGCCGCGTCCGCGCATGAGACGGCCTTCGCGATGACGGTGCCTCCACCGGTGATCGCGGCTAACCGCTCGCTACTGATGTCGCTGGTCGCGGCAAACGTGTTGGGTCACAATACCCCAGCGATCGCGGCTACTGATCTCCACTACGGCGAGATGTGGGCTCAGGATGCCGCTGCGATGTACGGCTACGCTGACGCCTCTGCGGCCGCAGCGAAGGTGACACCGTTCACCCCCCCTCCGGCCACTACTACTGCGGCGGGCCTGATCAAACAAGGCATTGCGGTCACCCAAGCCGCTAGCACGTCGGCCGGCGCGCATACCCAGGACGCGATGTTGACCAGTTCTCGGCTGATTTCTGCCGTGCCCCAAGCACTACAGGCACTCGCGTCCCCCTCGTCGACATCTGGTGCGTCCTCCCTTTTATCTGCGTCAGGGTTGCGGTCGGCGCTGAATGATCTGAGCGGGCATTTAAGGACCACGATGTCAACCTTGAGTTTCGTAAACGGCGCCGCGGGGGCCTCAAAGAGCGGCAACGTAATTGGCACCGCCGCAAGCTCCAGTGTGCCGACGGGATCCGCTGGCGCCACGTTGGGTTCGGCGGGACTATCGGGCCTGGGCGCCGGCAGCGGCGGTGCGTTGTCGGCGAATATGGGCGGAGCGTCGTCAATGGGGACGTTGTCGGTGCCACGGAGCTGGGCAGCGGCGGCGCCGGTCGTGGGCCCCGCCAGCGCGGCGTTGCCGAGCACCGGCTCGAATACTGCGCCGGTAAGTGGGGTATCAGGTGTGCCCGTTATGCCGATCGGGGGTACGGCCGGGCGTGGCACCAGTCGTCTTGCCGATTCGTCACGATTTTTACTGCGCCGCAACATGGTTCCGCACTGGCCAGCAGGCGGGTGAAGCAATCTTCAGAAGGGGAACAACGAGGTCAGTAGCTGGGGTATTAGCGAACCGAAATCGACTGCGAACTCTTGGCTCAGCGTTGAGGCGAGGTCGGCTCCTACACCGGGAAGAAGTGAGCTCAGGTTCGTTGCTACGTCGGGACCCAGTGACCCGAGCAGTGTGGCTGGGTCGAACGAGCCCAGCAGTGTGGCGGGGTCGAACGAGCTCAGCAGCGTGGCGGGGTCGAATGAGCCCAGCAGTGTGGCGGGGTCGAACGAGCCCAGCAGTGCGCCAGGGTCGGACGAGCCCAGCACTGCGCCGGGGTCGAACGAGCCGGACCCAAGCGTGGCTGGGTCGAATAGGTATCCGATGAGTGGGACCGTGGGCTGGTCCAATAGCGCAGCGGGATTGGTGAGCAAACTTATGTTGTTGTTTAGGGCTTCGCCGTAAACGTTGGGGTTCAGGTATCCGAGTAGGCCCTGCGCCAAGTACTCGAATCCCTGCGGCACGCCCGTAATCAGCGACAACGGGCCGGCTTCGGGCCCCCAAGTGGGTGTCGAGCCCAACGGTGCCCATTGGCCGATGTCGACGAATTGGTTCGGGATGCCCGTGAATCTTTCCAGCAGACCGGCCAATAACGCCGGAACGCTGTAAAGCGTTGGGGCCCCCCAATATAAGAAGCTGCCCGTAACGAAGGGATTGAAATTGGTGAGGAAGTCGTTGAAGAGCTGCCCGGCGCTTGAGATGACGTTCGTGGGGTCGGGGAACAGGATCGGGTTGTCAGCCGGACTTGCCGTCAAATTAGCGGCGATAGCTTCCAGGGGCGCCAGGGGATTCAGTTGCGCTGGCTCGCCTGCCCAGATTACCGGCAGGAAGGGATCTCCGATAGTGCCCTGTATGGTTTCGGGAAACGTCGTGCCGGCAAGCAGCGATGCAAGCGGTGTTTCGCCATGCAGCCAGCCTCCCAGATAACCTATTACGTCGGCGCATTGGAATTCGCAACCAACTCTGGCTCCATCAATGAACTCGGCCTGCGCGAAGGTCTGCAGTTGTTCGGCGATGGACTGGGTGAACTGGAACGGCAGCAAGAAGTGGGTTATCGCGGCCACCTGCGGCCAGTTGCCGTTGTCCCAACCCCAGGTGTTGCCGAGGGATTGCATCCACCAACTGCCGGTCCCCCCAAGGGCGTAGTAGGGCAGCCCATTGATCATTTCGACCCCACCGTTGGCCACGGTGGCCCCGGGCGGAATCCAGCCCGCCACCCCTCCGACCGAGCCGGCCGGCCCAAGGGCGTACGCATACTCCTGTAAGGCCAACGACTCGTAGTACGGAATATCGATGAGGTCAGCAATAACGTTATAGGGAATATTTAATGGGCTGCCCGAGTCGAAGAGCCCACTAACGCTGGTGAGCGGATCGAAGCTTGCAAGGCTACCGAGCAAGTCCTCACCGGAGGTCAGGCGGACCGCCACGTTGCTGAGGGGGAGTTGTTCGGGCGGCGAAGCGATCGCGGTGACGGCGACGAGGCTGGCGCCGGTGAGTGCCACCTTCGCCATGACATTTGGACGCACAGCAGCCTGCATCAAGTTTCCCTCCTAGTCGTTGCGCGGTACCAGCGCGCTGGCACCGCGGGGGATAACGGGTCGTGAACGCCTAAGAGTGGTCCGATATCAGCCGGATCGTCTCGCCGGACGTCGGGACTCATAGACCTTTCATATCCGCCGTGCGCAGCGAACTGGCTGCACCCGAATAGATGTGGGTTTTCTATGCCGAATGACAGTGCGCGTGAAATGCCACCGCCTTGAAGATTGCCGTGCTGTTTAGCCGGTGGTCGATGAGTAGCCCGACTATTTCGCTCCGGGTGTTTCTGGTATGGGCTGCGACTGGCACCGGGAAAGTTGCAGCCATTCACGATCCGAAGGCGCAGTCGTTCGCACTAGTTCAAAGGACATGATCGAACGGATCGACGTTCGCGCGAGTGCGCCGTGGCGGTACATTGAGCACCGCCGCTCGCCGTGCATGACCTCTGCCCTCCCCGTGTGAGCTATCCAGTAGGTGCACTGTGCCGACCGACTGAAGCGATTCTCCCCGCTGACGTCTGGGTGGCACTTTATATTCGTCGGGTGTTCATTGGCGATGCGCGACGAGTGCAGTTACGTGCCCAGCTCGACCGAACCTGGATGCCGATGGCGGTCGTCTTGCTCGTCCTGTTGCTGGTCGGGCTGCAAGTCGTCGCCAGTTGTGCTGGATTTCGAGGTCCGCTGGTCGGTCTGATCAGTGACTACGTCGCCACCCCGAAGTCGTCCACAGTGCCGTGGGTCGGCCTCGGCGTGGCCACGGTTGGGTTGTCTAACCGGTGCCGGATTTACGCTCTGTCGGCGGCCGTGGCGCTCGACGTCGCCTTTGCCGCCGAGAGGATGTCGCGCGGCAGTGGGTTCAGCTTCGGCAACGGGCCGCTGATTGTTCTCACCGGATTAGCTGTGATGGTGGCCTGGCAGCGCTGGGCGAGGGCCGAGCTGAACACCGCCTTCCGCGGAGTCGCTTTCGGCCTGCTGCTTGTCATTGCGACCGAAGCAATCGAGAGCTGGTTGCGCGTCACCGCGATCGTTCGGCCGAAAGTCTTCGACGAGTACGCCCTGCTGGCCGATCATGCACTTGCACAACCGTCGTGGCTCGTGGGGCGCCTGGTCGAGGCAGCCGGCGCAGTTCCGAACGCCGCGTTGCATTGGGTGTACATCGAGCTGCCTCTCGCGGCGATGGTCGTGGCGATCTACCAGCTGCGCAACGTCAGGACTGCCGGCTGGCCGCCTCACTTCCTGGTGCCGACGTTTCTGGTGCTCAGCTTGGTCGGGCCGGTAATTTACCTGCTCTTCCCCGTAGTCGGCCCCGAATTCGCCTTCGGCAGCGCGGGTCATTCCTTCCAAGTCGGCAACTACTGGCCGCACACGGTGCCGCCGATTCAGCTCTCGCCCAGACCCCTTGCTTTCGACGGCTTCACGCCGCGCAACTGTATGCCGTCGATGCATACCGCTTGGGCGCTGGCAATTTTTCTGCATTCCCGCGGCGGGCCACGCTGGTTGCGTTGGGGTGGCGCCTTGTGGCTGGCCTGCACCATCGCAGCGACGCTTGGCTTCGGCTACCACTACGGCGTCGACCTTGTAGCCGGTGCGGTGTTGTGCATGACGGTCGACGCAGCACTGCGTGACCTCGTACGAGGTCGGATCTGGTCGTGGCTGGCGGTTCTCGGGGCGGCATTGCTGGCGGTCCTGTTGGTGTGCTGCCGCTATCTCGCAGAGGCTATGGCGAGCTACCCGCTGCTTTTCGGCCCGCTCATCCTCGGGGGATTGGCGGTTTTCAGCACCGCGTTCTACGCGACCTTCTTCGCCCCGGCGGGAGCACCGATCGAGGACGAGACACTGTCGGCGCACAGCAGCTTGACCGCCTGACAACGGCTCGGGAGCTGTCCCGAGGCAGGGCACGCCCGACCACGGCGGTTCACGCGTCCCGTTGTTGCCCGATCATGTGCAGGCCGTTTCTGGGCCGCAGCGTCAGCGTCGCTTCCAGTTCGACCCGATGAGCAGCCTGCAGGTCGAAGATGAACCGTTGGCTCATTATTGATGTCATTAAAACCATTTCCATGAGCGCGAAGGTTTGGCCGATACAGCTGCGCCGCCCGCCACCGAAGGGCAGATAGGCCGAGCGGGGCCGCGCATCGTCCGCGCCCGGCAGGAAGCGGGCCGGATCGAAGTGTTCGGGATTCGGCCACCAGCGTGGGTCGTGGTGGATGTGATGGATAGGGATGATCACCGTGGTGCCCGTGCGGACGTGATGCCCGTCGATGTCGTCGTCTTCGATGGCCTCTCGCCCGAGTGTCCACACCGCAGAGAAGTAGCGCTGCGCTTCCTGAATGCAGGCCGTGGTCCACCGCAGCTTGAACAGATCCTCAGTAGTCGGGCGGCGACGCCCAAGCGCCGTGTCGACCTCGTCGAGCATTCGGTCGCGAGCGCGTGGGTTGACGGCCAGCAGATACCATAGCCACGTCAAGGAGTTCGCGGTGGTCTCGTGTCCGGCGATGATGAACGTCAGCGCCTCGTCCCGTATGCGTTTGCGCGGCCAGGTCCCGTCGTCGGCATGCAGCAACACATTGAGCAGGTCGGCGGATTCGGTCGGGTGGGCCAGCCGCGCATCCAGCAGTTGGTTCACCGCGGCATCGAGGGCCTGCGTGATCTTCTGCGGTCGTCGCAGCGGCGGCGGCATCGGCAACCGCGAGTAGGCGCACCAGGCCAGACCGGCCCAGACAGGTCGGGGCATCAGCCCGCACGCTGTCAGTCGCTGAAACTTGTCGGCCCGGCGCAGACCCTCGGTGGCCAGGTCGTGCATGCTGTGCACAAGCGGCCCGAAGTCCTGGCTGAATAAGGCGTTTGCCACCACCCGCAGCGTTGCCTTGACCATCGTTTCATGCATGTCGAATGCGACGACGTCGCCCTTTGCAGCCAGTTCACTAGTCACCCGTTCAATCGGGTCGATCATCAGCTCGGCGACCTCGCTGAGGTGGCGCCGGGCGAACGACGGGTTGAGGGTTGTGCGGTGTGCGGCCCACGAGTCGCCTTCGTCGGTGAGCAAGTTGAGGCCGGCCGCGACTCGGATCGCCTCGTAATCGTTTGACTTGACGTACTTCATCCGGGCCGGGTGCAAGACATGGTCGACGTAGTCAGGATGGTTCAGCACGACGAACCGACGCACTCCACACCGGAAGTGAGTGATGTCGCGTCCGCGTGTGCGGCCGAGGAAGCGGTCACCGACATTGAAACCGACGGTGAGTGCCTCCCGGGTCATGGTCCAGGTGGGCAGCCGTATGGCAGGCCCGCGGGCCGGGCCGACCGGCGTGGATGCGGTCGCCATGGCTCAAGCGTATGGCGACCAGGCGACGCGGCGCAGTCATGCGTGCCGAAGACATAAGGGCTGTCCGATGGAGGGGCGTCGCTACGCGTACGCGCCTCTGCGATTTGCGCGTTTCCGCTGATGTTTTGCTGCTCGACGGGCGGCATCCTGCCTACCATGAGTCGAAACGATCCACGCGCGGAAACACCGCTGCTGGACTGGAGTGAGCTTGGCGTGAGCGGGCTGTTGCCGACGGGTACTGTGACGCTGCTGTTGGCAGACGTCGAGGGTTCGACGCGGCTGTGGGAGAGCCGGCCCGAGGAGATGACCGCGGCCATCGCGCGACTGAATAACGTTGTGGCGGAGGTTATCACTGCTCACGACGGTGTGCGCCCGGTCGAGCAGGGTGAGGGTGACAGCTTCGTTGCTGCGTTCGCCCGGGCCTCCGACGCGGTGGGCTGCGCGCTGGAATTGCAGCGCGCACCGCTGGCCCCGATCCGCCTGCGGATCGGCATCCATACCGGCGAAATCCAACTTCGCGACGAAGCCAACTACGCCGGCCCGACCATCAACCGCACCGCGCGGCTGCGCGACCTGGGCCATGGCGGTCAGACCCTACTGTCGGGCGTTACCGATGCGCTCATCGCCGACCGGCTTCCCGAAGCTGCGTGGTTGGCCGATCTAGGCGTCCACCCGCTGCGGGGCCTGTCTCGTCCGGAGCGAGTCGTGCAACTGTGCCACCCCGACTTGGTCAACGACTTCCCACCACTGCGAGTCCTCGGAAACCGTTGGCGCGCAGCATCTTCCGGTACAGCTTACCAGTTTCGTGGGCCGCGAAACGGATATCACTCAGGTGGGGGGCCTGGTGGCCGAGAACCGGCTGGTGACTTTGACCGGCGCCGGCGGCGTAGGCAAGACCCGGTTGGCGATTCAGATCGCGGGCCAAATCGCCAACGAATTCGCCGACGGCGTCTGGTATGTGGATTTGGCACCGATCACCGACCCTGATCTCGCGCCGATCACCATGGCCCGTGCACTGGGCCTACCCGACCAGCCGGGCCGCTCCACCAAGGACACGTTGAGTCGCTTCGTCGCCGATCGTCAGCTCCTGGTGGTGCTGGACAACTGCGAGCACCTGCTGGACGCCAGCGCTGAGCTGGTGGTCGCCCTGTTGGGTGCGGCGCCGGGGCTGACGCTGTTGGCGACCAGTCGTGAGCCGATCGGCGTAGCCGGTGAACTGACCTGGCGGGTGCCGTCACTGCCACTGGCCGATGAAGCCATCGAGCTGTTCACCGACCGCGCCCGCAGAGTACGTCCCCAATTCGCCGTCAGCGACGAGAACGCTTTGACGGTGTCCGAGATCTGCCGGCGCCTCGACGGAGTCCCGCTGGCGATCGAATTAGCGGCGGCACGGGTGCGGGCGTTGTCGCCGGCCGAAATCCTCGACAGCTTGCATGATCGGTTCCGGCTGTTGACCGGTGGTGCGCGCACCGCGGTACGCCGCCAGCAGACGTTGCGCGCCTCGGTGGACTGGTCGCACGCACTGTTGACCGAGCCCGAGCGGGTGTTGTTTCGCCGCTTGGCCGTCTTCCTCGGCGGCTTCGACCTTGAGGCGGCGCGAAACATCTGCGGGGCTGGCGATGTGGAGCGCTACCAGCTACTTGACCAACTGAGCCTGTTGGTGGACAAATCGCTGGTGGTCACCGACGACAGCGGAAGTCGAACACGCTACCGGCTGCTGGAGACGGTGCGCCAGTACGCGCAGGAAAAGCTCGGCGAATCCGGCGAAGCCGACGCCGTGCGTTCGCGCCACCGCGACCACTACACCACGCTCGCGGCCTTCCTCGACGCGCCGGCAGGCACCGACTATGAGCAGCGCCTTGAGCAGGCCGAGACAGAGATCGACAATCTGCGCGCCGCGTTCGGCTGGAGCCGGGAAAACTCTGAATTCGAGTTGGCCTTGGCGCTCGCGTCGTCGCTGCAGCCGCTGTGGGTGACGCGGGGCCGCCTCCGGGAAGGGCTGGGCTGGTTTGACGCCGCTCTCACCCACCCTGACGTGCAGCACACAGTGGTGGAGCCGGCGGTACGAGCCCGCGCCTTGGCCGACCAGGCATTACTCGGCTCCTGGGGCGTCGGCGCCGCAACCCTGGATCAGGCCCAACAGGCGGTGGCAATCGCGCGCGAGGTCGATGACCCGGCCCTGCTGGCCCGGACGCTGACCGCCTGCTGTGGAATCGCCGTCTTCACCACTCCTGAAGTGGGCCGGCCGTACTTCACCGAGGCAATCGCCCTGGCGCGGGCGGTGGATGATCGGTGGCGGCTCAGCGAGCTCCTCAGCGGGCAGGCGCTCGGGGCAGCGGTCGTGGCGGGTGACCCGATCATGGGGCGCGCGGCCGCAGAAGAAGGGCGCCGACTTGCCGAGGCGATCGGCGACCTGCGCCACGCGCGGCAGTGCCGCTTTTCCCTCGGAGCTGCACAGCTGTGGCTCGGCGATCTGCCTGGAGCCGTCGCACAATTCGCCGCACTGATCACCGAGGCCGAGGTGGCCCACGATGAGGTCCGCAGGGTGCACAGCCTCGCGTATCAGGCCCTCGCACTTGCGTGGCAGGGCGAGACCGCTGCGGCCCGGGCTGTCGCCGACGCCGCCGTCGAATCAGCGGCGGAACTCGGCACGCTTTCTGCGGGGGCCGCCGCTGGGGCGTTGGCTACCGCCGCCCTCGCCGCCGGCGATGCTGCGACGGCCCAGCAAGCGTGCGAGGCAGTCTTCCAGCAACGAAGTGCCCTCCCCGCGGCAACGGCGATGCTGCGCCCCTACAGCGCGCTGGCCGCCCTTGCGAACAAGGATGTGGCCGCAGCCCGCCGGTGGGCCGACGATGCTGTTTTGACGACAACCGGCTGGTGGCTGATGCTGGCGTTAACCGCGCGCGCCCGGGTGGCGACCGCGCAGGGTGAGCCGGAGCTGGCCGAGCGCGATGCCCACGACGCACTCGCCATCGCTGCCGGCATGCAGACGTATCTGGGTCTTCCCGACACCTTGGAGTGCCTCGGCACTTCGGCGGGGGCTGCCGGCCGTCACCGCGAAGCGGCCCGGCTCTTCGGCGCGGCAGAGAGCCATCCGCTCGCGTCTGGGAGTGGTGCGGTTCAAAGTCTGCGACGCCGGCTACCAAGCCACGGTGGCGGCACAGCGAGACTTGATTGACGCAAACGACTTTGAGAACGCATGGTCCGAGGGAGCCGCCCTGTCGGTAGAGGAGGCGATCGCCTACGCCCAACGCGGTCGCGGCCAACGTAAACGACCCGCCAGCGGCTGGGCCTCCTTGACACCCACCGAGCGCGATGTCGTGCGACTGGTTACCGAAGGGCTGGCGAACAATGCCATCGCGAATAAGCTTTTCGTCTCACCGCGCACTGTGCAAACTCACCTCACCCACGTCTACTCAAAGCTTGGGCTGAGCTCGCGCGTGCAGCTCGTTCAAGAGGCCGCCCGCCATACATGACGTCCGTACTCGAGCTTTTGCTCGGGCGCTCGCGTACGAACGCGGCGGTGTTGACGGCGGTACCCACCCCCAGGTTGAGTGTCGATCCGAAGGGAGCCACCCGACCTTGCCCCGATGGGAGTACGCCCAGCGACCGCCGGCAGTACGCTCAGGCCGTGGCGGAAACGTCATACGCCCAATGACCGTGGATTCTTCGCGCGATGGCGCGCCGCGCCCCGGTCACCGGCTCCCGCTGAACCTGGCGCCGGTTGGCCTTGCCGCAGCCGTGCTCAGAGCGCGTCGGCGAGGGACCGACCCGCAGCCCTCCCGGAAAAGATGCAACCGCCGAGGAAAGTGCCCTCCAAGGCGTTGTAGCCGTGCAGACCGCCGCCGCCGAACCCGGCAACTTCACCCGCGGCGTAGAGCCCGGGGATGGGCTGGCCGTCAGAACCCAGGGTGCGAGAGTCAAGGTCAGTCTGTATGCCGCCCAACGTTTTTCGGGTCAGAATGTGAAGTTTGACGCCGATGAGTGGTCCCGCTTCGGGGTCGAGAATCCGGTGGGGGGCCGCGGTGCGTCCAATCCGGTCACCCAGCGACTTCCGCGAGTTGTGAATGCCTTGGATTTGGGCGTCTTTGCTGAACGGGTTGGCAAGTTGCAGGTCGCGGGCTTGGATCTGACGGCGGATGCACACGGGGTCGAGCAGCGGCTCGTCGGTCAGCGCATTCATCCGCCCGACTAGTTCTTCGAGGTTCTGGGCGACGACGAAGTCGACGCCATGTTCTTTGAACGCTTCCACTGGGCCGGGTGCGTTGCGGTTCAACAACCGTTCCCGTAGAAAAGCCTTCTTGCTCTTGGACGTGATGTCCGGGTTCTGCTCGGAGCCGGACAGCGCGAACTCTTTTTCGATGATCTTCTGGGTCAGGATGAACCACGAGTGGTCGTACTTCGCGATCTCCGGAGTGGTGCGCAGATACCGCAGCGTGCCCAGGGTGTCGTAACCGGGCAGGAATGGTTCCGGCAGTCGCCGGCCCAGCGCGTCGAACCACATCGACGACGGGCCCGGCAGGATACGAATCGCATGGTTGGGCCAGATCGGATTCCAGTTGATGACGCCTTCGGTGTAATGCCACATGCGGTCCCGGTTAACCAGGCGCACTCCGGAGTCGGCGGCGATGTCGAGCATGCGCCCGTCGACATAGGCCGGGACGCCGGTGATCATCGACGACGGCGCGGTTCCCATGCGCTTCGGCCAGTATCGGCGCACGATGTCGTGGTTGGCGCCGATGCCGCCGGTGGTAATGACGACGGCCTGTGCCTTCAGCTCGAACTCACCCACTGCCTGCCGGTTCGAAGGAGCGCCGCGCGGAGCGTCGTCCGGGGCCAGCACACTGCCGCGGACTCCGGTCGCCGAACCGTTGGTGAGCACCAGTTCATCGACGCGGTGACGGTGGTAGAAGGTGACCAGCCCGCTGGACGCGGCGTGCAGGGCGGAGGCGACGAACGGTTCCACCACGCCCGTGCCGGTGCCCCAGCTGACGTGGAAGCGGGGCACCGAGTTGCCGTGCCCGGTGGCGGTCAGGTCACCTCGCTCCGCCCAGCCGACATTCGGCAGGAACGAAATGCCCTGCTCACTCAGATACGCGCGTTTTTCCCCGGCGGCGAATTCCACGTAGGCGCGCGCCCACTGGCTGGCCCACACGTCCTCGTCGTCAAGCCGGTCGAATGCGGCACTGCCTTGCCAGTCGTTCCAGGCGAGCTCGACGGAGTCCTTGATGCGGTTCCTGCGCTGCTCCGGACTGTTGACCAGGAAGATGCCACCGAACGACCAGTACGCCTGGCCGCCGAGGTTGAGCGCGCTCTCCTGGTCGACCACGGCCACCTTTTTGCCCCGGCGGGTCAGCTCATGGGTGGCGACCAGGCCGGCCAAGCCGGCGCCGACGACGATGACATCAGCGTCCATCGAATAGTTCCTTCACTCGAATGCAGACGGCTCCGCACGGATAAACGAAGGTATCCGATGAGTTGACTGTCCCGAAGTGACGGTCTGCGCCAGCGATTCTCGGGCCAAGCCGGCCCGAGTAACCAAACGCCGCGCCGAGACGCGAACGCTTCGCTAGGGCAGAAGAAACGGCCCCCGGGAAAGTCTCCGGGAGCCGCTTCCATGCGGACTGCTAACCCTAGGCAGAGGCTATCTCCGGTGCGCCGGGCGGGGGCGGAACGTTAGGGCCCGGTGCGCCGGGCGGAGGCGGAACGTCAGGGCCCGGTCCGCCAGGAGGCGGCGGCGGCGGTGCCAGGCCGGGAATTGGTGGTAGGCCCGGGGCCGGCGGGGGCGCAGCCGGAGGCGGTCCGCCCAGGCGACTTGCGGCGAAATCCGCACCGGTGTCGATGAAGTTGCTGTCTGTCGCATAGGTGTCGTGCGCGGCGAAATTGAGCCCGTCAGAGCACACCGGATCTTCCGGAACACACACCTTGATGGTTTTGGCTTGGTAGACGGGGCCGATCACGACGGGGGGCTGGCCGAGGAAGTTCATCGCCCGGACGTTCGGCGTACCGAACAGCACGACGGCGGCCACGTGCTTGGCGACATCCGGCGACAGCGGTTTCGGCACGGTCGCGGGGTCGACACCGTCGGGCACCGCAGGGGAGGTGACGAAACCCATCACCGCCGCGCCCTGCGAGTAGCCGCCCAGCACCATTTTGGTCTGCGGGCAGGTGTTCGCCATGGAGTTGACGTGATTGGCAGCATCCCTGATGCCGTCGATACCGGTGGACCACTCGTCGCTGGCGGGGTAGTTCACCGGGTAGACCGCGAAATCTCCCACGCGATTGTGCAGCGCGCCGATGAACGCGTCTCCGGTCGGACCCGGCCCGGGAGCCTCACCGGTACCGCGCGCGAATACCACCTCTGTGTCGGGACACGGCGCCGCGGTCGCCGACCCTGTGAGGGCACCCGCCGCCATATCAGGTAGCAGCGAAGTCGTCAGCGGCAACGCAGCGGCCGCAAATCCGCCGACCATCAGTCGCTTCACGCAGTTTCGAGTGTCCACGTCCACCCCTTTACCTTTCGCCGTAATGCATGTTCCAGGCTCGGCCGACCTCGTCGAACGTCCTAGCCTTACTCATTTGCGGCAACAGTGTTGACCAAACTTGGCTAATCAACACATGTTGGCTTGTCGACGTCCCACTGGCTACCGCCGAAGCCACCGAGTCTCCGCCCAGGTCGGCGTCACTGCGTCGCGACGGCCAGCCGGCCGCCGGCGAAGCACTGTGAGCGCGAACCGGAATCTCCGGACCGTGCTTACGACGCGACCCTCCCCGCCGCGCGCGGACCCCGAACTGAAAGCACGCCCTACCTGCTTAAGGCAACCCGGTCTGTTTTTCATAGCAAACGGAAACGGGCCTGTCCAGGCCAGTAGACGAAAGGTCAATCAGTCAGCTGCGAGATGACTGCTGCGCCGCTTTGAAACTAACTGCTGAAGATGCGTCGCGACCACCAGGCGCTGAGCCGGGGATACGAACGCGGCAGCGCGCGCACCATGACGTCGACAAGTCGCGCGTCCTTACCGACGATGATGCGCGGGTTGTTGGCGGCAACCCCGGCGACGATGATTTCCGCCGCCTTCGAGGCGGGGAGTCTCAGCAGTTTCTCGTTGTACACGCGCGCTCGATCCGTGTGCGCGGCACCGGCCTCGCCGGCCTCCTCCAAAGCAGCCGTCGCGATGTTCGTCTTGACGCCGCCGGGATGAACGACGCTGACGCGCACTGGATGTTTGTTGAAAAGCATCTCGGCTCGTAAGGACTCGCTGAATCCGCGGACCGCGAACTTCGTCGAGCAGTAGCCCGTCATCGACGCTTGTCCCATGAATCCGTTGAGGCTGGAGACATTGATGACGTGTCCGTCGCCCGACGCGATCAGGTGCGGAAGAAACTCTTTGGTGCCGTGAATGACTCCCCACAGGTTGATCGCGATGATCCGCTCGTATGCGGCGTACTCGGTTTCTTGCACCGTCGCCGAGGCGCCGGCGATCCCGGCATTGTTGTACAGCTGGTGCACGACCCCGTAGTGCTCGGCAACCGCGCTTGCGTACGCCTGCACTGCTTGACGATCGCTGACGTCAAGCTGCTGGGCGTGCGTTGCAGCGCCCAGCGATTTGAGTTGGTCTGCGGTGCCGGCCAGCCCGTCACCGTTGACATCCGAGATCGCAAGGCGCGCTCCGCGATGGCCCAGGGCGAGTGCCAGAGCCCGCCCGATTCCAGAGCCTGCGCCGGTGACTACTGCCACTTTGCCGGTGAAGCTGCTCATGCCGAAACACCATCGACGTTGCCTGCCACCGGTGCAGGCGTCTGGCCGGTCGTTGTGTAAGCCTGCAGGTCGAAGTGTTTGGTCTGCCGACGGAAGCGAAAAGTGAAGTCAGGCCCCAGCGTGGTGTTGTTGCCGTGTGCGTCGAGATACCAGCTAGCGCAGCCGCCGGTCATCCAGACCGATCCATCGAGTTTGCGTTGCAGCTCATCGTGATACGCATCTTGTGCCTCCTGTTTCACCTCAATAGTGCGCAGCCGTCGTTCCTTCATGACGTCGAGGCCGTCGACCAGATAGTTGAGTTGCGATTCGATCATGTAAACCATCGAATTGTGGCCCAGCCCAGTGTTCGGCCCGACGAGGACGAACATGTTCGGGAAGTTGACCATAGTGGTGCCCTTGTAGGCCCGCATTCCCTGCTCTTCGAAAGTTTCAGTGAGACTGCGCCCATCCACTCCGCATATCCGCTCGAAAGCCAAGTGGTCGGGTGTTGTCGCGCCAGGTGCCGCCGACGTCGTTGCCGCGTTCGAATACCAGGAAGTCGCGGTGACCGGATTGGTCCAACCGGATCGCCGCACCCAGCCCGGAGAAGCCACTCCCGACGATCGCCACCTTGACGTGGCGGGTTCCCTCGCTCGTGGGTGTGACGTTTGCGGGCATCAATTCTCCTTCGACTTCTTGCAGGTGAATGTGGCGGTTAGGCCGGCTCGTTGGGGCGGGCCAGTTGAGTCGGCTTCTTGCGACCGCGCAGCACCTCGTCTCCGCCGAGTTCCCAGCGCTGCTGTTCGTCAGAAGAACTGGATTGCACCGTGGACGCGCAAGCCAGCACGCGCGCCTCTTCGGACTTGGCCAACTCGCAGAGTCGGGCGGCCTGGTTGACCGGGTCACCGATCACGGTGTACTCGAATCGCTCGTAGGCACCGACATTGCCGGCCACGACGTTACCGGCGGCTACGCCGACGCCGGCCGGGCACTCCGGCACCTCGTCGGCGAGCCGCCGGGCGATCGCACGGGCAGCGGCCAACGCGTCGGTCTCCGGTGACTCCGCGTGCACGGGCGCGCCGAAGACCGCCAGCGTCGCGTCGCCCTCGAACTTGTTCACCAGGCCCTTGCGCGCGTTGACCTCGTCGATGACCACGGCGAAGAATCGGTTGAGCAGCTCCACGACTTCGGACGGGGCCCGGTCGGACACCAGTTCGGTGGAGCCGATGATGTCGACGAAGAGGACTGCGACATGCCGCTCTTCGCCGCCCAATTCGATCTCCTGGTCCTCGGCCGCGGCGGCGACTTCACGTCCGACGTGACGGCCGAACAGGTCGCGGACGCGTTCGCGCTGTCGCAATCCCTCGACCATGGCGTTGAAACCGCGTTGCAGCTCGCCTAATTCGGTGCCGTCGAACACCTGCAGCTGGCAGCTCAGGTCCCCGTCTTCGACGTGGCGCAGCGCTGCGCGCACGGTCCGCACGGGCGTCGCGGTCAGCCAGCCGGCAATCAGGATAAGGAAGAAGCCGAACACGAATGCCGCGACCGCCAACAGCAGCACCGCAAATCCGAACTGCGCAATCGTCATGTTGCGCAGTGTCAATGTGAACACGGCGGCCAGGGCGATGCCGACCACCGGTACGCCCGATCCCAACAGCCACGATGCCACCGCCCGGCCCATCACGCCGGGCGCCAGCCGTCGGGGCGGCCGCCCGGCTTCCAACGCCTGAGCCGCCACCGGGCGTAAGGCGAACTCGGCGACGAAGTAACAGCTCGCCGACACGACGATGCCGCTGAAGCTGATGCCGAACACGGTTTTGGGAATGAAATCGACGTTGATGCGACCGTAGAGCGTGGCGAAAAGGGCGGTGCCGATCGCCCACAACACGACGGGGATGAGGCTGAGCCGCCAGGGCGCCAGAAAGGTGTTGCGCTGATCGTCGGCGGTCGGCTTCTGTTCTTCGATGGCCCAACGGAGATCGTGCAAGATGCGCTTCGTCGCCCACACCCAGCCGATCAACAGAGCCGCCCCGATATACAGCGGCGCGATCACTTCGGAGACGAAGCGCGCGCGCGGAGCCAGGACGTCGGGTTCTGGAATGGCCACGGTGATCAACAGCAGTGCTACGCCGATCGCGATCATATTCGCGCACAACATGAATGCCGTCAACAGCAGCTGCAGGCGCACCCGCCGGCGCCGCTTATCTTCCGATGGGCTGCCCAGAATCCATGAGCCGTACGACGTTTCGGACAAATGACCGCTTTGTCGGGTGACCTTCTCCAGCAGGCGGCCCAATCGTTGCGCCAGCGTCTTGCCGGCCATCAACACGCGCGTGTCCCCGCGACGGTCGACAACGTCATCGGTAAATCTCCTACCCGTCCGGTACAGTCAGGTCTTAGGTCTAGCACCTTTTGATACGTATTTCAAAAGAAAGTGTATAGCTGTGTCATCGAGGCGGAAGGCCCGCGGGGCGGAGGCGGTGCCGGCCGACGTCGTTCAATCCGCGCTGGGGTCGGCTGAACGTCTCGGCCGTGATGTGGCCGATGTGCCCATCACCGTCATCGCACACGCGCTCGGGGTATCGCGAAGCACGCTGCTGCGCCAGCTCGGCGGCTCCCGCAGAGCACTCGACGACGCGGTACGCAACTCCGGCGTCGACCCTGGCGGGCGTCCTCCGGTCCGGTTGCGCGCGGTGGCGGCGGCGGCGGGGCTGATCAGCGCCGGAGGTGTCGGTGCGGCCACCTTCGAAACTGTGGCCGCCGAGGCCGACTGTTCGGTGCACAGCCTGTATGCGGTATTCGGTAGCCGAGATGCGCTGTTGTACGCGGTCTACGACCGCTACATCCCCGCGGTCGATCTCGAAGCCGCGACCTCCGGCCCGTCCGGTCTGCCGGAGACGGTGCGGGCAATCCACCGCTCGCTCGCGGAGGCTCTGAGCGGCGAACCGCGAGTGCTGCTGGCTGTACTGACCGAAGCGCTGGCCCGCCCGGCGGAATCCAGCGGGCAGGTGTTGGTCGACTACGGTTGGCTGCGCATTCTGTCCGATCTGGCCGGCTGGCTGGATAAAGAAGTTTCTGGCGGCCGCATTCTTGACATCTCCCGACCGTTGCTGCTGCAGCAGCTGCTGAGCCCGATCGTGGTGCATTGCATGATGCGTCGGGGCCTGGCGGCGATACCTCAGGCGGCGGTGCCCGACATCGACGAGTGCTGCGACGTCTTCGCCGACGCGTTCGTGCGGGCCGTTGCGCGCTAGCCGCGCTGTCGGCGCGGTCAGACCTGCTTGAACCGTCCGGCGAATCCCCGCAGTGGGAGGTCTGCACTTGTCAACAGGCCGGGCGGGGCCGCGACCACCGACCTGATCGCGTTGAGTGCAGGCAGGCCGGTCACGGTCATGCCGATGGCGGCGAAGTTATCCGGATCGGACAGGTCGACGCCGGCCTTCGGAAAAATCATGTGTTTGTTGTAGATGTTCGGGTCACCCTTGATTGCAGTGATGTAGCAGCCTTTGATGTCCCAGCTCGGGTCGGTGTAGGGCGTCATCTGCCACTCGAGGTGAGTTTCCACTTTGGGTACGTCGCCGACCATGCCCTGATATTTGATGTAGCTGCCGCCCAGCGAGCCCTTCGGCAACGTGTACCAGCCCAGGTCGACGTCCTTCGTGCAGGCGCCCAATTCGCAGCTGAACTTCACCTCGTCGAGTCTCAGGTCGAAGCAGTCGGCCATCATCAGCACGCTGTCGGCGAAGACGCGGGTGTACTTCTCGAGCTTCGCCGGAACCTCGGGATCGCCAACGGGCGATCCGTAACCGACCTCGATCCAGGTGTCCTTCGAGTGGTGACACGACACGTCGACGGATTCAATGGTGGTGACGTTCTCGATCTCGGCCACGTCGGCTGAGCACACGATGCCCAGAATCTGATTCAGACCGGGGTTCATGCCGGTGCCGTAGAACGTCGAACCGCCTGTGTCGCAGGCTTGTTGGAGCAGCTGGGTGACCGGCTTGCCGGAGCGGTGGGGATGGTTGCGGTCGCGATGCCAGCCGGTGATCCAGTCGGCGGTGGTGACGATGTCGATGCCGGCTTCGAGCACCTGGACGTAGAGGTCCTCGTCGGGAAACACGCCATGGAACGTGAGCACGTCAGGCTTCGCGGCGATGATTTCTGCGACCGATCCGGTAGCTTTGATGCCGATGGGCGCCCGGCCGGCCAGCTCCCCGACGTCTCTACCCACCTTGTTCGGTGAATAGCAATGCACGCCAACAAGTTCCAAGTCGGGCTGAGAGGCGATCCGCTTGATCATCTCGGTGCCCACGTTTCCGGTGGCCACCTGAAAGACTCTGATCGGCTGATTCATGTGGCTTGCCTTCCTCGCGTTCGGTACTAGGCGCGGTGGTTGGTGTTCGCAGCGTTGACGGCGGCCAAGTCGGCGGCACTGCCACCTTTACCGTCGGGGTAGAACTGCTGCGCCCACCGGCGAATGGCGCTGAAGCCCTGATACTCGGTTCCGGTCAAAGCCGGCGGGTCGGAATAGCGTTGGTGAGACCAGATGTGAATGTCCTGGGTGAACTGGGTGATCACCTCGTCGCCGAACAGGCGGGCCCGTGCTGCGGCCCGCTCCGGGTCTTTGCCGGGCGTCCGGCCGATGTAGACGGTGAACCGCACGTCGGAGGTGGACTCGTCGACGGGTGTGACGCACGAAATGGTGCGGTTGTCGACCATGCCCCAGCTTCTGGTCACCGCGAGGCCGAGTCCGCCGTTGATCGCTTCGACGCCGCTGTTGACATCTTCGATCTTCTGGTCGTCGGCGCCTTCGAAGGTGATCGTGAAGTCGACGTAGGACACCGGCTCATCGAAATCGTGGCGGGTGAACACCGGCACGATCGGGGTGTTGTGAACGTACTTGAAGTGCGCGAAGTCGACGCCGTTCTCCAGGACGTATTGCGGGTGCATCTCCAACGCCGTTCGGAACAGCCGCTGCTGCGGGTAATAGTCGGCGGTGCTGCGCTGATCTTGGAACGAGGCGAAAATATCCGGCGCCTCAAAGAATGGATCCCGGCCCTCGGTGTCGTGCCAGATGTACACCGATTCATTGCGTTCCACCACCGGATAGGTGCGGATCCGCCGGCCGCGGTTGGGTCGGTCTTCGTAGGGGATGCACACGTTGCGGCCCTGCTGACTCCACTGCCAGCCGTGAAACGGGCATTGCAGCACTTCGCCCTTGACTGTTCCGCCGTAGCCGAGGTGCGCGCCCAGGTGCTCGCAGTATGCGTTCATGACCGTCAGCTGACCTGACTCGGCGCGCCAGGCGATCAGTTCTTGACCGAAATACTTCATGCGGCGGATCGTGCCGATCTCGATCTCGTCGGACCACGCCACCTGAAACCAGCCGGTGGGTTTCATCGACAGCGGCGGCATGGCCATTACCAGTGTCCTTTCGGTCGAAACCACTGACACCCACCAGGGACTCTAGGAATGTTTCGTAGAGGTGTCAATGAAAGTAGTGGGCGGCGCTACCATCAGACGGTGCCCGAACCGGACAGCGCGTCTCGCCGGTCCAATCGGCGCGGATTGGCCACCCGCGAGGCTCTATTGGCCGCTGCCCTCGACGCCCTTGCCACCGGTGACCGGGCAGCGGTCTCAGCGAACCGGATCGCCAAAAAGATTGGCGTGACGTGGGGAACCGTCCAGTACCAATTCGGCGACGCCGACGGGTTGTGGTCAGCCGTGCTGCATCTGACCGCCCAACGCCGAGCCAACCTGTTCGCAGACACCGATCCCGCGCTGTCTCTGCGGGCGCGGGTCGCCGACATCATCGACACCCTGTACGACGGCTTGGACGCCCCGGATTCGCGGGCGATCGAGAATCTGCGGGCCGCCCTACCGCGTGAGCATGCCGAGCTGGAAAGGCTGTATCCGCGCACCGCGGCAGAACTGCGCTCCTGGGGGCGAAGCTGGCACGAGACATGTCAGAAGGCGTTCGCCGATCTGAATGTCGAGCCGCGACGGGTTCGCGAAGTAGCCACGCTGATTCCCGGTGCCATGCGAGGCCTGACCTCCGAACGCCAACTCGGCACCTACGCCGATCTGGACGAGGCCCGCCGCGGCTTGACCAACGCCATCGTCGCCTATCTGGAACCGCCCGAACCGCGCTGAAGTCCCGAGACGAAAGCACCCACATCCCACCGGGCACAGCAGTAACGTGCTGCTGGTGAGGAGCGCCTTGTTAGCCGCCGGCGGGGGGCGTTGGCTGGCATTGGCGGCTTCGCTAGCCACGAGTGCCGCGATCTTTCACGCCCACGGCACCCATCCGCGGTGCTGTGTCGAGCTGCCCAAGGCTGTGCCGGCAAGCCAAATAGCTGCGCCGACGAGCGCGGCGCCCATCGTCGCACGCTCGCCGGCGGAGTTACTGGCGGACAGCGCACCTCTTACCAGCCAGGAATTCCCGTTCGCATTGCCGCCCGGAGTCGCACCGGAGAACGGCTTGCAGGTGCACACCATCAGGGCCGCCCGCGCCCTCAGCGTGCTGTTCCCGGACGTCACCACGATCGGCGGATTTCGCCAGGATGCGCTCAAATGGCATCCCAGCGGGTTGGCCATCGACGTCATGATTCCGAATTACCGAAGTCCGCAAGGTATTCAGCTCGGCAACCAGATCGCCGGGTTTGCGCTGGCCAACGCCAAACGTTGGGGGGTGCTGCATGTCATCTGGCGGCAGGCTTACTACCCGGGCATCGGCGCGCCGAGTTGGACGGCGGACTTGGGTAACGAAACCGCCAACCACTACGACCACGTCCATATCGCCACCGACGGCGGCGGATATCCGACCGGGCAGGAAACCTACTACATCTGACGCGGCGCCGGTGACAAGCATCGCCGGTAGCGCAACGGCGGCGCGGCAGCTTGAGGTTCACCTGCCGCCGTAGAGCCGGTCACTGGATCTGCCGTGACCCTATTGCAACTGGGGCTGAGCCGCAGTGTGATCTGTGACTTGCAGTCTGGTGGAGATCAACGAGACGCGCAGTAGCGTTGCTTCGCAGGCACATTGAACGCCGAAGGCAGAAAGGTAATTCTCGCGTCGCCCGCAGAGAAAGCAGATGTGATTCATAGCCTGCATTCAGCGGATCCTCACAGCGCTCCGCGACGATGCTCACTGACGACCGGATCGGCCACTTCACAGGGGCCTTGACAAGTCAAAAGATGGGGGAGGGGTCTTGGACAAAGACACTAGTGTGGCCTACGAGCGTGCGTCTTCGGGCGCGGTGGCCGTTGACGAACTTGTGCCGCGCCTCGTCGAAGGGGCGGCACAGATCGTCACCAAGCCGCGAATGCGCGGATGGATCCACCTTTACTGCGCCGTCGTGGCAGCCATTGCGGGTACCGCGCTGGTGGCTGTGTCATGGGCGGTGGAATCCAAACGAGCCGGGCACTCGACGCTGGCATATGCGCTGGCGATAGTGGCGATGTTCGCGGTCAGTGCCGCGTATCACCGCGTCAACTGGGAATCGGCGACGGTGCGGAACTGGATGCGACGGCTCGACCACTCGATGATTTTCGTATTCATCGCAGGCAGTTACACGCCGTTCGCCCGACTCGCGATGCCGCGCACGACGGGACATGTAGTGCTGGCCATCGTCTGGGGTGCCGCGCTTGCCGGTGTCGCGTTGGCTTTGTTCTGGGCGACGGCGCCGCGCTGGGTGGGAGTGCCGCTCTACCTGATGCTGGGCTGGGTGGGCGTGTGGTACACCCGGCTGATCCTGCATAACGCCGGAGTGGCCGCAATTGTGCTGCTCGGAGTCGGCGGCGTGCTCTACAGCGTTGGTGCACTGATATATGGGCTGCGCCGGCCCGATCCGTGGCCGACGACGTTCGGCTACCACGAACTGTTTCACGCCTGCACTGCAGTCGCGGCGATCTGCCACTACATCGCCATGTGGTTCGCTGTGTTTCGGGGCTGATCGGGGGCGCTACCGGCCGGTGCGCTCGCGGTGGCTGCATCCCGGCCAGCAGCAGGGCCTGCGCTGACCTTCCTCGAGCTCCTCTTGAGTTCGTCGGATTCGGCGCTCCCGGGTTGCGTCCTTCTTGGCATCCTCGACCCAGCAGATGAATTCGTTGCGGGCCAACGGGGTGATGTCGTTCCAGGCGGCCAATGCCGCCGTGTTGCCGATCAGCGCCGTACGCAGATCGGACGGCAGATCATGCACAACCCCACCGGGTATCCGCTGGTTCGTCACGGGACAAGGGTAAGTCAATGTCCTCAGCACTCTTCGGTTGTCCAGGCCGCGTGACGTTGCCGTAACGCCTTTAGGAGATTCAGCGGGGAGCTCGTGTACGACGCCGCCGGGTATTTGCTGGCCGGTCACTAATACAGCGTAATCGGCGTGCGCAAGTTGAGGTGGCGCCTCGGCGGTTCTCTGTTCAGACGAAGTCCGAGCCGCCGTCCACGTTGACCGTCGCGCCGGTGACGTAGCCGTTGCGCCGGGAAACCAGATAGGTGGTGATGGACGCGACTTCCTCGGGCAGCCCGGCACGGCCGAGATCGCAGGGCTGATGGAAGTTGTTGTCGATCCACGTCATAACGTCGTACGGGTCGGTGGCGTCAAGGCCGTCGGCTGCGAGCAGGTCGTTGAGTTGTTCGGTGAAGCTGGCGGTGACGATGGTGCCCGGGCACACACAATTGACCAGGATGCCGTCCTTTGCGAGACTTCTGCAAAGATTCTTGGTGACACTTGAAAGTGCGGCCTTCGCTGCGGTGTAGGCCACGATGCGCGCATTCTGCCGTTGAATCGAATGCGCAGACAGCGTCACGATGCGAGCCCACTCAGCGGCGCGCAGCATGGGTAACGCGGCGCGGATAGAACGCACACCCGACATGGTGCCCAGCGTGAACGCCGCGTCCCAATCGGTGTCGTCCATCTGCTCGAAGTACCCGTCGCCCGGACCGATGGTGTGGACGAGGCTGTTCAGCTCCCCCCAACGTTCGAAGACGGCGGCGAAGCCGGCGATGATGGATTCAGCGTCGGCCATGTCTACGCTTATTCCGACGGCGTCAGGCGCGCCTGCCGCAAAGAGTGATTCGACTGCGGCATCCAGAGCCGACTGATTCCGGGCCATCACGGCGATGTGGGCACCCTCGCCTGCTAAGGTTTGCGCGATGGCCAGCCCCATCCCTTTGCTGCCGCCGGTGACGACCGCTTTCGATCCGGCTAAGCCCAAGTCCATTCGTTGCTCCTGAAAGTCAGTGGCGTGCAGCGATCTCGGCGATCGTTTCGGGCGTCACGCCGAGTCCGCGCAAGCAGAAACGCAAAGTACCTTCGCGGACGTTGGCGCGTTCGCAATTGCCCGCGGCCCATTGTCGTTCAGTTCCCGCCCAGACCACGCCCTGAATCGACTGAGCGGCGGTCGTCGGATCGATGTCGTCAAAGACTTCGTCAGTCAGCCCGCGGCGGAGTTGCTCGGTGAGTGGCCGCAGCATCTCGGCATACGCTGGTTGGACTTGCTCGGGGGATGCGAACATCTGCGACTGGGCTTCTGCAGAAAGCTGGCGCACAAACAGACTCGATCTTGTCGTCGAACGCTAAGTCGAGTCGTCCGTCGATCCATGCCGCCACCGCCTCGACCGGGCCGGCGGCCTTCGCCATCTTCCTTTTCAGCCGTCGCGTTTCGGCGTGTGCTATTTCGAGGAAGACGGCGGCGATCAGTTGGTCTTTCGATTCGAAATGCCGGTAGAACGCCCGGGTGGACAATTCGGCGCGATCGAGCACCGTGGCGATGCTGAGCCCGCGAACTCCTTGTTCGCGCAGCGTCGCCGACGCCGCGGTTACGATGGCGTCGCGAATGCCCGGGTCGGGAGCCAGTTTATTCCGCCGCCGGGTGGCTGGGCGGCTCATGCTGTCGCGTTGTAGGTTTGCAGGTATTCCCTGAACCGTTCATGGACGGCTGCCGGCGTCAGGCCATAGTCGGCCAGATCGTAGTCGTGTGCGCCACGCGAGCCCGGCTTGTGCTCACGCGCCCACTGCTCGACCGAGTGTGCGCTGGCGTCGGAGAAGGTGAGACCCAGTGTTTCGTAGGCGGTCTGCAACGTCCGCACCGGGTTGTTCTGCAAATCCGCGAAGGTGACATCGGAAAACCGATCGTCACCAACGCGCTCGCGGAAGTTCATCGCCCGGCGGGTAGCCTCCGCCCAGCTGCCCAGTTGCTCTGCGCCCAGTTCTTCCGGGTCGTCGCGGTCGCTACTCCAGCTGCGAACGTACCGGATCAGGCTACATACCGAACCCATCACCTTGGCTGGATCGCGGTGGCTCCAGAGGAATTTCGCGTTTGGGTACGCCTCGGTGAGCGCGTCGAGGGCGAACATGTGTACGGGAGTTTTCAAGTGCCACAGCGTCGGTGGACAGTGCCACTGCAGCAGTTTGAGCACCCGGCGGTGAAACGTGTAGGTCTCGCGCATGTCGCAGCGCATCAGCCAGTTCAAATAACTCGGGACGCGGACGACACCATCGAAATGGAAGGTGCGGAAACTCATGCCCATCAAGTCCTGGCATTCAGTGGCCGCCGTCGCCTCCGAGTTGTACAGCGTCTTCATCAATGGGAACATCTCGTACAGCATCCTCAGACCTTCTTCGGCCTGGGCGATGCGCGGATCGTTGTGCTGGGTTGCGGCTTCCGGCGGTGGAGTCGGGGCCTGCGATTCCCACATCCGCAGTGAACGAAATTGCGGGTCGGCGGCGACCAACTGGCTCAATGCCGTAGTCCCGGTGCGAGGTAGTCCGATGACCAGGACGGGACCATCCACCACCTCGTTGTCGATCTCGGGGTGCTCGGCGTAAGCGTTCTCGATCTTGAGGCGCTGAATGAGGGCGTTGCTGATGGTCGCGTGTTGGATGACCCGGCCCAGCTCCGACAGTTCCGCTTCGTTGTTCAACGCGTCAACAGTGCGCTGCAAACCCTCCCGGTAATAAGGCGACCCGAAATCGTCCAGGCCTGTCGCGGCGCAGGCGCCACCTTCGAGTTCGTCGGCGGAGAACATCACCGGGCGAACCTGTCGTGCACCGCGAGTCGGCGTCGCTCGATGACGGCGGCCCGTTCGTTATGCGCGATCTTGCGGGTGTCCGCGGGAAGCGCGGAGACGAGGTCGTTGAAAGACACCACCTTGGCGCGCGGTGTCGGTGCGGTTACGGTGCGCACACAGCGCAGAATCATTGCGCCGTTGCTGAATCCAGCAGTGTCAAGCCAGTTCGCTACTCCCGGGTCGCGCCCGCACGCCACCATCCGAACCAGCCCGTCGGGATCCACAACCGCCTGATGGCCATTCAGGCTGGACTGATGGCGACCGTAGTGGATGGTCTCCCACCACGGATTGCCGAGCGAAAAGCTCCAATAGATCCCTAGGGGTGGTTCGACTTCGAGTATGAGCGCCTCATCGGAGTCGAGTTCCCAGCGGCCGATGACGGGCCTGTTCTCAGCGGCCGCACCGATCGCGGTGTAATCGATCGGAGGGAGGAAGCCGTTCGGTGGGGCCGCCGCACCGAACTGCAGAAAAAAGTGCAGATTGTCGACAACGAAATCGCCGAGGGCGACCAGTTGCCGAGAGACCACGACGTCTGGATCGATCGCAGTGTTGTTGCGCTCGACGGAAGCGCCGATCCGTTCGATTTGTAACGTCGACGGTACCTCGGTGTCCCAGTCGTAGAAGAAGTGCCGAACCGTCAAGGTGGGATGGGCGCCCTCGATCGGCAGCCAGTTCCCCTGGTGCTCTTCGGCAGACAACAGCACCTCGAAGTTGCCGTTCGCATCGACTGTCAATTCGTCGACCAACGCGTTTGCGGTCGATGCGACGCCGTTCATCGTCTGCAGGCCCACATATCGGGCAGTTCCACGGTTTCCGAACAGGCGATAGCTCTCAGCGCCGTACATCGTCGCGCGGGTGTAGAGGCTATCGGGACATTCCATCCCCCAGGTCAACAAATCGTTTGTGCTCGCGCGTTGGACACGCAGAAAAGGTTCGAGGTCAAATCGCAACACCTCATCGATACCGACGGCGAGCAACACCAGCAGATGCCGCAGACCAGCTGCGAAATCGACGCGATTGCGATTTGCGGCGTCCGACTCGACCTTTTGTGCTGCGTCGTCGAGCTTTTGGAGCAGTTGCGACCACGCGTCGGGCAGCCCGACGTCCGCACGATCTGGTGAGCCTTCGTGGGCCATGGCGATGGAGTGCGGTAACCACGCCATCGGCCGCTGCGCAGCGCTCACATCCACACCGCCTCTGCAGGTACTATCTGCTGTTAAATGAGAATGCTGTTCTCATCTAACCTAAAGGACTATGCAGCCGCGGCGCGCGGTTGTCAATCCTCGGGCCCGCTACAGCCTGGCGGGGACGGTGCGAGCTGACGGAGAACCTCGCTCGCGCAAAGCTCGAGATTACCTGTCAGAGGGGCTATTTGAGCAGGCGCGCAGCACAGCGGGCTAATGCCGAGATCCGCATAGCCGCCCAGCTGGTCGGCGATCTGCGCCGGAGAGCCACATAACGCGTCCCGTCATCAGGCGCTCCTAAGCGGCAAGCGGCGCGCCAGTACGATATCGACGATCCGCTTGGGCGCGGCTGGCGGGAACAGCACTCGCGGTGAAAAGGCAGGAAGAAAAATGGCACGCCTCGATCACGTCGTGTTGTGGACCGCCGATCCGAAGCAGTCGGTGGACTTCTACACCCGGGTGGTGGGGCTGAGTCCGGTACGGCTCGAGGAGTTCGAATCGGGCGAGGCGCCGTTTCCCAGCGTCCGGGTGTCTGATGACTCGATCATCGACCTGATACCGGTGAACAACGCCGAGGGGACCGAGTCGATGACGAAAGTCGTTGGCAGCGCCGGACATCCGGTGAACCACATCTGCATCGCGCTGTCGAAGGCCGAATACGACGCGCTGGATCGACGGTTGCAGGCCGAAGGGGTGGACACCAGCGCCCGGCTCAACCATTCCTACGGAGCTCGAGGCTGGGCGCCGCAGGGCTACTACTTTCCTGACCCCGACGGCAACGTCATCGAAGCGCGCTATTACCAGTAGCGGATCGCCGGTTACCGCGTTTCCGCACGACGTCGAGTGGGTAGTCGCCGGAGCCGTGTCGATACGCAACATCTCCGTCGGACCCGTCGAGCAGCGGTGGCCCGACGTGCGGCGTATCGGCGTGCTGCGTGGAGGCGGCCTCGGTGATCTGTTGATGACCGTGCCGGCGATGGAGGCGCTGAAAGCCGCCTACCCCGACGCGGAGTTGGTGCTGATGTGCGCGCCGCAACACACCACGCTGCTGACCGGCCGTCCGTCGCCGGTGAACCGGACGCTGCCGCTGCCGCCGGGTCAAGGCATCTACGACCCGCCCACCCCAGGCGGTGATCCGCCGGACCGCAACGCCTTACGGGACTGGGTCAACGACCACCCGATCGATCTGGGCGTTCAACTGCACGGCGGCGGTGCCTCGTCGAACCCGTTCCTCAACAGCTTGAAACCGGAGTGGACGGTCGGAACGCGGGCCGAGGACGCCGAACCCCTGACCCGATCGCTGCCTTACCGGCTCTACCAGCACGAGGTGCTGCGGTGGCTGGAAGTCGTCGGGCTGGCCGGGGCAACGCCGATCAGCTTCGAACCGTCCGTGGTGGTCACCGATACCGACCACCGGTGCGCACAGCAGGTGCTGCCATGGCCATCTGGTCCGGTAGTCGGTATTCACCCGGGCGCTCGGGATGCTCGCCGGCGTTGGCCAACAACGCATTTCGCTACCGTCGTAACCGATTGCGTCAAAGGCGGGGCACGTTCGGTCATACTCGGGACACCCAGCGAGGAAGCGCTGTTGCGTGACATCGCCCAGCGGGCCCGCGCGGAGCTGTCGCCGGCGGAGGCCGACGCGGTCGCCGTGTTGTGCGGACTGGACTATCCGGGGCTGTGCGGCGTGCTGGCCCGTTGCGATCTACTGGTCGGCAACGACAGTGGAGTACGTCACCTCGCGAAGGCCATCGGCACACCGACTGTCGGAATCTTCCTGCCCAGCAACCTCATTCACTACGGACCGTTCGGCCGCTCGCAAGACCGCGCGTTGATGTCCTGGACCACCCGCTGCCCGGTGTGCGACAGCGACTGCGTGTCGGCCGACGCCCCGGGCTGCAGTCACGACGTGTCGTTCGTGGCCGACATCTCACCGGACGCGGTACTGCACGAGGTACGCGACCTGCTGGCCTGACCGCCGCCGACGCAATCCACCGATGAGCGGATGCGCGCAATGGTGTCGGTGGTCGAGTGTTCGGCGACGTAACCGAGGGTGCGGACTTCGCCGCCATAGCTTCGCACGACGGGCGTCTCGGGAAGCATGTCGGCGGTGTAATCGCCGCCCTTGACATAGATGTGAGGCTGCAACTGCTGGATCAACGACGCAGGTGTATCGCCGTCGAACACGACCACGTAGTCCACGCAGGACAGCTCGCCGAGTACCGCTGCCCGGTCGGCGGCGCTGTTGATCGGCCGGTCGTTGCCTTTCAGACGGCGTACGCTCTGGTCGCTGTTGATCGCCACCACCAGTACGTCCCCGGTCAGCTTGGCTTCCTTGAGGTAAGCGACGTGGCCGCGGTGCAGCACATCGAAGCAGCCGTTGGTGAATACGATGCGTCGGCCCGCTTGACGGTGGCCGGTGATCCGGCGGATCAGGTCGTCCTGAGCAGTCGGCACCCCGTTCGCCGCGGCCAACCGGTCCGCCAGCTCGTCCTTGGTACACACCGACGTGCCGGGTCGCGCGGTGACGACGTCGGCAGCCAGCTGGGCGTATTGCACGGCATCCGCCGCCGACAGGCCGTTCAGTAGGCCGACCGTCATCGCGGCGGTGAAGGTGTCGCCCGCGCCGGCGCAGTGCTCCTCTTGTGCTTGGCGGGTGGCGGTGCGGTAGCCGGTGAGGTCACCGTCGAGAAGTAACACGCCGTCGCAGTCCAGGGTGACGGCGACGACAGCGGCGCCTGTCGCCGCTTTCAACTCGTACCGACGCCGGGCAAAGAAGTCGGCCCGCGTTTCACCATGGTGAGGTGCCTCCCCGCTTTGCGGGGACAGCAGGCCCAGCGCTTCCGCCGCGCTGGGCGTCACCAGGTCTGGGCGCAGCGACCGCCAAGGGGTCAGGTCGTGGCTGTCGACGACCAGGAGCGCAAGAGCCTCCCGTGCTTCGGCGACAGCGGCCAGAATCGACGGGTGTGCGATGCCGGCCCCGTAGTCGCAGATGACCAGCGCGTCCGCCGCCAACAGCGCCTCCGTCAGGCGTTCGGCCAGCCGCCGGTATTCCGGGGCGCCCGCAGCATGGTCGGCTTCCTGATCGAAGCGCACCAGGACCCGCTCCCCGGCTACGACTCGGCTCTTGCACGCGGTGCGACCGGGGGCGTTCAGCACATGGTCGGTAGCGACGCCGTGGCGGTGCAGACCCTGCAGCAGCGTGGCGGCCACCTCGTCATCGCCGACCATCGTCACCAGCTCGGTGGGCACACCGAGGGCGGACAGATTCGCGGCGGTGTTGGCGGCAGCGCCGGGATTAGCTGCGGACTGCTCGACGTCGACGACTGGAACCGGTCCTTCTCGGGACAGGCGCCGGCACCCACCGGACAACCACACGTCGAGCACGCTGTCACCGACCACCACCACGCGAGGCGGCGAGTCGGGCGGGTCATGAGCGGCTTGCACCCGAAGTGGTTTCCCCGGCAGCGGCCAGGAAAACCCACAGCCGCGAAGTGGCACAGTCCAGGAATATGCCGCGCCGGGCGAAGAAACCGGGAATTGCGCTCCTTAAAGCTGAAAGAAACGTAAGCTCTGCCTGTGTGGCGAAGATGCCGCAGCTGAGGGGACGCAGCGATGAGTTATCGGCGGCTTAAAAACCGGAGCGTTTCGAACTCCTCACCCGGCGAGCTTGCGCCGCAGCGCACGCTCGCCGTCCGCGCGGCAGACGGCACCGAACTGCACACCGAGATCTTCGGCCCAGCCGACGGCTATCCCATTGTGCTGGCGCACGGATTCACCTGCGCCACTGGCGTGTGGCGCTACCAGATCGCCGAATTGGCCGGCGACTACCGGGTGATTGCTTATGACCAACGCGGTCACGGCCGCAGCGGTTTACCGCCGCGCCGTAATTACAGTTTGAGCTACCTCGCCTCGGATCTGGACGCCGTCCTCGACGCCACCCTGGCGCCGGGTGAAACTGCGCTGCTTGCCGGACATTCGATGGGCGGCATGGCCGTCATGGCGTGGTCAGACCGGTATCGGCACAAAGTCCGGCAGCGGGTGGACACCGTGGCGTTGCTCAACACCACCAACGGAGATTTGCTGAGCAAGGTGGACCTGCTGCCGGTGCCACGGCAGTTGTCTGCGGCTCGCGTGCTGGCCGCCCGGCAGCTGATCAACACCTTCAGTTCTTTCGAAATGCCGACTGCCCTCGGAGCCCCTACTCGCACTTTCGTCAAGATGTTGGCTGTCGGCGCGCAGGCTGAGCCGGACGTCGCCGCACTGGTCTACGAGTTGTTCGCCGCCACGTCCCCGGCGGGCCGCGGAGGCTGCGCGAAGATGCTTGCTGCCGGGGTGGGTCGCCGTCACATCAGTCTGACCGGCCTGACAGTGCCGACGCTGGTCGTCGGCAGCGAGCGGGACCGGCTCACGCCGATCAGCCAGTCGCGCAGGATCGCGCGCACCCTTCCGCACTGCGTCGGGCTCGTCGAACTGCCCGGCGGGCACTGCACCATGCTGGAACAGCCGCAGCGGATCAACCAAGAACTGCGGTTACTCGCGGGCTCTGCCGTGGGGCGGCGCCGCATCAGCTCCTAACCGGGCGGCGACCTCGCCGGCCGCGCGCTGCCCGGATCGGACGGCGCCGTCGAGGAAGCCGGTCCACTCGTCGGCGGTTTCGGTGCCGGCCCAGTAGATGCGACCGTGCGGGCGGCGCAACCACGGGCCCAGCCGCGTCCACGAGCCAGGCGGCACGGCGGCCGTCGGACCGCCCGGCGCGAAATCGTCTGCACCCCAACGGTGATCCACGTAGTCCAGAGGTTTCAAGGCATCGTCGCCGAACAGTGACGCAAAAGATGCCAGCGCCTGCTGCCTGCGTTGGTCAGCCGAGAGGTGGTCGAAGTGTCGGGCGTCGACGAAACCAAGCAGAATGCCCGGCCCGTCTTCGTGCGGGCTGACGTCGAAAGTGATGAAGACGAGGCCCTCGTCGGACAATGCTTCCCCCGAGTAGCCGGCGGACCGCCAGAACGGCGTGGTGTAGGCCGCGTATGCCTTGCTCAGCCGGCCCTGCGGCCAACCGGCGGTGAGCTGCTGGTACTCGGCGGGCAGCGCGGGCGCGAATTCGATGTGCCCGCGGTGTGCCGGTGGGACCGCGACGATGACGAAGCGGGCGTTCGCTCGGCCTTTGCCACCAGTGACCGTCACGCCGTCGGCGCGCTGCTCGATGCGATGAACGGCCGAGCCCAGGACGACCCGCTCGCCGAGTTCGGCGGCTGACCTTGCGGCGATCTGCTGGGTGCCTGCGGCGAACCGATCCTGCTGCGCGCCGCCGTCGACATCCAGCAGTCGGTCCATGCCGCCGGCCGCGCGCACATAGCGGGCCGCGTGCAGCATCGACACCTGATCGGGTTCGGCGCCCCACGTCACGCGCGCCATGATGGCCAGCAGGTCACGCGCGGTGGCGCCGGCGCGCACCGAACGCAGCCACTGGCCTAGCGATTGGCTGTCCAGCCACGCCGCGCGCCGAGCGGTCCACGGCTCGGCCAGCGGAACCCTGCCTGCAATGCGTTCGAAAAGCCAGCGCACGCGGGCGACGTCGAGCAACCCGCCCAGGGAAAGCCTCGGTATGGTGCCGCGATAGGAGCGAACCGCGCCGCGCCACCGGATCAGGTTGGCGCCGTCGTCGAACGTCGGCACGGTGTTGATGCCCAGTTCGGCGGCCAGCGCTATGACCGCGTCCTGGGTAGGGCCGACGAAGGTGCCACCCAGATCCACCGGGATGCCCGCCACGTGCCCGGTGTGAGACCGTCCGCCGACTCGGTTGCGGCCTTCCAATACGAGCACATCGTGGCCCAGCCGAGTCAACTCCCGGGCCGCGGCCAGTCCGGCGAATCCGGCGCCGACGACGACGACGTCGATGGTCCAGTCCGCCGCAGGTCCGGTGGGCTCAGTGGACATGCGCTCCAGTCAACCGCATCCGCTGTTCGGTGTCGGTGAGTAGGCTGCGCCGGTGAAGGTCTTCGCTGCCTTGTACGGGCTCGCCGACGCCAGGGAACGCGCCCGGGAATTGCAGGAGGCCGGAGCCACCGGCGTAGCCACCTTCGAAGGCCCGCACGATGTGTTCGCGCCGCTGACGCTGGCGGCCGGCGTGCCTGGCCTGGACTTGCTGACCAACGTTGCAATCGCTTTCCCGCGCAACCCCATTCACCTTGCCCACCAGGCCAACGACCATCAACTGCTGAGTGCGGGCCGGTTCTTCCTCGGCCTGGGCACTCAAATCCGCACCCAGATCGAGAAGCGGTTCGGTGCGCGGTTCGACCAGCCGGTGGCCCGCATGACGGAGCTGATCGCGGCACTGCGCGCTATCTTCGCCGCCTGGAACACCGGTGAACGGCTCGACTTCCGCGGCGACTACTACCGCCACACGCTGATGACGCCGGCTTTCGATCCCGGCCCCAACCCGTACGGGCCGCCGCCGATTTACGTCGGCGCGCTCGGGCCGCGATTGACCCGCGCCGTCGCCCAGCATGCGGATGGTCTGCTGGTGATGCCGTTCGGCACCAGACGGTTCCTGCGCGAGCACACCATGCCCGCCGTGCAGGACGGCCTGGCCGCGGGCGGACGGCAAGTCAGCGATCTGGCCATCGTGCCGGAGATCATCGTGTCCGCGGGCGCTACGGACGCCGAGCGGGAGCGCGCCGACATCCGGGCGCGCCAACTGCTGGCGTTCTACGGCTCGACACCGGCGTATCAGCCGGTGCTGGCGGCGCACGGTTGGGAGGCGCTGCAGCCCGAGCTGAACGCGCTGTCCAAGCACGGCCGTTGGCAGGAGATGGGCGGACTGATCACCGATGAGATGCTGCACACGGTCGCCGCTTGCGGGACGCCCGCGCAGATTGCGGACCACATCCGGGACCGGGTGCAAGGTGTCGCCGACACCATTTGCCTCTACCAGCCGGCACCGCTGACAACGCACACCCTGGCGGCGATCATCGACGAACTCGCCTAGAGCCTCAACGAGCGTCGACTTGTCGCGCAGGAAGCTTCGATTTCACCCGACAAGTCGACGGTCGACGAGCAGCGGATCACGGCGCAACCGTTAACCAGTCCGCGAAGCCGGACGGGTCGTGCCGGCCCAGCACCCCGTGCTCGTAAAGTCCCCAACCCTCGACTGCCGGGCCGTCACCGTCGCGGCACACCGCATGGCCGACATGGTCGATCACTCCGAAACCCGATCTTGCGATGATCGCCGGGTCGGTCATGTCGTAGGTGAGCCGCTCGGTGAACTTCTCGCCGCGCCACATACCGTGCTGCCAGTCCGAGTCGCCGCCGTAACCGCCGCCGACATGGATAGGCACCGCCAGCTTCGACTCCACTTCGAAGCGCACCGGTGTGCCGTCGGTGGTGCTGGCCTCGATCACCGCATGAGTCGGGATGCGGGTGCCGGACCGGTAGCTAGTGCTCACCCGCGGCCAGCCCAGTTGCTCGACCCGGCCGTCGCGCCAGATGCGGGTGCAGTCGTTGAGTGAACGGAATCCGTCCGGCGCCTCCTGAATGATCAGCACAACGGCGAAGTCGTCGAATGCCATTGGCACATACAGCCACCACATGCCCTCGAACGGGGGATCGGCCGGGCGTCCCGCCGGCTCGGCTTCACCAACCGGCCGGATCCCCCAGGACCGGTCGCGGGTTCCGAGCCACGTCTGCGGGTCGACGTCGATCTCCTCGCCATCCACGGCGATTCGTCCGCTCCAGGCGCCCAGTTGGGCGAAGCGCTGGGCGTCCAGCGTCACGCGGGTACCGGCGCGCAGAACATGCGGCTGCTCCTGCACGACCTCGAAGAGGCCGTCCCACATCAGATCCGCGGCAATACCGTCGGTTTCCTCGAGGATCAGCCGAAGCTTGCGCAGCGGCTCGACGACTTCGATCCGGTAGCCACCGACTTGCTGGTTCAGGCGGTCAGCGTCGATGGCGTCGGACAGGTGCACCGCGGTCTGGCTGTCGCCGCGGCGCAGCAGCAGGAAAGCGTCCTTGACGCCGAGGTTGGGGTAGTAGCCGATGCCGCTGATCACGAAGATGTTCCCGGTGCGGTCGTGGGCGTTGAAGTAAGAACGGTCGTAAAAATTGCGGTCCGAAGGACCCGGCCAGGCGATGGGTTGCGGTAACTGGTGGATCGGAAACTCGTCGAGCGGGCTCAGCATCAGCGATCCTCCCCGATCAGGCGCTGCAGCAAAGCGCCGTGGTAGAACAGCGACTCGACGTTGTCGGGCTTCTCCATCTCGCCGAACCGCACTCGGCGGGCGCCGGTGCGCATGAAGACGCAGGCCCACATCACCGCCGAATAGGCGTAGAACCAGTCAAGGTCTCCCAGGTCGACTCCGGTGAACTGCCGGTAGGTGGCGCGAACGTCCTCTTCCCGCAACACATCCGGCAGGCCGGGCAGCGACGCCAGCCCGGCAAGTTCTTGAAACACCATGTGCGCGAATATCAGCCACGCCACATCGAGTTCTCGCGGCCCGAGCGTCACCATCTCCCAGTCCAGGACCGCCGCCGGTTGGAAGTCGCGGTAGAGCACATTTCCGACTCGCGCATCCCCCCACAGCAGCACCGGGTGACCGGCGGCCACTTCCTCCGGCCAATGTTGCTGCAACCAGTCGAAGGTGCGTTCCAGCAGGGTGGAGCGTCCGATGTCCGGCACCGCGAAGTCGTACCAGTGCTGCACCCACGCGAAGTGCCTGCGCAATGCGGTGTCACCCGGCAGGTCCGCGTTGAGAAAGCCAAACCTGTTGTGCGCGTCGGGGATTGAGTGCAGCTTTGCCAGCACTTCGACGGTGGAGTCCTGCAGCGTGCGGCGGCGCTCGGCGGGCGCGTCGGCGAACCAGTTGTTGCCGAAGGTGTAAGGCATGACGTCAGGTGGCACCACGCCTTCGACGTGGTCCATCAAGAAGAACGGCGTGCCCAGGACCGCACCGGTCGCCTCGATCCACCGCGTCCGGGGCACTGGCACGTCGGTCAACTGGCCCACCTGTCGCATGACCTCGAATTGGTGATCGAGGCGGTACGACGCGAACACCGGGACGTCTTCGGTGCTCGGCGCGACCCGGGCGACCCAGCGCTGTTCGACCGTTGCGCCATCCTCGTCCCAGCGGCCGGTCAGAATGATCGTTTCCGAGGACATGCCGGTGGTATCGACGCCGCTTTCCACCGTCACCTGCGGCGTCACATTGCCCGGAAGAACCGTCGACAACCAAGTTGAGATGGCCGCCGGGACGGTGGCGACATCGCGGCTCGACCGTTGCAGGCGGCCGACATCTTCGACGGTCGGGTGGCTGGTCACAGACGCCTCCTTCGCTGAGGCAATTGCGATACGGTGAGTAGCGTTATGAAAGCAGAGCCGTCGTCTCTTGACAAGGCCCCGGGCGCCGGGCGGCGCAGGGATCCGCGTATCGACGCTGCCATAGTGACGGCCACTGCGGAACTGCTCGTGCAAACCGGCTACTCGAATCTGACGCTGGCTGCGGTCGCAGAACGCGCCGGCACGACCAAGACCGCGCTCTACCGCCGATGGTCGAGCAAGGCTGAGTTGGTCCACGAGGCCGCGTTCCCCGTGGCGCCCACGGCGCTGGCCGCCCCGGGAGGCGATATCGCGGCTGACATTCGCGCAATGGTCGCCGCCACCCGGGATGTCTTCACCAGCCCGGTGGTTCGCGCCGCTCTGCCCGGTCTGGTCGCAGACGTGGCGGCCGACTCTGAGCTCAATGCCCGCGTGCTGGCTCGATTCTCAGCCTTATTCGCCGCCGTCCGGAAGCGGCTGACCGACGCCGTCGCGCGCGGCGACGTACACCCCGACGTCGACCCGGACCGGTTAATCGAGCTGATCGGCGGAGCGACGTTGTTGCGGCTGCTGCTGCGCCCCGACGAGCGACTCGACGAAGCCTGGGTTGACCAGACCACCGCCATCATCGTGCACGGTGTCACCAGGGATGCCGGCCAATCGAGTTCAGGATGAAAGGATGCCAACGTGAGCGACGTCGTCAATTACTTCGAGATCGGAACGCCGGACGCCGGGGCGACGGCTGCGTTCTACGGGAGCATCTTCGGATGGCACATTGCCGAATCCGGCGGCTACCGCGCCGTGGAGGGCGACAAAGGTGGTGTCTGGGACACCGGGCAGACGGGCGGCGCGACGTGGGCCATCTTCTACGTTCAGGTCGAGGACGTCCGCGCGACCATCGAGAAAGCAGCAGAACTCGGTGCCACGACCGTCGTGCCATTCACCGACAATGGCCGCATCGAATTCGCGCACTTACAGGATCCACAGGGCAATCGATTCGGGGTGTGGCGGCCGAAAGGTTGATGCCGGCGTGAGCGGACGCGGTTGGGAAAGTGATACTTCCCCAACCGCGAGACCTGATCGATTCTCCGGCGTCAGCTCCCGGGCGGTCCTGGAACACCCGGCGCGCCGGGCGGTCCACCAGGCCCCTGGTCGCCCGGACCGGGAGCTCCCGGGACATCCGGAACGCCTGGAGGCCCCACAGCGCCCGGCGCGCCCTGGTCACCTGGTATCCCAGGAGGGCCGGGTGGTGCGGGCGGTCCGGGCGGGCCCGGCGGATCATCCGGGACGAAAGTGGCGAGCGGCGGGAGCGTCTGGCTCGCCGCGACGGCAGCCGGTGCAGATCCTGTAACGGTCAAAGCTGCGCCCACAGCCAACGCAGCTGGCACCGCTACCGACAATTATCAACGGACTTCGGCGAATCTTTTTCTTCTCATTGCTGTTCCGGGTCATCCCTTTCTCCTTAATTAATCGGTCCGATACCGTCGGCTACCCGACCGTGCAAAAAGAAAACCGAATTCAGGCACTCAGCCGATCGGTAATTGACGCGAGCGGCCAATTCCTGGCGACGAATATGTCGAGCGTGCCAATATGGGTCGGAGAAGCGGTGCCGTGACAGCGGCAGCAACCGGTCGAGTGGTGTGCCGATGCTAGATAGACCAACTAAGCGCGTGATCGCACTGATCGTGCTGTTGATTGTGGTTGCCACAGCGTTGCGGGGATATCTGCCCGGTGGCCGACCCACGTCTTCGCCCGAGGCCGCCGTCGACGCCACAGTGAGTCTCGCGTTCATCAGTGCGCTGCTGGCGATATCTCTTGCCGTCATCGTCGTCGCGGTGATCGGCCGGTTGCGACAGCCGCGTGCCGCCCGACGCCCCGCGGCAAGCCTGCCCGAAGGACTCGGCGGCAGCGCCGTCCGGCCGAGCTGGCGCGCGGTGCTGATCGTGCTGGCATTGATGACCGCATGGCTGTTGGTGACGGCCCTGTCGACGCATCTGCTGCACCGCGGCATGGACGCGCCCACCTCACCGACCGGCTCGAGCACTCCGACACCCGCAGGAGCCGACACCGCGACGCCGCCGACAAACGGGTCGAAAGCACCGTCGGACCACGGCGGCCTGCTGCTGCCTTATCTCTCCGCAAGCACGATCGTCCTACTGGCGGTGCTGATCGGGGCCACCCTAATGACCTCCCGCAGGCGACCGCGCGAGGCAGCGGCCTTGACCCACCACGCCGACGGCGACTTGCTACCGGCTGAACCGCTGGGCCAGCAGGTTCTGGCACGCGCCGCCGAACGCGGGCTCGCCGAGATCGGTGACCTCAGCCGTGAACCACGTGAGGCGATCATCGCCTGCTACGCCGCCATGGAGCGCGAGCTCGCCCATATCCCCGGCTCGGCACCCCAGGACTTCGACACGCCGACCGAAGTGCTGGCCCGCGCCGTCGCGCGCAACTCGCTGAGCGCGCAGAACGCCACGGAGCTGGTGCACCTGTTCGCCGAAGCTCGGTTCAGCCCGCACGTGATGACTGAGCAGCACCGCGAGGTTGCAGTCAGCGCATTGCAGTTGGTTTTGGCCGAGCTCTCGGCGCAAGCGCGAGGCGTGGCATGAAACGCGTTGTAGTGCTGGGGTTTTGCGCTGTGGTAATCCTCGAAGCCCTTGCCCTGTTAGCCCACGATCGCCGGCTGGTGTTGTGGGCGTCAGGAGTGGCCGTCACCTTGGTGCTGGTCGAAGTGCGTCGTTTCCTGGCCAGCGGTGACGGTCCGACGCCGGCCCGCGCCGCCAGGGATGTGCACGCCGATTCGCTGCGCAGTTGGTTGTTGCGCACCGAGAAACAGATCCGCTGGTCAGAGCTGACCCGATCCGACTGGGACCGCCGGCTGCGGCCGATCCTTGCCGGTCGTTTCGAAACGGCCACCCGTCAAAAGAAGTCGAAGGACCCGGCCGCCTATCACGCGACCGGCCGGATGCTGTTCGGTCCGGCATTGTGGGAATGGGTGAACCCCGACAACATCTCGGTCACCGGCGGCAACGAGCCGGGCCCGGGGCGGCACGTGCTCGAGGAGATACTGCAACGTCTGGAGCAAGTATGACAGCGAGAATGAGCATGCCGGCTGCGACGACCACCGCACACTGCGAGGCGGTGCTCGACGAGATCGCGCGTGTGGTGGTCGGCAAGCGCTCGGCGCTGCGCCTCATTCTGACCACGGTGCTCGCCGGCGGTCATGTGCTCATCGAGGACCTGCCCGGCCTGGGTAAGACGCTGATCGCGCGGTCCTTCGCTGCGGCGCTCGGCCTGGAGTTCACCCGGGTCCAGTTCACTCCGGACCTGTTGCCGGCCGATCTGCTGGGTTCGACGATCTACGACATGAAGTCCGGAAGTTTCGAGTTCCGCCGCGGGCCGATCTTCACCAATCTGTTGCTGGCCGACGAAATCAACCGCACACCGCCGAAAACCCAGGCGGCGCTGCTGGAGGCGATGGCCGAGGGGCAAGTCAGTATGGACGGACACACCCACCGGCTGCCGAACCCGTTCATTGTGTTGGCCACCGACAATCCGATCGAATACGAAGGCACCTACCCGCTGCCCGAAGCGCAGCTGGATCGATTCGCGATCCGGCTCGAGTTGCGTTACCTGTCCGAGTCGGACGAGGCGTCGATGCTGCGTCGGCGGCTGGATCGCGGTTCGGCCGAGCCGACGGTCAGCCAGGTCGTGGACGCCCACGACTTGGTGGCGATGCGCGAGTCAGTCGAGCAGGTGACGGTGCACGACGACATCTTGCACTATGTGGTGTCGCTGGCCACGGCGACGCGGCATCATCCTCAGGTCGCGGTGGGGGCCAGCCCGCGCGCAGAACTCGATATAGTGCAACTCGCCCGGGCGCGCGCCCTGCTGACGGGCCGGGATTACGTCATCCCCGAAGACGTCAAAGCGCTTGCCGCCGCAGCGATGGCACATCGCATCACGCTGCGGCCCGAGATGTGGGTGCGCAAGATCCAGGGCTCCGACGTCATCGGCGAGTTGTTGCGTCGAGTGCCGGTGCCGCGGGCGCGCGGGACGACTTGAGCGCGGTGCGATGTGACTGAACAGAGCAGCATCGAAGTCGAATGTCATTGGCGAGCCTCGATTCTGACTCGCTCGCTCGCGACCTGCGCCGCACTGGCGCTGGCTGTCGCGGTAATCGCGGCACGCTGGCAGCTCGTCGCGTTCGCCGCGCCCCTGCTAGGGGTGTTGTGCTCCGTCACCTGGCAGCACCCGGCGCCCAAGATCCGGGTGCATGCCACACCAGCATCGCGCCGCTGCTTCGAGTCAGAGCAGAATCGGGTCGATGTCTGGGCGCTGACCGAGCACGGCGTTGGCGCAGTAAAACTCACTGTCGCAGCGGTCACCGGGATGCGGCTTGACGTGATCGAAAACGGTTCGCCGGCAGAGCAATCTGTTCTGGTGTCCGCCGAACGCTGGGGTCGCTACCCGATCAGGGCCACCGTCGAATTCGTCGCCCGTGGTGGCTTGCTGCTGGGGACCGCGACCGTCGACGTCGCGGAAATCTTCGTGTTCCCCGAAGCTCCGCCGCAGTCGACACCGATCCCTCGGACCGAGCTGCTCGACCGGCTGGGCACCCATCTGACCCGCCGAACCGGGCCGGGTGTCGAGTACGCCGACATTCGCGCGTATGTGCCCGGCGACCAGCTGCGCACCATCAACTGGGCGGTGAGCGCGCGCCGCAGCCGGCTGCATGTCACGCAGCGATTCACTGACCGCGCAGCCGACGTGGTGGCGCTCATCGACACCTACCCGCAAGCCGCCGGGCCGGCCACCGACGCCACCGAGCGGACCGTACGCGGCGCAGCGCAAGTGGTGCAGACCGCGTTGCGAAGCGGAGACCGTGCCGGAGTGATCGCGCTCGGCGGTCACCGCCCACGCTGGCTCGGGGCCGACATCGGGCAGCGGCAGTTCTACCGCATACTCGACACCGTGCTTGCCGCCGGTGAGCGGTTCGAGACGACGACGGGAACGTTGGCGCCGCGGGCAGCCGTCCCGCCAGGCGCGATCGTCATCGCGTTCTCCACCATGCTCGACACCGAGTTCGCCCTGGCGCTGATCGATTTACGCAAACGCGGTCATGTGGTGATCGCAGTCGACGTGCTGCAAGGCTCGCCGTTCGAAGGCGATCTCGACCCGATGATCGGACGGATGTGGGCGTTGCAGCGATCGGCCATGTACCGGGACATGGCCACCACCGGCGTCGACGTGCTGGCCTGGCGGCCGGATCTGACGCTCGACCAGTCGATGCGCGCGGTGCCCGACCGGAGCCGCCGCGCGGCCGGAAGGGCCAGAACGTGACCTTTCGCCTGCTGTCGACGGCGTTCGGACTGCTGATGGTTGCGGCCACCGGTGGCGGGTCGCAGGACGGGCCCGCCTTCGTCGCCGCCGCGTTGGCACTCGCTGCGGTGGCGCTCGGCACGGTGTACCGAGCGGCGGCGACACCGGCGGTGGTACTTGCCGTCGCGGCCATCGCGCTGGCTGATCCCACGCCGATACTCGCGGCGGTGTCTGGGCTCGCCGCAACGTTGTATCTGGTGCTGCGGCACGCGACTGGTGAGGTGTTCACCGCCAGCACCCCCACAGTCGTTGCCGCGCTAAGCTTTACCGTTGTCGGCCTCGCGGCGACGTCCTTCCCGCTGCAGTTGCCATGGCTGCCGCTGCTTGCGCCGCCAGCCGTTCTTGGGATCTACCTGCTGGCCACCCGGGCTTACCTGGGCAGCAGCGTTTAGCCGCTCGCATTCGGCCGAGTGTGAGGCTGCTAAAGAAAGGCTCAATACGTGTCGCACCATTTCGACATTCCAACCGGCCGCGAGGACCCTCGGCTGAACCTGTGTGACTTTTACCTGTTCGCCGGTAACGGCGCGAAGACAACAGTGATGGCGATGACCGTCAACCCTGCCGCGACCGCCGATACCGCGGCGCCCTTTCGGGAGGAGGCGGTCTACGCGTTCCGTTTCGATACCGACGACGACCGCTGCGAGGAGGTGTCTTTCAAGGCGCGGTTCGGCGACGTCGTGCATGTTGCCTCGCGAGGCGCGGAGCCCAGTCACGCGCAGGAATTCCAAATTCACCGTGCCAACAACGCCCCCGACGGCCTTGACGGAGAGCTGGTGGCTTCGGGCCGCACCAACGAGGTTGTGTTGGGAGGGCACGGCACGAAAGTCTTCGCCGGGGTCGTCAGCGATCCCTTCGCCGGTGACGCGGCCGCTTTGGAGGCGTTCAAGGCGGCGTTCGCGCGCGGCGTCTACAAGCCCGAGGCGTTCGGCAATCAGGTCAATTTCTTTCATGACCGCGTTGTCGCAGCACTTGTCCTCGAAGTACCGAACCGGCTGATTGCCGACACCACCCGGGTGAACGCTTGGGCAACGGTGTCCCTTTACGGCCACGCGCCCGAGCAGCAGGTGGCCCGCTGGGGTCTGCCACTACTTACCCACATTTATCTCGGCGAGGATGACTTGCGCGAGCGGTTCAACCGCGCCCGGCCGTCCGACGACAATTCCCCGTTCGTGTCAAGCGTTTGCTCGACCGTCGCCGAATATACCGCCATGGCCCGCACTACAGGAGACCCCGAGGCTTACGGTCGTCGGGTGGCGGAGTTGTTCGGATCGCTCACGCTGCCCTATGAAGTCGGCACCGCAGCGTCTTTCGACTACACGGGATTCAACGGCCGGTCGTTGCACGACAATGTCATGGACAACATGCTGTCGCTGCTGACCAATTCGCCGCTTGGCACGGGTATCGCCCCAGATCCGGGGCGGTTCACTGATTCGTTTCCGTATCTGCAGCCAGTCGCGGCGCGATCCCACTAGCTCATCTGCCGGTGGTGTCGAGCGCTTGCGCACCCGAGCGCAGTCCCAGTCGGCGCCCACACCTCGGGGTATCGGCCTTCCGGACGGTTCATCGTCAGGGTCCAGACCACGCCGGTGGCCTCGACGAGGGCCCAGTCGCGGGGCGCCATGGTGCGACCGGTCAGCCGGCGAGGTGTGCGGCGTGCCCGACCAGATCGAGGAGCGGCTGTGGGAAGACCCCCAAACCGATGGTGACCGCTGCGCACACCGCGATCGCGGCTCTGCTCCACACGCTGGGTATGACGAGATGCGGTGGATCGGCGGCCGCCTCGGTAAAAAACATCAGCACGATGACCCGCACGTAAAAGTAAGCGGCCACACCGCTGGCGACGACACCGATGATCACCAGGGGCACCGCGCCACCGCGGGCGGCGGCGTCGAACACCGCGAACTTACTAACGAACCCGCTGGTCAACGGAATGCCGGCGAAGGCGAGAAGGAACATCGAAAACAGTGCTCCGACAACGGGATAGCGACGACCCAGCCCGGCCCAGTGCAGCATTTCGGCGTCTTCGTCGCCGTCGCTGTTGCGGATCAGGCTCACCACCGCGAATGCGCCCACCGTGCTGAAACTGTAGGCCACCAAGTAGAACAGCGTCGAGGAGACGCCTGCGGGAATGTCGGCGATCACGCCGGTCAGGATAAAACCAACGTGCGCCACCGAAGAATAGGCCAGCAGCCGTTTGACGTCGTTCTGGTTGATCGCAGTGACGGTGCCGACCGCCATCGTCAGAATTGCGACGGCCCACAGCACCGGTCGCCACTGGTTGTGCAACGGGTCCAATGCGACATAAACCACCCGGATCAGCGCACCGAATGCCGCCACTTTTGTTGCCGCGGCCATGAATCCGGTGATCGGGGTGGGCGCGCCCTGGTAGACGTCGGGGATCCAGGAGTGGAACGGCACGGCGCCCACTTTGAACAGCAGGCCGACCGCCAGCAACCCGACACCGATCAGGCCGATCGAGTTGTCCGGGCGGGCAGCCAGCCCTTTGCCGATCTCGCCCAGTGTGAGTGTGCCGGTAGCCCCATACAGCAAGGCCACCCCGTAGAGGAAAAACGCCGACGAGAAAGCGCCCAGCAGAAAGTATTTCAGCGATGCTTCCTGGGAGAGCAGCCGACGGTGCCGGGCCAGCCCGCACAATAGGTACAGCGGCAGCGACAGCACCTCCAGCGCGACGAACATAGTCAGCAGGTCGTTGGCGGCAGGGAACACCAGCATGCCGCCAACCGCAAGCAAAGTCAGCGGAAAGACTTCGGTGTGGGCCGCCCCGGCACCGGCCGCATGCCGCTCGGCCACGCTGCCCGGCACTGCTGAGGCTTGCGGCGTGAACGAGTCCAGGCCGGTGACAGTGGCGGTAGCAGCGCCCGGGCCGACAGCAGCAGCCGCGTCGCGGGTGCGTTCTGCGAAGAAGATCACGGCCAGGACCGCGACCAACAGCACGGTGCCTTGCACCACCAGCGTCGGTTTGTCGATCGCTACCGCCTTCAGCACGGCGATCTGACCAGCCGCCGGAATGCGGTGGGCGACATCGATCACCGCGGCGAACGCGGCGACCAAGCCGCCCAGGGTCAGCAGCACCTGCGTGCCGTAGCGCAGTCGGCGCGGAAAGAACGCTTCGACCAGAACTCCGGTCACCGCGACACCGAAGACGATCAGCTCGGGGGAGATGAACGAGTACTCGACGCTGGGGGTAGGCATACTCATCGACGAGGCCCTTCGGCTGTTCGCGGCGCCGTGCCGGCCGGCACACTCGGCGCTGGATCGTGCTGGTTGATCGTAGACATCGTGTGACCTACCGCAGGATTGATGATGTCAAGCAGCGGTTTCGGATACACCCCGAACACCACCAGCAGCACGAACAACGGTGCGACGACGGCGACTTCCCGCGGCACCAGGTCGCGGATGCGGTTTTCCCCTTCCCAGCCCTCGGGCACCGGTCCGGTCATCAGCCGCTGGTAAAGCCACAACATGTAGATCGAGGACAGGATCAGAGCGGTTGAACCGACTGCCGCTGCCAGCCAATACCGGTTGAATGTGCCCAGCAGAACCAGGAACTCACTGATGAACGGCGCCAGGCCGGGCAACGAAAGCGTCGCCAGCGCCGCCACCAGAAACGTCCCGGCCAGCACCGGCGCCACCTTCTGCACGCCGCCGTAGGCGTAGATGGTCCGGTTGCCGTCGCGGCGGGCGATGAGGAATCCGGCGATGAGGAACACCGCGGCGGTGGACAGGCCGTGGTTGAGCATGTACAGCGTCGACCCGCTCTGCCCCTGGGTGGTCATCACGAAGATCCCGGCGATGATGAACCCGAAGTGCGAGATCGAGGTGTAGGCGATCAGGCGCATCATGTCGTATTGGCCGATGGCCACGATGGCGCCGTAGACCACGCCGACGATCGCCAATCCCACGATCAGCGGACGGAAATAGGTTGACGCGTCCGGAAACAGCTGCAGGCAGTAGCGCAACATCCCGAAGGTGCCGACCTTGTCCATCACCGCGGTGATCAGCACCGCGGTCGCCGGGGTGGACTCCACTGCGGCGTCGGGCAGCCAGCGGTGGAACGGCCACAGCGGGGCCTTGATCGCGAACGCGAACATGAAACCCAAGAACAACGCTTTGAGCAGCGCCGAAGACGCACCCAGCGATCCCGACGAACCCGTATGGGAAAGTAATGCGACGACCTGGCGGAAGTCGAAGGTGCCCGGCCCCCGTTCTGCGGTGACGACGTACAGCCCGATCACTGCGGCCAGCATGATCAGACCGCCGAACAGGTTGTACAGCAAGAACTTCACCGCGGCCTTGGACCGCTCCGTGCCGTGCCCGAAACCACCGATCAAGAAGTACATCGGGATGAGCATCGCTTCGAAGAACACGTAGAACAGCAGAATGTCCAGCGAGACAAGCGAGATCAGCACCATCGACTCGACGGTGAGGATCAAGGCGACGTAGGTGTGCGGGCCGCGGCTGCGCTCGCCGCCGTCGTTCCAACCGGCCACCAGCAGCATCGGCACGACGATGGTGGTGAGCAACACCAGCACGACGGCGATGCCGTCCACGCCGAGGATGTATCCCGCCCCGAAAGCCGGAATCCAGCGGTGCGATTCGACGAATTGGTAAGGTGCGCCGCCGGGCTGGAACCTGGCTGCGATGACGATCGACACCGCCAGCACCCCCAGCGCAACGAGCAGGCCGACCCATTTGGCGAGCTTCCGCTGTTGGCCGGGCAACGCGATGGTAATGACCGCACCCGCCAGCGGGATCAGCCACAGTGCACTTAGCCAGGCGCCATTCATGCGCCGCTCCTCCTCATCGCTTCGCTCTGCCTCGTCGCCGCGTATCTGATGGGCCGCCGGCGCACCTCACCGCCACAGCTGCACCACCAGGATCGCCACGGCCACCAGCGCTGCGCCCGTCAACATCGACGCCGCATAACTGCGGGCGAAGCCGGTTTGCAGCCCGCGCAAGCGATTCGAGGTCCGGCTGACCAGGTTCGCCAAGCCGTTGACTGAGCCGTCGACCCCCTTGTTGTCGAACTGGACCAGCGCCGCGGTCAAGACAGCGCCCGGCACCATGACACCCCGTTCGTTGAACGCGTCGCCGTACAGGTCGCGGCGCCCGGCAACCGTCCACGCCGAAACGTCCTCGGGCGCAGTGTCGGGCACCGCCCGGCGGCCGTAGAACAGGTATGCCACGACGATCCCGATCGCCACGACGCTCAAGGTGATCGGCGTCAGCACCCAGGCGGACAGCGCGTGCGCGCTCTCTTCGCTTCGCACCACGGGTTCCAGCCACCGCTTCAGGGTGCCGCCGACGGCTAGCAGGCCACCGGAGAACACCGAGCCGACAGCGAGCAGGATCATCGGCCAGGTCATCGTGGCTGAGACTTCATGAGGGTGCGCGTCGTCTGACCAACGCTTTTCGCCGAAGAATGTCATCAACATCACGCGCGTCATGTAGAACGCGGTGATCCCGGCGCCGAGCAGCGCGGCGGTGCCCAACGTGTATCCGCGGATGCCGCCGACACCCAGCGCAGCTTCGATGATGGCGTCCTTGGAGAAGAACCCGGCGAACGGGAACATCCCGATGATTGCCAGGTAGCCCAGACCAAAGGTGACGAAGGTGATCGGCAACGCCTTGCGCAGCCCGCCGTAGCGGCGCATGTCCTGCTCCTCGTCCATCGCGTGGATCACCGCGCCGGAGCCCAGGAACAAGCCGGCCTTAAAGAAGCCGTGGGTGAGCAGGTGCATGATCGCGAACGCGTAACCGGCCGGGCCCAGCCCGGCGGCCAGCACCATGTAGCCGATCTGACTCATCGTGGACGCGGCGAGCGCACGCTTGATGTCATCCTTGGCGCAGCCGATGTAGGCCCCGAACAGCAGTGTCACCGCGCCGACGATCACGACGGCGAGCTGGGAACCCGGCGACAGGTTGTACAGCGGGTTGGACCGCACGATCAGGTACACCCCGGCGGTCACCATGGTCGCGGCGTGGATCAGCGCGGACACCGGGGTGGGGCCTTCCATCGCGTCACCCAGCCAGGCCTGCAGCGGGACCTGAGCGGATTTCGCAGCGGCGCCCAGCAGCAACAACAGCCCGATGGCCAGCAGCACGCCGTGCCCGGCGCCCGGCGCAGCGGCGAACACCCCGCCGTAGGACAGCGTCCCGAAGGTGGCGAACATGACGAACATGGCAACCGCGAGGCCGGCGTCGCCGACCCGGTTCATCACGAACGCCTTCTTGGCGGCGGTGGCCGCCGTCGGCTTCTGATACCAGAAACCGATCAGCAGGTAGGACGCCAAACCGACGCCCTCCCAGCCGACGTAGAGACCGAGGTAGTTGTCGGCAACCACCAGCAGCAGCATCGCCGCCAGGAACAGGTTCAGATAGGCAAAAAAACGTCGACGATCGGCGTCTTCGGCCATGTAGCCGATCGAGTAGATATGAATCAGGGAGCCGACGCCGGTGATCAGGAGGACGAAACAGATGGATAACTGGTCGATCTGGAGCCCGAAGTCCACTTGGAGACCGCCGACCGGCACCCACCGGAACAGGTTCTGACCGATGGTGCGGTCATCGGCAGGACGGCCGAGCATGTTGACCAGCAGAGCCAACCCCACCCCGAACGACGCCAATGCCGCGGCGCAGCCCAGCAGATGTCCCCACCGGTCTGTTCGCCTGCCGGCGAGCAGCAGGATCGTGGCACCGGCCAGCGGCAAGACCACCAGCAGCCAGGTCAGATGTGTCATCGAGTGGCCCTAACCCTTGAGCAAATTCGCGTCGTCGACCGATGCTGATTTGCGGGCGCGGAAGATCGTCATGATGATCGCCAGACCGACGACCACCTCGCAGGCCGCGACGACCATCGTGAAGAACGCGATCATCTGACCGTCCAGCTGGCCGTGCATCCGGGCGAAGGTGACGAATGCGAGGTTGACGGCGTTGAGCATGAGCTCAACGCACATGAACATCACGATCGCGTTGCGCCGCAACAGCACTCCGCTGGCGCCGACGGTGAAAAGCAGCGCCGACAGATACAGGTAGTTCGCCGGGTTCATGACGCGTTGCCTTCAGATCCGTTCCCGCCGTTGGTTCCGTTGTTGCCGTTGCCGACGCCGCGGCTTTCCAGCACCCGGGACACCGACAGCTTCGAGTAGGACCCGTCAGGCAGCATGGCGGCGACGTCGACGGCATTGTGCCGCGCGTACACACCCGGCGCCGGCAAGGTGGTGGGGTAGCCGCCCGGCTGGAAGCGTTCCTGCGACAGCTCGCGCTGAGTCTTGCGGTGCTCGAACCGTTCCCGGTGGGCGAGCACCATCGCGCCGATCGCCGCGGTGATCAGCAGCGCGCTGGTCAGTTCGAACGCCCACAGGTAACGGGCGAAGATCAGCGTCGCCAGGCCGTTGACGTTGCCGTCGGCGTTGGCCGCCGTCAGGCCGGCGAACGGGGGAATGTTCGCGCTGCCGATTCCGGCGACCAGCAGCACGCCGAATCCGACGCCGGCCACGGCCGCGGCGACGCGCTGTCCGCGTAGCGTCTCGACCAGGGATTCCGCGGAGTCCACCCCGATCAACATGAGCACGAACAAGAACAACATCATCACTGCGCCGGTGTAAACGACCACTTGGACCACACCCAGGAACAGCGCGTCTTGAGCCATGTAGAAGACGGCCAGGCTGAGCATCGTCATCGCCAGAAACAGCGCCGAGTACACCGCGTTGGCGGCCCACACCACACCGAGGGCACCGATGAGCGCGAGCGCGCCGAGCACCCAGAACAGCACCGCTTCACCGGTGGACGTACGGGTGATCACCTGTGCGCCCGCGGCTACCAGCACCGCCGTCATTGCTGCGCGCCCGTCGGCTCCCCATCGCGGGAAAGTCCCTGCGCGGTCACATTGCCGCGGTAGTAGTCGGCATCGGTGGCCCCGGGGGCCCTCGGATGCGGCGGTTGCTGCATGCCGGGCTCCATCGGCGCCAACAGCCGATCTTTCTCGTAGATGAGACCAGCGCGGTTGTCGTCGGCCATTTCGTACTCGTTGGTCATCGTCAGCGCGCGGGTCGGGCAGGCCTCGACGCACAAACCGCAGCCGATGCAGCGCAGGTAGTTGATCTGGTACACCCGGCCGTAGCGCTCCCCGGGAGAGAACCGCTCCTCTTCGGTGTTGTCGGCACCTTCCACGTAGATCGCATCGGCCGGGCATGCCCAGGCGCACAATTCGCAGCCGATGCACTTCTCCAGTCCGTCGGGATACCGGTTGAGCTGGTGGCGGCCGTGGTAGCGCGGCGCGGTGGGCAGTTTCTGTTCTGGATACTCTTCAGTGATAGGCCGCTTGAACATCGCTCTCAAGGTGACGCCAAAACCGGCGACCGCCTCCAACGACTTGGGCAACTTAGCCATGTGCGCCCTCCTTGGTCGCCGGTACCGCTGCCTCACCGGGAAGCGGTGGTGTCGGGAATGCTGATTCGGCGGCCGGACCCCTGCCGCGCAGCGCCTGCGGGGTGCGCCCGAGTACGTGAGTGCCTACGCCGCTGAACGGTCTTCGCAGATAGAGAAGCAGCGCCGCCGCGAACACCGCGCTGGTGGTCGCCAATATCGCGGTCCAGTGCGGATAGCCCTGATCGCGCAGGGTGCGGATGACGGCGGCGATCATCACCCAGACCAGTGCGACCGGGATGAGTATCTTCCAGCCCAACGTCATGAACTGGTCGTAGCGCAGTCGGGGCAGGGTGGCCCGCAACCAGAAGTAGATGAACAGGAAGGTCCACACTTTGGCGGTGAACCACAGCACCGGCCACCATCCGCTGTTGGCACCGGCCCACATGTTCAGCGGCCACGGCGCGTGCCAGCCGCCGAAAAACAGAGTGGCGGCCAATGCGGAAACCGTGGTCATGTTGATGTACTCGGCCAGGTAGAACATCGCGAACGCCAGCGACGAGTATTCGGTGTGGAAACCGGCGACCAGTTCACCCTCGGCCTCCGGCAGATCGAACGGCGCCCGGTTGGTCTCGCCCACCATCGACACGAGGTAGACCATGAACGAGGGCAGCAGCAGGAACGCGTACCAGATCCGGTCCTGAGCGGCCACGATCTGCGACGTCGACATGGTTCCCGCGTAGAGGAACACCGACGCGAACGCGGTACCCATCGCCACCTCGTAGGAGATGACCTGCGCAGTGGAGCGCACCCCGCCCAGCAGCGGGTAAGTCGATCCGGACGACCAGCCCGCCAGCACGATGCCGTACACGCCGATCGCCGACAATCCCAGGATGAACAGCACTGCCACGGGCAGGTCGGTCACCTGCAACGGAGTGCGGTGCCCGAACACCGACACCACAGGTCCGAACGGGATGAACGCGAAAGCGGTGATGGCCGGGACGGTCGAGATGACCGGCGCCAGCAGGAACACCGGGCGGTCCACGCCGAAGGGAATAATGGCTTCCTTCAGCGCCAGCTTGATGCCGTCGGCCAGGCTCTGCAGATATCCGCGCGGCCCCACCCGGTTGGGGCCCCACCGAAGCTGCATGCGGCCCAACAGTTTGCGTTCGGCCAGGATCGCCACCAGAACCGTGAGCACCAGAAAGGCGAAGGTTGCGACGGCCTTGCCCAGCAGCAGCCACCAGACGTCGTGCCCGAACGCGTTCAGTGAGGTCACTTGGCCACCCCGTCAGCACCGGCGCGCATGCTCACCACGGCACCGGCCGTGACGCCCAGTTCCCGGTGCACCGCCGAACCCGGCGAGTTCAGCGGCAGCCAGACCACGCCATCGGGCATCTCAGTCACCACCAGCGGCAGCGTGATCGAGCCCTGCGACGTGCTGACCGTGATCTTGTCACCGTCGGCGGCGCCGATCTCGGTCGCCGACTCCGCCGAGAGCCGGGCCACCGGCGCACGCGCGGTGCCGGCCAGGTGGTTGGCGCCGTCCTGCAGTTGACCGGAGTCCAGCAGCAGCCGCCACCCGGTCAGCACGGCCTCACCCTTGCCGGGCTGAGGCACGTCCCCGGCTGCGACCTCAGGGTCTGCGGCCCGCTCGCCGTTCCACGCACCCAGTTCAAGCAGTTCCGCGCGGGCCGCCTCGGCGGTGGGCAACGCCAGATCGACGCCCAGCTCGTCGGCCAGGGTGCCCAGCACCCGCAGGTCCGGCATCGCGCCGTGCTGCAGCGTGGCGGTGAAGGTGCGGTGCCGGCCCTCCCAGTTGACGAAGGTGCCCGCCTTCTCCGGCGGCGGTGCGATCGGGAACACGACATCGGCGCGCTCGCTGACCGCGCTCGGGCGCAGCTCCAGGCTGACGACGAACTTCGCGGCGTCGAGGGCTGCCAACGCGCCCTCGGGGTCGGCCAGGTCGGCCGGGTCGACCCCGGCGACCAGCAGCGCGCCTAGTGTGCCGTCGGCGGCCGCCGCCAAGATGCCGGCGGTGTCGCGCCCCGGTGTGGACGGCAGGTCGTCGACGCTCCATGCGTTGCTGACCTCCGAGCGCGCGGTCGCGTCGGTGAGCGGACGCCCGCCCGGCAGCAACCCGCCCAGCGCACCGGCGTCCAATGCCCCGCGTTCTCCGGCGCGCCGCGGCACCCAGGCCAGTTTGGCACCGGTGGCGTCGGCGAGGCGGGTGGCGGCCGACAACGCGCCCGGCGCTGTCGCCAGCCGTTCGCCGACAAAAATCACCGCACCGGGTTCGCTCAGCAGTTCGGCGAGTTCCCCGTGACCGGCGGCATCTAGGTCCGCCAGCGTCGACGCCTCGGCGCCGGGGACGGTGTCGATCAACCGGCCGTTCATCTTCTGCAGCCCGCGACTGGCGAACGGCGCGATGGCGTAGACAGGCACCTGGCGCTTGACGGCGGCTTTACGCAACCGTAAGAACACGATCGGTGACTCGTCTTCCGGCTCGAACCCGACGAGCAGCACCACCGGCGCCGATTCCAGGTCTGAGTAGCTGACACTGACCGGGCGGCCGGCGACCCGCGCGGCCAGGAAGTCGGCCTCCTCCGCCGAATGCGGCCGGGCGCGGAAATCGATGTCGTTGCTGTCCAACGCGATTCGCGCAAATTTGGCGTAGGCGTACGCCTCTTCTAAGGTCAGGCGCCCGCCGACCAGCACACCCGTCCGACCACGGGCGGAGGCCAGCCCATCGGCTGCCACCGCCAGCGCGTGCGACCAGGACGCCGAAACCAGCGAGCCGTTACTGTCCCGGATCAGCGGCGTGGTGATCCGGTCCGGCTGGCTGGCGTAGCTGAACGCCCACCGGCCTTTGTCGCAGTTCCACTCTTCGTTGACCTCTGGATCGTCACCGGCCAGCCGCCGCATCACCTTGCCGCGGCGGTGGTCGCTGCGCTGCGCGCACCCGGATGCGCAGTGTTCACACACGCTGGGACTGGAGACCAGGTCGAAGGGCCGGGCCCGGAACCGGTAGGCGGTGCCGGTCAGCGCGCCGACCGGGCAGATCTGCACGGTGTTACCGGAGAAGTAGGAGTCGAACGGTTCGTTGGCGTAGATCCCGACTTGCTGCAGCGCCCCGCGCTCCAGCATCTCAATGAACGGGTCACCGGCGATCTGGGCGGAGAACCGGGTGCAGCGGGCGCACAGCACGCACCGCTCCCGGTCGAGCAGCACCTGCGAGGAGATGTTGATCGGCTTGGTGAAAGTGCGCTTTTCGTCGGTGAAGCGGGATTCGGCGCGGCCGTTGGACATCGCCTGGTTCTGCAGCGGGCATTCACCGCCTTTGTCGCACATCGGACAGTCCAGCGGATGGTTGATCAGCAGCAGCTCCATCACACCCTGCTGGGCCTTGTCCGCGACTTCGGAGGTCAGCTGAGTCTTCACCACCATGTCGTCGGCAACCGGTGTCGTGCACGACGCCATCGGCTTGCGCTGGCCCTCGATCTCCACTATGCATTGCCGGCAGGCGCCGACCGGGTCGAGCAGCGGGTGGTCGCAGAACCGCGGGATCTGCACGCCGATCAGCTCCGCCGCGCGGATCACCAGCGTCCCCTTCGGCACGCTGACCTCGACCCCGTCGATGCTCAGCGTCACCATGTCCGGCGGCGGGGCCTCTCCGTACTCCTCTGATCGAGGCACATCCGAAATGCTGGTCATGTGAAGCTGTCACGCCTTTCCGTTTGTCGAGAGCATCGACTCCCGCGGGTCGAACGGACAGCCGCCCTGTTCGACGTGGGCGACGTATTCGTCGTAGAAGTATTTGAGCGACGAGATCACCGGCATCGCCGCGCCGTCACCCAAAGCGCAGAACGACTTGCCTTGAATGTTGTCGGCGATGTCGGCCAGCTTGTCGAGGTCTTCGTGAATGCCCTTGCCGGTTTCCAGCCGCTCGTAAATCAGCTCCAGCCAGTAGGTGCCCTCCCGGCACGGGGTGCACTTGCCGCAGGACTCGTGCTGGTAGAACTCGGTCCAGCGCCGCACCGCGCGCACCACACAGGTTGTCTCGTCGAAGATTTCTAAGGCCTTGGTGCCCAGCATCGAGCCGGCCGCACCGACAGCCTCGTAGTCCAGCGGGACGTCGAGGTGCTCATCGGTCAGCAGCGGGGTCGACGATCCGCCCGGCGTCCAGAACTTCAGCCGGTGCCCGGCCCGGACCCCGCCGGCGTAGTCCAGCAACTCACGCAACGTGATGCCCAGCGGGGCCTCATATTGGCCGGGCTTGGTGACGTGGCCGGACAGTGAGTAGAGGTTGAAGCCCGGTGACTTCTCGGTGCCCATCGAGCGGAACCAGTCCACCCCGTGCTGCAGGATCGGCGGCACGCTGGCAATGGTCTCGACGTTGTTGATCACCGTCGGGCAGGCGTAGAGCCCGGACACCGCCGGGAAGGGCGGGCGCAGCCGGGGCTGACCACGCCGGCCCTCCAGCGAATCCAGCAGCGCGGTCTCTTCACCACAGATGTAGGCGCCCGCACCCGCGTGCACGACCATTTCCAGGTCGTAGCCGGACCCGAGGATGTCACGACCCAGGTAACCGGCCTCATAAGCTTCGGCCACCGCGTGCCGCAGCCGGCGCAACACCGGCACCGTCTCACCGCGGATGTAGAGGAAGGCATGGTGGGCCCGGATCGCGTAGGCGGCGATGATGCTGCCTTCGACCAGAAAGTGCGGCGTGGCGAACATCAGCGGCATGTCTTTGCAGGTGCCGGGCTCGGATTCGTCGGCGTTGACGACCAGGTAGTGCGGTTTGGCGGCCGGCCCCTCGTCGCCCTGCGGGATGAAACTCCACTTGGTGCCGGCGGAGAAACCGGCGCCGCCGCGGCCGCGCAGCCCGGAGTCCTTCACGGTCTGCAACACCTCGCCGGGTTCCATCTTCAGGGCCTTCTCCAGGCCCTGGTAGCCGTCGTTTCGGCGGTAGGTCTCCAGCGTCCAGGACTGCGGGTCGTCCCAATAGCGGCTGAACACCGGCGTCAGCGGCGTAGTGGGCGCGGTGGTAGAAGCAGGAGGAGTCATCACTCGCCTTTCTGCGACGGTGTGGCGTCCGGCGGCGGTGCCTGCATGTCGTGCTCCTGCGCAATGCGCAGACCGGCCAGCGTCGCCGCACCCGCGCCACCCTGACCTTCGTCATTGCGGGGATCCGGGAACCCCGCGAGCAGTCGCTCGGTTTCCCGGAAGTTGATCAGCGGTGCGCCGCGGGTCGGATTCGGGGCATTGCCGGAGCGCAAGCCATCGACGAGTTCGCGCGCCGACTCGCAGGTCTGGTTGTCGAAGAACTCCCAGTTGACCATCACCACCGGCGCGTAGTCGCAGGCGGCGTTGCACTCGACGTGCTGCAGCGTCACCTTACCGTCGTCGGTGGTCTCGTCGTTGTCGATGCCGAGGTGGTCTTTGAGCGACTCGAAGATCGCGTCGCCGCCCATGATCGCGCACAAGGTGTTGGTACAGACGCCGACGAGGTAGTCGCCGGTCGGCCCGCGGCGATACATCGAGTAGAAGCTCGCGACGGCGGCCACCTCGGCGCCGGTCAGGCTCAGCTGCCGGGCGCAGAACTCCAGGCCCGCCGGGGTCAGGTAGCCGTCCTGCGCCTGCACCAGATGCAGCAACGGCAGTATCGCCGAGCGGGGAACAGGGTAGCGGCCGATGATCTCCTTGGCGTCGACCTCCAGCTGCGCCTCGACGTCCTCGGGGTAGGACTGCGGCGCGCCGTCGACGACGAACTGTCCCGGCTCTTCGCGCGGTGGGCCCAGCTGGATGAACACCCGCTCGCCTGACGGGCCGACGGCGGGGGCGTGCGCATCGGTCATCGGTCGACTCCACCCATCACCGGGTCGAGGCTGGCGACGGCGGCGATGACGTCGGCGACCATGCCGCCTTCGCACATCGCGGCGACCGCTTGCAGATTGGTGAACGACGGGTCCCGGTAGTGCACCCGGTAAGGGCGGGTACCGCCGTCGCTGACCATGTGCACCCCGAGCTCACCGCGAGGCGATTCCACCGCAGCGTAAACCTGGCCCGGCGGAACCCGGATTCCTTCGGTGACCAGTTTGAAGTGATGGATCAGCGCCTCCATCGAGGTGCCCATGATCTTGGCGATGTGCTCCGCCGAGTTGCCCAAGCCGTCCGGTCCCACCTTCAGGTCGGCGGGCCACGCGATCTTGCGGTCTTCGACCATGATCGGGCCCGGCTTCAACTTGTCCAGGCACTGTTCGACGATCTTCAGCGACTCCCTCATCTCTTTGACGCGAATGATGTAGCGCCCGTATGCATCACAGCCGTCGTCGGTGATCACGTCGAAGTCGTAGTTCTCGTATCCGCAATAGGGCTCGTTGCGCCGCAGGTCGTAGGGCAGTCCGGTGGAACGCAGCACCGGGCCGGTGATGCCCAGTGCCATGCAGCCGGTGAGGTCGAGGTAGCCGACGCCTTGGGTGCGTGCCTTCCAGATGTAGTTCTCGTTGAGCAGTCCCTCGAGGTCACGAAGCCGGTAGGACATCAAGTCCAAGAACTCGCGAACCTCGTTGACCGCGTTGGGCGGCAGGTCCTGGGCCAAGCCGCCGGGTCGGATGTAGGCGTGATTCATCCGCAACCCGGTGATCAACTCGAAGATGTTGAGGACCAGTTCGCGTTCGCGGAAGCCGATGAACATCGCGGTCATCGCACCCAGTTCCATCCCGCCGGTGGCCAGCGCGACCAGATGCGACGAAATCCGGTTCAGTTCCATCAACATCACGCGGATCACGTTGACCCGGTCCGGGATCTGGTCGGTGATGCCGAGCAGCTTCTCCACGCCGAGGCAGTAGGCAGCCTCGTTGAAAAACGGTGCGAGATAGTCCATTCGGGTGACGAACGTGACGCCCTGCGTCCAGTAACGATATTCGAGGTTCTTTTCGATCCCGGTGTGCAGGTAACCGATTCCGCAGCGGGCCTCGGTGACAGTCTCGCCCTCGATCTCCAGGATCAGCCGCAGCACACCGTGAGTTGACGGGTGCTGGGGTCCCATGTTGACGACGATGCGCTCGCCCGGGTCACCGCTGCGGGCGGCCTCGACGATCTGCTCCCAATCCTGACCCACAACGGCGATAACGTTTTCCCCGCTGCCGTCCTGATCGGCTGGTGTGCTTATGGTTTCACTCATCAGTTGTAAGCTCTCCGCTCGTCCGGCGGGGGAATCTGCGCGCCCTTGTATTCGACTGGGATGCCGCCGAGCGGGTAGTCCTTGCGCTGCGGGTGTCCGTTCCAGTCGTCGGGCATTTGGATGCGGGCCAACGACGGGTGGCCGTCGAAGATGATCCCGAAGAAGTCGTAGGTCTCCCGCTCATGCCAGTCGTTGGTGGGGTAGAGGGCGAACAGCGACGGGATGTGTGAATCGTCTTCCGGCGCAGACACTTCCAGCCGGATACTGCGGCCATGGGTGATCGACCTGAACTGATAGACCGCGTGCAGTTCCTGGCCCGACTCGTGCGGGTAGTGAACGCCGCTGACGCCCAGGCACAGTTCGAAACACAGCTTGGGGTCGTCGCGCAGCCGACCGGCGACCTCCGGCAGCCGCTCGCGGCGCACGTGCAGGGTCAGTTCGTTGCGGTGCACCACCACTTTCTCGATGGCGTCGGAATAGAAGACGTCGACGCGGCCCAGCGCTGCTCCGATCTCGTCGACCAGCTCGTCGAAGTAACCGCCGTAGGGCCGGGGGCTGCTGCCGGGGAGCGTGACTTCCCGGACCAGTCGCCCGTAACCGGACGTGTCGCCGGTGTCATAGACGCCGAACATTCCGTGCCGAACGTCGATTACTTCGTCGGTCGGGCGGCCGACCGCCTCCTTCGGGTCTTGATCAGGGCTACTCATCGCAGCAGTCCGCGCATCTCGATCGTCGGCCGGACCGCCAGCGCCGCCTGTTCGGCTTCAGCGACGGCACGCTCCCGGTTGACGCCCAACGGCATCTCCTGGATCTTCTCGTGCAGCTTGAGGATCGAGTACAGCAGCATCTCGGGCCGCGGTGGGCAGCCAGGCAGATAGATGTCGACCGGGACGATGTGGTCGACACCCTGGACGACCGCGTAGTTGTTGAACATTCCGCCCGACGAGGCGCACACGCCCATCGACAGCACCCATTTCGGTTCGGCCATCTGGTCGTAAATCTGCCGCAGCACCGGAGCCATCTTCTGGCTGACCCGGCCGGCCACGATCATCAGGTCCGCCTGACGCGGCGTCGCCGAAAACCGCTCCATTCCAAACCGCGCGATGTCGAACCGGGGACCGGCCGTCGACATCATCTCGATTGCGCAGCAGGCCAAGCCGAACGTTGCCGGCCACAGCGAGTTCTTGCGAAAATAACCCGCCAGCGTTTCGACGGTAGTCAGCAAGAAACCGCCGGGCACTTTCTCTTCGATCCCCACCCTTTACCTCAATCCCACGTCAAGCCGCCGCGGCGCCACACATACGCGTAGGCGACGAACACGGTGAGCATGAACACCACCATCTCGCCAAGCGCAAACACCCCCAGCGCGTCGTAACTCACCGCCCATGGATACAGAAACACGATCTCGATGTCGAAGACGATGAACAACATCGCGGTCAGGTAGTACTTCACCGGAAAACGCTGTCCGCTGCCCGCGCTGGGGGCGTTGCCCGGTTGGCTGCTGGGTTCGATACCGCACTCGTAGGCCTCGAGCTTCGCCCGGTTGAATCGGGTGGGACCCGCGATCAGCGCCGCGAACACGGAGAACACTGCGAACCCGGCAGCAATCCCCCCGAGAACCAGGATCGGTGTGTACAGATTCATCCTGCAGCGACGCTCCTGGGTGTCTTGACTGGCTGTGAGGTCAAACACAGCCTAACGATCGCGTTACCTGCTCCGCTCAGGGCCCCATGTGTGACTTCAGCCACAAGCTTCGCGAACGGCACACAAGCCGCAACGGCGGACTGCTTGCGCGGACGCGGCTTCGCGCAGAATCACGAAAAGTCAAGCAGGGTAGGCGTATTGAGGCTCGGGTTATTGCACCGGGGTGCGCAGCAGCTCGGCCACGGTCCGGCCCAGCACGATGGGATCGATCGGATGCGATACGGCGGCCTCCGCGCGCGACCAGCTGGCCAGCCACGCGTCGTCGGCACGGCCGGTCAGGACCAGGATCGGGGGACAGTTGTCCACCTCGTCCTTGAGCTGTTTGGCCACGCCCAGCCCGCCGGCCGGCGACGCTTCGCCATCGAGAATGGCGAGGTCGATGCCGCCGGCGTCAATCTGCTGGATGACTACCGGCTCGGTTGCCACCTCGACGTAGCTGACCGGCGGCAGATCGGGATGCGGTCGTTTGCCCAGCGCCAGGATGACCTGCTCGCGGGTCTTGGCATTGTTGCTGTACACGAGTATCCGCAACGAGGAGTCAAGCACGTGCTAGATGGTACCCACCGCTAATCAGCCCGCGTGAACGAAGCAGGCGTCGACCGTCGCCGTCGCGGCCTTGCCGATCATGCCCAACTGATTCCAGTCCAGCCCGAACTTGGCCAGATCGATCTCGGTCTTCGCCAATATCCGTACCGAGCCGTCGCCGAGGACGTTGATGGTGGCCGGCAGCGGCACAGGCTCGGTGACGCCCTTGATGGTGAAGTCTGCCCGCAGGTCGGCTTCGTTACCGGTGGTCGGCTCAACGGCGGTGACCACCACGCTGAGTTGCGGGAAGCGGTCCGCTTCGAAGAAGTCTGCTGAAAGTAGGTGCTTGTCGCGGCGGCTGATGCCGGTGTTCAGCGATGCGACCTCGATGTCGAGACGGCCGAAGACCGCGCCCTTGCCGGTGACCTGGCCGTCACCGCTGACGTCGGTGAACCGGCCTTTGACGGGCAACAGGCCCCACATGTTCTTGATCTTGAAGCCAACCGTCGAGCGGTCCGGTACCAAATTCCACACCCCGGCGGTGTCCGGATCCCCCAACAGCGTTTCCACGGTCGTCATTCGCCACCTCCGCACCGCCTGCGTTGTCGGCCGAGCCTAACTCAGCGGCGCCGCGAATTCGGCCAGCTCGATGTATCCGTCGAAAGAGCCAATCAGCGCTAACGACTGATGCTGGTGTTCCTCGCGTTACCGATGATGCCCGTGGAACTGCTTTACTAAGTTTTGCGGCGGCCCTGACTGCTTCCTTTGAACAAAGTGCCTCGCCGGTCGTGACATTTCGCTGAGACGAATAGAAGAGAAGCGGTGATTTATTGGGGCTGTCGCCTTTGAACCGGCAATTCAGCTGCCCGAAGCTCGCAGCTCCCGGCCCGCACTACCACCTGGAACTAAAGTTGAGGCACTTCAAACCTCGCATTTTTTTAATCGCATTGCCGGATGACCTTCGCGCTGATTTACTAAGCAAGTCGGACCCTGCGCGACTAACCACAGTGGGCACGAAGAAGCTGCGCTAGCACGTCAGCCAGTTCGGCGGCATCTCACGATCAAGGGACGCACAAATGAATGATCGACCGACACGCCGCATCACCAATCCGAACGCCGCTACGCAGCGGGTGAATTCACCGCGTCGTCGGGAGGATGCGGGGTTCCGCAACGACGGGAGCCCGCCGACTCGGGCCAGGCCGTTGGCGTGGTCAGAGGACGAAGTCCGCGGCCGGTCGGAAGTTTCCAGATATTACGAGGATGCCCGCTACCGTTACTCGGAGCCGGCGGTTGATCAGGATTCTTACGCGGAAAACGAGACTGTGCCGCGCACTCGGTGGTTCCAGTCGCTGCCGATGGTTTTGGTGGTCATTGCCGTTGTCGCGGTGATCTCCGCCGGCGGTGGACTCGCCTACACGATGATGTCCTCGACCCACACCGCCCCGAAAGCTCCGCAGTCACCGGCGCCTGCGGTGGTGCCGCAGCAGAACCAGGGCGGCGCGCCTGCACAACCGGCGGGGCCGACGCCGCCACCGACGGCCCTGCCGACACCTTCTCCGGCGCAGGCTTCGGTGCCGAATGGCGGCGGCGGACCTGTTGTGCAGTCGCCGGGTGACCCCTCGCTAAACGCTCCGAATCAAGCGCCGCCGGCGCCTGCGCTCGCTCCAGCTCAGGGGCCGGTCGACCCGAACCAGCAGCAGAGCGGGCCGACGGGACCGAGCGGCCCGGCCGGCGTGACGGGGCCGGGTCTTGGGACCACCGGCGCGACGGGTCCGGTCACTGGGCAGACCGGCGCGACGGGGCCGGTGACCGCCGGGACCGGGCAGACCGGAGCGACGGGGCCGGTGACCGCCGGGACCGGGCAGACCGGAGCGACGGGGCCGGTGACCGCCGGGACCGGGCAGACCGGAGCGACCGGTCCTGTCGGGAACACCGGAGCGACGGGTCCCGGCGGCGGAGAGTCGGCGCAGGACACCCTGTGCCACCCGAAGCCGCCACCCTGCTAGTTGTTCCGAGCTGAGAGGTCGACTAGCCGGCTGGCTTTGCGGGCCCGGTGTGAACCGCCGACCGTACCGCGGCAACGCCGGATCACCGATGCCCCATGAGCCTGATCGCCACCTGGCTGCTGGTGCCGCTTGCCCTCGGGATGCTCTGCTTCGGGCTTGGACTGCTGACCGAACGGATTGCCGGGTCCGAGCTGCCGGGGGCTGCGCTGATCCCACTGGGGTTCGCCGCAGCGGTTGTCATTGGGCAAGCCGTCTGTACCTTCGACCTCACCGCCAGGTTGCTTCCGCCACTCCTGGTCGCCCTGGCAGCGGCAGGGTTCGCGGTGTTCAAACCCTGGCGAAACGGCTGGCGCCTCGACCGGTGGGAGCTCGTCGCCGCGGGGGGAGCGTATGCGGTTTTCGCGGCGCCGGTCGTCTTGTCGGGCCGGCCAACGTTCACCGGTTACATCAAGCTCGACGACACCGCAACCTGGATGGCTTTCACCGACTGGCTCACGGGCCACGGCCCATCAATTCACGGGCTCGCTTCGTCGAGCTACGAGGCCGCCCTCGCCATCAACCTGAACGGCGGCTATCCATGGGCTGGCTTCACACCGCTTGGTGCCGTTCAGCAGCTCGTCGGCCAAGACGTCGCCTGGGTCATCCAGCCGTTCATGGCGTCGCTCGCGCCGATGCTCGCGTTGACTATCAGCGCGCTCGTCGAGCCGCTGGTCACCAATCGGCGTTTCCGTGCGCTTGCCGTGTTCATCGCCGCCCAGCCCGCGCTTCTCTATGGCTACTACCTCTGGGGCGGCATCAAGGAGCTCGAGAGCACGCTTCTGTTGGCTGTAATCGCGCTGCTCGCGACCCGCACAGAGCCGTGGAAGAAGGTGCCGCGCTCGGCTTTGCCGCTCGCGTTGGGGTCTGCGGCGCTGTTCGGGGTGTACGGATTAGGCGGTGCCGTTTGGCTCGTGCCGCTATTCGTGGTCGTTTTGGTGATCGCCGGCCGTGCGACGGGTTGGCAGAAGGCAACAGTGGCGATCGCCGCGGCCGCGGGGCTGACGTTGGTGATCGGGTTACCCGTTGTCGTACGCGGAATCGTCGCCCAGATCAACGGCGAGCTTTACGCACCGACCAGCTCCGGCTATTCGGGAGACCCGCTCGGCAAGCTGATCGGGCCGCTGAACCCGCTGCAGGTGGCAGGTATTTGGATCACTGGCGACTTTCGCGTTCCCCCAAGCCATCTCGTCATCAACGACGTCATGATCGCGATCAGCCTCGCTGCGGCGGGTTACGGACTGTGGCGGGCGTGGACTGGACGGCAATGGTCTTTGCCAGTGTGGATCGGGTTGGGTTTCGTTGGGGGCAGCATCGTCATCGCCGTCGGTAGCCCCTGGGTCGACGGCAAAGTTTATGCGACTCTCTCACCGGTGATCCCTGCTGCAGCCGCGGCCGCGGCGGCACTGCTGGTCGCGGCAGGACGGCGCCTTACGGGGACAGCGCTGATCGGGGTCCTGAGCATGGGTGTCCTGGTGTCCAACGTCCTTGCCTACACTCAGGTCACCCTGGCTCCGCGCGACGAGCTCGCCGAATTGTCGACGATCGCCGGCCAAATACGCGGCGAGGGGCCAACGTTGATGACCGACGACCAGATTTACGGCGTCCGGCACTTCCTTCGCGACGCCGACCCCGAAGGGGTGAACCAGCTCCGCCGCCGCCAAATTCTGCTTCGGGACGGAACAACGGCCGACAAACCATTGATCGGCGGTGTCGACGCAATCACTCTGCCCAGCGTGCTCGAGTACCGGACAATCGTCGTGCGCCGCTCACCAGTAGCGAGCCGGCCGCCGGCCGATTACCAGTTGGTGCGCCGCGGCGAGTACTACGACGTGTGGCAGCGGCCGGCGCACCCGACCGGTGCTTTCGCTCAGGTGTTGAATCACCTCTCGTTAGGCGGGGAGCTCGATCCCGGCGGGGTGCCTTCGTGCGCTCAGGTGCTGGCCATGGCGGCCTCGGCGACGCCGCAGGGCCCCGGCGGTCAGCTCGTCGCCGCGCCCGTCCCGACCGTCGGGGTGACTTCGTTGCTGCAGGCAGACTTTCCAGCGGGGTGGCGCAAAGGCCATTATTTGATTCCCGGCAACGATGCCGGACAGGTGCGGTCGACATTCAAGGTCGATGTGCCCGGGGATTACGAGATCTGGCTCGGCGGTTCGGTACGCGGCGGAGTCGAGGCAGTCGTGGATGGTCACTCGGCCGGCGACGTTCGCGATCATCTCGTCAGTGGCATCGGCTACACGCGGGTCGGTGAGGCGGAGTTGGCGGCCGGCCGCCACCAGCTGCTGCTCTCGTTCAGCGGCGCCGACCTTCGGCCGGGCAGTTGGCACTCGAGCACCCTCGACTTTCCGATCGGGCCGGTACTCGTCGCGCCGGCGCCCGGTGCGGCCGATCTGGTCTCGTTCGCGCCCACCCAGGCCGGGTCGCTATGCGGTAAGCGCTGGGACTGGATCGAGGTCGTCGCGGCAGCGGGCTAGGGCGCTAACCGTCCTGATACCCCGGGTGCGCGACGTCAAGACGGTGGCTGACCAGTGTGCGAAGACATCGCGTGATGTCGTCGGCGGCGCTGTCGAGGTCCCCGTGGCGAATGGCGTCCGCCAACTGCGTCTCGTCGGCGAACCCAACCCGGGCGAGTGCTTGGGTGACATCCTTCGTCGAGTCGACGAGCAGTTGACGTTCGACGATGCGCAGCGCGTTGGCCGCCACCCGGCCATGAAAGTTGACCTGTCCGATAGTGGCTGCCCGTACGCCGCCCTCGAGGAATTCGGCGACGGCCGCGACGAGTTCAGCCGCGGTCGGGCGGCCGTACCCGTCGGTGGGGTTGGGCTGCCCCGACTGCATCGGGGACGGTGCGCCATCCTCCCCGGGTGGCACCGCCCCGAGAAGATTCAGCAGGTCCCACTCCGTTTCACATACCCGGCGACCGATCGTCGCGAGTTCCACTGAGCGGGTCTGCCCGCTCAGGTGCCGCTCGGCCTGGTAGCGGCAGATCACCCCCCACCGCAGCGTGGCCACTACCTGCCACCAGTGAAATGCCGCGCGGTCGATCACGGTCCCGGCGGCCTGCTCGTACGCGGTGAGAAAGTCTTCGACGCTGCCCAGTCCACCCGCGGCGCGATCGGCGGGCGCGCCGAAGCGCCAGGCCCGGACACAAAACCACGCCAGGTCTTCGTAGGCCGCGCCGAGGTGCACCAGTTCCCAGTCCAGCACCGCCGCCAGTCGGGAACCGTCGACGATCAAGTTGCCCATCCGGAAATCACCGTGCACGAGCACCTGCCGCGACGGCGGTGGGCGGTGCGCGGCCAACCATCGGAACACCCACTCGAACGTCGCGGTGGTATCGGCCATGCTGTCCAGCCGGTCCCGCCACTGGCCGACTTGATCGAGGGCTGGCAAGTCTGCGTCTCGCGCGTCGGCGCGGTGGATCGCGGCGAGTGCCTGAGCGCACTGGCGGAGCAACTGCCGGCGGCCTTCGTCGTCGAGCCGGCGATCGATGCGCCGCACGATCGTCTCGCCTGCGATCTCGTTGCAGATCAGGAACGGATTGCCCAGTGCCGCAGCCGAATCGCTGGCGACGATGATGTGCGGTACGGGTGCGCCGGCCGCCGCGGCGGCGGCCTGCACGCGGGCTTCCAGTTCCATGCCCGCGTGCACGTCGTCGGGCGGGCCGATCCGCAGGATCAGGGCGTGTCGTTTGTCACCGGTCACCGCATCGAATGCCCACGTGCTTCGGCTGGCGCCACCGGTCAGCGCCCGCAGCTCGCCGATCGTCGCCTCGGTGCCCAACGCAGCGCTCACCACCGGGGTCAGCGCCCGCGACAACCGGGCGGGTTCGGTCACTTCGAGCCGAACTTGAACAGACGCTGCGCCACCCGGCGGATCTGAATCTCCTCGGCACCTTCGGTGATCCGGTAGCGGCGATGGTGACGGTAGATGTGCTCGAATGGTTCGTGGCGGCTGTAACCAAGGCCGCCGAAGATTTGCATCGCCCGGTCGGCGGCGTCACAGACCAGCCTGTTCGCGCGGTAGTTGGCCATCGACACCTTGTCGGAAACCTCGAGGTGGTGTTCGCGGTCGAGATGCCAGGCGGCGTAGTACACCAGGAGGCGCACCATCTGGGCCTCGGTCTGCAGTTCGGCCAGCGGCCACTGCACCGCCTGGTTGACCGCCAGCGGCTTGCCGAACACCGTGCGTCTGGTTGCGTAGTCCGCGGCCCGATCGATGCAATATTGGGCCGCGCCAAGGCTCCCGGCCGCTTGCCGAATACGGTTCTCGTGCAGAAATGTCTGCGCTACCGCCAAGCCGCGGTCCACGTCGCCGAGCACCGTGTCGCCGGGCACCCGCACATCGGTCAGCTCGACTTCGCCGTGGTCGGTCGGCATGTTGAACGTCCACCAGTAGTACGGCACCGAGAAGCCGGGTGCGTCGGTCGGAACCAGGAACGCGGTGATGCCTTGGGCCTGCCCGGGCTCACCGGAGGTACGCGCGAAGATCAGATCGTGAGTGGCGCGGTGCACACCGGTGTTCCAGCGTTTGGCGCCGTTGATCACCCAGCCGTCACCGTCGGCCACCGCTCGCGTCTCCAGCCAGGTTGCGTCCGAGCCGTGGCCGGGTTCGCTCAGCCCGAAGGCCATCGAGCGCCCTCCGGTGATCAGCGCTTCAGACCAGAGGCGCCGCTGCGCCTCGGTCCCGAAGCGTTCCATCATGATGACCGACGGGAAGTTCCCGACGATCGACGATTCGTTCTGCAGGTCGTTGTGCAGGCCAAGGCCTCTGTGCGACAAATGCTCCCGGATGACGGCCATGTCGAGGTTGGTGCCGTCCCGGCCGCCCAGCGATGCGGGCAGCCCGTAGCGCAACCAGCCTGCGTTGTCTGCCCGTCTCCGCATCTCGTCGAGCAGGTCTTCCCAGTCCCGCGACGGGATGCCGCCGTGTGTCAGATCAGTGCGGGCGAATTCGCGTCGACGGTCGAAGTACTGTTCGTTCTCCGCCTGTAGGGGAGCGATCTCGCGTTCTATGAAGTCGTCGATCTCGGACAATAGCTGCGGAAGATGTTCTGGCAGGGTGAAATCCACGACGAGCTCCTTTTACCGTTTGCGGTCCCCGGCGCGCAGCAGTGCCCCTGGAAGTTCATGCCCGACAGCTGTTTTCGCGACGCCGGCCGCCGTGATGGCGCCCTGCAGGTCGACGTCGACGTCCACACCGCTGTCTTGCAGCAGGTAGACCAGGTCTTCGGTGGCGATGTTTCCGGTGGCTCCAGGAGCGAACGGGCAGCCGCCCAGCCCGCCGACCGACGCGTCGAGCCGGGTGACTCCGGCGCTGACGGCGGCATACGCGCTGGCCAGTCCGCTGCCGCGGGTGTTGTGGAAGTGCCCGCCCAGCGGCAGGTCACCGAGCACCGGGCCCAACTGCGCGATGAGGGCGCTCACCCGCCCGGGTACCGCAGTGCCGATGGTGTCGGCGATCGATATCCGGTCGGCGCCGTGTTCGCGGGCCGCTTCGACGATCTCGACGACGCGCTGCGCCGGGGTGGGCCCTTCGTACGGGCAATCCCAGGCGGTGGCGATGATGACTTCGACTAGTGCGGCGCTGTCGTGTCCGATGCCGACGATCTCGCTGATCGCAGCGGTGGCCTCCGCGCTGCTGCGCCCCACGTTGGCGCGGCTGAACGTGTCCGACGGCGACACCACGTACTCGACGGCGCGCAGTCCGGCGGCCACCGCCCTGCGCGCACCGTTGGGGCTGGCCACCAGAGCGGAGAAATCGATGTCGGGATAGCGGTGCAGTTCAGCGGCCACTTCGGCGGCGTCTGCCATCGCCGGCACCTTCGACGGGGACACGAAGGCGGTGGCTTCCACTTCGCGGACTCCGGTGGCGGCGACGGCCGCCAGCAGTTCCAGCTTGGCAGACAACGGGATCGGCGACTCGATCTGCAGTCCGTCGCGCAGCGAGACTTCGCGGATGTCGACATGCGACGGCAATGCGCTCATAACACCCCCTCGGCCCGCAGTGCTTCCAGTTGCGCCACAGATTTGCCGAGCAACCCGAGGTACACCTCGTCGTTGTGCTGGCCCGGGCGGGCGGGGCCGGCGCTTCGGATGCTGCCCGGCGACTCGGAGAACACCGGCATGACGCCGGGCCCCAGCACGGATCGCTGGATTCGTTCATCGTAGTGCGCAGCGATCATGCCGCGGGCGGTCAGTTGCGGATCCTTTACCACCTCAGCGACGGTGTTGATCGGGCCGGCGATTACGCCGCCGGCCGACAGCGTCTCGATGATCTCAGCCGGCTGGCGCTGCTCGGCCCAGTCGCCGATGATCGCGTCGAGCTCGTCTTGGTTGCGGCCTCGCGCGCCGTGGGTGGCGAACCTTTCGTCGTCGACCAGGTCCGGCCTGCCGATCAACTTGCACAGCCGCGCGAACACCGTGTCCTGGTTGGCAGCGATCACCACCCAGGTGCCGTCCGCGCTGCGGTAGATGTTCGACGGAGCAATACCCTCCAGCCGGGTGCCCGACGGCCCGCGCACCACGCCGCCGACGTCGTAGTCGGGAATGGTGGATTCCTGGATGGCCAAACAGGATTCGGTCAACGCGACGTCGACGACCTGGCCTGCACCGGTGTTGGTCCGCCGGTGCAGCGCGGCCAGCGCGCCCTGGGCGGCGAACATCCCGGCCAGGCTGTCGCCCAGCGACAGTGCCAGTCGTGGCGGTGGCTGCCCGGGAAATCCGTTGAGGTGACGCAGTCCGCTGGCCGCTTCGGCCACCGACGCGTAGCCGGCCTTCTGCGCGTCCGGGCCGGTCTGTCCGTAACCGGACACCCGGACCAGAATGATGCCGCGGTTACGTGCCGACAGCACGTCGTAGCCCAGCTCCCACTTCTCTAACGTGCCGGGCCGGAAGTTTTCGACCACGATGTCGGATTGCTCCACCAGGTCGAGGAATAGTTCGCGCCCTCGCGGCCGGCGCAGGTCGAGTGTGACGGCTTTCTTGTTGCGGGCGTGCACCGTCCAGAACACGCGTTCACCGGCGTATTCAGCCTGACCCCAGGTGCGCAGCGGGTCCGGCGCGCCGGGCGCCTCGATCTTGATGACGTCGGCGCCCATGTCGCCGAGCAACCGGCCGGCGAACGGTCCCGCGATCAAGGTGCCTAACTCGAGCACCCGCACGCCCTGTAACGGCCCGGTGGTGCTCATCTCCTCTACCCTACGGCCGCGTTCAGTCCTTGATACGCAGGACGACCTTTCCTCTGGCGGTGCGGTTCTCCAGCGACGCGATCGCCGCCGCCGCTTCGTCGAGCGGATAGACCACCGGCTGTGGTGGGGCCAGCCGGCCGGAGCTGAGCAGCTGCTCGAGTCCGGCCCACTGTTCGGCCAGCGCCCCGGGATGCTGTCCGGTCCAGGCGCCCCAGCCGACGCCGACCACGTCGATGTTGTTGAGCAACAGCCGGTTCACCTTCACCGTGGGAATCTCGCCACCGGTGAAGCCGACGACGAGCAGCCGTCCCGCCGGCGCCAGGGAACGCAGCGAGTCGGTGAACCGGTCACCGCCGACCGGGTCGAGCACGATGTCGACCCCGCGCCCGTCGGTCAGTTCCTTGACCGCGTCTTTGAACCCGTCAGCGAGCACCACATCGGTCGCGCCGGCCGCTGTGGCGATCTCGGCTTTGTCCGTCGTGCTGACCACCGCGATGGTGCGCGACGCACCGAGCACCGGTGCCAGTCGCAGCGTTGACGTGCCGATCCCGCCGGCCGCGCCGTGCACCAGCACCGTCTCGCCCGGTTGCAGCCGGGCACGGGTGGTCAAGGCGAAATACACCGTCAGATCGTTGAACAGCAGGCCGGCCCCGGCCTCGAAGCTGACGTTGTCGGGCAGCTTGAACGTGCGCTCCGGCGTCAGCACCGCAACCTCGGCCATGCCGCCGGTAAGCATCGTCAGACCGACGACGCGGTCGCCCGGAGCCACACCGGCGTCTTCCGGTGCCGAGCGCACCACCCCGGCGATCTCCGCGCCGAGGATGAACGGCGGGTCCGGCCGGTACTGGTAGAGCCCACGGGTGAGCAATGCGTCCGGGAACGCCGCGCCGGCGGCATGCACGTCGACGATGATGCCGCCTGACTCGGGTTCGTCGACCTCGGTCACCTCGACCGCGTCCGGACCGTCCAACCGCGTCACCTGTGCCGCGCGCATACCACCTCCGCCGTCAGCGGCCGGAAAGCTTCCGGCCGGAGCGTCAACAGCCTATCCGCCGCCCGATAGCCTTTTCGGATGGATTCCTTCCCGCTTGGGCACTACTCCGTCCACCGCATTGGCTTCGGCGCAATGCAACTGCCCGGCCCGGGTGTGTTCGGCCCGCCCCGCGACCGGGACCAGGCGCTGGGAGTGCTTCGGCGAGCCGTCGAACTCGGCGTCGACCACATCGACACCGCGCAGTTTTACGGCCCGGACGTGGCCAACGAGCTCATTCGGGAGGCGCTGCATCCCTATCCGGAGAACCTGGCGTTGGTGAGCAAGGTCGGTGCTCGCCGTGACGACCAGGGTGGCTGGTTACCGCTCGACGAACCAGCCGACTTGCGTCGGGACATCGAAGCCAACCTGCTCACGTTGGGCGTGGATCAACTGGCTGTAGTGAACCTGCGGCTGATGGAAGGCACTGAGCCGAATTCTGAACCGGACGCCCATTTCGACGAGCAACTTGCGGTGATGATCGCCGCGCGCGACGAGGGTTTGATCGGCGGTATCGGGCTCAGCGAGATCACCCTCGCCCACCTGCTGCATGCGCTCGAGCGCACCGAGATCGCTTGCGTGCAGAACTCTTTCAACCTTGCCCACCGGTCGTCGGGTCCGGTGTTAGCCGAATGCACGGCCCGCGGCATCGCTTTCGTGCCGTTCTTTCCCCTCGGATCGGCGTTCGCGCAGCCGAATCCGGTACTCGGTAATGACGCGGTGCGACAAGCCGCCCAGCGGCTCGGTTACACCCCGGCGCAGATCGCGTTGGCCTGGACGCTGCACCAGGCGCCCAACGTCCTGCTCATCCCGGGCACTTCATCGGTGCAGCATTTGGAAGAAAACCTCGCCGTCGCCGACATCGAATTGGACGAAGACACCCGCGCCAGCTTGACCGGCAGCGCCGGTTGACGAGATGGCCGCTTCGAGGCCCGGCAATATCGACTGACGGGCTACTTCAGTTCAGACGACGACAGGCCAAGCAGGCGGCGGGCCACGACCAGCTGCTGAATCTGCTGCGTGCCTTCGAAAATGTCCATGATCTTGGAATCGCGCGCCCACTTCTCGAACAACGTCTGCTCGGAATAGCCGGTGGTGCCGGCCAGTTCGACAGCCTTGAGCGTAATGTCACTGCCTACCCGACCGGCCTTCGCTTTGCCCATCGATGCTTCTTTGGAGTTCGGAATCCTGTTGTCGGCCTGCCACGCTGAACGCAATGCGAGCAGGTAGCTGGCTTCCCAGTCGGCCTCGAGTCGCAGGAATTCAGCCGCGGGCGAACTTTGGGCATGCGCCGGCTTGTCGTACGAGATCTCGACTCCCGCGTCAGTGAGCACCTTGCGCAGCTCTTCCAGTGCGGCGCGGCCGATTCCGATCGCCATGGCGGCGATCACCGGCCGGGTGTTGTCGAAGGTTTCCATTACCCCGGAAAATCCCTTGCCGGACTCGATTTCGGGATTACCGAGCAGGTTGTCCTTGGGGATGCGAACGTTGTCGAAGCGGATCGCGGCGGTGTCGGAGCCTTTGATGCCCAGCTTGTCCTCGAGGCGTTCGACGATGACGCCTGGATGCTCGCGCGGAACGATGAAGGATTTGATCGCCGCGCGGCCCTTCGACTTGTCCAGCGTCGCCCACACCACGATGTGGGTGGCGCGCGAACCCGCTGTCACATAGATCTTTTCACCGTTGATGACGTACTCGTCGCCGTCGAGCTTGGCGGTCGTCGACACCGCCGCCGAGTCGGAGCCGAAGTCCGGCTCCGTGATGGCCATCGCTGCCCACACCCGACCCAACCGCTGCAACTGCTCATCGGTGGCCACCCCGGAGACGGCCGCGTTGCCCAGCCCCTGATAGGGCATGGACAGCAACATCGCCGCGTCGCCCCAAGCCGCTTCCAGCGCTGACAAGACCGCCGCCATGTTGGCGCCGTTACGGTTCTCTTTGGTGTCCTCACCGGCGCGGAACGCTTCGGCCCCGGCCATGCCGGTAGTGCCCGATTCCGTCACTCCGGCGAAGATTTCAGACAAGGTCTCAAGTTCGATCGGATAGGCATGCTCGCGCAGGTCGTACTTGCGGCCGATGGGCCGCATCACCTCCGCGGCGCCTTGATGCGCCTTGTCCACCACGGTGAGCATCTTTTTGGGAAGTTCGAGATTGATTGCCATGACGGGTCTTTCGCTGAAGTAGGGATGGCCGGCTAGATGACGATCTAGATGACGACGACGCCTTCGGCGACGCCGATGGCGCGCAGGTCGCGGTACCAGCGTTCGACCGGGTGCTCCTTGGTGAAGCCGTGGCCGCCGAGCAGTTGCACACCGTCCAGGCCGATCTGCATGCCTTTGTCGGCGCCCAGACGTTTGGCCAGTGCGGCTTCCCGGATGAACGGCAGGCCTTGCTCCGCTCGTGCCGCGCCACGCCAGGTGATCAGCCGCAGACCGTCGAGCTCGATGGCGATGTTGGCGCACATGAAGGCAACGGACTGTCGGTGTGCAACGGGCTCACCGAACGCGTGGCGTTCCTTCACGTAGGGCACGACGTAGTCGAGGACCGCGTGGCTGGTGCCGACGGCCAGCGCCGCCCACCCCAGCCGGGACAGCGCAATCGCCTCGGAGTAGTCGGCGTCACTTGCACCGTCCTCGCCCAAACGTGCGCTCAACGGCACCGAGACTCGGTCCAACTCGACGCGGCCCAGCGCGGCGGCGCGAATCCCCATGCTCGGGTCGTCTTTCACGGTCAGACCCGAGCTGGACGACTCGACGACGAACAGCGCGGGCTTCCCGTTCAACTGGGCGGCCACGATGAACAGTTCGGCTTGCGCGGCTGCCGGCACCAACGACTTGACACCGTCGAGCCGGTAACCGCTCGGAGTCCGCGTTGCCGTCGTTTTCAGGTGGGTGGGGTCGAACAACGGCTGCGGCTCGGCGATCGCCAGGCAGGCTTGTGGGACGTTGTCGCCGGCGAATTCGGGCAGATAGGTGGCTTGCTGTTCGGCGCTGCCCCAATGCGTCAACGCAGAGGCGACACCGCCGGGGGCCAAAATCGGCAGCGCCAGACCCATGTCGCCGTAGGCCAGAGCCTCGGCGACCAGCACGTTGGTCACGGTCGAGCGCTGCGCGGCGATGCCGTCGAAATCTTCGGGGATGTTGACCGCGGTGATGCCCAACTCGGCGGCCTTTGCGATCAGGTCGTTCGGGTAGACGGCGGCTTCGTCGGCCTCACGCGCGGCGGGTCGCAGAATCTCTTCGGCGAACTCACAGACTGTTTCGACGATGAGTTTCTGGTCGTCGTCGGGTGTCAGATCGAAGTAGTCGTGGCCGCTGGCCTTGAGTCTGGTCGGGCCGCTGCGCCGTCCCTGGACCCGTTTGAACTGACGGTTGGTGGCGCCCGCGACCGAGAAGCCGGCCTTGACGCCGTAGCGCAGAGTCCGGTTCAGCGGGTCGCGCAGATGGTATTTATCCAGGAATTCCTGGCCGACGAGGGGGGTGAGCAGTCCCAGCGCCATGTCTATGCCGGTCCGCTTGTGCTTGTGCTCGCCGATCGCGGATCCGCGGCCGGTCGGCTTGGCACTTCCGTTTCGGGCGGGAAGAGTTTCTGTCATATCAGCAGCCTCGGTTCGATGGCTCGTGCGATACGACTACCTTACTCCGGAGTAAGATCGGTAGGCCTGTTATCTAGTTCACAGTTGTTCACAGTTCTGAATTCACCGCGGCCGCAGGGCGTCGAGCACTTCGTCGTGCAGCAGCCGGTTCGTCGCCACCGCGCTGCCGGCGTGCGGGCCGCCGGCGCCGTCCAGGCCGGTGAAAGCGCCGCCGGCCTCGCGGATGAGGATGTCCAGCGGCGCCAGATCCCAGACCGATACCTCCGGTTCGGCGGCGATGTCGACGGCGCCCTCGGCGACCAGGCAGTAAGACAGGAAGTCGCCGAATGCGCGAACCCGCCACACCGCATCGGTCAACTCAATGAATCGGTGCCGCAAGCCACGCTCAGCCCATCCCGACAGGCTGGAGAACGACAAGCTGGCCGCGGCCAGGTCGGCTACCGCTGACACCGCGAGCCGACGCGGCGCTCCGCCGTCGACAGCAGCAAACGCGCCGTCGCCGGCGGCCGCCCACCAGCGGCGGTGCAACGCCGGTGCGCTGACGACCCCGACGACCGGCACGCCGTCGTCGAGCAAGGCGATGAGGCTGGCCCACACAGGCACACCGCGAACGAAGTTCTTCGTGCCGTCGATCGGGTCGATGATCCATTGGCGACCGCGGAACGTCGGTTGTCCGCCGAACTCTTCACCCAGAATGCTGTCGTCGGGGCGCCGGCGGGCCAGTTCGTCTCGCAGCGACGATTCGACCGCCCGGTCGGCGTCGGTCACCGGTGTCAGGTCCGGTTTGGTGTCAACATGCAGGTCCAGCGCGCCGAACCGGGCGATCGTCACCGCGTCGGCTTGATCGGCCAAACTCAACGCGAATGCGAGATCGTGTCGGCTCACGGCAGCAGTCCTACCATGGCGTAAGTGTGGAGTACCGGTGTGCTGCTGTTGCTGATCATGGGACTGGCGGTGTTTGTGGCACCCCGGTTTTTCCGGCGCAAGCCACAAGACACCGTGAACGGCACCCTGCTGCTCACCGGCGTCAGTCCGCGACCCGACGCCATCGGCGAGCAATACGTCACCATCAGCGGCGTCATCAACGGCCCGACGGTCGACGAGTACACCGTGTATCAGCGGATGGCCGTAGACGTCGATCACTGGCCGGCGGTGGGGCAGCTGATTCCGGTGTTGTACTCGCCGAAGAATCCGGACAACTGGTTCTTCGCGCCG
>CAWFTT010000014.1:0-168001 GCA_963818785.1 uncultured Actinomycetota bacterium | reverse complement strand
CTTGTGACCTGCGTCAATGCTGTTCGATCCCGTTCAATTCTGGCCTTCGTTGTCACGACGTTGTCACAACCCGATTGAAAGTATCACCGGCGGCCCTCAGGGCGTCGTCCTGAGAATGCGCGTAAAGGCGCATGGTCAGCGACGCGTCCTTGTGCCCGATCCACGCTGCGATCACCGCTACCGGCACGCCGGCGAGGTGCATGGCCGTCGCCGCGGTATGCCGGGCTGCGTGCAACTTGATCCCACGGAGCTCGGCCGCCTTCACCGCGTCCCGCCAATACCGGGACAACACCTGCGGGTGATACGGGTCGCCCGCTTCGTTTGATACCACGTACTCCCACGAACCACCGTCGACACCGAGAGCCAACCGTTCGGCCGCCTGCCGCGCCTTCGCAGCCCGCAGCACGGACACCAGTCGATCGGGCAGCGGTAAGGTGCGCCGCGACATGGCCGATTTCGGGTCGTTCTCCACAGCCTTGCCGCCCGCATCCACCCGGTTATTCACCACCGCCAGCGTCTTGCCGTCCAGGTCGACGTCGGCCCACCGCAGACCGGCTAGCTCGCCGCGCCGCAGCCCGCACAACGCCAACTCCCAAGCATGGCCGAGCCGGTCGTCCGCGATCGACGTCAGGAAAGTTCGAACTTCCGCCTCCGTGTAGGTTTCGACGCTGCGGTGTCCGACGGCAACCGGGTCGACATGCTCGGCGACGTTGCGGGGAACGAGTCCCTGGCGTTGCGCGTCGGCCAGGACCATCGCCACCGTCTGCGTGAACTTGTTGATTGCAACAGCACCCCACGGCCGCCGGGTTCGACCCTTGGCTGTCTTGGTGCCACCGGCGAGCAGATCAGCTACCAACGTGTCGACGTGAGTCTTGGTCAATCGTTGCACGGGTTCGTCGCCGTGGCGTTCAATCAACGGCTCAAGATCATAGCTTAGCTTCGTCTTAGAAGTGGCCCGCAGCTTGTGGCGGCCCGCGACGTAGTTCTCGCACGCCGCACGGACAGTCATGGGGCGACGCGGCACGAATGTGCCCCGTACGGCAGCGTCAGTGACCTCGGCGAGCGCTGCCCGCGCATCCCGTTCGGTGGTGTACCGCCGCCGCACTTGCTGACGCTTACCCGTCTCCGGATTCACCCCAACATCAACCGTGACCTGGTACCGAACAACGGTTTTCCCGGTCTTGCGGTCGGTTACGTCGATCTTCTTGATCTGCGGGGGAAGCTGCCGCCTAGTCATCGAAGCTCGCCCCGCCCCAAAGCTCGTCTTTCTCACGCGCGACGTCGACACGCAGCTTCACCAATAGCTCCTTACCGTGCTCTATGTCTTCCCTCCGCACTTCAGCTTCTTGGGGTCCGATGTCCCGCTGAGCCAGAATCTCTCGCGTTCTGGCCAGGCGCTTCTCTGTTTCGGCAAGCAGCCTGTCAGTCTGGAACAGGTCCGCGCTGGCCATGGAGGGCAGTTGGCCAGCGAACCACTGAGCGGCTTCGCGGCTATCAACACTACGACCCGGCCGTGTCTCGACCTCACCATCTGGGAAGGCCGGCGCCAGCAGCAGCACCGGCGCAATGTCGAGCGCCGCGGCGAGCACCAGCAACTCGGCTACGTCGATCTTCCCGGCACGCATGTTGCCTTCGATCTTCGAAATTGCAACTCGAGTAATGGGATAGCCGAGTTCGGCTGTACGTTCGGCCAACCGTTGAGCAGTCATTTTCAGCGCCTTGCGCCGCGCTTGAACCGCTATGCCGAAGCGGCCGGCTAACTCTGACTCCCACGCCTTCGCAGCCTCGTTAACGTTCGGCATTGCCACAGACGGCGACGGATTTACGCGCATCTAGGAACATCCATGTAGGGTTCATAGCAGCACATTAACCCATGATTCTGTTTCGTTCCAGAACAATGGAGGTAAGATGGCGGAGCAAATCGCAGAACGAGCCCGGCTGCACACCGTAGAGGCAGTCATGGAGCGGCTCTGCCTCGGCCGGTCCACAGTCTTCACGCTGATGGGCAGCGGACAGCTGCGGAGCTGCAAAGTCGGCCGCCGCAGGCTCATACCAGAGTCGGCGATCGTCGAGTTCATCCGAAACCTTGAAGCCACGGGTGGAGGCGCAGCTTGGCCGGCCCAAACCACGTCCGCATCCGCATCCGCTTTCTGATTCGGAAGCCACTGTGACCTACGAACGACGACACCCCGCCGCTCGCGACGACGGGGTGCCCGAAGAGCCTCAGCAAGCCCGCGCCCAGCGTAAGGCCACGGACCGACGCGTTCACCGCGGCCGCGGCGCCGACATCCTCGACATGCTCCGCCGCCGAGCCGACGCAGCTAAGCGATTGCCCCCCATGCCGCGCGGCCGACGTGATCCGTTGCGGCCAGCCGAGCGGACGGACGGTTGTGAGCGGCCATGAGCGGCCGGCAGCGTCGGGTTGGCGTACTTCGCGACGGAACCCCTGTCCGGACAGATTCCGACCGGACCCTCGTCAAGGCGCTGCAGCTCGAACAGGAACAGGACCACAGCCATCCCGCGGCCGGCAAGGAGGTCTTCGATCGACCGCCAGCAGACCGGACGCCGCCCGTCGCCGACAAAGATGTCGAGGGAATGCCGCGGCGATGGAACGCAACCGATCTCAGGCCCGCCGCGCAACCCCGTTGGCTGGCCAAGGGGCGGCTGCCGCGTGGCGCGATCAGCTTGCTCGTCGGCGATGAAGGTATCGGCAAGTCGCTGTTATGGGTTTGGATTGTCGCCGCCGTTACCACCGGCGAGCCCTTGCCCGAGTTCGGGATACCGGCGCGCGTTCCCGGTCATGTGATCTTGGTGTGCACCGAGGACGACTGGACCACCACCGTGCGGCCACGCCTTGAAGTTGCAGACGCCGACCTGGCGATGGTGCAAGTCATCTGCACTGAGGACGACGGTAGCGGCGCGCCCGTGTTCCCGCGTGACCTGTTCCTCATCGCTGAGGCCGAGCCCGCGCCCGCGCTCGTGGTCGTCGACGCCTGGCTCGACACGGTACCCGCCGTTCTATCGGTCCGCGATCCCCAACAGGCCCGGCGAGCCCTGCACCCATGGAAAGAGGTAGCCAACGCCACTGATGCCGCCGTGCTGCTGCTGTGCCACACCAACCGCGTAGCTTCCGCCAACGCACGCGACCGCTACGGCGCAACCGGCGAACTGCGCAAGAAAGCGCGTATGACGCTGTACGCCAGAGGCACTGACGACGGTCGCCTCATCGTCGGTCCCGAGAAGATGAACACCGCCGCACCGATCGCGGCCTCCACATTCGCCATCACCTCGGTACAGCACTTCACGCCGACCGCCGACAATGACGGCACCGTGCCGCTACTGGTCTACGTCTCCGAGTCCGAGCGCACCGCCCGAGAGCACATTGCTGACACCTACGAGTCCGACCACGGCAGCGTCCCACAAGACCGGGCCGACGCCGAACGCTGGTTACGCGAATACCTCTTCGAGAATCCCGGAGCAAAATCGGTCGACGTCAAAAGGGAAGCCAAGAAAGACGCCGCCATCTCCGAGCGCACACTACAGCGCGCGGCCAAGAAACTCGGCGTGATAGTTGGGTACGTCGGCATGCCGGCCGTGTCGGTGTGGACACTGGCAAATGACACCACCGAACCGGAACATAACGGTCATTTTGTTGGACGAACCAGCCCTACACCTTGTGGCGCAACTGGCATATCCCCACGTCAACAGGTTACGCCAAGTTGCGCCAACGGTGGAAGTGGCGCAACAGTGGCGCAACAACAGGACCAGCAAAACTACCTTGTTGTGCCAGATGTAACCGTTACAGATGGACCAGTGGCGCAACAGCCACCCGCCGGCTTGAAGCCAACCTCACCCGGCCAAACCAAACGGGTCCACCAAATCCTGGCCAAGTTCACCCCACCGACGGGCCCGGGCCGCTGCGACGAATGCAGCTACCAGGTGCCACGCATGGGCCACCGTGCCACGTGTAGCAAGTGGCAGGCCGAACACACGCAAAACCGCCGGGCGCGGGCGAATGGCGGGTGACGTGAGACTCCGCACCGACACCGCGCCGGGCGGGTGGTCGCTAAGCACAACCGAACCCGCACGTGTCAATCCGGCTAGGGCTCCGCCATGCTGGGTAAGTGGTTGGGCCGATGCCCAATCTGGAGGAAAACAAGGGACTCGCGCCGCGGTAGTCCGTACTTGTGCGCTATACCTATTTTGGCGATTAGAGTGCAGATACATCGACTCAGCAGCGCACAAATCGTCCGCCTACCGCACCAGCTGAAGGCAATGGGGTTTTGCGCACATGGGGTAGAGGCCACGAACTGCCGATCGCTCTCAACTCGCGCGAGATACGCTCAAATGTCCGACGTAAGAAGTGGACAGGACAGTGGATCGCCCGTCGCTTACCTTGGTGAACTGGAAGAAAGCAGATCTCTTCGATTGACCCAAACGTGACTCAACCACTCTCACCGACCGAACTTCGATCTTGGCTCACTGAGAGTCCGCACACCTCCATATCCGACCCAAAGGTGCTCGTACTGTCCGAAACGGAAGACCGCACCCACGAGTTGCTGCGCTATATATCGGAACGCCTGGTACTGCACCGGGCGGCGCTGCGCGTCGCTGCCGACATGTGTGCCCTACTGGGATGGGATGCCGTGATGACGCGTCTTACCCCGTCCCAGCTATCGGTGCGTCACGGTGATTTTGGTGAGATGCTCGCTGAGGAGATACTCGTAGAATTCGCCGGCCTCGAAGTTCCAGTGCGAAAAGTGCGTCATCAGATGCATGCAGATCAGACTCTAATCGGAGCCGACGTAGTTGCCCTGGAGCTGAAGGACGGTTCCGTTCTGTGCGTTCACTTCGCGGAAGCGAAGTTTCGCAGCACGTCGGACACGTCGGCTGCTGACTCCGCACACCAGCAACTTCGAAGGTGGTACACGGATGAGTTCGGACAAATACTTTTCTTCGTCGGGTCGCGGCTAGAGGAAGCAAATCCCGATCTTTACGACGCGTTTCTCCGCTACCTCAGCGACTCGGACGATCGACAGGATCACTTCCACATAGTCCTCATATGGGATAACGCGGTTTGGAGCGACACTGTACTCACGAACATACCTGCGACCCCAGAACGACTCGAGCCGTTGACGGTGCGTGTGGTACTGATCGACGGCCTTGCTGCGGTGACTGAGCAGGCGTACGAGCGGATGGAAGCAGTGGTGCGTCGTGACACCTGACGCTCCGCTGGGAGGGGCGATGGCCCTCGCGAGTAACTCGGGCCTTCAGCGCGACCTAGCGCAGATAGCTGCTCAGTCCGCCTTGGCGACGCTCGCCCCCCAAGAGATTGAGCGCATTAATTGGAGTTTCAGTCTCACACGCGCGAATCGCCAAGTTAGCGCTATAACCCTAGCCCTGCAAGAACTCGCCGGACGCTCGCCTGCCGACATACCAAATCATCAGCAGGAAGCGCGTTTTGCGGCACAGGCTTGGGAACGATTAGCTGCCTTGACCGAAGGCCGGCACCGAGGAGCGGCGTTGCTTACCGCGGCGGTGAATTACGATCTTGCCGGCTATCAAGCGAACGCTATTTGCCTGGCGAGACGGGCGGATGACTCACTAGTCGTTGACAGCTTCGAGCCGCTCAGATTAGTCGGGCTCTTCCTACAGCGTCGGTACCTAATGCTTGCAGCTTCGGTTGTTAAGCAGGTGCGTGTCGAGCCGGCGGCAGATGAGCTCGATGACATGTCGATCGAGCAGATCGCAGAGCGTGCCGCGATGGCTATGATGGCGGACGGCCTCATTATCGCAACTGATTACTTTCTTCGTGGTTCACGAGAGGCCCTTGCATCAGCCGCCGAGCGGCTGCGCATCGCAGCCGAGGCCTTCGGCTCGCTTGGAAACGGTCCTGTCTTCTCACTCACCCGAGCAATGCAACGCGGCCTTGGAGTTGTCGCTGCACGGTCCACATGGGCACAACTCGAGAACGCTGCACCACGGAACCTCCGCTGGCAGCGCTATCTGCGAGTGCTGGCACGGGGGGTGGGAAATGACCTCTTAGCTTCGCCGTCGATATCTGAACTTTGGCCGTCTCAAATTGCGACTTTGGAACAAGGGCTGCTTTCCTCGGACGAAGGCTTCGCAGTCCGGATGCCAACGAGTTCTGGGAAGACGCGCGTCGCAGAAATGGTGATGGTGTACAGCCTGGCGGAAAATCCGTCGAGCCGCTGTATCTACGTTGCGCCCTACAGAGCGTTAGCAAGCGAAGTGAAAGCTGGGTTCGAGAACTTGTTCTCGGATCTTGGCTACGCAACTTCTACCGTTCCCGGTACCTACGAGCAGGACTCGCTCGCCCAGGCGCTCGTGTCTTCCGACCAGCTACTCGTCCTCACTCCCGAAAAGTTAGACCTGCTGCTTCGCCTTCAGCCTGAAGTGTTGACCGAGGTTCGGGTAGTTGTTGTGGACGAGGGTCACGTTGTGAGCGACATAACCCGCGGTCCGAAAGTTGAGTTGCTGTTGACTCGCCTTCGTCGACTGGTGCCCGAAGCACGATTCCTATTCATGTCTGCGGTTGTCCCGCGAAAAACACTCGAGCAGGTATCGGAATGGCTCGGTGGAAGCTCAGATGCGGTCGCCGTGACGGGCTGGCGACCATCTATACAACGCTTTGCGATGTTGAGGTGGATCAACGGCCGGGGCACCCTCCAGTACTCTAGTCAGGACGTGGAAGCGGGTGGTTTGGATTTCGTTCCAAATCTCGTTCAACGGCGTGAATTCTCATATGTCAATGCCGACACCGGTCGCAGACGCCGACCCAAGTTCCCCGACAGCAAGGGACAAGTCGCGGCGGAACTAGCCTATAAGTACGCCCCGCAAGGTCCGGTTCTGATTTTCTGCGCAACGACTCAATGGGCAGAGTCAGTAGCACGGGAACTAATGGATAGAGTGCGCCTCGGCGAATACACGGACGAGACGGTGCCGCGTTCGTTCCGAGAACGGCCGACGCGGTCCGCTGCCATAGCCGCCGAGTGGTTGGGCGATGATCACGATGTTGTGCAGATGCTTCGCCGCGGTATTGCGTTCCACCACGGCCGACTCCCAGAAGCAGTTCGCGAGGCGATCGAGTACGACGTGCGAAATCGTGCGGTTGAAATCTTGGTTGCGACCAGCACCTTGGCTCAAGGCGTCAATCTCCCCTTTCGGACAGTGATTATCCACAGCGCACGTCGATACGATGAGGGTCTGGGTCAAACTAGCCGGCTTGCCGCTCGTGATTACTGGAACATAGCGGGGCGTGCGGGCAGAGCGGGACAAGAGACCGAAGGCACAGTCATACATATAGTTCAAAGTCAGCAGGACGAACAAGACTTCCGATTCTATGAAGCGCACCGAGGCCGTGTTGAGCCGCTCGAAAGCGCCCTTTTCCAGATCCTGCGGGATCTCATCGCTGAACGCATATCGAGTTCGGAAGCTGCTCAGAAGCTTGACAGCGATCTTCTTGCTCTCCTCGTCGAAGAAAACGATGCCATACTTGACACGGCAGTTCTAGATGACACACTTGCGTCAACGTTTTTTGCAATTCAAGCTGCTGACGAGAGCGTTTCGACTCGTCCCCTGATGGCATTGATGCACCGCACGGTTGAATCGATAGTAACGCGCGTTCCTGATTCGAGTCGGCGTCGCATATACGCTGCAACCGGACTTTCTTCACAGAGTTGTGAGTCGATTCGGTCGCATGTACTCGAAAATCAATTGAGAGTCGAAAGCATTCTTCGCGAAGCGCAGTCGGACCGCGCAAGCATGTTAGAGCTGTTGATCGACGGAGTCGTCGGACTCAGAGAAATGGAGTCGAGTGCTCCCGATGTCGGAGGCGTCGTTACGCCCCTCTGGTTATGGCTGGACGGCATGAACGTGGCTGAGATCAGCGGCGTTCTAGAGCAAGATTCTGCCCACGTCACGAGATTCATCGAGGAGATGTACGCGTATCGACTGCCATGGGGTTTAGCTGCGTATACGCGAATTGCAGCCCATGTTCTTGGGATCGAAGACCCGAATGTGACCGTCGAAAACATACCCTCGATGGTTAAATACGGCGTACCCACACCCGAAGCTTCGTGGGCGATGACCGCTGGAGTTGCACCCCGTTGGGCCGCGATTAGGTTGGCGACGCGTTACATCTCGGAAGTTGAAGAGATATCGCCAGCAAGCTTTCGCAGATGGATCGGCCAACTCGATCCCGATGTGCTCGAGAATGAATTCGGCTTTACGGGAGTAGGGTTGGAGACGACCGCTCGTGCCGTTTTTAAGTCGGGCATCAATCCGTATCTAGTCGCCCTCGACAGTGACCGAGATATTTTTCCGATGGAAGCGGTCGTTCGTCCGCAACGGCGCGCAGTTGACCGAGGCGTGGTCGCGCGTCTTGCTGTCGGAGATTCACTTCGCATCGTGCGGGACTATGAAAGTACTATCAATCGGAATGCGGTCGTCCTCTATCGTAACGATGATGCTGTCGGTTACCTGCCTTGGACCGCCGCGCAGGCCGTCGCAGTCGAAGTCGACACAGGCTTACTGCTGCAAGGACTCGTAACCGAAATAGGACCAGCGCCCACCGAGACAACGCTGATTCGGGTGCGGATCGATCGATGGCGGGCTCAAAACACGGAGCACCGCTAGCACACGAAGCTCAACTTGAAAGAGTCGATTGTGAACGGTAGCCGGACGATGCACCGGCCCGTCAATAAGGAATCCTGCCAGCTCGCCTGAGTGGTGATCCGCTTGACCTACTCGGGGTACACGTGGCTGGCCCGCTAGGCACCACGTGCAGCAATGGCTGGCGCACCTGTCGCTGCGAGCGGCATCGATACCAGCAATCACTTGCAGGCGAGACGAGCAACCGACTTGGCAGCGGGTGCTTGGCCACCACGCGGAGCCCGGCTACTGGACGGCCGGCATGCCCAGTCAAAAAAATCGGACCGCCCCCCGGCGGGACTGCCCACGGGGTAGTCCGCATTTTTTTTGCGCGCCAATTTTTTGGCAGGGGAGACCGTCGGCCGGCGTTGGACGGGTGCCCGCACGGGGTGCGGAACCGCCGAATCGGCGCGTCTCACCACCCCATGTCATCTACCCGCCCCCTGAGGGCATGCCCGAACGCCGCAAAGTTCTGCGAATTGCGGTTCGCCCACATCTCACTAAATCTTGGGGAAGTTATTCGCAGAGACCATAAGTGTTGAGAGGCACCCGTTTGGTGGTCCAGTCGCTATTCGGCTTGGGGTTGGTGGGTCGTGGTCCACGGTAGGGCGAACTGGGGTTGGAGTGAGTTCACCGTGGGCGGTGTGGAGTCTGCTGGCGTTGTAGTTGTCGACGGCAACTGAATACTGACCAGAGCGCGGCAACTGAAATTTGACCAGCTTCCTGGAGAGCCTTGGCTGTGGGCCAAGGAGGAAGCGAGTGTTGAGCGTGGAGGACTGGGCAGAGATCCGGCGGTTGCGCCGGTCGGAGCGGTTGTCGATATCGGAGATCGCGCGGGTGATGGGCATCTCGCGGAACACGGTGAAGGCGGCGATGGCGTCGGAGGGTCCGCCGAAGTACCAGCGTGGGCCGGCCGGTTCGGTGGCCGATGGAGCCGAGCCGAGGATTCGGGAGCTTTTGGCGGCGTATCCGAGGATGCCGGCGACGGTGATCGCCGAGCGGATCGGCTGGTCGTACTCGATCCGGACGCTTAGTGAACGGGTACGGGAGCTGCGCCCGCTGTATCTGCCGCCGGACCCGGCTTCACGCACGACCTATGTGGCCGGGGAGATCGCGCAGTGTGATTTCTGGTTCCCCGATGTCGAGGTGCCGGTGGGGTTCGGGCAGGTCCGCACTGCGACAGCGCTGCCGGTGCTGACCATGGTGTGCGGGTATTCGCGGTGGGCCTCGGCGGTGCTGATCCCAACCCGGGCCGCCGAAGACCTGTATGCCGGTTGGTGGCACCACCTTTCGACGCTGGGTGCCACACCACGGGTGTTGGTGTGGGACGGCGAAGGTGCGGTCGGGCGGTGGCGGGCACGCCAACCCCAACTGACCGCACAATGTCATGCGTTTCGGGGCACGCTGGCGGCTAAGGTGCTGATCTGCAAACCTGGTGATCCCGAAGCCAAGGGCCTGGTCGAACGCTTCCACGACTACCTGGAGCGGGCATTTCTGCCGGGCCGCGCGTTCGACTCGCCAGCAGATTTCAATACCCAGTTGCAGGACTGGTTGGTTCGGGCCAATCACCGCCAGCACCGGGTGCTGGGGTGTCGCCCGGCAGACCGGATCGAGGCCGATAAGGCGGCGATGCTGGCGTTGCCGCCCGTCGGGCCAAGCACCGGGTGGCGGACCTCCACACGGTTGCCGCGCGATCACTACGTGCGCCTCGACGGTAACGACTACTCGGTGCACCCAGTCGCGGTCGGTCGGCGCATCGAGATCACCGCAGACTTGCACCGGGTCCGGGTGTGGTGTCAGGGCAACCTGGTCGCCGAGCATTCCCGGCAGTGGGCCAAACACCAGACGATCAGTGATCCCGACCATATCGGGGCCGCCAAAGCATTGCGGCGCAAGCGGTTCGACGTCATCGGGCCACCCGCTCATGTTGAGGTCGAACAGCGCCCCCTGACCGACTACGACACCCTGTTGGGCCTGGACGGGCCGGTGGCGTGATGGCAGCCAAGACCGCTGCCGGCAGCCGGGATGTGCGCGCGGAGCTGGCGTATCTGACCCGGGCATTGAAAGCGCCGACCCTGCGTGAGGCCGTTGACCGGCTCGCCGAGCGCGCCCGCACTGAGACGTGGAGCTATGAGGAGTTCCTGGCAGCGTGTCTGCAGCGTGAGGTTTCTGCCCGCGAGTCACACGGCGGTGAGGGACGCATTAGGGCTGCGCGTTTCCCGTCCCGGAAGTCGTTGGAGGAGTTTGACTTCGACCATGCCCGGGGTCTCAAACGCGACATCATCGCCCACTTGGGCACCCTGGACTTCGTCACCGCCAAAGACAACGTGGTGTTCCTCGGGCCGCCGGGAACCGGGAAAACCCATTTAGCGATCGGCATTGCGATCCGCGCCTGCCAGGCCGGTCACCGAGTCCTGTTCGCCACCGCCTCTCAATGGGTCGACCGGCTGGCCACGGCCCATCACAGCGGCACACTGCAAGGCGAACTGATCCGGCTGGCCCGCTACCCGCTGCTGGTCATCGACGAGGTGGGCTACATACCGTTCGAGCCCGAAGCCGCCAACCTGTTCTTCCAACTGGTGTCCTCCCGCTACGAACGAGCCAGCCTCATCGTCACCAGCAACAAGCCCTTCGGCCGCTGGGGTGAAGTATTCGGCGATGATGTCGTAGCCGCGGCCATGATCGACCGCCTCGTGCATCACGCCGAGGTCATCGCCCTCAAAGGCGACAGCTACCGCATCAAAGACCGAGACCTCGGCCGCGTCCCCACCGTCACGGCCGACGACCAATGAAACCCAAGCTGGTCAATTTTCGATTGCCGACAGCTGATCAGTTTTCGGTTGCCGTTGACAGTAGTCGCAGCGTCAGTCTTCGATGATCACGCGGGCTTCGCGCAGCGAGTTGAAGCGCCACGAGTTCAGCAGTTCGTCGCATAGCCAGCCGTTCAACGATTCGATCCAGGCGTTCTGCCATGGCGAGCCGGTTTCGATGTATAGCGAAGTGGCGCTCTTGGACGACCCGCTTCATGCGGGCAAGCCGCCCTGCTTTCCGAGGCGATCCGCGCCCCACAACTCGAACTCGAACGCGAAAGTTACGAAAATAATTGAACAACTCACCCAGGAACTCGCATCAGCCACCACCGCGGTGTTCGTACTCGGACCCGACACCGTGTCCGCCCTGCTGACCACCATCGGCAGCCTTTCCGATTATTGATGAGCACTCCGACAACCAGCTCGTAGAATGGCGCCCGCGCCGGCGCACGCTGCGCTGCAAAAGGCAGCGCAATATGTGCAGCGCCGTCGATATAAAATCGGCATTTCCGCGTTTCAAACCGAAAGCTGCACAAGGCGGTTAACGACTACAACCGCGATGCTCGGTAGTAGAACGCGGGCTGGCCAAGGCAGACCGGTTCGGTCGCGCGCTGGTGGAGACGGCGCCGGGCCACCATGACCAACCGCACACCACGTCGGTGAACAACATGACCGTTTCTGGTCGCACGTCCATCTTCATGGGATTCCGTTTCCGCATCGAAGACCACCAAACACGCCGGTGCGTCGCCGCGGACAACCACGCTACGGCGGGCGACCAGCGGGAAATCCGGCGAACTATCCGAACCGCATTGATTCGGCGAGCAGCTCCACGAGTAGCCGATCACCACCGTCGATGCGGCAAACGCGGCCGGCAATAAGGCGCTGACCGTCTGCCGTCCAAAGCCCTCCGCTCGGCTCCGCCCCCATAAGTCGAATGTCGACGCCGGTTCCGCCACGACCGGTCGAGACGCTAAGCCGCGCATTACGCCCATCTGAATGTTCGATCCGCACGTTGTCGTACCGAGCCGGGAGCGACGTTCGCGGAGGCCCGTCGTCGGCGACCATGCTTAACTCCAGGGACACGTGCACATCATCACGCTCGTCATCGAGATGCTCACTGCGGCGCAACTCCTCAACGCGCGCCAGGACAACCTGCTGTGCGTCCGGCGACAGGCCAGTCGCGCGACGGGCGATATTGGGGACGCCCGAATTCACATCGTCGTGGGCACTCGCGCGGTGGCCGTCCGCATCCTCGGGCGCGATCGGGTCTGCGTCCATGCCGACCTGCACTTTCAGCGAACGCTTCCGCAGCGCGGCAATTGCGAGGCGGATGTAGAGCGCGGCAGTAGCCACCGACACACACGCCAACAGGGACAAAATTACCCAGTACAAGCTCATTTCCTGTCCTCCTGGCTATGGTCGGGACGCCAGTAGCATACGAGGCCAACCAGTATGGTGAACACAAGAAGCCAAGCTGAAAAGAGCACGGCCACATGGGGCGACACTTTCTCATCCTTGATGACGACCGCCACCAGCAACAATGTCGCGAGCACCAGAAAGACCCCGTTGAGACCGACAAGGAACTCGCTGAGACGACGGGATTTCCGGCCCTCCCATACCGCGGCCATCGATGTGCCGGCGAAGGCGATCGCCAGAACGGCGAGCTCGCCGCGACCCAGCAACTCGTCGATGGATACCGCCTTCGGCACGAACATCCACGTCACGGCCAGCGGCAGGATCGAGAGGAACACTCCGTAGAACAACCAGCGCAGAACACTGCCCACCTTGCAACAACCTCCAACGACGCCGGCCGCGGTTCCTAAGCCTGCAAACGCTTCGCTTGATCGGCTATCCACTTCGTATGGCGATTGTCTGCATGCAACCGACGCCACGGTGCAGAGGCCTGCAACTGCCACGCCTCCGCTGTCGATGCTAGGGCGGACTGAAGGACCGGCGGCAGCGTCGCCCCGATCACCTTGCGCACCAACCTATGCTGCGTCGGTCCCGCATTCGCCGACAACTTCATCAACCCCCTCAACGACTGCTCATCGAGAGATCCGACCGCGTCTCGTCGATGCAACGCCACCAACACCTGCGCGGCTTCATTCGGTCCGGCTGGATGCTCACCGCCGAGCAGCCGCTCCATGGCTGCATCCCAGTAGGGCGCGTGACCTTCGAAGTCGACGAAGGCCAACGCCCACAGCACATTCGCGATAGCTTCCTTACCGTCCAAGGCAGTGGGTACCCCATCGAGGTAAACGAAATCTCCTCCGTACCAGCAAGATAGCCGACTCGCGAGATCACCGATCCCGGTCAGTTGGACATCGGCACTGACTCCGTATCCACTCGTGAGACGGTCGATCTCGGCTTCGGCATGGCTCAGACACGCATCCGCCGTCACGTTCGGCAGCACATCCATCGCTCGATCAATACCGATGGCAAGGATCCGCGGCGGTAGTCTGGTGAAGGTCCCACGCTCGACGATGTCCCGCATGACCTCTGCGGCCGTTTCAGATGCGTATATTGCCTGCATTGCGCCAGCAAGGGCCAGTCGCTGCTCTCGGTCACGACCCCGGCTTTTATACGCCGCAGCAACATTTTTCGTTGAGAAGATACGAGCGATATGGCTGGCCCGATGGAAGTCCATCCGGGCCACCACGCGAAGCGCTTCGACCATGGTCGGCACGCTGAGGGTATTGGCGGCAGAGTATTCCGCCTCTTTATATAGCCGTTCAACGATGTCCGGATCAATCTTCCAGCGCCCCAACTCGAACTGACGGAACGCCTTAAAGCGGAGGCGCGCAAAGTGTTCCTTTGCGGTCAATCTATTCAGGATCCGTCCACGCTCCGACTCGGTAACGACCTCACGGACGCGGACCGCAACATCCGGATCAGCGCGGTTCAGTGCAATTGCGATTTCGCCGGCTTCAGCGGGTGTCGCGCGCAGTAGGTGGGTGACGATGTGTTCGTCATCGAATCGGCTCAATGCTTCCGGCACCTCGAGGGAAGCTATTAGTCCCAAGGCTTTCGCCAGCTGCCCCGGTTCCCTTACCCGCACCGGGCGACGCGCGGGTGCAAGGTCCCTGTCCCAGTGCCAGAGTAGGGCCTCCTGCACAGCCCGCCGTGGGTTTTCATGTGATCCGCGCCTGAGTACCGCCTCCATCTGATCCGCAATCGCCAGCACCTTGACGGGTTCCGAGGTTTTGATGCTGTCACAGATCATGCACGGCAGGCCCGGGCCTGGCCGACGAAATGCCTTGGCGTACCGGGTTGCTGCCCATTGGGCGGGCGGTGTGCACTTCTTGGTCTCGAGGTGCTTGGCGAGCCTAGCGAGCAGGCTCAGCATCACTTCGTCTGTTACATGGATCATCTCGGTATCGATGTTCTTGACGTCGAGAAGTTTGCAAAGCTCATCGGCCAGGAGCCAGCCATTAGGAAGCCTGAACTGCCCGAGTTCCTCGGCCTCGAGCAACTCAACCAGAATTGCCGCGATGACGCTGCTCTGCACTTTAGTACCGTCGGCCACCATGGTCCGGACCTCATTGAGGAGGCCTTGACAGATGCTGGTATCCAACACGACGTCGTTGTCCAAGATGGCCGATATCAGGTTCAGGGCGACCGATCGGCGAGCGGCCCGTAGTGCGATCGTCAAGTACTCACCGGAGAGCGCGTCGACCACCGCTTGGCCGAGCGATTCAGAGCCCAAGTCGGTCATCTCACGCTTCTCGGAGGCCAGCGCGGTGAAAAGTCGGCCAACTCCCTTGTAGTCGGCGAATCTGGTGATTTGCTTGGCGAGACTGGTGACTGCTTCGCGTCGGGGCAGGTAACCGTCGGCGGTGAGCTCGTAGTGCAGGCCGATAGTTCCCGCAGGGGCCAACCGCAAGAGTAAGAATAACATCTCAGCGCCGGTAGACGGTGGCACTGCAGTGATCTGCTGCCCCAGGCTTTCGCTGAGACCAGATTCGAGCGCGATGTACGCCACCTTCTCGGCAAGCCGAGGTCGACTCGCCTTCAGGTACGCCAAAGCTTTATTGAGCTCGTGGATCGTCCACTTCCCCTCCGTGCGAGTGATCCACGAAGCAAGCTCATTGGGGTCCGGCCCGGGAGAAAGAAAACGGGCTTGGAGTGCGCTCAGCGCAAACCGCGCATCGAGGCGCCAGGTGTCGTCCGCAGTTTGCTCTATTAATGGTTTGATCCAATCATGGTCGATCGCAAGGTCTTCCGCGGTACGCTGGACACCCCGCACACGTTCGATCTCGTCGTGCAGTAGGAGGGCCGCGCCCAATTCAGGGGCATGATCGGGCCGCGACGTCGTGAACATCTGATGGTGACATCGCTCGATGACGTCGAGCAGATCCCGACGCGCGTTCTCGGTGTTGATGAAGTTGAAGATGTGGCCGAGTTCGCGAACGAGACGCCAGCGGCCCGAGATGCGATTCGACTCGCAAAGTGCCGCCTGGATCCGGGGCGGACTCAACGACTGCCTGACTTGATGGAGAACAGTGCCATCCATCAGTGAACAATTCTGCCAAAGTATGTTCAACGACCACGCAAGGCGTCGCGCTGACATGTCGGCAATGTCGGCGCCGGCGATCGACAGCGCCAGCGCCCTAATGAGGCGGCGCTTCTGAGGGCGCGGAACGCATCCCTGCTGGAGAAGGGCATTCACCAGCTGCGCCACACCGAAGTAGTTGGACGACTCGAGCGCCGAGTCGATGAGTTCCCAGTCGAGCCAACCGTGGCCCCCCCCAGGGCGGCCGAGTAGTCGATTCAGTGCATAGGAGCAGGTCTCCTGGCGCAGCCGGGTGAGGATGGCGGCGGCGTCGCTCAGTTCCTTGCGGTGCGGGTCCAGCAGCCACCGCAGGTAGTACACGAGGGCGTTGGTACTGGCTGCCTGTGCTCCCCTGCTGTTGTCAATGCTTACCGCGTTCAGAATGGCGTTGGCATCGATCACGCTGAGTTCGCGCAGTTGAGCGATGACGTTCTCGTCGGCGACCAGCTCGCACAGATACCGAGCGTTGGCTCGCATGCCCAGCAACGTCATCGCCGCGGACACGGCGAAGGCTCTTCCCTTGTCGCCCAACAAACTTGTCAAATCGAGGTCTTCGCGGTCAAGCACAGCTGCACTAGAGTTGACGGCGATCCAGTGCAACCTGGCCAGCACGTTGCGACCTTCAACCATGCCGGGATGCACTGCGGAGAGCTTGGCGGCTTCCGCCACCAGTCGATCTTGCTCGTCGGCCGACAAACCGCTGACGGTGAGCGGCGCCCGGGTGGTGTCCCAGAACTGATTGTCCGCCCACCCCCGCACTCGCGAGTCGAGAACCAGAAGGACGTGGAATCCGGCGTTGTTGATCACCGAGACGAACTCCTCGATCGTGGTCGGATCACCGGCGTCCTCTGCGAAGCGCACGTCGTCGAGAGTGACCAGGCACCGCGCGCAACCTCGCGGGAGTTGTAGCTTGGCAAGCTCCGCGACCGCGTGCGGGTCCGGCAGTGTGCCCTGAGAACTGGCGACGCGAAGGTTCAGGGTGTGCCAGCCCTGCTGCCGGAGCCGTTCTGCGGCACCGAGGACGATCCAGCTTCGGCCGCTGCCGTCCTTGTCGCCCAGCACTCCCCATGACGACTGTGACGCATCTGCGGCGACGCCGTCGACGATCGCCGAGAAGAATTCGACGATCTTCAGTTCGGACGCCGAGGTGTACCGGAACAGCTTGGGACCGACATAGAGCGGGCATCGCCGTTCGTTGACCTCGAGCTCGGCACGCTTGCGCAGAATCCGGACGGACGAGTCGACGAAACTGCTCCAGTCGGACCCCCACAGTGCCCGTGCGGCGTCGGCCAGTGTGCGCCTTCCGCCGTGCTCGCAGGCCGTCACTGGGCACACTCCCGCGATCGGGTTGTCGACCGGCGCCAGGAGCCAGGTGGGCCGTTCGTCCGCGTCCAAGGCGGCCGGTCGGCCCTGCCGGGCAGCCGCGAGTTTCGTCTTGGCCGTCACCTCGGGCATGTACTTGACGAAGTACTCGCCTTCCGACGATTCGATTACACCGGTGGCCACCAGACGACCCGGGTTCTTCAGTTCGGCGGGAAACTCGGCGGCGAGCCTCGCCAACGCGACGGGCAGTCCCGCCGAGCGACCTTTGACAGCGGGACTGCCCAGCACACCGCCAACGGCAAAATCATTCCATGGTTTGGGTTTCCGACCGAGAGCTCGGACAAGGTCGTCTGCGGCGGTGAGCCCCTCTCTCACACCGTCGACGAAAGTCGTGTCCCATGGTTCGCCGACGTGGGGGCGGACCAGATCGAACAGGTCGTCATGAACGAGACGGATCGAGCCGTCGTGGATATGCCGCGGCGACAGCCGCAATAGTGCACTTCGCGTATCCGTGACCAGGGTCGGCACCAGCACGGATGGATGTGGCGGGTTTACAGGTGGTCGCCCCGGTGATGCGACCAGCGCAATCGCCTCGCGGTCGTCCGCCCGGTCGCCCAATGCGTCGAGCAATTGGACGAAAAACCTGAAGAAGTCGGTCTCGTCGATCCCCTTCTTCTCAGCCGCCACCGAGGCGTACTCGACGAGCTCCGCGCAATCATCCGGATCGCGAAGGCGGTCGACCAGTCCTTTCAGACCTCGGCGCGGCCGCTCGGGGTCGTGCACCAGCCAGTTGGGCACCTCGGTCTCGGGGGTGACGGCTCCGTCTCCGAAACCACCGACCGCAACGTCGACGGCGTCGGCCAGTACGCCGAGGTCAACGAACCGCTCGGCCTTCTTGTCGAGGTCGCTGGTTGGCGGAACTTCGTCGTGGAACTTCTCGATTTCCAGCAGCAGTCCCTGGATGTACTCGGCCGTCGTGAAGCTCATTTCCCGAACACCAGCTTGGCTTGGATCAGCTTTGCGAGGGCTTGGTCGGGCGCCTCGATGCGCACGTCATGGTCGTTGACGATCTCGACGTCGTTGTCGACGGTCCACAGACCGCCCGCAGGCGTCTCGCCGCTGAGCCGCACGTCGACACCGCTTCCGCCGCGGCCCGTGGTGACCCTGATGCGTGCCGAACGTCCATCCGGCGTCCCGACACGAATGTTGTGGCGGGCCGCTGTGCCTGTTCGCACCTGCGACGGAGACGCGACCATTTCCAGCTCGAAGGTGACCTCCGTGATTCCGCAGGCGTTCGCCGTTCTAGGCTTTAGCGACACCACGTCGGCGGATGTGTCGCCGGCGTCGTCGGCGCAGCGCTCAACCGACGGCTGCGGCGTTGACATTTCGACACCCAACTCGTTCAGAAGCTCCGCCTGCGCCGGTGACGTCGACGCGCGCGCCAGCACCTCGGGCGCCGGCGGTGTCGCGCTCCAGATACGGCCGAGCCGCTGGCGAGCCTCGTCGTCGGCGAGGATCGCGGCGACCTCGTCAGCACCGACCCAACCTTGTGAAGCAAGCGCCACCGCCCGGCTGAGCGCAAGCCGGCGGTCGAGCGCACCGGCGCGGGTGTTGAGAAGCTTAGCCACGTAATGATCGTCAGACATCGCAGTTCCATTCGGTCTAGTTGAAGTCGGTGGAAAGGAGCCGCCTCAGCTGAGCGCAGGCCCGGGAGCATCTCGTCGAGACGTTAGACGGTGACAGGTTCACGATCTCGGCCGTCTGATCCACGGACAGTCCCGTGTAATAGCGGAGATAGACGATTTCGGCGTCGATTCGATCCAGCGCGCCGAAGGCACGGTTAAGTTCGACAGCGTTGATGGCGTCGTTGTCGGACGGCACCGGCGCGAACCACAACGGCGCGCGGACCGTGGCCGGGCCGTCACCGCCACACACCACTCCGGGACGATCCTCCAGCGCCGAGGGTTCCATGGGTGTCGCCATGCGCCTGCGATAGTGGCTGGCGGCGTAACGGCCCAAGTTCCAATTTAGCCAGCTGATCTCGTCACCTACGGCGATGTCCGGGATCTTGCCGACGAAGTCGCACAACAGTTCCTGCACAATGTCTTCCGCGTCGGCGTGGCTGCGCGACAGCCGCCAAGCGCGGGCGTAGAGCGACCGGAGGTTTGCAGCCGTCAATGCCCGTTTGGCACGGTCTGCGTAATCGCCTACTCGTGCGTCCGCGCTGGACGGCCGGCAACTGTGCTCGGTCATCGTGGTCCGCTCACACCCCGGCACGGCGCTAAGACGCGTCATCAAGGCCGCGACGCACCGTCGGTCGCGTCGGCCACTGCGCCCACAATATCCTGTTCATCAATGTCCTCCACACCTTTCCAGTCCGGGGGCCACCCGTCTCGTCTCCTTGTAAGCGGGTGAAGACGGGCAGTTCGTCACATCTGGATAGATGTGAGATAGGTCACAGGCGGTTGGAAGCTGGGCCGTGGCTGGGACGAGGATGGATTCGTACGGTCGATTGCCGACCTCACGGCGCTCCGCCAAGGTCAGATCGAACGCAGGTACGACTTGTGAACGCCGAGCTCACACCGCGCTCCGATCCGGGGTCCTCGCAGTCGTCGCCGGGTCGCCGAGGTGACCTTCGGGAAGACGTCCTGGCCATAGTGGACACGTCATCAGCGGTCATGGTTTCTGGTCATTGAGGGGGACCCGTTTGATGGTCCAGTCGCTATGCGGCTCGGGTTAAGGGTCGTGGTCCACTGTAGGGCGAACTCGGGTTGGGGTGAGTTCGCCGTGGGCGGAGTGGGGCCGGTTGGCGTTGTAGTCGCAGCGTCAGTCTTCGATGATCACGCGGGCTTCCAGGAGCGAGTCACAGCGCCACGAGTTGATCAGTTCGTCGCGTAGCCGGCCGTTGAACGATTCGATCCAGGCGTTCTGCCATGGCGAGGCGGGATCGATGAAACTGAACCAGCGCTGTTGAATCGGCACTAACCGCTCACGGCGTGGGCCACGAACTCGGGCCGTTGTCGAAGCGCACGTAGCGTGGCGCCCCGTGTGTGAGGGTCAGGCGGTCCAAGACACAATGACGCCGTCAGCGTCGATGGCGCGGTCGAAGTCGATCGCGAGGGCTTCGCGAGTGAATCCGTTGATGACGTTGAGCATCTTGAGGGTGCGGCCATCGGACCCTGCTGGCGCCACCGCGGGCGCATGCGTTTGTGTTAACCTGCCAGCCCGCAACGGCGGGCCATTGTGGCTGCCCGTCGCCACGCCCACCGGGGCCGGTCGGTGGAGAACGGGTGCAGCTAGGAACGAACTCGGCCTCCTCGATGGTGATAGGCAGTGGACTTACTCGCATCGTGGAACGGTGCAGGTCTACGACCGTGCAGGCCCGGCGTCATGACACCCGAACTACAAGCGCAGCACCATAACGGCACTGCGCTTGTAGTTCGGGGCCAGAAGTTTCCCGCCGGAATCTTTCTCAGCATGCCGAGACGAGGGCCTGGTTGGCGACCAGCTTTTTCAACCGGACGTCCTCGGTCACAGGTTTTTTGAGCCGTTTGGCCTCGTTGGCCTTCATGCCACCGTACTGGGCAAGCCAGCGACACTACATCGACTGAGCGATCTCCAGATGGCGGCACACCTCGGCCAGTTCCTGGCCGGCTCCAAGGAGTTTGTTGCCCTCGGCGAGCTTACGGATGATCTGATCCGGGGTGTGCCGCCGGCGCTTGTTCGATGCCATGTCGTCGATTCTTCCTTGCCCGCAGACCGGGCAACAGAGCCGCACAACGACTGGACCACCAAAACGGGCGCGGCTCAGTGTCATTCGCAGAGGCCATAACTGGTAGGCGTAACGTGTATTGAACAGTCGAGGCCGCCGTAGATGTGGCGAGATAAGCACACGATTACGCGTCAGTCCGTTACAGCAGGTTTGATCTGATCTATCACTCCGGCTGTACCTAACCGCACAATCGTTCGGAGTCGCGGCGCTTTTCCCGACGCCCAATTTTCTTCCGCGATTGCTTTTTGTACGGCGGATACGGTCGCGGGCTCCCAGCTGCTCCGCGATGTCGCGAGGACAATCTCGTCAGCCACGAACACCTTTGCAGCCCGAACGCGTTTCTGCGCGGCTGTGCGAAGCTCCCGCCCCTCCCCGAATGTCTTGGCGTTCTTCGCCTCAGCGATAATAAGCTGTCTATCTGCGACGGCTAGGAGATCCGTCTCCACTTCGCTGTTGCCGTCGTTCAGAAGTTCAAACTCGGGGGCATCCGTGAATGTGACGCTAGAACGGCCGAGGTAATGCGCTAGCTGCAAGGGGATGTGTCCGTTCGACTTCAGCAGGATTCGAGCCGTCCGATGCAGATCGTAAAACCAATTCGGCTCCGTTACCGGGAGACGCCAAGTCTCGCGCGACAATAAAACGTCGGACAGGCAGCGTTGGCACCGAATCGAGGAAGCGACATTTTCTATCGGTGTGAAAGCAAGATAGGTACAGACGGTACATCGAGTGATGAGGCCGCGGTGAAGGATTCCCGCCCGAAGCAGCCCGTCGACGGTGTCACGCGCGTCGATCCCAGGGTCCACTCCGGCCCGAGTGCAGATTCCTTCAAACGTGAGAAACCCTTCTCCATTGACGACACAACCGCCGCCTTCTGGGAACGCGTCTCTAGTTGCTCCCACCGCATTAAACGCCTGTAATGCTGGTAGCAGGGGTCCAGAAATGAGTTCGGCTAACGCCGTGCGGCTGCCGAGCATCATGGACAATAATCGGGCGTGGGTTCCTGCGGTTGATAGACGCGTCGACATGTTGTGGATCTCGGCCCGCGCATCGGCCCATTTGAGCAGGGAAGGATGACGGATGAGGGGACGCGTAAGTCGTTGCTGCACTGTAGCTCCAGCGGAAACAAAGTCTGTTCGATGGGATGCAAACGATATCCCACTTCGCGATGAGCGGATCCGTGTCGCAAATGCGGATTGACCCTCGGCAAGGAGTACCTCGTCAGGCAAAACGGTGGTAGTTGGCAGGCTATGCCCCCGTATGGTGAGATCAACTTGCCAGTGTGCTCGGTCTTCAATGCGTTGAAGCTCTGGTAGTCCTATGTCAGGCACAGGTGGCAGCATCAAGAAGTCGACGGTTCCGTTGTCTTCAGTGACCGTTGTCGACCACTCGTTTGAAAACCTCCGCTGGATCGCATAGTGCGTCTTATGGAACCGCGGAAAGATAACATCTTGCACAGATACTATTTTCGGCTGCCTATCGGCATATTGGGGCTGCTCGCCCAAAAAACCCATTGTTCGGTCACGACACTGCTCTAGCCGGCTCTCGAGGTCCTCCACACTCAGTGAAGTTGACGTGAACACGATTCGGCGTGTCGGAACACGCCACGCCTGACCCACCAATGAGTCTATGGCGATTGCGAGCTGGTTGCGGAGCTGGTCCTGTTGCTGCCAGTCATCGGGAATCCAAATCCCGTACCCGTACGTCCGATCCCAGGCCATAGCCAGTGCAAAGTCGGATGCCTCGTCACCCCAAACCAGCAGTACAGGCGGGTATTCCGACTGCCCGGATTCGTATACTGACATTAGGCCGAAAAGGGTGCGGTCGAAATCTGTTGCGATGTCACCCTCGGCCTGATCTCGGGTTGTTACGCCTGCGAGCCCCTCACTTAAGCGATCGTATGACGCTAGTCGCCATACGCCCCGGCCCTGCAGCCCCGGATCGACTTCAGCATCTTCCCCGGACGGCCAGTCGGCCAGTCCCCACCTGGCAGCGGCGGCTAATCCTAACGAGCCGCCCAGCATTGGGCTCGCGCCCACAGTTGCGCCGCCCGTTACATCCGTAATCGATGATAAGGCTATCGCCGGAAGCATTCCGTTTATAGACAGATACGGTTCTGCCAAATCCTCGACATCCGGCTCAACAATGGCCGTCGGATCTGCGATGGGTAGCCGATAGTTCGAGCACGCAGTCGAGATGGCCCGTTGCGCGCTATGAAGCATTTCACGATCTTCATCGGAGATGAACAGTACCGGGTCGCCAGCGGCCGGGACGACAACCAGATCGGGATCGTATGCCCTCAATGCCGCCAACAGGACGGGTGGCACCTCGGCGGAGATAATGGGAACAACGACGAATCCTGCACCGCCCCAATAAGAGGTGATGACGCTAATCGCTTGGCGCGCAGTCAGCTTCCAGTCGTGAGTGCCTGGAACTAGTAGGGCGACCCGATTCGCTCGCAGGCCCATGTGTGCCACGACTTGCTTGCTGGGAAGTTCCCGACTTCGCATCATATGTCAGGTGACGTTTGAACCGAGGGCGAAGGACAGTGCGTCTGGAGACGCCAGCATGATTTCCTCGTTTACGTTCGGCATTAGCCCCCGGCCCCAGGCGATTCCCAGGCCATAAGGAGCAGCCTGACTGTCGAGCAGAGTTGTGAATGCTTTTCGATAGGCCAATAGGTCAGTCAATGCCTTACGTGCCCCGTCGCGCACACCGTCCTTGCTCAACTTGCACTCGACGAGCAGCCACATTTGCCGACCGTTCACGGTGTCCCACTTAAGGATCATGTCGGGGCGCATCTCTTGTGGTTGACGAAAGCCGTGCGAGGATTGAATTGCTTTATAGCGCGACCTCGGCAGGTCGATTGGGTTGGACTGGTAGTTCAGACGCAACTGGCGTCCGTCGGGTCGTTTCCCATCAATACGCAGGTGACCACGAAACAGGCGGACGGGTGACATGACCCAGCCAGCGCGATCGAGCGCATCGATGACGTTGAACAGACAAAGCAGCTCGAATAGCGTGCCCGGGCTTGCGGTTACGAGTCCGGCTTGCTCAACGGCAGCGCGGATGGCGTTCCGATCGAGTGTGCGAACCAGGGAGTCGTGGCAGTCGTATGCGTCGACCACGGCGGCGTAGCGTTGGCTCGCTCGCCCTGTGCGGACGCGGCTGACATCCCGCGGGGTGAGCGGGATGCGTTCAATCTGTGTTAGCGGCCTACTCTGCAACCAAAACTCTGCTTCTGCCATGCGTTTTCGTACAAGCTCACTCGGCTTTTCGGGAGACTCTTGGCTGGCCCAACCGGAAGTTCGCCCCACTTCGACGATGGCGTCTAGCACTTGCACCAGCATTCGGTTTTCGACGGTTTCGTAGTCGCGCCGAGCTGGCGAAGTCACCCAGAGGTGGGGAGAACCGCCCGCAGCGCGCAAGGCCAGAGTCCGACTCCACAGCACCGGGCCGCGCAGGCGTTCGAAGTCCCACTCCTCGTCTCGGCTTGATGAGGTGGTCAACTTTCGCACCAAGGCCGGCATAGCATCTAGCAGGTCGCCGAGCTGGTCGCTAAGCAGAAACTGCACCTCGCCCAGCGCGGTGGCTTCTTCAACCGGCCAATTCAGCAGAGCCGCAGCAGTTAAGAGCCCTTGTTCCTCGAAGCGAGACGCTGGCGATAGGTAGCTCCAAATGCGGTCGCGTATCTCGTTGATGCAAGCGGTCCTGTCCCAGGTCAAATTCTTCATCCGCTTGAGGGGGCGTCTTCGTCGTCGTCTTCCTCATCTTCTTGATCGTCCCCGCTATCCGCGGGCACAACGCTTGCGGTGATGGGCAGCCCAAGCACGTCGTTGAGTGTGGTTTGCAGCTTTTCGCGCAAACTCGGTCCAACCAGTTTCCTCATCGCTTTGAACAGCTTCTGGCCAGTCTTGCGGTCGATGCCTTCAAATTGCGGAAGCAAGAAGCTGTAAAAGAGCTGGTAGGCCAGTTGCTCAGCGGTGGGCTTCGATTCCGCGAACTTCGCCGCAAATCGAGCCATATCGATGAATACTGCTGGGCCGATCTCCTTGATCTTGCGTAGCTTCAGTAGGCCGGCGAGCGTCGTGTCGATGGCGGCGGCCGTGCTCTGCTCAAGATCAGTGATTTCGCGGTTCCACAAGGTGCGAAAGACATCTTCAGAGGGTGCAGGTACCTCTATGAACGCGAATCTGCGCATGAGCGCGAAGGACATTTCGAAGAGGAGAGACTTGTCGAACACGTTCATAGTGGCCACGATGCGCCAGGTGTCAGGAACGGGCAGTAGAGAGTAGTTGGCGGCTGTGTACGTGGAGCTCGTATCTCGCTGGTGTACAACAGCGATGGGCTTGTGCGACCTGGGATCTTCGTAGGGGAGGACGACGGACTGCCTGGACAGGATCGTGAACAATTGCCCGAAGGCGCGGTCGAAGTTTGACCGGTTCAGTTCATCGATAACCAGCCACTTGTTGGAGGCGATAGCCTCGAGAAAGTGACCTTGCCGGAAATCTAGGCCTGGACCGGCCTCAGCAGGGCTCAGCCCGCCAATGGTCTCGTAAGTCGTCCAATCGGCAGTGGCGGTTGTCAGCTTGTAGCCCTCGCACAAGCCAGCATCTTGTGCAAGCCGAGCGGTGACCTCGGCGAGTGTCGTCTTCGCAGTACCTGGAGGGCCGGTAAGGATGACGTTCTTTCTGCTGTTAAGTGCTGCGACAACTGCTGCGGTGACGGTGGCGTCTAGCAGAAGCCCTTTTTTCGCAGCGGCCGCAGCGAGTGCTTGGGCGTCGAAAGGCCCAGACACCTTCGTCGCAGATCCCGAGCACGTCGGGAGATCGGTCGCTCCGGCGTCCTCGTGAACGTAGAAAAGGCTGGTCTGCCCGGCGTAGTTCAGCGGCTCTCTGGTCGTCGCCGAAGTAAGATGATGTGCCGCCCAGTCGGGCGCCAATTTTTCAAAGTGGCGGAGCTTCAGCCACAAGTGGTGCTGTGTTGCAGGGTTGTAGTAGCCAGGCACCAACGCCGCGTCGACTTCCTGCTTGTCGGGTGTAATCGCAACGAGAGTTGTCCGCCACAGCTCGCCCGCTCCAGACAAATAGACGTGCGTCGGCGTACCAGCTGCGAGTTGGTCGGCGAATATCTGGCGATTAGCCGCCGAGACTGCGGCGCGGGATGAAGGATCTCCGACCTTGCCCCACCAAACGGAACCCTTCGACTCTGCGATGGTGCGGTGATCCGCAATGGTATTGGTGTTGCGACCTGGGTCCCATCGCAGTAGCAGATGCAGCGCGGGCGACTGCGAGGCATTCGGCACGAAACTCAACAAGTGGGCCAGTTCAAGGTGTGCCAACAGATCGTTGTAGCGGTCCAACAACTCTTTAAAAGCGGGTTCATTCGCGATGATGCGGGTGATCACGTCGACCGCAGCGCCGGCGAATGCGTTGTCTGTGGTAACTCGCTGATAGATCAACTCAGACAAGCCTTTTTTCCGCTCGGACAAGCCGATGGCATGATCGTTGGCGGCTTGGGGGTCGTTGGCGGCGGTGTCTACGCTCGCCATTGCCGTCGGTTCGTACTCCCACCAGGAGGAGGAGTTTTGAAGCGAGTTCCACGGGTCCGAGGGCACAGGGGGCGTCTTTGCCACCGCGAACGGCTTAAGCAACTTGGCCAGTTCATCGTTGACAGCCGAGAGGGGCACCCATCGCGGGCCGCCGGATAGTGCGCGAGAGATCGCCCATAGCAAGAGCACGTATTGGTAAGCCGCAGCCTTGCCCTGGTTCCGGTACACCCGCAACGATTCCAACTCGAACAGCGGACCGTCATCGATCACAAACCCGAGGCCGCGCAGAATGTCGGCGCCCGCCCCGCTACTGACCCCACCTGATAGGTCGTCGCTGTTCCAGAAATGGCCGGTCGCGACGCCGTGTGCGATACCGGCAATCTCCTTGGAGTCGTAGAAGAGACCTTCGTACACGAGCCGGTACTTCGTCGCCGGTCCGAACCGGAGCGACCGCAACAACTGCTGCTGACTGGGGTCGTTGCGTAACCTGATCGCCTCGATGACGTCGCTGCGCTTGATGTCGCTGGCCCCCACGGCGCCATCGTACGAACCGGTTTCGATAAGCACAGCCGAACGTGGCAACCGCTCAACTCCCTCTCGGGCTTGAAGCAGCTGGAGCAAGCTCGGCGCGGACGCCGGAGGAACTCGGGCTGACGCTCCAACAGCGACGTACATCATCGCTCAGATACTGCGACGAAAATCCTCAATCTTTTGTCTGATCACGATCCCGGGATCTTCACCGTTCGATGCGGACGAAACCATCTGTCTTAGGTCGTCGTCGTTCAAAACTATGATTAGTTTGCGATGCATGATCCACTGCTCGCGTCGTGTCACTTCGGCACCGCGGCTAGCGCCTCTGCGACAGGCGATGACCCCAAACAAGCCCAGCCCCTGGGTGCTCAGGTAATTCGCAACCTGAAGAACGGCGTTCTTTATGACCAACGCAGAGGTATTTTTCGCCTCGACTACCAGGAAGTGTGCTTCGTAGATATCGCGGAGATACTTCCAGAAGCCGCCGTCGGCATAATTTGGGAAGAGGATGTCCCGCCTGTTGACCCCGGTCATGTTTGGGTCTTCGCTCAAAGGGTGCTCCAACGGTGGGCATAGCATGTCGGTCAAGATCTCCCGCACCTTGCTCTGGTATGAAGCCCACTCTTGTTGCCCGGGATCGGTTTGTTTGAGTTCCCGGATAAGCCGCTGGGCGTTTGTAACAACAGCTTCTCCGGGACGATCCCGCGTATCCCGATATTTCGAGGCAACTGAGTCGGGCCAGGAGAGTGTTGGTGCCGCTGCTTTTAACCTCGGGCCGTCAATGACGTTATCTATGCCGAGTGACCTCAGGCGTGCGACGCGCTCGGGCGCGAGCGCGCCGGCGACCACCAGCACGAGCTCGGGTGCTGGACCGCTCCGTCCAGGTCCTTTAAGGTAGGCGTCTCCGTAGCTTTTTAGCTGGGCCGCAGCTTGTTCGAGTCGAACCGATGTCGTCGGTGTGACCGACCTGACCTCCACGATCGCGACGCGGCCGTCCCCTAGGTGGGCAATGAGGTCGGGTTGGACGGTGCCGGGCAGGCTGGGGGCACTTTCGACTGATTTGACGTCAAGGAATAAATTCAAAGCCATTGCGACTTGGCGCTCAAAGGCCGAGTCTCCCACAGCGGCTTTCTCGTCAACCAATTTCTCTCCCAGATCGCTGGGTTGCGCATCGTTATGCTGCCGAGAGCGCGCTTTTCGGCGCGTTGCGTGAGCATACGTTGGTGCGTTTGGCGTCCAGCGAGTATTGGGCAAATCACGCCGCAAGCTTGCGCTAGTAGAGAGCTTCCTCAAATAGGGTCGGGTAGGTCTGCAAGATCGTTGGCCTTGTGGACGCTGGCTATTCTGTCCAAAATCGGTCCCACTGCACAGCAACCCGGTGTGCACGTTTCCGGGCCGCGCCGCGCACGACCGGCTGCCGCCCCCAGGTTGTCACCACGTTGTCACAACTCAACCAAAACTCATTGGACAGCGATGTACTAACTTGGACTTGCATGGATGTCTTTACGCTGGTCAAGTGATCTGCGGTTACATGGCACACTCGCCCGGACCTGCACAAACGCTGCAAATCGACTTCCCAAGCTGAATACGCGGGTTCGATTCCCGTCATCGGCTCCAGATTGACTAGCGCAGACGCTCTCGGACACCGATCCGACGAGTCGCCCGGTACCCCGCCCGTACCCCGACTTGCGGAGTCGCACAGCGGATTCGCAGCGTGCTAACGCATCCAAGCTGAAGCCTCAGCGTGTCAGCTTGTTTCGAATACGCGTCCCCGTACCTTGTAGAACGATCAGACCCCAAACACGGGGGCCTCGCAGTGGAAGAACGACGTCATGGCTGCTGCCGAATTCCCAAACACTCAGGCGTGGTCGCGGTTGCCCGACATCTTCGCTGCCATCAAGGCTGCTGGGACGCCGCCCAAGTTCAACAATGAATTCTTGAAGAGCACCCTCGGCTTTACCTCGTCCAACGATCGTTCGGTTATCGCGATCCTCCGCAAACTCGGCTTCATCGGCAGTAGCGGTGAGCCAACACAGCGCTACAACAACTTCAAAGGCCACGAAGGCGGGCGGGGCGAAAGCGCGTCCCGCAGTTGTGTTTTAGACCGTTCACCACTGGCAGAAACATCGGGCTCACGGGGGATAACGGTGACCGATCGCCCATCCGCAGCGTTGAACACCGCGAGCGCAGCTGCCTCGATGGCCTGCTCAACATTCCACATCAAAAGGCTATCGGGGCAACGTCTTCTGAGCGGCGATCATGGCCTCGCCAGTACTTGTCTATCGAGCCCGGTGCCGAAAACCGCTGTGCGCGGCCCACAGCGGCAGGAATGACCGGCCTAGCTGGCTACCGGCGGCGGCTAACGTTGCGCCGAAGCTCGTCTTCGTTCAGTGCCGAGAGCAGCCCAAATGACGCACCGTCGTCAACCATTTGTGGTCTACTGGCGGTATCACTTCATTCGTTCTAAGCGCGCCAGATGGGCAATGGTGAAGGACTACTTTCGGTCGATATGGTCGTGCGGGTCTATCCCGGCACCGACGCTGGAGGAACACGGCGTCGTGGTAGAGATTCGGTGACATGGCGGGCGAGGCTGTCGAAATTGCGGGTCAGCGCATCGCGCCACCGGCGCGGCGGTGGGGGGTCCAGCTTGACACGGGGAACCTCGTCTTGGTCGACACCGAAGAACTCGCCGCCAGATAAACCGCACAGTCGCGGCCAGCGGCCCGATGCACCGGTGGGTAGTCGTCAGCTCGGAACGAAAGCCCGGGCGATGACCCGTGCGAATCGTGTGTGCGTGTACGCAAGGCGGAGGTCATGCGAACGAACAAGGCCAAGCTGCAGCGGACTTTCCAGATTCCTCCCGGTCAGTTTCCGCTAGCACACAAGACACGGTCATCGAATCGGCGAACCGGCCGCTGGGTTCGTTGATCAGCAACGGTGCGTCGCGTAGGGTCGGCGCAATGATTCCGCGGCCTGTCGTCCTCACCCCGAATTTCCAGGACGTTCAGCGGCACTATGATCTCTCCGACGACTTCTTTAGTTTGTTCCTGGACGAATCGCGGACGTATAGCTGTGCGTACTTCGAGCGCAATGATATGGCGCTCGAAAAGGCGCAGCTGGCCAAGATCGATCTGTCGTTGCGCAAGTGCGACCTCGAGCCCGGCATGACATTGCTTGACATCGGATGTGGTTGGGGCGCCACGATGATGCGGGCGCTGCAACGCTACGACGTCAACGTGATCGGCCTGACGCTGAGCGAGAACCAGTACCAGTACGTGCGGCCGATGCTGGCTGCGGCGAGCCGTGACTCCGGGCGCCGGGCGGAAGTGCGGTTGGCCGGCTGGGAGGAGTTCGATGAGCCGGTTGATCGGATCGTCTCCATCGGGGCATTCGAGCACTTCGGATGGGCGCGCCATCAACACTTCTTCGAGCAGACCTACGGCATCCTGCCGCCTGACGGGCGGATGATGCTCCACTCGATAGTCCAGATGGGACGCGAAATCTTCCGGATGGGCCGCAAGATAACCCGTGAGGACGTCGACTTCTGGAGTTTCATCGGGTGTGAGATCTTTCCAGGGGGTGAGCTGCCGTTACCGGCGAGGATTCCGGGGTGCGCCGAGGAGGTCGGATACACCGTCGAGCAGGTGCAGTCGCTACAGCCGCACTACGCGCGGACATTGGACGCCTGGGCGGCCGCGTTGCAGGCACATCACGAGGAGGCCCTACAGACCGCTTCCGAAGAAACGTATCAGACGTACATGCGCTATTTGACCGGATGCGCGGACCGATTCCGCTGGGGCCACATCGACGTCCGGCAGTACACGCTGATCAAGGGCGACGCTGACCGTCAACACCCATAGCCACGTGAACACGAAACCAGGCATCGCCCGACGCAACCAGCCGCGCGAGCAGCACCGCTCCTCCTAACGCTGTTGATGCCAATCTCGCGCTCATTCAGCAAGACTCCGAAAACCGTCAGTTGTAGGTGTTGACGCTAGATCGAGGTTTCCTTGCCGAACTCCGACGCCAGATCACGGGCCACGCGTTTCAACAGCGGCGCGAGCTTGGTCGCGGACCTCAACGTCACCCGCGCCACCGGGCCGGAAATCGAAATCGCGAGTACGCCACGATAAGCCTTGCCGATGCGCTGGTAGGTTGAATCGAGGTCAACGACGCGCTCTATGACGAGCTTCGCGACCACTCTTTTCTTGTCTCACACGGCGCGTCTCGAACCCCGCTGTCGTGGGAAATGAGACAGTCATCGGTATGACGGCGATCCTCGGCGACGTCCCGCTGCCGCCGCTACGAGGGAGTACCGGCCATGAGCGAGCCGGTGACGAGCCGCCCCCGTCGTCGTGAGGCATTAAGCCAAGAAAGCTACACGTCAACATTGTTACTCGCTCGTCAACACCCAGCGCAATGCGTCATGACGCTTGCGGTCAGCGGCCCGATGCCTCACCCGGCAGCGAGGGGGCAACCGAAACGCGAGACATGAGAGAATCCGAGATGCACCGTAGCCATAGACCACGCCGGTCGGCGAGCTCCGGCAGGGGGTACGTTCGGGGAACACTTGTGCTTCGATTGCCTTCGTTCCTACTGCCACCAGGATGACCGTGCCGAATACATCAAACGAAATGCCGACGTCAGTACCTCGTGCGCGTTCCAAGTGGTTGTCCGAATCCGCGGCGCGGACTCGCGGGTCGAACACCGGGGAAGTGCAGTTCCACTACGACATCTCCAACGAGTTCTTCAAGCTGTGGCAGGACCCTAACCAGGTCTACAGCTGCGCCTACTTCCAGCGCGACGACATGACGCTCGAAGAAGCGCAGATGGCCAAGATCGACTTGGCGCTCGGCAAGCTGGACATGCAGCCCGGCATGAGGCTGGTCGACATCGGCTGCGGGTGGGGCGCCACGATGATGCGGGCGGTCGAGAAGTACGACGTTAACGTCATCGGACTGACCCTGTCCGAGAACCAGAAGCAACACATCGAAAACTATTGGTTCGCGCAGTCGGACAGCCCACGCCGCAAGGAAGTCCGACTACAGCCGTGGGAGGAGTTCGACGAGCCGGTCGACAGGGTGGTGTCGATCGGGGCCTTCGAACACTTCGGCTTCAACAAGTACGACGACTACTTCAAGAAAACGTTCAACTTGATGCCCGACGACGGCGTGATGCTGCTGCACACCATCATCATCCCGAGCGACGAAGAGATCAAAGAACGGCAGCTGCCGCTGACGATGTCGCGGGTCCGCTTCATCAAGTTCATCATGGACGAGATCTACCCCGGCGGTCGTCTGCCACTAGCCGCGCAGGTCGAAGAGCACGCCGCGAAGGCCGGGTTCACAGTGACCCGAAAACAGCGGCTGCGACCGCACTACGCCAAGACCCTGGATACCTGGGCGGCCAATCTCGACTCCAACAGGGACAAGGCCATCGAGATCACCTCCGAAGAGGTCTACGAGCGGTTCATGAAGTACCTGACAGGCTGCGCCGACCTGTTCCGCGAGGGCTACACCGATGTTTGCCAGTTCACCTGCCAAAAGGGCTGATTCAGCCAAATGGCGCAACGCGTTGGAGAACCAATGGGGTCAATTCGTAGAGATCGCAGCGATCTGTCCGGAGGAGGACGATTAGAGGTGGCTGGCAACAAAGCGGGCGCGACAACAATGCGGCCGAACTTCGAGGAGATTCAGGCTCACTACGATCTCTCGGACGATTTCTTCGGGACGTTTCAAGACCCGTCGCGGACGTACAGCTGTGCGTTCTTCGAGCGCGAGGACATGACGCTCGAAGAAGCGCAGATGGCCAAGATCGACTTGGCGCTCGACAAGCTGGACCTGCAGCCCGGCATGACGCTGCTCGACGTGGGCTGCGGCTGGGGCTCGGTGATGAAACGTGCGGTGGAAAAGCACGACGTCAACGTCATCGGCCTGACCTTGAGCAAGAACCAGAGCACGTACTGCCAGCGCCTTCTGGACGGCCTGGATTCCGGCCGTTCCCGCCAGGTGTTTCTGCGCGGCTGGGAGGAATTCGACGAGCCCGTCGACCGCATCGTCAGCATCGAGGCATTCGAGGCGTTCCCGAAGGACCGCTACACGGCGTTCTTTGAGACGTGCTACCGCATCCTGCCCAGCGGCGGCCGGATGGTGTTGCAGACGATCATGGGTCATCCCCTCAAGCGCTGGCCCGAGATGGGCATCCCGATCACGATGACCGACCTGAAGTTCATGCGGTTCATAGCCAAGGAGATCTTCCCGGGCGGCGCAGTGCCGTGCGACGAGGACATCATCGAATATTCCGGCGATGCAGCGTTTTGGATGGAGCAGAAGCAGCTTCTCGGCAAGCACTATGTCCGCACCCTCGAAATTTGGGCGAAGAACCTTGAAGCCGCTCACGACGCGGCGGTCGCAGCCACGTCAGAAAAGGTTTACGAACGCTACATGAAATACCTGACCGGATGCGCCGACTTCTTCCGCCGCGGCATCAGCGAGCTCGGCCAGTTCACCATCACGAAAAACTGAGAGGTCAGTACACGTCGACTCGATAGCGGCGCGGTAGCTTAGTACCAATGGCCGCGGTTCTTGATCTCCGCGGGTTGGATGTGCCGGTTGTTCAGGCCGGCATGGGTGCCGTTGCGGGTTTCGAGCTTGCGGCAGCGGTTTCGGAGGCCGGTGGTCTCGGGACGATCGCTGGTTCGCGTGCTGCGATTGCTGCCGAGGTGGCAGCGGCGCGCAGGCTGACTGGACGGCCGATCGCTGTGAATCTGCTGCTGCCGTTCGTGCGTCCCGGCGATGTGGAGGCGGCCGCTGCAGCCGACGTAATTGTGACATTCTGGGGCGTTCCTCGACGGCTCGCCGGTAACACCTGGATTCACCAGTGCGGATCGGTCGACGAGGCGAAGGCCGCAGCTGAGGCGGGGGCGGATGCGGTGATCGCGCAAGGTGTTGAGGCTGGCGGCCACGTCCGGGGGACGACTCCGGCGCTCGAGTTGCTCGAAAGGATTCGCGCCGCGGTAAAGATCCCGGTTCTCGTCGCCGGCGGAGTCGTCGACGTCCAGGATGTGCGAGAGGCGCTCGATGCCGGTGCGGTTGCCGCCGTTGTCGGCACTCGCTTCCTGCTCAGCGAGGAGAGTCGTGCCCACCCGGAGTACAAGAAGCGCTGCCTCGACGCTCGTGAGACTGTACTGACGGAATTGTTTGGGTTGGGCTGGCCCCACGCGCCGCACCGGGTGGTTCCGAACGCTGCCACCCGCCGCTGGTTAAGTCGCGACGATCGGGGTCCGCTCTGGATTCGCACCGGCAATTGGATAACGACACGCCTTACCACCCGGATGCCGGTCGCAGCCCAGAATCGTGCGCTCGAAGCGCACTTCCCGTGGCTACCGTTCCTCGTCGCCCAACCGCCCACCGAAGACGGACCGGAGGATCTAGTTGACTGGCGACCTCTGTATGCGGGTGCCAACGTCGGTCGGATCGTGGATGTCCCTACAGCTGCAAAGCTCGTCAACATACTGACCCCGTAGCCGGCCATCCGCACGTATAACCGAGCCGGTAAGCGGTGCCTTTGACGATTGCCTCCGCAGTGATCGATGCGGCGACATCGATCGATGTGACGCTGTTCCACCGGTCCATCCCGCCGTGCGCCGCGACGGCTTCCTCGCAGGTCGCTCATTTGCTTAAGAGAACAGGTCGGGGTGTTCGGCGATGTAATCACCGACCGTGGTAGACCGCTGCCCCGTGAGCTTTTCGACATCGTCGGTGGCTCGGTCGTAGCGTCCAGCGCGGTGCAGTAGCGCCATTGTGGTCAGGTGCTGCTCCAAGTGCGGGGGCAAGCCCAGCGGTTTGAGGACACCCTCGACCCAGGCGTCATGCGGGATGTCGGTGCCGTGTATCGGCCGGTGCAGCCCAAGCGCGTATTCGGCTGCCAGCCCGTCGATGTCCAGGCTTGTGGGGCCGGTCAACTCGTAAATGTTCCCGATGCGGTGGGCGGGGTCGACGAGCACCGCCGCGACCGTGCGGGCCACGTCGCTCGTGGCGATCGGCGATGTTCGTCCGGTTCCGAAGGGCAGGGCCAACAGGTTCCGTTCGCGCAGCGACGGCGCGGCAAACCGGGTGAAGAGCGGATTGTCCAGAAACGCTGTGGGTCTTATGTGCACCACCGGTATTCCCGACCAGTTCAACACATGCTCGGCGAGGTAATGTAGCCGGTGTTGATGAGACTCCCCCTCGCTGGTCAGGGTCATCTGGGAAACCGTCATCTGAGACATGTTCACGACCACCTCGAGCCGGCCGTATTCCAGTGCGGCATCAGAGATTAGGGTCGTCGCCGTCAAGTAGTCCGGCGAGACTCCCATCGAAAAGAACATGCGATCGGCACCGGCCATCGCATCCACTACGTCTCGGGGGTCGGTCAAATCCCCGACGACAACTTCAGCGCCGAGTTCGCGCAGCGGATCGGCACGGTCATCGTCGTGATGTACCAACGCGCGCACGCGGTGCCCGCAATCCCGCAATTGCTCGATCACCTGTCTGCTGACTCCACCGGTGCCACCACCCGCGCCGGTGATCAGGTACAAGGGCGCATTCATGCTGGCTCCTTAAGGTGTACCTTCCAAGTATTTGGCAAGGGGGTAGCGGCGAACCGCTCGAGCATCGCGCGGGACATCACCAGTGTCCGCGTGCCTCAAAGATGTGAAAGTCAGTCTGCGCTTCGGGCCGAAAGTTCTACAAGTGGTTCTGGGAGCAGATGCAGCGTCAACACGTCATCGAAGTCACAGAACATCAGTCGATGCTGGGAAGTTGGGGCTTTGCCACCAAAAGCACGACGCGTACCCAGCTCGATACTAAACGGCGAGCGTTCCGCAGTGTCGCTCACCCGTTCGGGACGGAAATTGCTTCCCAAGCTGAATACGCGGGTTCGATTCCCGTCATCGGCTCCACCGCTAGCTGAGGCGACGCCGCACGAACTGTTCGGTTACCGATCCGCTGCGAGACAGCGGCCGCATCAGCGATTCAGATTGACGACGAACTGTTGCACGTTGTACGGATTACCCGTCGAGGTGTTCCACTGACTCACCAAGATGATTGCCTGGTCCAACGTGGAGCCGGGCACGATGTAGCCGCCGTAGTTTTGCGGAACGGTATCTTGGGTCGCGACCACCGTCACTGGCGTCTCCGGCGCCAACACTTGCGTCACGTCGTCAGTTACCCGAACCTCGACATTGCCCGTGGTCGCATTGAACCCGGACAAAACCTTCTTGCCTTCGATCAACCGGAGGCTTAGCTCGCCCCAGAGGTCACCGCTGAGCGGCGTCGGGTCCACATTCCAAGCCCAATTGCCGTCGTCTCCTATTCCCCAGGCCCACCACGTATTCCGGTCCGTAAAGCTCTCGGCAGGGCAGTGGTAGAGCCACACGCCGTGATCGCGGGCGAACCCGTCGGCGACGATATACACATGACCGTCGGGATCCTGGTAGCCGCTGATCTGGGTTTCGTTGCCGCTCTGCCAGCTGGCTGCGTCCCGCCAGGACCCGGGAACGGTTCGCCAGCCCGGGTTGTTGGGGTCGATCGTTACCAGTCGCGTATCGAGAGGTTGCAGGTTCGCCGTCCGTGTGACGAACGCGTAGTCGATGCCGAAGACCTGCACGGTCCCGGCCGGCAGTTGACTCCCGAGTGCGACGGCAGGCGGGGGGTCGGCGTACAGGGTGCCATTGTGCCCAAACGAGCGGTTGAACTGGATCGGGTTGCCGTTGAGGCTGCTGGGCTGGACTTGCAGGGCCATGGATGGGCTCCACGTTCCGCTCCCGCAAGAATTTCCGGAGAAGGTGTCGCCGCCTAGGGCCACCAGCCCGCTGGGTGATATCTCGCAGAGGTCGACGGCTCCGGCGCCGAGCGCGCCGGTAGATGATTCGGTCCCGGCGATGGGCCCGAGGTTGATGGCCTGCCCCGGTGCGGGCTGGGGCAGCTGCGGCCGCGCCAGCGACTGCACAGCCGCAGCGAGCACGGCACGCCCCACCGGGCGGGCGCCCGATTTAGGCGCTGGCGGTGGGGGTTTGGCGACACGTTTCTGCAGTGTCGTTGTCTTCAGTGCGGCACTGGTACGCCCTGCCGATGAAGCCTTCGTTGATGTGGCCCTGGTCCGTAGTGCTGATGGAGCCTGCTTCGGTGGCTTCGTTTCAAGCGCTGTCTTGAGCATTTTGATCTCGATCCCTGACTGGTGGTCGAAATTGTCACTGACTGATCAGACCGTGTTCCTCGCTGAGGGCGTCGATGTACAAGCCCGTCACCTGTCCCCAGTTCTTGATGCGTGTCAGTTCGGTGGCGCCGGCGCCGCCGACATCCACTGTGCTGAAGTTGTTGTCGGCGTAGACAAAACCGTGCATGTTGCCGGCGGTGTCGGTGTAGAAGCCGGCGATGTCCCCGTTGTCGTTGATGCCGAAGGCGGTCGTGCTGCCGGCGAGCGGAAAGTGGAGAGGGGTGAACACACCGCCCGACAGCAGAAAGCCGTGAGATCCCGTGGCGTCCGTGTATCCCCCGACGATGTCGCCGTTGGCGTTGATCCCAGAGACCGCAGTGCTTTTGGCTCCCGGGAAATCGATGGCCGTGAACGCGCCGCCGCTGCTGACGAACCCATGCTCGACGTTAGCTCCGTCGAAATAGTCGCCTACGACAACTCCGGCGTCGTTGACATCGATGGCTTGGGTGTTGGTGACACCCGGGAAATCGACGTTATTGAAGGCACTGCCGTCGCTGGTTGAAAAACCATGTATCGAGCCGGCCACGTCTTGATACGCCCCGACGATCAAACCGGACGTATTGATGCCCGTTGCGATGCTCGCGGTCGACTTGGGGACGTTGAGGATCTGGTAAACCCCTCCAGCCGCAGTGAATGCTGTCACCTGCGAGGACGCGTTGCCAGGTTGGAAAATGAACCCGCCGAGCGCCGTTGTCCCATCAGAGTCGAAGACGATTGACTGCGCGGCACCCGGATAGTCAATGCTGGTGAACTCGTACACGTTCGCGGTGTCCGGATGAACCACGGCCTCGTCGCGCGAGATCATGGTGCTTTCGACCGCGGTGCTGGGCGGGTTGCCCAGTAGTCCGAGTAAGACTCTTCGTATCGTTTGGTGCGCTGCAGGCGGTGCTGACGTGGTCATGTCGATCCTCTTAACTCAATAATGCGATTACCGCTGGCCCGCTCGACGACACCACCGGTTTCTAGTTTTGCCGCGCCGGGCATCGGGTGATGCGGACCTGTTCCCCGGCAACCCGAATCATCACCGGCGCGTGCGTGCGATGGCACGAGTAGTCCGCTACTCCACTAGCAATACGCGGGCGGCCCGCATCAACGCGCCGAGCCGATATCGCCGGAGAATCTCCAAATGCTAGAACGTCCAGCTGCGTTGTGGGTCAAGTACGAAGCCGTGCCGTTGGGCGGTGTCGTCGCCATGATTTTGCCGGAATGCCCTTACTAATACGCACGCGACGACAACGTCTTGCACACCGCAGGTGATCTGGTCACCACCCATCAGCATCCCTCCGGCGCCAAGAATCACCTTGTCGCCTGATGCCAAGCGCTTCCCGCCAAGCTTGTCTGTGTCCGGAGGCCGGTTCTGGTCGAAAAATGCCCGGTAGTCCCCTGCGTACACCTGGTTCGCCGGACGATCGAGACCAGGCATCGCCCCGAAGCAGAACGCTGCCGTATCTCCGCGGCTGCTCCACATTGCACACTGCAAGCCCGTTGGGCTGGTAAACGTCGCCAAAGCGTAATAGCGGGACACATCGTGGTCCTTCGACACGTCAGTGAAGTGATCGAGATCAGGAAAACCTGGCGGCAAGGCTTGAGGCGCGGTCGAAGCCGAGGTGGACGTGACCGGAAGGGACGCTGAAGGGGCTGTAGGTGCCGAACGGAAATTTGGAAGCACCAGCAGCCGGACAACGACCACGACAAGGGCGGTCACGACAGTCACGACGGCTAAAGCGACCACGATTCGCCGAGGGCTAACGGTATTCACATTCCGCCACCGCCCGTCTTGGTCCGCCGCGGTCGACCACCGACGTACAACACGCTACGGGTTCGACTAGTCATCGGCTCCAAAGAGCAGTGGCGAGCCAGCTTGTCCTAGTGGCCGGCGTTGTGGGTCAAATCAATGGCGTACTGACTTACGAAAGTGCCCGCCGGCGGATCACCTTTGTCGCAAGTTCCGTCGGATTCACCGGGACGTTTGATCCACAGGTACGCGTCGGCGTGCGCGCCGCCGGTAGCCGAAGTAGGTGGAGTGCCCAGTGCCCTGCCGCTGGGGTTGCACCAGTTGAGCGCGGAGTCGGCCGCTGGCCCTGCGCCGTTGCGGGACGTGTCGATCACGTAGTGCAAACCGTTGGTTAGGCCCGAAATCGCCTCGCCGTAACCAATTTCGTCTTCGGTGGTGTAGAAGTTGGCCGTGTTCAGACTGAACCCTCGCGCATGGTCGACACCGGCACTCTTGAGCCTGGCGGCCATGTCTTCGGGGCTGTGCCAGCGTAAGTGACCGGCGTCGACGTAGACGGCGGTGCCCGGATTGCGGGCCAGTGTGTCGACGGCGTAGCGAACCAAGTCGTAGCGTTCCTGACGCTGGTCAGCCGACAGGCAGTCGGCCATGGCGAGTGCATCGGGTTCGACGATCACCGCCGCCCGCGAAGCACCCACGTCGGAGGCGATGCCGTCGATCCACCCGCGGTACTCGCCGGCCGTGGAAAAACCACCGGCAGCGAAGCTGCCGCAGTCTCGATGCGGGATTCCGTAGAGCGCCAGAACCGGGATGGCGCCGGCAGCCTGCGCGTCACCGGTGTACTTCGCGACCGTCGCCGCCGACGAGCCCGGGACGACCCAGTACGCCTGCGGGGTGTTGGCGATGGCGGTCAGCTCCGAACTCGGCGGATCCGCATGCTGCGCGGCGCGCATAGCCGCCGAGTTGGGATTGACGTAGAAAGGCATGCCGGCCAACGGGTTGGCGTCGTCGACCAAGCGCAAGGCGGGTGCGGACCCGACCGGCGCAGGACCGGCCAGAAAGCCCATCCCGGCGACGGCCGCAATCATCAGCACGGGGGCGAAAAAACGCGCGACTGCACCAGCAGCAGAAAACATCACTTCAGGGAAGTTAGTGCTCCGGTTCTTCGAGCGCCAATCGCGGCCAGCATTTCTACCTCATCGAAGGCGCCCACGCATCTGACCAGATCAATCACCGGCCCGCGAAGTAGTGGCCGTTGCTGACGTCGTCCAACCAGCTCCGGTGGGTCGGTTCCCAGCCGAGCACCTGGCAGGTCACATCGTTCGAGGTGGGATTGTCGAGGCTAGCGAAGGCTGCGAGGAAGCCGAGATAATGCTCAGCCTCGTCCTGGGTGATGGATCTGGCCGAGACGCCGACTTTGGCTGCGATCGTCTCCGCAATCAGCTTCCGCGGATAGCCCGGGCTTTCGACACCATGGTAAGTCTGGCCGGCCGGTCCCCTCTCCAGTGCGAGCCGGTACAGCACGGCGATGTCGTAAGTGTTGGCGGCGGGCCACAGGTTGGCGCCGTCGCCGACATACGCAGCTGCTCCGCTCTGCGCGGCGAACCCCATCAGCGCGTGCGTGAAACCATGGTGATCGAGGTCGGAGTGCACCATCGGGGCGAGACGAACGACCCCCGAGCGCACGCCGTGACCGGCAAGGCTGATGGTGTAATTGGCGGCGTCGACGCGCGGCCCCCCGGGCATTTGGTCGTTTTCGGTGCCCGCACGGGCAGTGATCCCGGCCATCGCAAGCATCAACGTCCCGCCGGTGGTGAGGAACGGTTTTTCGGTGCCGATCAACGCGTCACCAAGCGCCTTGGTGGCCGCCAAGTCGGCATCGACGGCGGTCAGGAATTCGCCGGCCGCCATCAGGTCATGCTTGAAGCCGAGATGAATGACACCGTCGGACTCGGCGGCGCCCGCGGCCAGCCCCTCTAAGTCGTCGAGGTCGCCGCGGCGCACGTCGGCGCCGTAGCCGGCGACCCGTTCGGCGGAGGCATCGGAGCGGACCAGGCCTGCAACCTGATGGCCGTGGCTGAGCAATTCGGGGATCAGCGCGGACGCGATATGTCCCGAGGCGCCGGTGATGAAAACCTTCATGTCAATCTCCCATCGTGTAATGGCTATATGTCACTTGGTGTCATCACACTACCCACGATGTCACTTGGTGTCATCCGTTAGAATTCGCGCTGATGGCTCGCTGGAAACCTGACGCCCCGGGCCGCCTACTGGTGGCCGCGGTTGAACTTTTCGCCGAGCGGGGCTACGACGCGACCACCGTTGCCGAGATCACCGAGCGGGCCGGCCTGACCAAGCGCACCTTCTTCCGCCATTTCGCCGACAAGCGAGAAGTTCTCTTCGATGCCACCAATGAGCTCGAACGTCGATGGCTCGATGGCATCGCCGCCGCTCCCGCGAATGCCAACCCGCTGACAATGGCGACGGCCGGGTTCGATCCGGTCGCTGACATGTTCGTCGAGCGGCACCGATATGCCCGGCTACGGGCGACAGTCATCGCCGCCAACCCCGCGCTGCAGGAGCGCGAGTTGATCAAGCTGCAGAAGCTCGCCGCCGCAATCAACGTCGCACTGACCGAACGCGGCGTCCCGAACAATGCGGCGGTCATTGCCGCGCAAGTGAGTGTGACGGTCTTCCATGTGGCATTCAGCCGCTGGCTCGACCAAGACGACCCGTCCGCCTTTCGGCAAACACTCGACGAGTCGTTGCGAGAACTACGGATGGTCGCCGCAGCTCCGCCAGAGCCGAAATGCTGATTGTCATGCATGCGGTCGGTGCTGACCACATAACTGACAACCTCGGGCTCGACCCCGAAATGGCGCTAGCACAACACTTTTGCAGGCCAAGCCGCTGCCGATCTCAACACAAACCTCACCCGCCTGATAACTTGACCCCTATGGGTGCCCTGGACGGACGGGTGGCTCTGATCACCGGCGCGGCTCGAGGCCAGGGACGCGCGCACGCACTGGCGCTGGCGGCCGAGGGAGCCGACATCGTGGCCGCCGATGTCCCCAAAGCAATGGCGGAGTTGACCTATCTCCTCGGCACCGAGGACGACTTACGCGACACGGTAAAACTGGTCGAAGCACTCGGCCGGCGCTGCATGCCAGTCGCCCTCGACGTCCGTGACTCGGCCGCGGTCGACGCGGCGGTGCAACAAACGGTCGCTGATTTCGGCAGCCTCGACATCGTGTTGGCCAACGCCGGAATCGTCAGCACTGGGCGACTGGAGGACGTCAGCGACGAGGCGTGGCAGCAACTGGTCGACACCAACCTGACCGGTGCCTTCCACACCTTGCGAGCGGCCATTCCGGTGATGCGACAGCAGGGGTTCGGCAGGATCGTCATCACCTCGTCGATGGGAGGTCGAATGGGCATCCCAGAACTCGCGGCTTACAACGCCACCAAGTGGGGGGTCATCGGCCTGGCCAAGTCCGTCGCCCTGGAGGTCGCCAAAGAAGGCATCACGGTCAACGTCGTTTGCCCTACCACTACGCAGACACCGATGGTTCAGCCCACCGGCAGCGACAGCGTTCCCGACGATCTGGTGCGCCGGATGACGAAAGCCAACCCGATCCCGCGAGCCTGGCTGCAACCCGAGGACGTCAGCCGGGGGGTGCTCTACCTGGTCACCGATCCCGGAGTCATCACCGGAAGCGTGTTGGAGATCGGCTTGGGCGGCAGCGCGCGCATTCACTGACGAACCCATCAACCGCCGGAACGCGTCTTCACCGTTTCGATGGCGCGACGGCCGACGCCATCACCGCCGGTGCCCGGTCCCACACCCGGTGCAGGCCGACCGCTGCGATCAACGCAGCTGTGAACTTCTTGTCCACGTCGGTCGACAGCAACACCCCCGCGCCGTCATGCGGGATCCCGGCCAGCTCGAGCAGACGGGCCCCGCTGCCCCAGGCGCCGATCGGTTTGCAGTGCCGGTAAGCCTCCTGCAGCAGCACGACCAGTTTGATGTCGTTGGTCGGCGCGGTGCCGTCGGCCACCACGAGCGCGTCGTACTCGACCGAGCGCGCGGTGAGCAGGGTGCGTTCGACGATCTCACTGCGCCGCCCCGACTTCAGCACACCGCCGGCCGGTGCGGTGAGCAGCGGCACGGCGCCCGCGCCCAGCACCGCCTTGATCAGCTTGCCGACGTCGCCGAGGTCGGAGTTCGCGTCGGCGATGATGCCGATCTTGCGGCCGTCGATGGGGCCGGGTTTGTTGTAGACCTGTGACAGCGCCGGTGACAACGCAACGTCCTTGGGCGGATTGCCCTTGGGCGCCGGTAATCCAAGTCCGGCAGCTACCTGCTCACACAGATCGGTGTCGACGTTGGCCAGCACCTGCAGCTCACGTTCCTTGATGGCCTGCTCATAGCACTTGCCCAGCTCGAAGGTGAACGCCTGAACGATGTGCACCTTCTCGACGTCGGACAAGCTGCGGTAGAACATCGCCGGCTGGGTGAAGTGATCGTCAAACGACGCCGGGTTCGCCCGCTCGGCCGGACCGTTGATCTGGCGTGGCGTTTGCACGTAGCCGCCTTCGTCGGCGCCGGCGACCTCCGGCTCGCCGCCGTCGATGCTGTTCCGCCGATACGGCGCCTGCCCGGTGTGAACGGCGGTTTGGTGCATGCCGTCGCGCAGCATGTCGTTGACCGGGCAGTGCGGACGGTTGATCGGCAGCTGGGTGAAATTCGGGCCGCCCAACCGGGTGAGCTGGGTGTCGAGGTAGGAGAACAGCCGGGCCTGCAGCAGCGGGTCGTTGGTCGGCTCGATCCCGGGCACCAGGTTGCCCAGATGGAAGGCAACCTGCTCGGTTTCGGCGAAGAAGTTCGTGGGGTTGCGGTTCAACGTCAGCTTGCCGATCGGCTCGACCGGAACCAATTCCTCGGGGACGATCTTCGTCGGATCGAGCAGGTCGATGCCTTCGAAGGTGTCGGAGCCATCATCGGGCATGACCTGCAGTCCGAGTTCGTATTCGAAGAATGCGCCGGCCTCGATCGCGTCGGCCATGTCGCGGCGGTGGAAGTCGGGGTCCACACCGGCCGTGATCTGAGCTTCCTCCCACACCTGAGAGTGCACTCCGGCTACCGGCTTCCAGTGAAATTTGACGAGCACCGTCTTCCCACGCTTGTTGGACAGCCGGAAGGTGTGCACCCCGAAGCCCTCCATGGTGCGGTAGGAGCGCGGGATGCCCCGGTCGCTCATGTTCCAGAACACGTGGTGCGTGGCTTCAGTGTGCAAGGAGACGAAATCCCAGAACGTGTCGTGAGCGGATTGGGCTTGCGGGATCTCGCGGTCGGGGTGCGGCTTGGCGGCGTGGACGACGTCCGGAAACTTGATGCCGTCCTGGATGAAGAACACCGGGATGTTGTTGCCGACCAGGTCGAAGGTGCCCTCGCCGGTGTAGAACTTGACCGCGAAACCTCTGGTGTCGCGGACGGTGTCGGCCGACCCGCGGGACCCGAGGACGGTCGAGAACCGGCAGAACGCATCCGTTTTGCTGCCTTTGCGGCCGAGGAAACCCGCCTTGGTGTAGGACGAGGCGGTGCCGTAGGACTCGAACACGCCGTGCGCGGCCGACCCTCGCGCGTGCACGACCCGCTCCGGGATGCGCTCGTGGTCGAAGTGGGTGATCTTCTCCCTGAGGTGGAAGTCTTCCAGCAGCGACGGACCGCGGCTGCCCGCCTTCAGCGAGTGGTCGGTGTCGGGTAGCCGCAGACCGTGCGCGGTGGTCAGGTATTTGCCTTGCTGCGCACGGGGATCGGCTTCGCCGTCGGGCGACTTGCCGTTGGTGACGGCGCCGGTCGGGCTGACTGCAAGCGGTGTGCTCTGGTCGGGCTTGCGTGCAGGGGGCATCAGGATCTCCCAAAAGGCCGTGCTGGCACCCCGCGGGTCTGGCGTGGTGGGTTCAGCGCTCAATTGACTCCCATACCCGCCCGAGCGATTTTCAACCGGTCAGAGTTGCACCTTCAGCGCGTCGAATTCGGGACCAGGCCCTGGCATACCGGGCCCGCGGGTTCCTGTGCCTGGTCCGGCGATCCCGCATGTGCCGGTGCCCCACCTGCCGGGCATTCCTGGTTTGTAGGCCGATGACCACTGTCGTCACGGCGCCTGTTGCGGGGGGTCCGCTTCCGGCGCGTCAGCGGGGGGCGCGGGTGCGGGAGCGTCGGGAGGTGCGACGGGTGCTGACGAGGCCGGCGCAGGCGCGTCCGGTCGACACACCCGCTTGACGATCCACACCGACTGCCACACTGCGGTGTTCCAGCAGACCGCCGGTGTAACGGAGTAGGTCTGCTGCGGCACCGGAGTAGCGGCCGCGACGATGGCGGTCACCGCCGCCGGAAGGATCAGACGGCACAGGAGACTCAACATAATGATCCTCGGCGATCGGCGATTCACCGAGGTTATGGCACTGAACGCCACGCCGCATGTCGAGCGGCTTCTGGGTGGCGCCGCCATTGCCGTTCGGCGGGTCAACAGCGCTTCGAGTAATCGGCGAAGACCGTCGATACGATGCGTGCGATGACGGGCGACGCACGGTTCCGGTTGGCGGTGCCCGGACGTGCCGATGCCTGGGTGGCGGGCGCGGTGGCCGTGCTGGTGAGTATCACGTTGTCATGGCGCCCGTCGTTCTGGTTCGACGAGGCCGCCACCGTCGCCGCGGCGAACCGTTCCGAGATCGACATCTTGCGACTGGTCCTGAACTTCGACGCGGTCCACGCGCTGTACTACCTCGCGATGCATGCCTGGTTCTCGCTGGTGCCGATCAACGAGTTCACCGCGCGATTGCCCAGTTCGGTCGCCGTGGGCGGGGCCGCCGCAGGCTTGGTCGTGTTGGGCAAACTGATCGCCGATCGGCCCACCGCATGGGCCGGTGCAGCGGCGTTCACCGTGCTGCCGCGCACGCTTTGGGCAGGAGTCGAAGCCAGATCCTATGCGTGCACCGCGGCGCTCGCCGTGTGGTTGACGGTGGTGTTCGTCCTCGCCGCAACCAGACGCGGATCGGCGTTGTGGGCGCTGTACGGTTTCGTTCTCGCACTGGCCGCAGTCTCATTCGTCTACCTCGCCCTGATGGCGCTGGCGCACGCCGTCACGTTGGCCGTCGAACGAAAGTGGCGGCTGCTCCTGCCGTTTGCGATTGCCACCGCCGCCGGACTCGGGCTGGTGTCGCCTCTTGCCGCGTTGGCGGCGGGCCAACGTGCACAGCAGCTGTGGTGGATCAGCAGCGGTCATTACCTCAACGGGGTGTTGTGGGAACAATGGCTCACCGGCTCGAGGCTTTTCCTGTGCGCCTCCGTCATCGTTTTGGGCTGGGGCTCGGTGCTGCTCGTCAGGCGTAGCTCCGCCGGCGCCGCGAGCATGCTGGCGGTGGCGCTGCCCTGGGTGCTGGTTCCCACTGCGGTATTGATCGGTTATTCGGTGTTGGTCAACAACGTGTACCACCCGAGGTACTTGACCTACACCGCACCGGGACTGGGGCTGCTGCTGGGAGTGTGTGCTGCGGCGATCGCCCGAGACCGTGTTCGCTTTCTGTCAGCGTTGCTGGCGGTGCTCGCGCTGAGCGCCGCAACCGCTTTCCTCACCCAGCGAAGCCCGAACGGAAAGCCCGGCGCGGCAGATTATTCCGCGGTAGCCGATGTCGTCGCGGCCAACGCCCGACCGCGTGACTGTGTCGCCTTTGGCTTCGCGCAACACGAACCGCTGCGGGCGATAGCCGCCGCCCGACCCGGTACATTCGCCGGCCTCGACGATGTCGCGGCCGGTGTCTCCGGTGCCTACGCCGCCCAGTTGTGGACGCAAGACCTTCCGCTCGACAGCGACCCGGTGCGTTCACGGTTGACGGCCTGCCGGGCGCTGTGGGCGGTCATCGACCGCTCGACTCCCTCGTCAGTCGTCAACGACGCTGAACGGCAGGGTTTCGCCATCGACGACCAGTGGAAATTCAACCGCAGCATCGTCGTTCGACTTAGAAGACGGTGACGCCGAGCCTTACCAGATGCGGACGTAGTCGATGAGCATCTGCGACGGGTAGGTACCCGCGGCGGGGTCACCGGCGCCGACCCCACCGACCGCCAGGGTGAACATCGGCGACATGAAATAGCCGGGGTTGTTGAACGGCCAACGCTTGTCGTCGGGGTTGCCGTGGACGGCAATGGGTTTCGGCGGCACACTGAAGTATGGCGCTGCGCCGTCGACGTAGTCGCGCCAGAATTTGAAGCCGTCTTCGTCCCAGCGCATGCGCCAGGTGTGCCAGGCGCCGTCGACCATACCGGGGATCGATCTGCCTTCCCAGGTCTTCCCGTTCGACGCGGCATGAACCGTGGTTCCGGGGGGCCAGGAGCCGTTGCCGTACCACTCGAAGACGTCGATCTCGCCGTCGGGTAGCGGGTCCTCGTTGACGGTCCAGAAGGAGGGCCACAGACCGGGGTGCAAGCAGTCCAGCTTGATGCGCGCTTCCCAGGTGGTGTTGATATTCGCCCGGAAATTGCCCCGCAACTTGCCGCTGAAGTATTCGTCGCCTTGCCGGTTGGCCTGGATGACGAGGTTGGAGCTGCCGTCCAGGAAGACGTTCTCGGAACGGTAGATGCCGTCCACCGGTGGGAAGACGTCGTCCTGCCAGGTCTGCGGCGTCCACTTGGACAGGTCGGGGCCCTGACCGGCCGGCCCGTCGAACTCGTCTTGGAAGATGTAGCCGCCGGCGGCGGCTGCCGGTGCAGCGGGCGGCGGCGCCGGAGCCTGCGGTGCGGTGGACGGAAGAGCCTGGGCCTCAGGTAGGCGAACGGCCGCAGTGAGCATTCCGATGCCTGTCATTAACAACATGCTGCGACGATCCACTTGCCATACCCCAATCGGTCAAAGCCACGACATCAGGCCCGGCGCGATCCCAGGCGTTCTTCCCCAAACGGTGCTAATGAAACCATGCGCGGCAGGGCCGCGCGTCGGAACCCACCCAGCGTGCCCGTGGTTTTTCCGCAGCCTCCTGATTTGGGCTGACCTGTGCTCGAGGCACGCCGACGACTCTACGGTGCCTCCTCGGAGTCGTCGAGGACGCTGGCGGCGATCCCGTAGGGCAAGAATCGCACCTTCCGGGTCGGATCGGTGTTGTTCTTGTTCGCCCGTAGCGCATCGAGCTCGGTCCGGTAAACCTCTTCGACGTGCGCGCCGCCGTCGGAGTCGACCCGGTAGATCGTCCACACACCGTCACCGGCTTCCCCGGCCGTCTCCGGCTCGGTGCGGGGCCGTCGCCCTAAGTTGTCGAAAAGCACCGACCAGCCGGACCGCTCACCGGGCACGGTTAGGTACCTGCCGAATCGGTCGACTACATCGCGAATTCCTTCGCCGGCTTCACGTATGACCCGGTCGATGTCTTCGGGGTCGAAACCGAAGGCGCTCTCGTCGCTCATCGCGCTCCTCCTAAGCTAGCTGCACTTGAGTTAATGCCAGTGTGCGCGTACCCGGCGTGGTTTGCCACGAGATCGCCGTTGGGCGCTGTGCCATGCGGATAGACCCCCGGCTAGTACCCAGGCGGGTATCCGCCGTAGGGATTCTGCGGCAGTCCTCCATATCCAGGTGGATTCAGGTAGGGGTTCTGCGGATTGACATACGGGTTCTGTGGTTGATTGCCGTTCGGGTATTGCGGCGCAGGCGGAACCGCGCTCTGCGGCACCTTGATCGGTATGGGGACCGGGACCAGCGGCAGCGTCAAGTACTCCGTGGTCATCGGCACTGACGACGACGTGTCGGCCGGGGTGTCCGACGGCGACGGGCTGGGTGGGGGAGTGGTCGTTGTCGTGATCGGCGGCGGGGTGGTCGTGGACGGTGTTGTCTGCACCGGGGGCGGCGGCTGGTAAGTCGTCATCACTGGTGGCGGCGGTGGCGGCGCAAGCGGGGGTTCGGGTGGCGGTGGCGGCTCCGCCGAGGGCGGTGGCGGCGGCGGTTCGGGGCTGACGCTTGGAAGCAGGCTGGGCGGCGGCGGCAAACTGGGCGACGGGGCGATCGAGACGGGCGGCGGGGGCGCCGGGGGCGCCATCGTCGGACTCGACGTCGGAGCGGGCGGCTGCGGTTTGACTGCACTGGTCAAGTTGTATGCCACCCCGCCGATAGCGACCATCGCCGCCAGGGCGGTGAGCCCCAGGATCAAGCGCGGCACGTGGTAGCGTCCGCGCGGCTCGTCGTCCGGCGGCTCATAGTCCGGTCCGTAACGCGCCGGGCGCACGGTGGGACCACTGCCGTAGAGGTCACCGGAGTACGGCACCGGCTCCAGGCTGTTGCCGTCGTCCTCCGACCATGCCAGTTTCCGCGGCGCCGACGGTGGTTCCTCGTCAAGCAGCAGGTCGGTGGGAGGCAGTCCGGAGATCCCGCCGGTCGCGCCCGCGAACGCCGCAGCCAATGCCGTCGCGCTAGCCGTTGCGTTCGCCGTTGCCGCAGTAATTTCCTCGACGACAGCGGCTTCCCGGGAGGCGAATATCGCAGCGCCCACGGCGGCACTGCACGCCGGTTGCGCCGCCGTGATCACCGGTACGTGCGTATGTGATGAGAGCCGTTCGGCGACGTAGGGAATATTTGCTCCCCCACCGACGGCCACCACCGCAGCCAGGTCTCGCGCTTCGATGCTGTGCTGCCCCAGCAGCCGGTCGAACGCGGACAGGACACCGTCCAGCCGGTCGGTGAGCAGGTCTTCGAGCTCGCCTCGCGTCAGTTGAACACTGCAGCGGTCATTGGACGGGTCGACAACCACCTCGGTGACGAGTTCGTTGGACAGCCGTTCCTTGGCTTTTCGGCACTGCTCCCGAAGCTGCGCGAGGGGCCCGACGGCCGCGGTGGTGGCAGAGTCCAGCGTTCTCTGCTGGCCGGTCGCATCGGCGACGTGAACCAGCAAGGCCTCGTCGATCTGGTTGCCGGAAAAGTCTGGGTAACGCAACGTTTCGTCGATGGGCGCGAAATCCGACTCGGCGTCAGCCAGCGTGATGCTCGTGCCGCCGGCGCCGAAGTCGAGAAGCCCGACCACCCCCTTGTCGGGCAGACCGGACGTGGAGTTGATTGCCGTCAGGGCGGCCAGAGCGTCCGGAACCAGCCGCGGAGAAACCCCGCTGCGGACGAATCCGGAGTGCGTCCGCAATCCTTTGCGCAGCGACCGCAGCGCTTCGGGCCCCCAGTGTGCAGGGACGGCTATCGTCAGCTCCGAAGATTCAGCATCACCCCCGGCAGCAGACACCATCGCGTCCAGTGCCTCGACGAGCAGTAGTTCGGGATCCTGCGGCAAGTCACTCGGACACAGCGATGCCGTCGCGTCACCGATGCACTCGACGAATCCCGTTGTCACCGCGCCTGACTCGGTCAGGCCCGAATTCTCCTCGGGCATCCCGAGTTCTGGGGCTCGGTGCGGAAAAAGGGTCAGCACTGATCGGCGCGTCACCGGCGTGCTTCCGTTACGCGTCGCGACCAGGTTGCCGGTCCCGATTGACAACCCAAGTGGGTCGTACATAAACGATTACCTAACGTCGGTGGCGGTCGGCAGGCCACCGTCAACGATAATCGGAACCTGGCCCGATCGCGCTCAGCCGCAACCTCATTGGTATTCGGTCGATGCGACTGCGTCACCGATCCGATACCACAGAAGACTTGACAATCAGCGCCGGTGTCACACCACGGTCAAGGGCAGCGACCGTCTGGGCTGGAACTGAAAGGTTGATCCGCCACTGACCTTGGCGACCGAAACCTCTGGAAATTCGGTTGCTGCGCTGTCTGATTCCACCAGTTCAACGGTCCACTCCGTCTTTGCGCCGGTGACTCGCACCTGGATGCGCGGGTCTACGGCGGTGGCCACGGCTTGTAATGGCCGCACCGAATCCGGTGAACACAACGAGATCCACGCGTTGTCCTGATGAGCCGGCGAAGTATGCACGAACACTTTTCGCGCTGTTGCGTCAGCCCGGACGTAACCGATCGGGTTCAGCAAGGGGTGCAACTCCAGAACGCGCAGGACGCCCTCGACGCCGGGCGGCATTGACAACGCACGGTGTATCCGTTCTGCGCCAAGCCCGGCCAGACCGATCAGCTGCCTGGTGCCCACCGCGGTGGTCAGACTCTCGTCGCCTCCGGCTCGGGCCCTTACCGCAATGGCGAATGACAGATACAGCAAGTGCATCTGCAAGCAGACTTCGTCTGCCATGCGCGCCAGCGCCGAATGCGAGAACGCACCGAAATCCAGATCGGATACCAACGGACCGGAGTAATCACTCAGCCCGTCATCGGAGGCATCGATCTGCTCCAAATCCCAGGTGGCCGCGCGGGTTCGACTAACAATCTCCAACGCCGGAATGCTCTGCGCCGGCGGATACGACTCATCGATGGTGACGGTCCACGCGCAGTGTGGGTGCCGGTCAGACGGAACCCGCGGCGGGCGGTGGATAGGACGCATCTGCGCACGCGGATTCGTCGCGACCGCCGTAGCGTCGAACGTTGGATCCTCGATGGTGTGGCACATTCCGAAGACGTAGTCATCGCCCATCGGCTCGACGTCGAGCAACGCGCCGCAATGGTCGAGCTGGAATTCGCCGTGCCAGCGGTCATGCACGGTGTAACGGAAGTCCATGAACTGCGGCGGTGCGCCGATGTCGAGCTGCAGGCCCTTGAAAATGGTGGGCACGTCGTCGCCCTCGTAGTTCAGCGCGCGCTGCATGCGCTTGGTGTAGATCGGGCTGGCGCCGGCCCACTCCTCGATCGCTATCTGGACCATCTCCGCGCGACCGAATTCCTGGATACACCAGGCCATGCCGGAGCGGTCGATCATGTGCCCGATGAGCAGAAGTTCAGGGACCAGGACCGCGAGCTCGTCGCGCGACAACTGGGCGAACCGGCTCTGAGGTGCAGTCACGACGCAAACATAGACATCTTTATGTTATAAAGTCAACGATGCCATCCGCTCGTTCCGCCAGTCCCACCCGCCAGACCAGCGCGCCACGTCGGCGCGGCGATGACACCCGCGTCAGAATCGTCGACGAGACGGTTCGCTGCATCATCGAAGAAGGCTTCGCTGCGGCCACCGCCAAACACGTGGCCGAGCGCGCCGGTGTCACATGGGGAGTGATTCAGTATCACTTCGGTGACCGCAACGGCCTGCTCGTGGCTGTCGTCGACGACGGTGTCGCCAAGCTGCTCGACAGCCTGTCCGCCGCCGACGTCGGCGAGTTGCCGTTGCAGAAGCGGATCGAGGTCGTCGTCGACACCGCGTGGGACTGCTACAGCAGTCCCACGTCGATGGCCGCCTTTGAGATCCTGCGGGCCACCAGAGGAATGGGCGGTGAGCCGTCGCGAGGGCATCTGCTGGCGATGAATTCGGCGATTACCCGGCTGGGCCGACTGATCTCCGATGATCCGGCCGACGACGGCGTGGCCGAAGTGATCTGGGCGGCGCTGCGCGGCGTGGTGTTGGCACAGATGATCATGGGTGAACCGATCGACTGGCGTCGCGAGCGACGCGCGTTGATCGACATGGTCAGCCACTATCTGCGGCGCTGACCGCGCTGTGCTGCAATGACGGGATGAGCCCGCACGATGTCGTCGCCGACCGCGAGGCGATCGCCCAGGTCAAATACCGCTACCTGCGGGCACTGGACACCAAACATTGGGACGACTTCGCCGCAACCCTCACCGACGACGTCGTCGGGGACTACGGGTCGTCGGTGGGAGAAGAACTGCACTTCACCAACCGCGCCGACCTGGTCGACTACATGCGCTCCGCGCTGGGCCCCGGTGTCCTCACCGAACACCGGGTGACTCATCCGGAGATCACGGTGGCCGGGGACGACGCGACCGGCACCTGGTACCTGCAGGACCGAGTCATCGTCGCCGAGTTCGATTTCATGCTGATCGGCGCGGCCTTCTACCGGGACCGTTACCGGCGCACCGACGACGGCTGGAAGATCAGCTCGACCGGCTATGACCGCACCTACGAGGCGACGATGTCGTTGTCGGCGATCGACTTCAAGGCCAAACCTGGCCGCGCGCTGGCCTGAACTCCTGCCCGGTCACTGGGCAATAGCCATTACCGCGCCCGGCCGCAGCCAGCGGATGATCTGCACCAGCGTCCCGTCGTCGATGGCCACGCATCCCTCGGTGGGGCCGCCGTCGGTGGTGTGAAAGAAGAACGCCGCGCCGTTGCCCGGCACCCGGCCCGGGTTGACACCCATTACCACCGCGTGCTTGTACTGCGGAATCTGCAAATTCTCACTGGCCGAGGTATCGAACGGGCATTGGCTTTGCTTGCAGACTTGCATGGTGTTGAAAGTCGGGCTGTGATCGTCGCCGTTCCACCAGTGGTCGGGACCCACCTGCACGTACTTGAGCCCGCCGCCCGGGTTGGGCGCAGTCCCGAACGCGAACGGCAGCGTGAAGACCCCCAACGGGGTGGCCGGGTATCCGCTCTTGGCCTGCGGCGCCATGCCCGCCGACCCGACGTGGGTGGGGATGCCGGCCTGCACCGCCTGCCAGCCCGCTGCACCGCGCTGGTAGACATCCATCTTCGCGGTCGAACCGCCGGTGCTGACCACCGAAATCACTTGCGTCGCAGCGCCGACGGCCCGGGCAAACCATGGATTGCCCACGGCGGTGCCGCCCGGCGCAACCGCGATCGTCAGCGACGCCAGGCACACCACGGCACAAAGCACCCTCACGAGTCGGCGCACTATTTCATAATCGTCACGGCGCACTCTCAGCGTCAAGTAAAGCTTTAGGCTCAGTTCGGTCACCGCTCGGTGCGACCGCGACGCCGGTGCAGCCACTGTCCGCCGGAACGTCGTTATCATCGGCGAGCGATGTCCTTGTTCCGCGGGGGGCGGCTGGATCCGGCAGCTTTGGGTACCTATGCGTAGGTGCGACGCCGCTTTCGATCGTTTCACGACGACCTGGTCATCGGGGCCCGCGGTGTGCTGGTCAGTGGCCGGCGATTGAGCCACCCCATTTGACCAGCACCGGTAGTAGGAAGCAGTCGATGACATCCTCAGACAACGGCGGCAGGCCGCATCTGGAGCGCCGGCCTTTCTCGGCGGTGCGGCAGCTCGGACCGCCGCCGTTGACGGTGTGGCTCGGGTCGGCGATGTACACCTTCCCGGCCGACCGGGACGTCACCGTGGGCCGCGACCGCAACTCCGACATCTGGCTGCGGGACACCGACCCCGCCACCTTCACGTTGATCTCCCGGGTCCACGCCATTCTGCGGTTCGACGGCAACGCCTGGGTCCTGGTCGACAGGAGCCAGAACGGTGCCTATGTCGACGGCACCCGGCGCAGCCTCATCCCGCTGGCCGACGGCATGCAAGTGGCGCTCGGCAGCCCGCAGGGTCCGCAGCTGACCTTCCGGGTTCCCAGCGCCAACACCGTGGAAAGGCTGCACGATCAGCCGCCCGGCATGCCAGCGCCGACGGATGAGACGCAGCCCTTCGTCGGGCCGATCAGCGTCCCTGGTGTGCCGAGCCGGCCACCGGTTCAGCGGGGAGTAATGCCCCCACCCCTGCCGCCATCGAGGCCCGCCGTTCTACGACCGCTCCGTCCGCGCCAACCGGACCTGGCCGCACGGGTCGGTGACACCATGCGCATGCTGGTCTCCCCGCCTCGTCCGGGCGCCGCCGCGCCCGGCACGAAAACAGTCGGGCGCTCGAAGACCAACGACATCGTCGTCGACGACTACCTGGTCTCCCGCGTGCACGCGCTACTGATCACCACAGCCAATGGCCTGGAGATCCGGGACAACAACAGCAGCAATGGCACATTCGTCAACGGCTCGTCGGTCACCCGATCGGCACTGCGCGAGGGCGACGTCGTCACCGTCGGCAACACCGACCTGATGGTCTCAGGCGCAACGTTGGTGCCTCGCACCGCACCCGCTCGCACCAGCGGCCTCGCGGCGCACGGCTTGGGCCTGACCATCGACGGGCACCGGTTGTTGACGGACGTGTCGTTCTCAGCGCAGCCCGGCACCCTGACCGCAGTGATCGGGCCGTCCGGCGCTGGCAAGTCAACCTTGATCAAGCTGATCGGCGGTGCGACCAAGCCCAGCACCGGGGTAGTCAGCTTCGACGGGCACGACCTGCATGCCGAATACGCGTCGATGCGTTCCCGGATCGGAATGGTGCCCCAAGACGACGTCGTGCACCGGCAGCTGACGTTGGAGCACGCGCTCAAGTACGCGGCCGAGCTGCGGCTGCCGCCGGACACGTCCGCCAAGGATCGCCGGCAAGTCGTCGAGCGCGTCCTCAACGAGCTCGAGCTGACCAAGCACAAGAAGACCCGGGTCGACAAGCTTTCCGGTGGTCAGCGCAAGCGGGCGTCGGTGGCGATGGAGCTGCTGACCGGCCCGTCGTTGCTGATCCTCGACGAGCCGACCTCGGGCCTGGACCCAGCGCTGGACCGTCAGGTGATGACGATGCTGCGCCGGCTCGCCGACGCCGGCCGGGTGGTGCTTGTGGTGACGCACTCGCTGACCTACGTCAACATGTGCGACCAGGTGTTGCTGCTGGCTCCCGGCGGCAAGACCGCATTCGCCGACCCGCCCGGCGAGATCGGGTCGGCAATGGGAACCACCGACTGGGCCGACATCTTCGCCCGGGTCAGCACCGACGCGGACGGAGCGCACCAGGCGTTTCTGGCGCGGCATCCACCGCGGCGCTCCGCCGCCGATGTCGGCGACCGCCCACCCGCTGGGCAAGCCGCCGCACACCAGTCTGTGGCGGCAGGTCTTCACCTTGGTGCGGCGCCAATCCCGGTTGATCACCGCCGACCGCGGCTACTTCGCGTTTTTGGCGGCGCTGCCGTTTGTGCTGGGGGTGCTGTCGCTGGCGGTACCCGGCAACACCGGTTTGGGTCTTGCCGGCCCGCAGGAGCCCGAAGAACCCATCGACATCATGATTCTGCTCAACATCGGAGTGGTGTTCATGGGCACCGCACTGACCGTGCGCGACCTGGTCGGGGAACGGCTGATCTTTCAGCGGGAGCAGGCCGTGGGCCTGTCGGGTTCGGCTTACTTGGTATCCAAAATCGTCGTCTACAGCATCGCGGCGCTGATCCAGACCGCCATCCTCACCGCGATCATGGTGGTCGGTAAGGGTGCCCCGCAGCACGGCGGAGTGCTCCTGGGCAAAAGCACCACGGCCGGCATCACCGAGTTGTATCTGACGCTGGCGATCACGGCGATCGTGTCGGCGGTGGTGGGGCTGGCGTTGTCGTCGCTGGCGCGGTCCACCGAGCAGGTGCTGCCGATGCTGGTGGTGGCGATCATGGTGGCGATGGTGCTGGCCGGCGGGCTCATCCCGGTGACGGGACGCTTGGTTCTCGACCAGGTGTCGTGGCTGCTGCCGGCTCGGTGGGGGTTCGCGGCAACGGCGTCGACGATCGATCTGCGCAACGTCGAAGCCGATGTTGCCGGACGACAAGCTGTGGCAGCACACGTTGCACTACTGGTTGCTCGACGTCGGAATGCTGGTGGTGTTGGGTCTGGCGTTCACGGCGCTGGTGCGCTACCGGCTGCGGCTGCCGGTGCATTCGCACGGACGCTGAGCGGGCCGGCGTCTTTGCAGAGTGAATTGACCGGCGCCGCGGTGGTAGTAGCGTTTCTCGCGTGCGCGTCGATCCGGCAAGGCTGCGCTCCGGGGCAAACGAGTCTTTCCGCGCGAGCGATCACCTTGCCGACGGTGCCAACGCCCTGTCCGAGACGCCGCCGACGGCGGGGATGTTCGGCGAGTTCGAGGCGGCTGAAGCGTTTGGCCGAGCCATCACCGCCGCGCATGCCGCGCACGTCGAGGCGTTGCAAAAACACCGCGACATACTTCGAGACCTCGGCACCCAAACGCACTATGCGGCCTACTCATTTACCGCGATGGACGACCACAACGCGAAGGTGTTGCGGGACGTGTAGCGAATTTCCGCCGCCTTCACAGCTACTCGCAACGGAGCTAAATACGAAATGTTTGCACCTCAGTCCACAACGGCTCGACGAGCGAGTTGCTCGTCGCGCCGCTGTCCGTAGCGTTATCGCAACACGGAAAGAGGTGCTGTGTTGGTCAGAAGGGGCCTGCAGCCGATCACCGCGATGTCGAGTTTCTTCGCGGGTGTTGGTGTACTTCGTCAACGTTGATCGCGACAAGCTCGTCACCGCGGCCGGCGGTGACCCATGGCAGGTGAACGACTCTGTTCAGCGCGGTCGGCCCGTAGAGGCTGACCGTCTTCGCCAAGCTTTCTTCAGCGCCGGACGGTCAACGGCTGACGCGGAAGTGGCCTTTTCGGAGGCCCGAAAGCGATTCGAAAACGCCTGGGACGTCGACAGCTTCGAGCGTCAGATCAACAGTTCACCGTCAGCCGAACAGGTCGTGACATCTCTCGGCATGCTGACGACGGAGTTCACGGTGACCGCCGCGGATCTGGAGGCGGTCGCTGCGGCGCTGGTGGTGGCTCAACGGGATTGCGCCCACTACATCTCGTTGCTCGAAACACGCTTGGCGAGAGCTGACGACGAGCTGGGCGACCTCCTGGAGTTGGGCGGCGGTCGTTGGGTCACTGAGCGTCAGCGATCACTGATCAGCGCGACAATCCGCAACCTCGATGAGAGCGCCGTTGAGCATGCACAGGTCGCTCTGCGGGAGCTCGTGGACATCCGCAACGGATACGCCGCGAGGCTCCGCGACGCGCAGGACAAGTTGGGCAGCACTCGGATCGTCCCTGCGCTATGTGCTTGGGCCACAACGCTTCGCCCCACAGAGACCGGACCGGCACTGTCCATTCCGTCACCTAACGACAGCCCGGTGTCCGTTCATCAGTGGTGGAGTTCGTTGAATAGCCAGGAGAAAGCCGACCTGACCGGTCAGCACGCGCCAGATCTAGGCAACCTGAACGGAATTCCTGTCGAGGTCCGTAGTGAATTGAACCAGGCGGTGATGAATGACGACCTCAAACGTGTCCGTGACTGCGCGAGTGGACATTGTGTGTCGGTAGGTCAAGTGTTGGCCGATCCTGCTTCGTACGGGCTCTCGACACTCGACGCCTGCCGCTACACCAACGCTCTACGCACCCAACAGGGACTGCTCGCGTGCCGACAAGCGGAGGACGAGCACGGCGAAAACCCCGCCGTGTACCTGGTGAAGTACCTGCCTGAAGCGTTCGGCGGAGACGGTGCTGCAGCGGTTGCGATGGGCAACCCTGACTCGGCGGCGAATACCGCAGTCGTGGTCAAAGGGCTCGGATCCGGCGTACGCCAAGGAACGCTCGGAAACCCCGACGGGCGCAGGCTGTTTCACGAGGCGAACTGCGCCGACTGGGCCAAGGACACCGCCGTGGTTATGTGGGTGGGCTTTGATGCGCCCAACGACCCAGCCGATCTACGTCTCTATCAGCCCAACTTGGCCCGCGTCGGCGGCCAAGCCTTGGCCGCCGACGTCAATGCATTAGCCGTCACCCACCAGGGCGCGCCGACGCACATGACGGTGGTCGGGCACTCCTACGGCTCGACGACGGTGGCGGATGCCGCAGCCAATTCGAGTTTGCGCGCTGACGACGTGGTATTAGTCGGTTGCCCTGGAACAGATTTAGCGCATTCTGCTGCCGACTTCCATCTGGCTGGCGGACACCTCTACGTCGGGGATGCATCTCAGGATGAAGTGAGTTGGTTCGGCCACGACACGATGAGAACGCCATTCGGAAGCGTTGGCCTCGGGGCGGACCCAGCGATGGCCGGCTACGGGTCGACTCGATTCAAGGCCGAAGTTGTCGGCTATTCGCCGAACCCGTTCTACGACCACTCGCACTACTTCGATGAAGGCTCTGAGTCCCTGTTCAGCATCGGCGACGTGGTGTCCGGTCATGGCGATGCGCTGCAACGGGACAACATGACCGCACGGCACCGCGGTGAATTCCATTTACCGGCAATCGTCGAGCCTGAGGCGGCACGAAGAGCGACTGGCGGGCATCGTCATGGTGGGCCGCAGAGATGAATGGTGGTGCCGACAGGCTCTCATCCAAGACCGAGGCGCGAGGCGTTGGCGGCTAGCGGTGACACGTCGGCTGCGGCGGAAGTGAGCTGATTCTGCATCTGAGGAAGGCGCAATGTCCCTATACCTGACACCAGCGCGGTACTGCGCTCGTCGTAAGAATAGGTCGTTGAAGGCACGCCTAGCTTTTCGCTGTTGACGCCGGTTGAAAACCAGGCCAGTCGCGCCGGTTGAAAAGTAGGCCACCCAATCAGATTGGATGGGTGATCTCCTTGGAAGACTGGGCGTTAATCCGGCACCTTCATCACAGCGAGAAGTTGTCGCAGCGTGTGATCGCTAAGCGGCTGGGCATAGCGCGTGACACGGTGGCAGCGGCGTTGGCCAGTGACGGCCCGCCGCGGTATGAGCGGGCGCCGGTTGAGTCGGCGATCAGTGCGGCTGAACCGAGGATCCGGGCGTTGTTGTCGGTGTATCCCAAGATGCCGGCGACGGTGATCGCCGAGCGGATCGGTTGGTCAGGATCGAGGAGCTGGTTGCGGGAGCGGGTGTCGGTGATCCGTCCGGAATACGCCCCGGCAGATCCTGCGGACCGTTTGGAGCATCGACCCGGTCGGGTAGTGCAGTGCGATCTGTGGTTCCCACCGGCCAAGATCCCGCTGGGTTTCGACCAGTGTGGTTCGCCGCCGGTGCTAGTGATGGTCGCTGCGTTCTCCCGGTTCATCACCGCGCTGATGCTGCCGTCGCGTCAGACGATGGATCTGGTGGCCGGGATGTGGTCACTGCTGTCGGGTCAGGTCGGGGCGGTGCCGCACGAGTTGTGGTGGGACAACGAGGCCGGGATCGGGCGCCGCGGGCGGCTGACGGATCCGGTGACCGGGTTCGTGGGCACGATGGCGACCAAACTGGTTCAACTCAAACCCTATGACCCGGAGTCCAAAGGTGTTGTCGAGCGGGCTAATCGGTACCTGGAGACGTCGTTTCTTCCGGGCCGGACGTTCGAGTCGCCCGCCGATTTCAACGACCAACTCGGTCAGTGGTTACCGATCGCCAATGAGCGCACGGTACGCCGCATCGACGGCCGACCGGTCGATCTGCTTAGCGCTGACACTGCAGCGATGTTGGCGTTGCCACCGGTAGCACCGACCGTGGAAACCGTCACGCAGGTGCGGTTGGGCCGCGACTACTACGTGCGAGTGGCCGGCAACGACTACTCGGTCGACCCGGCCGCGATCGGGAACTTGGTCGACGTGCACGCCGGCCTAGACACCGTCACGGTGACCCGCGGCGGTCGCCGAATGGCTACCCATGACCGGGTGTGGGCCAAGGGGCGCACCCTCACCGATCCGCTCCATGTCCAGACCGCCGCCGTGCTGCGGCAACAGTTCGCCCAGACCGCACCCACGGTGGAGGCACCGGTGCGCGATCTGGCCGATTACGACCGCGCCTTCGGTGTCGAATTCGACTCTCACACAATCTGTTTTGATGGCGAGGTGGCCTGACATGGCACCCGAGGATCCGATCAAGCAGGTCGAACACTACGCCCATGCCCTCAAAGCGCCCCGGATCCGCGAATCCGCAGCACGACTGGCCGAACAAGCCCGCGACGGCGGCTGGAGCCATGAAGAATACCTGGCCGCCGTGCTCTCCCGCGAGGTGTCTGCACGCGAATCTTCCGGTGCTGCGACCCGCATCCGATCAGCCGGCTTCTCGACCCGCAAGTCGTTGGAGGAGTTCAACTTCGACCACCAACCATCCCTCGGCCGTGATGTCGTCGCGCACCTGGCTACCGCAGCATTTATGGCCAAAGCCCGCAACGTCGTACTGCTCGGACCACCGGGGACCGGTAAGACTCATCTGGCGATCGGGTTGGCGATCAAGGCCGCCCAAACCGGACATCGCGTCGCCTTCGCCACCGCCGTCGACTGGGTCGCCCGCCTCAAAGCAGCCCACAACGCCGGCCGCCTGCCCGCCGAACTGACCAAACTGCGCCGCATCGGGCTGATCGTGGTCGACGAAGTCGGATACATCCCGTTCGAACAGGACGCCGCGAACCTGTTCTTCCAACTGGTCTCCAGCCGCTACGAACACGCCTCACTGATCTTGACGTCGAACCTGCCGTTCGCCCGCTGGGGCGACGTCTTCGGCGACCAAGTCGTCGCCGCCGCGATGATCGACCGCATCGTGCACCACGCCGAGGTGCTCACCCTCAAGGGCTCGAGTTACCGACTCAAGGACACCGGAATCGACACACTGCCCTCCGCACGGGCAGACAACACGGCACAATAACCACACAACCGTGGCCTATTTTTCGACCGTCGCCACTGGCCTACTTTTCGACCGTCGTCAACATTCGCCCTAGCTGTCGAGAGATGCACCATCGCGGGCATATAGACACATTCGGCGGTGTGCGCCGCAAAGAACGGATTACCTGACAGTGGCTCCCTCGGACCGGACAGCGCCTTGAGATCAAAGCAGCGCCAAAGCCGCTGCCTTGCAACCTACATGGTCGCGGCAGTTTGGTCGGCTGAAAACTTGTTGATCGTCGGGAATCCAGCTTCTACGAGACGCGGTGAAGTGGGCCCGCATTGTCTGGCATGCGGAAGACGCTGATGAATCGAGGGCCGCACCAAGGTCCACCGGGCGCGTTCGGCCAAGTCACCACGCTACTGCGACCGCGACTAGCGCGACTAGCGGTCTTCCTGCTTCTAGCACCCGATGTCCGACGCGGAGTTGTCGTAGGTAGCACCCGACACCAAGCTGAATACCGGTAAGTCGGAACAGCGATACGCTTGACCGATGTCAGATCCGGGTTCTTCAGGCGTTCCGCATGCGCCCCGCCCGCTTGCGTCACCTCCACCGGGACTCGGACCTGCACCGTGGTTGCAGGCGCCGCCGCCTCCAATTCGTCGCCAGTCGCGGTGGCCAATTTGGGTTGCGTGGGCCGTTGCTTTCATTGCTCTGGGTGTCGGGGCAGTCGGATGGTTTCGTCCAGTCCCTCGCAACGAAGAGCCGACTGCGCCCGCAGCGCCCGCATTTACGGAACAGCAAGTCGCGAACGCGAAAGCTAGTATTTGCGCCTCGTATAAATTGGCAAGAGATGAAGTTTATGACAACACCCACCGTCCAAATTCAGCTGAGGCAGACGAAACTCGCTCAATCGCCGTAGCTACCAATAGCCGGCTAGCGATATACGCTGCAGGTAATTACTTACTCACACGGGTAGCCGCCGAACTCGCGACTCCCGCCGATCTTGCACAACTAATACGGTCACTCGGCAACACATACCTGGAAGCTGGTATGCACGCTCTCAATAATGCATCACCATCCGCATTGGAGCCTTTTGGGAAGCAAATAGATTTATACATTCCGAAAATCGATGAGATGTGCACATGACCGGCACTGACTGGACTCAGTTTCTAATTGGTCATCAGGATCCCAAAGGCTTGCCGATCATCGGGACAGCGGCCGCCAACAGGGCGGCGACCGCTGCGGCAAACCACAACTTTGCAGACCTATTGACGCAACAGCAATCGACGTCGCTTCTAAATCAGAAAGGTGTCACGGCAGAAGACATACGGGAAGCATTCGCTGATGGTTCAAAACGTCACCGCCAGATCGGCGACACCAATGACACGGTAGCTGCTGCATATCACGCGTCTCACGACTCAGGCATCGAATTGCAGAGGGCGTTGAGTAATATTGCCCGCGATGGCAATAACCGAATAAATCGTATTCAAAGCTCTGGGGATCCGCTTCCCATTAAAGTGGGTAAGATAACCGAGGTTGTTTTAGACTGCCAGAACCAGGCGAACCTCAAAGCGGCAACGCACTGCGGTAGCGTATTTGATCAGATTCAGAAGGTGCTCGACAAAAGGGGTATTCCGTTATCCGCCCGGCAATTTGCACAAAACCAAGGAACCGATCTTTCTAGGTCATTCGGTTCACCTAACCCAGACTCAGTCCGTACACAAGTTGAGAAGACCTTAAATTCGGCAGGCGGTGCCCACACGCAGCCCCTTGGCAACTTTCGGCAAGGCGGCGGTCCGGGGCTCTCAAACGAAAACCCTTCGACCACGAACCTTGGTCTTAACCAATCGCAAGTACCGCTCACTAATGGGTCTGCGCCTTCGCCGCAATCATCCGCAGTACGGGACGCCGGTTTCAACGGCGTCCAGATGCCGAATAACCCTCCATTACAGGGTCCCGTCTTACGAGACGCTGGATTAAACATGACCCAGATCCCGCGGGAAGGCGGGGCGACCGTGGCTGGTTTTGGCGGCCCGCCGTCCCCTCCGATCCCGAGTACCGGCGCACCGTCCCTTCCGAGGTCAGGCCTTACGTCGGGGCCCTTCCCATCCGCACCGCCTATGGCCGCCATGGGCGGCGCGCCGCCGTTGACGCCGACCAATCTGGTGCAGGGCTTCGACCATGGCTTTGACCACGGGCTACAGATGGGCACTCCCTTGGGGTCCCCAGCCAACGCCATGCCGCCAACCGGTCCCGTCGCTCCGCAACTACCACCACCCGTGCCGCAGGTGGCACCTGCCTCGCCGACGATTCCGGCGAGCCCGCAGGCGCCGATCTTCGACACCGCGCATGCGGTCGACATCGCTTCTGCGCCACCTGCTCATCTGGGCACCGACGCCGCACCCGCATACCTCGCAGCACCTGCCGCGGCCCCTCAGATTACGGCTTCGCCGGTCGGGCCCCTCCCCGCCTACGGTGCCGACATTCGACCGCCGATCGCAGCAATACCGCCCCCGCCTCTTGTTTCTCCCACAGCGCCCGCCGGACCGCTGGCAGCTGCGCCGTCGTCGGGACCGGTGAACCCATCGGCCGGAGTAGGCCAGCCTGCGGTGGTTCGCCAATCGCCTGCACCGACGGCACAGCCGCCGACACCTGCCGGAATTGGAGAGCAGACCGTCGTCGCCACCGCGGGGGGCTCGGCCGCCGGGGCGGCCTCAGCAGCAGCGACCGCCCGAGCACGATTGCAGCGGCTCGTCGACTCGGTGGCGCGTCAAGCACCGCGCCTAAGTTGGGCCGTTGGCGACCGGCCCGATGGGACGACGGTGTTGGTCACCGACCTGGCCAGCGGGTGGATCCCGCCCGCAATCAACCTTCCCCTCGGCGTCAAACTGCTCGAGCCGGCTCAACGCCGTAGCGATCTGGAAGCGCTGCTCGGCGAAGTCACCGCCGCCGCCAGCTATACACCGATCCACTACCTGCCCACCGAAGAAGTGAAAGACCCCGTGCCGACCTCGCCGCGAGCGCGCCAGGGACCTGTGGTTGACGAACTGGGTTGGGAACTCGGGCAAGCCACGAAGTTCCGTGATGGGCTGCCCCGGCTTGCCCACACCCTCGCCAGAGCCGCATCCGCCGGCACCGGGATCCTCGACAACGAGATCGACGTACTGCGCCAAGCGCTCGACACGGTCCGGAACCAAGTACTCGATTCCTACCCCGACAATGTCGAGGCCGCCACGGTGGGCAACTGGCAGCTTCTCGCTGCGATTGACGCGTTATCAAGCAATGACCGTACCGGCGCGAATTATCACTTCGCCTGGTTCAAGGCACTGAGCCAGCCGGCAACCGCGGGGGCTATCTAATGGCACCGAAGGACCTGCAAGTGATTGTCCAGGAGCTCGCCACAGCGCTGGGCGTTCCGGTGCCGCCCGTCAACATGTCCGACCCACTGGTGCCGGGCGGCGTGCCCTTCGACCAGTTGCTGGCCGCGCTCGGCATGGCTTCGAACAGCGGCGACGCCGCGGACAACGCCGGAGCACAGGCCGGTCATGGCCAACGCAACGTCAAGGTCAACGACGCTCTGACCAAATTCCCGGCGAACGAAGAAGCGTCCGCCGGCAAGTTGAGCGGCGGCGAAGACATGCTCAAGATGGTCGAGTCGATGCCGCAGACTGCCGCACAGATCGCGGGCAGCTTGAGCGGTGCCCTCATCCAACCGTTCAGCCAGATCATGCAAACCCTTTCCCAGTCGGGTAACCAGCTGCTGCAAACCGGCTTGGGTGCATTCACCAAAGGTGCCGGCGCAGGGGCCGCGGTGCCGGCAAGCGCGCTCGGCGCCGAGCTCGGCAGCGGCGGCAAGCTGGGCGGAGTTGGTAGCGGCGGCGCCGGCGCGGGTGCAGGCGGCGCCGGCACGTCACCGGCGGCCATGCTCGGACCGCCGCCGACCCCTGCGGGCGGCACCGCCCCGGCGTCGTCACCGCACGGCCCGCCGATACCGCCGCCGCCGGGAGAGCCGACGTCTGCCCCCAGAGGCGCGGCGGGCGGTATGCCGATGATGTCGCCGGCCGGCATGCAAGGCGCCGGCCCAGCCGGCGGCAACGACAAGCCCGGCACCAAGCGCGTGATCGCGCCGTCCGTGAAGAACGGCGCCCCTATTCAGGGGCGGATCACCACGCCGCTCAAGCCGCCCGAAGTCGTCAAACGGATCGAGGGCAAGCCGATTGCGACGCGGCGACTTCTCGCCCCCGAGCCAAGACTCGACGACGACGAAGACGCGGTGTTCCCGCGGCGCTGATAGCCCAGCACAGCCCGAACCACAGATAGCCCAGCGCCCAGCCGGCCAGCACGTCGGACGGATGATGCACGTTCAGCGCAACTCGGCCGAAACCGACCGCGAGCACGATCAGCGCACCCGCGACGGCCGCGCTCACGCCGACAGAACGGCCGAGCAGCGCCGACGACACGGTCAGCAGCGCCAGCACCCCGACGATCGAACCCAGCGCATGCCCGGAGGGGAACGCCGACGACGATGCGTGCACGAAAGCGGTCACCGGTCTGGGCCGGTTCGCCAATTCCTTCGCCGTTTGGCTGACCAACTCACTGAACTCGACGCTGATCAACACGAACACCGCGGCCCGCCACCGACGCCGCGCCAGCAGCACCACGGCGACCACCGCCGCGAGTAGCCGGAACACGCCAGGGCTGAGCACGTCGCAGACAACAACCCAGAGCCGCACCCACAGCGGGTGGTCGATCCCGACCTCGTGCAGCCACCCCAGGCAGGACGAATCGAGAGCGGTCAACCAACCCCAGCCCTGCAGGTAGCCCAGCCACATCACCGCGTACACCGCCGCGGCGGCCAGAAGCGAAACCACCCACCGAAAATTCGTCACTCCCTCAGGCCTACCAGCACCGCCCAACTGGCAGGCCGCCATCCCCGGCGACGTGCTGACCGGGTTGCCGCGCCGCAAGCTGACCTTCGACGTGCCTTTAGAGTTCGTGCTGCGAGCAGTCGGCGTCGCCTACCGGCCGTGAAGCCGCCCGGCAGACGCGCGGCCTCGTCGGTAACTGCACGATCTGCTCTTACGATGGCCCGGTGAGCGGTCACACCTTCAGCCCGCAGGAACGACAGGCCGTCTACCGGGCGATCACCGAACGCCGCGACATGCGCCGATTCCTACCGGACAGCGCGGTGCCAGAGGACGTCTTGGCGCGACTCCTCGCAGCCGCGCATGCCGCGCCCAGTGTGGGTTTGATGCAGCCGTGGCGATTCATCCGCGTAACCGACGCCAAGCTGCGACGACGCATCCACGCCCTGATCGACGAGGAACGCCAGTTGACCGCCCGCGCGCTGGGCCGCCGCGAGCAGGAATTTCTGGCGCTGAAGGTCGAAGGGATCCTCGACTGCGCCGAACTACTCGTCGTGTCGCTGTGCGACGGCAGGGACGCGCACGTGTTCGGCCGGCGCACTTTGCCGCAGATGGATCTGGCCTCGGTGTCCTGCGCGATTCAAAACCTGTGGCTGGCGGCGCGTGCGGAAGGTCTCGGTATGGGCTGGGTTTCGCTGTTCGACCCGCATCGCCTGAAAGCGTTATTGGCTATACCTGCTGACGCCGAGCCAGTCGCGGTGCTGTGCCTCGGCCCGGTTCCGGATTTCCCGGACCGGCCGGCGTTGGAGCTGGATGGTTGGGCCTATGCGCGACCGCTGGCCGAATTCGTGGCTGAGAACGGCTGGCAGCAACCGCTGATAACGTCGACCGGCGAGTTGGGCATGCTGGAAGGGTGACCGTAATCAGCGACGATGCCGTGGCAGGCCGACAACAGGACAACGTGCTGCTTGTGCACTGGCACGATCTGGGTCGCCACCTCGGTGCGTACGGCCACGCCGATGTCTCCAGTCCTCGCCTGGATCAACTGGCCGCACAAAGCATCCTTTTCACCCGAGCCCATGCCACCGCGCCGCTGTGCTCGCCGTCGCGCGGGTCGCTGTTCACCGGGCTCTATCCGCAAAGCAACGGGTTGGTCGGTCTCGCCCACCACGGCTGGGAATACCGTCCCGACGTCCGCACCCTGCCCCAGATTTTGTCTGAATCCGGTTGGGACTCGGCATTGTTCGGTATGCAGCACGAGACGTCCTATCCGACGCGGCTTGGGTTCGACGAATACGATGTGTCGAACTCGTTCTGCGAATACGTGGTTGAGAAAACGCAGGAGTGGCTGGGCAAGCGTGCGCAGTCGCGCCCTGACGACCCGTTCTTGCTGACGGCCGGATTCTTCGAAACGCACCGCCCCTACCCACGGGAGCGCTACGAACCCGTCGACACGGCCGTCGTCACCCCGCCCGGTTACTTGCCCGACACCACCGAAGTGCGCGAAGACCTGGCGGACTTCTACGGCGCCATCGCGACGGCCGACGCTGCCGTCGGAGAGCTGTTGGACACGTTGGCCGACACCGGATTCGACTCCAATACCTGGGTGGTGTTCGTCACCGACCACGGCCCGGCGTTCCCGCGCGCGAAGTCCACCCTCTACGACGCGGGAACCGGCATCGCGCTGATGATCCGCCCGCCCGGCCGGCTGTCCGCACCCCCACGGGTCTACGGCGAACTGTTCAGCGGCGTCGACCTGGTTCCGACGCTGCTCGGCCTGCTCGGAGCAGAAGAACCGGCAGGCATCCAGGGCATCTCCCACGCGGCGAATCTGCTCGACTCGCAGACTGAACCGGTGCGCCAGCAGCTCTACACCGCCAAGACGTACCACGACTCGTTCGATCCGATCCGGGCCATCCGCACAAAGGATTACAGCTACATAGAGAACTACGGGCGCCGGCCGTTGCTCGATCTCCCGTGGGACATCGAAGCCAGCCCGTCGGGGCGAGTAGTCGCCCCGTTGGTGACTGCACCGCGACCTGAACGCGAACTGTATGACCTGCAGGCCGATCCCACCGAAGCGAATAACTTACTGGCCGGCGACGACACCGGCACAGCAGATGCCATTGCCGCCGATCTTGCTGTGCTACTGCATGATTGGCGGCAGAAGACCGGTGACGTCATTCCTTCTGAATTCGCCGGTACCCGGATCGCGACCCGCTACACCGAAACCTACTTGCAGATCCACGCCCCGAGAGTGCCGACGAGCCGGTCAGCCATCGCCGCGGACCGCGGCATCGAAGATGAAGTCAGGCACGGTTCGGACTAGCTCACGGCCGCAGCGCGACTCGGATGCACCCGTCCTGTTTGTTCTTGAACAAGCGGCCCTCGCCGGAAACCCACCGGAAGTGGTCTTCGCCGCCGGTCTGTTGCACCTCCGCGATGTCGCCGAGCACCTGCGATAAGCAGCCGGGATCTCGGAACAGCTGCTTGACCGTGTCCGGATCCTTGCTGATCGTCTGCGACTGCGTCTGCTCGCGGTGACCTGTCCGACCCGCCACGGCGACGGCCGCATGGCGCAGTTGCTCTTTCGCCGTGTCGACCACTGTGTCGAGGTATCCCACTTGCGGCCTCCCTTCGCGGTAACCGAGCCATACCCGCTGGACTTAGAGCCGACACCTTGTGCCTTAGGCTCACCTGCGTGGCTCAATCAGCGTCCGAGACCTCGACCTCCTATCTGGTGCTGGCCACCCAGCGCAGCGGCAGCACGCTGCTGGTGGAATCGCTTCGGGCCACCGGAAGTGCCGGCGAGCCACAGGAGTTCTTCCAGTACCTGCCCAGCACCGGCATGGCACCGCAACCGAGGGAGTGGTTTGCCGATGTCACCGACGAGTCGATACTGAAGCTGCTCGACCCGTTGGTGCCCGGCACACCCGACACCTCCACCCCGATCGCCTGGCGTGAGCACATCCGCAGCTCCGGCCGCACTCCGAATGGAGTGTGGGGCGGCAAGTTGATGTGGAATCAAACACCGCTCCTCCTGCAGCGCGCGGCTGGTCTGCCCGACCGCTCGGGGGACAGCCTGCGCGCGGCCATTCATGACGTCATCGGCAGCGAGCCGGTATTCGTGCACGTCTACCGCCCCGATGTGGTGTCCCAGGCGGTGTCGTTCTGGCGAGCGGTGCAGACGCAGGTGTGGCGTGGCCGCGCGGACCCCGAACGGGACTCCCGGGCGACCTACCACGCTGACGCCATCGCCCGCGTCGTGCAGATTCTGCGCGACCAGGAAGCGGGTTGGCGGGGCTGGTTCGCCGAGGAGAACATCGAGCCGATCGACGTTTCGTATCCGGTGCTGTGGCGCAATTTGACGTCGATCGTCGCCAGTGTGCTCGAGGCTGTCGGCCAAGACCCGGGGCTGGCGCCGGCGCCGGTGCTGGAACGTCAGGCCGACAAGCGCTCCGACGAATGGGTGGACCGGTATCGCGAGGAGGCGGCCGAACGGGGACTGCCGGTGTGATGACGCGCGCCCTATCGGGCGCGAGCGTGCGCAGTTGTACGCAGGAGACGGCGTGTCGGTGTACAGACACGCACCGTCGCGGGTTATGGCTACGTGACTTGGGCCACGACGAAGACCCGCCGGAACGGAAAGAACGTGACGCCGTCGGGCCGTGCCGGGTAGGCGTCGGCCAGCAGCGGAATGAGTTCGGTGCGGAACCGCTGCCAGTCGTCGTCGCTGAGCTGCTCGCGCACCGGACGCAGCGCGGTGCCGGTGATCCAGTCCAAAACCGGGTGCTCACCGGTCAGCTGATGCAGGTAGGTCGTCTCCCACGCGTCGAGAGCGCAGCCGGCTCCGGTGAGCAGGTCGGCGTAGTAAGCCACCGGTTGCACCACTGCGTCCACTCCAAACGGCTCGTCGCGCAACGTTTCTGCGAATGGTGGCCGCCGCGCCACCGCGCGGATCGCGGCATGCGAGGGTGTCTCGAAGTTCCCCGGCATCTGAATCGCCAGCCAGGAACCGGCGGCCAACTCGCCCGCCCAGCGCACCAACAGCTCGGCGTGTTCGGGCACCCAATGCAGCACCGCGTTGCTCACCACCACGTCGGTATCGGGCCGCGGCCGCCAATCGCGCACGTCCCCGACTGCGGCGTCGACACCGTGATTTCTGGCCGCGGCCACCATTTCCGGCGAATCGTCCAGCGCCTCGATCAGCGCCTCCGGCCAGCGTCGCGACATCTGCATCGTGAGGTTGCCTGCGCCGCAGCCGAGATCGACCACCCGCCGGGGCTGCTCAGCACCCACCCGGGACAGCAGATCGTAGAACGGGCGCGCCCGTTGCTCGGCGAAGGTCAGATAGACATCGGGATCCCACATCAAACCCTCCTGATCGCTGTGCGGGGCACCGGCTGATAAGAACAAACCGTATTCCCCTGTTCGCCCCAGTAGTCGAGGTCAAATGTGCGAAGACGACGTGCCGATGAATCGAGCCGACCACCAGGAGGCTGATTTCGCTGAGGTGCGCCACATCTGGTCAGCACTCGAATTGCCGGGCGTCATCGACGTGCACACCCATTTCATGCCGAAGACCGTGCTGGACAAGGTGTGGCGGTACTTCGACTCCGCCGGCCCGCTGGTCGGTCGGCAGTGGCCGATCGCCTACCGCGCCGACGAGGCCCGGCGCCTCGACACGCTGCGTGGGTTCGGTGTCCGGCAGTTCACGGCGCTGGTGTATCCGCACAAGCCGCAGATGGCCGCATGGCTGAACCAGTGGGCGGCCCAGTTCGCTGCGCACACCCCGGACTGCCTGTCCACCGCGACGTTTTTTCCCGAACCAGAAGCACCCCAGTACGTCGCAGCGGCCATCAGCGGGGGCGCCCGCGTCTTCAAAGCCCATCTGCAGGTCGGCCGCTACGACCCGAACGACCCACTCCTCAAGGAAGTTTGGGAAGCGATCGATGACGCCGGCGTGCCGGTCGTCGTCCACTGCGGCTCCGGACCGGTAGCCGGAGAGTTCACCGGACCCGAGCCGATCCGCCGCCTGCTCACTCGTCATCCACGACTGCGTCTGATCATCGCGCACCTGGGGATGCCGGAATACGCCGAATTCTTCGACCTCTGCGACGAATACGAGCAGGTGCGGCTCGACACCACGATGGCATTCACCTCGTTCGTCGAACAGACCATGCCTTTTCCGTCGTCCCTGCACAATCGGCTGCGCGATCTGGGTGACCGCATTCTGTTCGGAAGCGACTTCCCGAACATCCCGTACGGCTATTCCCACGCGATGCAGGTGATCACCCGCCTGCCCGGTGTCGACGACGACTGGCTGCGTGCAGTGCTCTATAAAAACGCCGCGACGATGTTCGGCTCTCGCCCCGTCAAGGATTGAATCGAAGTTCGTTCTATCGCCTTGCAGTCACCCGTGAAGTTGCCCGCTGCACGGACTTGGCGCCGGTTGCCGCCGCCGGCCAACGCAGCCGCTCGAGCAATCCGTCCGGCAGTGCGGTATGCCCGTCGAGGCGCTGAGCTGCCAGCGAATCGAGCGCCAGCAGCGCGGCATGGTGGCGCCCGCGCTGCGGCCGCAGACCGGGTACGGGCGCAGACTTGCCGGGCACGCCGTCGCTGCGGAAGGCGCAGGCAACGGCGACCGTGCGCTGCTCTCCTGCACCGGCAAACTCCAACGCCGTCCACCTCTCCCGGGACGGATCGGACTGAATCGCCGCCAACGTCTCGGGCAGGTCGGCGTCGACGCTGAGCTGATATGCCGCAACATAACCTGCGTCACCTTCCCGCACACCCCGCCAGGTCTCCCGCGACGACGACCCGAATACACGCGGAACGTCGTAGGGGACGGTCAAGACGGCCGTCCAGCCGCTTTCCCGGAGTTCATCCGCCAGCCGCCGCGCTGCGACTTCGGCGGTCATCTGCAACGGAATTCGCGCCGAACGGGCCTGCAGCGCCGCCAGGTTCTCAGCGGCCGACACCGTCAACCCGATCCAGGTCTGGCGGCGCCGAAGCCCGCTGTCAGACACGACGTCGCGGCTGGTGACGCGCACGGCGTCAGCGCGAATACCGTACCGGTCCAGATATTTGGCGATCAGCCAGAGCGGCAGGGCATCCGGGCCGTCGGCCGGTGGGGTGACGCGCAACAACTCGGTAGTGTGCACCTCGACGCGTGACGCGTGAGCCCGCTGCCGGCCGCGGCGCCGCATCGCCAGTCGCCGGCGCATCGCTGTGGTGCTGTGCAGTCCACGCCACTGGACGAGCAGCAGACCGACAACGACGACGCTGACGCCGAGCACCCAGCGCTCCCGTGTCGACTGCCACGGGAAGGCCATCGCTGCGGGCACCACCGCCAGCAGTGCCAGCGTCATCCGGCCGGTGCCGGGCCAGACGACGGAGGATGGTCGTGTCACTTGATCGGTTCCTTTCTTCGGCGTGCGGCGACCGCGGCGGCAACCACCGCCAAGGCCAGCACCACCGTTCCAACGAACGCGACAATCCGTGGCGTCGGGTCCTTGGGTGCAGGTGCCGGTGGCGGGGGAATTTGTTTGACCGGTGCCGCACCGGTTACGGCGGTGGACGGAAGCTCCCAGCTCAGTGCCGCGACAGGATCGAGCGCACCGGCGCCGACGATGTTCGACGGCGTGCGGGCACCGTTGTGCGCGGTACCGGTGATGCGTTGAATCACCTGTGCTGCAGGGACACTCGGATACTTGCTGCGCACCAGGGCAGCGACACCGGAAACGTAGGCGGACGCATAACTGGTGCCGCTGAGCGCGATCTCCTGCTGGTGCTCGTTAGGCAGACCGTTGGCCAGGCCGCCGTCGTCGCGGTTGCTCACCGAGACGATGTCTTCTCCCGGCGCGGCCACACCGACCCACGGCCCGGCCATGGTGAATTTCGACGGCTCCGCCCGCGCGCTCAACGATCCCACCGACAGCACGTACGGCTGCCACCAGGACGGGGTGGACACCGATGTCACCCCCGCCCAGTTGCGGGTGTCGTCAGGGCGGCTCATGTCGGTGAGCGGATTGTTTTGACAGGCCGAACCGTCACCGACCGAGCCGGTGGGCGCGGTGTTGCCGGCCGCGGCGACAATCACCGCGTCCTTGTCGACCGCGGCATAGCGAAGTGCCGCGCCCAGCGCCGACTGATCGATGCCGCGGTCGGCGGGCAGGCAGGTCACCTCGGAGATGTTGATGACCCGCGCACCCAGATCGGCGGCATGGACGATGGCGCTTGCCAGCGCTGCAACCTCGACCGATGCCTGTGCCCTGGCCGGGTCACCGCCACCGGTGCGCGGTGAGAACTTCGCCGAGATGGCCCGGATAGACACCAACCGCGCAGCGGGAGCCACACCGGAGAAGCCATCGGCGCCGGGCTGGCCGCCGACGATGCCCGCAACCAGCGTCCCGTGCCCGTCACAGTCAGTCAGGCCGTCGGTTGTCTCCACATAGTCGCCGCCGGGGTTCACGTTCGGCAGGCGCGGCCCGGGCCGCACCCCGGTATCGATGATCGCGACCAGCTGACCGTCTCCGCGCGAAAGCTGCCACGCCGCAGGCAAGTCGAGCATGGCCTGGCCGGGCGCCGGCTGCCCGAGATCGCTTCCCGTTAACAAACCGGAGGTGGCGCAGTCGCCGCGGCGCTCCATCGGCGCGGCGGGCGCGGGCTTTCCGCTCGGTGGCGGCACTGCGGGGTTTATCTCGGGCCGGCTGATCGCCAGGGCCGATGGACAAGTCCCCACCACGACGGCCGAAACCACCGCGAGGAGGGCCAATCCGGGCTTTCTCATCGATTGAGCACCCAGTCGAAGAGCCCGACGAGATATGCGATGACCGGAATGAGCGAAGCGTCGATCCCTGATGCGACAAAACCCAGCGCCCGCCGGATCGGCAACGAGTAACTCTCCGGTGCAGCGATCGCCGGGTTGAGTGCGGCCACCGCCCACGCCAAGACCAGCACCGCAAGCACGATCACCACACCGAACGCGGCGGCGTAGTGCCGGCCGGCGGTGTACAGCACCAGCAGGACGACGCTCAGCAGGTAGGGCTGCGCCAGCAGCCACGCCTTGCAGGCCGCCGAATCCCAAAGTCGCGCCCGCAACGCGGCCGCCGCCGCCGTCGCGGCCACCACGTACCACCCGATCACCGACAACGTGTCGGGTTGCCACGCTACGGCCACCGAGCCGAGCACACTGAGCAGCACAGCCCCGGCGATGAATCCGGTCTGGTGCGCATCGCTGATGCGTACCCGCCGCGGCAGGTCTTCCAGCACCCGCAGCGACGGCGCCGAGGGAGTGGGGTCGCCGGGCGCCGGAATGACCGGCAGCGGGAAACGAGCCCACAGCGCCGATAGTTGCGCCGCCTGAACGGTGATCAGTAGCGCCACCACGATGAGTCCCCCGCCGATGGTCGACAGTGGAAGCTGCCAGAGGGACTCGGCGCCCGCCGCTAGGAAGACACCGGCGCCCGCCACGGTGGTCGCGGTTAGGACGCTAATACCCAACTCGTGTTCCCGGCTGGCCAGCAAGAGCGCGATCACCGACCATGCGGCGACTCCGGCCGCGCCGAGCGTCACTTGAGCAGGACCGATTTTTCCGGGCACCATCAGTGAGAGTGCCGCAGCGATCGGGATCAGCGCCGAGATCGACAGCGCCACCCGAGCGCGGGACGTCCGCAGGCTCAGCGCGGCCACAACGTTCAGCGTGGCGATCACGCTGACCGCGGCCAGACCGGCCGCGGCACCGGTGACCAAGCGGTAGGTGACCGACAGGCCGGTTGCGGCGATGGCCAAACTGGTGACCGCGGCCAGTGCGCCGACCTGAATGTGCGTGGGACCCCACGGCTTGGACCGGGCGGCCGAGAAGATGACCGCGGCGTCGGCAATGTCTTCCACTATCCCCGGAGCCGCCGGTCCGGCCGGCACCGGCTGCAGCGCAAGTAGGTCACCGTCGACGACGCCCACGGTGTCCAGCGTGGCATCGAGACTGAACGGCGCACCCCCGATCGGCGCGAGGCTCAGCCGGCCGGGGCTTTCGCGTTCAGCGGGTTCGGCGTCACCGTTCGTGCTGGACGGGACCACCAATCGCTCGACGGCGGGCAGGATTTCGCGCAGCGGCAATTCAGCGGGCAGCGCCAGCTCGGTCAGCCGACTGTCGGTGAGGATGGCGACCCGCACGATCGGCATCACTGCGCCGGTCATCGTGGCCGCTTCAGGTATTCGCGCGACATATGTTCACTTTCTTTCGTTCGTATCCTGCGGAATTCGGTCGTGGGCGTGTCAAGACGGGTGTGCGGTGAAGTCGCGGGACATCTTGATTCCCGGGAACCATCGTGCGCAAGGCAGTTCGGCGGTCAGCTGCTCGACGGCCATGGCAATAGCGAACGAGTTGCCCGGACGAAACGTCGACACCCATTCGCCGTCGAAGGCCCGCGAGGGGTTTACCAGCACCCGGCCGGCCGTGGTGTCGACGATGCTCAAGCCGACTTCGGTGGTGGCGTGCTGTCCGTTGTGGCGGCAACCGGCCACTATTTCCACATAGCTGCGGGGGCCGCTGAACACCGACTCCACCACAGGGCGCGCTGATTGCGGGATACCCAGGTAGTCGAGAACTTCGGGCAGCGGTGTGCCGGCACGCAGCCGCTCGTCGGCCCGGGCCCCGACCCTGGCCGGCATACTGAATTCGTCGAACCGCGCGGGTGGCCGCTGCGAAAGCCCGGCTCCCAATACTCGGGCCAGCGTGCGCGGGTCGTCGATGGCCATCGCCGTGAAGGTGACGAGCTGCGCGTTGCGCAGGGCGACCACGGTGGTGCCGCCACCCCACGCCACGATGCCGCGGAGCAGATCTGCGGCTCCTTCTGCATCCGGATCGGCTCGCGTCGACCCCACGTAGCGCAGGTCCAGCCAGCGTTCCGGGAAGCACACCACCCGAACCCATTGCGCGACAGCGGGGTTGACGACGCCGTGCGCCGAGACGACACCCATCTGAGTCAACTCCGCGGCCTGCCGAGCCAGGAACGCAGGCCGTTCGGCCGCGTCGTAGTAGGGCGTGGTGATAGCCAACACCCACGGGAATGTTCCCGCCTCGACGCTTTCCGCGATGAACCAAGCCTGGTCGACGGTCAGCTCGACAGCGTTCGGTTGAACACGCATCTAGCCAGTGACTCTGTCTCACAACGAGGCGGCTAGCCGCCCCATTTGACGCCTTCGGCCTGGTCCCGGGCGAACATCGACATCGTGTTGTTCTCATGCGTGCCGGCCATCGACTGATAAGCCCGCACCAACTCCGTCATCGCCTGATTCCACTGCGCCTGCCACACCTGATAACTCATCCCGGTGTCACCCTGCCAAGCGTTCTGCAACGCCGCCTGCTCAGTGGCGATATCAGCCCCCAGACTCTGCAGCGTGCCCGCATACCCCGACATATCGGCCGCATGCGCCAACATCGCCGGGTAGTTGTACATGATCTGACCCATCACAAATCCCTTCCCTCAAGTACTGACCGGCTCAACCGGACCGAATCAAAAACTGGTGTACGTCGACGCCGCAGCCGAATCAGCCGCCACATAAGTGCCGGCGGCATCACCCAGATTGGCCTGAGCGATATCCAGCAACGCATTGACCTTGGCCGCCACCTCCACAAACCGCGCATGCGCAGCCTGAAACGCCGCCGACGCATCACCCACGTGAAAAGCCTGCGCCGACACCGCCTCCTGCTCAGCCTGACCGATCGTCGACCGCATCAACGCCGTCTTGGCCCCAAACGCCGACTGCGACGCCACCAACTGCGGAATATGCGCATCCAACATGCTCATCAGTTACTTCCTTTCAGTACTTCTTGTTTCGGTCGTCGTTAGCGTGAAAATGTGAAAACCCCTGCCACATCAGTCGTTCGGTTCCCCCTCCCCCGCGTTGCCGGGCGGCCCGCCGTGCCAGCTGCCCGGAACCATCGGCATCTGTGGGTCACCACTGAACTCGTCGCCCATCAGCGTGGCCAGTCCGGTCGCTTCGGCGAGTTTGCCGGTGCGCGCAGTTCCCCGAAAGCCCAGCGCTCCGGCACCGGAGTCGGAGATCGTGGTCGTCGCCGAACGCTCCCGCGGAGCACCCCAGTCGGGGTCGACGTCGATGTTCATGTCGGCGAATTCGTCGGCGTGGTCATGCAGCTCGGCCCGGCGGCGACGCCGCGTGCGGGTCCTGTCGCGACTCGACGCTCGAGCCCCGACCGCCGCGGGGATATGGGCTGCCGGCGCCTTGCTGCCTTCGCGGTCGATGAGTGTGGGCCCAGGCCCGCCGCTCGAACCGAAGCCCCCGACCAGATACGCCAAACCCCCACCGGCAGGCGCAGACACCGGAGCGGCGCCGGCGCCGGCGCCGACGGTGGAGCCAGTTGAACCCGGCGCAGTACCGAAGCCGGTTGTCGGTGCCATCGTTGCCATCAGCCCCTGCGTGGAGCGCGAGGCCTGGGTCGCGATGATCGCCGGAGTTACGGGTCCGGCAGCGGGAACGGCCGCCGGCACAACCGCCTCGGCCAGCGACTGCACATAATTGACGATGGCGGCGATGATGAAGGGCAGGAGCAACAGAATCGGACCATAGGTGAGTATCGGCGAAACCACTTCGTAGACAGCGAAAGCGGCGAGCAGCGGGCCGAACGCCAAGAAGGCCACCGTGGGATTCGACGTGAACAGACCGAGGATCTGCTGCAGGAGGCCGGACGGATTCTGCCCGAAAGTAGACAATTGCCGCAGGATGCTGTCGATGTCCAACCGGGACGACAGCAGATCCGACCAGTCCAGCGCCGACCCGGAGTCGGCCGCCTGCGCGTATGCGGCGCCCTGCGATCCGGTCGCCGCGGCGCTGCCCGCTTCGCCGGCACCGGGGGCGAGCAGCAACGGTGCGGGGGTGGTCCGCGGCGCGGAGGCCAGGGCGGTACCCGTGGTCACCTGGTAGGTGGTCATCGTGGTGGCAGCCTGCACCCACATCCGGACGTAGTCGGCCTCGTTGAGCGCGATCGGAATGGTGTTGATGCCGAAGAAGTTCGTGCCCAGCAGAACCGTGTGAACGGTGTGGTTGGCGGCCAACTCAGGCAGCGTAGGCATCGTCGCCACTGCGCTGGTGTAGGCGGCGGCGCTGGCTTCGTGCTGTGCGGCGACACCGGCAGTGTCGGCGCTGGCCTGGGTCAGCCACGCCAGATACGGCACATGGGCGGCCGTGTACTGGGCGGCGCTGGGACCGTCCCACGATCCGGCCTGCACGGTGTCGAGCAGTCCGCTGAGTTCGCCTGCTGCTGAGGCGTATTCGGTGCTCAAAGAGCTCCACGCACCGGCTGCGGCCAGCAACGCCGCAGGCCCCGGTCCACTCGACAACAACGTTGAATGCACTTCGGGCGGCGACGCGATCCAGATCGGCGCCGTCATCATCACCCCCCGGCGACCAGATACATCGACGCGGCCGCGCCATCTCCGGTGGCGTAACTGACGCCTGATTCGGCCACTCCGACACCGGACCGGCCGAGCTCCTCCACACCCTGGGCTGCCACCGCCGCATGCTCACTGCCCTGGGCGCTGAACCCCGCCGCGGTCTGCAGCGACACCGGATCAGCCGCCGGCGGGACCACCGCGGTGATCAGCGGCGCTGCACCGGCGTGCGCAGCGGCCAACCGTGCGGTCAACGCCTCCACCGCCGCACTCGCCGCGGCCAGCCCCTCGGGCACAACCTGTAGCGTCATGGTTCAGCACTCCCTTCGTAGAACCGATTCAGCCCTCACCGGCGATCGACGGCAACGCTTTCATCGACCAGTGGATTGACTAATTGCACGTAAGTTGGAGTGTCGCTGTCGGCCAACAGAATCGCCCGACCCGCAGGCAGCCGGCCGAACCGCTGACCGCGAATCTTGCCGCCGTCAGCCGGATTACCCGACAACATCAGCGCCGTCGCCTGCAAATCGTTGAGCCGCCGCATCAGCGGGCTGGTCATCAACGCGTGCACCGATCCGCTGGCGCGAGCCGTCACGATCAGCCGCAAGCCCAGATCGGTTGCCTCGGATAGCAATCCGAGCAACGGCGTCCATGGTCGCTGGCCCACGAAGGGCCCACTCATTGCCGGTGCATCCGGGATCTGATCCACGTCGTCGATGATCAGGTAGTGAGTATGGTTTTGGACGCGGTCACGGTAACGCCACGACGACAGTTCGGCCGGGCTCAGCCCGGCCGGTGGCCGGCGGGCCTCGATGAGCCGGGCCAGCCCCAGCATCGCCGGCACGATCCGGTCGACGTTGGCGGTGTACTCGTTGTCCGGGAACAGCGGTTCCTCGACGAGGTGCAGGCGACGGTCCAGTACGGTGAACGCGACCTCGTCGGCCGTCGAGTTCTCCCGAATCGTGCGGATGATGTGTCGCAGCAGCGTGGTCTTGCCGGACTTGCTGTCACCGAACACCATCAGCAACGGGTTATCGGCGAAGTCGATCTCCACGGGCGCCAGGTCTTCTTCGCGCTGCCCGATGACGATCCGGTCGCGGCCGCGGTATAGCGGGGCGACCGCGTCGGCGGCGAGGTTCGTCGGCAGCAGCCGCACCGGCGGCGCACTCACCCCCGCATAGCGGGCGTTGATCGCCGGCACCTGCTCCAACTCCGGTGCGGCGAAAAGGAAGTGCTCGGCGGCCATGGTGAGTCCCCGGCCGGGCTGGTCGTGCGGCACAGCTTCGGCGGGACGACGCAGTGCACCAGTCACCCGCACATTACTGTCCCGGGCGTCGTGCAGTTTGAGCTCGAGCCGAAGGCCCAGGCCGTCGCGCATGGCCAGCGGTACTTCCAGCCAACTCGGGGTGGTGATCACCACGTGGATGCCGTAAGCCAGGCCGATGTTGACCAGTTCGGTGACCTGCGCCAGCAACGGGTTCCGGGTGTTGAACTGGTCGGTGTTGTCTCGGCTGAACGCGTAGAGGTTGTCGATGACCAAAAAGACCTCGCCGAACCCGTCGTCGAGCACCGATCCTCTCCGGTCCCGGAACACCTCACGCCGCTGACGGGAACGCAGTAGTTGCTCGAGCTCACCGAAGGTGCGACGGATGCGCTCTGGTTCCAGCGGTGAAGCCACGCTGCCGACGTGGGCGAGGTCTTCGACGGCGCGAAGTTTGCCGCCGCCGTAGTCCAGGCAGTAGAACGTCACTTCCTGCGGTGAGTGCAGGTTGGCCGCGGAGAGCATGAACGTCTGCAGCGCCGTCGATTTGCCGGACTTCGGACCGCCGTGGATCAACACGTTGCCGGCTGACGAGCCGGCGTCGAACACCAGCGGGTCGCGGCGCATCTCGAAAGGCTTGTCGATCTCGCCGAGCGGCCAACGCCACTGCCGCGGCGACACCGCCGTCCGGGCCAGTACCGCGCTCAGCGGGATCGGCTCGTCCAGCGGCGGCAGCCACAACTCGGGCGCGCGCGGTCCGTACCGGGCCAGCTGGTCGCCGATGGTGGCGATCAGCTTGCGGGACGGACCGGTCGGCTCGTCCTCGTCGCCGGCGGCGATCACCGTGTCCGGCTCGGGCTCGACGAACCCGGCGGTGAACAGCTTGGGCTGCGGAGTAGCCTGCACCACAAACGTTTTCGGCTTGCGTGGCGGGTCGTAGATGCCGTCGACGTAGGTGCTGCGAAACTTCACCGGCGCCGCGCCGGGGGCGGGGACCAAGAAGCCCACGCCTTTGTGTTCCTTGCCCGATTCGATGTGGTAGGCGTCCTCGACACCGATGATCTGACGCGACACCGCGGGGCTGGCCACCTTCAAACCGATGCGGTACGAGGTGTTCTTGTCGATGTCTTTGATCTTGCCCACGTCCAACGTCTGTGACGCGAACAGGATGTGGATGCGGAACGAGCGGCCTTTGCGCGCCACATAGTCGAACAACTCCGCATACTCGGGGTGATCGGCCAGCATCAGGGTGAACTCGTCGGCCACGACGAACAGCGTCGGGATCGGCGCCAGCTCGTGTCCGGCGGTCATGGCGTTTTCATATTCGAGCACCGAATTGAACGCGCTGCCCTGGATGCGGCGGCCGGCTTCGCGCAGCAGCACTTCGCGACGAGCCACCTCGCCACGCAACGTGTCGGCGAAGCGGTCCGCCAGGGACTTCTTTTCCGCCATGTTCGAGATCACCGCCACGACCTGCGGGAAGTGGCGGAAGCTGTCGGCACCCGCTTCACCCTTGAAGTCGGCGTAGATCACGATCAGCCGGTCGGCCGGGTGAGTAGTCAACAGCGACAACAGAATTGACATCAAGGTCTGCGATTTGCCCGAGCCCGTCATGCCGATCATCAGGCCGTGCGGGCCCATGCCGCCTTCGGCTTCGTCTTTGAGGTCGAAGTACAGCGGTTCACCGGTCGCCGTGACGCCGATCGGAACCCGTAGTTCCTGGTCGCGGTGACGCGGTGCCCACACGGCGGCCACGTCGAGTGCCGAGGCGTCGGGAATGCCGATCAGCGTGGTGAAAGAGGCGCCGCGGGTGGCCGCTGAGCGCAGTCCGGCATGGGTGGGATTGGAGTCCCACCGCGAAAGCCGACGCGCGAGATGGCTGGCTTCGTCGGCACCGAACTGGTCGGCCCGGTCGATGTAGCGGACCCAGCCGCCGGTCTGCCACCGGTCGATACCGCCGTCGGTGATCCGCAGAATGGGTCGTTCGGGATCGGAGTACTGCTCCCGGTGCGGCGGCGTGGTCGAACGGTGGATGACGGTGACGGCATCCCAGCCGGCCGCCAGCGTCGAAGCGCTGACGTCGTAGTCCGGGTCATCGACGACGATTAGCAGGTGTCGCAGCGCTTCTGAGCTCGCACCGGTGAATTCCGGGCGATCAGCAAGTGCCGGGCCCACCAGTGCGGCGAGTTCGTCGACACTGGTCGACAGATAGCGGGCCGGGCCGACGCCGTCGAGCCGGTCGGGAATGTCCACATGCGGCAACCATTTGAGCCACGACCAGTCCGCGGCCTCGAGATCCGGCGCCGCCAAGGCGATCCCGAGCACGGTCGGGTCGTGCCAGGTCACCGCCTGAGCGATCCAGGCCCGCAACGCTGCCCGTACTTCGTCGGCTCCGGAATCAGGCGAGCCGAGAACCGTGATCCGCGATACTTTGGTCAGATCGATCGCCATCGGCGCGTCGCGGACCGTGCTCTGAGTGTCGAGCAGGCTGCGTAATGCGCTGTGCGAGACCGGTTCCAGATCGATCTCGTCGGCGGTGTCGCTGACCCGCAGGGCGGTGGCCAACGGAACGGTATGCAGACCGGCACGAACATGCAGGAAGTCGGCGTCGTGCGGATCGCGTTCCCATTGGCGCCGCGACCCGGGGACGGTTGCCAGCTCGGCCGGGTCCGGGTGGGACCACTCGGCCGCCGCACGCTGCCCCGCGGCCTGGGTGCGGATGTTGTCCCGCACCACCGACAAGTAACGCAGGTAGTCCGCGCGTTCGGCGTCGACCTCTTCGGTGCGGGTCTTGTTGTCGGTGCCGCGGTAGAGCGCGGTCGCGGCCAGCAACAGAACGAATGGGAAAAACAGTGTCTGCGGGGAGATCAACCGCATCCCGGTGGCAACCATCGCCACGATCATCCCGACGATCAGGATGACGATCAGGAACGGCAACGCCCGTCGCAGCAGCGACGGCGGAATCACTCGTCGCAACTCCGGCGGCGGCTCGATGGTGATAGCTCCCTTGCGGGTGCTTGGCGGCGACAGCCGGCGGCGCGCCTCGAAAATCAGTCGGCTCATCGGGTTCCCCCCTCACCCGCGCCCACGGCGACCGGATGGCTGCGTCGCGAATCCGGCGCCAAGCTGTCGCGGGCCAGCAGTGCGTCGGCGCGTGACAGCGTCGGCCCGGGCGCGAACAACGACAGGATCGACCACGGGACCGGCGTCGGAGGCCGGCTCAGGCCCAGTGCTTCAACGGTTTTCGCCTGACCGGTGGCACCGGGTTCTTCGTCGATTCCGTAGCGCACACCGGTATCGGCGATCCAGAACAGTGCTCCGGCCGGCGGTGCCGCCGCATCTCCTCCCACGGTCTGCGTGAAGTAGCCGCTGCCTGGTGCGACCGCGATACGGCTGGCGGTTCCGGCGGTGCCGCCACCAACCAGATCCACGGTGTGCACTGCATCAGAAATCGGCAGCGCCGAACCCGACAGCAAGGTCAGCGAACTGGTGCTGGCCTTGGCCGGCTTGTTCCAGAAGGCGCAGGTCACCGGGGCAGCTGGCGACTCGGCCAGGATGATCCGCTGATCGGGGTAACGGGTGACGTCCAGCGCCCGTGATACCGGTAGCTTGGCGACCTGGTCGGCAGCCAGCCGGGGCGGCTGTTCAAGCCCAAAAGAATTGGTATTGCGCAGAATTGCTGCGAGCACCGGCGACACCGGTTGCAAGCCGTCGGGCAGCACCGCGTAGTACAGCACGCTGGCGTTGGAGCCGCCGCTGTCCAGACCGTGGGCCATAACCACGGCGCCGACGGGCGCCGGCACCGGATACCGCGGGGGGCTTCCGGCGGCGGGAATGGCCGGCGCGGCCAACGGCGGAGCTTCCGGCACTGCGTTGAACAAGCCTGCCGTAATGGGGCGCGGCGCAGGCACATTGGCTGATCCCGAGGTACCCCAACCCAGCGCGCCGGTCACCGCGCGGTCGGACAAATCGATTCGGCTGCGCCTGCCGTTCCACAGCAGCCAGGTACCGGTGCCGCTGTCGACCAGCACCGCGCGCTCGGCAGCCAGCGCCGCGGCGCGGGCACCGGTGGTGTCCAGCGGACCCGCGATCACGGTGACGCCGGTGGCGGGACCGGATACCGCATCACACACCGTCCAGTTGGCGTCCTTGGCGGTGTTCTGCACCATCCGCTCCGGCGCGCCGGGAATCCCGATCAGGTTGCCGCGCGGAATATCGTCCAGCGCCGCGCTTCTCACCGCGGTCGGGTTGACCGGACGACCGACGATCAGTCTCGCCGAGGTCAAGTTGAGCACCGGGTGCAGCTGCTCACCAACCCGCACGTACAGCGCGGAGGTGGATCGATCGGCCAACACCGCGTTGCTGCCTACCGAACCGTTGGGCCGGATGAACGAGAACACGAAACAGCCGAGTAGGCCGGTGACCACGATCAGCACACCCATCAACACCGCGCGTGACTGCGTGCGCAGCGGGTCGACCAGCATCCGGGTGTCGTGCAGGGCGACGCCGGATGCGATTCTGCGCATCACGAACCGCCAGCCCGTCACCTGATGGCGGGTGACGAAACCCCGGCGATACACCACCTTGTCGGGATTGTCGTTGACCGGGCTGCGAGAGGCGAATGAGCGCCGCTCCTCTTCCCATTCGCCGGACGGCTCATTCCCGCTCATGCCGGCACCTCAAGGCCCAGGCCGCGCAGCAGCAGCGGCACCGAGTTGGCCACGTCGGCCGAGGTGATGGTCATCAGCTCCTCGTCGGTGAAGGCGTCGGTGCCCGCCTGTTCGGAGTGATCAAGCCGGAATTCGCGTTCTTCTTCCGACTTTTCGACGACGTTGCGCACGAAGCGGCCGTTACCGGCGATGTCCAGCGAGCGCCGGGAAATTCCGTTGAAGTCCGGTTTCGAGGTGGCCGCGAGGTGGGCGAACAACCCCTCGAGGTTGTGCAGCGCATCCTGCTGAAAGAAGCTGTCCCGCTTCTCGGCCATGAACTTCGCGATCTCCACCAGCTCAGCCGGCGTGTACGAGGGGAAATCGATGCTGCGGGTGAATCGGGACCGCAGGCCCTCGTTGGTGTCCAGGAACTTGTCGAGGTCAGCGCGGTAGCCGGCGATGATGACCACCAGACGGTCACGGTCGTTTTCCATCCGGGCCAGCAGCGTGTCGATGGCCACCAGACCGAAGTCGTTCTTGGCGCCGGTGGCCACCAGGGCGTAGGCCTCGTCGAGGAACAGCACGCCGTCCAAGGCGCTGTCAATGATCGCGTTCGTCTTGGCTTCGGTCTCACCGATGTGCTGGCCGATCAGGTCGGCGCGGTGCACCTCGCGGATGTTCTCCTTCTTCAACAGGCCCAACCCGCAGTAGATCTTCGCGACGACGCGGGCGATGGTCGTCTTACCGGTTCCGGGCGGCCCGGTGAAAACGAGGTGGTTGGTGCGCCCGGCCGTCGACAGCCCGCGTTGCTGGCGCAGCACCGCCATCGCCACCGAACTCTTGAGCCGCGAAACCTGGTTTTTCACCTGATCGAGACCGATGAACTCGTCCAGCTCATGTTCAGCTTCGGCCAGCAAAGCGTCCTTGCGCTGCTGAGCTTCCGGGTCGACGAAGTCGGCTTCGCCGGGTTCGGTATCCGGGTCCCACGGGTCGGTGCGGGCTTCGATCCGGTCGGCGGTTGTAGTCACGATGCCGAAACTGGAATCGGACAGCGCGTGCTGGATCTGCTCGTTCTCCGGGTTGGCCGCGTACAGGTCCTGCAGCACTTCAACAGCGGTCTCTTCATCGTCCTGCGCGCGCAGCGTCAGCGCTTTGGCCAGCGCGCCGTCGACTGCCGCAACCGGAATCGGACCGTCTGGCTCCTCCAGGTAGGAGAGCGCCGGGGCGAACATGCCCAATCGGGCCAAAGCGATGCCCAGGGTGATCTTGGCGGCGTGCGCGTAGAGCTTGTCGAGGCCAGGGTCATTGACGATCGGAGTGAGCAACTTGACGACGTCCGACCAGCGCTGAGCACCGTGGTAAATCGCCACTGCCACCCAGCGAGCGTCGCGCCAACTGGGCCGGCGTTCGGTGAGGTTGCTGACCAGCGCGAAGGCGTCGGCGTACTGGCCTGCGGCGGCCAGGGAAGCCGCGTACGCGAGGGCGAAACCGTCGGGATCGCTCGCGCGGAGGCGAAGATAGAGACCGGTGTCGTACTGAAAGCCCAGTGCGCTGGACGCCAGTTGCACCTGACGCTGCAGGGTGCCCGCCGTTGCTGCGGTGCGTGCAACCGCCTCCAGCACCGGCGCCGAGAGATCACCGGCCGCGGCCAGTCCGGTCCAGGCGTCACACTGCTCGTGAGCGATCCGGGTCAGCGCGGCGAAACCCGACCGAGCGGCGGTCAGGTCGGCCGGACGTTGCCGGTCATAGACGGTTAAGCCGAGCGCGCGACAGCACGTGGCGAACCGGCTGACGATGTCGGCATCCACCCGGGACGCGACCGGGCGGGCCGCCAACGTACCGATCTCAGCGTGTGCCACCCCCGAATACCCTCCTGACGTATGTTAGTGCAACCTAACTTTGCTGAAGTTAGCATTGGTTAAGCTAAGTGTCGAGATGCGCCTGCCCCGAAATCGCCCACCCGCTACCTCTTGGTCGCTGTGACAAGCGTGTTGCGGGCAACCATCGGCCCGGCCTCGGTCTCTGCGTCCGGCACCGGCCGGTCGACCTGACGCAGATAGTCGGCTAACGGCGTCGGAACCGCGGTCCAACCGCGCTCAGCGAACCATTGATCGGCCGGCGCGTAGCGCTCGTTGTAGACCAGTTGGAAGAACAGGCGCCCGTCGTCAGCGTTGCGTTCGTCGGCGACAGCGGCGACGAACGCATCGGAGTCCATCGGGGCGCTGTCCTCGACCGCCACCCGGCTGCCCGGGGCGGCCAGCGCGTCGATACCTGCGTAGAGCTGGTTCTGCGCTTCGGCCGGCAGGTAGATCATCAAGCCTTCAGCGATCCAGGCCGACGGCGCAGTGGCGTCAAAACCGCTGTCGCGCAAGGCTTGCGGCCAGTCGTCGCGGAGGTCGACGGAAACTTCGCGGCGCTCGGCGTGGGGCTGATCGCCGTGGCGGGCCAGCACCTCGCGTTTGAATTCCAGCACCTGCGGTTGGTCCACTTCGAAGATCGTCGTGCCGCCGGGCCAGTTCAATCGGTAAGCACGTGAGTCCAGGCCGGCCGCGAGAATCACCACCTGGCGGATGCCGGCATCAGCCGCATTGCGGAAATACTCGTCGAAGTACTTGGTACGTGCGCCCTGGTAATCGACGAAGTGTTCACCGAAATCGCTTGTCTTGAGCTGATGTTCGGGCAGTTTGCCGTCGACTACGTCGGCTGCGGGGCCGCCTACCGCACGACAGAAGACTTCGGCGAACCGGTCGACTACCAGCGGTTGAGGCTTTTGTGCCTCCAACGCTCGGGCGGTGGCCACGAACAACGCGGTTGAGCCGACGCTTGTCGTGATGTCCCAGGTGTCATCGTCGCTACGCACCGGACCGACCCTACGCGCCAATGTTTTCCCGCCTTTTCCGGTCGGGCAGACCGGCGGTGGGGCTACTGCTCTTGTCATTCGTCTCCATCTTTACCCGCCTCGCCGGCAGCTCGGCCACCCCAATTGCGCGGCACCATCGGCAGGCAAGGACCGCCATCGAACTCTTCGCCGGCCAACGTCTGCAGACCCGACGCCTTCGGTGTAACCCCTTTACGCACGGTGCCGGAAAAGCCGAGATCACCCGCGCCATGTTTCGAGGCTGCCGACTCGGTTGCCAATGGAATCGGATCCTGCGCCGCAGGCGCGCCCCAGTCTGGGTCCACGTCGACGTTCATATCGGCGAACTCATGGCCGTCGCTGCGGTGTTCGGCCCGCCGGCGCCGGCGGGCCCGCGTCCTGTCCCGTGCGGCCACCGCTGCCGCAGCCGCAGCCGCGTCCGGCTCGGGCGCTTTGCGCTGAGCGCTGGATTTCGCGCTGGCGCTCAGTCCTGTGCCGAGCCCGATGCCCGGCGGTCCGACGACGTAGGGCGGGAAGAAGCCGGCGCCGCCGGGGGCCGGCGGAGGCGCCGGCGGCGACGGAGGGCCGGGTACAGTGCTCGGCGTCGGTGCGGGCGCGGGGGCCGGCGGGGCGGAAGCCACGCCGGTTGCGGCGGAGACAGCGGGGGCCGTCCCGGCAACTGGCAGCATCGCCGGCATCACCGCAACGGGCGGCACGGGCGCCGGCACGACAACCGGTGGAATACCCGCCAAGCCCGCCAAGCCCGCCAGGCCGCCCATCGCCCCCAAGGGCGCGAGTGCCGGAGCGGCGACGGCTGCCAGCAGCCCTGTATTCGGGCCGACGAAGGGCGCAATCGCAGCGATGTGAGTAGGCCAGTCGAACAACTCCAGGCTTACCAGGTATTGAAAAGCCGCCACCGGATTGGTCTGGAGGTCGACCCCGAACTGCTGGAAGTCCTCGGTCAGCTCGAGGATCCGGGCGACCCAGAAGACCGACTGCCCTGGGTTGGTATAGGAGTCGTATTGCAGGCCGTTGAGTGTGCCCTGAGCGGGGTTCCAGTTGTATCCGAAGTTCTGCAGAAAGTTCGACAACATGTTGTCGAAAGCGTTGTCGACGGTCGGGTCGTGCGTTAGGGCGTTGTTACCGATACCCAGGTTCTGCAAGAACTGGACGAGTTGCTGCGGAAGCCCTAGTGGGTTGTTTCCGCTGGCGTCGGCGGCGGGCTGAGCCGCAGTCGTTGCGTCAGACTTCACGATTTGCGGTGCCGGCGTTGTCGCGGGCGTGGCCGCGGTCGCGGCACTGGAGAGCGCTTGGTAGGTGCTCATGGTGGTGGCGGCCTGCACCCACATCCGCGCGTAGTCGGCCTCGTTGAGCGCAATCGGAATGGTATTGATACCGAAGAAGTTGGTGCCTACCAGCACCGCGTGCACGGCGTGGTTGGTGGCCAATTCGCCCAGCGTCGGCATGGTCGCGACTGCGGTGCCATAGGCCGCGGCCGCCGTTTCGTGCTGCGCGGCGGCGGTTGTGCTGTTTGCGCTGGCTTGAGTCAACCAGGCCAGGTACGGCTGGTAGGCGGCTAAGAACGACTCCGCACTCGGGCCCTCCCAAGCGCCGTTCTGCACCTGGGCCAGCACTGCACTCAACTCCGCAGCCACCGAGTCGTACTCGGTGCTCAGGGAGTGCCACGCCTGCGCAGCCGCCAACAACGAGCCGGGGCCCGGGCCACTGCTCAGCAACGCCGAGTGAACCTCCGGCGGCGCGGCGAACCAGACGGGCGCGGTCACAGTCGTTCTCCTGCAGCAGTGTTGACGAGGAGGGCAGCGGCGCCTGTCGGACCTTTCTGCTCCGTCTGCAACGCCACGACAGCCGCTCCTCTAGGGCCGTTTCGATTCCAACCCACAAATGAACATGGTTTTCATTAGCATTAGTATCACGCCGTCGAGGGTCGCGGGGATCGAATGGTTGCATTCTTTGTTACGGCCGTGAAAACTCGCACCACGCCGATGAACGCGATGCGGCAAGCAGCGCCGCTATTTGGTCGGGCGCTCAGTCACCCAGCAGCGATTTCCGCAGCACATGCAGGGCATGGTGCAAGTCCTGCTTGATCAGCGCGTCATCAGTCCTGAGTTCGATGGCGATCTGCGTCGTGGTCCGCTTCAAAACCACCGAGCGGTACAGCACAGCGCGATGCCGGTCGGACAGCGCAGCCGCGGCGTCACTGAGCAGGCCTGTGTCGAAAGGCTCATCGGAAGAGGCTGGCGGCGATTCACGCCGCGCCAACTCCGCCCGGGGACACTTCACCGGGTGATGGCCTTCACCGGCGACCCGTGGCTGCGGTCGCCTCGGTGCAGGTCCCTTGCCATCTGCCCTGCCTCTCACCCTGATCGCGGTAATACAACTTGGGCTGTTTTGTCAATAATGGTTACAGAGGCGGCAGATGTGTGTCAATAGATACATCGCTGTGCCGTTTGTCATATGCTGCGAATGTGCCGGATGTGCCCAACTTTCAGGCCGAGGTCCGCCGACTGCTGCGCGACCGGGTCCTGGACGCCGCCTACGACCTGGTGTGTTCGGAGGGTTGGCGTGCGGTGAACATGTCTCGGATCGCGGTCCAAGTCGGTATCAGTCGACAGGTGTTGTACAAGGAATTCGGCGCGAAACAGGCGCTGGGCCAGGCCCTGGTGCAGCGAGAGACGGACCGATTCGTCGGCGGGGTCGTCTCGGCGATGCAGGCGCACCCCGATGATCTGGCGGCCGGCTTGAGCGCCGGCGCTGCCTTCACCTTGCGCGCCGGTGCTGAGGACGCCCTGGTGAAGACAAGCTTGGACCGCGCCCGCAATGCGGAGGTCGGCCTGACCCCGTTTTTGACGGCCGGCCCTCGACCGATCTGGGCCCGCGCGATGGATGCCATTGCGGCGGCTGCTCGGCAGTTCTACGACCTACCGGTCGCTGTCGAGCGGCAGATCGAGTCGATTGTCGAGATCGAAGTCCGCTTGACCTTCAGTCACATGTGGCAGCCGATGTGCAGCGTCGACGAGGCGGTGCAGCAGGTCCACACTACCGTACGTGCGCTTTGCCGGGCGGCCGTCAACCAAGCCCCTGCAACCTGAGGCCGCCTGGTCGTCAGATCAGCGGGCGGCCGGTTCGGATCCGCCGGTCCAGGTCCCACAACAGCACGTTGAACGGGAACCGGCGGATGAACCGCGGCATGAGGTGGTTGACAGCACTCAACAGCGCCATCAGGCGGTCGAAGCGTCGCTGCCGGACGGCGTCCCACGGCAAACTCATCTCGTCGCGAAACCGCTGCGGCAGAAAGCCACTCGTGATCAGCAGAGCGAGACTCTCCGGCAGACGACGCAGGGACAGGGGCAGCGCCACACCGCGTAGTCGGGCCACCGCGATCGGATAGAGGTAGGCACGCACGGTGTCATCGATGTGCACCCGTTCCAGCGAGTCTCGCCAGTAGCGGTCGAAGGCCGCGCGATCCGGTGGCCACATCTGCGGCGGCACCTGCAACGTAGTGCCCAACGTCATGCCGTCGCGGTAGTGCCGGTCGGCTTGTTCGTCGTCCAGCTCGCCGACGAATGTCCGGTAGACGTCGACGGCGCCCTTGTAAAGGCACGCCGCTACCCACAGCTGCAGCTCGGGGTCGAAGGCGTGGTACTGCACCGGGCTCTCGGCGGTCGAGTAGACCTGAGCGTGCGCGCGATTGACCGCCCGACGAAAGGCCGCCTTCTGCGCGTCGCTGCCGGCGGTGGCCACCGCCAGGTAGGTGAATGTCGTGCGGGCCCGCTTGATTGGATGCAGATCGACCCGGCCGCTTTCCACACGGCTTTCCAGCACGCCGTAGCCGACGCCGGGTCGCGCCAGTTGCATGATCACGTTTGCCGGTCCGGCCAGCAGCGCGACCCCCATCAAACCGTCGCCGATATCGGCGCGTCGCGCCGGCATCTGCCCCCGCCGACCCCGCCTCCGGTCGGGCGGGTCGGCGACTGCCCGCTCGACGTGCCGGACGGGTTCACCAATGTTCATCGGTCACCTGGCTCGCGAAGTGAGAACGTCTGTTTCCAGATAGTCTCCCGCACCTCCTTGTGGTGTCAAGATGGTCCGATGAGTTCTGTTTCCGGGCCCGCGGGCTACGACGGGTGCGCGCCCGTATCGCGGAGTCGATTCCGCCGACCGGCAGGCCACTCGACGCGGCCGCTTACTTTCCGCCGGCTTGGACCTACTCGGTTCGGATGAGCCGGTGACCGTGCGTGTCGTCTGTCGGCGAGCTGGCCTGGCCGCCCGTTATTTCTACGAAAGCTTCACTGAAAGAGACGAATTCGTCTGCGCGGTCTTCGATTCAGTGGTCGCCGACCTGGCTGCCACTACCCAGGCGGCGGTGGCCGCCGCGCCGGCTCGCGAACAGACTCGGGCCGGAATGGCCAACATCGTGCAGACCATCGTGCGCGACGCCCGTGTCGGCCGCCTGCTGTTCAGCGCGCAACCGGCCGACGCACTGCTGGTACGCAAGCGCGCCGAATCCAGCGCTTTGTTCGCCATGCTGTCTGGCCGGCATGTCGGTAACGCGTTGCAGGTGCCGGAGAATGATCGCATCACAGCTGCGGCGCATTTCGTGGTCGGCGGCGTGGCGCAGACGATCGGCGCATGGCTGACCGGTGCGGTGCGGCTCGATGCCGAGCAACTGGTTGACCATTTGGCCGCACTCCTCGACGAGCTCGCCGATCCTGCGCTGTACGGGGGGAAGGGCAGTTCGCCAGCGGCGAGATAGAACAGCAGATTCGCCTTTGCTCGACGGAGCCGCCTGGGAGAATTCACCAAGTGACGACGTTCTTCCACCGATGCGGCGAACGCGCGGAACGGACGCGGCGCGGCGACGCCGAGGAGGTCGTTTGACATGACTCGGGGTATCGGCGCGCCCGGGGTGATCAAGGAGTTCGTCGGGCTGCCGTCGCCCTCCGCGCGCCGCGCGGCCGCCGGCGGGCACCCCTGCCAGGGCTTGTACCACCGCGGCGTTGGACGTAAGCCGAAGGTGGCCATGATTGCCGCCCACTTCCAAATTGACTTCGCCGAACACTATCTCGCGGAGTACATGGCCACTCGCGGCATTGGTTTTCTGGGCTGGAACACCCGCTTCCGCGGCTTCGAGAGCGCCTTCCTGCTCGATCACGCTCTTGTGGACATCGGGGTCGGCGTGCGGTGGCTGCGTGAGGTGCAAGGTGTTGAATCCGTTGTGCTGCTGGGGAGTTCGGGTGGTGGATCGTTGATGGCCGCCTATCAGGCGCAGGCCGTCGACCCGCAGACCACGACAATGCCGGGTATGCGTCCGGCAGCCGGACTCGCCGACCTGCTACCCGGAGACGGCTTCGTGGCCAGCGCCGCTCATCCCGGCCGTCCCGATGTGCTGACCGCCTGGATGGACGCGGCCGTCGTCGACGAGAACGATCCGGTAGCCACCGATCCCGAACTCGACCTGTTCAACGAAAGTAACGGCCCGCCCTACTCGGCGAGATTTCTGGCTCGGTATCGCGCCGCGCAAATCGCACGCAACCATGCGATCACTGATTGGACGCAAGCGGAGTTGAAACGCGTTCAGGCGGCGGGCTTCGCCGATCGCCCGTTTGCCGTCATGCGAACTTGGGCCGATCCGCGCATGGTCGATCCCAGTATCGAGCCCACTAAGCGTCAACCCAACCTCTGTTATGCCGGCCTCCCAGTGAAGGCCAACCGCTCCGCACGAGGCATCGCGGCGGCCTGCACACTACGGAACTGGCTGAGCATGTGGAGCCTGCGGACCGCACCTACCCGCGCCGAACCGCATCTGGCCCGGGTCACCTGTCCGGCTCTGGTGATCAGCGCCGAAGCCGACACCGGCGTCTTTCCGTCTGACGCTCAACGCGTCTATGACGCGCTGGCCGGTGCCGACAAGACGCTGCTCTCCATCGACACCGACCACTACTTCACCACCCCGGGCGCGCGCAGCGAGCAAGCCGACACGATCACCAAGTGGATCGCCAAGCGCTGGCGCTGACGGACGCCGAATGGCAAACGATTACCGCCGCATCTGGTCAACCAACCCACCGGTTATTAGATTGATCTGACATAGCAGGCGCGTCGGGTAGCGCTTGCCCGCCAGGCGAAGCCGTGTCGGAACGCTCGAGGGAAGGCCAGACCCATGCCGATCGCGATCACCCCCGAGCACCGTGATCTCGCGGATTCAGTGCGGTCGCTGGTGGCGCGTGTCGCGCCATCCGAGGTTTTGCACGCGGCGCTGGAGAGCCCGATCGGCAACCCTCCGCCGTACTGGCAGGCCGCCGCCGACCAAGGGCTGCACGGTGTGCACCTCGCCGAACCCGTTGGCGGACAGGGTTTCGGCATCCTCGAGCTGGCGGTGGTGGTGGCTGAGATCGGCTACGGCGCGGTGCCCGGCCCGTTCGTCGCGTCTGCGATAGCAAGCGCGCTGATCAGCGCGCACGACTCGACGGCGCAGGTGCTCGGCGAGCTGGCCTCAGGAGGGCTCATCGCTGCTTATGCACTCGATTCCTGTCTGACCGCCACCAAGCACGGTGATTCGCTGGTGATCCGAGGCGAGGCCCGCGCCGTCCCGGGTGCGGCCGAGGCCGGACTCCTAGTGCTGCCGGTCGCGATTGACAGCGGCGAGGAGTGGATCGTGCTCCCCGCCGACCAGCTCGAGATCGAACCGGTCAAAAGCATCGACCCGCTGCGGCCGATCGCCCATGTGCGCGCCAATGCCGTCGAGGTCGGTGACGACGCGGTGCTCAGCAAGCTGAGCCGGTCCGCTGCGCGCGCGATCATCACCACTTTGCTGTCCGCGGAAGCGATCGGCGTCGCGCGGTGGGCCACTGAAACCGCATCGGCCTACGCAAAAATTCGAGAGCAGTTCGGTCGACCGATCGGCCAATTCCAAGCGATCAAACACAAGTGCGCCGAGATGGTCGCCGATACCGAGCGGGCCACCGCGGCGGTATGGGACGCCGCCCGCGCGATCGATGAGGCCGGACAAGACCCCGCCGAGTTCACTGCGGCGGCCGTCGAGTTCGCTGCGGCGGTGGCGGCGACGCTGGCTCCGGCGGCCGCACAGCGCTGCGCGCAGGACTGCATCCAGGTGCACGGCGGCATCGGATTCACCTGGGAGCACGACACCAACGTCTACTACCGGCGCGCGCTGTTGCTCGCCGCATCCTTCGGCCGCAGATCCGACTACCCTCAGCGGGTGGTCCATACCGCGACGACCACCGGAATGCGCCGGCTGAACATCGACTTGGACCCCGATACGGAGAAACTGCGGGCCGACATCCGCGCCGAGGTGGCCGCGCTCAAGGCTCTTGCTCGGGAGGAGCGCACGGCCGCCATCGCAGAAGGCGGCTGGGTGCTGCCCCACCTGCCAACGCCGTGGGGCCGGGGAGCCGCCCCGATCGAACAGATCATCATTGCCCAGGAGTTCACTGCCGGACGGGTCAAGCGTCCGCCGATCGGTATCGCAGCATGGATCGTCCCGTCGATCGTGGCGTTCGGCACCGAAGAGCAGAAACAGCGGTTCCTGCCACCGACCTTCCGGGGCGAGCAGGTGTGGTGCCAGCTGTTCTCCGAGCCGGGCGCGGGCTCGGATCTGGCCGGCTTGAGCACCAAGGCGACCAAAGTCGACGGCGGCTGGCGGATCACCGGACAGAAGATCTGGACGACCGCCGCGCAGTTCGCTGAGTGGGGCGCGCTGCTGGCCCGTACCGACCCCAGTGTTCCTAAACATAACGGGATCACTTATTTCCTGCTCGACATGCACAGCGAAGGCGTCCAGGTGCAGCCACTCCGCGAGCTCACCGGCGGCGCGATGTTCAACACCGTCTTCATCGACGACGTGTTCGTGCCCGACGACCTGGTGCTCGGCGAGGTTGATCGCGGTTGGGAAGTCAGCCGTAACACGCTGACCGCAGAGCGGGTCTCGATCGGCAGCTCCGAAGCGCCGTTTCTACCTAACCTCGACGGATTCGTCGCGTTCGTCCGCGACGGCCAGTTCGACCAAATCGGGCAGAACCGTGCCGGGGAGTTGATCGCCGAAGGCCACGCCGCCAAGGTGCTCAACATGCGCTCGACACTCCTTACCCTGGCCGGCGGCGACGCGATGCCGTCGGCAGCGATTTCCAAGCTGCTGTCGATGCGCACCGGTCAGGGTTACGCCGAGTTCGCCGTGTCCACGTTCGGCGCTGACGCGGTGATCGGTGACCCCAACCAAGCACCCGGGAAGTGGGAGGAATACCTCCTCGCCAGTCGTGCCACCACAATTTACGGCGGCACATCCGAGGTCCAGCTCAACATCATCGCCGAGCGGCTACTCGGCTTGCCCCGCGATCCGTAAACGATTCATGCCGACCTGACCTCAGTCAGATCGGCATGAACCTTCCATCGTGGTGAGGCCGGCCACCTGGGTTCAGGCAACCAGGACGACCGACCCCCCTGGCCCCACGATCAGAGGATGTTCACCGAGTGGTGCAGGTCGTGGCGGTGGTGGTCGTGGTGGTGGGTGTCGGTGAGGACGACGTGGCCGGAGCCGGCGTTAGCGGCCGGGCCGGCCGGCGCCTCAGTGGCGTTGGCCATCGGCAGCGCGCCGAACAGCATGGCGCCGCTGATCGCCCCGGCGCCGAGAGCACCTGCGACGGCGGTACGGGCTGAGAACACTGAATTCGACATTTGTTGCTCCTTGGTAAACGTTCGGGGACCGACGAGAGAAACGTTAGATGGCAATCCTTGGCGACCAATAGAGAAAAGTGTCGGAAATGCTGTGAACGGCGCCACATTTGTTAATTGGCGCCTGCCGCGCATGATTTCTTCGGATGCAATCCATCAGCGAATAAGTATTTCATGTGTTCAGTGCTCTGCGAAATCAGTGTTTACTGAAATACGGTGATACTGACCGACAGAAGTCGCAGTTCAGAGGCGTTTACTGAACCGAGGACATACTGAGATACGGACTTACGGTAATCAGTAATTGCGCCGCCTGAATGCTAAGCGGGGTGTTCAACTATTCCCGAGATCTCGCTTACACGAGCGACGCTGACAAATGGTCGGCGGCGTCAAGCTCTGGATGCCCGCCACACAAGGCTTAGTTGCAGCATCCGACCGCTCGTTGGCATTGACGCCCAGTGACTCGCCGCGGCACGACGCGGAAGCTGAACTCCACCGTCGACAGCATCGAGCGTTAGGCTCGGTGTGTATAGACGGGCTGCACCGCATATGGTGACGGCTACTTCTGGTGATCGATGCCTGACAGTTGTCCTGATCGGCGAGCGAAGGGTGTCCACGATGAGCACTCCCCCCGGCGGCGGCGTCGAATCCAGTGCCGGATCGTTCCGCGCACCTGCATCCTCGGCCCGACCATCGGCGCACTCAAACGCGGCGGATCCGACGGAACGCCTGACGAGCATTCGGCAGAAGATCGGGCAGCGGACCCGCGGTCAGCGGACGCGGCGGACAGTCGACTTGTCCCCGGCCACTCACCGGGCCCTCGACATCTGGCAGCGTGATGCCGCTGACCGGCTCGGACTCGCTCGCGTCACTGGACAAGAAGTCCTGACCGCGCTGATCGACCAGTTGTTGAACGACCCGAAACTGTCCTCGCAAGTCATTCGGAGCATCCAGAACGGGCGCTGAGCACCGACGGCTTCTGGGCGCAAGCCGGTGCTAGCTTCACCTCATGGCTGAGACGCCGCCTCGTCGCCGTGAGCGAGGAACCGAGGGCGAGCGGGTTACGCTCGAAGCCTTCCTCGACGACTACCGCGAAATCGTGGTGGGCAAAGTCGCTGGACTCACCGACTCGGTGGCGCGCCGCCGGTTGGTCCCATCACCGACGACGGCAGGTGGGTTGATCAAACACCTGCGCTGGGCGGAGTTGGTCGAACAGCTGCTACAGCAACGACTCGACGACAAAAGTCGTCTGCACGACCGCGACTGGGAGTTTGTATTCCGGCCCGAGGAGTCGCTGAGCACGCTCATCACCGAGTACCGGGCGCAGTGCGACCAGTCACGTTTGATCGCAGCGGGCTATCCACTCGAACACCAGGTGCCGCACCGCCGCCTCGGGGCGGTCTCGTTGCGCTGGATTTACGTGCACATGATCGAGGAGACCGCCCGGCACGCCGGCCAGCTCGACATCCTGCGCGAACAACTGGATGGCCGCGTCGGCGACGATTGACCGGCTCCATTCGGCGACGCGCCCGGCCAGTGGCCTAGCTGTCCCCGTCCTTACTGCTGCCGCCGCTCTTGGCCTCTTGCTTGTCGTCGCTCTTCTTGGCTTCCTTGGTGTTGCTCTTGCCGCCCTTACCACCCTTGCCGCCGCTGTCACCGTCGTCGCCGTCTTCGTCGCCTTCATCGCGGAGCTCACGCTTGAGAATCTTGCCGGTCGAGTTGCGCGGCAACTCGTCGAGGAAGACTACTTCTCGCGGCACCTTGTATTTGGCCAGCTGGTCTTTCACGTGTTTCTTGACGGTGTCCTCGTCGAGATCGGAGCCATCCTTCTTGACCACGAAGGCTTTCAACCGGTGGCCCATCTCCTTGTCTTCGACGCCGATCGCGGTGGCCTCCACCACGTCGGATAGCCCGCTGATGCAATCCTCGACTTCGGCGGGGAAGACGTTTTCGCCGCCGGACACGATCATCTCGTCGTCGCGACCGCTGATGAACAGCAGGTTTTTCTCGTCGAAGTACCCAACGTCACCGGAGGACAGCATGCCGTCGATGATCTGCTTACCGCCGCCACCCGTGTAGCCCTCGAACGGGAAGCTGCTGCCGACGAAGATCCGCCCAACCTCGCCCTGAGGCAATTCCTTGCCGTCGTCGTCGAAAATTTTGACCTTGACCCCTTTGACAACCGCGCCGGCCGTCGACGAGTTGTACTCCAGATGCTTAGGCTCGGCGATGGTCGCGAACGCGATCTCCGTGGAGCCGTACATGTTATAGATGACGGGTCCGAACTCTTCAAGGCCGCGTTCGGCCACATCGGCATTCAGCGCAGAACCCGAGACGAAGATGATCCGCAGGCTCGACAGATCGGGCCGCTTGTCCATCTTTTCCAGCGCTTCCAACATGCGCGACAACATCACCGGAACCACGACGATCGCGGTCGTCTTGTGCTTCTCGATGTCCTGCAACACGACGTCGGGTTTGAACTTGCGGTGCAAGATCAGCGTCGATCCCAGGAATCCTCCGATGCCGGCGTGCAGGAAGCCCAGGGCGTGGAACATCGGCGCCGGCAGTGCCGTCACCTCGCCGGCCTTGAACGGAACATGCGACAAAATACCGCCGATCGGCCCCAGGCTCGGTGGGGTGCTTCGGTTTGCACCCTTCGGGGTGCCGGTGGTGCCGCTGGTCAGGATGATGATCGACGAGTGCTTGCTCGGCTTGGGCGCCGGCTTGCCGCTGCTGTGTTCGATCAGGTCGGCAAGCGTCTCGTCTTTGCTGTTCGACTTCTTGTCCGAGTCCGGATTGGTGCCCAACGCGCGCATCTTGCCCAGCGGGGGGTCGGCCTTGCTGACGTCTTCGGCGTATTCGTCGTCGTAGATGACCAGTTTGGCGTCTTCGCGCTCCGAGACTTCCTTGATCTGCGGACCGGAGAACGAACTGTTCAGCAGGATGATGCGGGCACCAACTCGCGCGCACCCGAATAGCGCGATGGAAAACCAGCGGCTGTTTCGCGCCAGGATCGCGACCCCGTCGCCGCCTTTGACGCCCTTGTCGAGCAGACCGTGGGCGACGGCGTTCGCGGCGTCGTCGAGTTCCTTCCACGTGATTTCGCCGTCGTCGTCGATGATCGCCACCTTGTCCGGCGTGCGTCGGGCGTGCATCGCCGGCAGCATCCCGATTTCGCCCCACTTCCGGATGTCGTTCGCCATCGCGGCGACGTGGTGGGGTAGCTGCAGCGGAAAGCCACCCGCTTCGACGATTTTGCGGACATAGTGCAGTTCGGAAAGGCCGCGGTCCGCGTACTGCTGGGCTTTCGGCACCGCTTTCCACGGCAGCAAGTCACTGAAGTTAGGCATGAGTTCACAATATGTGACGCAGTTCGCACAGCGGGGGCGAAATCTACGATGAACTGATGATCGGCTCGCTGTCGCTGGACGTGAATGGAATTTGCGTTGCCGTCAGCCACCCGGACAAAGTCATCTTTCCAGGACACGGCGGACAGGCCGAACGCACCAAGCTCGAGCTGATCCGGTACTACCTCAGCGTCGCCGACGGCGCGCTTCGCGGAGTGGCTGGGCGTCCGATGATCTTGAAACGCTTCGTCAAAGGACTCACGGAAGAGGCGATCTTCCAGAAACGGGCTCCGCAGAAGCGGCCGGAGTGGGTGGAGGTCGCCGAACTGCGCTACGCCTCGGGGACCTCGGCGAAGGAGGCGGTCATCCGCGACGCCGCGGGTCTAGTGTGGGCAGTCAATTTGGGCTGCATTGACCTGAACCCGCATCCGGTGCTCGCCGAAGACCTTGACCATCCTGACGAACTCCGGGTCGATCTGGATCCTATGCCCGGAGTGCAGTGGCAACAGATACTGGACGTCGCGCTGGTCACCCGCACGGTGCTCGAAGATTACGGGCTGACCGCCTGGCCGAAGACGTCGGGATCGCGCGGCTTCCATATCTATGCGCGCATTGCGCCCCAGTGGCCGTTCAGCAAGGTCCGGGTAGCCGCGCAGACCATCGCCCGCGAAGTCGAGCGACGCGCACCCGACCTGGCCACCAGTCGCTGGTGGAAGGAGGAGCGCGAAGGGGTGTTCGTCGATTTCAACCAGAACGCCAAGGACCGCACCATTGCGTCGGCCTATTCGGTGCGTGCCACTGCCGACGCTCGGGTTTCCACGCCGCTGAACTGGGAGGAAGTGCCCGACTGCCGCCCGGAGGATTTCACCATGGATACCGTGCCGCAGCGGTTCGCCGAGATCGGTGATCCGTGGGCGGATATGGACGACGATCCAGGCGGACAACTCGACTCGCTGCTCGAGCTGGCCGAGGAACTGGGTCCTGCCGAGAAGGCACCGAAAGGAGCAAGCCGCAGTCGCGCCGGCAAACGGGTCTCGGTGATGCCCCTGATCGAGGTGGCACGCACCAAGACCAAGGACGAAGCGATGGCCGCGCTCGGCGTCTGGCGGGACCGCCACCCTGCCGCAGCCGAGCTGCTGCAGCCCGCCGACGTACTGGTAGACGGCATGCGCGGGCCGAGCTCGATCTGGTACCGGATTCGGATCAACCTCCAGCATGTCCCGGCCCAGCAGCGCCCACCGCAGGAGACGCTGATCGCCGACTACAGTCCCTGGCCAACCGGGACCGCCCAATCACCACAGCGGACCCGGCCGAGCCGACCCACGGCTTAGCGTCATCTCCACCACACCGCAGCACCGCATGCGACAGAATTGCCGCATGCAGGCGACCGACCATCCGCTGGGTTTGCGGAAGCGCACGGAGTTCCCCGACGCCGGCATTCCACCGACGTGAAGTCTTTCCGGGAGCATCGCAAACCGAACAGGTTGAACAGGCGCACCTTCTTCGGCGTCACCGGGGCAACGGCGCTGAGTGCTGCGGGGCTTTCGGTGGCATGTTCATCGAAGAGGTCTGACGGCGGCGATGCCGGCACGGTGACCGTTCGGCACCAGTTCGGCGAGACGACCATCCCCGCGCCGCCGAAGCGGGTGGTCAGCGCCGGTTACACCTGTCAGGACGACCTGTTGGCGGTGGGGATCGTGCCGATCGCGGTGACCAACTGGTTCGGCGACCAACCGTTCGGGGTGTGGCCGTGGGCTCAGCCCAGGTTGGGTGCCGCGAAACCGGTTGTGCTCAACTTGGACAACGGACTCCAGGTCGACCAGATCGCCCGCCTTAAACCTGACCTGATCGTGGCCACCGACGCCGGCGTAGATGCCGGCACCTACCAGAAGTTGACGGCGATCGCCCCTACCGTCCCGCAAACCGGCGGTGACGCGTTCTTCGAGCCGTGGAAGGACCAGGCCGCGGCGATAGGAGAAGCCACTTTTCAAGCCGCGCAGATGAAGTCACTGGTGGCTGCGGTCGACCAGAAATTCACCGATGTGGGCACTAAGTATCCGCAATTCAACGGCAAGAAAGTTTTACTGCTGCAAGGCACGCTGCACCAAGACAACTTGGTGGCTTCCGTGGTCGGCTGGCGCACTGAGTTCTTGACTCAGATGCGTCTGGTCGTCGCCGACGATATCGGCTCCTTCACTGTCGACCCGCAGCGTGCCTTCATTCCGCGCAAGCAGATGAGGGACGTACTCGACCCCGTCGACGTGCTGATCTGGACAACCAACACCGACGAAGACCGGCTCGCTTTGCTGGCCGATCCGGACGTCTCGGCACTGGGAAGGCGCAACGTGTTTACCACCAAGGATCAAGCTGGCGCGCTGGCCTACGCCTCGCCGCTCAGCTACCCACTGGTGGCCGACCAATTGCCACCCCTGATCGCGAAGGCACTGGGCTGAACGACGTTCTCTCACAGGGTATTCGGTAGGTCTGCGTCGACCGGCCTGAGTGTTCGCTAAGGCACCTCTGGCAGAGCCCTCAGATAGGTGGCCACAGCTGCCCAGGGCGGTTACCGTCGAGTAATGAGCGTGGCAACGGGTTCAGCAGCCAACACGGACCTCGCGGCCCGTATCGCTGACTACGGCGACCAGGCGCTGCTGTTGCAGTTCGACACCAGCACTGAGGTTTTGGCATGTGCAGCCGCGGTCCGCGCGGCGGCGCTGCCCGGCGTTCAGGACATTGTGCCCGCGTCTCGCACAGTGCTGCTCAAACTCGACGCGCCGCGTTGGCAGAGCAAGGTCCGCAGTCGACTGGCCCGACTGCAGGTGACGGCTGACTCGGTGCCGGCTTCGCCACCTGCCGGCCACGTCGACCTGGTGATCGACGTGGTCTACGACGGTCCCGACCTCGACGATGTCGCAAGGCACACCGGACTCAACGCGGCCGACGTGGTCGACGCCCACACCGCCAGGCCATGGCAAGTGGCGTTCGGTGGCTTCGCTCCCGGATTCGCCTACCTGGTCGGCGGCGACCCGCGCTTGACGGTGCCGCGACGGCCCGGTCCCCGCCAGTCGGTGCCGGCCGGTTCTGTCGGTCTAGCAGGAGAATTCAGCGGTATCTACCCGCGGCGGTCACCGGGTGGCTGGCAGTTGATTGGCCGCACCGAGGCCGTCATGTGGGACATCGACCGGCCCGAACCGGCGTTGCTGACACCGGGCAGCTGGGTCCAATTCCGGGCCGCCGATTGATAAGCAAGGAGATTCAGCGTGCCGAAATTGGAGATACTGCGCACCGGACCGCTGGCGCTCATTCAGGACCTCGGCCGGGTGGGGTTCGCGCACCTGGGCGTCGGCCGTTCCGGAGCCGCTGACCGGCGTGCCCATACCCTGGCGAACCGACTTGTGGCCAATCCCGACGACCGCGCAACCATCGAAGTGACCCTGGGCGGTTTCGTGGCGCGCGTGTGCGGCGGCGGGGTCGACATCGCGGTGACCGGTGCCGACGCTGAACCCGCGGTGAACGGAACTGTGCTCGGCGCCAACAGTATTCATCACGTGTGCGACGGAGACGTCGTCTCGCTGGGGACTCCGCGCGCCGGCCTGCGCAGTTATCTGGCGGTGCGTGGCGGTATCGACGTCGAACCGGTGCTGGGATCGCGCAGCTACGACGTGCTGTCAGCGATCGGGCCGCCGCCGCTGCGAATAAGTGAGGTGCTACCGATCGGCGAGCACACCGCTGATTACCCGCCAGTCGACCAGGCGCCGGTCGCGGCGATCGACGAACACCTGGTCGAGATAAAAGCGGTGCCAGGGCCCCGCGACGACTGGCTGGTCGATCCAGATGCGTTGGTGCACACGATCTGGATGGCTTCCGACCGGAGCGATCGGGTGGGAATGCGATTGGAAGGACGGCCGCTGCGGCATCGCCGACCGGATCGCCAGTTACCCAGCGAAGGCATGGTGCGCGGTGCAATTCAGTTGCCGCCTAATGGCTTACCGGTCATCATGGGTCCCGACCACCCGGTGACCGGTGGCTATCCGGTGGTCGGTGTGGTGACCGAAGACGACATCGACAAGGTGGCTCAGATTCGTCCAGGACAGTATGTGCGGTTGCATTGGTCGCGCCCACGCACGCGGCTGTCCGCGCTGCGCAGCGCCGCCGCAACGGGCTGAGCGCGCGACCCCCTTGGACTGGTAGACAGGGATTGTGCGCAGCCAGGTACACACCGCCCGCCTGGTGCATACCGCTGACCTCGACAGCGAAACATGGCAGGGCGCCCGCCAGATGGTCACCGAGGCGTTTGCGGGTGAATTCACCGAGACGGACTGGGATCACGCCCTGGGTGGGATGCACGCGCTGATCTGGCGTCATGGCGCAATCATCGCGCACGGCGCGGTAATCCAGCGACGTCTCGTACAGTGCAGCAATGCATTTCGTTGCGGATATGTCGAAGCAGTTGCTGTTCGGGAGGACTGCCGCGGTCAGGGACTGGCCATCGCGATACTCGACGCCTGCGAGCAGGTGATCCGTGGCGGTTATCCGCTCGGAGCGCTCAGTTCCTCGGAGCGCGGCCGCCGGCTGTTCCCCGCACGCGGCTGGCTGCCCTGGCACGGCCCTACATCGGTGCTGACGCCGCACGGCCCGACCCGAACCCCGAACGACGACGGCTCGGTGTTCGTCTTGCCGGTGAGCGTGAGCGTTGACACTTCGGCAGGGCTGATGTGTGACTGGCGCGACGGCGACGTCTGGTAGCTCGGCCTCAACGGCTTCTCACTCGCGGTGCCGGCTCGGTAATCGGGTGCGTGCTACCGCACCATCGAGCAACGGTTCGGCAATTCGTCGGTAACGCCACTGAAATTTGCTTGGCATACACACGTCATATGTCTCAGCCAGATTCGGCGTCGCTCACCGGCTATCGGATAGCGGTCACCGCTGCCCGCCGCGCTGAGGAATTGTGCGCACTCCTGCGCCGCCAGGGCGCAACAGTGTGTAGTGCCCCAGCGATCACCATGGTGTCGCTGCCGGACGATGACGAACTGCAGCGCTGCACCGAGGCATTGATCACCGATCCGCCGGACATTCTGGTCGTGACGACGGGCATTGGTTTTCGCGGATGGATCTCTGCGGCCGAGGGCTGGGGGTTGGCCGACAGACTCATGACGGCTCTGTCCAAGGCCTTGGTGGTGGCACGCGGACCGAAGGCGACCGGTGCGCTACGGGCAGCCGGTCTGCGCGAGCAGTGGTCGCCGAAGTCGGAATCGTCGCGCGACGTGCTCGCATATCTGCTGCGGGCTGGCGTCAACGGCCAATCGATCGCTTTGCAGTTGCACGGCGCCACTGACGATTGGGATCCGTTTCCGGAATACGTCAGCGAACTGCGCGCCGGCGGAGCCGAGGTCGTTCCGATCCGGGTCTACCGCTGGCTTCCGGCGCCCAGCGCCGGTGAATTCGATCAGTTGGTCAGCCAGATCGCTGCGCGCCAAGTCGATGCCGTCGCCTTCACCTCGGCGCCGGCGGCCGCGGCGACGCTGCTGCGCGCCGGCGAACTCGGCCTCTACGACAAGATGATTGACGCGTTGCGCTCCGACGTCCGAGCGATGTGCGTCGGCCCCGTCACGGCGGAACCGTTGGCCAGGCTGGGTATCCCGATCTCGGCGCCGGAACGCATGCGATTGGGCGCGTTAGCCCGTCATATCGCTCAGGAACTTCCGGCACTCCGATCGCGCACGATCTACGCCGCCGGGCACGTAGTGGAGTTACGCGGCTCCTGCGTACTGGTGGACGGGACGGTCAAAACGTTGTCGCCGTCGGGCATGGCGACGCTGCGAGCACTGGCCAGCCGTCCGGGCACCGTCGTGTCGCGCTCGGAATTGCTGCAGGTCTTACCGGGCAATGGCAGCGATACTCATGCGGTCGACACCGCGGTGCTGCGACTGCGGGCAGCGCTGGGCGACAAGGACATCATCGCCACCGTCGTAAAACGCGGTTATCGCCTGGCAATCGACGACGAGTACGGGGCGGCTTGAACGCGGCTCAGTGTTCGACTCATCGGCTCACCTGGGCGACGCCGTCGGTGACGCCGGTGCGGTTATCTGTTCGCTCCGGGCGAACCCGCAGCGGAACTTTAGCGTACCCAGCTCATGTTTTACCAAGCAGCGGGCTGGCGCAGGGCCGGCCGCCGAGATGGAGGCGAACTATATGAGCAATGTGACCCTATGGTCGCGACCCGCCTGGAACACCGACCGCTGGCTGCGCGAGTTCTTCGGACCCGCGGCCGCAACCAACTGGTTCAAGCCGCTGACCGGCTTCAATCCCGCCGCTGAAATCGTCAAGGACGGCGAGGACGCGGTAGTCCGGCTGGAGCTGCCCGGTGTCGACGTCGAGAACGAAGTGAATGTCGAGTGGGTCGACGGCCGACTGGTGATCCACGGCGAGCGCCGCGACGAGAACGCCGAGGAGAAGGACGGCCGCACCCTGCAGGAGGTTCGCTACGGCTCGTTCCGGCGGTCATTTCAGCTGCCGGCGCACATCACCGGCGAGGCCGTCTCGGCGTCCTATGATGCCGGCGTGCTGACGGTGCGGGTTGCCGGCGCCTACGCGGGCGCGCAGGCGCAGCGCATCGCAATCACCAAGTAAGGAACGCGGTTGGGGCCCGGTGGCGCATCTCGCGCCACCGGGCCTTCCTCATTCGGGCGGCTTTCCGTCGAACGCCGCCGACACGTTCACCCCGGCGACGCGGAGCAGATTCAAGACCTTCTTATCGAGTCCCTCGCCGACTTCGGTGATCTCGGGGACGCCCAGGCTGCCGAATGCGGCACTCGGCTGATCCATCGTAAATACGGCCCTACCTTGGGCGTCGCTGTAGACCAGCATCCGCAGCGGCGCATACAACAGCGCTTTGGGGTCGTGGCGGAACATGGTCTCGGCGATCACGTGATTCCCGATCAGGTACTCGACGGCTCGGACGCGGTGCCCGGCGATGCTGAACAGCGGAGTTGCGTCCATTTTTGCGTACACCATCAAGTCATTGGGTGCGTTGTCGGCGACGACGCGGCGCACCTCCGCCCAACTACCGCCCTGGGCAGCGATCCGGTGCATCGGCTCGGGGTCGAACGCTGGTGCTGCATTTTCCAGAGCAATCACAAACTGGTCGAACGGCAACCCGGTGTGGATGTCGACGCGAGTCATGCGGTGCTGTTGGCGGTGAACCTCGGTCATCATGTCGCCTTCCGCTACGGTTCGTTCAACGAACCATCTAAGAACCGAATTCTAAGGTTCATTGAATGAACCCGCAAGGTAGGATCGTCGCGTGGCCCTGCCCCGCGAATATTCTTCCGAGGTCTGTCCTGTCGCCCGCTCCCTCGAGATCGTCGGCGAACGCTGGACCTTGTTGATCGTGCGTGATGCTTTCTACGGCGTTCGGCGATTCACTGACTTTTCTACCCACCTCGGCATTCCCAAAGCCGTTCTGGTGGAACGGCTTACCTTACTGGTAGACGAAGGCGTCCTGCAGCGGGTCGCCGGCATCAAGGGACGCGACGAATACGAGCTGACGGCCAAAGGCCGGGCACTGTGGTCCACGATCTGGTCGCTGATCCAATGGGGCGACGACAACTATCTGATGCGAGCAAACCGGCGCACGTACCGCCACGCCGACTGTGGCGGCACTATCACTTCAGGCCGGGTGTGCGCAGACTGCGGGACGGTTCCTGAGGTCAGCGATGTCGTCGTGCACCCGCCACGCCGACCGCTTCAGCGCGGCATGCCCGACGACGCGGTCAGCCGGACCCTGCGCCGGCCGCACCGGCTGCTCACGCCGATCAGAGCCGAATAGCCGTACCGAGTGAAGAGATATCCTGAGCAGCACGATGACCCACACAGTGCTGGCTCGGGAGCTCACCGACTTGCCGGAGGAGATCCGGCAAGTGCCCGCACCCCCGATTCCCGTACTGAAAGAACCGTATTCGCTGCGGGTCGCCTCGCTTGGGGACGCCGAACTCGTCGCGGAGTGGATGAACCGGCCACATCTGGCGGCGGCATGGGAATATGACTGGCCGGCGGCCAGGTGGCGCCGGCACCTACAAGCACAGCTCGACGGCGCATACTCGCTGCCGCTGATCGGTGCGCTGCGCGGGGTCGACCGCGCCTACCTCGAGTTGTACCGCGCCGCAAAGGATTCGATAGCCGACCGCTACGATGCACACCCGTACGATTTGGGCTTGCATGCCGCGATCGCGGACGAGCAATTCGTCAACCGCGGTTTCGCGCCGTTGCTGCTGCCGCGGATCGTGGCCAACGTGTTCGAAATCGAACCCGCGTGCCGGCGGGTGATGTTCGACCCCGATCACCGCAATACCGCTGTCCGGCGCTTATGTGAGCACGTCGGCGCCCGCTTCCTCGGCGAACACGACATGGCGAACCGCCGGATGGCGCTCTACGCGTTCGACCGCCCGAACAACGCCTGATAGCCCGGCGTGGTCGGTTCGGGTCTGGCCTCGACGAACTCGCACCCGGCCGATCGCCGCGATGCCATTCGACCGCGCCGCAGTAACCCGGACTATTGGCTGCGTAGCGTCGGCCCACCTGTGCGCGAACCCGCCGGTGGCGCTTCAATGTTCGACGAGTTGGCGCGGAAATGTCTTTGGCGCTTCGGTTTCGCCGTCGATACCGGTATCTTCGTCGTCGGTGCTCATCTGTGCCACTCAGGTGCCAACCGACTCGAGGTGGCGCTTGACCTCCAGTCGGCGCAGCTTGCCCGACGACGTACGTGGCAGCGACCCGGGAGACAGCAGCACCACCCTGGCCGGCACCACTCCGCACACCGCCGCGACACGTCGGGTCACCTCGCTGCGGGCGCTCGCCTCATCGCGTCCCCGGTATTCGGCGGCCACCACCAGGCCCGGTCGCGCCGTACCGTCTTCGGTACCGACGGCGACGACAGCGCCCGCGCGCACACCGGTCACCTGCGCGGCAACTTGTTCGACTTCGGTCGGAAAGATGTTTCGCCCTGCCAACGAGATCAGTTCCTTGACCCGTCCGCACACGACCAGCCCGTCATCGGTGAGATAGCCCAGATCCCCGGTGGGAAACCAGCTCTGTTCGTCCAGCGCGCCCTCGCCGTGATAACCGGTCATCATCGACAGGCCGCGAATCAAGATTTCACCGACGTCGTCGTTGTCCTCGTCGATTCCGTCCCGGGGGGCAGCGATGCGGACCTGCATGCCGGGGATGGGCGACCCGAGGACGGCGTGCCGAGTACTAGAACCGGCAGCGCCGGGTTCGTCGACGCGCAAGCCGACGCCGGGCGCGGGCATCGTCACCGCGCAAGCCGCTTCCGCCAGTCCGTAGGCCGGCGCGGCGGCGCCCGCCGGAAAGCCGAACGGCGCCATGGCATCGGTGAAACGAGCCAAACCCGCACAATCGACCGGCTCGCCGCCGTTGATGGCGACACGGACGTTGCCGAGATCCACGTCGCTGACTCGACGCGCATACCTGCCGATGAGGTTGTATGCGAAATTAGGACCCGCGGTGATAGTGGCCCGGCTCTCGGACAGCCAGCTCAACCAGCGAAACGGCGCAGCCGTGAACGCCGCTGTCGGAGCCAGCCAGAACGGTGCGCCCGTCACCGCACCGCTGAGCAGCATCATCAAACCCATGTCGTGATACAGCGGCAGCCATGAACAGCCGACGTCCGCCGAGGCGTCGATGCTCAAGCGCTGGGTCAAGCCGCGCAGATTGGCGTGCATCGCCTGCGGGCTGAGCAACGCTGTCCGCGGGAGGCCCGTCGAACCTGCCGTCCCTTGCAGGACGGCAGCAACACCGGCATCCACGAACGTGGCCGTCTCTGCATCACCGCCCTGACCGGCAGTCGCCGCATCGATCACCGTGCCCGGGGAATCGCTCGCGCGCAGCACGTCGAGTTCGGCGCCGGTACTGAAAACTGCGCCGACGCCGATATCGGCGAAACGGCGCAGTGTCGCCTCGGCCCACCGGCCCGGATCGGCACCGCGCACGACCCCGGGCAGGATCGACACGCCGGTACCTGCCAGCAGACCGCCCATCATCGCCGACACCACATTCACGTCGGCCTCGCCGACCACGCCGACGGCCCGGCCCGCTGAGTTGTGGTCGTTGCTGACGCGCGCGGCGACGTTCGCCGCCCGGCTGTATACCTCCGGCCAGGGATACCGCAGCCACCGGTCGCTGCCCCGGTCGAAGATCATCAGGTCGCTCCGCGAGCCGGTCATCGCGTCGGTGAGCGCCGACGCGAGCACATTCACGCTTGCGCCTTGGTCTTGATCACGCCGTCAAGTTCACCGATTGTGTTGCAGGTCAACAAGTCTTCTCCAGACAACACCACACCGAGGCGGTTCTCGATGGCGGCGATGCCGACAGCGAATGCCACCGAGTCCAAGCCGAGGTCGTCGATCAGATGTAACTCCGGGGTGATACGAGAAACGTCGACATTGAGGTCGTCGCGGAGGATGGCCGCCAAATCCGAGCTCACACCGGAGCATTCCATGGCGAGGCAGTATATACAGAGCGAGTATGGTTAGGCTAGCCTCGCTTTTCCTGCAGCGGCGGCACTGTCCGCGGATGCGGCCGGCGACAGCCGTTGAACGAAATCCGTTGCCCGACTTGGCGCCTCGAAGAATACCGACAAGTCGACGCTCGCCTCGTCCGCGGATCCCGTGCGAGAAGCTGGGGAAGAGCCGCACGTCACACCCTGTGATTCCGGACACCGTTCAACCCCGGCAAAGCCGGTGTTTCACTGCAGCCGTCACCGCGTCACAGAGCTGATCGGGGGTCTTCCCCGACGCGCCCCGCGGCGGTGCCACGTCCGCACTGTGTGTTCCGGTCCGCAGTCCGCCGACTACAGCTTGACCTGACCGCCAATGCCGTTGCGCGACGGCACAAGCCGTGCATGCCGTGTGCTCACGAGATGTCTCTCCAGAAACTGCGTCCACAACTCAGGTACCGACACGCGGGGAGACATCGACCGACGACCTGGTAGCCACCACCCGGATGCGGGTAAACCCGACCAGATCTCGGCAAAGACCCCCCACGGCGCATGGCCGCCAGATTTGAGTACCCTTCGAGCAGGGTCACAGAAGAGGATGAACAGCAGATGAGCGCACCTACGACGAATCGTCCCGGCACCGGCGTCTTCTCCTCCAAACGCGCGCAGATCGCGCATCGAACGCTGCGCACCGACCGCTGGTGGAAGGCCCCGCTGCTGACCGACCTGGGGTTGGCGACGTTCATCATCTACGCGACCATCCGGGCTTTCTGGGGCAGCTCTTACTGGGTAGATGACTACCACTACTTGACGCCGTTCTACTCCCCGTGCATCAGCTCGTCGTGTGCACCCGGCGCCAGCCACCTGGGCGTCTGGTTCGGACACTTCCCGTGGTGGATCCCGTTGGGCAGCCTGGTGCTGCCCTTTTTGCTCGGTTTTCGGTTGACCTGCTACTACTACCGCCGGGCCTACTACCGCTCGGTGTGGCAGTCGCCACCCGGATGTGCTGTGGCAGAACCGCATTCGACTTATACCGGCGAGACGCGGCTGCCGCTGATCATCCAGAACAGCCACCGGTACTTCTTCTATATCGCCTGCGTCGTATCGCTGCTCAACACCTACGACGCGATCAAGGCTTTCCACTCGCCCGGCGGATTCGGCTTCGGGCTGGGCAACCTCGTCCTAGTCACCAATGTGGTCCTGCTCTGGGTGTACACGCTGTCGTGCCACTCTTGCCGTCACATCGCCGGTGGCCGGCTGAAGCACTTCTCCAAACACCCGGTGCGGTACTGGCTGTGGACACAAGTCAGCAAGATCAACACCCGCCACATGCAGTTCGCGTGGATCACGCTGGGCACCTTGGTGCTCACCGATTTGTACGTTTCGCTGGTCGCCAGCGGTGTGGTCCACGACCTGAGGTTCGTCGGCTGAGCGGGGATTGTCGAATAACAAGTACGTCGAATAACAAGTAGATAGTTGAGCGAGGTTTGAATGACTGAGGTCGAACGGCACTCCTACGACGTAGTGGTGATAGGTGCCGGCGGCGCTGGGCTGCGCGCGGTGATCGAGGCCCGCGAACGTGGCTTGAAAGTGGCAGTGGTGTCCAAGTCGTTGTTCGGCAAAGCCCACACCGTGATGGCCGAGGGCGGCTGCGCAGCTTCGATGGGAAACACCAATCCCAAAGACAACTGGAAGACCCACTTTGGCGACACGATGCGTGGTGGGAAGTTCCTTAACAACTGGCGGATGGCCGAATTGCACGCCAAGGAGGCGCCGGACCGGGTATGGGAGCTGGAAACCTACGGCGCCTTGTTCGACCGCACCAAAGACGGCCGGATCAGCCAGCGCAACTTCGGCGGGCACACCTATCCGCGGCTGGCACACGTCGGGGACCGCACCGGCCTGGAGTTGATCCGCACCATGCAGCAGAAAATCGTCTCGCTGCAACAAGAAGACCACGCTGAACTCGGTGACTACGAGGCGCGGATCAAGGTGTTCGCCGAATGCACCATCACCGAGCTGCTCAAAAACAGCTCGGGTACGGGTGCCCCGGGCGAGCAAGGTGTTATCGCCGGGGCATTCGGCTACTGGCGAGAGAGCGGCCGGTTCGTCTTGTTCCAGGCCCCGGCGGTGGTGCTGGCCACCGGCGGGATCGGCAAGTCGTTCAAGGTGACGTCCAACTCCTGGGAGTACAGCGGAGACGGGCACGCGTTGGCGCTGCGGGCCGGCGCGTCGCTGATCAACATGGAGTTCGTCCAGTTCCACCCGACGGGCATGGTGTGGCCGCCAAGTGTCAAAGGCATCCTGGTCACCGAAGGCGTCCGTGGCGACGGCGGAGTGCTGAAGAACTCCGAAGGCGACCGGTTCATGTTCGGCTACATTCCGGCGGTGTTCAAAGGCCAGTACGCCGAAACCGAGCAAGAAGCCGACCAGTGGCTCAAGGACAACGACTCGGCTCGTCGCACCCCGGACCTGTTGCCCCGTGACGAAGTGGCTCGCGCCATCAACTCCGAAGTGAAGTCGGGGCGCGGCACCCCACACGGCGGTGTGTACCTGGACATCGCCTCGCGGCTGACACCCGCGGAAATCAACCGGCGGCTGCCCTCGATGTATCACCAGTTCAAGGAGCTGGCCGGTGTCGACATCACCAAAGAGCCGATGGAAGTCGGGCCCACCTGCCACTACGTGATGGGTGGCGTCGAAGTCGACGCCGACACCGGAGCAGCCACGGTGCCCGGGCTGTTCGCCGCGGGCGAGTGCTCCGGCGGTATGCACGGCTCGAACCGGCTGGGCGGCAACTCGCTGTCCGACCTGCTGGTGTTCGGCCGGCGCGCCGGCCTGGGCGCCGCGGACTACGTCCGGGCGCTGAGCAGCCGGCCGACGGTTTCCGACGACGCGGTCGAGGCCGCCGCGAAGCTTGCGCTCGCTCCGTTCGAGACGGCCACCAACGGCGCCGCACCGGAGAACCCTTACGCCTTACAGTTGGCGCTGCAAGACTCGATGAACGAACTGGTGGGCATCATCCGCAACGCCGATGAGATCACCCAGGCCCTTAACCGGCTCAGCGAACTGCGCGAACGGTTCAAGCACCTTCACGTGGAGGGTCACCGCCCGTACAACCCGGGCTGGAACCTGGCTATCGACTTGCGCAACATGCTGCTGGTCAGTGAATGCGTCGCGAAGGCCGCGCTGGAGCGCACCGAAAGCCGCGGCGGGCATACCCGCGACGACCATCCGGCGATGGACTCTTCCTGGCGCAAGGTGCTACTGGTGTGCAAGGTCAGCGGTGAAGACGTGATCCCCGAGATCGAGGTCACCCGCAAGGACCAGGAGCCAATGCGGTCGGACCTGCTGGAGTTGTTCGACATCTCCGAGCTGGAGAAGTACTACACCGACGACGAGCTGGCCGAACATCCAGGACGGAGAAGCTGACATGACCTACAACGCAAGCCTGCGAGTATGGCGCGGCGACGAGGCCGGCGGCGCGCTGCAGGACTTCCACGTCCAGGTCAACGAGGGTGAGGTGGTACTCGACATCATCCACCGCCTGCAACAGACCCAGACACCCGACCTCGCGGTGCGGTGGAACTGCAAGGCAGGCAAATGTGGTTCGTGCTCGGCTGAGATCAACGGCAAGCCTCGCCTGATGTGCATGACGCGGATGTCGACTTTCGCCGAGGACGAGGTCGTGACCGTAACGCCGTTACGTACCTTCCCGGTGATCCGCGACCTCGTCACGGACGTCTCGTTTAACTATGAAAAAGCCCGCGAGATACCGTCTTTCGTGCCGCCCAAGGAGCTACAGCCCGGCGAGTACCGGATGGCGCAAGAAGACGTCGCGCGCTCCCAGGAGTTCCGCAAGTGCATCGAGTGCTTCCTGTGTCAGACCGTCTGTCACGTGATTCGCGACCACGACGAGAACAAAGAGGCGTTCGCCGGCCCCCGCTATCTGATGCGCGTCGCGGAGCTGGACATGCACCCGCTGGACACCATGGACCGGCGCAACCAGGCGCAGGAGGAGCACGGGCTCGGTTATTGCAATATCACCAAGTGCTGCACCGAGGTGTGCCCGGAGCACATCAAGATCACCGACAACGCCCTGATTCCGATGAAGGAGCGGGTCGTCGACCGGAAATACGATCCGGTGGTGTGGCTGGGCAACAAGTTGTTCCGCCGCTGACGGGTGTTCGATCACAGCTGACCGGGTAGCCTGAGAAATGGCCGAACCGACCGGGCGACTATTACGACCGGAAAGGCAGCAGTGATGACGTTACGCAAGCCCACCAGCATCAACGAGATCCGGCACGCGATTGAGGAATTGTCCGCACGAGCGGATCTGGCGCACAAAGAGAACCGACACGACGACGCCCGTGAGATCGAGCAGCGCATCCAGGGCTATCGCGACGAGCTGAGCAAACGGCCCTGAGCAAGTAGGTCTCAGGCACCCAGCCGTCGAAAGCCGCTGCGGTGGAACACAATCGGCGCAACCTCCGGATTGACACGTACGTCGTTGACGCGCAGCACAACGATGGTGTGGTCCCCGGCGGGGATCAGTTGCTCGATGGCACTTTCCAGCCACATACTGGTGCCCCTGATGAACACCGCTCCAACGTCGTTGGATTCGGTTTCCAGTCCGGCGAAACGATCACCGGTCTTCGCGGCCAGCGTCCGCACGGCTTCGTCATGGGATTCACCGAGCACGCTGATGCCAAGGCGTGGAACCTCTTTGAGCTTAGGCCACGTCGTCGATGTGTTCTGCACGCAAAACGACACCAGCGGCGGGTCCAGTGAGACCGGCACAAAGGTGCTGGCCGCCAACCCCTCCCGCACACCGTCGACTTCGGCCGCGATTGCCACCACCCCGGACGGGAAGTGCCCGAACGCTTCCCGAAGCGAGGACGGTGTGAGCTTGCTTGTCGAGTTCACCGGCTTCTCTGTCGGAATGAGCGGACACCAATAAGGTATTAAGGTAGCGCCGACCTTACTCGGCAGGCAACGCAACGTCAGCAGTACTCGGCGAGTGACCGTGCGCCGCCGCGACGTCGGGGTGCGCGCGCAATCGGCTTTTCCAGGCGTTGCGGCCGTACACCGAAAAAATCGGGTCGGAAGGGTCTGTTCGTGCCCGTGCCTGGGCGGCCAGTTCGTCAGGCAGCAATAAGACCGGGGTCTGCGCGTCGAGGCGGGGGTTGAAGAAATACGGCACGGAGATCCGCTCTCGGGCCGGTCGGCTCAGGCGTACCCTGTGCTCGGTGGCGCGCAGGTAACCCCCGGTCGCCACCTCGAGCAACTCACCGATGTTGACGATGAAGGCGCCGTCTCGGGGCGGAACGTCGATCCAGTTCCCCTGCGGGCCGCGAACCTGCAGTCCGTCACTGTCTGGTTCGGCCAGCAGCAAAGTGAGCACGCCGGAATCCCGGTGTGCTCCCACCCCTTGTTCCGTGGCAGCGCGGGCCGGATAACGCACGATCTTGATGAGCGTCGCCGGCGCCTCGGCAAATGCCGCATCGAACGCATCGGCGGCACTCCCCAGCGCACTGGCCCACCACGCCAGTAGCGTGCGCGCCACGGCGGAGAGCGCAGCGTCCCACAGGGCGATGATCTCAGGCAGTTCGGGCAGCGCGGCAGGCCACTGGTTGGGCCCCTGCAGCCAGAAGTAGTCAGGCCGGCCGGGACCCGCGATCGGGCTGCGTTCCGGACCTATGTCGATCTGCTCTCGCCAGTCCACGGCACCGCGGGTGAGCTCGCCGCCTAGCCGGGTGTAGCCGCGAAAGTGCGGGCTGCGCACCATCGCGATCGCGTCCTTGTCGGCCTGCGACAGCGCAAAGAACCGGTGCGCCGCCCGAAGCATTTTGCCGAACAAATGCGCCGGCACGCCGTGGCCGGTCAAGTAGAAGAAGCCGACGTCGTGCCCGGCTGCCCGCAGCCGTTCTCGCAGTTCGGCGGCATCGTCGCGCAGGTCCACCACGGGAAGCGTGGAAGAATCTGCCCTGCGAGATGCCGCGGTCGTCACGCCCCCATCATCACCGCAGGTGCCAAGACGTGCCACCGCCCTAGTCGACCTGAGTCCAACCAGTCGGTTGGTCGGCCAGTGCTATTTAGGTCACATCAACTTGCGTTGACTTCTCAACCGAGATAAATTCGATTCTGTTACTGGTGGGTAACTTAACCCTAGTACCCAACCACGAAGTGGCATTCTCATCGAGGAGGAAGCACGTGAGCCACTACAAGAGCAATGTCCGCGACCAGCAATTTAACCTGTTCGAGGTGCTCGGAGTCGACAAGGCTTTGGGTGAAGGCCTTTACAGTGACCTGGACGCCGACGTTGCCTACGAAATGCTGACGGAGATGAGCCGGCTGGCCGAAGGACCGGTCGCCGAGTCATTCGTCGACGGAGACCGCAATCCACCGGTTTTCGACCCGAACACTCACTCCGTTGAGCTGCCCGAGGCGTTCAAGAAATCTGTGCGGACGATGATCGAGGCCGGCTGGGACAAAGTCGGCATCGACGAGGCGCTCGGCGGCATGCCGATGCCAAAGGTGCTGGTGTGGGCCCTGCACGAGCACATCCTCGGCGCCAATCCGGCGGTGTGGATGTACGGCGGTGGCGCCGGCTTCGCGAACATCTTGTTCCACCTGGGCACCGAAGAGCAGAAAAAGTGGGCCGTGCTGGCCGCCGAGCGCGGCTGGGGCTCGACCATGGTGCTCACCGAGCCCGACGCCGGCTCGGATGTAGGCGCCGCCCGCACGAAGGCCGTCAAGCAGGACGACGGCTCGTGGCACATCGACGGTGTCAAGCGGTTCATCACCTCGGCAGACTCCGGCGACCTGTTCGAGAACATCTTCCACCTGGTCCTGGCGCGCCCCGAGGGCGCGAAGCCGGGCACAAAAGGCCTGTCGCTGTTCTTCGTGCCCAAGTTCCACTTCGACCCCGAAACCGGCGAGATCGGTGAGCGCAACGGCGTGTACGTCACCAACGTCGAACACAAGATGGGCCTCAAGGTATCGGCGACGTGTGAGCTGTCCTTCGGACAGCACGATGTGCCGGCCAAGGGCTGGCTGGTCGGCGAGGTGCACGAAGGTATTGCGCAGATGTTCGAGGTTATCGAGCAGGCGCGGATGATGGTCGGCACCAAGGCGATCGCCACACTGTCCACCGGTTACCTGAACGCGCTGGAGTACGCGAAGTCGCGGGTGCAGGGCGCTGACATGACCCAGATGACTGACAAGACCGCCCCGCGGGTGACCATCACCCACCACCCGGACGTCCGGCGCAGTCTGATGACGCAGAAGGCGTATGCCGAAGGCCTGCGTGCGCTGTACCTCTACACGGCGACCTATCAGGACGCCCCGGTTGCTCAGGCGGTGCACGGTGTCGACGCGGAGTTGGCGGTCAAGGTCAACGACCTGATGTTGCCGGTCGTCAAGGGTGTGGGCTCCGAGCAGGCGTACGCCAAGCTGACCGAGAGCTTGCAGACCCTGGGCGGTTCCGGCTTCCTGCAGGACTACCCGCTCGAGCAGTACATTCGCGACGCCAAGATCGACTCGCTGTACGAAGGCACCACGGCAATCCAGGCGCAGGACTTCTTCTTCCGCAAGATCGTCCGCGACAAGGGCGTCGCCCTGGCCCACGTCGCCGGACAGGTCGACGAGTTCGTCAAAAGTGAGTCGGGCAACGGCCGCTTGAAGGGCGAGCGTGAGCTGCTGGCCACCGCGCTGACCGACGTTCAGGCGATGGCGGCCTCGCTGACTGGCTATCTGATGGCCGCGCAGGAAGAGACTTCCAGCCTCTACAAGGTGGGCCTGGGCTCGGTGCGCTTCCTGATGAGTGTCGGTGATTTGTTGATCGGCTGGTTGCTGCAGCGCCAGGCCGCGGTCGCTGTCGACGCCCTCGATGCCGGCGCAAGTGGTGCCGAGAAGGCGTTCTACGAGGGCAAGATCGCGGTGGCCTCGTTCTTCGCCAAGAACTTCCTGCCGCTGCTGACCAGCACTCGTCAGGTGATCGAGACGTTGGACAACGACATCATGGAGCTCGACGAAGCCGCCTTCTAGAACACTCTCGGCTATAAGCGAATCCCCGGCACACCGTGGTGTGCCGGGGATTCTCGCGTCGAGCCATTTCGGTGAAGTTGAAGGGGCCGGCGCTGCATCCCCTCTGCGCAGCGGCGACCCCTTGAACCGATGCGGCCCGATCCGTCGTTTCCGGGGATGCCCCGCGTTGCCATCGGGTCGGGGGGTCGGACGACAACACGGAGCTATCCGACCAATCGGCTACCCGTCCACTTGTGTTACCAAACGCCGGCAGCGACCGATTGACCGAGAGCGATGAGGCGGGCACCGCCCGCTTGTGGGGGAAGAGCGGCGCACCGAACCCCGCCGGCGACGATGCAGAGCGCAGCGCGCAAGTCAGGCTTCCAGAATGGCGGCGACGCCTTGACCGCCGGCCGCACAGATCGAGATCAGGGCGCGCACCGGTTGCCCGTTTGACGCCGCCTTTTTCCCCGCAACCTGCTTGGCCGCCTGAGCAAGGATGCGCCCGCCGGTGGCCGCGAATGGATGGCCCGCCGCCAGTGACGATCCGTTGACGTTGAGCTTCGTGCGATCGATCGACCCCAACGCCGCATCCAGCCCGAGCCGCTCCTTGCAGTACTCGTCGGATTCCCAGGCCTGCAGGTGGGCCAGCACCACTGAGGCGAAGGCCTCGTGGATTTCGTAGAAGTCGAAGTCCTGCAGGCTCAAGCCATTTCGGGCGAGCAAACGAGGTACGGCGTACGTCGGCGCCATCAGCAAGCCGTCGGCCCCGCTGACGTAGTCGACCGCGGCGGTCTCGGCGTCGACGAAGTAGGCCAGCGGTTCCAGCGAGTGCTCGGCGGCCCAATCTTCGCTGGACAGCAAAGCGACCGAAGCGCCGTCAGTCAGCGGCGTGGAATTGCCCGCTGTCATGGTGGCGTCACCTGCCTTGACGCCAAACACCGGCTTGAGCTTCGCCAGCTTCTCCGCCGACGACTCCGGCCGCAGGTTGTCGTCACGGTAGAGCCCCAGGAACGGTGTCACCAGGTCGTCGAAGAATCCGCGGTCATAGGCGGCGGCCATGTTGCGGTGGCTAGCGGCGGCCAACTCGTCCTGGTCGACGCGCTTGATGCCGAAACGCTTAGCCGTAACGGCCTGGTGCTCACCCATCGACAGGCCGGTGCGCGGTTCGCTGTTCACCGGGATCTCAATGCCGAGGCTGGCGGGCAGCTTGCCGACCAGCTTCACCCGCTGGACATTGGACTTGGCGCGACGCAGCCCCAGCAGAGTGCGGCGCAGATTGTCGCCCAGACCGATCGGCGCGTCAGAGGTGGTGTCGACCCCGCCTGCCGCGGCGACCTGGTAGCGACCCGCGGCGATGCCGTCGGCCGCGGAGATCGCCGCCTGCAGGCCGGTTCCGCAAGCTTGCTGCATATCGAACGCCGGGGTGTAGGACGAGAGCGCCGAGCCCAATACGCATTCACGCATCAAGTTGAAGTCGCGGCTGTGCTTGAGCACCGCACCGCCGATGACGGCGCCCAACTTCTCACCGGCGAGGTCAAAGCGGTCGACCAGTCCGCCCAGGGCCGCGGTGAACATGTCCTGGTTGGACGCCTCCGCGTAGGCTCGGTCGGAGCGGGCGAACGGGATGCGGTTACCGCCCAGCACCGCGACGCGTCGCCGGGACTGGCTGGTGGTCTGTGATGTATCGGGGGCCACGTTTGTCTCCGTCAGTTGGGGTTATCCGCGGATAACAGTCATACTACCCACTGTTCTTACTCTCCAGTAAGTTCGGTCCTCGATATGGTCGCCGGCAGGCGGCACGCTCGACAGGGAAGGCAGCAACTCAAGTGGCGCCCAAGGTTTCATCGGATCTTTTCTCGCAGGTGGTCAACTCTGCTCCAGGTTCGTTTCTGGCCAAGCAGCTCGGCGTCCCGCAGCCAGAGACCCTGCGCCGCTACCGGGCCGGTGACCCTCCGCTGAGCGGCTCGCTGCTGATCGGCGGCGAAGGCCGGGTGGTGGAACCGCTGCGGGCAGCGCTGAGCGCGGACTACGACGTGGTGAGCAACAACCTGGGCGGTCAATGGGCCGATTCATTCGGTGGGCTGGTATTCGACGCCACCGGCATCACCACGCCGGCCGGCTTGAAGGCGCTCTACGAATTCTTCAATCCGCTGCTGCGCAACCTCGGCGCCTCGGGCCGGGTGGTCGTCGTAGGCACCACCCCCGCGGAGGCCGGCAGCGCCGACGAGCAAATCGCGCAGCGTGCCCTGGAGGGCTTCACCCGCTCCCTGGGCAAAGAGTTGCGGCGCGGCGCCACGGTGGCGCTGGTGTATCTGTCGCCTGACGCCAAACCGGCAGCCACCGGCCTGGAGTCGACATTGCGGTTCATCCTCTCGGCAAAATCGGCGTACGTCGACGGCCAGGTCTTCTACGTCGGCCCGGCCGACGCCACACCGCCCGCGGATTGGGACAAACCGTTGAACGGCAAGGTGGCGATCGTGACGGGCGCTGCGCGCGGCATCGGAGCCACGATCGCCGAGGTGTTTGCGCGCGACGGCGCCAAGGTCGTCGCGATCGACGTCGAGGGTGCCGCCGAGGCGCTCGCCGAAACGGCCACCCGGATCGGCGGGACGGCGCTGACGCTCGACGTCACCGCCGCCGACGCGGTCGACCGGATCACCGAGCATCTGCGTGAGCACTACAACGGACGCGCCGACATTCTGGTCAACAATGCCGGTATTACCCGTGACAAGCTGCTGGTCAACATGGACGAGGCCCGCTGGGACGCGGTCGCCGCCGTCAACCTTCTTGCGCCGCTTCGTCTTACCGAAGGTTTGATCGACAACGGCACCATCGGGGAAGGCGGCCGGGTGATCGGGCTGTCCTCGATGGCCGGGATCGCCGGCAACCGTGGGCAGACTAACTACGCCACCACCAAGGCCGGCATGATCGGCCTGACTCAGGCGCTCGCCGCGAAGTTCGCTGAAGAAGGGATCACCATCAACGCCGTCGCACCCGGTTTCATCGAGACCCAGATGACGGCGGCGATTCCGTTGGCCACCAGGGAGGTCGGCCGCCGACTCAACTCCCTGTACCAGGGCGGTCAGCCGGTCGACGTCGCCGAGACCATCGCCTACTTCGCCAGCCCGGCATCGAACGCGGTGACAGGCAACACTATTCGGGTCTGCGGCCAGGCCATGCTGGGTGCCTGAGGAGATCGCAGTGACGCAACCAAGCGGACTGAAAAACATGCTGCGGGCCGCTGCGGGCTCGCTGCCGTTCGTGCCGCGCAACGACCAGTTGCCCACCCGGACCGTGACCGTGGACGAGTTGCCCATCGACCGCTCGCACGTCGCCGCCTATGCCGCGGTGACCGGGTTGCGGTTCGGCGACACCGTGCCGCTGACCTATCCGTTCGCGCTGACCTTCCCGACGGTGATGTCGGTGGTCACCGGGTTCGACTTTCCCTTTCCCGCCATCGGCGCGGTGCACACCGAAAATCACATCGCGCAGTACCGGCCGATCGCGGTCACCGACACGGTCGGCATCTCCGTGCACGCGGACAACATGCGCGAACACCGTAAGGGCATCTTGGTGGACATGATCACCGACGTCAGCGTCGGTAACGACACCGCCTGGCACCAGGTCACGACCTTCCTGCACCAGCAGCGCACCAGCTTGAGTGACCAGCCCAAACCACCGCCGCAAAAGCAACCGAAACTGCCGCCACCGAACACGGTGCTGCGGATCACTCCGGGACAGATCCGTCGCTACGCCTCAGTCGGCGGCGACCACAACCCAATCCACACCAGTTCGATCGGCGCCAAGCTATTCGGTTTCCCCACCGCAATCGCCCACGGAATGTTCAGTGCCGCAGCGGTTCTGGCAAACATCGAGGGACAGCTGGGCCACGCCGTCAAGTATTCGGTGCGGTTCGGGAAGCCGGTGCTGCTGCCCGCGACCACCGGGCTCTACGTCGACCGCACCCAGCGCGGTTGGGACTTGGCGCTGCGCAACATCGCCAAGGGCTATCCGCATCTCACCGGCACGATCGAAGCTATGGACTAACCAGCATGGCGGCGACCCACAGCGCCCGACTCCGCCGCACTTGCGATCGCCGCTAACCAGCATGGCGGCGACCCACAGCGCCCGGCTCCGCCGCGCTTGCGATCGCCGCTAACCAGCATGGCGGCGACCCACAGCGCCCGGCTCCGCCGCGCTTGCGATCGCCGCTAGCCAGAGCCGGCAGCGGCGGTGGGCGCCGATTCGACGACGTCGCGATCGCCGGGCGCACCTTTGAGTCCGCGCCAGAAAAGGTTGATCATCAGCTCGGCCGCCCCGTCGACGTCGGTGTCGCCGGTGCTCAGCCTGGTCGCCACCGCCTCACCGGCACCAACCAGAGCTACGGCCATCATGTCGAAGTCGGTGTCCGCGTCGGGATGTCGGGTGCCCGCACGCAACAGGCCGGCGACGAGTTCATTGATCCGCTCGCGACCCTCACGCACAGTGTGCGCGAATGTCTGGGAGCTGGTGGCTTGGGCGTACATCACGATCCAGGACGCCCGGTTTGCGTCGATGTAACGCATGAACGAAAGGATTGCATTGCGCAGCAGATCTTTTGCGCCTTGATGCGCGTCGATGTCTGCGCGCACCGCGTCGATGAACCGGGCCAGCTCACGGTCGAGGCAGGCGCCGAACAGGTCTTCCTTCGAGCCGTAATACAGGTACAGCATCGGTTTGGAGATCTGCGCCTTGGCCGCGATCGCATCCATGGACGTCTCGTGGTAGCCGTTGACCGAAAACATCTCCACGGCGGCGTCGAGCATTTGCTGCTCACGAACAGCACGCGGCAGGCGCTTACTTCCACCTGCCATGTTCCGTCCTCTTGTGCGTTTCGCGCCGCGGCTCGACGTTTCCCTCAATCCAGGGTAAGCACTGCGCTGGCGCGGCACACCTCGGGCGAACCCGCTCAGTGCCCGCAGGACGCGTTCGGTCCCTTCACCGCGGCCATCCGCAACACCGAGCTATCGACAGCCTGCATCGGCAACTCGTTTGCGGCCACAGCCTTTTGCAGGCGATCCAGCACAGCCGACACCTCGTCGGTGGTGACCCACAGCGCGACGTCGCTGCCGGCCTGCAGCGTGCGCAACACCGCCTCGGCCACGCCGTACCGGTCGCTGATCGCGGCCATACTCGACACGTCGTCACTGATCACGGGCCCGTTGAACGGCGGCGCGCCGTAGCCCGTCCCGTCGCGCAGCAATTGCACCGCAGGCCGGCTCAAACTGGCCGGATCGTTACCGGTGAGGCCTGGGACCTGCATGTGGCCGATCATCACCGCCACCGGAGCCGCGGTGACCAGGGTCCGATAGGGCACCAGGTCGTTGGTCTGCAGATCGGCGAGCGGCGGCGTGGTCACCGCACCGGTGTGTGAGTCACCCGAACCGTGCCCGTGGCCCGGGAAGTGCTTGAGCACCGGCAGCAGCCCCGCGTCGCGCAGCCCACGCGCGTACGCACCGGCGTAAGCGGTGACCACCGCCGGGTCGGCGCTGAAGGAACGGTCACCGATGACCGTGTCGCCCGGGGCGCTGCTGACATCGACCACGGGTGCCAGGTCGATGGTGATGCCCAAACCGCGCATCTTGCGCCCGCGGTCCAGCGCCAGCTGATACACCTCGTCGGCACTCTGCGTCTGGGCCAAGACCCGGGCCGACGGAGCCGACCCGATCAGCGACGACAGCCGCGACACCCGGCCGCCTTCCTCGTCAACGCTCACCGCCAACGGCAGCGGTCCCGCTTTGCTCGCTATGTCGGCCAGCGAGCCGTCGGTCAGCATCGACAAATTGGTCTTGCTGCCGATGAAGATCCCGCCGACGTGGTGGTCAGCGATGACGGACCGGGCGTCGTCGGCGTCACGCACGCCAACCATCAGGAGTTGGGCGAGTTTGTCGTGCACCGACAGGCCCGCTACCACGGCCGCTGGGTCCCCGCAGGCCGGCGGGATCGGTTTGGCGGCCTGCTGACGGGCCGGTGCGGACGTGGTCTTGGGAGACCCGGACGACTTGGACGATTGGGAAGCGTGGCCGCAGGAAACCACCAGCGCCGTCGCGGCGAGCACCGCCAGGGTGCGCGGAAAAGGCATCCGCCCATGCTGTCACGACGTGCACGGCTGCCCGCACCACCCCGGCGGTCGATCCGGTGCGCGAACGCCCACCCGTTCGCGAAGCCTGATATCCGGTACTTTGGCGACGTCACACGTCCGAACCCGAGGAGCGCCGATGACCCGGTTCCTGGTGCCCGCCGCGGCCAGCGTCGCAGCCGGGCTGACACTCGGCGCCGCCGCGGTCATCGGGGTCACACTCGTCGCTCAGGGCGACCCTCATCCGCTCGATCAGCGGTACGAGCAGTCGGTCGTGGCCAATCAAGTGCAGTACGGCGACCGCTGTGATGACGACGATGACGACGACTGCTTCACGTCCAACGACGTCCGGCGTGGCGACAGCATTCTGCCCTGATGCGGGTCCGCCGGACGACGCCGCAGGCCAGCAGAGCCGGCGCCAGCCGCGACTCTGCTAGGTTGGCGGCTGCCACGTTCGCCAGGTCTGAGGAGAGCCATCGATGAACCGCTTCGTTGCGCCCGCCGCAGCCAGCATCGTGGTCGGCTTGCTGCTGGGGGCCGCCGCGATCTTCGGAGTCACGCTCATGGTGCAGCAGGACACCAAGCCGCCGCTGCCCGGCGGTGACCCGCAGTCCTCGGTGCTCAACCGGGTCGAGTACGGCAACCGCACCTAGCCTGGCGACGATGCGGGCCGGTAAGGCCCGGGGAGGAGCCGGGCAATCCTCACTTGAGCCTGGCGACGATGCGGGCCGGTAAGGCCCGGGGAGGAGCCGGGCAATCCTCACTTGAGCCTGGCGACGATTTCACTCTGAGCGAGCAACCCCTTCCTGCCGCCGCTGTGCAGGCGGCGCCAGAAACGGTGCAGCCGATGCCGCGGCGCCGGTTGTGGCTGGCCGCCGCCGCGGCGCTGAGTCTGAGCTTCGCGCAGTCCCCCGGCTTGATCTCCCCCGACACCAAGCTCGACCTGACCGCCAACCCGTTGCGGTTTCTGGCTCGGGCCACCAACCTATGGAACAGCGACTTGCCGTTCGGGCAGGCGCAGAACCAGGCTTACGGCTACCTGTTTCCGCACGGCAGCTTCTTCCTGCTCGGCCACCTGCTGGGCCTGCCCGGTTGGATCACCCAGCGGTTGTGGTGGGCGCTGCTGCTCACCGTCGGGTTCTGGGGACTACTGCGGGTTGCCGAGGTCCTGCGGGTGGGCAGCCCCACCTCCCGGGTGATCGCCGCGGCGGGGTTCGCGCTGTCGCCGCGGGTGCTGATCACGCTGGGGTCGATCTCCTCGGAGACGTTGCCGATCATGCTGGCGCCGTGGGTTTTGCTGCCGACCATCAAAGCGTTGCGCGACGACGCCGACGACTCGGTGCGGCGGCTTGCCGGCCAGGCCGGACTCGCGGTGGCGCTGATGGGAGCGGTCAACGCGATCGCGACGCTGGCGGGTTGCCTGCCGGCGGTGATCTGGTGGGCCTGCCACCGTCCCAATCGACGGTGGTTGCGCTACACGGCGTGGTGGCTGCTGGCGCTGGCGCTTGCGACGCTCTGGTGGCTGGTGGCACTGATCCTGCTGTTCCACATCAGCCCGCCGTTCCTGGACTTCATCGAGTCCTCCGGCGTCACCACGCAATGGTCCTCGTTGGTGGAGGTGTTGCGAGGTACCGACAGCTGGACACCATTCGTGGCACCCAACGCCACAGCGGGCGCGCACCTGGTCACCGGATCAGTGGCCATCCTGGCGACGTCCCTCGTCGCCGCTTGCGGCTTGGCGGGTCTGGCGGTGCTCGCCGGGGCCGACACCCCTGGCACCGGTCGGCTGGTAACGATGTTGCTGACCGGCGTCGCCCTGCTGGCCGCCGGCTATGTCGGTGGGCTGGGCTCTCCGTTCGGGCATCACGTGCAGGCGTTCCTGGACGCCGACGGAGCACCGCTGCGCAACGTGCACAAGCTGGACTCGGTCATCCGCATCCCGCTGGTCCTGGGGGTGGCCGGGCTGCTGGGTCGCATTCCGTTACCGGGCAGCGCTGAAAGCCGGGTCTGGCTGCGCGCACTCACCCACCCCGAACAGGACCGCCGTGTCGCGGCCGGGATCGTCGCCCTGGTGGCGCTGGTCGTCGCCACATCGCTGGCCTGGACCGGCCGGCTCACGCCGCCCGGAGCGTTCAGCGCAATACCGCAGTACTGGCACGACACCGCTGACTGGCTCACCGAACACAATCGAGGTGCGCCCACCCCGGGTCGGGTGCTGGTCGTGCCCGGCGCGCCGTTCGCCACCGAGGTCTGGGGCAACAGTCACGACGAGCCCCTGCAGGTCCTCGGTGACAGTCCCTGGGGTGTGCGCGACTCGATTCCACTGACACCGCCGCAGACCATTCGGGCACTCGACTCGGTGCAGCGTCTGCTGGCCGCAGGTCGGCCGTCGGCCGGTCTCGCCGACACCCTGGCCCGCCAGGGCGTCGCCTACGTCGTCGTGCGCAACGACCTGGACCCCGACACGTCACGCTCGGCGCGTCCGCTGCTGGTGCACCGGGCCATCACCGGATCGCCCGGATTGTCGAAGGTGGCGCAGTTCGGCGCACCGGTCGGCCCCGGCGCGGTACCCGGCTTCGTCACCGATAGTGGGCTGCGACCCCGCTACCCGGCAGTGGAGATCTACCGGGTCATCGTCGCCGCCGGCAACGCCGCGGCGCCCTTTTTCACCGCTGCCGACCGGATGGCTCGCGTCGACGGCGGCCCCGAGGCGTTGCTGCGGCTCGACGAGCGCCGCCACCTGCTCGGCCAATCCCCGCTCGGGCCGGTGCTGCTGAGCGCTGACGCGCGGAAAGCCGGGCTGGCAGTGCCCGTCGTCACCGTTACCGACAGCCCGACCGCCCGCGAAACCGACTACGGCAGGGTCGACGACCACTCGTCGGCGATCACGGCTCGCGGCGACACCCGGCACACCTTCAACCGGGTTCCGGACTATCCCGCACCGGGTGCGGACCCGGTCTACGGCGGCTGGACCGGCGGGCGGCTGACCGCCTCGAGTTCGTCCTCGGACGCCACCGCGTTGCCCGACGCCGCGCCCGCGAGCTCACCGGCTGCCGCCATCGACAGCGACCCGGCGACCGCGTGGGTGTCGAACTCGCTGCAGGCCGCGGTCGGACAGTGGCTGCAGGTGGACTTCGATCACCCGGTGACCAACGCCACCATCACGGTCACCCCCAGCGCAACCGCTGTCGGCCCCCAGGTGCGGCGGATGCAGGTCCTCACCGCCAACGGCACCACCACTCTGCGTTTCGACGAGGCGGGCAAACCGCTCAGTGTGGCGCTGCCGTACGGCGAAACGCCATGGGTGCGGGTCATCGCCATCGGCACCGACGACAGGTCCAGCGGTGTGCAATTCGGCATCACCGACCTGTCCATAACCCAGTACGACGCCGCCGGCTTCGCCCACCCAGTCGGTCTGCGGCACACCGCGCTCGTTCCCGGCCCGCCGCTGAACGCGACGGTTGCGCAATGGGATCTGGGCTCAGAACTGCTCGGCCGGCCGGGCTGCGCTGACGGTCCCGACAACGTGCGCTGTGCGGCTTCGATGGCGTTGGCGCCGGAGGAGCAGGCCAATGTCAGCCGCACCCTGACCGTGCCGCGGGCGATGTCTGTCACGCCGACGGTGTGGGTGCGACCGCGCCAAGGCCCTAATCTCGCGGACCTGGTCGCCGACCCGGCCGCCGCACGGGCCCGCGGGGACTCCGATGTGCTCGACCTGCAGGGGTCTGCCTATGCCGCCGCCGACGGTGATCCGCGCACCGCGTGGACGGCACCCCAGCGCGTCGTACAGCACAAAAGTCCACCCGGCCTGACGCTGACCCTGCCGCAGCCTACCGAGGTGACTGGGCTGCGGCTGCTGTCGAGCGGGTCCGCGCTGCCGGCGCATCCGATCAAAGTGAGCGTCGACTTGGGTGACGGGCCGCAGGTGCGCCAGCTGAAGTCGGCCGGTGACGGCACTGCGGTCGAAGGGCCGCAGACCTTGTCGCTGCGGCCTCGCGTCACCGGAACCGTCACCCTCCGGTTGCTGGATTGGACCGATGTGATCGACCGCACCGCACTCGGGTTCGACCAGCTCAAAGCGCCGGGGCTGGCCGAGGTCGCGGTGCTCGGCGACGACGGGCACCCTGTCGCGGCCGCCGACGCGTCCGCGAACCAGACTCGTCAAGTCGTCGTGGACTGTGGCCACGGCCCGGTTGTCGCGGTGGCCGGCCGGTTCGTGCACACCTCGATCCACACCACTGTGGCGGCGTTACTGCGCGGCGATCCGGTGCCCGCGCAGCCGTGCGAGACGGACCCGATCGTGCTGCCGGCCGGGCAGCAGGAGCTGCTGATCAGTCCAGGCGACGCGTTCGTCGTCGACGGGGCACAGCTGTCGGCGGCGGCTGTCACAGCCGGCCCCACGCCGGTGCCCGCCGCCACCGGAGCCTGGGGAGCGGCCCGGCGCGAAGTGCGGGTGCCTGCAGCGGGAAAGTCGCGGGTGCTGGTGGTACCGGAAAGCGTCAATCCCGGCTGGATGGCCCGGGTCGGCGACGGAACGCGACTGACCCCGGTGACTGTCAACGGGTGGCAGCAGGGTTGGGTGGTGCCCGCCGGCACTGCCGGCACAGTCACCCTGACCTTCGCCTACAACTCGGTGTACCGGGCCGGGCTGCTGGGCGGGCTGGCCCTGCTGCCGCTGCTGGTTCTGCTGGCGGCGTGGCCGCGGCGCAGGACGAAGGCGGGTCCGCCGGGCGGCGACGCCGCGGCGCAAGCGTGGGCCGGCGGGCGCGGGGCGGTGGTCGCGGTGCTGGGCGTCGGCGCGGTGATCTCCGGGGCGACCGGAGCCGCCGTCTTCGGCGCCGTCCTCGGCTTGCGGTACGCGCTGCGCGACCGGCGACAGCTTGCTGCCGCGGCGACCCTTGGGCTGAGCGCCGGCGGAACGATTCTGTCCGGCGCTGCGCTGTCGCGGCATCCGTGGCGCTCCGTCGACGGTTACGCCGGGCATGCCTCAGGGGTACAACTGCTCGCGCTGATCTCACTGGCCGCGGTGGCCGCGTCGGTGACGATGCGGGCCGCATCGGCCCGAGGAGGAGCCGCGCAATCCAACCGCGTCGGTGACGATGCGGGCCGCATCGGCCCGAGGAGGAGCCGCGCAATCCAACCGCGTCGGTGACGATGCGGGCCGAGCATCGGCCCGAGGAGGAGCCGCGCAATCCAACCGCGTCGGTGACGATGCGGGCCGAGGCACCCGAAGGAGAACTTCCTCGCGACGGCAGCGTCGCACAGAATTAGGCTGAGCGAGAAGCGCGTAGCTGGGCATCAAGCGTCCACCGTCGGCGGAGATGCGGCATGGGATGGTTCACGGCACCCGATTACTGGCTGGGCAGGCTGGTCCTGGGCCGCGGCATCGCGGCCGTCTACCTGATCGCCTTCATCGCCGCGGCACGCCAGTTCCGGCCGCTGATCGGCGAGCATGGACTGCTGCCGATACCGCGTTACCTGGCGCGCCAGACGTTTTGGCGGGCGCCGAGCGTCTTTCACTGGCGCTACTCCGACCGGCTGTTCGCCGCCGTCAGCTGGCTCGGCGCGGCGACGAGCGCGGCGCTGCTCGTCGGCCTAACCGACCTGGTGCCCCTATGGGCGGGCATGTTGCTGTGGCTGGCGATCTGGGTGCTTTATCAGTCGATCGTCAACGTCGGCCAGACCTGGTACTCGTTCGGCTGGGAGTCGCTGCTGCTGGAGACGGGTTTCTTGGCGATTTTCCTGGGGAACGACCGCACCGCGCCGCCCGCGCTGACACTGTGGCTCGCGCGTTTCCTGCTGTTCCGGCTCGAGTTCGGGGCGGGCTTGATCAAACTGCGCGGCGACCGGTGCTGGCGCGACCTGACCTGCCTGTATTACCACCACGAGACCCAGCCGATGCCCGGGCCGTTGAGCTGGTTGTTTCACCACCTGCCCAAGCCGCTGCACCGGGTGGAAGTGGCGGGAAACCATGTTGCGCAGCTCGTCGTCCCCTTCGGATTGTTCGCGCCCCAGCCGGTGGCCGGCCTGGCCGCGGCGATCATCGTCGTCACGCAGATGTGGCTGGTGCTGTCCGGCAACTTCGCGTGGCTCAACTGGCTGACGATCCTGCTGGCGTTCAGCGCCATCGACGATTCGGACCTGGCAGCGGTGCTGCCGGTGCCGAAGCATCCGGTGCTGCCCGGGCCGCCGACGTGGTTCGCTGCGCTGGTGATCGCGTTCGCGGCGCTGACGGTGTTCCTGGGGTACTGGCCGGTGCGCAACATGATCTCGCGCGGGCAGCGCATGAACATGTCGTTCAACCCGCTGCATCTGGTCAACACCTACGGCGCCTTCGGCACCGTCGGCCGCACGCGTGAGGAAGTGGTCATCGAAGGTACCGATGCGACCGAGATCAGCGAGCGGACGCTCTGGCGGGAATATGAGTTCAAAGGCAAACCAGGAGCGGTGCGCCGGCTGCCGGCGCAGTGGGCGCCCTATCACCTGCGCCTGGACTGGTTGATGTGGTTCGCGGCACTGTCCCCGCTGTACGGACAGCAGTGGATGAGGCCTCTGCTCCTGCGGTTGCTGGCAAACGATGCACCTACCCTTCGCCTGCTGCGGCGGAACCCCTTCCCGGACGCGCCGCCCACGTATGTCCGGGCTCGGCTCTACCGGTACCGCTTCACCACCTGGCGCGAACTGCGGCGCGACCGGGCGTGGTGGCATCGCACGCTCATTGGCCAGTACCTACCCCCTATCGCACGGAACGAAGTGGGGTCCCTGCCCGCAGCGGGCGATTGACGAGCAGGAGTCATGCCGGCGCCCGCCGGGTATGAGTTTCAATGTCAAGACGAAAAAGGACGGGAAATTGACTCTGGAAAGCATGCAGACTCCGAGCTGCGACGACACCGACCGGCGCCGCGGCATCCGGCGCCTCGTGCACCTGGCCGAAACGGATCGCCTGGAAGCGTTCAGCGACGGTGTCTTCGCCATCGTGGTCACCTTGCTGGTGTTGGACCTGAAGGATCCGGACCACGCTGAAGGCCAGTTGCTGATGGCGCTGTGCCGTCAGTGGCCGGCCTACCTCGCATACTTCGCGTCGTTCGCCTACGTCGCGGTGATCTGGCTGAACCATCATCAGACGTTCGTCGGTATTCAGCGGGTCAACCGAGGTGTGCACATCGCCAACCTGTGCCTTCTGTTCACCACGGCGCTGATCCCGTTCCCCACCGCAGTGCTTGCGCGCACCTTCATCGCGGGCGTCGACAGCACCGATGCGCACACCGCGGTCGGCCTGTACGCCGGCGTGGCGGCCGCGATGTGCGTGAGCTGGCTGCTGCTGTATCACCAGGTTCACCGCCATCGCGACCGGCTGGTCGAGGAGAAAGTCGACCGGGAGATGTTCGGCACCGAGCGGGCCCGCGCGATCGTCGGCATCGTCACCTACACAGCCGGCGGGCTCGTGGGTGCGCTGTGGCTGCCGGCCGCCGCGCTGGTCGTGTTCGTGGCGTTGCCTACGTTTTACGCGCTGACCAGCGAAGGCCTCAGGGCGGTCCTACACAAGGAGTGAAGCAATGACTCAGCCGCTTCGGCTCGCCGGCAAGCGGGCGCTGGTCACCGGAGGCGGGCGTGGTATCGGCGCCGCAGTGGTACGCCGGTTGGCCGCCGAGGATGCGACGGTCGCGGTGAACTACGGTCCGACCCGGCGTCGTGTGTGACCCGCGGCTGAAACCAGTTACTGGAACGCACGGCGGCCTCCGTGGGTGCTTAAATACGCGCTTTCGCTGATGTTTGCGGCTCGGGGTGTCCGCATGCTGGCTAGCATGAGCGAGATCGATCCCCGCACGGATGCGCCGCTGGTGGACTGGAGCGATCTTGGCATGAGCACGCTTTTGCCGACGGGCACGGTGACGCTGCTGCTGGCGGACGTCGAGGGCTCCACGCAGCTGTGGGAGACCCAGCCAGAGCAAATGACTGCGGCGTTCGCACGGCTCGACCACAAACTAACGGAACTGGTCGCCGCTCATGGCGGGGTGCGGCCAGTAGAGCAGGGCGAGGGTGACAGCTTTGTCGTGGCGTTCTCGCGCGCCAGCGATGCGGCGGCGTGTGCGCTGGGGCTGCAGCGCGCACCTTTGGCGCCGATTTGCTTGCGGATCGGTATGCACACCGGCGAAGTGCAGTTGCGCGACGAAAGTAACTACATCGGCCCGACCATCAACCGCACGGCGCGGCTGCGAGACCTGGCCCATGGTGGCCAGACGGTGCTGTCGGGCACGACCGAGGCGCTGGTTGTTGACACTTTGCCCGACGACGCGTGGCTGACCGATCTAGGTACTTACGAGCTGCGCGGTGTGCCTCGCCCAGAACGGGTGGCGCAACTGTGCCATCCCGATCTGCGCAACGACTTTGCTCCCTTGCGTACGCCTGAACGGGCTGCTGCGCACCGTATTCCGTTGCAGTTCACCAGCTTTGTCGGCCGTGACCCTCAGCTGACCGAAGTGCGCAAGCTATTGACCGATGATCGGTTGGTCACCTTGACTGGAGCGGGCGGGGTGGGCAAGACGCGGCTGGCGGTAGAAGTTGCGAGCCAGGTAGCGGGCGAATACGCCGACGGTGTCTGGTACGTGGACCTGGCGCCGATCACTGACCCGGATGTGGTGCCCGTGGTGACGGCCCGCGCGCTGGGTCTGCCCGACCAACCTGGCCGCTCGACGATGGACACGCTGCTGCGGTTCGTTCGCGACCGTCGACTGCTGGTGGTCCTGGACAACTGCGAGCATCTGCTGGATGCGTGCGCAGCGCTGGTGGTCGCGCTGCTGGGCAAGGCGCCGGGGCTGACGGTGCTCGCCACGAGTCGGGAGCCGATCGGTGTGAGTGGTGAGGTGATGTGGCGAGTGCCGTCGCTGTCGGTGGCCGACGAGGCGATCGAGTTGTTCGTCGACCGCGCGCGTTTGGCCCAGACCGGTTTCACCATCGGCGACGACAACGCCGCCGTGGTGGCCGAAATCTGCCAGCGACTTGACGGAATGCCACTCGCTATCGAACTGGCGGCGGCGCGGGTGCGCGCCCTGTCGCCGGCCGAGATCCTCGACAGCCTGCATGACCGGTTCCGGTTGCTGACCGGGGGTGCGCGCACCGCGGTGCGCCGCCAGCAGACCCTGCGCGCCTCGGTGGATTGGTCGCATGCGCTGTTGACCGAGCCTGAGCGAGTGTTGTTTCGGCGGCTGGCCGCATTTCTGGGTGGCTTCGATCTGGAGGCCGCCCAAGCGGTCGCTGGTTCCGGTGCGGTAGAGCGCTATCAAGTTATCGATCAGCTGACCCTGTTGGTCGACAAGTCGCTGGTGGTCCCAGATGACAGCGGGGGACGAACCCGATACCGCCTGCTGGAGACGGTGCGCCAGTACGCGCAGGAGAAACTCGGCGAGTCCGGCGAGGCCGACACCGTGCGGTCGCGCCACCGCGATCACTACACGGCGATGGCGGCCGCGCTTGATGCGCCGGCAGGCCGCGATTACGAGCAGCGTCTCGAGCAGGCCGCCATCGAGATCGACAATCTGCGCGCCGCGTACGGGTGGAGCCGCGAAAACTTGGCTATCGAGCTGGCGTTGGCGCTGGCGTCCTCCCTGCAGCCGCTGTGGCTCGGGCGGGGCCGCATCCGGGAAGGGCAGACGTGGTTCGACGCCGCCCTCGCCGACCTTGACGCGCAAGACGGCGGGGTGGCAGCCTCGGTGCGCGCCCGGGCGCTCGCCGACCAAGCGGTGCTTGACACTTGGGCCGGCGCCGCCGCGAGTACGGAACAGGCCGAGCAAGCGCTGGGGATCGCACGAGACGTCGACGACCCCGCCCTGTTGGCTCGGACGCTGACCGCCTGCGGGTTCACCGCCGTCGTGAGCTATCGCATCGAGGTGGCGCGGGCGTACTTCGCCGAGGCGATCGGCCTGGCCCGGGCGTTGGACGATCGGTGGCGACTCAGCCAGATCCTCGCTCAGCAGGCGCAGGGCGCCCACATCGCGGGTCATCCGATCGCGGTGCGCGCAGCCAGCGAGGAGGGACGCGACCTCGCCGACGCGATCGGTGACCGGTTCAACTCGCGTACGTGTCGCTTCTACCTCGGGTCGGCCCGGTTGATGAGCGGCGATTTAGCTGGAGCCGTCACACAATACGGCGAGGTGGCGGCTGAGGCCGAAGCGGCTCACGACGAGATCTGGAGGGTCACCAGCCTGGCCGGCCAGAGCCTGGCACTGGCGCACCTGGGTGAGGCGGCCGCGGCCCGCGCAGCGGCAGAGGCGGCCCTCGAGGGCGGCGCGGAGCCCGGCGGAAGGTGGGCGGTACTCGGGCACATAGTGGTGGGAGTCGCGGCCCTGGCCGCCGGGGATCGCGCGGCGGCTCACGAGGCGCGCGAGGCCGCCCGCCAAGACATGTTTGTCATGACTGGTGCGACGGCCGGAATGCAGCGCGCTTGGAATGCCGATGCCGCGCTAGCAGAGCGGGATCTCGCCGCTGCCCGTCGCTGGGCCGACGAGGCCGTGTCGACTGCAACCGGCTGGAACTCGGCGATGGCGCTGACTACGCGCGCCCGGGTGGCGATCGTTCAGGGTGAGCCGGAGCAGGCCGAGCGCGACGCCCGCGACGCGCTTGCGGGTGCCGCCGACGTCCAGGCCCACCTGCTCATCCCCGACATCCTGGAATGCCTCGGCACGCTGGCCGTCGATGTCGGCAGCCACCGCCAAGCGGCCCGTCTCTTCGGGGCGGCAGCTGCCATCCGGCTGCTTACCGGCCAGGTACGGTTCAAAATCTATGACGCCGGCTGCGAAACGTCGGTGGCGGCGCTGCGCGATGCGTTGGACGACAGTGAGTTCGACGCGGCATGGGCCGAGGGGGCGGCCCTGTCGGTCGAGGAGGCGATCGCCTACGCCCAGCGCGGCCGCGGCCAACGCAACCGACCCGCAAGCGGCTGGGGCTCCCTCACCCCCGCTGAGTCCGACGTCGTCCGGCTGGTCAGCGAAGGTCTCGGTAGCAAGGACATCGCCACCCGGCTATTCATCTCACCACGCACCGTGCAGACCCATCTCACCCACATCTACACCAAACTCGGCTTGACCTCGCGCGTGCAGCTCGTCCGGGAAGCAGCCCGCCACGCCTGAAGGGCCGCCTCAACGACCAGCTGGGAGCCCGATTACAACGTCGCGTCCAACTGGCCGAGCCGGTCGGTCAACCGCAGGTTCTCGGAATAGTCGACCGGACAGGCGATCAGCGACACCCCGTCGTCGTCGAGCGCCGTCTTGAGCGTCGGTAACAATTGGTCGGCGCTGGTGATGCGGTAACCCTTGGCGCCGAAGCTTTCGGCGTAGCTCACCACGTCCGGATTGTTGAAGGACACGTAGTAGTGATCGCCCAACTCGAGGTCCATCTTCCACTCGATCAGCCCGTAACCGCCGTCCTCCCAGATCAGCACCACGAGCGGGATGCGTTCGCGCACCGCGGTTTCGATCTCCTGGGAGTTCATTAAGAACGCGCCGTCGCCGACAACGGCCAGCACTTTGTTGTGGGGCTGGGCCAGTTTCACGCCGAGCGCTCCGGGTAGCGCGAAGGACATGGTGGACAACCCATTCGAGATCAAGCAAGTGTTGCGTTGATAAGTCGGGTACAGGCGGGCCATCCACATCTTGGTGGCACCGGTGTCGACGAGCACAACATCGCTGCGGCCCAGCGCCGCCCGGGTGTCGGCGACCACCCGCTGCGGCGCCAACGGAAAGCGGGAATCCTGTTGTCCGCGGGTGAACTCCTCGGTCAGCAACTCACCAGCCGGTGGCGTCGCCGCACCAGCGTAGCGGTGGGCCGACAGCGCGTCGGTCAACGCGTCCAGCGAGGCACTGATGTCACCGATGATCCCGACGTCCACCGAGTAGTGTGCGTCGACCTCGGCTGGGAACCGGTGTACGTGGATGATTTTCTTGTCACCGTCCGGGTTGATCTGCACCGGATCAAACTCCTGCAGCTCGTAGCCGACAGCGACTACGACGTCGGCGTCGTCGAAGCCGAAGTTGACGTAGTCATGGCGCATGAAGCCGATGGTTCCGATGCTGTTCGGATGGTCATCAGGCATCACGCCTTTGCCGTGGAAGCTGTTGGCGACCGGGATCTGCAGTTCTTCGGCGAACCGGACGAGGGCCGCGGTGGCGTCGTTGCGGGCGGCGCCGTGGCCGGCCAGCACCACCGGCCGCCGTGCCTTCCGCAGGATGTCGGCGGCTCGCCGCACCTGGCCCCCGGCGGGTGCTTCGGCGTGCACCACGTTGCGCGGCAACGGGGAAAGGTCATAGTCGTCGGCGTCGGCATCGATGTGTTCGGGAACCGCCAGGTAAACCGCGGCCGGCCGTTCGCTTTCGGCCAGCTTGAACGCCTTGCGAACCATCTCCGGGATCGCCCGCGCGGTAGGAACGCCGTCGGCCCAGCGGGTGATCGGCGAGAACATCGTCACCAGGTCGACGTACTGGTGTGACTCTTTGTATTCCCGGTCCTGACCCACCTGGGCCGAGATCGCGACCAGCGGAGTGCTGTTGGAGGTGGCGTCGGCGACACCGAGCTGCATGTTGATCGCGCCGGGACCCAATGTGGCGGACACGACGGCGGCCCGACCGGTGACCCGGCCGTACATCTCGGCCATGAATGCCGCCGCCTGCTCGTGCCGGGTGAGCACGTAGCGGATCTCCGAGGCGGCGAGGGCCTGCACGAAGCGGATGTTCTCTTCCCCCGGGATGCCGAAAACAACGGTCACGCCCTCGTTTTCCAGGCATTTCACCAATAACTGGGCGGCAGTACTCACCCATCACCTCCTGTGGCCCGCGGTCTGTGTAGAAGGTAGCGCGATGCAGCGGAAGCCGAAGTGGCAGGCTGGAATGGCCAACACCGTTTGCACGCTTACAGGTTTCTAGAGGACACGAACCAAAGGACGCCAGCATGTCTATCGCCACGATCAACCCAGCCACCGGAGAGACAGTCAAAACCTTCACCGCGGCAACCGACGAGGAAGTCGAGGCGGCCATCGCCCGCGCCTACGAACGGTTCCTCGACTACCGCCACTCCACCACGTATGCCCAGCGCGCCGAGTGGGCCAACGCCACCGCCGATCTGCTGGAGGCGGAGGCAGAGGATGTCGCCGCCATGATGACCCTCGAGATGGGCAAGACGCTGGCTTCCGCTAAAGCAGAAGTGCTCAAATGCGCCAAGGGATTTCGCTTTTATGCCGAGCAAACCGAGAAGATTCTGGCCGACGAGCCGGCCGACGCCGGCAAGGTCGGTGCGAAGCAGGCCTACACCCGCTACCAGCCGCTCGGCGTGGTGCTCGCGATCATGCCGTGGAACTTTCCGCTCTGGCAGGCGGTCCGGTTCGCCGCGCCCGCGCTGATGGCGGGCAACGTCGGCATCCTCAAACATGCCTCCAACGTGCCGCAAACCGCGTTGTACCTCGCCGACGTCATCGGCCGCGGCGGCTTCCCCAAGGGCTGCTTCCAGACGCTGCTCGTCTCCTCGAGTGCCGTGGAGAAGATTCTGCGGGACCCCCGGGTCGCGGCGGCCACCCTGACCGGCAGCGAACCCGCAGGCCAGTCGGTCGGCGCAATCGCCGGTGAGGAGATCAAACCCACGGTGCTCGAACTCGGCGGCAGCGACCCGTTCATCGTCATGCCGTCGGCGAATTTGGAAGAGGCGGTCAAAACCGCGGTGACCGCGCGCGTGCAGAACAACGGCCAATCCTGCATCGCTGCGAAGCGTTTCATCGTCCACGACGACGTCTACGACGCGTTCGTCGATAAGTTCGTCGACAAGATGCAGGCGTTGACGGTCGGCGATCCCACCGACCCCGACACCGACGTCGGTCCGCTGGCCACCGAGTCGGGCCGCGACGAGGTACAGAAGCAGGTCGACGACGCCGCCGCAGCCGGCGCGGTGATCCGTTGCGGCGGTGAGCGTCCCGACCGGCCGGGCTGGTTCTATCCGCCGACCGTGGTCACCGACATCACCAAGGACATGGCGCTTTACACCGAGGAGGTGTTCGGCCCGGTCGCGTCGGTGTACCGAGCCACCGACATCGACGAAGCCATCGAAATCGCCAACGCCACCACGTTCGGCCTGGGGTCGAACGCGTGGACGGACGACGAAGCCGAGCAGCAGCGCTTCATCGATGACATTGAAGCGGGTCAGGTGTTCATCAACGGGATGACGGTGTCCTACCCTGAGCTGCCGTTCGGTGGTGTGAAGCGGTCGGGCTACGGTCGCGAACTGGCGGGTTTGGGCATCCGCGAGTTCTGCAACGCCAAAACCGTTTGGGTGGGGCCGTCTGACTCCGGCAGCGCTGGCGGCGACAAGAAGGTCGAATAGGCGCTGCCGCGCGCGGGATCAGACGGCGGCCAGCGCCCTCTCGTCCTCGTCGGCGAAGGTGTCCTCCAACTGCAGCGGCGAGTAGTCCAGGTCGATCTCTTCGAGCGGACGGCCGCGGGCGCTGCTGATGGTGCCGAACCGCCGCATGCCTTTGTCGGCGGAGTACTGCATGAACTCGTCGACGGACAGATTGAACGGCATCGGGTCCCCGTAAAGGGTGAAGCCATCCTGGGTGAGCTGCAGCGCCAGCGGGATCAATTCGTTCATCCGGTTCTCGAACACCGTCCAGTTGGCGTCCTCGGCGGCGACGTGGCGCCGGCAGGTGAACGTGCCCCAGGCCATGTGGCGGCGCTCGTCGTCACCGATGTGGCGGACCAGTTGCTGCATGCCGGGCAGGATGCGGCGCTCCACACAGATCTTGTGCCAGGCGTAGTAGCCGGTCAGCGCTAGCATGCCTTCGACGATGTGGTTGTAGGTCACCGAGGCGCGCACCTGCGAGGAGGGCGACGGATCGATGGCCAGGGCCTCCAGCGCGTCCGGCAGTTCGTCGTTGAACATCTGCCGGTAGGCAGGCAGTTCGTCGAGGTAGCTGTGCAGATCGTCGCGGATGCCGACCGCGTCGAGCCACATCCGGAACACCTGGGTGTGTTTGGCCTCCTCGAAGGCGAACTGCGTCAGGTACATCTCGTCACCCAGCCGGCCTTCGGCGCGCATGGCGGCCATGAACGGCTGAATGTCTTTGGTGACCGCTTCCTCGCCGGCGATGAACTGGGCGCACAGCCGGATGGCGTAGTCGCGCTCGCGATCCGACAGCATGTCCCAGTCCGCCCGGTCGCGGGAGAAGTCGATGTCGGCCGGGTTCCAGAATTTCGCGTTGCCGCCGGCGAACAGTTTGAGCGGCAGACTGTTCCAGTTCAGTCCGCCTGCGGCCAGCGAGCCGTAGCGTGTCCGTGTCATGAGTTGACCTCCTTGAGTTGATTTCGGTGAGCTTGCGGTGTGGCGCTGAACGCGACCGACAGCACAGCAACCAGCCGCCGGACGGCCAGCGCCGGCTGCTCAGGCGTGGGTTCGTCGAGCCCGAGGATCGGATCCACACCGCGCACGTATGGGGCCAGCGCCAGGTGCGGGAAAATCATCAGCAGCAGCGACAGCAGCGCCTCGGTGTCAGCGTCCGCGCGCAGGTCGTCGCGCGCCCGTGCGTCGCGCACCAGCGGACGCAGTACGTCCAGATAGTGACGGTGAATGACGCTGCGGACACTGATGCGTGCATCGGTGTCGACTTCGAAGCTGGCCGCGGCGTGCAGGGCGCGCTCTCGCGGATGGTCGGCGAAGTAGCCCACCCAGTCGTCGAGCAGGTCGGTGAGAAACTCGAAGAACGGCCTGCTCGGGTCCAGGGCGCGGATGCGGTCCTCCATGTAGGACCGCACGCGTTGGCAGCCGATCTCGGCGATGAAGGCGTACAGATCACGTTTGTCCGCGAAGTATTGGAAGAGGCTCCCTTTGGCCACTTCGGCTCGGCGAGCGATGACGTTGAGGCTGCCGCGGGAGAAGCCGTGCGCGGCGAACTCGGCTTCGGCGGCTTCGATCACAGCTGCGCGACGAGCCGGATCAACGCGGGCCCAGGTGACCGTCGGCATCGAAACCTCCTCGTGTCGATGACCAGTGGTCACTCTACTGTGAGCCAGGTCACTGATCAAGAGCCGGTCGCTGCGTCGCCGGATCAGTGAGCGGCCCGGCGATTCCTCCGTCTGCGCCGCGAAATCGCCATAGCATCGGGAGCGTGCCGCAACTGAATACCGTTCGAGGATCGATCGACACTGCCGATCTCGGTGTCACGCTGATGCATGAGCACGTGTTCATCATGACCACCGAGATCACCCAGAACTATCCGGAAGGCTGGGGTGACGAGGCGCAACGCGAGGCCGATGCGATCGACCGTCTCAATGAACTCAAAGCCCGCGGAGTAGACAGCATCGTCGACCTGACCGTGATCGGATTGGGCCGCTACATTCCACGCATTGCCCGGATCGCCGCGGCCACCGAGCTGAACATCGTTGTGGCAACTGGCCTTTACACCTACAACGACGTGCCGTACTACTTCCACTACCTGGGCCCCGGCGCCGAACTGGGCGGGCCCGAGATCATGACCGACATGTTCGTACGTGACATCGAACAGGGCATCGCCGACACCGGCGTCAGAGCCGGGATCCTCAAATGCGCCACCGACGCGCCCGGTGTCACTCCCGGCGTCGAGCGGGTGTTGCGCGCGGTCGCCCAAGCGCACATCCGTACGGGCGTGCCGATCTCCACTCACACCCATGCCGGCTTGCGGCGCGGCCTGGAGCAGCAGCGGATCTTCGCCGAGGAGGGCGTCGATCTGAGCCGGGTGGTCATCGGGCATTCCGGCGACAGCACCGATGTCAGCTACCTCGAAGAGCTCATCTCCGCCGGTTCCTACCTGGGCATGGACCGGTTCGGCATCGACTCGATATCCCCGTTCGAGGACCGGGTGAACATCGTGGCGCAGATGTGCGAGCGCGGGCACGCCGACAAGATGGTGCTTTCGCACGACGCCAACTGCTACTTCGACGCGCTTCCCGAAGAGCTGGTGCCACAGGTCATGCCGAACTGGCACTACTTGCACATTCACAACGACGTCATCCCGGCTCTCAAGCAACGGGGCGTCACCGACGAGCAGTTGCACACCATGCTCGTCGACAACCCGCGCCGCATCTTCGAGCGGCAGGGCGGCTACTGATCCGGCGCGCCGAATCGCGCGACCGGGTCGGCGGTGACCTCGATCGCCAGCACTCGGCCGTCGCGCAGGGTCAATGCGGTCACCGCGAACAATCGCCGGTTCGCGAACGCCAGCAGCGTCGGCCGTGAGCCCGGTGCGCTGACCAGCGTGACGTCGGTGCCCAGGTAGCGGATCAAGTTGGCGGACACGTCCGTGGGCCCGTGGTTGATCTGGGGCGGAGGCATGGGATCGGCCAAAACTCTGCCTACACCCCACACCGACGGGTCCAGCACAGCGGCCAGCGCCTGCAGATCGCCGCCGGCACATGCCGTGATGAAGCGGTCGATGACGTCTCGATGATCGGCCCCGGCTTCGAAGGCTGCTGCGGCACCAAGATTTGCACCAGCCAATTTGGCGCGGGCGCGCCGGGCCAGTTGTCGGCAGCTGGCGGCGGGTCGCCCTGTCATGTCCCCGATGGCGTCGAACGGGACACCGAAGGCGTCGTGCAGGATGAACGCGACCCGCTCGCCGGGATTGAGCCGGCCCAGCACCTCGATGAGCGCATGGCTGACGGCGTCGTCCAGGGTGACCCGGTCGGCAGGGTCCGGGCTGACTCGGCTGTGCAACAACGAGCGGTCGAGGTCTTCGGCCGGGGCCGGTGACTCGCGTCGCACGCGCGCTGAGCGCAAAAAATCCAGGCACAGGCGGCCGGTGACCACCGTCAACCAGCCCCGCTCGTCGTCGATGGCGCCAGGTTCGGCGGCGTGAAACCGCACGAACGCCTCTTGCGCCATGTCCTCGGCGTTTCCGACGTCGCCGAGCATCTGGTACGCGAGGTTGACGAGGTACGCGCGGTGCGCGCGCCAGGCAGTCGTCATCGTCATCAGATCCACATCGATACGACGAATGCCGACCGCCGAAAGTTACACATCGCTGCTGTCACTTTCCGCCGACGCTGCGTCGTCCTACTTCCATGACCATTCTCGTCACGGGAGCAACCGGCAACGTCGGCCGCCCGCTTCTCGATCACCTCCTGGCTGCCGGTACGGATGTGTGCGCGGTAACCCGGGACCCGTCGGCCGCCGACTTGCCCGCCGCAGTACGGGTTGTCACATCACCGTTCGACGGGCTGCATCGCGCCACTGCCATCTTCGTGAACTCGCGGGCGCTGGGCGACCAGATGGCGGCAGTCGTCGCCGCAGCCGTGCAGACCGGCGTCAGGCGAGTGGTCGCGTTGTCCGCGATCAACGCCGATGACGACGACACCCGCCAGCCGTCGCGGTTCCGAGGTGATCGCAATCGCGAGGCCGACCAGCTCGCGGCCGGCTCGGGTGTGCCGTGGGTCAGTCTGCGCCCCACGCTGTTCGCGTCGAATTTCATCGGTATGTGGGCGAGCCAGATACGCGCCGGCGACACGGTTTTCGGGCCATACGCCCATGCGTCGCTGGCACCGATCGCCGACAGCGATATCGCGGCGGTGGCCGCTCACGCTCTTCTGGAAGACGACCTTGTCGGGCAACGCATCCCGCTCACCGGACCGCAGGCGTTGACAAACGCTGAGCTGGCCGCCGTGATCGGCACGGTGCTCGGCCGTCCGATTCGCTATCAGGAGGTGCCGACGCAGGTGGTTTGCGACCGCTTCGCAGACATGGGATTTCCGGCCGGCTTCGCCGAAGCCTATGTCGCGATGCTGGCGGGCCAACTCGGGCAACCCGCCGTGGTGACCCACCATGTGCAGACGATCCTGGGGCGGCCTGCGACATCGTTCGCCGATTGGACCGCCGCCCACCAGTCAGCTTTCACCCCGGGGCGTTGACCATGAATCCCAAGAAGCCGCCGCGCTGGTTGAAAGTGGTGAACGCGGTGGTCAGGACCGCTCACCACATCGGGATGCCGACCGGGCCGGCGATGATCCTCACGGTGCCTGGACGCAGAACGGGCAAGCTACGCAGCACGCCGATGTCACCGCTTGAGGTAGGCGGCCGGCTCTATGTCGTGGGCGGCTTCCCTGATGCCGACTGGGTGCAGAACGCACGCGCCGCCGGGGTCGGGACCCTCACCCGCGGGCGGCGTCGACGACAAGTCCGCATTGTCGACGTCGGCCCCGACGAGGCCCGCCCGGTCCTGAGCGCATATCCCCGCCTGGTGCCCGCCGGGGTCGGCTTCGTCAAACGGTCCGGCATGGTCACCGATGGCACGCCACTGGAGTTCGAAGCCCTGGCGGGCACCCTGCCGGTGCTGAGGTTCGATCCGCTGCCCTGATGCCGTCGGTGAAGCGTGCGCGTCACGGCGCAATGGCGTCTTCTTGACGCTCCCGGGCCGGGTGGTCCCCGGCCACGCGGTCCAGCCGGCGTTTCTCCCAGCGCCGCAGCGCTTCTCGGCATGGCGACTCAACCAGCGCATAACTCACCGCAGCAATAGCGACACCGAATATCAGGGTGAGCGCCAGCACCTCGGGCAGGTCGCCCTGGAAGGAGAATTCACCGATCACCGGGAACACCATCGTCAGCGCAGCGAGGTGCCAGATGAACAAGCCGTAGGACCAGCGGCCCAGCGTCACCATGCCGGTGCTGCCCAACACCCGATGCGGGGTGTCGGCCCGGTCGAGCACCAGCGGGGCGATCAACGCGCACGCCACCACCGCGCCCATCGCCGTTTTGACCGCGAACTGCATCGAGGTGCTGGGCACCAGCCCGGCCGGTCCGGCCAGCGGCGAAGCCGCCACCACGTAAGCCCCCACGGCGACTGCCGCCATTACAACTCGTCGTCGCGCCAGCCGGTGCGGCGCTCCGATCGGCGTGTACAGCAATTCAGCGAGCAGCATGCCCACGGCGAACCAGGAGAAAAACGCCGGCGGCCAATTCAATGCGTTGAGTCCCGACCGCGAACCGATGGGGACCCAGGCCCATGCCCAGCTAGCGACGGCGAGGGCGGCGATCGTCGGGATACGCCAGCCGGCCGGCAGTCTGCGCGCCAGCAGCGCCAGCATGGGCAACGCCAGATAAAAACTTACTTCGACGGACAAGCTCCACATCTGCGTCAGCCCGGCGGTCAGTGTCAGCGGGACGTAAATCTGTGTGAGCGTGACGTTGGCCAGCCACACCGTCGGGCTGGCGTGCTCGGCGTCGGGCAGCAGCGTCAAGATGACAACCACGGCGAACAGGTAGGCCGGCATGATGCGGACCACCCGGGAGCGTAGGTAGTGACCCGTCGCCGGCCGCTCACCGAGGCCGCGGGCGGCCGCGACGTGACCGCGCCACAGCAGGAAGCCCGACAGCCCGAAGAACACCGCCACCGCTAGATCGAAGCGACCCAGCAACCGGCCGTCGACGCCGGTGGAGTGACCGGTCTGAAAAGCGGCATGGGTGACGACGACGCCAATAGCCGCGCAGGCGCGCATGCCTTCCACCGCAGGCAGGAAGCTGCGTGTGCCGCCGATGCCCTGACTTTCGGTCATGGCAACAGTCTGCCGTGGGGTGGTAGCCGAGCCGAACGGGCACACGCCGCGCGGTGCGGTTCACCCGCCCGCGCACCGCTGGGTACCTAAGCCGTGACCTTAAATTCTGCTGTTAGGGTCGAACGGGTTTTAGCTCGCTGCGCTAACTAGCGGGGCACGCCGAGGCACTGAGGCGATCGTGAACCGAACGCAGAAGGAGGTCACCGCAAGGTGAACCGAGCAGTCGTGTTGCGGATAGCCGCATGCGGAATCATGGGCCTCGGAGCCGCCCTGCTGATCGCCGCCCTTCTGCTGTGGACTTACACCAGCAGCCGCATCACCAAGATCCCGCTCGACATGGACACCACCTTGATGAGCGAGGGCAACGGTCAAGCGCTGGATCCCGGGTCGTTGTCCGGGGACAGGTTCGTGGTGAATCAGAATGTGCCGCTGGTATCGCAGCAGCAAATCAGTGTCGAGTCGCCGGCAAACGCTGAGGTGGTGACTCTGCAGGTCGGTGACTCGGTCCGGCGCACCGACAAACAAAAGGACACCGGCCTGCTGCTGGCGATCGTCGACACCGTCACGCTCAACCGCAAAACCGCACTGGCGGTATCCGATGACACCCATCCCGGTGGCGCCGTGCAGAAGCCACGCACCATCAACGACGACAACCCGCCGACCAACATCGCGCTGCCGCACGACGGACTGTCCTACCGCTTTCCCTTCCACACCAAGAAGCAGACCTACCAGTACTTCGACCCCATCGCCCAAAAGGCGTTCGACGCGAATTACGACGACGACGAGGACGTCAACGGTCTGAGCACCTACCGGTTCACCCAGAACATCGGCTACGACAGTTCCGGCAAGCTGGTCGCGCCCGTCAAATACCCTTCGCTGTACGCCAACGACGAGGACGGCAAAGTCACCGCCGGCGCGGCTAAGTGGGGTGTGCCCAGCGACGACCCGGACGAGCAGATCACTATGACCCGCTACTACGCTGCGCAACGCACCTTCTGGGTCGACCCGGTGTCGGGCACCATCGTCAAGGAAGCAAATCACGTCACCCATTACTTCGCCCGCGACCCGCTGAAGCCGGAAGCAACCCTGGTGGAGTACAAGGTCACCTCGACCGAGCAGACGGTGGAATCGCAGGTCAACGCCGCCCGGGATGAGCGAGACCGGCTGGCGCTGTGGTCGCGGGTGCTGCCCATCACATTCACCGCTACGGGGCTGGTGGCGCTGGTCGGCGGTGTGCTGCTGGCCGCGCTGAGCCTGCGGACCGAAGCCGCACTGATCGATCCCGGCCTGGACCGGGCCGACCACGGCTTCTTCGGCCGTAACGTAGCCGAAGCAGAACCGCCGTCAGGCGCCGAAGCGGAAACCGAAATCCTGCCGACGCGCCCGGATCTGGATGAAAAACCCGCTCCGACGGGGACGAGCCCGCCGGAGGCCGAACCGCCTGCGTCGTCGGAACGGAGCCCCGGGTCACCCGAACGGCCCTGACCGCTCGGCGACCATGCGGGCTTGCTTCTCCCGGGGCACTAGCCGGGCAGTGATAAGCGCACACTGCCGCGCTCTGCCGTCGGTGTATGCCCTGGCGTTGGCGCTGCTGATCGTCGCCCCGTTGCTGCGCCCGGGTTATCTGTTGGTGCGCGACGGCGTCTCGACGCCGCGGTCCTTTCTTTCCGATGCTGCGCTCGGAGTGGCCGAGTCGGCTCCCCGGGCCACGCCGCAGGACTTCGCGGTAGCGCTGGCGTCACACGTCGTCGACGGCGGCATCGTGGTCAAGGCGTTACTAGTGCTGGCGCTGTGGCTGGCCGGGTGGGGCGCAGCTCGGCTCAGCGGGCTGGTGCTGCCCGAAGCGGGGTGCAATGGCCAGTTCGTCGCGAGCACGGTCGCGATCTGGAATCCCTATGTCGCCGAACGACTGCTGCAAGGCCATTGGAGCCTGTTGGTCGGCTACGGCTGCCTCCCCTGGGTCGCGACGGCGATGCTGGTGCTGCGCTCGGCTGAGCAGCCGCTGTGGCAGGGGCTTGCTGCGGTGGCGTGCTGGATGGCGTTGGCGGGGCTGACACCCACCGGACTGCTGCTGGCGGCGACGGTTGCGTTGGTATGTGTGGCGGCGCCGGGGCAGGCGCGGTCGCGCCGGCTGTGCGCCGCGGTGGCCGGGGCCAGCGCACTGCTTGCGGCGCTGCCGTGGCTCACGGCGGCGGCGCTTGCTCCCTGGTCGCCGAGCGGCCCGTGGGCGCACTCTGCCGCAGGTCACGGCGTCGCCGCGTTCGCGGCCAAAGCCGAACCCGGTCTTGGCACCCTGGGCAGCCTGGCCGGCCTCGGTGGACTTTGGAACGGTGAGGCCGTTCCGCCCTCGCGGACAACGTCTTTCGCAGTGGTGTCGACGGCCGTGTTGTTGAGCGTCGTAGCGGTCGGACTCCCGGTGTTGGTGCGCCGCGCAGCTGCCTGGCCGCTGCTGGGGCTGGCGGCGGTGGCTGTCCTGCTGCCCGCCGCTGCGGCCACCGAGCCGGGACTGGCGTTACTGCGAACAGCGATCACCGCCGCACCGGGTCTGGCCGTGGTCCGGGACAGCCAAAAGTGGGTGGCGCTGGCCATGCCCGCCTACGCACTGGCCGCGGCCGGTGCGGTGACGACGCTTCGGCGCTGGTTACCGCCGGCGGTGACGGCTCTGGTTAGCAGCCTGGCGCTCGTCGCTACGCTGCCCGATCTGGCCTGGGGCGTATCCGGGCGCGTGCAGGCGGTGGACTATCCAGCCGGGTGGTCGACGCTGTCGGCACTGATCAACCGCGACCTGGGCACGGTGGCGGTGTTGCCGGCCGGCAGTATGCGGCGTTTCGCCTGGTCGGGACGGGCGCCGGTGCTCGACCCGCTGCCGCGCTGGGTGCGCGCCGACGTGCTGACGACCGGCGATCTGACCGTCTCCGGCGTCGCGGTCACCGGCGAAGGCACCCGGGCGCGCGCGATTGAGCGCATACTGCTCAGCGGAGCAGATGCCGCCGCACTACGCGCTGCCGGCGTCACTTGGCTGGTGGTGGAATCGGGCACGCCCGGCGAGACCGGTGCAGCCGCGCGCACGCTGAGCACCCTGCCGGCTACCTACCGCGACGCCGACCTCACGCTGTACCGGATCGGCGGGGACACCGGCCACCATGCGACGGCAAACGTCCGTCGCACTGCATTGATCGCCCATCTGGTCTGGCTGGCAATGCTGGCTGCCGGCGGCGTGGCCACAGCGGTCAGCGCATGGCGCCGTCATTCCCGCCGCGGTTCAGCAGAGGCTGGACGAGGCCGCTGACGCGGTCGCCGGCGTGCACCGCTTCAAGTACACCGCGCATCGCTTCGGTGCTTTGCCGCCAGGAGAATTCGCCGCTGCGCGTCTGCGCCTTGAGGCCGAGCTGTTCGCGCAGCACCGCGTCGGTGAGGAGTTGTTCCAGCCGAGTCACCAGATCCTTGGCGTCGTCGACCAACAGCCCGGTGACGCCGTCAATGATCGAGTCGGACAGTCCGCCGGAGTGCCGGTAGCCGATCGTGGGGACTCGGTGCTGCGCGGCCTCGATGACCGCCAGACCCCAGCCCTCCTTGCGCGACGGCAACACATGCACCCAGCACCGTTGCACCAGATGGTGTTTGGTCACGTCGTCGACGTGGCCGTGGAAGGTCACCGCATCGGAGATGCCGAGGCTAGCGGCGTGCCCGATCAACCGTCGGCGCCACCAGCCGTCGCCGACGACGTCGAGGTGCAGACCAGGTATCCGCTCACGCAGCACCGCAACGGCGTCTAAGGCATCTTCGATCTGCTTGTGCGGCACCAGCCGCGACAACACCACCACGCGCGGGTCGGCCGCGCGGGGACCGCACAGCGTTTGTGCCGGCGCCTCGTCGAGGCCGTTGCGCACCACCGCGATCCGCTGGTTGTCCACACCGAGGTCCACCAGGTCCCGGGCCGACGGCAACGACACCGTCACGTACTGATTGCGCCGGTGCAGCCGGGGCGAAAATGTCGACTCCACGAACCAGCCGAACCGCCCGAGCATCCGACCTGCCACCGGCCATTGGGCCCGGTGACAGTGGTGGACCAGCACCGCGACTCGTCGACCGTAGATGAGTCGCGCCGCAAACGGTATGCCGTTCTGCGTGTCGATCACGACGTCCGGGCGCACCCGCCGCAGCGGTCCGAGCCCGAGGCGCGCTCCGAGTTCGTTTCGGGCCATCCATGCCAGCGCCCACAGATACACCGAGTAATGCCCACCGGCGCGGCTGATCCGGACACCGTCAACGGTCTCTTCCTTTGGTGCGCCCGGATACCGAGCAGTGCGCAATGTGACGGCAACTCCCGACGCGGCGAGCTGTGCCCCGACGCGCTGCAGATAAGCTTCGCTACCACCGCCCTGCGGGTGCCCGGTGTCTCGCCAGCACAGCAGCAGCACCGAGCGCACAGTAGACATCACCCGACAGCGTAACCGTCACGAACGGCACCCCCGCGTGGCGCTCGCCGCCGCCGACTGTCACCTCGCGGCGCATCGGCTGCGGCATGGCTCGCCGTAGGCTGACCCCGGTGGACGCCACAGAAGTGTTCGCGCGGCGCGCCAAGCTGTCCCGCTCGTTGCGGTTGCTGTCGGAGTTCCGCCACGAGCAATCTGATCCGGCCCGGTTCTACGGCGTGCTGGCCGCCGACACCACTGCGATGGTCGGCGATTTATGGCAGGCCGTCCACGGCGAGTCCGCGGCCGGACGCAGCGTACTCGACGTCGGCGGCGGGCCGGGATATTTCGCGACGGCCTTCGCCGCCGCCGGGCTCCGCTACATCGGGGTCGAACCCGATCCCGGGGAGATGCACGCGGCCGCCCGTGGGAGCGTCGATGCACCAGGGCAGTTCGTACGCGCCTCGGGCATGGCGTTGCCGTTCGCCGATGACAGCGTGGACATCTGCTTGTCCTCAAACGTCGCCGAGCATGTGCCTCGCCCCTGGCAGCTGGGCGCGGAGATGCTGCGGGTGACCCGGCCCGGCGGCTTGGCGGTGCTGTCCTACACGGTGTGGCTGGGACCCTTCGGCGGCCACGAACTGGGCTGCGCGCACTATCTGGGCGGTGCCCGGGCCGCGGCTCGCTACGCCCGCAAACACGGTCACCCAGCCAAGAACAACTACGGGTCGTCACTGTTCGCGGTGTCCGCAGCCGCAGGTTTGCGGTGGGCTGCAAACACCGCGATGCTGGTCGGTGTTTTCCCGCGTTACCACCCTCGATGGGCCTGGTGGACCGCGTCGGTGCCACTGCTGCGGGAATTCTTGGTGAGTAATTTGGTGCTGGTGCTGCGGCCGCCGTCGGCCGGTGGCAGCCGTTGACTGAAACGTGTTCTCGTTTTGCCGTGCGCTGAGTAGGGTGACCTGCATGACCCAGAGCGACACGACCGAATACGACAAGCTGTTCATCGGTGGGCAGTGGACCGCGCCGTCCACCGATGAAGTGATCGAAGTGCAATGTCCGGCAACCGGCGAATACGTCGGCAAGGTGCCGTTGGCCGCTGCGGCTGACGTCGACGCCGCTGTCGCCGCGGCCCGGGAGGCTTTCGACACCGGGCCGTGGCCTGCCACCCCGCCCGCGGAGCGCGCGGCGGTGATCGCCGCGGCGGTCAAACTGCTGGAAGACCGCAAGGAGTTGTTCACCAAGCTCCTCGCGCAGGAAACCGGTCAACCGCCCACGGTTGTCGAAACCATGCACTGGATGAGTTCAATGGGCGCGCTGAACTTCTTCGCCGGTCCGGCCGTCGACCAAATCAAGTGGAAGGAGACCCGCACAGGCTCCTATGGGCAGACCATCGTGCACCGTGAGCCGATCGGGGTTGTCGGCGCCATTGTGGCGTGGAACGTGCCGCTGTTCCTGGCGGTCAACAAGCTCGGTCCTGCGTTGCTGGCCGGCTGCACGGTAGTGCTCAAACCGGCCGCCGAAACCCCGTTGACCGCCAACGCCTTGGCGGAGGTGTTCGCCGAGGCCGGTCTGCCGGCAGGCGTGCTTTCAGTGGTGCCGGGCGGTGTCGAGACCGGGCAGGCGCTGACGTCAAATCCAGACGTCGACATCTTCACTTTCACCGGCAGCTCGGCCGTCGGCAAAGAGATCGGCAAGCGTGCTGCCGATCTGCTCAAGCCGTGCACGTTGGAACTGGGCGGCAAGTCAGCGGCCATCGTCCTCGAAGACGTGGACCTGGCGGCCGCTATCCCGATGCTGGTGTTCTCCGGGATCATGAACACCGGGCAGGCCTGCGTCGCGCAGACCCGAATTCTGGCGCCCCGCTCGCGTTACGACGAGGTAGTTGACGCGGTGGGCAGTTTCGTCCAAGCGCTCCCGGTGGGACCGCCGTCAGACCCGGCCGCCCAGATCGGTGCGCTGATCTCGGAGAAGCAGCGCAGTCGCGTCGAGGGCTACATCGCCAAGGGCGTCGAGGAGGGTGCCCGGCTGGTCTGCGGCGGTGGCCGTCCAGAGGGTCTGGACAGCGGCTACTTCATCCAGCCGACTGTCTTCGCCGACGTAGACAACACGATGACGATCGCCCAAGAAGAGATTTTCGGGCCGGTGCTGAGCATCATCCCCTACGACACCGAGGAGGATGCGATTGCGATCGCGAACGATTCGGTGTACGGCCTGGCCGGCAGCGTGTGGACGACCGACGTGCCGCACGGCATCGAGATTTCGGAGAAGATCCGCACCGGAACCTATGCGATCAACTGGTACGCCTTCGATCCCTGCTGCCCGTTCGGCGGTTACAAGAACTCCGGTGTCGGCCGCGAGAACGGGCCGGAAGGTGTCGAGCATTTCACTCAGCAGAAGAGTGTGCTGATGCCGTTGGGTTACACGCTCGAAACCTGACGCGGGCTTCGCATCGAGTCACACCAGTAACTCCGGCAACGGCTCGGCGTCACTGCCCTGTACTGCAAAGTGGTGCCGCCGGCGATATCACCAGTCCAGCACGCGGGTCGGACGATCGGCCAGCTTCATGTCGGGGTGATATCACGGACGAGGTCATCGTGCAGACAGGTCTTATCTCCCGACTGCGCGACGCCTGAGACTGCTGAAGCTGTTGGCGCTCCACGCGGTCCGAGACTCCCGTTATATGACGAGTTCCATAGTGATCACGCCCGCCAGCAATGCTTGTTACCGATTCGTTACCCTCTCTAGCTGCGCATTCTGCCGGGCGACGACTCCTGCCTATTCAGCACTTGCCTAATCCGCGGGCGCCTGGTTATGCTGGAAGGCATAAATAGGCCGGGATAGTCCGGCGCGAGATAGGCCGATAACTATGTTCGTAATTGAACTCAACATCGCCGGGCGGCGGTTCACCTACCGGGTGGCCGATCTTCCTCGCCAGCCTTCCTGGTCCGCCCGGTTCAGCCCGCGCAACGTGCACTGGCGAGTACCGCAGCTTCGCCAGCAACATGCTGCCTGACGCCCTCTCGCCGAGGGCAACACGACGATGTCAGTGACGACACGCGCCGCGCGCCGGACGCGCGGTACGACCCGCACCAAGATGCTGGCCAGCGCCGCCGAAGTACTCCGAGAGCGCGGCGCCGCGGGGGTGACCATCGACGAGGTGCTCACCCGTAGCGGCGCTCCGCGTGGTTCGGTTTACTACCACTTCCCGGAGGGGCGCACCCAGATCCTGACCGAGGCGCTGCATTTCGCCGGCGACGCCATCACCGCCGCGATCGATGACGCGGTGCAGCGGGGCGCGAAAGTGCTGTTGCGCGGTTTCGTCGGGTACTGGGAGCGGCTGCTCACCGAAAGCGATTTCACCGCCGGCTGCCCAGTCGTGGCCGCGGCGATCGGTTCGGCGCCCGATGAACCGCAGTTGACCGTTGAGGCCGGCTACATCCTTGACCGCTGGCGCATTTCGTTGATCCGGGCCTTCGTCGCCGACGGTTTCGACGAGGCAGACGCGACCTCCCTGGCCGTGACGTCGATCGCCGCGCTGGAAGGCGCCGTGGTGCTGTGTCGCTCGACGCGCAACACCGAGCCGCTACGTGAGGTCTACAGTCAGCTTGAATTCTTGATTAAGGCAAAAGAATTCGTACGTCGCAACGGGCTGCGCAACCAGTAGGCCGGGCGCGGTTAATCGCTGGCCGGTAGTGGTTTGGCCTCCTTGACGCTCAGGGCGGTGTCCCCGATGGCCAGCGTTCCAGCCCCCGCTTTGGTCACCAGCACCTCCGCGCCCGTCTCGTCGACGTAGCGCTTGCCCATCACGCTGCCGCCGGAGAACGCCGGGTCGAGTTCACCGGTGCGCGGTGCGCCGATTTCGACCATCGGAGCGCCGCCGCATCGGAGATCGTCGAGGCTCTCAGCGCTCCGGACGACGATTACTTGAGTGTCACAGACCTGGCTGGCAAACCGCGTTCCGTTCTTGATCATCATCGTCCTTCACACGAGTCGCTGCTGGGCACTGATGGCGGCCACCCGCGTCGCACGGCTATCGGCCGCGCTTGCGATCGCCGCGGGCTTACCGGTCGATGGGCACAACGCACAGTTCTTGGACTATCTTGCGGCGAAGCACCTTGCCGGTCGCGCTGGTGGGCAGCTCGTCGCGAAACACTACTCGATCGGGGGTCCGCGATCCGCGCAAAGCGTTGCGGACATATTCGCGCAGCTCCTCGGGGTCGGGTTCGACGCCGGGTACCGGCACCACGACGGCGACGATCGCTTGACCCCATTGCGGGTCCTCCACGCCGACGACGGCGACATCCCGAACCTGGGGATGCTCGACGAGCACATCCTCCAATTCCGCCGGGGCGATGTTCTCTCCGCCGCGGATGATGGTGTCGTCGCTTCGTCCCCCGATGAACAGGTAGCCGTCCTCATCGAGTACGGCGATGTCGTTGGTGGCAAACCACCCGTTCTCGTCGAGCACCGACCCGATGCCGGTGTAGCGGCCGGATACCTGCGCGCCGCGCACGAACAGCTCGCCGGTTTCGCCGGGCCCCAGCACATTCCCGTCGTCGTCGCGGACCTGCAGCTCAATACCCGGTACCGGCTGACCCACCGACGCCAACCGCTTCGCGACGCCTGCATCGGTGGCCGCCTGGGCGACGCGGTGGTCATCGGGGGTCAGCACTGCGATCGTCGAACTGGTCTCGGTCAACCCGTAGGCGTTGACGAAACCGACGCTCGGCAGCAGCTTCAGCGCACGGCGCACGAGCGGCAACGCGACTTTGGATCCGCCGTAAGCCAGATTCCGCAGCGAAGGCAACGCGCAGCCACCGGTTTCCAGCACGGTGACGATGCGGTCGAGCATGGTCGGCACCACTGTTGCGGTGGTGATGGATTCAGCGTTGATCAGCCGCACCCATTCGTGGGCATCGAACGTGGGCAGATACACCATCTTGCGGCCGGCGTAGAGGTTGGACAGCGCCGCGCTGACGCCGGCGATGTGATAGGGCGGCACGCAGATCAGCGCCGCGTCGGTAGGTGCGGCCGAGCCGAACTCCACCGTGTCGGTGACATAGCTGGTCAAGTTGTGGTGCGACAGCTCAACGGCTTTGGGTAACGAGGTGGTGCCTGAGGTGAACAACACGACGGCTACGGAGTCGGGATCCGGGTAATTCACGAACGGCTCGGTGCTGGCGGCAGCGGTCAGAAATTCCTCAGAGGTCAGCAGCCGGTACTTCGAGGAGGCGACGACATCGCGATACCGCTCGTCGACGACCACCAGCGGCTCGCGCAGCTGGTCCGTCAGCGCCCGGACACCCTCGGCGGACAGCCGGTAATTGATCGGAGTGAACGAACGGCCGGCGCGCGCCGAACAGAACATGAGCAACGGCAACATCACCCCACCGGTACCGACGTAGGCGACATGCCCGGCGCCAGAGGCTGCTACGACGCCGGCGCCGCCGTCGGCGAGGTCGCTGAGTTGCTGAGTAGTCAGACGCACCTCTTCGGAGACCACAGCGGTGCGGTCGGGGTTGCTCGCCACCGCCATCTCCAGCAGCAGCGAAATACTCATGTCCCGGTCCAGCGTGCCGGGCGCTTCTCGGCGAACGCGACTGCGCCTTCCCTGGCGTCGTTGGAGGAGAACACCGGCATCAAAATCTTCATCTGCTCGGCGAACATCGTCTCGGGGCTCCAACCGCGCGATTCGACGATGATTCGTTTGGTTGCGGCCACCGCCAGCGGGCCGTTCGCGGTGATCTTCTGGGCCAGGGCGATCGCCGCGTCGAGGGCTTTGCCCGGCTCGGCAAGCACATTCACCAAACCGAGCGCATGGGCTCGGTCGGCCGGCAGGTTGTCGCCGGTGAGGGCCAGCTCCATGGCGACGGCATAGGGAATGCGCTGCGGTAGCCGCAGCAGGCCGCCCCCGCCGGCCACCAGACCACGTTTGACCTCGGGGATGCCGAACGCGGAGTCTCTCGACGCGACGATCAGATCGGTCGCCAGCGCCAATTCGGTGCCGCCGGCCAACGCGTAGCCTTCGACGGCAGCGATCAGCGGCTTGGCCGGCGGCCGCTCGGTGAAACCCATCCCGCGCCCCTCGACGATGGGAGACTCGCCGCGCGCGAACGCCTTGAGATCCATACCGGCGCTGAACGTTCCGCCCGCTCCGGTGAGGACGCCGACCGACAGACCCGTGTCGCCGTCGAGCCGGTCCACGGCGTCGGCCAGTCCTCTGGCCACCGCTGCGTTGACCGCGTTCTTGGCTTTGGGCCGGTTGATCGTGATGATCAGGATGCGGTCCCGCTGCTCGACCAGGACCTCGGGCTGCGCGTCGGCGTCGCTCACGAAGCGATCGTATCGGTCGGTGCCGCCTGCACCGACGGATCCGTTGACGTCCGGTAACCCAGCTGCTTGACGAGAACCCAGACAGCCGGGGAGAAAGTCCGGACGCTAGCATCGAGAATCGAATTCCCGCGCTGCAGCCAGGGGGACCCGTTGACCGCAACCGATGTCGAGTCCACCGAAACATCACCGAGTGAAGTAGCCAAATGGGATCCGGGTTTGACGGAGCGGGTCATCGGCTGGTTGCGTCCGCTGATCAAGGGCTATCACCGTGCGGAGGTCCGAGGCCTGGAATCCTTTCCGCCCGGCGGCGCGCTGGTGGTGTCCAATCACTCCGGCGGTTTGTTCCCCATGGATGTCCCGGTGTTCGCCACCGGTTTCTACGGCGCGTTCGGTTACAACCGGCCGGTCTACACGTTGAGCCACGACATGCTTTTCACCGGCCCTCAAGGCGACTTTCTCATCCGCACCGGTTTCATCCGCGCCAGCCATGAGAACGCCGAGGAGGCCTTGCGCTCCGGCGGGGTGGTCGTCGTCTTCCCCGGCGGAGATTACGACGTCTACCGGCCGACACTCTCGGAGAACAGAATCGACTTCGACGGCCGGACCGGCTATGTGCGGGCAGCGTTGAACGCCGGGGTTCCGATCGTGCCGGCCGTTGGTATCGGCGGTCAGGAAACTCAGCTGTACCTGTCCCGGGGTATGGGGCTGGCCCATCTCCTACGGCTGGACAAGTTGATGCGGGTCAAGATCCTGCCGATCTCGGTGGGCTTGCCGTTCGGACTGTCGGCGGTGCTGCCCGTCAACCTGCCGCTGCCGGCCAAGATCGTGATGCAGGTGCTCGAACCCATCGACCTGGTGGCCGAGTTCGGGGCGGATCCCGACATCGACGCCGTCGACGCTCATGTCCGGCGTGTCATGCAACACGCACTCGACAAGCTGGCCATGCAACGCCGCCTCCCGGTGATCGGCTGAGGGCAGCGTCATGGCAGGCCCGGCCGCACTTGCCCGGATGATGGAAGCCGGAGATCTGCTGTCGACTTTGGTCCGTGCCCGCATCATTGCGCCGCTTCGTCCGGACAAATACCTGCGCATCGCCGCTGCCGGTCGTCGTGAGCGCATGTCGATGACGAGCGGGTTCGCGATGTCGGCGCGACGCTGCCCGAACCGGGCGGCACTGATCGACGAGTTGGGCAGTCTCACCTACCGCGAGATCGACCGCCGCAGCGACGCGTTCGCGACGGCGCTGCAGTCCTTGCCCTCCGGTTCGCCGGCCGTCGTCGGCATCCTCTGCCGGAATCACCGGGGTTTCGTCGAGGCGTTGATCGCCGCCAACCGCATCGGCGCCGACATTCTGCTGCTCAACACTTCATTCGCCGGGCCGGCGCTGGCCGACGTCGTACAGCGTGAGGGCGTCGATGCGATCGTTTACGACGATGAGTTCGCCGAGTCGGTCGATCGCGCAGTTGCCGGCCGGCCAGGCACTGCGGGGATCATCGCGTGGGCCGATGAGCCCGACAGCCACGAGGTGACCGTGGAGAAGCTCATCGCCGCCCGCACCGGCGAGCGCCCGAACGCGCCGGACCGCAAGGGCAAGTTGATCCTGCTGACCTCGGGAACCACCGGGGTGCCGAAGGGTGCCGCGCGTTCTGGCGGAGGCGCCGGTGAACTCAAGGCGATGCTGGACCGCGTGCCCTGGCGCGCCGAGGAGACCGTCGTCGTAGCGGCGCCGATGTTCCATGCGTGGGGCTTCTCCCAATTGGTGTTCGCCGCGTCGCTGGGTTGCACGATCGCCACCAGACGAAAATTCGACCCGGAAGCCATGCTGGCCCTCATCGATCGCCACCACGCCACCGGGCTCTGCGTTGTGCCGGTGATGTTCGACCGCGTCATGGACCTGCCCGAGGCGGTGCGGCGCAAGTACAGCGGCAGATCGCTACGGTTCGCCACGGCGTCGGGCTCCCGGATGCGCCCCGACGTGGTGACGAAGTTCATGGACGAGTTCGGCGACGTTATTTACAACAACTACAACGCGACCGAGGCCGGCATGATCGCCACGGCGACACCTGAGGATCTGCGCGCTGCCCCGGACACTGCGGGAAAGCCGGTGCCCGGTACCGAGATTCGTATTCTTGACGATCAGCTGCAGGAACTGCCCACCGGTGAGGTCGGTCAGATCTTTGTGCGTAACTCCAGCCAGTTCGACGGCTACACGTCCGGCACCACGAAAGACTTCCACGACGGCTTCATGGCCTCCGGCGATGTCGGCCGGCTGGACGAGGCGGGGCGGCTTTACGTCGTCGGGCGCGATGACGAGATGATCGTTTCCGGCGGCGAAAACGTCTACCCGATCGAGGTGGAGAAGACGCTGGTCACTCATCCGGACGTCGCCGAGGTCAGCGTCATCGGAATCGACGACGAACAGTACGGGCAGCGACTGGCCGCGTTCGTGGTGTTGACCACCGACGGTTCAGCGACAACAGATGCGCTCAAGCAGCACGTGCGCGACAACTTGGCCAACTACAAGGTGCCGCGCGAGATTATCGTGCTCGACGAGTTACCGCGCAGCAGCACCGGCAAAATCGTGCGCGGCGAACTGCTGGCCCGTCTCACCAACGAGAACTAAGCCGGCGCCATCGCCGTCTCGACGACGGTCAGCTTCTCGGAAAGCCCGGCGGCACGACGGATCTCGACGAAGTCTTCGACCATGGCGTCGGTCACCTCGTGCGGATCGTCGACCGTGGCGCCGTCGGCGAGCACCGAGATGTTGAGCTGGTCGACGTAACTCCACACCGTGATGTTCAGTCCGCTTCCGGCGGTCAGCGGTCCTACCGAATAGATTTCAGTGACCAGCGCACCGCCAACCCTGCCCCGCTCACGGGGCCCGGGCACGTTGGACACCGTCAGGTTCAGCACCTTGTTCTGTCCCTCCCGGGTGGCCAGCCAGCGAAACAGCGCTTCGGCACCGGCCGGCGGCATGTAATTCGACCACCGGCTCACGAGTTCCGGTCCCACGAGGTTGTTGCTCTCCTTGGCCGCTGCCGCAGCGTCATGCACCTGGCTCACTCGGTCCAACGGGTCGCCGAGGTGAGTCGGCAGCGCCACCAGCACGCCGGTGAACCGGTTGCCCGAGACGCGGTCCGCGGAAAAGTCGTAGCTCACAGGCACCGATGTCAACAACGGATGGTCAGCGTGACCGTCATAGCGCAGTAACAAGGTTCGCAATGCGCCCGATGCGGTGACCAGTACCAGATCGTTGATCGTCGCGCCGAGCCGCTTGCCGGTTTCTTTGACGTCCGACAAAGACAATGTGGCCGTAGCGTATCGACGTTCCGGGGTGATCCGATGGTTGATGAACGTCGGCGGCGGCGTGAACGGACGGGTCAGTTCCGGGCTCAGCTTGCGTGAGCTGCGGCGTACCCGCCCGAATCCTTCGGCGGTGTACTTCAGCGTCGCGGGAATTCGGCCGACGTAGCGCAGATGGTCGCGGAACGCCGAGCGCAGTAACTGGCCCGAGGTGGGCGCGGGATCGGTCTGGTAGGAAGCGCCGCCATCTGGGCGTGGGTCCGGCGCCAGGTCCATTCCCCGCGCCATCAGATTGGCTGAGGCGATGCCGTCGGCGAGTGCGTGGTGGATCTTGCCGAGGACGGCGATGCGGCCGTTGGCCAGGCCTTCGATGAAATACATCTCCCACAGTGGTCGGCTGCGGTCCAACGGTGTGCTGGCGATTTCACCGACAGCCTGGTCGAGCTCGCGCCGGCCGCCGGGGGCGCGCACCCGCCACGGCCGGATGTGATAATCGAGGTCGACCTCGCAGTTCTCCCGCCACATCGGGTGATGCAGTTTCCACGGGATGGTCACCAGCTGGTAGCGGAACGGGTCCAGCTTGTACAACCGGCTGTGGATCACCCGGCGGAACGCATCGATGTCGAAGTCGCGCCGTTCGTCGGTCAGCTCGATGACGGCAAGCTTAAGGGTGTGCATGTGCACATTCGGGGTCTCACTGTAGAGCAGGAACGCATCCCAGCCACTGAGCCTTCGCACGAACCGCCTCCTTGCGCACCCCCTACCGAGAGGACCCTACAAGCGGTCGGCGCTCAGATGACCTGTTTGGTGCCAATCGTTGGACGGCTGCGGTGCACCTGATTGAGGAACAATCCGACCGTGGTGGCCATGATCCCGGTCCGGGCGCCATCAGTGAGGTCGAAGCCGTGCCCGGCGCCCGGCAGCTCGGCGTAGCTGACCACCGAGTGCGAGACCGCCCGCAGCCGTTCGACGAAGGTGCGCGCTTGCCAGACCGGGATAACAGTGTCTTTGCTGCCATGAATGACCAAGAACGGCGGAGCTTGCGGATGAATGCGGGCGATCGGCGACGCATTGCGGAACACCTCGGGGTGACGTTTGATGCTCCGTTTCACCACCACTCGCTCCAGGAAGTCGACAAAACGCGCCCGCTCGGCGTCGGAGCGATCTTCCCAGTCGTAGCGGCCGTAGATGCCGACGACCGCATCGACGGCAGTGTTCGAGCTTTCCGGAAGCTTCTCCCGCAGGTCCGGGTCGTTGCCGGTCAGCCCGGCCAATGCAGCAAGGTGACCGCCGGCGGACGTGCCGGCCACCGCAACGAAATTGCGGTCGCCGCCGAACTTGTCGACGTTGGCTCGTGCCCAGGCGATCGCAGTCTTCACGTCGATGATGTGCGACGGCCACCGGTGGTGCGGCGCCACCCGGTAGTCGATTGACAAGCACACCCAGCCCTGTTCGGCCATGTGGGACAACAACGCATAACCCTGCAGTGTGCGGCTGCCGTGCACCCAGGCTCCGCCGGGGACGAACAGCAGCACTGGGGCCGGGCCGGGCGGCAAGTCCTTGCGCCGCCACACGTCGAGCAGTTGAGTGGGATGTTCGCCGTAGCGAACCGACGTCCGGTACAGCCGGCGGCGGTATTGCAGCGCGCGGCACACGGGCGGCGTCCGCTCCGGAGCCGGCCAGTTGATCGCCAGGTCCTCGGCCGGCACGACGCCGCGCAGAGCCGCTTCGGACACCGCCTGCGTCTGGCCGCGGTCGTCCTGGCGGGCCTCGCCGTCATCGGGGTTGCACCGCGACTTCGCCACCCGGGAGATCACCTCCGGCATCACCCGGGCGCCCCACACACTCATCGCGGTCACCCCGCCCAGCGGCTCGAGTCGCTTTCCCACCACCGGCAGCGAAGCCGACGCGACGCTTAATGCCAGCATGTAGTCGGCGGGCCGCGCTCGCAGCAACCACCTCGTGCGGGTCGCCAGGCTTGGTCCGGGGTAACGCGTCGCCGGTCGTGCCGTCATGCCGGGGACTGTACCCCCCGAACCCACTGACAAACGGTAATAGCGGAACTTTTCATCTCTCCGACCTTTGCGCAGGTGAACGAGGGTTGGCGAAGGTTCCGCGGCGGCGCGTCAGAGCTCGTCCGACCGCCCTTTCCTCCCGCACGCGCCAGCATCGGCCTCGTTGCCGCCAAATTTCCGCAGCACTAAGAACACGTGACGTAAACGCCTATCGTCGCATCATCCCGCGGACGCTTCGGTACCCGCACGGCTTCATCGTTAGCACCAGATAAATTGCGCCACACTCTGATAAAGGTGCTGACCGTCAGCAATTGAGTACGTATCGAGCGCTGAAAATCAGTTGACGTAGTGTTTTCAATTCTGCGACAACGATGTTCGCGCGATCCGTTGACAGCGCGGATGTGCCGCATGCCTTTAGCATGGCAGCCATGGCGGATCAGCACGTGCGGGCGAATTACGGCGCATCGCTTTCCCCCGACGGCACCATCTTCGCCCATATCGTCGACGACGGCGGCTATCCGCGGGCAGTACAACGCTTTCTGCACGACCGGCGAACCGGGGGGCACCTCTCACTTCCGGAAGATTCGTCGCGCGGTGTCGTTCTCCCGATCGACGGCCCGGTCAGCCGGGTCATCCACTCCCCAGACGGTCACTGGTTGGCTTGCGAAGTCGCGTCGGAAGGTGGCACGGTCAAGCAAATATGGCTGGTGACAACCGATCCCGAAGATTTGTCCGCTTGGCGAATCGACCGCCAGGATAACAGCACCGCAGAGCTCATCGGCTGGTCCGGCAGATGGGTTGCCGCAGTACTGACCGCAGACAACGGTATAGGTGCGTCGTGTCTGATCGATCCGTCGAACGGCGACACCGTTGTGCTGGATGAACGATGCGGTGCCCGATTGATTGACGCCTGGGCCGGAGCCGCGCTCGTGCGGGTGGGCCCGCGCTGTCAGTACGAGCTCGTTTTGCTGCATGGTCTGATTGAAACGTCCTTGCTGCCCACTGATCCTGGCTCAACCACCGCTGCGGGCGTGATCCTCGACGACCATCAACCGCGCCGGATCCGTTCGGGGCCAGCAGGTGAAGAGATGAAACGTCACCGGCCGCATAAGTTCTATGAATTCGACAGCCCAGACGGCTACGTACGGGCGCTGATCTGCAGCGACCACGGCGGCAACCATGCCCGCCTGCTGGAGGTCACCGCCACCAAGGACGGCATGGCCGCACCGTGCGCTACCTCCGATTCGACGACGACGGGCACGAGATCGCGAAGCGGGAGAACCGGGAGGCTTTAGTCGGTGCTGCCCACAGTTGGCTCGTCGCTGCTTTCGAGCAACTCGAACCGGCCCGCAGCGGTGGCATGGTGCACTAGCTTGCTGAGCACAGCGGAACCACGACGCTGCAACGAAGCGCACGAGGGAGCGGCCGATGGTCAGTGACGAGCTGCGGCGACGCCGTCTCGACGTCATCAAAGAGCACATGGATACCGAAGTGACGCACGACTTCGACCGCACCCTGCAGACTTTCCACGGACGCCCGCACTACGAAATCATGGCCACCGGCCAGGTCTTCGACGGGGCCGACGAAGTGATGGGCTACTACCGGACCACAAGGACGGCGTTTCCGGATCAGCGTCACGACAATGTTCGTCATCACGTCGCCGATGACGCCATCATCGTCGAATTCGACCTGCTGGGCACCAACCTCGGTGAGTTCTACGGCCTGCCGCCGACCGGCCTGTCATTCCGCGTCCCGATGATTGCGGTGTTCTTCTTCGAAGACGACCGAATTGTCAACGAACGTATCTACTTCGATGCCGCGAGCCTGGTGAGTCAAATCGGGCGCACTGAACTGCTCGCGACAGCCGCAGCGCCGACAGATCAATGAGGCTCTGTTCGGTAATTCGTGCGATATTCTGGCCCAGTGAGCCGTCGCGAAAAGCTGACGCGGAGTCTTCTCGACCCGGTCGCAAAGAAGCTACGTTTGCCTTTCGGCACGCCGGAGTTCATCGATCGCATCATCAGCGGTGGCGTGAATCAAGCCGGTCGGCGTACCTTGCACATGCTGCTCTCTACGTGGGATCACACCGGAGGAGGGCCTTTCGCCGCCAGCGCGATCGCCTCGGCGGGTTTGGCGAAGACCGCCGATATCGCGCAGAACATGTTCATCGGGCCGGTCTTCGATCCGCTGCTCAAGGCGCTCGGTGCTGACCAGATCAAACTGCGGGCGTCGTTGTGCGCCTCGCAGGTGGTCGGTCTAGGAATCATGCGTTACGCGGTCAAAGTCGAGCCGATCCATTCGATGGAAGTCGACGCGCTCGTCGATGCCGTGGCGCCGACTCTGCAGCGCTATCTTGTCGGCGAACTGTCCTGAGCGACAATCACTGCGCGGTATACGCGACCTGCCCGGCGACGATAGTCGCCGCCACCGTCCCCGCGTCCAGCTCGGCCAGCGCCACCGAGGGCGCAACGGCCAGCACGCACAACTGCCCGGGCGCACCGACTTCGACGTGACGCAGCCGACCGGGCCGCTCAGCTCGCCCCAAGAAGCCCGCCAGTGCCGTTGCGGGAGCAACACATTCGGTTGGATTCAACACAGCGCCGGTCGGTGTCGTGCGGTATACCGCCGCGCGCATGGCGGCCCACGGATCGTCAGCGCCGAACGGCGAGTCGGTCGAAAATGCCACCGGAATCGATGCGCTGATCAGCGATGCCACCCGCCACAGCTGACGGTGTTCGTCGGCCGGAACGTCGGCAAGGTAGTGATCGCCGCGTTCGGCGACGAAATTGGGCTGGGTCACGACGGTGACACCGAGCCGAGCCAAGTCGTTAAGCACATCATGTGGCGCAACGGCCGCGTGCTCGATTCGGTCACCCGTCCGAGAACCGGCCTGGTGCAGGGCGGCGATGGCCACGAGGAGTTGCGCGGCGGTGACGCAGTGGATGGCGACCGGCATGTTCTCCGTGTGGCGATCTGTGATCCAATGCGCCAGCTCATCGAGATCCAGGTCGTCGTCGCGCAGGATGCGTTTGCCCGGGGACAACAGGCGCACGCTCTGGTGCACAACGCCACGGCGCTGCGCCTCGGCCAAGTCGACGATCTCGCCGGCGCCCAAATTTGGTGTGGCGTCGGTGATTCCGGTAACACCGTAGCTGAGCAACCGGTCACTCACGGCGGCCAGGTCAGCATCGCGGCGCTGCAACGGAACCGACCAGTTTGGGTCCGCGCTGAAGAGCCGGCCGTCCGGATGGTCGGCCAACCCGATCGCGGCCAGGCCGGCCGAATTCAGCATCCAGACCAATCCGCTGCGGTGCTGCACCCGCACCGGCACCGCCGGTGTCAGCACATCCAACACCGTGCGGTCCAACGAACCGGCCACCGATTCGTGGTATCCGACGCCGCGAATCCAGCCGTCCTCGCCGACGTGCGCGCCGGCCAGAGCAGCGACCAGGCTGTCGCGGTCAGATACGTGCGGGGGCCCGAGCCGCAGCGACTGTTCGACAGCCGCAGCCGAATACAGGTGGACATGGTGATCGTGTAGGCCCGGCAGCACGGTCCCGCCCGCAGCGTCGAAGACGTTTTCGCCGCGCCGCGGTGTCAGTCGGCTTTCGATGTGGGTGATGCGGGATCCGACCCGGATGTCGACGACCCTGCCGTTCAGTAGTGTGCCGCGCTGAATCAGCATGCGGCGGTGAGCCGTTCGGAGACCACTCGCCGCACGCTCGCACTGTCTGCGCCCAGCGGTGCGGCTTGCGGGCTCGGCGCCGGCGGTCGAGGGCGAGCAACGGATGTGATGCTATGCCCAGTTACCGGCAGGGCGGCATACCGTGCTGCGACGGCCGCCATCGACACATCGATCACCTCGCCACCACCGCGTCGCAGTGACCCTGCCACGGCCCGCGCCGCCTCTATCCCGGTCAGCGGGTCGGCGATGGCGTCACCGCAGAAGACGGGACCCGCGGGCCCGGCGCCGACCAGTCCTCCAGCGACCGCGGCGTCGTCGCCGAACGCCGCCCGATCGGGCTGATTGAAGTGACCGGTGATCCGCAGCCACACCCGCCCCGGCCGGGGCGGCACGTCGTCGACGCTGAGCCGGCGGCGCCGCAACGCTGCGGGCCGCGATCCCTCGATGACGACGTCGGCGGCGGTCAGCAGGTCTCGTAACCCGCCGTCGTCAGCGTCGAAATCGACTGCGTAACTGAGCTTCGGAGTGTTCATCCAGTTGAAGAAGGCCGGCGCACCCCAGCGGGTGCCGTCCGGGCGGCCCGGACTTTCCACTTTGACGACGAGCGCACCTGCTCGGGCAAGCAGTTGCCCGCACAGCGGGCCGGCCCATAACGACGAGAGGTCCGCCACTAGCAAGCCGCCCGCCCGGGGCCGCTCTGCGGGAACTCCGTTACGCCGTAGCACCGGCTCCCCCGAGGTTGTCTCGGCCAGGACCGCCGCAGCGATGTCGAGCAGTTGTGCTCGGGCGACGACATCTACTGCGGATTGCGTTGCGGCCCACGCAGCCAGAGCTGCGAACGGGTCGTTAGGTTCGGTGTCGCAGCGCAGCAGCGCGGGCACTGCGGTGATGTCTTCGGGGCGCGGGAGTGCAACGGCACACCAGTTGTCGGTTGTGGCGAGCAGTCGGGTAGCCCCGCCCGCGGAGATCCCGCCTTGGCGGCGCAGGCCCAGCAGCGCAGCCCGGCCGGCCAACAGAGTGGCGGCGTCCACATCCACACCCAGCAGACGGGTGATCTCAGCTGTCACCCGGCGGGCTTCGGACAGCACGGCGGCGCGGGAGAAGTCCGGCGGCCCGTCTGGCGCGCCGGTCAGATGGGCCAGGCCGCTACCGGCCCAGTCCGCGGCGGCAGAGCACCCATCTGGATCCATGGTGATCATTGTCCGCGTAACGGCGTTCAAAACTGCCGCGCCGTGAAACGCCAATCGAGCACCTGCCGATCCGCGTCGTCTGCGTCGTCGTTGCCGGCGGCGTAAACCAGGGACCGCAAAGCCAGCACCCCGCCCCGATCCGCCGACTCAGCAGATTCCACGTGCAGTTCGCTGTACAACGTGTCACCCTCATGCACCGGCCCGGTGTGCTCGCATGACTGCCAGCCCAGCACTGTCACCAGTGTGGGCAGCAGCCGGGTGGCCTGGGCGAGCGCCAATCCTATGGTGTGCCCGCCGTAGACCAACCGGCGTCCGGTTGGGCGTGAGTCATGATGCACGGCGGCGACGTTGCATGTGAGTCGAGCAAGTTCCGGAGCGCTGGTGACCACATCGGCGGTGCTGTGCAGCACCGTGCCGGCCAAGCCGGCGTTGAAGTGGTCACCTGGCACGCGTCTGCGGAACGCCGCGGCGTCCCAGTCGGCCGTCGGCTCGGACACCGGCGCCACCGCGTCGCTGCCGATGGTCGACAGATCGTCGTGCCGGCCGATCCCGGCGTCTGACTTCGCCGGCAGCATGGCGCACCGGTAGAAGTCGAGCACCAGTCGGTCGGCTTGGTCGATGGTGGTCATCCGCAGCGCCGCCAACCCGGTAGGCGCCCGCTCTGGCTTCGGCGTCGTTGCGCGCAGCCCCACCACTTCGGTGCGGGTGTAGAGGGTGTCCCCGATGACCGGGAACCGGTGAAATGTCAGGCCTCGATAGAACAGGTTGGCTTTGACCCGCTGGGTCACCAGTGTGCTTTGTCCGATGGCCACGTCGCATACCAGCGCTGGATGCGCCAGTGCAGCCGGCGCGCCGGTCACTGCCGCCGACAAGTCGGCATCCAGGGCCAGCCGTAGCCGGTCACCAATAATGGATTGGTGGACGGCGGCCATCCCGGCTGTCAACGTCAGCGAAGGTGCCTCTTCGAAAACCTGGCCGACCGCGAGATCCTCGATGTAAGGTCCGCCGCTCATCGCGCCTCCGGTGCGGGAACTATGGCTAAGAAGCGTAGAGATCGTGACACATACGGAGGCGATGCATGGCGGCGGGATTGACTGACGAGGAAACGATGCTGGTCGAGACGGTGCGCGCATTCGTCGACAAGGAGGTGAAACCGGCCGTCCGCGAGATGGAGCACGCCAACACCTATCCGCAAGCATGGATCGAGCAGATGAAGCGGATCGGCATCTACGGCCTGGCGATCCCCGAGGTGTACGGCGGGTCACCGGTGTCGATGCCCTGTTATGTGCTGGTCACCCAGGAGTTGGCGCGCGGCTGGATGAGCCTGGCCGGTGCGATGGGCGGACACACCGTCGTGGCCAAGCTGCTGTCGCTGTTCGGCACCGACGACCAGAAGCACCGCTATCTTCCGCTGATGGCCACCGGGGAGATGCGCGCCACCATGGCGCTCACCGAACCGGGCGGTGGCAGCGACCTACAGAACATGTCGACCACCGCGCTACCGGACGGGTCGGATCTGCTGATCAACGGCTCCAAAACTTGGATCAGCAATGCTCGCCATTCCGGGCTCATCGCGCTGCTGTGCAAGACGGACCCGCATGCCACTCCACGGCACAAGGGGATTTCGGTGTTGCTGGTTGAGCCGGGCCCGGGCCTCTCGGTTTCGCGGGATCTGCCGAAGCTGGGATACAAAGGCGTGGAAAGCTGCGAGCTGTCATTCGACGCATGCCGCGTTCCTGCCACGGCAGTACTCGGGGGGGTGCCGGGCAGTGGGTTCGCGCAGATGATGAAGGGCCTGGAAACCGGGCGCATTCAAGTGGCTTCGAGGGCGTTGGGGGTGGCAACCGCTGCGCTCGAAGACGCCCTGGCCTACGCACAGCAGCGGGAAAGCTTCGGTCAGCCGATCTGGAAGCACCAATCGGTCGGCAACTACCTGGCTGACATGGCGACCAAACTCACCGCGGCGCGCCAACTGACCCGATACGCCGCCGAACGGTACGACAGCGGTGAACGCTGTGACATGGAGGCGGGGATGGCCAAGCTGTTCGCCTCTGAGGTGGCCATGGAAATCGCGCTGAACGCGGTGCGCATCCACGGGGGCTACGGCTATTCCACCGAATACGATGTCGAGCGGTATTTCCGCGATGCCCCGTTGATGATCGTCGGCGAAGGCACCAACGAAATTCAGCGCAATGTCATCGCCGGCCAGTTGGTGGCCCGGGGTGGCCTCTGAGCCGGGCTCATTCGGTGCCTCAACCGATCCGGTCC
>CAWFTT010000013.1:0-275307 GCA_963818785.1 uncultured Actinomycetota bacterium | reverse complement strand
GCGGGGTGGCGGCCATCTACGAAGCCGCGCAACTGCGGGGAATGGGTGATCGCGTGCTGTCCTGGGAGGATGGTGAACGGCACATGACCGACCTTGCGCACGTTGCGCAGTTGCTGCAGGACGTCGCGCACCGCGAGCGGCTGAGCCTGCCGGGACTGCGCGATTGGCTACGCAAGCAACGCGACGAACGCAGCGGCGCGACCGAACGCAACCGCCGGTTGGACAGTGACGCTGCCGCCGTGCAGGTGATGACGGTCTATGCGGCCAAGGGACTGCAGTTTCCCATCGTTTATGTGCCGTTTGCGTTCAACCGCAACGTCGCCGAGCGGGATATCGTGTTATTTCACGACGACGGGGTGCGCTGCCTGTACATCGGCGGCAAGGACGGCCCGGACTGTAGCGCCGCCCAGCAACGAGGCCGCCACGAGGACGCCAGCGACGACAGCCGGCTGACCTACGTCGCGTTGACACGGGCACAAGCGCAGGTGGTGGCGTGGTGGTCACCAGCCCACGACGAACCCAACGGCGGCCTGTCGCGGTTGTTGCGTGACCGCCGACCCGGCGATGCGTGCGTACGCGACCGGTGTGATCCCGCAAAGATCTCCGATGACGACGCGATCGCCCGGCTCCGCGAATGGGAGGCCGCGGGCGGGCCGGTCATCGAAGAGGCGGTGGTCGCCGCGGCGCCACCGGTGCCGACCAAGCCGGTGCCCCGGAAGGTGGAAAGCCGCCACTTCCACCGCAGCATCGATACCGCCTGGCGGCGCACCTCCTACTCCAGCCTTGTTCGGGTCGCCGAGGCTTCCGGGGTCACCAGCGAGCCGGAGAGCACCGAACTCGACGACGAGACCGCCGAGATCCTGTTAACCGGAAATGCATCCGGGCCGGACAAGCCGTCGCCGATGGCGGCGTTGCCGTCGGGTGCGACGTTCGGTTCGCTGGTGCATGCGGTGCTGGAAAACGCCGATCCCGGGGCTGCTGACTTTGTTGCTGAGCTCGAAACCCAGGTGCGACGGCAGCTTCGGTGGTGGTCGGTCGACGTGGCACCGGCCGAATTGGCCTCAGCGTTGGTGCCGATGAATGAGACGTCGTTGGGACCACTGGCGGGCGGGCTGACGTTGCGGCAAATAGGTCTGCATGATCGATTGCGGGAATTCGACTTTGAGATCCCCTTGGCCGGCGGTGACGTACGCGGGGCCGTCCCGGACGTTTCAGTATCCGATGTGGGTGAATTGCTGCGCGCGCATCTGCCGGCCGGTGATCCAGTGGCTCCCTATGCCGGGCGACTGATGTCGGCTGCGTTCGGCAGCCAGTCGCTGCGCGGATACTTGGCGGGTTCAATTGACGCGTTGCTGCGATTGCCCGACCAGCGCTACCTGGTGGTGGATTACAAGACGAATCACCTGGGCGACAACGCGGCCGACTACGGCCAAGCGCGGTTGGCCGAGGCGATGCTGCACTCCGACTATCCACTGCAGGCGTTGTTGTACATCGTTGTGCTGCATCGCTTTCTGCGCTGGCGGGTTCCGGGGTATGACCCAGCGCAACATCTCGGGGGCGTGCTGTATCTGTTCGTGCGCGGCATGTGCGGTGCCGACACGCCGGTGGTCGACGGGCAGGTGTGTGGCGTGTTCAGCTGGCAGCCGCCGGCCGAGCTGGTGGTTGCGCTATCGGATCTGCTCGACGAGGGAAGGCAGGCGGCGTGACTGAGCTGGCGATCAACGTGGCCGGCTTACTGCAGACCTTTAACGAGGCCGAGGTCCTCGATGTCGCGGACGTTCGGGTGGCCGAGCGAATCTGTTTCCTGGGCAGGGAGATTGACGAGCGGGTGGCCTTGGCGGTGGCACTGTTGGTACGCGGACTGCGGGGCGGATCGGTGTGCATCGAGTTGTCAGGAGTTGCGTCGGCGGTCGGCGTCGAGGGGCTGCCGTGGCCCGAGCCGGAACAGTGGCTGGCGGCGGTGCGGGCCAGCCCGTTGCTGGCTGATCCGCCGGTGTTGCATCTCTACGACGACCGGCTGCTTTACCTCGACCGGTATTGGCGCGAGGAAAAGCAGGTGTGCGACGACCTGGTCGCGCTGGTGGCGTCCCGGCCGGCGGCCGCAGTCACAGCTGCGCAGCGATTGTTTCCGGCCGGCTTCGAAGAGCAGCGCGCTGCGGCCGAACTGGCTCTGGCGCAGACGGTTACGGTATTGACCGGAGGTCCGGGCACCGGCAAGACCACGACGGTAGCGCGGCTGCTGGCAGTGATCGCCGAGCAAGCTCAGCTCGTCGGGACGCGGCCGCGGATCGCACTGGCAGCGCCGACGGGCAAGGCGGCAGCACGGCTGCAAGAAGCCGTGCGAGAGCAGGTGGCTGAACTCGACGGTGCGGACCGCGCGCGGCTGGGTGAGTTGCGCGCGGTCACCTTGCATCGTCTGCTGGGCAGCCGGCCGAACTCGTCGTCGCGGTTCCGGCACGATCGCGCGAACCGGTTGCCGCACGACGTGATAGTGGTCGACGAAACGTCGATGGTGTCGCTGACCATGATGGCGCGGCTGCTGGAGGCGGTGCGCCCGGACGCCCGGCTGATACTGGTCGGTGATGCCGATCAGCTGGCATCGGTCGAAGCCGGTGCCGTGCTGGCCGATCTGGTGGACGGACTGATGGCGCGCGCCGACGTGCAAGTGGCGGCGCTTCGAACAACGCACCGGTTCGGAAAGTCCATTGGTGCGTTGGCCGAGGCCATCCGGGTCGGCAACGCCGATGAGGCGCTGGCTTTGCTGCGGTCCGGTGACGAGCACATCGAGTTCGTTGAAACCAACGACGCCGGCGACGCCTTGCGCCCGATCCTTCTGCCGCACGCACTGCGGTTGCGGCAGGCCGCGCTAGTAGGCGCTGCCGGAAAGGCGTTGACAACGCTGAACGAGCATCGGTTGCTATGTGCGCACCGCACCGGCCCGTACGGGGTGCGGCACTGGAACCGACAGCTCGAGATGTGGCTCGCCGAAGACACCGGTCAGCCACCGTGGTCGGAGTGGTACGTGGGGCGGCCGCTGCTGATCACCGCGAACGATTACGGGTTGCGCGTCTACAACGGCGACACCGGTGTGGTGCTGGCCGGGGCCGAGGGTCTGCGGGCGGTGATCGCGTCCGCATCGGGACCGCTCGACTTCGCGACCGGTCGGATCAGCGAGGTGGAAACGATGCACGCCATGACGATCCACAAATCGCAGGGCAGCCAAGCAGACGAAGTCACGGTCTTACTGCCGTCGCAGGATTCCCGGCTGCTGACCCGAGAACTGCTTTACACCGCGGTCACCAGAGCCAAGCGCAAGGTCCGGGTCGCCGGATCCGAGGTTGCCGTGCGCGCCGCGGTCGGACGACGGGCAATGCGAGCGAGCGGGCTGCGGCAACGGCTGCAGTCGGTCTGATCCTCGTATCAACAGCCGCAGCAGTCGCTTGGCGTTGGGGTGGCCGTTCCTTGGTCAGCTGTGTTCAAGGGCATCGGCCGCGAGGCGGCGCAAATTGTCGCGGCCGGTTTCGAAACGCCGATAACGGTTATTCAGCCCCTCAGACTTAGGGAGTTCACCATGGCGATCACAAGCCACCGCGCGCCGGCGCTGATCTCGCCGGAAAGCGATTCCGACTCGAATGCCAGGCACGCCGGTTCGAGCCGGTATGAACCGAGGCAATTGATAGTCGCAGCCAGCGAAGCCATGCTGGTGGTGATCATCGCCGCATTGGCAATGTGGGCCCACCACAGTTTGTCGAGCGCGCGGTCGATGACGGCGGCTGCCGCGGCTGCCAGTTCACCGGTGAGTTCGGCCGCCTCGATGCCGATGTCCGCGCAGTTGCAGGCGTGGCGCGCCGAGGCCGAGCCGTCGATCAACGCACTGGTCACCGCACGAGGCAACATCGCTGTCACTGCGGCAAGGCACGACATCGCCGGGACCGCTGTCGCGTGCCAAACCGCCGGTGGCGCGATCACGAACTCGCGCCAGCACATGCCCAGCCCGGATCCGGAGCTGACTGCCTCTCTTCAGCAGGCGATAGCGAGCTACCAAGTCGGGCTCAGCTACTGCATCTCCGGTGCGCACAATCAGGATGCAGCGAGTCTTCGGCAAGCCGCGGGCTATTTCAGCCAGGGCGATGCCGCTCTCCAGTCGGCGATGAACATCCTTCGACGTAATCAATCCGTCGATACTGCCCACTCGCCTGTGCTGTTTACTTAGTACGCTTACTGCACGTTTGTCACCTGCACCCCGCATGTCACAGTTTCAGGTCATTCTTCCAAGGGCTTACTTCCGTAGCGACGCGTGTTTGAGCGGCCACCGCGTACCGTAAGCCGGTGGCCGACATCAAGCGCAGCCGTACGGTCGCCGCGGGATTGGCCGACGTCTGGTCGGTTCTGGCCGACTTCGGCTCGATCAGTGCCTGGGCGGGCAACGTCGACCACTCGTGCCTGTTGACTCGCGCCGCCGGCGGAGAATTGGTCGGCACCACCCGTCGAGTTCAGGTCGGCCGCAACGCCTTCGTCGAGCGGATCACCCAGTATGACCCGCCGTATGCGCTGGGGATTCCGACATCGAGGGCTTACCGGTCCGCCTGCGCCGGGTCGCCAACTGCTGGACGTTGAGTCCAGCGCACCGTCGCGACACCTTGGTGGTTGACCAGCACAGTCGAAATAGGCACTGCTCAGGGCGAAAGCTCGCCGAAGTGTGCTGTGTCGGCCCTGGCGCGCCGGGGCACTACCCCGACCTACACGGCGTCACCCAGACCGACGGCATCGGCAAGACCTCAGCCGACTCCCGCATGCGCTGGCTGCGTTCCGGTGAAGTACCAACACTCGGAAACTGGTTACGCGCAGCGGGTTACGACACGCATTACGACGGTAAGTGGCACATCTCGCACGCCGATCTGCATGACGAGAGCGGAAAAGTGTTGGCGACCAACGATAGTGACGGTGTCGTCGACTCGGTTGCGGTGCAACGTTATTTAACTGCCGATCCTCTTGAGCCCTATGGTTTCTCTGGTTGGGTGGGTCCGGAGCCACACGGTGCCTCGCTCGCCGATGCCGGCGTGCGACGAGACCCGCTGATCGCCGACCGAGTCGTGGATTGGCTCGCTGACCGCTATGCCCGTCGCCGCGCGGGTGACCGGGCCGCATCGCGTCCGTTCCTGTTGGTGGCCAGTTTCGTCAATCCGCATGACATCGTGCTCTTTCCGGCGTGGTTACGCCGCAGCCCCGTGCAGCCGTCACCGCTGGATCCGCCGCATGTGCCTGCGGCGCCCACCGCCGACGAGGATCTGTCGAACAAGCCAGCCGCTCAAATCGCGTTCCGGGAGGCCTATTACTCCGGCTACGGCCCCGCGCCGTTCATCGAACGGATGTATGGCCGGAATGGACAGCGCTACCGCGACCTGTACTACCGGCTGCACGCCGAGGTCGACGAGCCGATCGACCGGGTCCGCCGAGCGGTCACCGACCAAGGCTCAGACAATGCGGTGTTGGTGCGCACGTCGGATCACGGCGAGCTGCTCGGCGCGCACGGCGGGCTGCACCAGAAGTGGTTCAACCTCTACGACGAGGCCGTTCGCGTGCCGTTCGTGATCGCGCGGATCGGCGAGTGCGCCACCTCTGCCCGGGTGGTCACGGCACCGACATCGCACCTCGACCTGGTGCCGACGCTGCTCGGGGCCGCCAGGGTGGACGTCGCGGCAGTCGCTGCCACGCTGGCTGGTTCCTTCTCCGAGGTGCACGAGTTGCCCGGTCAAGATCTGATGCCGATCGTGGACGGGGCCCCGGCCGACGCCACCCGAGCCGTCTACCTGATGACCCGCGACAACATCTTCGAAGGCGACAGCGGCGCTTCATTTCTGGCACGACGGCTGCAGCGCACGGCCAATCCCCCTGCGCCGCTGCGTATCCGAGTGCCCGCGCACGTCGCGTCCAACTTCGAGGGATTGGTCGTGGAAGTCGATGACATTCCCGGTGGCGCAGGCCACCTGTGGAAGCTGGTGCGCACCTTCGACGATCCGGCGGCCTGGACCGAACCCGGAGTACGTCACCTCGCGGCCAACGGTCTCGGCGGTGAGGTATACCGAATGAGCCGGCTCGACGACCAGTGGGAACTGTATGACCTGACCGCCGATCCCACGGAGTCTCGCAACCGGTGGACAGATCCCGAGCTGGATCAGTTGCGCCAACATCTGCGGGAACGGCTGAAAGCTTCCCGGGCCACTTCCATCCCGGAACGAAACCGGCCGTGGCCGTACGCTTCTCGGGCACTTCCGGCAGCAGAGCCGGCCGCACCCGCGGGGCCTGTCCGCCGGGCGGTCAGGCGCGTCGTTGCGATGGTCCGTCGGCAAGCCTAGGCTCGTGCCACATGACACTTCCTCCGCCATCTCCCGGTTCGGTCGCTCTGGTCACCGGCGCATCCTCAGGCATCGGCGAGCAATTCGCCCGTCAACTCGTGGCTCGTGGCTACCGCGTCGTCGTGACTGCCCGCCGGGAGGACCGGCTGCAGAAGTTGTGTACCGAACTGGGCGGCGACGAACACGCCGTCGCGGTGGGGACGGATCTGGCGGTGCCAGAAGACCGAGATCGGCTGGCCGCACGCATCGACGAACTGGGGGCGCAGGTCGATGTCCTGGTCAACAACGCCGGGCTCGGCATCTACACCAAGTTCGGCGCTGAAGGCCGCGACAAGGAGCTGCAGCTGCTGCGCGTGGACGTCGAGGCGGTGGCGGATCTTACGTTGCGCTACTTGCCCGGCATGGTCGAGCGTGGTCGTGGCGCAATCATCAACCTGTCATCGGTGTCGGGATTTCAACCTGCGCCGTACAACGCCGGATACGCTGCGGCGAAAGCCTATGTGCTGTGGCTGTCGGAGGCGGTGCACGCAGAGGTCGCCGACAGCGGTGTGACGGTCACCGCGGTCTGTCCCGGACCGGTGCCGACGGAGTTTCAGGCGACCAACGACGCCGATTACCTCGTCGACCGGCTACCGCGATTCACCCACGTCGCCCCGGCGCGGGTCGTCGCCGACGCCCTCAAGGCCGCCGAAAATGGACGCGCATCCGTCATCCCAGGTGGGCCGCAGGTGCGATTGGCGCTGGGGTCCTCGCGGTTCATCCCGGCTCCGGTGGCGGTGCCGCTGCTCACGCGAATAACCAAGCGATAGCAACCGTCGGCGGTTTTACTTCGCTAAGCTGGCAAGGCGCCGAATATTGTTCGGCAGTGCACCGGCCAGGAGGTCTTCTCACATGGTGAGGCTGTTGTTGAGCAAACTCCCTATTGCAGCCGGCATTCTGGGTTTCTGGTTGACCGCCGGGTCCGGTGTCGCCTGCGCACAGCCTGACCTGGGTCCGGCCATCAACACCACGTGCAGCTACTCGCAGGTGGTGGCGGCGCTGAATGCGCAATCGCCGGTCGCTGCGGCGGAACTGAATGGATCGCCGACGGCGCAGGCCGCGTTGCGTGGATTCCTCGGCTCGTCGCCGGACCAACGCCAGCAGATAGCTCAGGAGCTGGAGAGCAGACCAGACACCTCGTTCTACGTTAACGAATACGCCGGATTCGTTGTGCAGGTTGCCAACACCTGCAACAACTACTGAGCGGGAACAAGGTTGACGGCCCATCGTCCAGCACAGCGTCGACGGTTGAGACCGGGCTGATGGCAGACCCGGGCGCAGGCCGCGTTGCGGTCTATCTCGACTTCGACAACATTGTCATCTCCCGCTACGACCAGGTCAACGGGCGCAGTTCGTTTCAGCGGGACAAAGCCAAAGGGCTGGAAGAGTTTCCGGATCGGCTGACTCGGGCCACTGTCGATGTCGGCGCCATCATCGACTTCGCGTCGTCGTTCGGAACGCTGGTGCTCACCCGTGCCTACGCGGACTGGTCGAACCAGGTGAACACCGGCTACCGTCAGCAGCTGGTTGGCCGCGCCGTCGATCTGGTGCAGCTGTTCCCGGCAGCGGCCTACGGCAAGAACGCCGCCGACATCCGGTTGGCCGTGGACACCGTCGAAGACATGTTCCGGCTGCCCGACCTGACCCATGTGGTGATCGCGGCCGGCGACTCCGACTACATCCCGTTAGCGCAGCGGTGCAAGCGGCTCGGCCGATATGTGGTGGGCATCGGCGTGGCCGGTGCGTCGAGCCGGGCGTTGGCCGCGGCCTGTGATGAATTCGTCGTCTACGACGCGCTGCCCGGCGTTCCGGTGCCCGAGCCGCAACCGGCGGTGGCACCGAAGGGGCGCGGCGACCGCTCCGCCAAAGATGCCGATGCCCCGGAGGCGCAACCGCCTGATCCGCAGGCTGCGGCAACGGGTCTGTTGACGCGGGCATTGCGAATCGGCCTGGACAAGGACGACGTGGACTGGCTGCACAACTCCGCGGTCAAGGCGCAGATGAAGCGGATGGATCCGTCGTTCAGCGAAAAATCGCTCGGCTTCAAATCTTTCAGCGACTTCCTGCGCTCACGCGCTGACCTCGTGGAGCTCGACGAAAGCTCGACAACGAGAATGGTGCGACTGCGCCCGGAAAACTGATACCCGTTACCTCGCCGTCCGCTGCGCGGATACGAATAACGGTCGCGGGGCGAAGTCTTCAAGCTCTGTTGGACCGCGGCCATAGCCGGCCATCAGCTCTGCCGACGGCGTCACCTCGACCTGCCAACCGTGGCGGCGTAGCCAGTCACCGACGTCTTCGCGTTCCTCGAAGTACCACAACTCGTCGGTCTTGGGCACGTCACGCTGCGGGTCGACCTGGGCTATCAAGGCGCGCACCCGGTCCATCTGCTCCCGCCGCTTGACGCGGGGCTCTGGGTCGGCGAAGTTCGGGGCGAGCGCCTCGACAGCGATTCGACTGCCGTGGGCGGCCAGCCCCTGGACACGGTCGAACAACAAGTCCTGGGCGGCTGCCGGCAGATACATCAGCAGACCCTCGACCGACCAAGCGCTGGGCGCCGATGGGTCGAACCCGGCCTGTTGCAAGGCTGTCGGCCAGTCTTGACGTAAGTCCACCGGGACGCCTATGCGGTTGCACGTCAGCTCAGCGCCGCGCTGTTGAAGTGTCGAGGTTTTGAAGTCCAGCACCCGGTGCTGGTCGAGCTCGTAGACCGTCGTACCGTCGGGCCACGGCAGCCGCCAGCACCGCGCGTCGAGGCCGGCCGCCAAGATCACCGCCTGACGAATGCCGGCGCCGGCGGCATCGAGGAAAAACTTGTCGAAGAATGCGGTGCGGCAGGCGAAGAAGTCGACCAGCTCTTGCATCCGCCGGGGTAAATCGGGTTCGGCGGCCACGATCTCGGCGGGCAGCTCCGGGGCGGAATACCAGTTCCACACGCCGTCACCGACGGCGTCGAGGAACACCCGGGCGAACGGATCGTTGATCAGCGGGTTGTCGCTTTCGGTGTCAGCCGCACGCGCCGCCGCCACGCCCAGCGCCGTCGCGCCGACACTCTCGGTGATTTCCCAGCTGTCGTCATCAGTTCTCACGCCACCCGACCCTACGTGAGCCGGCTGTGCGGGAGAATCACCGTCACCATGGTCGACAGCATCGAATCCACTGCGCCGTCTCGACGTCGCCACGTCATCCGGCTCGCCGCGTTCTGTGGCTTTCTTCTCGTATTGTTCTATCTGCTGGCCGTCCGTCATGTCGTTGACGTCGAGGCGGTTCGGCGCACGGTCTCGGCGACGGGGCCGGCCGCACCGCTGACTTATGTGGTGGTCTCGGCCGTCCTCGGCGCGGCGTTCGTTCCGGGCCCGATCCTGGCGGCTAGCAGCGGTGCCCTGTTCGGCCCATTGCTCGGTGTGTTCGTGACGCTGGGTGCCACGGTGGGCACCGCGGTGGCCGCAAGCCTCGCCGGCCGCCGGGCGGGCCGCGCCGGCGCGCGCGCAGTGCTGGGAACAGCACGCGCTGAGCGCCTCGACACCCTGATAGAGCGCGGCGGCCTGTGGGTTGTCGTCGGACAGCGTTTCATCCCCGGTATTTCCGACGCCCTCGCCTCGTACGCGTTCGGTGCGTTCGGAGTTCCGTTGTGGCAGATGGCGCTCGGTGCGTTCATCGGGTCGGTGCCGCGGGCGTTCGTCTATACGGCGCTGGGCGCCTCGATCGCGGATCGGTCTTCACCGCTGGCCTACGCGGCCATCGCGGTGTGGTGCGTGACCGCGGTCATCGGTGCGTTTACCGCGCGGCACGGCTATCGTAAGTGGCGCAGTCATGCCCGCGGCCGCATTGCCCCTTCGGACAGCGTCGCCGGCGACGGTCACTGATCGAGGCCCGCGCCGTAGGACGGCGGCGCAGCGGTCTCGGAGCTGCCCCAGAAGATGTCGGGAAGTTGCGAAAGCGCGAAAGACAGCTCACCGCCGTCGCGGATGATCGATTCGGGTAGATAGGTCTGATCGGTGGGCTGGTCGTTGATGCTGAGCCCGCCGATGTACTTCTGGCCACTTGACGCGCCGGGCGCGCTGATGCGGATCGATTTGTCTGCGGCCAAGCCGATTTCGATCCGGTCGAAAAGCGGTGTGGTCACGGTGAGGGTAGGGGTGCCTGGCGTGATCGGGTAAAGCCCGAGTGCGGCCCACACGTACCAGCAAGACATTGCCCCGAGGTCGTCGTTACCCGGCTCACCGTCCGGGGTGGGACCGAACAGTTGACTGCGGATCCGCTCGACGGTCTGCTGAGTTTTCCACGGCTGACCCAGATAGTTGTACAACCACGGCACACCGAAGTCCGGTTCGTTACCGATCCACAGATAGGGCTTGTTCGGCCCGGCGTTGAGCTGCGTGGTGAAGCGGTCCAGCCGCAGGGCCGCGGCTTGCCGGCCTCCGAGCGCGGTCACCAGTCCGCCGATGTTCTGCGGCACCAGCCACAGATATTGATCGGCGTTGCCTTCGTCGAATCCTTCCTGCCCGAACTCGTCCTGCCCCGAATCATCCTGCCCTGAATCGGATCCGGCGTTTACGGGTCCGGGTCCGGCAACGAAGGCACCGGTGTCGTCGCGGGGCGAGATGTAGCCGGTTGCCGGATTGAACAAGTTGTGCCACCACTGCGCCCGCGTGCGGAACTGCGCGGCAAGGACGCTGTCCCCCAGTGACTCGGCGAAGCGAGAGATGGTGAAGTCGTCGACCGACCATTCCAGGGTGATCGAGGCACCCGCGGTGCCGTGACCGGCGCCGAACTCGGCGGTCTGTGGCGCGTATCCGTGTCTGAGATAGTCCGCGATACCTGGGCGCTCGACATATCCGTCCAGCCCCGCACCGCCGTCGGTCGCCGCCTTGAGCATGAAATACAGCGCCGTCTTGGTGTCGAAATCCTTCCCGCCGTAGGTGTAGAGGTTGACGATGAGCGGCACCGGGTTGTCGCCGCTCATGATGCCGGTCGACGAATTGGCCAGCGCCCACCGCGGATACGACCCACTCTGCTGGGCATCGTGAACCAGTGATTGCGCCATGTCGCCGGCCCGCTCGGGGAAGATCAGCGCCTGGAGGGCGGCCAGGCAACGGTAGGTGTCCCAGTCGGAGAAGTTGGCGTACTGGGTGTGCCCACCGGCTACGGTGTGGACGGCGCCGTCGAACCCGACGTAGCGTCCATCGACATCATTGAACGTGTTGGGGTGCAGCATCGTCCGGTAGAGCGAGGTGTAAAACGGCTCGACGTCACCACTATCGTTACCAGCCACCTTGATTCGTGACAGTGCGGTGTTCCATTCGGTTGCTGCGGCCCGGTGAACAGCGTCGAAACCCGCTGCGCCTTCGGCGGCGAGGTTGGCCCGCGCGCCGTCGACGCTGACGTAGGAGATGGCGGTCCGCACCTCGAGCATTGAGCCGGCCGGAAATTGCAGGTAAGCGCCGCTGCGACCGGATGCCGCGCTGCGAGCGTTCGGCGTCACCGAATTGCCTTGCCAGGTGCCGTATGCGGTGAACGGCTGACTGAAGGTCATCACGAAGTACACCGTGTAGGTGTTCTTGGCGCCGCAGAATCCGCCGCTGGTGGCCGACCCGGTCACGCTTGTGTTGTCCTCACCGACCTGCACTGTCGCCGCGGAGTTGCCGGCAAGCGACCCACCGGAACGCACATGAAACAAGGCCGGCCGACCGTCATCCGGGTAGTGGAACCGACCGACCCCGGTGTGGGTGGTGGCAGTCAACTCCGCGCTTACTCCGGTTTCGGGAAAGCGCACCGAGTAGTAGCCGGGTAGACCAACTTCGGTGCTGTCGTGGGCAATCCTCTCCCAGGCGTACCAAGGTTGGGAGCCGATCGGGGTAGTGGTCGGCAGCACCGGGATGTCGCCGAACGCGGCGCAGCCCGCCGACGCGTGATTGATGCTGAATCCGGTGGAACGGTCATTGTCGTGGTTGTAACCGGCGTAAGTGTCGGTGGTGTCCGGCGAGTACTGCACCATTCCGAAAGGCACTGCGGCGCCGGGGAAGTTGTCGATCTCGCCTGCTTCTTCACCGCCTGTCCCGGTGCCGATGAGCGTGGTGACGTGCGCGACCGGATCGGCGATGAAAGCCGGCTCGTCGGCGCGGGCTATCACGACAGCGCCGACCAGCACCCAGACGACCGCCGCCGCCAGTAGCGCGCCGAGAAGCCGGCTCCCTGTCACGGCTTCTTTGACCTACGACCGTTGGGCCGCGACGAACAAATTGCCGGGAACCTCGTCTTCGACCTCTTGGGGGGCTTTGCGCCCGTAACCGGCCATCAACTGGTCAGCCGGTGTCACGCTGACCTGCCAGCCGTGACGACCGAACCAATGGCCGACGTCTTCGCGCTCCTCGAAATACCACAGCTCGTCGGTGCGCGGAATCTCGCGCTGCGGCTCGACGTCGGCCATGAACGCACGGATCCGGTCCATCCGCGCGCGACGCTTAGCCCGCAGCTGCGGGTCGGCGAACTCCGGCCCCAGTGCCTCCACGGCAACTCGGCTCCCGGCGACCGTCAGCCCCTGAATACGTTCGAACAGCAAATCCTGTGCCGCCGCCGGCAGGTAGGGCATCAACCCTTCGGCGGACCAGACACTGGGTGCCGAAGCATCGAAACCAGCCTGCTGCAGTGCTTTCGGCCAATCGTGTCGTAGATCCACCGCAACGGCGACCCGGTTGCAGGTGGGTTCGGCGCCGTGGTCGTGCAAAGTCGCGGCTTTGAACTCCAGCACCCGGGGCTGGTCGAGCTCGTAAACCGTGGTGCCGTCAGGCCACGGCAACCGCCACGACCGCGCATCCAGACCCGCGGCCAAGATCACCGCCTGATTGATACCGGCCCGCGTGGCGTCGGAGAAGAAATTGTCGAAAAAGGCGGTGCGCGATGCCATGTAACCGACCATCGCCTGCATCTGCAGCGGCAGCTCAGGTTCAGCTTGGACCAGTCCGGCAGGCAGCTGCGGAGCCGAATACCAGTTCCAGACACCCTCACCGACGGCATCGAGGAAAACCCGGGCGAACGGATCGCTGATCAGCGGCCGGTCACTTTCGGTCTCCGCCGCACGCGCCGACGCCACCCCCAGCGCAGTGGCCCCGACGCTCTCGGTGATCGCCCAGGTGTCGTTGTCGGTTCTTGCCACGCCCCTGCCCTCCTCCCCAGCCCCGTCCGCCGGGGCGGTATGTCGCCCCGCCGACGCTACCCAAGCGCGCCGAGTCGACGCTACGCCCCGCCTCAGCTGTCGTTGGTCAGCCGCGGGGCGAAGACGGGGACATTGACACCGCCGTCTTTCTCATGTCGCTGGATCCGGATCTCGACGGGCAGACCGATACGAAGCGAATCGAACTCGCAGTCAACGATGTTGGCGGCCAGGCGAAGGCCGTCCTGTTCAACCAGTTCGACGATCGCGATGGCGTAGGGAACCGGCACAGCGGGATTGAACGGCTGGTGATTGATGGTGTAAGTGAACACCGTCCCCTGACCGGAGACCGGTTGCGCGACCAGATCACCACCACAGTCCGGGCAACCGGCGGCAGGCGGATGAACCCAACGCGCACACCTGCTGCACTGCGTGATCATCAGCCGGTTCGCGGGTGGCGCGTCATCAGGCATGACAAGGAAAGTACATTCTCCAGAGCAGTGACGGCACGACAGGCCTACAGCGAACGGACGATTGCCCGGTGAGCCACTTCGAGAAGAACGCGATCATCAGTGGTCTCGGCATCTCGTCCATTGGCCGTCACACCGGAACAGCCGGGCTGGAATTGACGAAGCAGGCAGCACGAGCGGCGATCGCAGACGCCGGCCTGGACGTCGACGACATCGATGGAGTGGCCACCCTTGGGGAGACGCCGCCGGCCGACGTCCTGGACGTGCTCGGCATCACCGCGTCCAACCACACGCTCGGCTTCGACACCGGCGGCTTGCTGATTCCGGTTATGTCGGCATGTCGCGCCGTCGCGGAGAAACGCGCGCGACACGTCTTGGTTTATCGGACGGTCCTCATGTTGGGCGGTGCGGTGACCGATGCGCCGGCCTCGCGAGAACCCAATCCGCTGGCGTCCCCCCCGACCGAGCCGCACGTTCCCGGAACGCGGCGCCAGATCGGCGCATTCGACGACATCGGTGAGCTGCTGGCCGCCCACGCCTATTCGGCCGCGAACTGGATTGCGATGCACTGCCAACGGCACATGTACCTGTACGGGACAACCAAAGAGCAGCTGGGCTGGCTTGCGCTCAACAGCAGACGCAACGCCGCGCTCAACCCTTCGGCGATTTTCCACCAGCCGCTGACGATGGCCGACTATCTGGCGGCACGCCCGATTTCGACACCGTTCGGACTGCTCGACTGCGACGTTCCCATCGACGGATCGATCGCCGTGGTGGTGTCACACTCCGACTACGCCGTCGACTGCCCGAATCGCCCGGTCGCCGTCGAGGCGGTCGGCGGCGCCTACGGCTCCGGCGGGTGGTTTCACCGAGACGATTTCCCGAAGATGGCGTCGGTAGGCGCTGCGGCCGAGATGTGGTCGCGTACCGATCTGGGCCCAGCAGACGTCGATGTCGCCGAGATCTACGACGGGTTCACGTTTCTTACGCTCGCCTGGCTGGAGGCACTCGGTTTCTGCGAGGACGGCGAGAGCGGGCCTTTCGTCGAAGGTGCGACCCGGATCGCACTGGACGGTGACCTGCCGTTGAACACCTACGGCGGCCAACTGTCGGCAGGGCGGATGCACGGCTACTGGCTCCTGCACGAGGCGTGCCTGCAACTGCGCGGGCAGGCCGGCGCCCGGCAACTCGCGCGCCGGCCCGAAGTGGCGGTTGCCGCTGCGGGCGGTGGGCCGATAGCGGGAAGCATGCTGTTGACGTCGTGACGGCGGGCTCTTCGAGTTCAACGTCAATGCAGCCAGTTGAGTACCGACCGGAGCAAGTCGCCCACTCGAAGGGCAGAGTTCCGAGTCAGGGTCCGAAGTCCCGCGACAATGACGTATCGCCACAGACTGCGCCGATCGGCTCTACCGTGTTGGCATGGCACAAGAGACCCATGCGATCACCACCTCGCACCCACCCCCGGTGGTACTCCGCGTTGTCAACCCGGTAGTTCGGTTGCTGCTGCACACCCCGCTTCGGGGCCCGGCGGGAAAAGAGCTGATGGTGCTGAGCTTCAGTGGTCGAAAGACAGGGCGGCGCTACTCGATTCCGCTGAGCGCCCACCGCATCGATGACAGCTTGTACGCCATCACCGGCGCGCAGTGGAAGAGCAACTTCCGCGGCGGAGCGACCGCTCAGGTGCTGCACGACGGCAAGACGGCGACCGTGCGCGGTGAGTTCATCGACGACCCCGCGACCGTCGCCGATCTGGCGCACCGCTTGTCGCTGGAGTACGGCGCCAAACGCGCGCAGCGCACCCTGGGCATGAAATTTCGGAATCAGCAGGTGCCGCCGCTGTCGGATTTCACAGAGCACGCCCAACGCGAACACTTCGTCGCCATCCGGTTGATGCCGACGAGCTGAGCGGTCGTCGCGCCGGTCAAAGAACGCCCGCACCTTGGCCCGCCTGAACGCGCATGATGACCGGCCGGGGATGACCCGCGGCGGGCAGCGTCCGTCGCAGCGCGTCCCCTACCGCATCCGCGCGGGCCTCCGGCACCAGAGCGATCACGCAGCCGCCGAATCCGCCACCGGTCATTCGCGCGCCGAAGGCACCAGCCCGCACTGCGGTATCGACGATCAGGTCGATGTGGTGGGTGCTGATCTCGAAATCGTCGCGCATAGACACGTGTGAGGCGTTCAGGATGCGGCCGGCTTCGATGAAGCTCGAACTACGCAGCGCCTCAACAAAATCCAACACCCGCTGATTCTCGGTGATCACATGACGGGCGCGGCGGGCGTCGAGCCCGTCTACCACCCCGTCCAGCGCCGCACGCCCGCGGTCCTGAACCTCACGCAGCGACGACACGTGCAGGTCGGCGGCCGCCCGCTCACACGACTCACGTCGCGCCGCGTAGTCACCGCCGACGTGTTCATGCGTGGCCCGAGAGTCGATCAGCAGCAGGGCCATCCGGCGAGCGTCGGGGTCGAACTCCACCGGCGTCACCGCCAGATCGCGGAAGTCGATCAGCAGCGCGGTCGACGGCTCGCCGAACAGCGCCGCCATCTGATCGAGCAGACCTGTTGGCGCGCCGACATAGTCGTTCTCTGCACGTTGGGCGAGCCTTGCCTGCTCGAGGCGGTCGATGTGCAAGTCGGCAGCCGTGGCGAGCGCACCGAGGACGGCGCACTCCAGCGCGGCTGACGATGCCAGGCCGGAACCGATCTCGAGGTCGCTGGTGATCGACATGGTGCCGCCCGGCACCGGGTGGCCGGCGTCCCGCAGCGCCCAGATCACCCCGGCCAGGTAGGCGGTCCACCCGGTTACCTCGCCCGGAGCCGTGTTCAGCGGAATCCGCCACTGGCCCGCACCCCGATCGCTGCGCGCGGTGATGGAATCGACGTGGCCGGGGGTAAAGGTCACGACTGTGCGCTGAGGCAGCGCGATGGGCAACGCCAACCCGAGGTTGTAATCGGTGTGCTCGCCGATCAAGTTGACCCGTCCCGGCGCGGCGTAGCGGACGGTCATGCCAGCTCTCGCAGCCGCTCGGCCACGCTTTCGGGCGTCACGTCGCTGATGAACGCATCCATCGCCGACTCGGAGGCGGCCAGGTACTTCAGTTTCATTTGCGCTGCGGCGGATGGACATCAGCTCGACGTGGAAGTAGCCGTCTCGCTGGGCGTGGGAGTCGCTGAACTGGTGCAGCGCTGAGATGTACGGCAGCGGAGCAGCATAGAGCGCGTCGAAGCGCCGCAGCACATCGAGGTAGATCTGGGTGAAATCGTTCAGCTCGGCGGCGGTCAGATCAACAAGGTTGTGCGCGAAGCGGTTTGGGTAGATGTGCACCTCCACCGGCCAGCGCGCGGCGAACGGCACGAATGCGGTGAACAGGTCGGTGCGGGCGACCAGGCGACTGCCGTCGGCGATCTCACTGGCCAGAAGGTCAGCAAACATGTTGCTACCATTGTGGTTTCGGTATTCGACCGCCTGGCGCAGCATGACCTCGGTGCGCGGGGTGAGGTAGGGGTAGCCGTAGATCTGGCCGTGCGGGTGGGTCAGCGTCACACCGATCTCCTCACCGCGGTTCTCGAAGCAGAACACCTGCTCGACGCCGGGCAACGTCATCAGCTCAGCGGTGCGGTGTCGCCACGCCTCGACCACCAGTCGGGCGTGCGCCGGGTGCAGGTCGGCGAAGGACCCGGTGTGGTCACTGGAAAAACAGATGACTTCACAGCGGCCATATCCAGGGGCAGTCGCACTGAGGTCGGCCGGCACCGACAGCGGCGATTCTGTGACACCGGCCAGACTCGGGAACCGGTTTTCGAAGACCACGACGTCGTAGTCGGCGGCGGGCACTTCACTGGTCAGCCCCGTCGGTCCGGGACACAGCGGGCATTGATCGGTCGGTGGCTTGTAGGTGCGGTCCTGGCGCAACGCCGCGATGATGACCCACTGCCCGGTCGACTGGTCGAAGCGCAGCTGCGAGGGGCGCGCGTCGCAGGGCGGCAACGGCCGCTGATCGGCGACTGGCGCCGGAATGTTCCCGGGCAACGGGAAGAACAACAGTGAGCGGCCGTCGGCCAGCTGCGCTGGAGTCGGCACGCTCACGAAAGGAACCCTAATCGACGGAAGGCCTCGCGAAGCGGTCACCATAGCAGCGGAACAACGATCGTTCGGATGTAGAAGAAAGGCGGCCTAGAGTGCGCTGCACGCGCTGCGCCAGATGGATCGTGCGATTGTCACCGAAGCGATCGACCTGGGCGCCGTCGACGGCGCGCGGGTGACAAGCAAGACCTCGACAACTGAGAACTGGCTGTAGGTCAGCTTGCGACGTTCATCCGCGATTGCCGGGCCAACGCACGAATCTCTTCTCGGAGCTCCTCAATTTGAGCGGCGGTGGCCGCCCGGTTCGCGCTCTCTGCTTCCGATACCCGCTGCACGATCCACGAGGCGATGGAGCCGGTGACCACGCCGACCAAACTGATCCCGCCGATCATGAGTGCCACCGCGATGACCCGTCCGGTGACGGTGACGGGGTAGAGGTCGCCGTAGCCGATGGTGGTGACTGTGGTGATCGACCACCACACGGCATCGCCGAACGAGTCGATTCTGGCGCCGGGCTGGCACCGTTCCTGGTCCAGGATCGCCAGCGACGAAACGTAGATCAGCAGTGTCACACCAAAGACGGTGTAGGTGACGATGCGGCCCCGAATCACGTTGCCGGCTGCCTTCTGCAGTGCTCCGAGCAAAAGGATCAGCCGAACTAAACGCAGCGGCCGCAGTAAGGGCAAAGCGACAATCGCCAAATCGAACCAGTGGTGCCGGAACCACCGCAAGCGTTCCGAGGCCAGGTAGAGCCGGGCAAAGTAATCGATGAAGAAGAGGCCCCATACCAACCATGTGATCAGTCGCAGAACTTGCGCTTCCAGTCCCTGCGGTCGAACCAGGACCTGCACCGAGTACACGATCAGAAAGACAACGGCCACCCCGGCCAGCGGCCACTCAGTTTGCTTCTCCCAGCGCTGTAGATCCGGGCGGGTATCCACCGAGCGGGTCAGTCTTTCGTCTCGGCGATCAACACCTCGGTCTTCGCGCGTTTGCGAACGGCCGACGGCACCGAACCCAGCAAGCGCCCGGCCACCGAATTGAGACCCACGTTGCCGACCACCAACAGATCGGCATTGACCTCTTCGACCAGATTCACCAGCACGTCGACCGCCGCGCCCTCGAGGGGCCGCTCCTCGACGTCCTTGGCGCCGGCGGCCTTCGCGCGGTCACTGGCCTCGCGCAGCTGCGCGTACACCGGCGCGTCGCCCTGAGTTTTATAGCTTTCGTCTTTGGGCTGGTCGGGCTCCCCGCCCTGTTTTTGGTCTTCCGGCAGGTAGGCGCTGGCGATGATCAGCTTGGCGTTCGACTCGCCGGCGATCTTGCCTGCCTTGTCGACCGCACGCAGTGACGACTCCGACCCATCGGTTCCCACCACCACGACCTTGTAGTCGCCCATCGATGCCTCCCGCTGTTGGCTGCCTCGAAACACTAACCCGTGAAGCGGCGCGGGACACCGATTACCGGCTCGAACCGGGCGAACTGTAACCAACCGCATTCACCGAAATTCTGTCCTTCTGGTCAGATGAAGTTAATCCGCCGCTGCATACTTCGCGGTTGAAGCGGTCGGCCGCACACCGCCGTATTCTCTGACCTCAGTGGCGCAAACTAAGGTTCATGGATGAGTGTGCCGAGCCACAGGTCGGTGAGTCGTGGGCTGGTCGTGCCCGCCAGGTCGATGATGTGGCCGAAGTTTCCCAGCCTCCGATGCACGTTGGATTTATCGTCACTGCGTGAGGCGTCGAACGATGCTAACGCTGCCAGCGCTGCTGGCGGCAGGCCCTACGCTGACCCAGGTAACCCGCGCCGCCGCAGAGCAAAGCCGATGGTCGGCTGATCGGGCCAACCGCTGGTATCAGGCACAAGGTTGGCCCGTGGGCGCCAACTACATCACCTCCAACGCAATCAACCAACTCGAGATGTTTCAGGCCGACACTTTCGACCCCCGGCGCATCGATACCGAGCTCGGCTGGGCCCAATTACACGGGCTAAACACTGTGCGGGTCTTCCTCCACGATCAGCTCTGGGCCCAAGACCGTCGAGGCTTCCAAAGCCGTCTCGCGCAGTTCGTCGGCATTGCGGCCCGCCACCGCATCAAACCAATCTTCGTCTTCTTCGACTCGTGTTGGGACCCGTTCCCCAAACCGGGACGGCAGCGTGCCCCGAAGCCCGGGGTCCACAACTCCGGTTGGGTGCAAAGCCCAGGCGCTGAACACCTCGATGACCTCGACTACCGTCGCACTCTGCTCGAGTATGTCATGGGCGTGCTGAACCAATTCCGTACGGATGATCGCGTTTTGGGTTGGGACATCTGGAATGAGCCCGACAACCCCGCCCGGGCGTATCGCAAGGTGGAGAGGAAAGACAAGCTCGACCGCGTCGCCGACCTGCTCTCGCTGGCGTTCGGGTGGGCACGCTCGGTTGATCCGAGTCAACCATTAACGAGTGGCGTGTGGGACGGGGAGTGGGGAGATCCCCAGCGGCGCAGCGAAATCGCGAACATTCAATTGGATAACTCCGACGTGGTCACCTTCCACTGCTATGACGAACCGGCAGGCTTCGAGGCCCGGATCGCCGAACTGTCCTCATTGGGGAGGCCGATCCTCTGCACCGAGTACCTGGCTCGGACGCTGGGCAGTACCGTTGACGGGGTCCTGCCAGTTGCTAAGCGGCACAAGGTTGGTGCGATCAATTGGGGTTTGGTCGCGGGTAAGACCCAGACCTACTTTCCATGGGACTCCTGGGATCACCCGTACACGACAGCTCCGAAGCTCTGGTTTCAAGACCTGGTCCATCCCGATGGACAGCCGTACCGGGACATCGAAATTCAAACGATTAGCAAGCTGAGCAAGCTCTGATGTCACCTTCATGACCGCTTGATACTGCTGTTCAGCCCGGCTTAACTCCCTCATCTAGCGAGGGTCGAGGGTCGTGTACTTGAATAGCGTTCCTGTGCATCGCCGCCCATTCATGACCGGCAAGCTCTACGCGGAATCACTTTGCATCCTGACGGAAAATGTGTTTGGCGAGGTATGCCTAACGACATTCCGCGTACCTGGATTCTGACCCTCCGGGGTCGCGCCCTTGCGCCGAAGTTGCAACGCATCTTCGAGGTCGTGGGTTAGGCGGTAAGTGCCGCCGGTGTGGCCTCCTGTTTCGAAGGCACTTGATTGCCGTCTCGAAATACGCGAAATCCGAGCGTCTCACCGACGCCGAATTTGAGGACGTCATCGACGGCCTGGAGATGCTGCTGATCGACTGCGCGAACCGTTTCCTGGGCACAGGCAAACGCCGTCTCGAAATAGACCGACATACGAGTGTCTCAAACTCCGTGTCGAAGAAGGCGCGGCGATATGTCGGACATCGTTGACCAGCGGTGGAACGATATTGATGTGGACGCCAGCGGGGATTGTGTCGGTGGCCTGACCGCGACGGGGCTGGTCTGTGGTTTCTGCGGCTCAGAGTCAAGCCCGACGGCCAAGTTCTGTGGCGAGTGCGGTCCATCGACTTACGAAAGGCGCTCAGTCGGCGGAGTACAAGCAGGTGACGGTGCTGTTCGCCGACGTGGTGCGTTCGATGGACATCGACGCGACCGTGGGCCCGGAGCGGCTGCGCAAGATCATGGCCGACCTTGCCGATTGCTGTGTGGCGGTGGTGCAGCGGTACGGCAGCACGGTCGCACAGTGGACGGGCGACGGGATCATGGCGGTGTTCGGCGCGCCGGTGGCGTTGGAAGACCACGCCGTCCGGGCCTGTCTGGCGGCTCTGGGCGTGCAGGAAGAGGCGAAGCGACTTGCCGTCGATGTCGGCGAGCGCGACGGTATCGATCTGCGGTTGCGGGTCGGGCTGAACTCCGGGGAGGTGATCGCCGGTGGGATTGGTTCGGGCGAATTCGGCTACGCCGCCGTGGGCGAGCAGGTCGGGATGGCGCAGCGGATGGAGTCGGTGGCCCCGCCGGGTGGCGTGATGTTAAGTGCGTCGACTGCGCGACTGGTTGAGAGTGCGGCGAGTCTAGGCGAACCTGAACTGGTTCAGATCAAGGGTGCCGACGCGCCGGTGCCCGCCCGTCGGCTGTTGGGCATGGGTGACCGACATCGCACTGGTGGGCGCGTTGAGCCGAGTCTTGTTGGTCGGCGATGGGAGATGGCTGCGGTCCAGGGCTTGCTGGAGCGTGCCATCGATGGGCACGGCGCGGTACTCAGCGTGGTGGGATCACCCGGCATCGGCAAGAGCCGTCTGGTGCGCGAAGTCTCTGCGATGGCTGCTACTCGGCGTGTGGACGTGTTCGCCGCCTTCTGCGAATCACATACCAGCGACATTCCCTTCCGCGTCGTGGCGCGGTTGCTGCGCGCGGCCACTGACGTCGAGGGGCTTGACGGGCAGCCCGCTCGCGATCGAGTGCGCGACCACGTTCCCGACGCAGACCCCGAGGACTTGCTGCTTGTTCATGACCTGCTGGGCATCGCCGATCCCGAAGTGCCTCTGCCCCATATCGATCCGGATGCACGGCGGCGTCGGCTGACGGCCCTGGTCAATGCCGCGTCGCTGGCCCGCACCGAACCGGCGGTCTTTGTTATCGAGGATGCGCACTGGATTGACGAGGTCAGCGAATCGATGCTGGCCGAGTTCCTCACGGTGATCCCGCAGACGCCCTCGCTGGTGCTGGTCACGTACCGACCCGAGTACGAGGGGGCACTCACGCGGGTGCATGGGGCACAGACGATAGCCCTTGGGCCGCTTGATGATCGGGAGATCACAGCACTGGTTTCAGAGCTGCTCGGCCCCAGCCCCTCAGTTGGCGTGCTGGGTCAAAAGATCACCGAGAGGGCTGCCGGTAATCCGTTCTTCGCCGAGGAGATCGTGCGCGAACTGGCAGAGCGTGGCGCGCTACGCGGCGAGCGCGGCGCATACATGGCGGCGGCGGAGGTCGGCGAGGTGAGCGTGCCGGCTACGCTGCAGGCGGCCATCGCCGCGCGCATTGATCGCCTCGACCCGCAAGCCAAGCGGACGCTGAGCGCAGCGGCGGTGCTTGGTGTGCGATTCACCCTCGATCTGCTGGAGACGCTCGGGATTGAGCCTCTTTTAGAGGATCTTGTCGGGGCCGAACTCATCGATCAGGTGAGCTTCACCCGGCAACCCGAGTATGTGTTCCACCATCCGCTGATACGCGCGGTGGCTTATGAGTCACAGCTCAAATCGGATCGTGCTGACCTGCACCTGCGCGTCGCGACCGCAATCGAAACACGTGATCCGGCAACGGTCGAGGAGAATGCGGCGCTGATCGCCGAACATCTGGAGGCCGCCGGTGATCTGCACGCCGCGTATCAGTGGCACATGCGCGCCGCGACGTGGGCAACCTACCGCGACATCGCCGCGGCGCGACAAAACTGGGAGCGCGCCCGAGCCATCGCCGACGCAGTGCCGGCCGATGCCCCCAATGGGACAACCATGCGCATCGCCCCGCGCACCATGTTGTGCGGCATCGCCTGGCGAGTCCACGGGAGCGTCGCGGGCGATCGATTCGATGAATTGCGCGAGCTGTGCACCGCTGCTGGGGATAAGGCGTCACTGGCCATCGCCATGGCCGGGCTGGTGATCGATCACGCGTTTCAGGACCGGGTGGGCGAGGCGTCGCAGCTGGCCTCTGAAGCCTGGAAACTCGCCGAGTCGATCGGCGATGCGACCTTGACGGTGGGGCTGTCCTTCCCAGTGATCTACGCCAAGGCTGAAAGCGGCGAAATGCGTGATGTGCTGCGGTGGTCACAACAGGTTATCGACCTGGCCGACGGTGATCCCTCGATAGGGAACTTCATTATCGGATCTCCGTTAGCGCTCGCATTCACGACGCGCGCTATGGCGCGGTATTGGCTGGCTCATGAGGGATGGCTCGACGACGTGCGCCATGCTCTGGCCTTAGCACGCAGCGCCGACCCCATGTCCTACGCCACGGCCGTCACTTGGGTGTACAACCCGGGGATAACGGTTGGCGCGCTGAGGCCCGATGATCGCGCGATGGGCGAGATCGAGTATGCCCGACGGCTTGCCGAACGATCCGCTGATGATATGGCGTTGGTCGTCGCGCGGGCGACCCAGGGCATTGCGCTGGTGCACCGCCACGCGGATGCTGAGCGTTCCATCGGACAAAAGCTGCTGGCCGAGGCCAGCGACGAGTTCCCGCGCCAAGGACACTTCCTGTGCGATTTACCGCTCGTCAACGTGTATTTGGCACGTGAGAGGGCTCGCTGTGGGGACCGGGACGAGGCCATACCGCTTATGCGCGCCGCTGTCGACCATCTATTTCGCGAGGGACGACTGCGGTTCTGGAATCCTGCAGCGATGGGCATTCTGGTGGAGACATTGCTCGATCGCGGAGCCGAAGCTGACGTGACCGAAGCCGAGGCCACGATCGAGCGGTTAGCCGCCGCACCAGCCGATGACGCGCTGGCGATACGCGACATCTGGCTGCTGCGTTTCCGCGCTCTGCTGGCGCAGGCTCACGGTGACGATGAACGCTACCGCGACTATCGGGATCGCTACCGGGCCATGGCGACATCACTGGGCTTCGAGGGGCATGCGGCGTGGGCTGAAAAGATGCCATGACAGCACGCTTCTGGACTTGTTGACCTTGGCAGGCGTCTCATTACTAGTTGAGGGCGTAAGACGAGACACTTGGTTGTGAGACCAACTTTTGAGACATCGCGACATGCTAAATCGCCTGGCCTGCCAGTGGATCGATGCATGTGCGAATGTGCTTGCCTGCGTTCGTCACTCGGCTGCTAGAGACCGAATTAGCCGGCCGCGCCAGTGATGCGTTCGTGTTCGAATCGGCGCGTGGTGGACAACTGCCCTTCGGGCAGGCCCGCTACGCATTCACAAAAGCGACAGCATCGTTGACGGATGTGATGGCGTGCGAATGCATGATCTACGGCACTGTTGTGCCAGCTTGGCCATCAGTGGCGGCGCGAACATCAAGGTCGTTCAGAGGCTGCTCGGGCACAAGACGGCCGTGCTGACCCTCGACCGTTACGGGCACCTATATCCAGACGCTCTGGACGCCGTGGCAGCCGCTTTTAACGCAGCTGCGGACGACGTGGGGACGGCCCCCGGCAACCAAGCCGGCGGCATTGATCAGATATAGCCTCTGACCTTGGTGGCAGGTCCAGGATTCGAACCTGGGTAGGCGTAAGCCGACGGATTTACAGTCCGCTCCCATTGGCCGCTCGGGCAACCTGCCGTGTGTAGCACACTACAACGAGGAGTTAACCCGAAGAAAAACGGCCACCATCGATGAGAAGGGACGGATCCATGGCGGATTCATCGTTCGACGTCGTCAGCAAGGTCGACCGTCAGGAGGTCGACAATGCCCTCAACCAGGCCGCCAAAGAGCTGGCCACCCGGTTCGACTTCCGCGGCACCGACACCAAGATCGCGTGGAAAGGCGACGAGATGATCGAACTGACGTCGTCGACCGAAGAGCGCGTCAAGGCCGCGGTAGACGTGTTCAAGGAGAAGCTGATCCGCCGCGACATTTCGATGAAGGCGTTCGACGCCGGCGACCCGCAACCGTCGGGTAAGACCTACCGGATCACCGGCAACCTCAAGCAGGGCATCAGCAGCGAGAACGCCAAGAAGATCACCAAGTTGATCCGCGACGAGGGGCCCAAGAACGTCAAGACCCAGATTCAGGGCGACGAGGTGCGGGTCACCAGCAAGAAGCGCGACGACCTGCAGGCCGTCATCTCGATGCTCAAGGAAGCCGACCTCGACGTGGCGTTGCAGTTCGTCAATTATCGGTGACAGCGGAAAGCGAGGGCGCGATGGCAGTGACCCCCGATGACGCCGCCTACTACGACGTCGTCATCATCGGCGCGGGCATCTCCGGGCTGGGCGCGGCCTACCGGATCACCGAGCGCAACCCCGGGCTGACATACACCATCTTGGAGCGGCGCTCGCGGATCGGCGGCACCTGGGACCTGTTCCGCTATCCCGGTGTGCGTTCGGACAGCAGTGTCTACACGTTGTCTTTTCCGTACGAGCCGTGGACCCGCGCGGAGGGCGTTGCCGACGGAGCACACATCCGTGAATACCTGGAGCACACCGCGCACAAGCACGGAATTGACCGCCAGATCCGGTTCAACAGCCAGGTGCGCTGGGCGGATTGGGAATCGCATACCGACACCTGGACGATCACCGCTGAGCAGGACGGCGTGCCCATCACGTACCGCGCCCGGTTCGTGTTCTTCGGGTCCGGCTACTTCAACTACGACGAGGGCTACCTGCCGGACTTCCCCGGCGCCGAGCACTTCGGCGGCGTGATCGTCCATCCGCAGCACTGGCCCGAGGATCTGAACTACGCGGGTAAGAAGATAGTGGTGATCGGCAGCGGGGCGACCGCGGTCTCCCTCATCCCGTCGCTGACGGAGAAAGCCGCCAAGGTCACCATGCTGCAGCGCTCGCCGACCTACCTGATGGCATCGTCCAAGTACGGCACCTTCGCCGCCGTCTGCCGAAAGCTTCTCCCTCCTAGCGCCGCGCACCTGGCCGTCCGGGCCTACAGCGCGCTCACCGAAGCGGTGTTCTGGTTCTTGTCACGCAAGCTGCCTCGATTCGTCAGATGGCTGATCCGCACCCGGGCGGTCCGGAGCCTGCCGCCCGGCTATGACGTCGACACCCACTTCAAACCGCGATACAAGCCGTGGGACCAGCGAATGTGCCTGATTCCCGAAGCCGACCTCTACAGCGCAATCAGTGCGGGCCGTGCCGAAGTGGTGACCGACCACGTCGACCACTTCGACGCCAACAGCATCGCGCTCAGTTCGGGCGGCCACCTCGACGCCGACATCGTCGTCGCCGCCACCGGCCTGCAACTGCAGGCGCTCGGCGGCGTCTCGTTGTCCATCGACGGGACCGAGATCAAGCCGCAGGACCGCTTCGTCTACAAGGCACACATGCTTGAAGACGTGCCCAACCTGTTCTGGTGCGTCGGCTACACCAATGCGTCTTGGACGTTGCGCGCCGACATGACCGCACGGGCGACGGCGAAGTTGCTCGCGCACATGAAGTCGCACGGATACACGCATGCCTACCCGCACCTTGGGGACGAGCCGATGCCCGAGAAGCCGGCCTGGGATATCCAGGCCGGGTATGTGCTGCGCAACCTTCATGCCTTGCCCAAGAGCGGCACGCAGCGGCCGTGGAACGTGCGGCAGAACTACTTCGCCGACGCGATCGACTACCGCTTCGACCGGATCGAGGAGGCGATGGTGTTCGGCGCAATCGCCGATGAACACCGCGCAGCCGCAATAGGCTGATAGCCATGGCTGCAATGCGCGAACCGAACGTCGTCGTCTTGGGTGGGGGTTCGTGGGGTACCACCGTGGCGTCCATCTGCGCCCGCCGCACACCGACGCTGCAGTGGGTTCGCTCGAAAGAAACCGCCGAGGACATCAACGAGAACAACCGGAACTCCCGCTACCTCGGCGATGAGGTTGAGCTCAGCGAGAACCTGCGCGCCACGACCGATTTCGCCGAGGCCGCCCACGCGGCCGACGTCGTCGTCATGGGTGTCCCGTCGCACGGCTTCCGCGAGGTCCTCACCGAGCTGGCCGCCGAGCTGCGACCCTGGGTTCCGGTGGTGTCACTGGTCAAGGGTCTCGAGCAGGGCACCAACATGCGGATGTCGCAGATCGTCGACGAGGTGCTGCCCGGCCATCCGGCCGGGATCCTGGCCGGGCCGAACATCGCCAGGGAAGTGGCCGAGGGTTATGCGGCCGCGGCGGTGTTGGCGATGCCCGACCAGCACCTGGCTGCCCGGCTCGCGCAGTTGTTCCGCACCAAGCGTTTCCGCGTCTACACCATCGACGACGTGGTCGGTGCCGAGATGGCGGGCGCGCTGAAGAACGTCTACGCCATCGCGGTCGGGATGGGCTATTCGCTGGGTATCGGAGAGAACACCCGCGCCTTGGTGATGGCGCGCTCGGTGCGGGAGATGTCCAAGCTGGGTGAGGCGATGGGCGGGCACCGCGACACCTTCGCCGGGCTGGCCGGCATGGGCGACCTGATCGTCACCTGCACCAGCCAACGCAGCCGCAACCGGCATGTCGGCGAGCAACTCGGAGCGGGCAAGCCGATCGACGAAGTCATCGACTCGATGAACCAGGTGGCTGAGGGCGTCAAAGCCGCCAGCGTCATCATGGAATTCGCCGACAAGTACGGGCTCAACATGCCGATCGCCCGTGAGGTCGACGGTGTGATCAATCACGGCTCCACGGTCGAGGACGCCTATCGTGGTTTAGCGGCCGAGACGCCCGGCCACGAGGTGCACGGATCGGGCTTCTAGCTCGAGTCACCGCAGTAACGCCAGCACCATCTCAGGACCAATACCCTCTGCTGCAAAGTGATACTGCGGGCGATATCACCAGTCCAGCGAGGGGGGCGGACGGTCGGCCAGCTTCTGCACTACCCAGTGATTCAACGACACATTCTGTTCGGCGGCTTCAACGGCCAGCCGCGCGTGCAACTTCGGCGACGTCCGCACCACGAATCTGCCGCTGTACTGCCGTTCGGTAAGCGGTTCTGGTATGTCGAACTCCTCGCGCTGCCGCTCGGCGATGTGCTCGTCGACCGCGCGCTCGACTTCGGCGAGCGCCTCGTGCGCAGTCGCCGCCCACTGCGGCAGCGACGGGAATTCGATGCACCGGCCCACGTATTCGCCGGTGATCGGCGACCATTCGACCCGGTAAGTGTAGTAATTCACCTCAGGGGTGATATCACATGCGAGGTCAGCCTCAAGTCAACCCTATTACTTGTGCACAGGGACGCCTGTGACAGATGTGACGTGACGCCGTCAGCCGCGAGCCATGGCCTCGAGGCGCCGAATCCGGTCGGCGATCGGCGGGTGCGTCGAGAACAGCGACCCGATGCGCTCACCTGCCCGAAATGGGCTGGCGATCATCAGATGCGCCTGACTCGCCAGTTGTGGTTCCGGTGGCAACGGCGCGGCCTGCACGCCGCTGGAAATCTTGCGCAGCGCCGACGCCAACGCCAGCGGGTCACCGGTCAGCATCGCCCCGGACTCGTCGGCCTGATACTCCCGCGACCGTGACACCGCTAACCGCACTACCGTCGCCGCGATCGGCCCGAGCATCGCGATCAGCATCAACGCGAAGGGATTCTCCTCGTCCCGGTTGTTGCTGAACATCCCGGCGAACATCGCGACGTGGGCCAGCGCGGTGATGATCGACGCCAGCGCACCGGCGATGCACGATATCAGGATGTCGCGGTTGTAGACGTGTGACAACTCGTGGCCCAGCACGGCTCGCAACTCCCGTTCCTCGAGGAGGCGCAGGATGCCGGTCGTGCAGCACACGGCGGCGTTGCGCGGATTACGGCCGGTGGCGAACGCGTTGGGCGCCGCGGTGTCGCTTATGTAGAGCCTGGGCATCGGCTGGTGAGCGCTGGTGGCCAGCTCCCGCACGATCCGATACATCGCCGGTGCCTGCACTTCTGACACCGGTTGCGCGTGCATGGCGCGCAGTGCGAGCTTGTCGCTGTTGAAGTAGGTGTAGACGTTGATACCGATGGCGAACAGCACCGCCAAGAACAACGCCGTCTTGCCGAACAGTCCTCCGACGAAAACGATCAGCGTCGACATGCCGACTAAGAGCGCAAACGTCTTGAGCCGATTGGCATGCGGATGCCAGGTCATCGAAATCCTCCTCGCAGGTCTGCTGTTCCAACGCGCGAGACGATCCGCCGGGTTCCCCTATCCATGGCGGGTGATGGTGTAGTCGACCAGCGACGCCAGCGCGTGACGTCCCGGCAGATCAGGCAATTGCGCCAGTTCCTCGCGAGCCAGGGCCGCATAGCGCATGACGGTGTCCTTGGCTTCGACCATGCCAGACGATGCCCGCAGCAGCATCAGCGCTTCGGCGACCGCCGCGTCGTCGTCGATCGGACCTGCCAGCAGCTCTCGCAGCCGGTCGGCGTCCGGCCCGGTTTCCCTCAGGGCGAACAGCACCGGCAGGGTTTGCACGCCCTCGCGCAGGTCCGTTCCGGGCAATTTGCCCGACTCGTCCGGTTCGCTGTCGATGTCGATGATGTCGTCCGAGATCTGGAACGCGGTGCCCACGATGCCACCCAGCCGACCCAGCCGCTCCACCTGCTGCTCGTCGGCACCGGAGAACGTCGCACCGAAACGGCCGGCCGCGGCGATCAGGCAGGCGGTCTTTTCGTGCACCACCTTCAAGTAATGCTCGATAGAGTCCACACCTTCGGCGGCGCCTTGGGTTTCGCGCATCTGCCCGGTCACCAGCTGGGCAAACGTCTCCGCGATCATCCGCACCGCGTCCGGCCCTAACTGCGCCACCAGCCGGGAGGCCGTCGCGAAAAGATAGTCACCGGCCAGGATCGCGATGCTGTTGCCCCAGCGCACATTGGCGCTCGGCGCGCCGCGACGAACGCGGGCCTCGTCCATCACATCGTCGTGATACAGCGTCGCCAGATGCACCAGCTCGATCACCGCTCCGGCGATCACCACCTGGTCCGCCTCCGGGTGGGGCCCGAGTTGCGCCGACAGCACCGTGAACAGCGGCCGGAACCGCTTGCCGCCGGCCTGAAACAGGTGCAGCACCGCGTCGGTGAGCAGGTCGTCGCTGCCACGCAACTCGGTTTCCATCAGATGCTCGATCCGGCCGACCCCGTCGCGGACACTCGCGGCGAGATTGGCGTCGCCGAAGTCAACGCCCGCCACCACACTCGCTGGAGTCCCCACCCGACCAACATACTGGGGAGTGTGCACAGCAGAGCCGATGTGGTGGTCGTGGGCGCCGGGCCGGCCGGGTCAGCGGCAGCCGCCTGGGCCGCCCGGGCCGGCCACGAAGTGCTGGTCATCGACTCGGCGAGTTTTCCCCGGGACAAAGCTTGCGGCGATGGCCTGACGCCCCGCGCGGTCGCCGAGCTGGAACGGCTGGGCCTCAGCGGCTGGCTGGATGCCCACATCCGCCACCGTGGCTTGCGGATGAGCGGGTTCGGCAGCGATGTGCAAGTCGAATGGCCCGGCCCGTCGTTCCCGGCGACCGGTAGCGCGGTGACCCGTTTGGAGCTCGACGACCGGATCCGCAAAGTAGCTGAAGAGGCCGGCGCGCGCATGCTCCTCGGCACGAAAGTTGCCGCCGCTAATCACGATTCGACTGGCCGGGTGACTTCGGTGCTGCTGGCCGACGGCTCTGAGGTGGGTTGCCGCGCGCTGATCGTCGCCGACGGGGCGCGGTCATCCCTGAGTCGCAAGCTGGGCCGCCGGTGGCATCAGGAAACGGTGTTCGGGGTAGCGGCGCGCGGTTACCTGCGGTCTTCCCGCGGCGACGAGCCCTGGCTGACCTCACACCTGGAGCTGCGCTCACCCGACGGCGCGGTGCTGCCGGGTTACGGCTGGATCTTCCCGCTGGGCAACGGCGAGGTGAACATCGGCGTGGGCGCCTTGTCGACAGCCCGACGACCTGCCGATCTGGCGCTGAGACCACTGATGTCGTTCTACACCGATCTGCGGCGCGACGAGTGGGGCTTCGACGGGCAGCCGCGGGCGGTGTCCTCAGCGCTGCTGCCGATGGGTGGAGCGGTTTCCGGGGTGGCCGGACCAAACTGGATGCTGATCGGTGACGCCGCGGCCTGCGTCAACCCGCTCAACGGCGAAGGCATCGACTACGGGCTGGAAAGCGGGCGCCTCGCCGTCGAACTGCTGCGCATCGGTGACTTTTCTTCGGCGTGGCCTTCAGTGCTGCAAAGTCACTACGGACGCGGATTCTCCATTGCACGACGGCTGGCGCTGCTGCTGACGTTCCCGCGGTTCCTGCCGGCCACCGGGCCGATCGCGATGCGCTCGACGGCACTGATGAACGTCGCCGTGCGGGTGATGGGCAATCTGGTCACCGACGAAGACGTTGACATGGTGGCGCGGGTGTGGCGCGGCGGCGGTCGCGTGTCGAGGTTGCTGGACCGCCGAAAACCGTTCAGCTGAGGGGTTCTTCGTGTGGCTTGTAGGCGGCGTGCAACGCGACGATGCCGCCGCTGAGATTGCGCCAGCGCACCGCCGACCAGCCGCTACCGGCGATCTGCCGGGCCAGCGCCGGCTGGTCGGGCCAGGCCCGAATCGACTCCGCCAGATAGACGTAGGCCTCGGGGTTGCTCGACACCGCTTGCGCCACCCGCGGCAACGCCCGCATCAGGTACTCCTTGTACACGTTGGCGAACAGCGGGTTGGTCGGCGTGGAGAATTCGCACACCACCAGCCGCCCGCCCGGCCGGGTCACCCGGGCCATCTCCTGCAGCGCGGCTTCCGGGTCGGCGACGTTACGCAATCCGAAGCTGATGGTGACCGCGTCGAAGACTTCGTCGGCGAACGGCAACCGGGTGGCGTCGCCGGCGACCTTAGGCAGCATCCGGGCAGCACCTGCCCGCAGCATTCCCACGGAGAAGTCGGCCGCGACGCACCACGCCTGAAACTTGGCGAGTTCCGCCGTCGACACCGCCGTCCCGGCTGCCAGGTCGAGCACTTTCTCACCCGGCTCCGGCCGCAACGCCGACCGGGTCGCGCGCCGCCAGGCCCGGTCCCGGCCCAGCGACAGCACCGTGTTGGTCAGGTCGTAGCGACGAGCGACGCCGTCGAACATCGACGCCACCTCGCGGGGATCCTTGCCCAGGGTCGCTCGGCTCACCGCGCTGACGCTACCTGTGAAGCACAGGCCGAACACGGTTAGGCTGCTGCGGCCCGCCGCCTGCCCTGCACAGCCTCGTAATGCTCGAGCAACCGGTCGCAGATCACCGGCCAGCTGCGGTTCAGCACGCTGCGCCGCGCCGCCAGAGCGTAGCGTGCCCGCTCGTCGATCAGGTGGGTCACCGCTTCGGGCAGCCGCGCCTCAAATTCCGGCACCGGCAACAACAGTCCGGTGCGCCACGATGTGACCAGGTCGCGCGGGCCGCCGGCGTCGGGGGCGACGACCGGCAACCCCGACGCCAATGCTTCTTGCACGGCCTGGCAGAAGGTTTCGTGTTCACCGGTGTGTACAAACACATCCATGCTGGCATACGCCGCGGATAACTCCGCGCCGTACAGTGCGCCGGTGAAAACCGCCGTCGGCAATGCGGTTTGCAATTTGGTGCGGTCGATACCGTCGCCGACGATGACGAGCTGCACCGCGCTGTTGCGCGCCAGCACCGCCAACCGCTGCACCTGCTTTTCCGGAGCCAGCCGGCCGACGAAGCCGACGATCGGCTTGCCGTCCGGTGACCACCGCCGCCGCAGCGCCTCATCACGTGCCGAGGGCGCGAACCCCAACATGTCGACACCGCGCGGCCAGTGGTACACCCGCGGAATGCGGTGCGCGGCAAGGTTTTCCATCGCCGACGAAGACGGCGCCAAGGTGCGGTCGGCAAGGGAGTGCAGGTGGCGTGTCCAGGCCCACGCGGCGCGCGAGGCGATGCCGATGCCGTAGGACGCGGCGAATCCGGCCACATCGGTTTGGAACACCGCTACCGACGGCACGCCGAGTCGACGCGCGGCCAGCACCCCGCCGTAGCCGAGCAGCGCCGGTGACGCCAGATGCACCACGTCAGGTGCAAAACCGCGCAGCACCCGCAACATCTCGGGTTTGGGCACGCCCAGCGGCAGCGAAGTCACCTTCGGAAACATGCGCGCCGGTGCCCGGTGCACCCGAACACCGTCGTGGATGCGGTCGGCTCGCGGCTCACCCGGCGGCGTGTCCGGCGCGATCACCAAAGCTTCGTGGCCGGTGCGACCCAGGTGCTCGAGCACCCGCAACACGGAGTTGCTGACGCCGTTGACATGCGGGAGGAACGACTCCGCGACGATCGCAACGCGCACGCCACTACGGTGTCAGTGCTGCTTGTCGCCGAGGTTGCCGTCGGGCATACGTCGCCTGAAATTTGATGTTTGCAGCCATTTCTCCAGCGCCGCGATCCCGGCCAGCAAAGCGCCGCCCACCAGCCAGCCCACTACGGCAATCGATCCGGCCGGGATGATCGCCAGCGTGGCGTTGCGGTTCTGCACCCGCACCAGGTTGGGATTTTTCTTGTCGTACTCGACGTAAATCCGCATGCCCGCCGACAACTCAGAGGGATACAGCACGCCGAGCTCGGGCCGATAGGTGACCCGATCGGGTGTGACGAACTCGATGGTGGATCGCCGCGGCCCGGCGCTCAACACCTCGGCCGGCGCCACCCCCATATTGCGCTGAATCGCCAGGTCGTTACGCCACGCACCGGCCACCAGCAGCACCGATTGCAGGGTCACCAGGACGACCAGCAGCAGAATGCCGACCCGGATCCAGCGCACGATGCGTCGCGAACGGGTGTCAGGCAGGTCCCCGTTGCGGCCGTGAATCAACAGCCGCCACAGCGCTTTGATCCGCCTCGCGTCATCCGGCGACTTCACGGCATCCCGCCGCGGCCTCACAGCGCGGCTTTGATGGCGGCATGCAACCCGCGCAGCGAGGACCGGTCGGCTTTGACTTCCAGCACCCGCATACCGGCGCCTGCCTCATCGAGCGCCGCGCCGAGCTCGTCGACCTCGATCTGTCGGCTCTCGACGTGATATGCGCGACACAGTGCGCCGACATCCACGTCGTGCGGGGTGCCGAAGATGCGCGACGACACGTCGGAGAACCGCGGGTCGCCCTGCTCGAGCAGTTCGAAGATGCCGCCGCCGTTGTCGTTGGACACCACGATCGTCAGCTGCTGCGGCGTCGGCTCGGTGGGCCCGATCAGCAGGCCGGAGCTGTCATGAACGAACGTCAAGTCACCGATCAGCGCGACGGTGCGAGCAGACGATGCCCCGCTTCCGGCCAGCCGCTCGTGAGAGCCCTCGTATGCCAGAGCCGCTCCGATCGCGGTGGACACCGTGCCGTCGATGCCGGCGACGCCACGGTTGGATCGCACTTTGATGCCGCGCGGATTGAGTCCGACCAAGGCCGCGTCACGCACCGGGTTGGACGCGCCGAGCACCAACTGGTCGCCGGGGCGCAGCGCGTCTGCAACAGCGGCGGCCACGTGCAGACCGGTGGTCAGCGGGTGCGCCTGCAGTTGGGCGCGCACTGCTTCGACCGCCTGTCGATTCGCGTGCGCGCAACGCTGCAGCCAGGACGGGTTCGGCGTGCCGGTCAGCACCGCCCGGGTGCCGGTGGCCTGCGAGTTTCCCGACACGTCGGGCCAACGCGGGCCGGTGGTCAGCGCGAACACCGGCACGGACGAATCGGCCAGCAGCGCCGAGACCGGGCGGTGCAGAGTGGGGCGGCCCAGCATGATGACCTGCTGCGGATGCAGCAATCGAAGGGCCAGCGGGTGCAGCGGGTTGGCCGCCGGCGGGGCGGTGGGCTCGGCGACGGTCGGCAGCTGCGCCAGGTTGGGGTGCACACCGGCGCCGTGGCCGGCGATGACGACGGTGTCGGCGGTCAAATCGACATCCAGCGGCTGGTCGAACGTGACCGGCGGGGTGTAGGTCCAGGGCTTCCCGCCGGCCCGGCCTGCCGGTGTGGTGACGTCGCCGCTGTGCGGGTCAGGGACCAGCGGTTCGCGCAGCGGAATGTCGAAGTGGACCGGGCCCGCGTTCGCGGTCCGCGATCCGGTGGCTGCCGCCAGGACGCGGCAGGTGGCCGACCGCCAGGTGGCGTTGAAGGACTCCAACCGCTCGGAAGCATCTTCGGCCAGCCCGAGGCTGATGGTGGCACGGACCTGGGTGCCGAAGTAGCCGAGCTGCTCCATGGTCTGGTTGGCACCGGTACCCAGTAATTCGTAGGGCCGGTTGGCCGACAGCATGATCAGCGGCACCCGCGCATAGTTGGCCTCCAACACCGCTGGGCCGAGGTTGGCCACCGCAGTGCCCGACGTCATTGCCACACACACCGGCGCGCCCGCGCCGAGCGCCAACCCGATGGCCAGGAATCCAGCGGTGCGCTCGTCGATGCGGACGTGCAGCCGGATCCGGCCCGCCCGGTCGGCGTCGTCGAGCGCGAACGCCAGCGGCGCGTTGCGCGAGCCCGGGCACAGCACCACGTCGCGCACGCCGCCGCGGATGAGTTCGTCGACGACGACGCGCGCCTGGGTCGTCGAAGGGTTCACCTGTTCAGGTTACGTCGGGCGACGAGGGAGACCGGTGGCATGCTGCGCAGCTGGACGGTTGCTTCTGCGCTGCTCAAACGGCCGCACCGGCCAGGAACTGCAGGGCGGCAGTGTTGACGGCCTGCGGACGCTCCAGGAAGCCGAGATGTGCGGCATCGGCCACTTCGAGGTACCGGCCGTTGGGGATGGCGTCGGCCACTTCACGTCCCAGATGCGGCGGTGTGACTACGTCGTCGCGAAACCCGATCACCAGGACCGGCGCGGTGATCGCGCGGTAGGCGGCCAGCCGGCTGCTGGTCGGCGAGACGTTCATCTGGCAGCGCAGTCCGGGTGTCGACTTGTGCGGCCACATGGTGAACATCGCGATCCAGTCGCCGGCGGCCACGTCGTCGTTCAGCGTTTTGGGCGAAAAACTCTCCAGCATCCGAATTTTCGCACTGTAATTGGTCGGCAGTTCGATGTTGGACGCGGCGACTTCGGCGTCGGCGGCGCGAAAGAAGTCCCGGCTGCGGTCCAGCCGGCCCCGGGTGGCCAGCAGCACGGCTTTGCTCACCAGCTCGGGCCGGGACAGCATCAATTCCTGGGCGATGAATGCGCCCATCGACACTCCGACGATGCGGGCCGGTGCCGCGCCCAGGCTTTCGATCAGCGCCGCGGTGTCGGCGACCATCGTTTGGGTGGTGAATCCGTCGGCGTTCTCGGTGGCGCCGATCCCGCGGTTGTCGAACGTGATGACGCGGTACCCGGCCGCCAGGAAGGCCGGCACCTGGTGCAGATGCCAGCCGCGCCCGGCGCCGCCCCAACCGGCGATGAACACCACCGGTTCTCCGGTTCCGCTGTCGGTGTATGCCAGATCGGTCACGCGCTCGAACCTACGCGACGCGGCCGGGCACGCTTGGGGTCGTTGCCGCAGCGGCGCAACCAGCGGCTTGTCGCGGAGCCGTCAGGTCAGCAGCGAATAGCATTCCCGCACCCGGTCGATCCACCACTGCCGGCGCGGCGCGGGCGCGGCCAGCGACTGCAACCGCGCTGGATCCGGCGTCACCTGCGCGACCGGCAGGTGGCCGTCCACCGGCGGCGCCGGCTCGACGACGTCCTCGACGAACAGCCCGCCGGTGCCCAGGCCACAGGCATGGCTGAGCCGCGGGAGGGCGGCCGCGGCACGCAGCCCCCGCTCGATCCCGACGGCTGAGTCCAGCGCGCTGGACACCACGACCGGCATGCCGATCTGGGCGGCGACGTCGAGCAACCGCCGCACCCCGCCCAGCGGCGCGACTTTCAGCACGGCGATGTCGGCGGCCTGCGCGCGTGCCACGCGCAACGGGTCGTCGGCCTTGCGGATGCTTTCGTCGGCGGCGACCGGCACGTCGACTCGTCGGCGTAGTTCGGCGAGTTCGCCGATGCTGGCGCAAGGCTGTTCGAGGTACTCCAGCGGGCCGTCGGCGGTCAGCGCGGCAGCCGCCTCAGCGGCCTGCTCGACGCTCCACCCGCCGTTGGCGTCGACCCGCACCGTCGGCACTTGTTCGCGAACCGCGTTAACCCGCTCGACGTCGTCGGCGAGCCGCTGACCCGGCTCGGCGACCTTCACCTTGGCGGTGCGGGCGCCGGGAAACCGGGCGAGCACCTCGGGCACCTGTGCCGCGGCGACGGCGGGCACGGTGGCGTTGATCGGGATGCTCATCCGTCGCACCGGCGGCGGCTCGCGGTAAGCCGCCTCGAGCGCCGACGCCAGCCACGCCGACGCCTCGGGCGGCAGGTATTCGACGAAGGCGCCGAACTCTCCCCAGCCCTGCGGTCCCTCGATCAGCGCGACTTCGCGGGTGGTGATACCGCGGAACCGCACCCGCATCGGCAGCGCCACGACGTACAGACGGTCCAACAGGTCGTCAAGCGCCGGGATCATCGGCAGTTACCCAGGTCGAAGGTCCGGGTGTCGGGGCCGAGCAGGCGGGAGACATCGGCGCGTCGGCCGACTGCGACGATCCGGCCGTCGGCGACTGCGAGCGCTTCGACGGTTGGCTGTGCGTCGCCGACGGTGAGCACCGTTGCGAAGATGACTAATTCAGCTTCTGGGTCAGCTGCTATCACGGGCCTGGATCCTAACGATTTCTGGCCGTTACCCCACCAAATTGCAACACGTTCTAATCTTGGCGCTATGAGCCCCGTGGACGAACTGCTGCGCAATCCGACCCACAACGGCCACCTGCTGGTCGGCGCGCTCAAACGCCACAAGAACAGGCCGGTTTTGTTCCTCGGCGACACCACGCTCACCGGCGGTCAGCTGGCCGAGCGAATCAGCCAGTACATCCAGGCGTTCGACGCGCTGGGCGCCGGCACCGGCGTCACGGTCGGCCTGCTGTCGCTGAACCGTCCCGAGGTGCTGATGATCCTCGGCGCCAGCCAGACCCAGGGCTATCGGCGTACCGCCCTGCACCCGCTCGGCTCGCTGGACGACCACGCATACGTGCTGTCCGACGCCGGTGCCACCGCGCTCATCATCGATCCCAACCCGATGTTCGTCGAGCGCGCGCTGGGCCTGCTGGACAAGGTCGACTCGCTCAAGCAGATCCTGACAATCGGACCGGTGCCCGAGCGGTTGAAAGACCTGAAAGATCGAGCAGTGGACCTGTCCGCGGAAGCGGCCAAATATGAGTCGAAGCCGTTGGTCGTCGCCGACCTGCCGCCGAACCATGTCGGCGGCCTGACCTACACCGGCGGCACCACCGGCAAACCCAAAGGCGTGATCGGCACCACCGGAAACATCGCCACGATGACCGCCATCCAGCTCGCCGAATGGGAATGGCCGGAGCACCCGCGATTCCTGATGTGCACGCCACTCTCGCATGCAGGCGCGGCGTTTTTCACGCCGACGCTCGTCAAGGGCGGCGAGATGATCGTGCTCGGCAAGTTCGATCCGGCTGAGGTGCTGAAAGTCATCGAAGAGCAGCGCATCACCGCCACCATGCTGGTGCCATCGATGCTGTACGCGCTGATGGATCACCCGGATTCGCACACCCGGGATCTGTCGTCGCTGGAGACGGTGTACTACGGCGCGTCGGCGATCAACCCGGTGCGGCTGGCCGAGGCGATCCGGCGGTTCGGCCCGATCTTCGCCCAGTACTACGGACAATCCGAAGCCCCGATGGTGATCACCTACCTGCCCAAGGCCGAACACGACGACAAACGGCTCACGTCGTGCGGACGGCCGACGCTGTTCGCCCGGGTGGCGCTGTTGGCCGAAGACGGCAAGCCGGTCCGCCAAGGCGAGCCGGGCGAAATCTGCGTGAGCGGACCGTTACTGGCGGGCGGCTACTGGAATCTGCCGCAAGCGACGGCGGAGACGTTCAAAGACGGCTGGCTGCACACCGGAGACATGGCTCGCGAGGACGAAGACGGCTTCTATTTCATCGTCGACCGGGTCAAGGACATGATCGTCACCGGCGGCTTCAACGTGTTCCCCCGCGAAGTCGAGGACGTGGTGGCCGAGCATCCGGCTGTCGCGCAGGTGTGCGTGGTCGGTGCGCCGGACGACAAGTGGGGTGAGGCCGTCACCGCGGTCGTCGTGCTACGTGCAGACGCGGCCCGGGATGACGCCGCGATCGAGGCGATGACCGCCGACATTCAGGCCGCCGTCAAAAACCGCAAGGGCTCGGTGCAGTCACCCAAGCGGGTAGTGGTGGTCGATTCGCTGCCGCTGACCGGTTTGGGTAAGCCGGACAAGAAGGCGGTGCGGGCACAGTTCTGGAAAGGCGTCGGCCGCGCCGTCGGCTGAGTGTCGGTCGTGCCGAACGTGACGTTGTAGTCACATTCGTCGCCGAGCGTCGCCGCCGCGTCCCGCTCGGCGGATGGGGAATGGCGGTGTGTTGGCCGGATGCAGCTCGACCGTGAGCGGTGTCGCGGTCACGGGCACGCGTCCACCGAGGTGACGACGCCCTCGTGGCTTAGGAAACCGGCAGGGACCGATGCCGCCGACCTTGTGGACGCGGGCAGCCCAGCGGCCGGGGCTGTGTTGGAGGCGCAGCGGATGGCGGAGTACGTGGTTGGCCCCTGGGAGATAGACGCCAAGCTGCGCCGACCGGATTTTTTGGGCATTCGCACAGCGCCGGACCTGCAGCTCCTCAAAGACGTTCTGCCTCAGCCTGTTCCCGACGTCGCTTCGGCGCACGGGTTCATCACCGCGTTCGCTACCTCGCGTAGTTCGGACGATTCGCGGTCGCCGCTGGCCCTGACCAATCTGGTCATGCGGGTTGACGAAGCCGCGGCGGCGCCCGGTCGGGCGGAAAGACGTTCGGGTCAAGCAGCGCCTGCGACAACTGCTTCAACAGCTGCGGCGCGCCGCCCTCGACGATCCGCGCGGTGCCGTTGATCGCCAGGTAGGGCCGCATCGCCTTGCCCGCGTCTGCGGTAGACACGATCGTCACCGCCACCCGCGGATCGCGTCGGACGTTGCGGACCTTCTTGTGCTCGGCCAGGTGGGCGGTCACCAGTTCGTCACCGTCAGAGGTGGACTGCAGGCCCACCCACACCAGACTCACCTTGTGTTCTTTATCGTTGTGTATCATGGTTCCGATTCGTCCGCGCGGCGGACTCCCGTCGGGGTTCAGCGTGATCAAGGTGGCGTCGGCGCCGTCACCGATGAAAGCCCGGGCGGCTTCGTTGAGTTTCATGCGGAGTACTACTGCTGTTTCACAAGATTCATTCCTGCAGCGGTCCGGCTCCCGCGGCTACAGCCCGATCTTCCGAAGGATTTCACCGGGCAGCTGCTGGCGCGCACACTGTGGGCGCCCGACAACACTTCGCCGTTCATGGTGGGAGTGTGGGAGGCCAACGCCTGGCTGCACTTTGAGGACGACCCGGTCAAGACGGCGACCCTCTTCGATTCCGCTGGAGTCGACGCGGTGTCGCAACGCATCACCACCGTCTACCAGGCCCGCGACGCGGCGGGCTCGGCGCAGTTAGTCGACGGTTTGGCAGCGAACATCCGCGCTATCGACGGAACTGCGCCGATCAGCGGGATCAATGGTCTGCCGGGCGCGCAATGCTTCGCCCGGCCGCAAGCCCGCGAGCTACTCGAGAACAACCCGCCGCTGGCCTGGCTGCGCGTGGGTTGGCCGTTCAAGTGCGTTGCCCGGGCCGGCCGGTATGCCTTCACCGCCTTTTCCGCAGAAGAAAAAGACGTCAAACAGCAGATCGCCGCGCAGTACCGCATCCTGGCCGGCAAGTAGTCAGCCCTTCCCGAAGGCGGCGACGAGCTCACCGGTAACGTCGCCATCATGACCGGCGACAGCCCGTTTCGCGCTGAAAGTTGGACGCCGGTCGACGAAATCGGTGAGCTCACCGACATCACCTACCACCGTCACGTCACCGACCCGACCGTGCGGGTTGCGTTCAACCGGCCGGAGGTACGTAACGCGTTTCGCCCGCACACCGTCGACGAGCTCTACCGTGCCCTGGACCACGCGCGGATGTCACCCGAGGTCGGCGTAATCCTGTTGACCGGCAACGGTCCGTCGCCCAAAGACGGCGGCTGGGCGTTCTGCTCCGGCGGCGACCAGCGCATCCGCGGACGCAGCGGCTACCAGTACGCCAGCGGAGAAACCGCGGACACTGTTGACACCGCCCGCGCCGGCCGGCTGCACATCTTGGAAGTGCAGCGGTTGATCCGGTTCATGCCCAAGGTGGTGATCTGCCTAGTCAACGGATGGGCGGCCGGCGGCGGACACAGTCTGCACGTGGTATGCGACCTGACCCTGGCCAGCCGCCAGCACGCCCGCTTCAAGCAGACCGATGCCGACGTCGGCAGTTTCGACGGCGGTTACGGCAGCGCTTACCTGGCCCGGCAGACGGGGCAGAAATTCGCCCGTGAGGTGTTCTTCTTGGGTCGCCCGTACACCGCCGAGCAGATGCACCAGATGGGCGCGGTCAACGAGGTCGTCGACCACGCCGAGCTGGAAGCCGTTGGCGTGCATTGGGCCGCGGAGATCAACGCGAAATCGCCGCAGGCCCAGCGCATGCTGAAATTCGCGTTCAATCTGCTCGACGACGGCCTGGTGGGCCAGCAGCTGTTCGCCGGGGAAGCGACCCGGTTGGCGTACATGACCGACGAGGCGGTCGAGGGCCGCGACGCGTTCCTGGACAAACGCGACCCGGACTGGAGCCGATTCCCGCGTTACTTCTAGGGGTGTCGGAACCGCCGCGAACGTCACGCCAGCGCGGCGCCCGACGTCCGGAGTCACGCTAGCGTGACGCTCGGCGCATCGAGCGCTCGGCCTACACTCGCGACCGATGAGTAGAAGTCCGCTGCGCCGATTGAACGAGGCCTTTGCGATGGCCGGCATGCGCCCACCCATTGCGCCCCAACTAATGCTGAACCGGGCGGTCGCCAAGCCGGTCGACCTCGACGGCAAACGGATCCTGGTGACCGGCGCCTCGTCCGGTATCGGTGAAAGCGGCGCCGAGATGCTGGCCCGCCACGGCGCCAACGTCGTGGCCGTCGCGCGCCGCAAAGACCTGCTCGACGCGGTGGTGGACCGGATCACCGCCAACGGCGGCAGCGCGACGGCGATCCCCTGCGACCTCTCCGACCTGGACGCGGTCGATGGGCTGGTCGCCGACGTCGAAGAGCGCCTGGGCGGCGTCGATATCCTCATCAACAACGCCGGCCGCTCCATCCGCCGGCCGCTGGCGGAGTCGCTGGAACGCTGGCACGACGTGGAGCGCACGATGCTGCTCAACTACTACTCGCCGCTGCGGCTGATCCGCGGGCTGGCACCGGGGATGATCGAGCGCGGCGACGGCCACATCATCAATGTCGCGACCTGGGGTGTGTTCAGCGACGCCTCACCCCTGTTCTCGGTGTACAACGCCTCGAAGTCCGCGCTGTCCGCCGTCAGCCGGGTCATCGAAAGCGAATGGAGCGCCAAGGGCGTGCATTCGACCACCCTGTACTACCCGCTGGTGTCGACCCCGATGATCGCGCCGACGAAGTCATACGACGGCATGCCCGCGTTGAGTTCGCGCGAGGCCGCCGAATGGATGGTGACCGCGGCCCGGGCCCGGCCGATCCGGATCGCACCGCGGTTCGCCGTCGGCATTCGGGCACTCGACATCGTCGGCCCGCAGTGGGTCACCACACTGATGAAGCGCAGCGCATTCGGCAGACCCTGAGCGCCGGCCCGGGTGCGTGATAGACACGAGAGCATGGAAATCCTGGCCAGCCGGATGCTGTTTCGGCCCACGGACTATCAGCGGTCGATGCAGTTCTACCGGGATCAGCTCGGGCTGGCGATCGCCCGCGATTACGGTGCCGGCACCGTCTTCTACGCCGGGCAGTCGTTGATCGAACTGGCGGGTCACGGAGCCGACGAACGACCGGCCGGCCCGTTCCCGGGCGCGCTGTGGCTACAGGTGCGCGACGTGCGAGCGACCCAGGCCGAATTGGAAAGCCGCGGGGTGACGATCGTCCGCGAGGCCCGGCAAGAACCCTGGGGGCTGCACGAAATGCATGTGAGCGACCCCGACGGGGTGACACTCATTTTCGTGCAAATACCCCCCGGGCACCCGCTACGTCGGGACACCCGGCAAGATCAGCGCAGGTAAGAAGGTTAACCGCAGCAGAACAGCGGTGGAAAGTCCGGGTACACCACCTGTTTTGCTCCCCGTTCATTCGACAGGCGAACCAGTTGACCGCCAGAATGATGCGCGTGATCCCTTGTGAGCGTGATGCTCTGTGAGCCTTCAGCTGTTCCTTTTGATCATCGTCGTGATAACGGCCCTCGCGTTCGACTTCACCAATGGATTCCATGACACCGGCAACGCGATGGCGACCTCGATTGCCAGCGGCGCGCTGGCACCCAAGACCGCGGTGACGCTGTCGGCGGTGCTCAATCTGCTGGGGGCGTTCCTGTCCACCGCGGTGGCAGCGACGATCGCCAAGGACCTGGTCGATTCGCACCTGGTGAGCCTGGAGCTGGTCTTCGCAGGCCTGGTCGGCGGCATCGTGTGGAACCTGCTGACGTGGCTGCTCGGTATCCCGTCGAGCTCATCACACGCCCTGATCGGCGGGATCGTCGGTGCCACGATCGCCGCCGTCGGCGGTCACGGCGTGATCTGGCGCGGCGTCGTGTCGCACGTGATCATCCCCGCCCTGGCGGCAGTGGTCGTGGCGACCGTGGTCGGTGCGGTAGGAACGTGGCTGGTCTACCGGATCGTCCGTGGCGTCAACGAGAAACGCACAGCAGCCGGGTTCCGACGCGGCCAGATCGGGTCGGCATCGCTGGTCTCGCTGGCCCACGGCACCAGCGACGGCCAGAAGACGATGGGTGTCATCTTCTTGGCGTTGATGTCTTACGGTGCCGTCGCTAAAACCGCCACCCTGCCCCCGACCTGGGTCATCGTGTCCTGTGCGGTGGCGATGGCGCTGGGCACCTACACCGGCGGCTGGCGCATCATCCGGACCCTCGGCAAGGGCATCGTGGAGATCTCACCGCCGCAGGGCATGTCTGCCGAATCGTCGTCGGCCGCGATCATCCTGCTGTCCGCCCATTTCGGTTACGCCCTGTCGACCACTCAGGTGGTCACCGGGTCGGTGCTGGGCAGCGGCATGGGTAAGCCCGGCGCCGAGGTCCGCTGGAGCGTGGCCGGCCGGATGGCGACGGCGTGGCTGATCACCCTGCCGTCTGCGGGTCTGGTCGGTGCCATCACCTATGCGTTGGTGCACTTCGTCGGCGGCTACCCCGGTGCGATCCTCGGCGTCGCACTGCTGTTGAGTGTCGCCGGAGCGATCTATGCGCGGTCCCGCAAGAACAAGGTCGACGCCAGCAACGTCAACGACGACTGGGAAGGCAGCCTGACCGCTGGACTGGACTCCGACGAACCCACCGTCGGAGCCACCGTTTCGGCCCAGCCAGGAACGGTCGTCGACGGTAACGGGCAGAGACCCTTGCACGACATCTCAGCGGTGCCCACCGCGGTCGCCACCACCGAGCTGCCGCCGACCCAGGAAACCCGTTCATGAAAGACTGGTTCAATTACGTTGCCGCGCTGAAGATTTTGATCTTCGGACTGCTGATCGGTGCTGCGCTACCGGCCACCTTTGCCCTCGGCGTGCGGTTCGGCGCGGCGGCCGGAGCGGAGGCCAATGCGGGAGCCCTCACCGCCCGACGGGGCGCGCTGACTGCGATCAGCTATTTGGCCTATACCCTGGTGCTGGTGGCAGTGGCCATCGGGGTGCTGTTCATTGCTCGAGACTTCATCGGCGACAAGACCGGGTTGTTCATTCTCGGGGCAAAGGCCAAGTAGGATCGACTTCACTGTCCAAGTGTGGACCAGGCTTCGCACGGGAAGTTGACGGCGGCGTGAACCGATTCCTCAGTTCGATCGTGAACTGGCTTCGCGCTGGCTACCCCGAGGGCGTTCCACCGACTGACTACTTCCCGCTGCTGGCCCTGCTGCGCCGCCGGCTCAGCGACGACGAGGTCAAAACGGTCACCAAGGATCTGCTGCACCGCAACGGCTTCGACGAGATCGACATCGGCGTGGCGATCACCCAGATGACCGATGAGCTGCCCGCCCCGGCCGATGTCGAGCGGGTCCGCAGCCGGCTGGCCGCCAAAGGCTGGCCGTTCGACGGCCGCGGCAGCGAGGAACGCCGATAGGCGTCCTGCACGCCGTTGCCGTCGCGTCGGGCGCCGCGACGGGTTCGTTACTACCCGCGCTGGAACGGGTGCTGGCCGGCGGTGACGGCGCCCTGCTGCCGGTGCCGCCCGGCACAGCGCCTCCGTCGGCGTTGCGCGTCGATGAACCCATCGATGACGACATCGCCCTGGTGGCGACGACGTCGGGAACGACCGGCACCCCCAAGGGTGCGTTGCTGACCAGAGCGGCGCTGCGGGCCAGCGCTTCGGCGACCCACGACAGACTGGGCGGACCGGGCCGGTGGTTGCTGGCCCTGCCGCCCTATCACATCGCCGGCATACAGGTGCTGGTCCGCAGTGTGCTGGCCGGCACCACCCCCGTCGAGCTGGACGTGTCGTCAGGACTGGCGATCGCCGAACTGCCCGCCGCTGTCCGAAAACTCGGCTCCGGTCGCCGATACGCGTCGCTGGTGGCCACTCAACTGGCCAAAGCGCTCACCGATCCGACGGCGACCGATGCGCTGGCAGAACTGGACGCCGTGCTGCTGGGCGGCGGACCGGCGCCGCGACCGGTGTTGAGTTCCGCCGCGGCGGCCGGTGTTGCGGTGATCCGCAGCTACGGAATGAGCGAAACGGCCGGCGGCTGCGTGTACGACGGTGTTGCTCTTGACGGAGTGCACGTGCGGTTGGCCCCGGACGCGCGAATAGTCCTCGGCGGCGCCACAATCGCCAAAGGTTACCGCAACCCGGTTGAGCCGGATCCGTTCGCCGAACCCGGCTGGTTCTTGACCAATGACGTTGGCGCTATCGACGAATCGGGCGTCTTGAGCGTGCTGGGCCGCACTGACGACGCGATCAGCAGCGGAGGTCTGACTGTACTGCCGCAGCTAGTGGAGGCGGCGTTGCTCAGCCATGCCGCGGTGAGCGACTGCGCGGTTTTCGGAGTTGCCGACGATCAGCTGGGCCAACGGGTGGTTGTAGCTGTGGTGCTCAGCGACGGTTACCATGCGCCGACACTGGACGCGCTGCGGTGCCACGTCGGGCAGACGTTGGACCGCACGGCGGCGCCCCGGGAAATGCACGTCGTGAACGCGCTTCCCAGGGTCGGCATCGGCAAGGTCGATCGGCGGGAGTTGGCGCGCCGCTTCGGCGACTGACGCTTGGTTGCCACATCATTTGCTTCGGGGAGCAACGCTGCCCGCGTTCTCGCCGATTGCGTACGACCGAATTGAGGGGAGCTCGTTCTGAAATTGGAGAAGCTGTCGGTGATCGGGCAGCGATTTGAGCGCTCACGGGTCGGCCAGTGCGCGATCAGCGTGGTGGTCGTCGTGGTGCTGACGATCGGTGTGGTGTGGAGCATGCCCGACGCCGCGCTGAAACGGCTTGTGACGCCAGGGCTGCAACCGGTCGCGTCGGCGGTGGGGCTCGAGCAGGACTGGCGTATGTACGCTCCAGAACCATTGCAGCGACGGGAGTACGTCGAGGTGCGGGTCACCATGACCGATGGTGCACAACGGGTGTGGACCAACCCGCGCAGCGACGGGGTGGTAAGCGAATTCGCTTGGTATCGCTGGCAGAAGCTGAAGGAGAACCTCGTACGTGTGCCCGAAATCCGCGCCGGCGTAGCGCATTGGGTGGTCGAACAGTTCGCGCGGCCCAAGGAGCGGGCCGCACGGGTGCAGATGAGTCTGCGCACGGAGTCACTGCCGGCCCCCGGTACCAACAGCCCCCGCACGACGGGAAGCGAGCTGCTGTACGACGAGATTCTGCCCGGCAGACGATGACAGAACCACAGACCAGTCGTGGACGTCGGCCGGTGGACGCTTTGCGGGCTGTACAGAGGTTCTGGTTCGAGCCACAAGCGGCCTATTCGCTCGGCTTGGTCAGGATGGCGTTCGGTGCGTTGGCGGTCGGCTGGACGTTCTCGCTGCTGCCCGATCTTCACCCGCTGTTCGGTCCGCACGGCGTCGAGCCACAGCAGTTGCCGGGCGGCTATCAGTGGGGTGTTTTCGCGATTTGGGCCAGTGACCGTGCGCTGACTATCGGCTGGGTAGTGCTGCTGGTGTCGGCGATCGCCCTGACGATCGGCTGGCACAGCCGGCTGGCGGCTCTGGCGGTGTTTGTGCTCATCTTGTCATTCGAGCATCGCAACCTGTGGGTGTTCAATTCCGGTGACCTGGCGATGCGCATCGAAGCGTTGATACTGGCACTTTCCCCGTGCGGCGCCGCACTTTCACTCGACCAACGTCGTAGAACAGGCAGATTTTGGTCGGCTCAGCAGCGGTCGCGATGGCCCCTACGGTTGATGCAAGTCCAGCTGTCATTGATCTATCTGGCCTCCGCGCAAGCCAAGCTGAGTGGGACTGCATGGCCGCAGGGCACCGCGGTGTCCTACGCTCTGCGTTTGCCGGACATGTCGCTGATCTCCTTGCCACAGTGGATGACAACCAGTTCGTTACTGATGAACTTAGCCACCTGGGCCATCCTTTTCGTTGAACTATCCATCGGAATTCTGGTGTGGCACAACAGGTTACGGCCTTGGGTTTTGGCCGTCGGCGTGGTTATGCACACCGTCATCATGATGACCATTGCCGTCGGATTTTTCACCTTGGCGGTCTTCGTCCTTTACCTGGCGTTCGTCCCGGCCCGCGTCGTGCAACGGCTGCCGCGTGAAGTGCGACGCATTGCAACGAAGTGGACAGGCACCTAGGGGTGCAATTTCCCGGTCGTTCCACCCCCGGTGGTTCCGCCCCCAGTCGTGCCCCCGCCGGTAGTAGTGCCCGTCGTACCACCCGTCGTCGAACCGCCAGTGGTCCCGCCCGTCGTCGAACCGCCAGTCGTCCCGCCCGTCGTCGAACCGCCAGTCGTCCCGCCCGTTGTGGTGCCGCCGGTGGTCTCACCGGTCGTGGTGCCGCCGGTAGTTCCACCCGTCGTGCCGCCAGTGGTGCCGCCGGTAGTTCCACCCGTCGTGGTGCCGCCGGTGGTCTCACCGGTCGTGGTGCCGCCGGTAGTTCCACCCGTCGTGCCGCCAGTGGTCCCGCCGGTCGTTCCACCCGTCGTGCCGCCGGTCGTGGTTCCGCCGGTGGTGCCGCCGGTCGTGGTCCCGCCCGTCGTCCCGCCGGTCGTGGTGCCGCCGGTCGTGGTTCCGCCGGTAGTCCCACCCGTCGTGCCCGGGTTTGGCGGACGTGGGATCGGTATCGGGATCGGTATTGGAATGGGAATGACCGCCGGTGGCGGTGGCGGCCCGATGCTGGGGCCGACGTCGGGCGGGCCAACGTCGGGCGGCGGAGCAGGTGCCGGCGGCGGCGCCAGCCCGGGCGCACCACCGGTACCGGCGCCGGGGCCCGGACCGCCCGGTGGCACGTTGGCGTCTGGTACCGGTGGCGCCGGTAGCTGTGCGGGCGGGGCGACAGTGGACGCCGGCAGGGCCGGTACGAAGTTACCGGGGACCGACTTGTGCTGTACAGGTGCGGGCGGTTGCGGTTGCGTCGCAGCTGTCGGACGCACGCTGATCGTCACCGCGACAGCCAGAGCGGCAACGCCGGCGACCAGGATTCCACCGACGGTGCTGCCCACCAGTAACGCACGACCCACCGGCGGAGCCTCGTCGTCGAGCTCCCCGAACTCGTCATCGCCGTCGTACTCCACCGGAACCAGCTCGGGCTCGTACTCTTCCTGCGAGTACGCCAACTGCGGACCCGATCCCGTCGCTGCGGGCGAATTCTTGGTTGCTCCGTCGAACGCCGTGGTCTCGTCACCGACCAGATTTGCCGGTGCTGCAGTGGTTGCGTCGGCGCCGGCGGCGGAGAACCCGCTGGTCGGCATCGCCGGTGCGGCCATCGTCGCGTCGCCGGCGGGATAGCCCAGCCAAGTCGTCGCTTCCGGCGGCGGATTCGGATCCGCAGGGTCAGTAATCCGGCCGGTCAACGCCGCCGGTGCGGCCATCGTCGCATCACCGGCCGGAAAAGCGAGCCGCCCCGTCGATGCAGCTGGCGCACCCGCGACCGCCGACGGGTACGACAACTTTGCCGTCACTGCCTCCAACGCGGCACCCCGGGCAATGGCGAAGTCCGGATTGTCGGGCACCGCCAGCGGCAGCGAAGACGTCGCGTTCAGCTGTCGCGCTATCGCGGCCGCATCCGAATACGAACTGATCAGGTAGACACTGTCCGCCGCAGCGGATTCCTCGCGCAACCGGCCCAGCAGTGAGCCCGCAGCGCTGACCGGGTCGGAGCCCTCGAGTGACTGCTCACCCATGGCCTTGGGCTCACCACCGTTGACAATGGACAGCCGCGCCGTCCGGTCGTCGACAAGCAACACAGCAGAACCACGCTGTCGAGTGCCACCGGACAGGCTCCGCACCAAAGCGGTTGCCGCAGCGGACTCGGAAAGCACCGCAACGTTCGGAACCCCGGAGTCTTTCAACGCCTGCCGCAGCTGACCAGCCCGACGGTCATCCGGCCAGCACAGCCGGGTGGCCACCAGTCGGTGATATTGATCGGTCAGCGATCGGTTGGTGCCGACCACTGTTTCCCTCAGCGTGGCGATCGGATCATCGGCCAGGTCGACGACCGACTCGTCGAGCACCGCTTGCCCGTTGGAACCCGCTTCCATCAGGGCCAAACGCGCGACCGGTCCGGCTACGGCGACACCCAAAGCGAGGTCCACCGTGGCCCTCCTTTCACGACAGTGCGCCGCACTGACACGCTTCCGGTCGCCAGGGCGTTACCGGCACGCCCGGTGCCAGCAATGCCAGAGCATCATCGCACGGCAAACACTCCGACATCCGAGTCATTATCGGAATGGTGCTGACGATCAACCGGGTCGCGGATATCGTCGCAGATGAGCAGCGCGAAATTCGAGCGGAGTGTTAACTGAGCGCACGGCGAATCGGTGCCCGATCGCAAATATCACACTGCAGGGAGATCTCGTGAGCGAACGGCGCGAAGACACGCCCACCGACCGGTTCAGGCGCGGACCGCAGCCCGACCGGGCCGATGCTCACCGACCGGCCGTGCGTGAACCGGGACAAACAACAGCGATTAGTGCGCCCAAAGCATCGGCCGGGCGATGGAGTACCGGTCGGGCACTAGTCGCCGCCGTCTTATTGCTACTCGCGCCCCTTTTTCCCTGGAACCTGTACTTCGGCCTCGGGGTCCCGCACAGCAACGGATTGCTTTACGCACTGCTCGCCGCGTCGACCGTCCTCTCTCTGATAGCTGTCGCAGGGGCCGCACGGACCTCCAGTCCGCTGACCGCCCGCCTGAGGTTGGGCCTCAACGCCCCTTACGGGCTCTTGGTCGCGGGCTTTGTAGCGTTCGACGTCGTGCAGACGGTGCGATACGGCGGTAGCGCCAATGTGCCCGGCGGAGTCGGCCCGGGTGCGTGGCTTGGGTTGGGCGGTGCACTGTTGAGCGCACAACCTGCGCTGACCGGCACCGCAGCCGACGACGGCGGCTTCCGAATGTGGCTGCACTCGGCCCGAATCGTCGGCTACGTATCGATAGCCCTTGCGGCGCTGTCGGTTTTGTTCAACCTGTTCTGGCGGATCAAAGCCGCCCTGCCTTCCGCCGGCTCAGCCGGCTTCGGTGCCCAGAATGTGGCGGTCATTGTGACCGCGGTGGTTTACGGCGCTGTGGCGTTGGCCGCTGTCGTCGTCGCGTCCGGGTGGGTCCGTCAGGGCAACGGCAGGTCGTCGCGGCTGGCAACCGTTGCGTTGGGAGCCTCCGTGCTGGTGGCCGGAGTCATCGTCTGGCTGCTTCCCTTCGGTCGCGAGATCGACGGATTCCACGGCGTCGCGCAGAACACCTCGACAGCCGGGGTGGGCTTCGAGGGATACCTGGCGTGGGTGGCGGCGGCGGCGATCTTCGCCCCGCTCACCCTGTTCAGGGTTATCACCACTCGTCAGATCGACCGCGGTATCTGGCGGGCAGCAGCTCGAAAAGGCTTGTGGCTCATCGCAATTTGGTGTCTGGCTTCATTGCTGATGCGCGTGACGGACGTGATCGTTGCGGGCGTTCTGCACCTGTCGCGTTCGCCGTATGACAGTGCGGCCATGGCGGCGTTCGACGTGGTGACCGCAGTGCTTGCGGTCTGGCTGCGCTTCAACCTGGTCAACCGTTCGCTTCCAGTCGCTGTGACGTCGTCACTGTGCGGAGTTCTCCTTGTGCTCACTGTCACCCGCATCGTCATCGGCATCGCGCTGGCGCCCCGCCTTGCGGGCACGTCCGTCGAGGCGGCTAACCCGGTTTACGGGAACAACCTCGCACAGCAGATCACCAGTACCTTCGACGTTGTACTCAGCGGTCTGGCGCTATGCATTCTGGTGGTCGCGATCCTCACCGCACGCTTCGTCCAACGTCGGCCGCAACCCGGTGACCAGGCTCGGTCGGCTCCCCCTCGCCCCGCCGGCTGGGACGCCGAAACTACCCAGATGCGCTCCGGCGGGGCGCAACCGCCGGCTGCAGAATGGCAACAGCCGCCGTCATCACCGCCGCGGATCCATCGCTTGACGGAGCAACCGACGCACCGGATCAGCGTCGGCGCCGGGCGCGACCCCGGAAGCCCACAAGGCAGACAACAGCCACCGATCGCAGCGCCGCGGATCTTTCGACCGCAGCAAGATCCGCGACAACGGCCCGGCGGCAACCCGCCGCCCGGCGAACGGCCGCGGCAACCATAGCTACCGACGGCTCAGGGCCCACCGAACGGCGACTCGGCTTCGATGCCCGAATGGCAGTGCGTGCACGTGTGTTCGACGGTGACCTGACCGATCGCCTCATGCACCAGCTTCTTGAACGGTTCGATGTTCTTCTGGAATTCGGTGAATACGTCAACAGCTTTCACGCCGCCGCCGACATCGATCCCGGCGTCCAGGTCGGTCACTAAAGCGACTGCGGCATAACACATGTCGAGCTCACGGGCTAACACCGCCTCCGGATAGCCGGTCATGTTGACCAAGGTGAATCCGGCCGACGCGAACCACTGGCTTTCCGCGCGGGTGGAAAACCGTGGACCCTGGATCACTACCATCGTGGCGCCGTCGATGACGCCGGGCCGCCCGGTGAGCGCAGCGCGAAGCGCCGGGCAATACGGGTCGGCGAACGCTGCATGGGCACCGCCGGAGTCGAAATAGGTGTCGACGCGACTACGCGTGCGGTCCACCAACTGATCGGGCACCACCACCGCGCCGGGCCCGAAGTCGGGGGTGAGGCTGCCCACCGCGCACGGCGCGAAGATCCTCCGCACGCCGAGCGCACGCAGCGCCCACATGTTGGCCCGGTACGGCACGGTGTGCGGAGCGTATTCGTGGCGGGTGCCGTGCCGGGGCAGGAACGCGACTTCGTGGCCGCCGACCGTGCCGAGGGTGATCGGGGCGCTGGGCGCGCCGAACGGGGTGTCCGCCTCGACGGTGCGGGCGTCAGCCCCGAAGAAGGAGTAGAAACCGCTTCCACCGATCACTGCGAGCACCAAGTCATTGTCGGGTACGCCGCCATGCAACGATCTCAGGCGTGGCGAGTTTCGCGCAGTGGGTGGAAGGTGCGCGGCCGCGGACGTTGCCGAACGCGGTGGCTCCGGTAGTCGCCGGTACCGGCGCCGCGGCCTGGCTGCACGGCGCGGTGTGGTGGAAGGCACTGCTCGCGCTGGCCGTAGCGGTGCCCTTCGTCGTCGGCGTCAACTTCGCCAACGACTACTCCGACGGTATCCGCGGCACCGACGATGCGCGGGCCGGACCGGTGCGGCTGGTGGGCTCCCGGTTGGCGGCTCCACGTTCGGTGCTGGCGGCGGCCGTGTTGAGCCTGGCCGTCGGCGCGACGGCAGGTCTGGTGTTGGCGTTGTTCAGCGCCCCCTGGCTGATCGCGGTCGGCGCGGCCTGCGTCGCGGGCGCCTGGCTCTACACCGGAGGCTCGAAACCCTACGGCTACGCCGGATTCGGTGAGTTCGCGGTGTTCGTGTTCTTCGGCCTGGTCGCGGTGCTGGGCACCCAGTTCACCCAGGCGCTGCGGGTGGATCGGGTAGGGCTGATGCTGGCGGTGGCGACCGGGGCGTTGTCGTCCGCGGTGCTGGTGGCCAACAATCTGCGCGACATCCCGACCGACGCGCAGGCCGGCAAAATCACCCTGGCGGTGCGACTCGGCGACGCCGGGACGCGCCGGCTCTATGTCGGACTGCTGCTGCTGGCCGGCGTGCTGACGGTCGGATTGGTGACCGCGACGCCGTGGTGTGCCGCAGGGCTGGTGTCTGCGCCGTTGGCGGTGCGGGCTGCCCAGCCCGTGTGGTCGGGGCGTGGCGGCCGAGAGCTGATTCCGGTGTTGCGCGATACCGGCCTGACGATGCTGGCGTGGTCGGTCATCATTGCGGCAGCATTGACGTTCGGCCGCTGACGCGGGGCACCGGCTGTGCGGCTCTGGTGCCGGCCCGCGGCGTGTCGCCGCCGGCAGCGCACACTCGCCAGCTACTCCTCGTCGGTCGGCGCTTCACCGCGCAGCCGCGCCTGCAGCTGTGCACGGTCCCGGCGGCGGCGCTGATCCGTGCTCGCCAACGCAGCGGTCGCGCGACGGCGCAACGGCCCGAACAACCACATTCCAAGCGGCATCGCGATGACCAAGGAGAACAACAGGGCGATCGCCAGCGGGAATTCGCGAATTCCCAGCAGCCGGGCGATTCCGTAGATGGCGGCTGTCAGCACCGCGACGAGCGCTAGCCGCGCTGCGGTGTACAGCACGATGTACACGGCGGCAGCACCTTTCGAGCTGGATCCCTTCGACACAGTAGGAGCCTACGGCGCAGGTATATTCGGACCAAGGAGGTGTTGAGTGCTGTACCTGCTCCTCGTCCTTGTTTTGGGGACGCTGATCTACATCGGCTGGCGCGCGATCCGATCGCAGGTCAATCGAACCAAAACTCGGGTGATCGGACCGGACGACGACCCGGATTTCTTGTGGCGGCTGGGCCATGGCGACAACAACCCGCGGTAGCAGGCCGTCGGTCAATCGCTAGATGAACGCGGCGTTGGACCGCCGTTCGTCACTCGGGAACCCCTCGGCCACCACCGCAGCCAATTCGATGAGCGCCTCCCGGGTCTCCCGCCGCAACCGGTCCAGGCTGATCTCGGCGCCTTCTTCCAGATGCGGGTCGAATGGAACCAACCGCACGGCCCGGCAGCGCCGGGAGAAGTGATCGACGACTTTCTGCATGTCGACCTTCCCGGAACGGGGCCGGACCGCGTTGATGACGGCGATGGAACCGCGCACCAGATCTTCGTGGCCGTGCGCGTCCAGCCAGTCCAGGGTGGCTGAGGCGCTGCGCGCACCGTCGATCGAACCCGAGCTGACCACAATCAGCGCGTCGGCCTTCGACAGCACCGCCGACATCGCCGAGTGCAGCAGGCCCGTTCCGCAGTCGGTGAGCACCAGGCCGTAGAACCGTTCGAGAATCTCCAGAGTGCGGATGTAGTCCTCAGCGCTGAACGCCTCCGACATCGCCGGGTCGCTTTCCGAGGCCAGCACCTCCAGCCGGCTCGGGCCCTGCGAGGTGTAGCTGCGCACGTCGCTGTACCGGTCGATGCCTTCGGCGTCCCTGAGCAGATGGCGCACGGTGGCCGGTGTCTCCAGCGGCACTTTCTGGCTCAGCGTGCCGCGGTCGGGGTTGGCGTCAACCGCGACCACCCGGTCACCGCGAATGGAGGCGAAAGTGGCGCCCAGCGAGGCAGTGATGGTGGTTTTGCCGACGCCGCCCTTCAGCGACAGCATCGCGACCCGGTAGCAGCCCCGCAGCGGCCGGTTGACCTGCATCATCAGGTCGTTGTACCGGTTGACCCGCGGACTTTCTCCGACGTTGATCAACTGGCCCGACGCGACGAAGAGCCACCGCCGCCACCCCTCCGTCGGCGGGGGCTTGACCTGCCGCAACAGGGTGCTGGTCGACAGTTCCGGATACGGCGACGAGTGACCGGCGGAGCGTTGCGGCGCGCGGGGCGCCGCCTCGGTCGGCACGCCGTAATAGTTGTACTGCGGCGTATCCGGAAAGTCAGAGACCTGCGGCATTCCCCTGGCCGGGGTGGCCGTCCACGCCCGCGGTTCGGGACGCGGTGGGGGCGCGACGCCGCGCCCTTGGTTGCCAGGGATCCGCCGCTGATCGCGAAATCCGGCGAAAGCCCTGGTCGGCGCATCGGGGGCGGGCGGGTTCGGCTCACCGGGATGCGGTTGGGGCGGCAACTCTGTCGTGGGTTGGCTCTCCTGGCCTCGAGGCAGGCCGGCACCCTCCGTTGGATGGTCAGACACGTATTTTCACCTCGTTGCTCAGGTCATTTCGCTTGCGGACGCCGGTGGCGACGTCCGGATGTCGGTCAGCCCACGCCCGCGTAGGAGTGCAGACCCACCGTCACCAGGTTAACGAAGAACAGGTTGAACACCATGGCCACGAACCCCACCGCGTTGATCCACGCGGCCTTGCGGTCCCGCCAGCCCGCCGTCGACCGGGCATGCAGATAGGCGGCGTAGACGACCCATGCGACGAAGGACACCGTCTCCTTGGGGTCCCAGCCCCAGTACCGGCCCCACGCCTGCTCAGCCCAGATCGCGCCGAAGATCACCCCGAACCCGAACACCGGGAAGGCGAAGATGGTTGTCCGGTAAGCAATCCGATCCAACGTTTCGGCGTCGGGCAGCCGGCGCACCACCCGGGCGAGCGTGCCCTCGGCGTCCGGCTCATCACCGGGGTCCGCCAGCCGCGACGTCTTCAACAAGAACAGGATGCTGGCGACCCCGGCGACCATGAACACCCCCGAGCCCAAGCTGACCACCGATACGTGGATCGGCAGCCAATAGGACTGCAGCGCCGGCATCACCGGCGCTGCGTTCGCATACAGCCAGCGCCCGGACACCGTCAGCAAGATCAGTATCGGCAACAGCAGGAAAACCCACAGCCCGCGGTACCGGGGGCGGCGCAGCACCACCGCGCCGGCTACCAGCCCGCAGCAGCAGGTCAGGTTGATGAACTCGTACATGTTGCCCCACGGCACCCGCAAGGTCGCCAGCCCGCGCAGCACGATGCAGGTCAGCAGCAGCCCGATGCCGACGTAGACAACGGCCAGCCCGGCTCGCCCGACGCGCTCGTCGACCGGCCGCCGCGGCGCGTCGTCCACGAGGCCTACAGCGCTGCGGTCAGTGGCCACCGATCCGGCCGCCACCAGCTCACTGTCCCGGCGGGTGCGCGAGTAGGCCAATTCGGCGGCCAGTAGCAGCAGCGCGAGGAGCAGCGCCAGCAGCGCCGAAGTGAACGCCCAGTCGGAATATCGGGCCAGTCCGATGTCGACGTTAACCGTGTTCAATGCGCCACTCCTCGATCCCGACTCCGCCGGCATCTTCGACGTCGGCGGATGTTCAATGCGCCACTCCTCGATCCCGACTCCGCCGGCATCTTCGTCGTCGGCGGATGTTCAATGCGCCACTCCTCGATCCCGACTCCGCCGGCATCTTCGTCGTCGGCGGATGTTCAATGCGCCACTCCTCGATCCCGACTCCGCCGGCATCTTCGTCGTCGGCGGATGTTCAATGCGCCACTCCTCGATCCCGACTCCGCCGGCATCTTCGTCGTCGGCGGATGTTCAATGCGCCACTCCTCGATCCCGACTCCGCCGGCATCTTCGTCGTCGGCGCGTGTTCATTCAGCGTCCTCTCCGGGCCGTGTCACGGCCCCCGCAGGTTGCATCGGCCGGGACGGCACCTCGGGCGGTCGGGGTGCGAACCCCTCCAGCAACCGCTCGGTCAGCCGCTCGAATTCGCTGCCCCAGCCCGAATTGTCGGTCCGGGCCAAGCCGCCCACCTCGACGTTCACCGTACCCGCGCTGGCGGCCGGGCCGATCCGGATCCACAGCCGGTGCCGGCGCACCATCAACGACACCACCAGTCCTGCCATCATCGCCGCGGCGAACACCAGCACCCACACCTCGCCGGGGTCGTGGGACACCTGCATGCTGATGAACGGCACCGCGCCGTCGAAGCGCACCACAGTGCCGGCCGCGGGTCCCTGCTCGAGGCGGACCTGCTCACCGGCCCGCAGGTTCACTCGCTTGGCCCTGGTCAGCCGGCCTTGTTGGATGAGCCGGGGATCGAGACTGAACAGCGACTGCGGCCGACCGGTGTCCAGTCCGGTGTCGCCGCTGTAGATGTCGACAGCCACGGCGGGAGCGTTGAGTGCCGGAAAGCTCGACGACAGCAGCACCCCGTCGAGGCGCTCGGTCGGTGCGAACAGACCCTGAATGGCGATCTGGTGTTTGCGGCGCTCGACCGCGTCGGGATAGCTGCCCGCCGGTGGGTCGATGCGTACGACGCCCGACGACAGCAAGGTCGTGGGATTGTCGGGCCGCCACTGCACCGTCGACATGCGGCTCTGTCCGTTCGGGAAGATCACCGTGAAGATGGGCGCATAGCCGTGGCCCTGCAGGTAGACGCGGTCGCCGCCGACCCGAAGCGGGTGATTGACGGCCAGCCGGTAGGGCCGCCAGCTGCCGGTGGACAGGTCACGGCCGGACTGATAGTCAATGTGCGCTGCGAACGAGGTGGCCTGCGCCGTCGGGAGATAATGGGCTTGGAAGTCGTTCACGCGCAGGCAGATCGGGTGCAGCGAGGTGCCGTCGACGGTGTTGCCGGCGCGGAATGAATCGAACGCCGCAGGTGATGCCGAGCAGAAGCCCGGACCGCCGTCGGCGATGACGATTACGTTGCCCTCGTAGCCGAACATCTTGCCGCCGGCGACCGCCACCAGCAGGCCCAGCAGCGAGAAGTGGAAGACCAAGTTGCCGAACTCGTGTAGGTAGCCCTTCTCGGCGGACACTTCAACGGTGGCCGCCGCACCGCCACGCGTGACGCGGCGCCAGCCGCGCAATCGCCCGGCCATCGTCGCGGCCACTTCCTCAGGCACACCGGCGACCGCAATCTCGGCATGCTTGGGCAGCCGGCTCAGGTTGCGCGGCGCCGGCACCGGAGTCGCGCGCAGGGAACGCGCATGCTCGATCATCCGCGGGGTCAGACAGCCCACCAGGGACACGAACAGCAACACGTACACGGCGGTGAACCAGAAGCTGGCGAACACATTGAATGCCTGCAGCCGGTCCAGCCACGGCCCGATCACCGGGTGGACGGCCAGATAGTCGTTGACTCGGCTGACGTTGAGGTTTCGCTGCGGCAGCAGCGCACCGGGGACGGCGCCCAGCGCCAGCAGGACCAGCAGCACCAGCGCAGTGCCCATCGACGTCAGTGCCCGCCACAGGTTGCGAGCCCGCCCGGCCACCACACGCAAAATCGCCCCGAAACGGCTCGTTCCGGGCGATTTTGCGTCTGCTCGGCCAATCAAATCGGCAGCCTCACATCGGAGACGAACGCGTCGCGCAGCCATGACACGAAGTCGGACCACACGCCGGTGACCAGCGCCGCTCCCACCGCGACCAGCAGCACGCCGCCGAAGATCTGGATGCCGCGAGTGTGGCGGCGCAGCCAACCCAAACCGGCCACGGCCGTCGCGGACCCGAACGCCAGTAACACGAACGGCACACCGAGCCCCAGACAGTAGGCGATCACCAGCAGCAGCCCGCGTGCCACATCGGCGCCTTGAGTGGCCGACGCGACGCTGATCACCCCGGCCAACGTCGGACCCAGGCACGGTGTCCAACCCAGCGCGAACACCGCACCGAGCAGCGGCGCACCGGCGAGCGTCGACCACTGCTGCGGCGCGAACCGCGCCTGGCGTTGTAGCGTAGGGATGAACCCTACGAACGCCAGGCCCATGATGATCGTCACCACACCACCGACCCGCTGCAGCAGCACTTGGTTGGTGATCAGGGCGCTGGTCGTGCCCAGGACGGCGACGGTACCCAGCACGAACACGACGGTGAATCCGGCGACGAACAGCACCGCGGACCCGGCGACGCGCCACCGCGCGGCGGGCGAGGCCTTCAGCGCGCCGGACACCGGCTGCACCGGTCCTTCCTCGACGCCGACCACCGCGGCCAGATACGACAGGTAGCCCGGTACCAGCGGCACCACACACGGGGAGGCGAACGAAACCGCCCCCGCCAGCACACACACCGTCAGGGCCAGCAGCAGCGGCCCGTCGGCGGCGATCTGTGCGACCCCCGTCATTGCGGACCCGGCCTGGCTGGGTGGTCTTCGGGTTCAGCGGTGAGCCGCCGCACCACCGGCAACAGGTCTTCGGCGAGCAGTTCGCGCAGAAACACCGCGGCCACCCGGTGCCGGCGATCCAGCACCAGCGTCGACGGGATGACGGTGGTCGGGTACTTGCCGCCGAACGCAATCATGGTGCGCATCGCCGGGTCGTAGATTGACGGGAACGTGACATGCCGGTCGGTGACGAAGTCTTGTGCGGCCTGCCGGTTGTCCCGGACGTCGATGCCCAGCAGAGCCAGCCCGTCGGCACGGTCCACGTCGTAGACCTGCTGCAACTGGCCGGCTTCGGTGCGACAGGGTCCGCACCACTGGCCCCACACGTTGATCACAACGACCTTCCCGGCGAAGTCGTCCAGCGACAGGGTGCGCGCCGGGTCCATCAAGTCCGGCCCGGTCACTGGCCCTGGCCGGCCCCGCCGCTCGGGCGGATCGTAGAAGATGTCGGTCTTTCCGCCCGGGGCGACGAACTGGAAGGTGCCGTTCTGGGCGACCGCATCCTTGCCGCCCGCGCACCCGGTACCGCAACCGATGACCACACCGGCCGTCACAGCCGCCGTGATCACCAGCCGCCGCATGGTCAACAGCCCGCTGGCTCGGAGTACAGCACGTCGATCAGGCGATCCCCCTCGTAGACCAGCGAAGTGACCGAGGCGACCGAGCATTGCCTTCGGCGCGGGTTGTGCCACAGTTTTCTGCCGGTCAGGAACAGCCGGGTTGTCCACACCGGCAGCTGGTGGCTCACACAGACCGCTTCGTGGCCGGCTGCCCGAGCGCGTGCTTTGTCCACGGCGGTGATCATCCGCTCGGCGATCTGCCGGTACGGCTCGCCCCAAGACGGGGTGAACGGGTTGCGCAGATGCCACCAGACCCGCGGGTCGCGCCAGGCGCCGTCTCCGGGTGAGATGCCCCGACCTTCCAGGATGTTGGCCGATTCGATGAGGTCAGGGTCGGTGTCGACGGGCAGGTTGTGTCGCGCGGCGATGGGCGCGGCGGTCTCCTGGGCGCGTTGCAGCGGGGACGCGATCACGGCGACGATGTCCCGGTCGGCCAACGCGTCGGCAACAGCGCCGGCCTGCTGTCTGCCCTTGTCGGACAGACGGAATCCGGGCAGACGGCCGTACAGGACGCCGTCGGGGTTGTACACCTCGCCGTGGCGGACCAGATGCACGCGAGTTCGTTCGACCATCAGGGGTTGCGCTCCATCGCGGCGGCGGCCGCTGCGGCCGGCAGGGCATCGGCGATCCGCTCGAAAGCGGTGTCGTCCAGCGCCGCCGAGACGAACCACGCTTCGAAAGCGCTGCACGGTGGGTACACGCCCGCGTTTAGCAAGGCATGGAAGAAGGGTGGGAAGCGCCAGGTCTGGCTGGCCCGCGCGGATGCGAAATCCGTCACCGGTTGCTCGGTGAAGAACACGCTGAGCATGTTGCCGGCGCGCGGGATCTGATGCGGGACGCCGGCATCGGTCAGCGCCGCGGACAGCAGGGCAGCCAGCCGGTCGGCGTTGGCGTCCAGGGCGGCGTAGACGGCGTCGTCGGCGGCGCGCAGCGTCGCCAGCCCGGCGGCCGTGGCGACCGGATTGCCGGACAGCGTCCCAGCCTGATACACCGGCCCCAGCGGCGCCAGCCGCTCCATCACCTCGGCGCGTCCGCCGAACGCCGCCGCGGGCAGTCCCCCACTCATCACCTTGCCGAAGGTGAACAGGTCGGCGGCCACCGGATCGACGCCGTACCACCCGCTCTTGCTGACCCGGAAACCGGTCATCACCTCGTCGATGATCAATAACGCGCCGTGCTCAGCGGTGATCGTGCGCAGCGCGGCGTTGTAGCCGGCGCCGGGGGGCACGACGCCCATGTTGCCGGGGCTGGCCTCGGTGATCACCGCGGCGATCTGGTCGCCGAACTGGTCGAAAGTCTGTTGCACGGCGGCGACGTCGTTGTAGGGCAGCACGATGGTGTCGGCGGCGGAGGCGCCGGTGACGCCGGGCGTCGATGGCAGGCCCGCTGACGGTCGCAAGCCCGGCGAAGCAGGGCGCAGCGGGTCGTCACACAGGTTAAGCGTCGCGACGCCGGACCCCGCGTCAGCGAGCAACGCGTCGACGTGGCCGTGGTAGCAGCCGGAGAACTTGACGACCTTGGCGCGGCCGGTGAATCCGCGGGCGAGCCGTACGGCGCTCATCGTGGCTTCGGTGCCCGAGTTGACCAGCCGGATGCGCTCGACCGGATCCACCCGCCCGATGATCTCGCCGGCCAGTTCGGACTCTCTCGGGGTGGGCGCGCCGAACGACAGGCCAGTCCTGGCTGCTCGTATGACGGCTTCGACCACCGAGGGATGGGCGTGCCCCAGAATCATCGGACCCCAGGAGCAGACCAGGTCGACGTAGCGGTTGCCGTCGGCATCCGTCAGCCAGTAGCCCTGGGCTTCGGTGATGAAGCGGGGAGTTCCACCTACCGAGTTGAACGCCCGCACCGGAGAGTTGACACCGCCGGGGATGACCGCGCAGGCGTCCTCGAACAACTGCGCCGAGACCTGTGTCGTGGCTCCGGTCCGCTCACTTACACGCACGCTTCCCAGTGTCCCAGCTGCTGAGATCCTGTCGACTACAGGGTGTAGTTGTCGTCATCACCGGCATTACCCATGCAGTTCCCTGGCCGCGCTGGAGGGCGACGACGAAAGCAGCTGCTGCGGCGCAATCCGTCAGCGGGGCTTCAGTGCGAAAACCGGGTGGTCCGCCGGATCGGGAAGTTTCCGGAAGTATCCCGCGACTGCCTTGCCCGCCTTGTCCTGGTAAGCGGCCAGAATCGGCTGCCGGTCGGGCACTGGTGTCTCGCAGGCGATGTAGTTGACGGCGGCGGATCTCCTGGCCAGGGCGACGTTTGGGTCGGCGCGCACGTTCTTGACCCATTCCGACTCACCGCGGGTGGAGACCAGATACCGGGTCCCCCCGACCTCCACCGTCACGACGGGGATGTTCTGTGGCTGCTTGGTCTTCCGCTTCGTCACGGTGAGCGTTTCGGTGCCGCTGACACCCGTGCGCCTCGCGATCGGGTTGAAGACCTTGCTTGTGAACCACGCCGGCTTGAGGTAAGCCACGAGTAAAGAGTCTTATTGGCATATGCAATTACCGCAAGGGCTCGCCCGGTTCAACCGACACGTCACCAACCCGATTCAGCGGCTGTGGGCCGGCCGGGTTCCACCGTTCGGAATTCTCGAGCATGTCGGTCGGCGCTCCGGCAGGCAGTACCGCACCCCGCTGAATGTGTTCCCTGCCCAGATCGACGGCGAGCCGGGGGTGGCCCTGTTACTCACCTACGGCCCTGATCGGGACTGGCTGAAGAATCTGCACGCCGCGGGCGGGGGGCGGGTTCAGTACAGAGGCACCACGTTCGGCGTCGGCCAGCCGCACACGGTGACCAAAGCCGAGGCGGCTCGGTATGTCACCGGTCTGTGGCGGCCCATCTTCGCCCGGCTGCCGTTCGAGCAGGCGGTGTTGCTCACCAAGACCAATTGAGCGGCTCGAATGGCCCGTTGAAGGCGTGGGTATAAGCCCGCTCAGTCCTCCCTCCGGGCCTATGTGGCCTGACTTACCCGAGCATCACGGCGTCAGCGCGCCAGGTCCACCGCCGGCCTGCTGGCTACTACATGGTGAATCGGAATCTCGTATATTGAGCAGGCTCGGGCGATCAAATCGTCTTTGAGCCAGGCCGATTGCTCGACGGGAAGCGTAGAGATGACCAACTGGTCGGGTACGAACTCCTCCACCGCGGCGGCCAAGGCACACAGCGGTCGGTAGTCACCGAGTTCCCCCTCGGCTCGCAGACCGATTTCCCGCATCGCCTCGAGCATGTCGTCCAGCCGCTGACGTGCAGCGTGGACAGTGGCTTCCCTGATGTAGACCGCACCGATGTCGGCCTGCCCGGTGTCGATCGGGTTCGCCGGAACGCAGATGAAGTAGTCAGCTTCCCGTTGCCCGTCGACTCGTCGTAGCTCGTCGAACAGCTCTGTCGCGGAAAGCGTTTGGTTGGCGAGCACCAGTACTCGCTTGGCCGTGCCGGTCGGTGGCGTCTCGGGTTCGGGCCCGGCCGGCCCACGCCGGAGCTTTCCGACGAAGTACAGCGCGAGCACCACTGACCACGACACCAGCCCCAGCCAAAGTTGGATGCGCACGAGTCTTTCAAACGCCATCAACACCAGCGCACCGACAATGCCGGCGACGGTGATGATCGACAGAACCGGGAAGAACCACATCTTCACGCGCAAGTTCTCCGGCGGTGTCCGGCGGCGCAGAACAATCTGCGAAAGCGCGATCAGCAAATAGATGGACAAGACGAGCGCGCCCGCCGAGTTCAGCAGGAAGGGCAGCACCGTGGTCGGGGCGATCCACGCCCCTACGACGCACACGAAACCGACCACCGAGGAGGACAAGATCGCGTTATAGGGGACCCCGCGCCCGCCGACTTTGACCAGCCGGCTGGGTGCCTCGCGTCGGGCCGCGAGCACGAACAGCATTCGCGACGCGGTGTAGAGGCCCGAGTTCAGACACGACAACACCGCGGTGAGGACAACAGCATTCATGATGTGGTCGGCGGCCGGAAGCCCCATCGTCTTGAACGCGGCGACGTAGGGCGAAAGGCTGACCTCGCGTGCGTTCCACGGCAGAATCACGGCGAGCAGAAACACCGACCCGACGAAGAACACCGCGATGCGAAAAACCACCGAATTGGTCGCTCGCCGGATCGAGCGAGCCGGGTCGGAGGTCTCGGCGGCGGCGATGGTGGCGACCTCCGCGCCGACCATAGACGGGACCACGAGCGCGATGGCGGCAAACACTGCTCCAACCCCTTTCGGGAAGAACCCGCCGTGCGCAGTGAGGTTGCCGAAATCCAGGTGATGGTGTGGCCACAGCCCGAGCACGTATGCGGTACCGAGGCCGAGGAAGGCCACCACGGTGATGACTTTGATTGCCGAGAACCAGAATTCGAACTCGCCGAACGATGCGACCGAGAACAAATTGGTCGCCGTCATCGTCAACAGCAGCATCAGCGACATCAGCCACAACGGCGCGTTGAGCCAGTACGTGATGATTCTCCCGCCGGCGATCGCCTCGAAACCGACCACGACCACCCAGAAGTACCAATACAGCCAGCCCACCGCGAACCCTGCCCAGTCGCCCAGGGCCTGTCGAGCGTAATCGGCGAACGATCCGGTCGACGGGTTCGCGGTGGCCATCTCGCCTAACATCCGCATCACCAGGATCATCAGCGCGCCGCACAGCGCGTAAGTCAGAAACGCGCCGGGCCCCGTCGCGTGGATCACGAAACCGGATCCGACGAACAACCCGGCGCCGATGACACCGCCGATGGCAATCATGTTGAGTTGGCGCTGCGACAGCCCTTGGCGCAGTTCTGCGGATGTCTCCATACCGTCTCCCCCGCCGTTGAGCGCCGCCGGTCAGGCAACTGTTTCAAGAGCCTATCGATCGGTTGTCCGCAGCGTCGCACCTGCGCGGGCTGTGCAACCGGTCTACACCGGTACCGCGCGCAGCGCCGCAGGCAGGCTGGGCAGAAAGTGCTCGGTGGCGAAGGCGCGAATGTCGTCGTCGCTGAGCAACGGCCGGCGGCTCGGCAGCAGCAGCGCCATCGCGGCGTAACGCAGGATGGTGTCGGCCAGTTCATCGACGGCTGCCGCGCCGATCCGCTCGGCGAAACCAGGAGGGAAGATCACCCGCAGCGCAGCCGCCATCCGCTCGAGGGCCGCGCCATAGTGCTGCCGGCCCAATTGCAGGGCCAGCCCCGGTTCCTCGGCGATCATCTGGTTCAGCACCCGGTGCTGACGGAACCGCAGGATCGACAAGGTGAATGCCTCCACGTAGTAGTTCGACTGCGGACTAACGTTTCTCAGTTCAGCTGCGATGTCGGCGAACAGGACGGCGTTTTCCCGGTCGATGACGGCGGCCACCAATTCATCGCGGCCGGCGAACCGGCGGTAGATCGTCGTCCGGCTGACCCGCGCCCGCCGCGCGACGTCGTCGAGCGCCACCCGGCGGAAGCCGTGCCGCTCGAACTCGACGACGGCCGCGTCGAGGATGGCCCGGTTAGCCGGATCAGCGGCGGGCATAACCGGCACGCGCGAACCTGTTGTAGCGCAACCGCATCGGCAGCCGGTCCCAGACCCAGTTGACCGGCCGCGACCGCCACACTGCGGCAAAACGCTGATAGCGACGCTCTTGGCGCGCGCTCCACGGCAGGTTCAGCAATTCACGCGCCTGCGGCGGCAGACCGCCCGTGGTCAGAAACGCCGCGAGCGGATCGAACACCACCGCTGCTGCGCGCCACACCGGCGGCGGCACGCCTTTAGGGCAGGGGAATCCCTTGGTGACGTATCCGACGCCGTATTTTGCGGTCGGGTGCGCGACGATGACGCGGTCCAGCATGTGCTTCCAGTATCGCTGGAAGTCGGTGTAATCAGCGGGCATCGACCGCTCGCTCACGCCGTAGCGGCGGTACCACGTCTTGGACTCGAGGTAGATCTGCTGCTTCTCCTCGTCGGTGAGCCGTTTGACGAAGGTGTCGGCGAAGTAGAGGACCTGCTCGACGAAGGTGGCGTGCGCCCAGTAGTAGGTGTCGGGATCCAGCGCGTGGTAGCGCACGGCGCGAGAACCGGATACGCCGGTACCGCCGGGCATGTCGCCTTTGATCTGGTGGTGGAAGTCGCGCACTTGGTGGCCCGGGTGATCGTCGTCGGAACCGTAGACGGTCATGAAGATCGGCGGCAGTGAGCGTCGGACTCGGGCGGCGGTGTCGTCGAAGAACACGGAGTGGTCCAGCACGCCCTGCCCTAGTTCGGCGAGCATATTTTGCAGCACCGCCGGTCGCGGTCCGATCAGGTACATCCGGTTGTCGCCGAAGTAACGCCAGACCAGCGACTGCGGACCTAACGGCAACGAATCGTCTTGCGGCCCGGCTGCGTCGATCTGCGAGAGCTCCACCATTGGAGCAATGTTACATATTTTGTTATTTGTTACACAGCCGTACTTTGTTTCATACCGGCCGCTGAATTCTGCGATCACCGTCCGGTAACAGTGCGGCGTGTGTCTTGCTGAGCACCGCAGCTGTCGCGGCATGATGCCGCTCATGCCTCAGCTGACCCGCCGGGCCGCGCTGCGTCTTGGTGCCGGCGCCGTCGCCGGCGCCACCAGCACGTGGGCATTAAGTGCTTTGCTGAATCCCACTCGAGCTGAGACAGCTCCGGCCCCGTTCGAGCCGCCGGCGGGCGCCACGGTCCCGAACAGGTTGTCCGGCTCCTTCGTTTCTCCGGCGCGCGGGGGCATCGTCACCAACTGGGTCATCACGCTGCCTCCCGGGCAGCCTCCCGGCCCGTCCCCCGATCAGATCGCGCCGTTGCGCCCGGTGATCGCGCTGCACGGGCTGAGCGGCAACGCCAACACCGTGCTCGGCCTCGGCGTCGAAGACGGGCTGGCCCAACTGGTCAAAGCGGGCCGACCGCCGTTCGCCGTCGTCAGCGTCGACGGAGGCGACACCTACTGGCACCGCCGCACTTCGGGTCAAGACTCCGGGGCGATGGTCCTCAACGAGTTGCTGCCGATGCTGGCGGCCAAGGGCTTGGACACCTCCCGGGTCGGCTTCATCGGCTGGTCGATGGGTGGCTACGGGGCACTGCTGCTTGGCGCGCGGCTGGGGCCGGCGCGCACCGCAGGCATCTGCGCCGTCAGCCCGGCGCTGTACACCGCCTATTCGCTGAGCACCCCCGGGGCGTTCGACAACTATCAGGACTGGGTCCGCAACAACGTCACCGGGCTGCCCGCGCTCGCGTCGATCCCGCTGCGGGTGGACTGCGGCACAGCCGACCGGTTCTACCCCGCCACCCGGCAGTTTGTGGCCCAATTGACGACACCACCGTCCGGCGGCTTCTCCGACGGCGGACATGACGTAACCTACTGGCGCCAGCAACTGCCCGGTGAGCTCGCCTGGCTGGCTTCTTAGAGCGTTCAGTCCGAACCGCCGTGAAGGTGGCGCCCGTGCCGCAGACCGGAACAGTCAGCCGCAGGGATCGGCTGACTCAGACCCGATCATCCACCGCAAGCTTCCGCCTGGACATCGAGGGCCTGCGGGCGGTCGCCGTGCTGGCGGTCGTGTCGTTTCATGCCGGCCTGCCCGGTGTCGGCGGCGGGTACGTCGGCGTCGACGTCTTCTTCGTCATCTCCGGCTTCCTGATCACCGGACTGCTGCAGCGCGAAGTCGCAGCCACCGGAACCGTGCGGCTCGGGCCGTTCTACGGCGCACGCGCCCGCCGGCTGCTGCCGGCCTCGGCGATCGTCGGCGTCGTCACCGCGGTCGGCTCCGCGGTGCTGTTGGCACCTCTGCAAGCCCGTTCGGTGCTGGGCGACGGCATCGCCAGCGCGCTGTATGTCGGCAATTACCGCTTCGCCGTGCAGGGCACCGACTACCTGGCCGGCGACACCGCACCGTCGCCGTTTCAGCACTACTGGTCACTCGGAGTCGAAGAGCAGTTCTACCTGCTGTGGCCTGCCCTGATCATCGGCACGGCGTGGCTGATGCGGCACCCGCAGGTGGCCGCGCGCATCCCGCCGCGGGTGGATCCGTTTCTGATAGCGCTCGGGCTGGTCGCAGCGACATCGTTTCTGCTGTCGCTGGCCTGCACGCACACCAGCCCGCCGTGGGCGTTCTTTTCACTGCCCACCCGGGCCTGGGAGCTGGCTGCCGGCGGGCTGATCGCCCTGTCCGCCGACCGGTGGCGGTCCCTACCGGCACGGCCGGCGGCCATTGCCGGGTGGGGCGGGCTGGCACTGATCCTGGTGAGCTGCATCCAGCTCGACGAGCGGACCCCCTACCCGGGCACTGCCGCGCTGCTGCCGGTCCTGGGTACCGCGCTGGTGATCGGCGCGGGCTGCGCCGCCCGCGGCGACGGCCCGCAACGGCTGCTGTCGTTGCGCGGGATGCGCGCGATCGGGCGGATGTCGTATTCCTGGTACCTGTGGCACTGGCCGGTGCTGCTGCTGCTGCCGCCGGTGCTCGGAGGGTCCAGCGGTCTACCGGGCAGGTTGGCGGCTGTTGTCGTGTCGGCCGGCCTCGCGGTGCTCACTCTGCATCTCGTCGAGAACCCCAGCCGATTTGCCGTATCGCTGCGACGCTCGGCACCCCGCAGCTTGGCCGTCGGCGGCGCCGCGACGGCGGTGGCGGCCGGTGCCGGCCTGATCTTGCTGCTGATGGTGCCGGCCCCGGTCGGTCACGGGAGAGCTGCGGCCGCCCCGACCATTAAGGTCGCCCCGCCGGCCGCAAATTCCGCCGACCGCACCGTCGACCCGTACGAGGCCGCCGTTGCGAACGGGTTCGCACAAGCACAGCTCGCGGTTGCGGGGTCGGCCGGTTTGGCGGCGGTGCCGTCGAACCTGGACCCATCGCTTGCCGATGCGCCGGCCGACAAGCCACGAGTGTTCTTCAACGGCTGCGTACGGTCCTGGCTCGAGGTCGGGCAGGGCGAGTGCGCCACCGGGGACACCGCCTCGGCGACGACGGTGGCACTGGTCGGTGACTCGCACGCCGCGATGTGGAGTCCGTCGCTGACGCAGGTCGCCGAGCAACGGCATTGGCGGCTGGAAACGCTGGGCAAGATCACCTGCCCCGTGATGAGCCTGCCGATCACCAGCCCCTATCTGGGGCGCGAGTACAGCGAGTGCGTGCAGTGGCGCGACCAGATCATGACGCGGTTACAGGCCGAGCATCCCAAACTAATCGTGTTGGGCATGTCGCGGCGCTACGGCGCGGACTTCGGTTTCACCGCCTACGATCCGGCTTGGATCGACAGCCTGTCCCGCACCGTGACGCAGTTGCGCGCCACCGGGGCCAAGGTGCTGGTGCTGGGACCGATTGCGGATCCGCACAGCATCGTGCCGACCTGCCTGTCAGATCACCTCGACGACGCGACCGCGTGTGCGCCGCCGCGCACGCTGGGCATCAACGGCCCGGGCGTCGCAGCGGAGCAGGCGGCGACCACCGCCGGTGGCGGGCGGTACGCGGATTTGACTCCGCTGTTCTGCACCCTCCAGCGCTGCCCGGTGATCGTCGGCAATCAGTTGGTCTACCGCGACGACAACCACGTCACAATCGAATACGCCCGAAGCTTGGGCCCGGTGCTCGGGGCACTGGCCGAGCGGTCGCTGGCGCGCGGCTGACTACAGCCGAGCCGGCGGTCTGTTGGCACCCGGCTGATCCACGGTGCGCGCCGAGCGCCGGATGCGGGCCGTCCCCACCACCGCAAGGATTCCCGCGGCCGTCGCCAGCAGCAGCGTCAGCAACAACAGCTGAGGGTCGTAGGCCACCGAGACGGTGCCCGGCTGCCCGTCGGCGATCGGCGCCACCGCCACCGCCCGGTGCGACAGCGGCCAGATCAACCCGGCGCCGACCAGCGCGGCGACGGCGAGTACCAGTTCCGACGTGCCGCGGCGGCGCGGCGTCACCACCGGAATTCGACGTCGTCGTCGTCGTTGATAAGGCGCGAGTCGAAACGTCCGTCGCGTTTCTCCAGCAACGAAGTCAGTGCCGCTCGCAGGTCGCGGTGCCGACGGGCCCAGGCCTGCGCGGTGCGTCCACCGGCGAGCTTGAGCCCGACACCGACTCGCCCCCGGGGGACTCCGACGAGTTCACCCAGCGCACGGGCCGACTGCCAGCGCTGAGGTGCCGCGTCGCCCGCTTTGGCCTCGGGAAATATCCCAAGTATCTCGGTCACCGGAATGGTCTCGGTGCCCTGGCGCAGGATCTGTTCGGTGAGTTCGACCGAGGCGTGGATACGCGCCGCCTTGACTTGCAGCCCCACGAATGCGGTGACCAGTACCAGAAAGACTACCGGGAGCCAGACCTGCCAGCCGTAACCGCTGGACCTTTCGATCATCAGCATGGCTCCGCCACAGACCGGACCGGACAGCAGCCAATACCAGCTCGCGCCACGCTCGAAGAACAACGGAGCCTGCTGGATTTCCGCGCCTGCGCTCACTGAGAACCCATTTCTTGAACCGCCCGGCCCCCAACCAGCCGGTCCGGTCAGCCTAACCTGCCCACCGGTGGTAGCAGGGGCGGGCCGAGCGGCATCAGCGGCCGGTCTTCGGGGCGGTGCGTTGGCCTACAGCCAGGCCGCCGCCTCAGCAGCCCAGTACGTCAAGACGATGTCGGCGCCGGCCCTGCGGATGCTGGTCAACGACTCCAACACGGCCGCGCGGCGGTCGATCCAGCCGTTGGCGGCCGCGGCGGAGATCATCGCGTACTCCCCGGACACCTGATAGGCCGCGACCGGCACCGGTGAGATGGCCGCCGCGGCGGCCACCACGTCGAGGTAGCCCAGAGCGGGTTTAACCATCACGATGTCGGCACCCTCGTCCAGGTCCAGCACGGCCTCTCGGAGCGCCTCTCGGGCGTTGCCGGGTTCTTGCTGGTAGGTGCGGCGGTCACCGGACAGGCTGGAGTTCACTGCCTCCCGGAACGGTCCGTAAAACGCCGATGCGAACTTGGCCGCGTACGCCAGGATCACCACGTCGGTGTGGCCGGCGGCGTCCAGCCCGTCGCGGATGGCGCCCACCTGGCCGTCCATCATCCCGCTCGGGCCCACCACGTGCGCGCCTGACTCTGCCTGCGCGAGAGCCAATTCGACATATCGCGTCAAGGTGGCGTCGTTGTCGACGCGGCCGCGGGCGTCCAGCACCCCGCAGTGCCCATGGTCGGTGAACTCGTCGAGGCAGGTGTCGGCCATCAACACGGTGGCCTCACCCAGGTCTTTGGCCAGGTCCCGTAACGCCACGTTGAGGATGCCGTCCGGGTCGCAACCCGCCGACCCCGAGGCGTCCTTGTCCTCGTCGCGCGGCACTCCGAACAGCATCAGCCCGCCCACCCCGGCGGCGACGGCCTGCACGGCCGCCCTGCGCAGCGAGTCGCGGGTGTGTTGCACCACCCCTGGCATCGAGGCGACGGCGCGGGGTTCGTCGATGCCGTCGGCAACGAACATCGGCAGCACCAGGTGCCGCGGCTCCAACGAGGTTTGCGCCACCAGGCGGCGTATCGCCGGCGTCGTCCGAAGCCGGCGCGGCCGTTGCCGCGGGTAACTCATATGCGCAGGTCTGCGACTCGCTGGGCGATTTCATCACCACGAGCGTGCACATAATGCCAGTCCCGACGGCGTGTCGGTGTACAAACACGCACGCTCGCCTGTCGAGGGGCAACCACTAGCGCCTGCGGCTCTTCTTACGCGGCGGCGGCAGCGCCCCTTCGGCCCGCAATCGGGCCGCATGCTCGGCCAGCGCCTCGATCAGCGGACCCACCGCGGCGGTCTCCGGCTGCACGTCGACGCGCAGACCGAACTCCGCAGCGGTCTCGGCGGTTTTAGGGCCGATGCAGGCGACGATGGTGCGGGCATGCGGCTTACCAGCAATGCCGACCAGGTTGCGCACCGTAGAACTCGACGTGAAGCACACCGCGTCGAAGCCACCGGTCTTGATCATTTCGCGGGTGGCCGCCGGCGGCGGTGCGGCCCGCACCGTCCGGTAGGCGGTGACGTCTTCGATTTCCCAACCGCGTTCCCGCAGACCTTCGGCCAGGGTCTCGGTCGCAATGTCGGCGCGGGGCAGCAGCACCCGGTTGACCGGGTCGAAGATGCTGTCGTAGGGCGGGAATTCGTCGAGCAGGCCGGCCGAGGACTGCTCCCCCGACGGCACCAGCTCGGGGCTGATCCCGAAGGCGCGCACCCGGTCGGCGGTCGCCTCGCCGACGCAAGCGATCTTGACGCCGGAGAACGCACGAGCGTCGAGCCCAAACTCGCCGAACTTCTCCCACACCGCACGCACCGCGTTGGTGGAGGTGAAGACCACCCACTGGTAGCGGCCGTCGACAAGGCCTTTGACCGCTCGCTCCATCTGCGCTGGGCTGCGCGGCGGTTCGACGGCGATGGTGGGCACCTCGATCGGCAGCGCACCGTGCGCGGTCAGCCGCTCACTCATCTCACCGGCTTGGTCTTTGGTGCGCGGCACCAGCACGGTCCAGCCGTAGAGGGCCCGGCTCTCCCACCAGTTCAGCTTGGCGCGGTTGGCTACCGTCTTGCCGATCGTCACCACCAGTGGGCCGGTCCACGGCTCGGCCGGGTCACTGCACCCTGAGCCACCGAGCGCGTTTCGGTCGGTCAGGGCCTGCAGCGTCGCCTCCAATGACCGCTGCGCGCAGGTGGTGCCGGCGACGGTGACGACGCACGGCGTCGTCTCGGCCAGACCGTATTCGATCAGTGTGGTGGCGGCGTCCGGCAGATGAGACGCCGTCGCCTGCAGGATCAGCGGGCCCGGCGCGGCGGCCAACGCGGCCCAGTCGACGTCACCGCGGACGTCGGCCACAGTATGCGAGGAGCCCAGCGGCAGGCCCGCGTAGGTGGGCACCGTGGTGCTGGGTGCCAGGCCGGGCACGATCTCGAAGTGCAGGTGGCTACGAGCCACGGCGCCCACTTCGCTGATCACCGCGTCCAGCGACAGCGGGTCACCGGCAACCAGCCGGACCACGTCGGCGCCCGAGCGCGCCTCGGCGGTCACCATCTTCGCTACTTCGGCCGGATCGCCCAGCGCCGGGCGGATGTCCGGACCGACCCTGACGACGGGCGGCGCGATCTCGTCGCCGACCGCCCCGTCGGCGTCGCCCTGACGGGGTGTGTCGGCCTGCGCCGGTCCGGACATCGGCGGCAGGTCGGTGCCGATCAGCGCCAGCACCTGCTCGGGCACGTCGGGATCGGTGAACACGCACGCGGCGTTCGCCAGCACCGCCGCGGCCCTGGTGGTCAGCAGACCGGGATCCCCTGGACCGGAGCCGACAAAAGTGATGTGCCCCGGCCTCGGCTTACGCCCTCGCGTGTTCACTTGGCGAGTCATGTACTACTCCGTATTCCTTCCCTTGCACGGCTGGTCTCACCGCGCGCCCGACATGAGCTCCCGCGCCCCCAGCTCGAACAACTCCCCGGCAACCGAGAGCCCCAGCTCTCGCGCCCGTCCGGGAGCGTCGACGCCGGACGCGCGGATCACGTCGGATCCGTCCAGCGCCGCCACGCATCCGCGCAGCGACAGCTCCTCGAAGACGCGGCCGTCCTCGTCGATGGACTCGACCACCTCAGCGATCGCCCCCACCGGCGCGGAGCAACCCGCCTCCAGTTCGGCGAGCAGGGTCCGCTCGGCGGTGACCGCCGCGCGGGTGTCGGCGTCGTCGAGCTCTGCCAGCAGCGCCGCAAGCGCGGTGTCGCCGGATCTGCACTCGACGGCCAGAGCGCCTTGCGCCGGCGCAGGCAGCATCTGCACCGGGTCCAGCGTCTCGGTGACGTCAGCTAAGCGGCCCAGCCGGGCCAAGCCGGCCCGGGCCACTACGATCGCGTCGAGATCACCGCTACTTACCCTGTTCAACCTGGTATCTAGGTTGCCTCTTAGGGGGCGGATTTCCAAACCGAGACCCAGTGCTCTAAGCTGCGCGGCCCGCCGGGGCGACGAAGTGCCGACCACTGAGCCGGCCGGCAACTCTGCCAGCACCAGCCCGTCGCGGGCGACGACGGCATCGCGAGGGTCTTCTCGTGGCGGTATCGCGGCGATGGCGAATCGCGGATCTTCGGCGGTCGGCAGATCTTTGTGGGAATGCACAGCGGCCTCGACGCGGCCGGCGTCGATCGCGTCCCGCAGCGCGGTGGTGAATACGCCTACCCCGATCGTTGCGATGGGCTCCATCGATCGGTCGCCCTCGGTGGTGATCGTCACCAGCTCGGCAGGATGCCCGTGGGCGATCAGGGCGTCTCGGACGCCGCCTGCCTGGGTGGTGGCCAACCGACTACCCCGGGTGCCGATGCGAATCACGACGTCCGACAGCTACTCGACGGTCGGGGCGTGGGCGCCCAGCAGGGCATCGGCGCCGTCGGGACCGCCTGCCAAAGCGGGCAGCTCACCCGCGGTGGCCACGGCGTCGACTGCGGTCTGATCGAGTTCGAACAACTCACGCAGCGCCTCGGCGTAGCTGTCCCCGCCGGGGGCGCTGGCCAACTGCTTGATCCGCACGGTCGGCGCGTGCAGCAGTTTGTCCACAACTCGCCGCACCGTGCGGGCCACCTCGTCGCGCTGGGTGACTTCGAGCCCGGGCAGCCGGTTGTCCAGCCGCAGCAGTTCCGCTTCCACGACCTCTGCGGCGCGCTGGCGCAGCGCGGTCACGGTCGGAGTCACCTCGGCCATTCGCTGACCGGCCAGGTAGGCGGCCACTTCGGCCGCGACGATGTGGCGGGCGGCCTCGGCGTCGGCGGACGCGGCCCGCGCAGCCGGTTCCCGCTGCACGCGGTCCATGTCGATAACCCACACCGCGGGCAGTCCGCTCACTGCCGGGTCGACGTCGCGCGGCATACCCAGGTCGCAGATCACCAGCGGTTGTCCGGCTTCATCGCGGCCGCGGCAGGCGGCCAGCGCATGGTGCACGTCGGCCAATGACACGACAGGACGGACGGCGCCGGTGCAGCTCACCACCAGGTCGGCGCTGGCCAGTGCACCGGCCAGCCGGTCCAGGCTCACCGCCTCGGCCCGCACCCCGGACTCACGGATCTTGCGGGCCAGTCGCTGCGCGCGCGGCAGCGACCGGTTGGCGACGTGGACGTGCCGGATTCCGGCACGAGTCAGGTGCGCCGCCGACAGCGCGCCCATCGCCCCGGCACCCACCACCACGGCGGTCTTGCCCGCCAACCCGGTTGGGCCGAATCTCTTGGCGGCCATCTCGAGCGCCACCGAGACCACCGACGCACCGGCGGCGTCGATCGCTGTCTCAGAGTGCACGCGTTTGCCGACGGCCAGTGCACGTTGGGCGAGCTCGTGCAGCACCCGGCCCACCGTCTGATTCGCCTCAGCGGATGCGTAGGCCCGTCGCACCTGACCAAGCACCTGGTGTTCGCCGATGACGGCGGAATCCAGCCCACTGGCCACCGCGAACAGATGCTCCACCGCGGCCTCGCTGTACCGGACATAGGCGTGCTTGGTCAGCTCGTTCATCGACATGCCGCAGTGCGTGGACAGCACCTGCCCGATGACGGATAGGCCGCCGTGGAACGCCTCGACGACGGCGTATACCTCGACGCGGTTACAGGTCGACAGCACCATCGCCTCGGTGATCAGCGGCGACTGCAGCAGCTCGTCGATGATCTTGACGCGGTCGGATTCGTCGGTGCTGAGCTGTTCCAGAACGGATACCGGCGCGCTGCGGTGCGAAACCCCGAAGAGCAGGACGCTCACGGCAGAATCACCTGGCCTGCTCCCTTGCTGTCACCAGTGAAAGACTGACCTCCACGGTAGTCGTTTGCACAGATGGCTACCAAATTTGCTGCTGCGTCACCGAAGCGTCAACGCAGATCGGCGCGCAGCCGGGCTTCGTCGACCTCCCAGTAGCTGTGTTCGCGGCCATCGAGCAAGACCACGGGCAACCGGTCGCCGAATTCCGCGCGCAGCGCGGTGTCGCCGGCCGCCGCCGCGGCATCGACGTCGGTGGTGGACAGCTCGAAGCTGAGCTCAGTGGCCAACTCGACCAGGTGGGCGTGCACCCGCTCGCAAGCCGTACACCCCCGACGGGTCAGCAGCTCCACCCGTCGGCGACTCATCAGTCCAGTGTGTCAGTTCGTTTGCCCACCGGCGGCGATGAGGAGGAGCGGCGCAAGTACCGCCGGCGACGATGCAGAGCGAAGCGATGAGGAGGAGCAGCGCTACTACCGGGCGATAGGGTTGTTCTGTGACGGCTTTCGGTGATCTCGGCGGGGCGAATCCCGACGACGAGACGCTGGCCGCAGACGCCAGTGCCGCAAAGGCGCTCGACGGGTTGGCAATCGAGACCCGGGTGTGGCTCGAAGACACCCCGCCCCCGCCGGTCGACCTGACCGCGGCCGCGTTCTTCGACGTCGACAACACCCTGGTGCAGGGCTCATCGCTGCTGCATTTCGGTCGCGGGCTGGCCGCCCGCAAGTACTTCACCTACCGCGACGTCGTCGGCTTCGTCTACGCGCAGGCCAAATTCCAGGTCATGGGCCGGGAGAACAGCGACGACGTGGCGGCCGGCCGGCGCAAGGCGCTGGCATTCATCGAGGGTCGGTCGACGGCCGAACTGACCGCGCTCGGCGAGGACATCTACGACGACATCATCGCCGACAAGATCTGGTCCGGCACCCGCGATCTGGCGCAGATGCACCTCGACGCCGGCCAGCAGGTGTGGCTGGTGACCGCCACCCCTTACGAGCTGGCTGTGACCATCGCGCGCCGGCTGGGCCTGACCGGGGCGCTGGGCACGGTTGCCGAGTCGGTCGACGGTGTCTTCACCGGCAGGCTGGTCGGTGAGATCCTGCATGGCACCGGCAAGGCGCACGCAGTGCGCTCGCTGGCGATCCGTGAGGGGCTGAACCTCAAGCGCTGCACGGCCTACTCCGACAGCTACAACGATGTGCCGCTGTTGTCGCTGGTCGGCACGGCGGTCGCGGTCAACCCCGACGCGCAGCTACGCGCGCTGGCCCGCCAGCGCGGGTGGGAGATCCGCGACTTCCGCACGGCGCGCCGCGCAGCGCGGATCGGAGTTCCGTCGGCGCTGGCTCTGGGAGCGGCCGGTGGCGCGCTGGCCGCAGTCGCATCTCGGCGGCACGGCCGCTGATAAGCTGCTCCGTCGAGCCCCAATGTGAGCGGAGAACGTCACCTTCCATGTCAGTCCCCGTAGAAGCGAAAGACCTGATCGGAAAGCATTACCGCTTCCCGGATTACTTCCACGTCGGGCGCGAGAAGATCCGCGAGTTCGCTAAGGCCGTCAAAGACGATCACCCGTCGCACTATGTGGAGAGCGTGGCCGCCGAAGGGGGCTACGCCGGGCTGGTGGCGCCGCTGACATTCCTGGCCATCGCGGGGCGACAGCTGCAGCTGGAGCTGTTCACCAAATTCGACATCCCGATCAACATCGCCCGGGTGTTTCACCGGGACCAGAAGATTCGGTTCCACCGCCCGATCGTGGCCGGCGACAAGCTGTTCTTCGACGCCTATCTGGATTCGGTGATCGAATCGCACGGCACGGTGATCAGCGAGATCCGCAGCGAGGTCACCGACGCCGACGGCAACCCGGTGGTGACCAGCGTCGTCACGATGATCGGCGAGTCGGCTCACCAGGAGGTCGACGCGTCGGTGACCGCGGCCGCAATTGCATCGATCGTCAGCAAAGCTTAGGGTCGGCCGCTATGACGCACGGGGCCGCGGGGCCGGAGGGCACCGACCTCAGACCGCATTTCGAAGACGTCCAGTCGCACTACGACTTGTCCGACGACTTCTACCGCCTGTTCCTCGACCCATCGCAGACCTACAGCTGCGCCTATTTCGAGCGCGACGACATGACGCTGGAGGAAGCGCAGCTGGCCAAGGTCGACCTCTCGCTGGGCAAGCTGGGTTTGCAGCCTGGGATGACGTTGCTCGACGTCGGCTGCGGGTGGGGCGCGACGCTACGCCGCGCGATCGAGAAGTACGACGTCAACGCGATCGGTTTGACGTTGAGCAGAAACCAGGCCGCCCATGTGCAGCAGACGTTCGACGAATTGCCCAGCGCTCGGTCGAAAGAGGTGCGGCTGCAGGGCTGGGAGCAGTTCCACGAACCGGTGGACCGCATCGTGTCGATCGGCGCCTTCGAGCATTTCGGCCGCGACCGCTACGACGACTTTTTCAAGATGGCCTACGAGGCACTGCCGGTCGGCGGTGTGATGTTGTTGCACACGATCATCAAGCCCAGTGACGAGGAGTTCGCGGCTCGCGAGCTGCCGGTCACCATGCGTCATCTGCGTTTCTTCAAATTCATCATGGACGAGATCTTCCCCGGCGGGGATCTGCCGCAGGCCTCGGTCGTCGAGCAGCACGCCGGCAAAGCCGGTTTCACCCTCACGAAGAAGCAGCAGCTCAGGCTGCACTACGCCCGGACGTTGGATATCTGGGCACAGACGCTGGAAGCTCATAGGGACCAGGCCATCGCGATCCAGTCCGAAGAGGTCTACGAGCGGTACATGAAGTATCTGACCGGCTGCGCGGACCTGTTCCGCGCGGGCTACACCGACGTCTGCCAGTTCACTCTCGTCAAGTGACGCCGCGCCCAGCGCCGACGCCGGGCCTACGACAGCTCAGCCGAAGAACATGTTGCGCCGGCCGGCCAACAGCCGGTAGAGCGTCTGCTGAATCGTCTCGCGGACCTGGTCGGTGAGCTCGAAGGTGACCATGGGGTCGTCGGCGTCGGAGGGATGGTAGTCGGCAGTTGAAATCGGTTCACCGAACGCGATGTGCCACTTCGACGGCAGCGGCACCAAGCCTGCCGGGCCGGCCAGCGGAAATAGCGGCGTAATCGGAAAGTAGGGCAGGCCGAGCAGCCGCGCCAGCAATTTGACGTCGGCCAGCATCGGATAGATCTCTTCGGAGCCGACGATCGAGCACGGCACGATCGGCGCCTTGGTGCGCAGCGCCGCCGAAACGAACCCGCCACGGCCGAAGCGCTGCAGCTTGTAGCGGTCCTTGAACTGCTTGCCCAGGCCTTTGTATCCCTCGGGGAACACCGCGGTCAGTTCACCGGCCGCCAGCAACCGGTGCGCGTCGGTGGTGCACGCCATGGTGTGTCCAGCCTTGCGCGCCGTTTCACCGAGCACCGGCAGATCGAAAACCAGGTCAGCGGCCAGCAGTCGCAGGTCGCGGTGAGCGGGATGCTCGTCGTGGACGGCCACCGAGGCCATCAGGCCGTCGAGCGGCAAGACTCCGGCGTGGTTGGCGACCACCAGGGCGGCACCGGTGTCGGGCAGATTCTCCACACCACTGACGTCGACCCGGAACCAGGACCGGAAGAAGAATCGCAGCAACGGCCGCACGATGGCATCGTTGAAGTGGGGGTCAAAGCCGAAGTCGTCGACGTGATAGTCGCCGGTCAGCCGCTGACGGAGAAACTGCGTGATCGCGCCGACCCGCTGGGCGAGTTCGTTGACAGGAGCTTGGGTTTCCGGCCCGGTGCCGGTAATGCGCCGCCGCTCGTCTATGTCGCGAACGACATCGGCGAGCTCGTGGGCCGCGTTCTGCGCGTCCGCGCCGGTCAGCAACGACGGATGCCGTCGCGACCCCGCGTTGCGTGCAACGGTACGCCGCTGACCTGCCACACGTCCTGAATTAGCGTGCAGCGGAATGACTTTCGCTTTCGATTCGCCCGCCATAGTCTCACCTCCCCCCCACCCTCAACGACGGTGTCCGACTGCCCAGACGTTGGGCTACCATCACCGCGCTGTCCTCCAAGGAGCGTACCCACTGCGGGTCGATAATGGGAGACAGGGCCCGGCCGCCAATATAATCGTCGAAAGCCTCGGCCGTCGTCCACTTCGGCTGGTAGCCTAAGTCCTCCCGCATCCTGGTCGTGTCCATCACCCGGCCGTAACTCAAGTAGTCGAGTTGCTCGCGGTTTAACTCGCTGTAGCGGTTAGCCCGTCTCAGCGAATCCAGGGCCCACAGCGTGAATCCCGGGATGGGTAACGGAATACGGCCAGCACGCCGGATTGCCTGCGACAGCATGATGATGCCGCTGGCCCCGATGTTGAAGGTGCCGGCCTTACCGGCCATCGCGGCGCGCTCCAGCGCGCCCAGCGCATCCTGCTCGTGCAGCAACTGCAGTCGCGCATCATGGCCGACCACGGTGGGAACCAGTGGGCCGGCCAGGTACCGGGACAGGGTGGTGTCCATCGCGGGGCCAATCATGTTGGCCAGCCGCAGGATTGTGACTGCGACATCGCTGCGACGCCGACCCAGCCCGCGCGCATATCCCTCGATGTCGAGGCTGTCCTTGGGAAAACCTTCCCGAAATGGCCGACGGCTGCTGCAGTCTTCGGTGAACACCACCGGATCATGTGCGCTCGAGCCGTAGACCTCCGAGGTTGACTTCAACACGACGCGGCGCACCGTCGGCGCCTTCTGGCAGGCCGCGAACAACTGCATCGCGCCCATTACGTTGAGCTCTTTCAGCGCCGCTCCCCCGCCGGTCCGCGGCGCGTACGACGCTGCGGCGGCGTGCACCACAGTGTCGACGTCCCCATTTCGAATCACTTTGCCGATAAACGGGTTCCGGATATCGGCGCGGACGAATTCTGCGCGACCCATTCGGCGCAACATGTCCTTGCTGGGGGCGATCGCGTCGACGGCGATGACCCGGTTGATCAACGGGTTCTGCACGAGCCGGGCGGTCAGGTACCCACCGAGGAACCGACACGCGCCGGTGACCAGCACAATTTTCGGGTAGTGCACCGTGTCACTGGTTGACGCGCCCGTACCGCCAGTTGACCCGCCCGACGAATCCATCCAGACAGCCTAGCGGGCTGTCTGAAACGACGGCCAGAACGAACCCGGGCCTCTTGCCTATTACTTGCCGAGTTTTCTGCGCTGCACTCGTGTACGCCGCAATAACTTACGGTGCTTCTTTTTCGACATTCGTTTGCGCCGCTTCTTTATTACTGAGCCCATGACCCCGCTTATCTGAGTTATGTCCGCCTTTACCGGCTTTTGGATGACCCGGACACTCTACCCGGCTGTGTCCGCCGAACAGAAAACGGCGGCCTTCAGTTACGCCGTTGCCAGTTGCGTCGTCAGGCGCGCCACGCCGGGCGCTTCCTGAAGCGCACGCTCGAAGCCACGAGCGCAACCCGGACTTCGGTCAGGCCGCGGCTAGCCGGCGTCGAAGTATGACGTCTCCAGCATGTCGTGAACCGCCTTGGCGTGCACCCGGAACGAGCGCCCGACCCGGACCGCCGGCAACTCGCCGTTGTGGACAAGCCGGTAGACGGTCATCTTGCTGACCCGCATCAGCGCCGCCACCTCGGCCACCGTGAGAAATTGAGTTCTGGCCGGCTGGCCGTCAGACGACCCGCTGTCTCGTCCTGATTTACCGCCAGCTGAATCCCGCGCCGATGGCCCATTGATAGACGTCATCGCAACCCAATCAGTCAGGCGCGCGCAGTCCCAGCGGCTTCCCCACCGCTGGCACCCACGCGTGCATACAGGAAGGAGAATAGCGGGACTAGTGGGGTTACTGCGACGGGTGGGGGAAAATCGATAAAAATTACCTAATTACTCTAGTGTTATTCTTAGCTGCTCAGCACGGGTTTTCGCAGCCCTGACCGCATTGTCGACCGCAGCCCGCAGACCGCCTCGTTCCAATTCGCGTAGCGCAGCTGCGGTCGTACCGCCCGGCGAGGTGACCATGGCCCGTAGCTGCGCCGCCGAGGTGTCCACCAGAAAGCCGGCGGGAGCTTCGCCGGGTTCGCGCTGCTGCTCCATACGGTCCAACAGCATCGCCGCCGAGCCGGCCATGGTCTGCGACACCAGTTCGGTGGCCACCGACCGGCTCAACCCCGCGGCGACGGCGGCGTCGATCAGCGCTTCGACCACCAGTAAGAAGTAGGCCGGACCGGAGCCGGACACCGCGGTCACCGCGTCGAGCTGTGCCTCTGGCACAGTCAGCACGCCGCCCACGCTGTCGAACAGGGCGCATACTTCTTTGACCTGCTCGGGTGTGGCGAAGCGGCCCGGGGCCAGCGCGCTGACACCGGCGCCCACCAATGAGGGCGCGTTGGGCATCACTCGCACCACCGGCGTCCCGGCCGGCAGCTTGGACTCGAAGTAGCCGTTGGTGACACCTGCTGCGATGGTGACGACGACCTGCTCGGCGCCGCCGTTGTCGGCTGCCGCGGCCGCACGGGCGATTTCAGCAATCACCGACTCGACGTCGGCTGGTTTGACGGCGACGATGACGAACGTCGCGTTCTCCACCGCATCACTCAACGACGACACCAGGACGGAGTACGTTTTGGCGAGGTACTCGGCACGCTGCGGAACCCGTTCGACCACCACGATGTCTTTGACCCGTCGCCCGGCGCGCAGCAGCCCGGACAGTAACGCTTCACCCATGCTGCCGCCGCCGACGATCGCGATTCTCGCCACGGATTAAAGCATGGCAGATTCGCCGGGTCGCCCCAACTACCCGGGACGATCGCAAGCGCGGCGCAGCCGGGCGCAGCGGATCGCCCCTACTAACCGGGACGATCGCAAGCGCGGCGCAGCCGGGCGCAGCGGATCGCCCCTACTAACCCGGCACCATGGCCAGCTGACGAGTCTGCACCACGATTCGCCCCTCGCAGTCGACGACGAGGTGGTCTTCGTCGAACCAGTCCTGCCCGATCTGCACGCAGGTGCAGATCACGCGCAGCCACCCGTCGGCGGGCAGCCCACGCAGGTAGGCGGTGAGCTGGACGGTGGGCGCCCACCCGGTGCGTCCAACTGCGAAGGTGACCGGCGCCGAGAGGTCCCCGCACATCAGGGCGAACAGCGCGTCGGGCGCTACGCCGCGCGGACGCACCCACATCTGCATCACCGGAGCTCGCCCGTCGGTGGGCTCCAGCGTCGACACCAAAGGCCGCACCTCGCAGCCTTCGGCCAGATGCACCAGCCCGGCCATCGGGTGGCCCGGCCCGATCGGCGCGACGTCGGGCGGTGGTTCGGGCGCCATGAGATCCAGCACCGGGTTGGCCGACAGCAGCGGGGCCACCTTGTGCTCCGGGTCGCCGAGGGTGACGACGGCATGCACCGCCGTGCGCTCGCCCTGGCTCAGTTCGACGTCGACCACACTGATCCGGCGGCCGCGTTTGCGGATCGATGTGACGAGCCGCATCGGCCCGGGGTCGGGCGCCCGCAGGAAGCTGCCGGAAACCGCAACCGGTTCGGCGGGTCCACCGTGGGCGGTGCGGGCGGCGTTGGCGCAGAGCGCCAGCATCGCGCCGCCGTGCACTTTCGGCCCGATAGTCCAGTGCTTGTTGAGCTCGGCTTCGAAATCCGCGGTACGCGGCGAACCGGCACTCTCGACCTCACGCAGCGCCATCGCGGCGGTGAACAGGGCGTCCATCGGCTCCTCGAAGTCCACGGCGCCACTCCTCCTCATCGGTTCGCTGAAGCATCGTCGTCGGCGCATTCAGCGCAGCAGGTGGGTTCGGGCGTATTGCAACGACTCGGTCAGTAAGGCTTCCCGCTCCTGCATCGAACGCGCGCTCGAAGTGGCGACTTCAAGGATTACGTGACCGGAGAAGTTGCCGTTGGCCAGCAGCTGACACACCTCTGCAGTGGGCTGGCTGCCCTTTCCCGGCGGCAGGTGTTCATCCACCGGCAGCCCGCTGCCGTCACACAGGTGCAGGTGCACCAGACCGGGGCCCATGCGTTGGGCCATCTCCAACGCGTCCGAGCCGGCGGTGGCGCTGTGCGAGAGGTCCAGCGTGTAGTGGGCGTGGTTGCCGTCGAGCGGGTCGTAGGACGGCGCGAACGCCGAGAACGCCGGGCCGGGGCCGCCACCGCGCCTCTGCATCCGTTCGATCGATTGACCGGCTCGGAACAACCGGTCGGCCCGGAACGGAAACATGTTTTCCACGGCCACCAGCACGTCGCTGGCCGCTTCGAGTTCGGCCACCTGTTCGGTGAAGCCTTCGGCGTAGCGGCGCTGCCAGCGAAACGGCGGATGCACGACGACGGTCTGGGCGCCCAGCTGTTCGGCGGCGCGCACGCTGCGGTCCAGTTTGGGGATGGGGTTGGCGCCCCACACCCGCTGGGAGATGAGCAGGCAGGGCGCGTGCACCGACAAGACGGGCACAGCGAAGCGTTGAGACATCTTCTCGATAGTGTCGATGTCCTGGCTGGCCGTCTCACCCCAGACCATCAACTCGACACCGTCGTAGCCGAGCTTGGCCGCATACTCGAAGGCGGCCTCGGTCCTCAACGGGTAGACCGAGGCCGTCGAAAGACCGACCTTGATGGCTGGGCGCACTAGTTTCTTGCGGGCTCTCAGCCTGACTGCAGAAGCGCCAAGGGGCCGAAGGCGATCAGCGCTCCGACCGCAACCGCGATCAGCGTGCTGGCCGTGTCCACCGTCTTGCGAACCACCTGGACGGCGGCCACCAAGCCAAGAATGACCAGCACTGCCAGAACCAGGGCCACGATGTTGTTCCACTGCCAAAGTTGGTCGAAGGCGATGAACAGGCCGGCACCGAAGGCAACGGCAAGGATCGACTGCAAGACGACCGCACCGCCGTGCAGCAGCATCTCTTTCCTGCTCGACCACACGTACTCGTCGGTGTCTCGGGTGCGGCGCTGCTCGGTGTCGGGAAAGTCCTCGTCGACTTCACTGCGGTCTGATGTCAGCGGGTGCTGCGCTCCGAGGCCGGCGAGTCCGGTGCCGTCACCCGGGCCACCGAATAGCTGGTTGGCGTCGTGCAGATAGGACCGCACATAAGCCGAGTCCTCGCTTGCCGGTTCCGCTTCACGGACGTCGGTGTCCATGACGTCGACCGGCATGTCGGCGTAGTCCTCGAGCGGGTCGGGGCTCATCCCCTCGGCGCCGGAACGCGGTCCAGCTTTTGCGCGGTCGGCTTCGACCCGAGCGGCAAGGCGCACCGGGCGCGGGTATTCGCTGCGTTCCGGCGCGGAGGTGCGGCGCGGCTGCGGCGGGGATGCCGGCCAGCGCGGCTCGGGCTGGGACCAGTAGGGGGTGGGTTGGTCGTCTGACTTGTCCGACGCAGGTTCGTCGACGGGCGCGGGACTTGGCTCGACGACCGGCGCGGAACCGTTGCCGCTCCGCTCGGGTGCCCTGACGCTGAGCGCCTTCGGGCTGTGACGGTCGTCTTGCGGCGGCTCGGTCGTGTCGGTGATGGCGGGGATCTCAGCGGTCAGTTCGGCGACCGTTACGGCATCGGTGTTGCCGCGGCGCCGACGACGGCGTCCGGTGACCGGTGGCGCGCCGATCGTCCCGTTTTTGGCCAGCAGTTCAGCGACCGAGATCGGCCGTGTGTTCTCCGCCCCTTCGGTGTTCGCTTGTGATCCAGTCATCGTTTGTCGCCTCTCGACCGGTCAACCGCAGTCCGATCAACTACCTGGCCTCCAGCATCCCGCACAGAAGTTTCCACGAGGGCGGTTCCGTCGGCTTCGCTGTCGAGTTTCCGCAGGATCAACCCTTCCCGCAGCGCCCAAGGGCAGATGTCTACCGTCTCAATCGACAACGCACGCATGCTCGCCTCCGCCACCAAAGCTCCCGCCACGATTTGCGGCGCTCGCTCGGCACTGACTCCTTCCAGTTCTGCACGGTCAGCGGTCGTCATCCTAGAGATGAAAGATATGAGTTGTCTGAGGCCATTGAGGGTCAGGGTGCGCTTGACGCGTGGCCCGGCCGCCGACGGTGCTGCGCCGTTGAGCCGGGCCAGCGAACGGAACGTCTTGGAGGTCGCCACCGCGAGGTCGGGGCTGCCGGCTTTGAGCACCGCGGCGCTGGCGTCGGCTATTTCGTTGTCGAGCCAATCGCGCAGCATGGCCACGCGGCGGCGGCTCGGCGGATCGTCGGGTAGCCACTCGCGGGTGAGTCGGCCCGCACCCAGCGGCAGCGACAACGCGACTTCGGGCTCCTCGTCGACGCCGCTGGACACCTCCAGCGAGCCCCCGCCGATGTCGAGGTTGATGATCCGCCCCGCGCTCCACCCGTACCAGCGGCGCACCGCGAGGAAGGTCAGCCGCGATTCGTCGACTCCGCGCAGCACGCGCAGTTCGACCCCGGTTTCCGATCGCACCCGGGACAGCACGTCGTCGGAGTTCTTGGCGTCGCGTACCGCGGAGGTCGCGAACGCCATGAGCTCCGTGCAACCCGAACTCGTCGAGATCTTGGCGAATTCGTCGATGGTCGACACCAGCTTGTCCGCGCCGCGCCGGGTGATCTTTCCGGAGTTGTCGATGGCCTCGGCCAGGCGCAGCGTGGCCTTGGTGGAACTCATCGGTGTTGGGTGTCCGCCGCGACGGGCGTCGACCACCAGCAGATTGACCGTGTTACTGCCCACGTCGAGCACGCCTAACCGCACGAGAGACAACGTAGCCCGGCGACGATGTGGGTGCGCAGCAACCCGAGGAGGAGCCGGGCAATTCAACCCCGCCCGGCGACGATGCGGGTGCGCAGCAACCCGAGGAGGAGCGGGCCTCGTCCGTTGCTCAGCAGTCTCAAGCGCCACTCAGGCACCGCCCCACATCGAAGTGACGGTGCTGCAGGTTGATACTGCCGGCGATATCACTTCGCGGAAGCCACTATCCCCGCCGCAGAGGTACCTCAGAGGCTGATGTGACAGAAGAAACCCGGCCCCGCCGATCCGGCGCCAACCAGCAAATGTGGACTACCGTGAGCATCGTGACCCCGTCGCAGCCGGCTCAACCGGGCGAGGTCGAACTGGATTTCACTCGAGAGTGGGTCGAGTTCTACGACCCCGACAATCCCGAGCACTTGATCGCAGCGGACCTCACCTGGCTGCTGTCGCGCTGGACATGCGTGTTCGGCACGCCCGCCTGTCAGGGCACCGTCGCCGGCCGGCCCGACGACGGGTGCTGTTCACACGGAGCGTTCCTCTGCGACGACGACGACCGCGCCCGACTCGACGATGCGGCGGCTCAGCTCACCGACGAGGACTGGCAATTCCGCGACAAGGGTCAAAGCAGCAAGGGCTATCTCGAACTCGACGAACATGACGACGAGCCGGCCTGGCGCACACGCAAACACAAGGGGGCCTGCATCTTTTTGAACCGGCCTGGATTTGCCGGGGGCCCCGGTTGTGCGCTGCACATCAAGGCGTTGAAGTTGGGAGTCGCGCCGCTGACGATGAAGCCCGACGTGTGCTGGCAACTTCCGATCCGGCGCAGCCAGGAGTGGGTGACTCGGCCGGACGGCAGTGAAATCCTGAAAACTACTGTGACCGAATACGATCGGCGCGGTTGGGGTTCGGGTGGCGCGGATCTGCACTGGTATTGCACTGGCGATCCGGCCGCCCACGTCGGAACCAGGCAAGTTTGGAAGACCTTGGCCGCCGAGCTGACTGAGCTGCTCGGCGAAAAGGCTTACGCCGAACTGGCGGCCATGTGCAAACGACGCAACGGATTAGGCCTGATTGCCGTACACCCTGCGACGCGAGCCGCTGAATAACTGCGCCGCAACCCTTCAGCCTTCGAGCTTGTATCCCAACCCCCGTACCGTCACCAGATGCACCGGATTGGCCGGGTCCGCTTCGATCTTGGAACGCAGCCGCTTGACGTGCACGTCCAGCGTCTTTGTGTCGCCGACATAGTCCGCGCCCCAAACCCGATCGATGAGCTGTCCGCGGGTCAGGACCCGGCCGGTGTTGCGCATCAAATATTCGAGCAAGTCGAACTCCTTGAGCGGCAGAGTGATGGGTGCACCGTTCACCGACACGACGTGGCGCTCGACATCCATCCGCACCGGCCCCGACTCCAGCACACCATCGGTGACTTCGGGCTCCTCTTCGCCACCGCGCCGCAGCACCGCACGGATCCGCGCGATCAATTCCCGCGCTGAGTAGGGCTTGGTGACGTAGTCGTCGGCACCCAACTCCAAGCCGACCACCTTGTCGATCTCGCTGTCGCGGGCGGTCACCATGATCACCGGCACGCTGGAGCGCGAGCGGAGCTGCTTGCAGACGTCGGTCCCGGACATCCCCGGCAGCATCAGATCCAGCAGCACGATGTCGGCGCCGGCCCGGTCGAATTCGGCCAGCGCGGTTTGCCCGTCGGTGACTACGGTCGCCTCGAAGCCTTCCCTGCGCAACAGAAAGGCCAGCGGGTCGGCCAGCGACTCCTCATCCTCAACGATCAGGACACTTGTCATTTCCGCCACTCCTCCTCATCGCTGCGCTCTGCCTCGTCGTAGGCGGGTGTCATTTCCGCCATCCCTTCTCATCGCTGCGCTCTGCCTCGTCGTAGGCGGGTGTCATTTCCGCCACTCCTTCTCATCGCTGCGTTTCGCATCGCGGCTCATCGGCGTAGCCCTTCCTCTCGTTGCAACTTCCTGGACCGCGGCTCGCAGTTCTGCTGCTCACCGTTGTCCTTATAGGCCGGGATGGCCAAGGTGAAAGTCGACCCTGTCCCCGGCTGACTCCACAATCCAATGTGACCGTTGTGGTTGGCCGCGACATGCTTGACGATCGCCAAACCCAGCCCGCTACCGCCGGTGGCGCGCGATCGCGCTTTGTCGCCCCGAAAGAACCGCTCGAACACCCGCTCCTGGTCCTTGCGCGCAATGCCGATGCCGCGGTCGGTGACGGCCATCTCCACGTGCTCGCCTCGTCGGCGGCAACTGACCGACACCAACGACCCACGCGGCGAATACGCAATCGCATTGGAAACCAGATTGGCCAACGCAGTGACCAGCAAGCTTTGGTTGCCCAACACCTTGAACCCGCAGGGACTGTCGGTGCGAACTTGGATGTCCGCGTTTTCCGCCGCCACCTTGTGACGTGAAATCGCTTCAGCGACAATTGTATCGACGTCGACCGGCGACAGATCGGGCAAGCGCTCGGCGCCCTGCAACCGGGACAATTCGATCAATTCGCCGACCATGTGACCCAACCGGTTGGCCTCGATCAGAACCTTTTCACCGAACCGTTGCACCGTCTCAGGATCGTCGGGTGACGCCAGCAAAGCCTCAGCGAGCACGGCCATCGCGCCGACCGGTGTCTTGAGTTCGTGGCTGACGTTGGCGACGAAGTCTCGGCGGCTGGCTTCCATGCGGGCGTACTCAGACTGGTCGTAAACGAAGACCACCGCAAAGCGTCGGTCTTCCTCACTCAGCAGCCGCGCCTGGCCGTGCACCGACAACTCAGACCCGCCCGCCGACGATCGCTTCTTCGGCAGCAGATCGAACTCGACGTCGTTCCCACTGGCCAGCGCTTCTTGCGCCGCCTGCCACGCTTGGTCGTCCAGCTGGCGGTCACGCACCAACCCGAATTCCTTGGCGCGGTCGTTGAGGTAGACGACGTCGCGGTGGCTATCGACCACTGCGGTGCCCAACGGCGTCAGAGCAACGATCTGCTGCAACATCTGCGCGACGGTGATTCCGGCCAACTCCGAGGCCGACCGTTGACGGCGCTCGACGACCCGCGGCGCCAGCCTGGCCCCCGCGGCAACACCGACGCTCAGAGCCAGCAGAGCCAAAACCCCGGCCAGCAACAGCGCCGAGAACACGGTCACGGTAAAAATCCTACAAATTGCGCTGAACTTTTCCCCAGCAGCGCACCGCCGAAATCGGACATGTCACAACCCGCGTCGCAGGAGTTCGACCGGCGTTCACGGCCTGTTTGCTCAACAGGCAGGGATTTAACTGCCGCCTTCGTCAACGAGCGCTCGTCCAGCGGCGGTGTGCCGGCTATTTCGCGCCCTGACTCGCCACCGCCGCGGCACCCGCGGCGGCGGCTTCCGGATCGAGGTAGCTGCCGCCGGCCACCTGCGGGCGCAGCGCGTGGTCAAGGTCGTAACGCAACGGGATTCCGGTCGGAATGTTCAGGCCGGCGACATCTTCGTCCGACAGACCGTCGAGGTACTTCACCAGGGCGCGCAATGAATTGCCGTGCGCGGCGATCAGTACCGTCTTGCCCGCCCGCAGATCCGGCAGGATCACGTCAGTGAAATACGGCAGGAACCGTGCCACCACGTCGGCCAGGCATTCGGTCAGCGGACCGCCACCGATGTTGGCGTAACGGGGGTCAGTGTCCTGGCTGAACCGGCTGCCCCGCTCAATCGGCGGCGGCGGGGTGTCGTAGCTGCGCCGCCAGGCCATGAACTGGTCGTCGCCGTAGCGCTCTTTGATGTCGGCCTTGTCCAAACCCTGCAAGGCGCCGTAATGCCGTTCATTGAGCCGCCAACTGCGCCGAACCGGGATCCAGTGCTGATCGGCCGTGTCCAGCGCCAGGTTGGCCGTGGAGATCGCTCTGCGCAGCAGCGAGGTGTACACCACATCGGGCAGCAAGCCGTGCTCGGCCAACAACTCACCGCTGCGAACCGCCTCGCCTCGGCCCCTGTCGGTGAGGTCGACGTCGACCCAACCGGTGAAGAGGTTCAGCGCGTTCCATTGGCTTTCACCATGGCGAAGCAACACGAGCGTCGCAGCAGGGCTTTCTGGTCCCATGCCGCCTAGTCTCTCACGCTCCCTGGTAGCCGGGCTCGCCGTCGGTCTCGCCGACAGCACGCAGCGTTTCCGGATTGTCCGCCTCGCCGGTTGCCCGGCCCGACTCCTCTTCGTCGATCAAGTGGGCGAACGCCTGCAGGTTTTTCAGCGACTCGCCCCGCGACACCCGCCACTCCCACTCTTTCTGAATGGACGAGCGAAAACCCAACTCCAGCAACGTATTGAAGTCCGTGTCTACCGCCTCGAGCACCTGCCCGAGCACCCGGTCAATCTCAGCGGCATCCACCGACGCCAACGCAAGCCGGCCGACCAGGTAGATGTCACCGACGTTGTCGAGGGTGTAGGCGACGCCGTACAACCGGCGGTTGCGCTTGAGCAGGAAACGGTAGACGCCCTCGTTGTTTTCGTCGGGTTTGCGACAGACGAACGCCTCGATGCGCACCGAATGCTCGCCGATACTCAGGATGGTGTTCGTCTTGAGCCGGCGCTCACCGGGCAGCTCGACCACAATGCCCGGCAGCCCGCCGTGCGCACCTTTGTGCCGCGAGTAGGGCAACTCGCTGGCTTTCAGTGCGTCCTCGATGATCCGCTGAACATAGGTCATCGACTCGGCTGGCCCATCGTCAGAAGCGCTACTCATGGCGCCACTCCTCGTACCCGGCTGCGCCGGCTCCATCGTCGTCGGCGCGTCATGGCGCCACTCCTCGTACCCGGCTGCGCCGGCTCCATCGTCGTCGGCGCGTCATGGCGCCACTCCTTTAACTCCGTGACGGGGCGCCCAGCGACGGGGCCGCCGGGCCGCCGCCAGATCGCGCACCCGATGTCGACGGGTGGTCGTGTACTCGGCTATCGCATGCCGATAGCTGGACAGCAACGCCTCGACGGTGTTGTCCCACGAGAAAGTCGCCGCGTGCTCGACCGCCGCGCGGCTCATCGCCCAGCCCCGGGGCCCGGCACCGACCCGCAATGACTCGTCAATGGCATCGGCCCACTGGTCGACGTCGTGGCCGGCGACCAGCGTGCCACTGATGCCGTCACGAACCGCCACCGGCAGCCCACCGACCGCGGCGGCTACCACCGGTGTCCCGCAGGCCTGCGCTTCCAACGCCACCAGACCGAAGGACTCCGAATAGCTCGGCACTGCCACCAGGTCCGCTGCCCGGAACAGTTGCGCCAAGTCTGCTCGGGACTGCGGCGGCATGAAGGTCACCTGCGTGTTGATACCCAAATCGTCGGCCAGCCGAACCAAATAGTCCGGTCCGGCCAGATCGGTTCCGGACGCGCCGCCGGCCACGACGACGCGTATCCGCCGCAGTTTCGCCGCGGCGCGCAGCAGGATATCGGGGGCTTTCAGCGGCTGTATCCGCCCGACGAAAGCCACCACCTGCTCGTCGAGCGGCAGTCCCAGCGCTGACCGGGCCGCTCGCCGATCACCGGGCCGGAACACGTCGAGATCCACCCCGGGATGTGCGACGTCGATGCGCGCCGGATCAGCGCTGTGCAGCGAAATCAGCTGGTGGGCTTCATCTTCGGTGTTGACGATCAACCGATCCGCTTCGTCGACGACCTGTTGTTCGCCGACCGCGCGCAGCGGCGGCTCCGGCTCCTGCCCGACACTGCCGTCGGCCAGCGCGGCGTTTTTCACACCGGCCAGCGTGTGCGCGGTGTGCACCAGCGGGACCGCCCACCGGTCGCGGGCCAGCCAACCGACCTGACCGGACAGCCAGTAGTGCGAGTGCACGATGTCGTAGTAGCCGGGTTCGTGGACAGCTTCGGCGCGCAAGACCCCGGCGGCGAACGCGCACAACTGGGTCGGCAGGTCGTACTTATCCAACCCTTCGAACGGCCCGGCTACCACGTTGCGCACCAGCACACCGGGCGCGACGCGCACGAACGGCGGGTCGGCGGACGTGGTGGCCCTCGTGAAGATCTCCACCTCGACGCCGCGACGAGCAAGGTGCAGCGCGCTTTGCAGCACGTAGACATTCATTCCACCGGCATCCCCGGTGCCCGGCTGGGCCAACGGCGACGTGTGCACCGACAGCACCGCCACCCGGCGCGGATCTACCTCTGGAGCGTCTGGCCAGGAGAAGTCAGTGTGCCGCACACCGCCATCTTTGCAGCAGCCGCTAACGGAACAGGTCAGGCCGACGCGTCAGCGGCATCGGTGTCGACGCTCAACGTCGATGCCCCCGTTGCCGTCTTGCCCAGCGCGCGGCGCATGCCCCCGACCGGGTCGGCGTACAACCCCCCCAGCGAAACAATTCCGGCGCCCGCTTCCTGGACCCGGTTGCCGAATACCGTCATGCGGATGTCGCGGGGCGACAGCACCGAGCGCGCGGCAAATCCCCCTTCCACGGCGGCCATCGCTTCGGGATATTCGGTGAAGGCCTGACCGCCGACGACGAGCTCGTCGGGGTTGAGCAGATCGCGCAGCAATGCCACCGACTCCCCTAGCACCCGGCCGCGCTCGCTCAGCAGCTGGCGGGCCTGCCCGTTGCCGGCGCGCGCCGAGCGCAGCAGTTCGATGATCGCGGTGGACGTATTGTTGCGGTTGCCCGCAGGCAGCAGCCGCAGCTTGCGGGCGGCCGCCACCACCGCTTCATCACTGACCGTGGTCTCCAACTGCCCACTGCCGCCCAGCAGTTCGGAATGCGCCGGCAGGTGCGCGATGGTGCCCGGCCCACTGGCCGGGCTGTGCACCCGACCGCCGATCACCAGCGCGTATCCGACCGTCTCGCGAGCGTAGACGTACAGCGACGTCGAGGCGTTCGGGGTGAATCGGCGCATGCCCAGCAGCAATTCGGCGCCCGCCATCGCATCGACATGTGATGCCACCGACACCGGCAGGCCCAGTGCGTCACCGAGCGCTGGGCCGATCGGCGCCTGCTTCCAGCCCAGCCGAGGGTGATCGACGTGGCCGGTGGCGCCGTCGACAGCACCACCGATGGCCACCCCCACCCAGAGCGGGCGCCGACGGTGCCAGCGCCGCAGGTACCGGCGGGCACCCTCAGCCAGCGATGCGAGCGCAGGCCCCTGTGCGTTGAGCGGAGTCGGGGTCTCGACGGCGTCCAGCGTGCGGCCGAACAGGTCCGTGGCAACGATGCTGGTGGTTCGGGTGCCGACGTGGACGCCCAGGGTCAGAAACGGCTCGTGGTTGACCTCGACGGGCACCCGGGGCCGTCCGATTGCGCCGGCGACGGCCAAGTCGGCGCGCTCGCGCAGCACGCCGGCGTCGAGAAGGGCGATGACTTGCCGGTTCACCGTCGCAATGCTCAGCGAGGTGACCGTGGCAATGACGTCGCGGCCGATCGGGCCGCGCAGCCGCACCGCCCTGAAGACCGACGCCGCGGCGGCGTCGGAAAGGTGTAGCGACGGCGCCACCACACGTCGACGGAAACGCAGCGGTGGAGCGTGATTGTGCGGATGAGCGGTGAGAGTGGTCGAGCGCACGAGATGGTGTCCTAATCTCCAGGTCCGGTCGGTCGGGCTCTAGGGCCGCACGTCCGGCTTGTGCGTCAGCTCAGGCCGGGTCAGGCGCGGCGAATTGCGCGGCAACAACACGCGCAGTCCGCGAAAAGACACGCAGACGCACACCCGAACAGCGCACTGGAGTACACATCGAGGAATTTAGCACGTCTCTTAGAATTCTTCCGGTGACTCGAGCCCAGAAACAAAGAACGGCGAAGCAAATTGCGGTGGTAACCGGAGCCAGCGCAGGTATCGGCGAAGCCACCGCCAGAACCCTTGCTGCACAAGGATTCCATGTCGTAGCAGTGGCGCGCCGCGCCGATCGCATCAACGCGCTGGCCGATGAGATCGACGGGACGGCCGTTGTGACCGACGTCACCGACGAGGCCGCGGTCGAGGCGTTGGCCAGCAAATTGGACCGAGTCGACGTGCTGGTGAACAACGCCGGCGGCGCCAAAGGCTTGGAACCAGTCGCTGACGCCGACCTCGATCACTGGCGCTGGATGTGGGAGACCAACGTGCTCGGCACGCTGCGGGTGACCCGCGCGCTGCTGCCGAAGCTGATCGAATCCGGTGACGGCCTGATCGTCACCGTCACATCGATCGCCGCGATGGAGGTCTACGACGGCGGCTCCGGCTACACGGCGGCCAAGCACGCCCAGGGCGCGCTGCACCGCACGCTGCGCGGTGAGTTGCTCGGAAAACCGGTGCGGCTCACCGAGATTGCGCCCGGGGCGGTGGAGACGGAGTTCTCGCTGGTCCGGTTCGGCGGCGATCAGCAGCGTGCCGACGCGGTGTACACCGGCATCACACCGCTAGTGGCCGTCGACGTCGCCGACGTCATCGGTTTCGTGGCGTCCCGCCCGTCACACGTCAACCTCGACCAGATCGTGATCAAGCCGCGCGATCAGGCTTCGGCGACCCGACGGGCTAACCACCCGGTTGCTCGCTAGTCGATTCGCTGGGTGATTCCGACGTTGTGGTGGGCGTGCCCGACAGCGTCGGCGCGCTGCTGGGAGTGACGGGCGCGTTGCGCGGTATCGACACCGGCGACGGCTTGGCCCCGCTGGGCGCCGGCAGCGCCGACATGCCGGTCCAGGTGTCCCAGTCCACTGCCCAGTCCCAGAGGTCACCGTCGGAGTAAGACAGTTGGATGGAGCTGCCGGTGACCTCGACCGGGTCGCCGTACAGGGCGCTGCTGTAGTACTGCGCGGCGTCGGACGTCGACAGGTTGATGCAGCCGTTGGTGACGTTGCTGTTGCCTTGCGCGCCCGAACTCATCGGGTTGGCGTGGATGAATTCGCCGTTGTTGGAGATCCGGACGGCCCAGCGCTCATGGGCGTTGGTGTAACCCCCGGCCGGGTTGGACATGTAGAAGTCAGAGTACTTCTCGGTGACGACGTGGATGCCGTTGCGGGTCACGTTGCGCGCCTTGTCGGCTTCGCCGTAGCTGCACGGGAAATCCATGATCACGCCTTCGTCACGGACCACCTGGATGCGGTGCGAGGAAACTTCGGCTTTGACGATCTGGCGTCGACCGACATTGAAGTTCAGCGAGATGTCCTGAGCTCCATAGGCGCCGTCGCCGAAGGCCACTCCGTAGAGCTTGGCGTCGACGTCGACCTTGGTGCCGGCCGGGTAATACTCCCGCGTCCGGTAGTGCACTCGGGAACCCTGCGACTCGTCGGGCAGCCACGCCCAGCTGCCTTCGACCGGCGGATCGGTGTTAATTTTCAGCGCCCGCTGGACCGCGGCCTTATCGCTGATCGGCGCGTCGAACTGGATGATCACCGGCGCGGCGACGCCCACCGTCTGGCCGTCGCCGAGCTGGAATTGGCCGTCGACCTTCTTGGTGGGCGTGACCGTGGTGAACCGCCCCGCCACCGCGACCGGCTTGCCGTCGCGCCCGACGACCGAGCCGGTCCAGGTGTACGTGAAGTCATAGCCCAGCGGCTCAGTTGTCGTGAACAGCGTGCGGTCCTGACTGATGGTCCCGGCCACCACCTTGCCGGCGGAATTGGCCAGCGCCACGTGCTGAAACCACCCGCCGCGCACCTCGACGCTCACCGGCGCGGTCGGCAGCACGTCGCTGGCGGCGTTGGCCGGCCGAAAGGTCAAACTCGGTGCCGGGGGCGGCTTGGGCTTCTCGGCCTGTTTGCCCGTTCCACCGAAGCACGCGGCCAGCAGGTTCGGTGCGAACACTCCCACCGCAAGCGCCGATATGGCCCGGCGCCGATTGATCGGCGGCGGAACGCTGGCTGTATCCACGACAGACCAAGATACCGGGCGGATCGCCGGAGCCACGAAACGTGCAGCTACAACACGCAGCCGACCAGCACCGGTTCAGCTTCGAGTGTGATGCCAAACACGTCGCGGACGCCGTCGCGCACGGTGCGGGCCAGCGCGAGCACGTCGGCTGTAGTGGCTTCGCCGCGGTTGGTCAAAGCAAGCGCATGCTTGGTGGACAACCGGCAGGCTGCGGTGCCGGTGCCGGGATAGCCTTTGCTGAAACCGGCGTGCTCGACGAGCCACGCGGCGGCCAGCTTGACCCCGTCGGGCGCCGGGAAGTGCGGCACCGGTCCGTCCGTACGGTCGGCGAGCCGCCGGTAGACCTTGTCGGCGACGACGGGATTAGTGAAGAACGAGCCGACACTCCAGGTGTCGCGGTCGTCGGCGTCGAGCACCATGCCTTTACGCCTGCGCAGCCACAGCACAGCCTCCCGGACCTCGGCTGGGTCGGCGCGCTCACCGCTGATCGCGCCGAGCGCGGTGGTCAACTCGCCGTAGCGCAACGGTGCGCTGCGGCCTGAGGGGTCCAGCGCGAATTCCACTTCGAGGACCACGACCGGCGGTGCGTCGGCACCTTTCAGAGCGCTGGTGCGGTAACCGAAACCAAGGTCGGCGGCCGGCACCCAGCTCACCGCGCCACTGCGGCGGTCCAGCAGCCGAACCCGGGTGATGGTGTCGGAGACCTCAACGCCGTAAGCGCCGACATTCTGCACCGGCGTCGCCCCGGCTGATCCCGGTATGCCGGACAAGCACTCCAGCCCGCCCAGCCCGTTGTTGATCGCCACCGCGACCACGTCGTCCCACACCGCGCCGGCATCGACGCGGAGAAGGTGGCCCTCGATCGTCACCCGATCGCTGGCCAAGCGCACGACAGTCAGGTCGGTGACGGTGTCGGCGATCACCACGTTGGAGCCGCCGGCCAACAGCAGAATCGGTGCAAAACCCTCGACGTCCAACTGACGCACCACCGCGACGGCCTGTTCGGTCGTTGTGCAGGTGATCATCCGCCGGGCCGTCGGGCCGACCCGCAACGTCGTCAACGGCGCCAACGGCACCGCTTCCGCGACCTGCGCGCCGGCGAACGGCGTCCCCACGTAACGCTCTTTCAGCCCGCTTCCACCCCCCTTTTGAGTCCCGGTTTAATCAGCCTTGACGGTAGCCTGACCTGCTATGCCGCGTTCATTCGACATGTCCGCCGATTACCGCGGAAGCGTCGAACAGGTCCATGCAGCGTTCAGCGACCGGCAGTACTGGTTGGCCCGCCTCGCCGATTCCGGTGCCGACGACGCCACCCTCGACTCCATCTGGCTCGGTGGCCCGGACGGCCAGGACGGCAGCGTCGAGGTCGTCACCACGCAGGTGCTCCGCGCCGACCGGCTACCCGGCGCTGTCACGCAGTTCCACCGCGGAGATCTGCGCATTCGTCGGGAAGAAAACTGGGGTCCGGTTTCCGGCGGCACCGCCAACGCCACGGTTATGGGCACCATCACCGGTGCGCCGGTGGCGCTGTCGGGTACCGCAGAGCTGGCTCCCATATCGGAGTCGGGCGGCTCCCGGCTCGAATTTCGTGCGACTGTCGAGGTGCGCATCCCGCTGGTCGGCGGCAAGGTCGAAAACTTCATCGGCCACCAGCTGGTCGAGTTGCTGATCGCTGAGCAGCGATTCACCACCGGCTGGATCGATCAGCAGGTCTGAGGCACTCGCCGAACCTCATGCTGGAGTGGCGTCGGCAGGCGTCGCACCGCTTACGCTGTGGCGTATGCGGATTGCGTTGGCGCAGATCCTCAGCGGCACCGACCCGGGGGTGAACCTGCGGCTGGTGCGGGAATACAGCGGCCGGGCCGCCGAGGCCGGCGCGCGCCTGGTGGTGTTTCCGGAAGCGACCATGTGCCGGTTCGGCGTCCCGCTGGCACCGATCGCCGAGCCGGTCACCGGGCCCTGGGCGCAGAGCGTGCGGCAAATAGCAAAAGACACCGAAATCACCGTCATCGCAGGCATGTTCACTCCCGCCGGCGACGGACGGGTCACCAACACGCTGATCGCGGTCGGCTCCGGGGCTCCCGATCAGCCCGACGCCCACTACGACAAAATCCATCTCTACGACGCGTTCGGGTTCGCCGAGTCACGAACCGTCGCACCCGGGCGGGAGCCGGTGGTAGTCGACGTCGGCGGCGTCGGCGTGGGACTGAGCACCTGCTATGACATCCGCTTCCCGCAGCTATACACCGAGCTGGCCCGCCGCGGTGCCCAGCTCATCGCGGTCAGCGCCTCGTGGGGATCTGGACCGGGCAAGCTTGAGCAGTGGACGCTGCTGGCCCGGGCCAGGGCGCTGGATTCGACCAGCTACATCGCCGCGGCCGGGCAGGCCGACCCGGGTGCCTCACTGTCCTCGACGGTTTCGCCGGGCGCGCCTACCGGGGTAGGCGGCAGCTTGGTGGCGTCGCCGTTCGGTGAGGTGGTCACCGCTGCCGGCGCCGAGCCGGAGTTGCTGGTCGCCGACATCGCCCTGGACAGGGTCTCGGTCGCCCGCGACAAGATCGCGGTGTTACGCAACCATGCGGACTTCGGCGCGGTGGGTAAGGCAGAATCTCGCAGATGACCGATCCGCACGGACCACCTCCGGCCGACGACTCGACGCTCTGGGCCCGCCCCGGCTCGTCCTCGCCGGCCCCGTCGGAGTCACCGACCGCCCGGCTCCGTCCCGGCGACACCCAGGAATTCCGGGGCCATCAGCCGCCTGTCGCGCCGAATGAGCCGCCGCCGCAGGCTTACCCACCGGGCCCGCCGGCGCCAGGCTTCGCCGGACCGACCGAACCGATTCCCAGCCAGGCCCCCCCGTCCCAGGGCAGATCGCGGTTCGGTTTCCTGCGCGACCCGATGTCGATCACGCTTATCTTCGTCATCGTGGTAGCCCTCATCGGCGTCGGGGTCGTCGCCGCAGAGCTCATCGCACGGCACATCGCCGTCGACAAAGTGACCAAAGCGGTGGAGTGCGAGGCCAACGACAGTGCCTCGGTGTCGTTCGGCGCGATGCCGCCGTTCCTGTGGCAGCACATCAACGGCGACTACACCAACATCTCCATCCGCACCGCCGGCAATCAGCTCCGCTCAGCCAAGGGCATGAAGGCCGACATCGAGATCCGCGACGTGGATTTGCACGGCAATGCCGACTCCAAGGGCACGATCGGCGCGCTGGACGCCACCCTCAACTGGACCGCCGCGGGAATCAAAGAGACGGTGCAAGACGCCATACCGATCCTCGGCAACTTCATCAGCAGCGATGTCACCACCAATCCCGGCGACGGCACCGTGCAGATGAAGGGCACCTTGGAGACCATCACCATCAAGCCGCAGGTCGCCGACGGCGGTCTGTCGCTGCAAGTGGTCAATTTCAAAGGGGTTGGCTTCACCCTTCCCAAGGAGAGCATCCAGACCACGATCGATGCCTTCACCTCCAGACTGACCAAACAGTTCCCGTTGGGCATTCACGCCGACAGCGTGCAAGTGACGGACAGCGGAGTGGTCGGCCAGTTCTCCACCCGCAACGCCGCCATCCCGGCCGGCCAGGCGGACTCGTGTTTCGCCAACCTGTAGGCCGGATCGACGGCACCGGGAGCATCGGGCCGGGCTTGATGGGGACTCGAGCGGACCCAGCCGTGGTCGGTAAGGCAAAATCTCGCTGGTGACCACTCCGCACGGGCCTTCGCAGGGTGAACCGCAGGAATGGGCTCGGCCCGGCGGGCCGGTCGAGCCGCGGCAACGGCCGGGGCCTCCACAGCCCCCGCCGCCCGCTCAGCCGCCGCGGTCTCAACCTCCGCCGCCGTCGGGCTCGCCGACCCGCCAGATACCCGTCCGGCAACCACCGCCGCCGCCCGGCCGGCAACGCCCCTCGGGGCCGTCCGGGCCGCCGCCGCGCGGGCAGTCCCCGCGCCAGCCCGGACCGCCGCCGCACCAGCCTCATCGTCCGGCGCCGGGTCCGCCGCCGTACGCCCAGCCGCAGCCGCCCGGCCCGTCCCAGCAGCTGTACGAGCAGGCGACCACCCACATTTCGACACCGCCTCCCGGCCCATCGACGACCTCGCAGGAGCAGTCGAAGACCCGGGGTGGCAAGCGGCTCCCGGTAACAACAGTGCTCATCCTCGTGCCGGTGTTGTTGCTCGTCATCGCCGTTGCCGCCGAGCTGTACGCCCGCCACGTCGCCAACAGCAAGGTGGCCAGCGCGGTGGTCTGCGAAGTGCAGGACAGTGCCAGCGTGTCGTTCGCCGAGACGCCACCGGTGTTGTGGCAGTACTTCACCGGCCACTACACCGACATCTCCGTGCAGACCGGCGGCAACCAGGTGCGTAGCGCCAAAGGCATGAAGGTGACCCTCGATGTCCGGGATGTGCGACCGGCCAGCGGCAATAACTCGCAAGGCACCATCGGCTCACTGAACGGGACCCTCAGCTGGTCGTCCGACGGCATCAAACAGTCGATCCACGACGCCATCCCGGGCCTAGGCGGCCTGGTCGCCAGCAAGGTCACCACGGACACCAACGCCGGAACCGTGCAGCTCAAGGGCTTCCTCGACAGCGCCACCATCAAACCCCAGGTGGCGAACAATGCGCTGAAGCTGCAGGTGGTCGACTTGTCCGCACTGGGCTCGAATCTGTCGACGGACACTGTGCAAAAGGACCTGGACGACTTCACGTCCAAAGCGACGACCAATTACGGGATCGACGTCCACCTCGACAGTGTCAAGGTGACCGACACCGGCGTGGAAGCCGCGTTCTCGGCGACCAACGCCGTCATCCCGGCCGCTTCGTCCTCCTCCTCGGGGTCGAGCCAGGACTGCTTCAGCGGGCTCTGACCAACGGCGATCGCCGCTGGGTAGCTGGCGGCGACCCGCTTCGCCCGGCTCCCAGCCGCGCTCGCGATCGCCGCTGGGTAGCTGGCGGCGACCCGCTAATCCAAGCCGGAGAGCACGGCGCGGGTGCCGGACAGCCCCAAGCGGGTGGCGCCGGCATCCAGCATCGCGAGGGCGTCGGCGGTACTGCGGATGCCACCGCTGGCCTTGACGCCCAGCCGCCCGCCGACGGTCTGGGCCATCCGCGTCACCGCCCGCACCGAAGCACCGCCCGCGGGATGAAAACCGGTCGACGTCTTGACGAAATCCGCGCCGCCGTCTTCGGCGGCGCGGCACACATCGGCCAGCATCTGCTCGTCCCCCGCCGTCAGCAGCACCGCCGACTCGACGATCACCTTCAGCACCGCCGCGGGTATCGCGGCCCGCACTGCTGCGATGTCGGCCCGGACAGCGGCGATTTGGCCGGCGAGCGCAGCGCCGACGTCGATGACCATGTCGACTTCCGCAGCTCCGGCGTCGACGGCCTGGGCGGCTTCCTCGGCCTTGACCGCGGGCACATGCTTGCCGGAGGGGAAACCCGCCACCGTGGCCACGAGCAGACCCGCGCCGGCGGCCTGGACCGCGGTCGGCACCATCGAGGGCGAGACACACACCGCGTAGACACCGAGCTCTGCGGCTTCGGCCACCACGCCGATCACGTCCCCGCCGGTTGCCTCGGGTTTGAGCAGAGTGTGGTCGACCAGCACCGCCACTTGGCTGCGGGCCGGACGGGACAGCACTAGAACGACTCCTCGGCGCTACCGGGATTGCAGCCCGTGTTCAGCATCGTGGTGTCGTCGACGACCGGGCGCCACGGCTCTAGATTCCAACTGACCTTCCCGGGTCGGGCCAATTCGGCCCACTCCCAGTGGCAGAGGAATTGCGCCCGCATTCCGGCCGTGTCGGCGTCGGGCGAACGCGCGAGCACCTCGCTCCACGCCTCGCCGGCGTCCGCGTCAGAGTCAGGCTGCCGGGAAGCCGCCCGCCCGGACGGCGTCGGATATACCCGCAGGCTGGGACCCTGGCCCGACCGCACCCACTCGGTGTGGTCGACGAAAGGCGGCGGGTACTGCGCAGAAGCCGACATCCCGCCGCCCGGGGTCGCGGACGCCGCGCCACCGCTCGCCGCCGCTACCGCCAGCGCGGCAAGTGCCGCCACCGAGACGGCGCAAGGCGCTCGCATGGCCCTACCGGGATTTACCTTGGATATCCAGCAGTTTCGGTCGCACGTCGACCAGATACACACCTGCCGCGCAAGCCGCCACCGCCGTCCCGAGCACACCGGTCGCTCCGAACAAAAGATTCAGCAGCAATGCGCCGCCCAGGATGAGCAGCCATACAGGCTTGGTCAGCTTCTCAGCGGCGGTGTAGGCGTCGGGTCGCTGCATAGCCGCATGCACGAGCGCATAAAGCGTCACCACGGCCACAGCGATCTGCAAGACGGTTAAGACCATAACCACGACGTTCACGCCGTAAGCGTATGCGGGCGGCGGCCCCACCGTCGAGGTGCCCGGCGCGGGGTGTCCGACGCGGGCACCCCCGGACAGCTGACTACTTCTGGGTGACCTTCTTGCCGGGCGCCTTCTTGGCCGGCGCCTTCTTCGCCGCGGTCTGCTTGACCGGAGTCGAGGCGGCCGCCTTCTTCGCCGGGGCCTTTTTGGCCGGCGACTTCTTCGCCGGTGCCGGCGACTTCTTCGCCGCCGGCTCTGCCTTCTTCACCGCCGGCTCTGCTTTCTTCGCCGCAGACTCTGCCTTCTTCGCCGCGGACTTCGCCGCAGGCTCTGCCTTCTTCGGCAATTCGATGCCGACCAGCTTGGCTGCCCGCTCGCCGACAGCGCGGGTCTGCGATGCCACGGTGCCCAGCGCCTCCTGGGTTAACTCCACAGCCTGGTCGACGTAGCCCTCGGCGCGCGCCGACACATCCTCCAAGCCGCCTTGTTGGCTGAGCAGCCGCTCGAGCGCTGCTTCCCCACGCTCGACGAGTTCGGCGTAGCGGGTGCTCGCGGCTTCGACGTAGCCTTCGGCAGCCGAACGCAACTCCTCCGCGGTGAAGCGTCCGCGCAGCTCCCGCAGCTGGGCCGGTAGATCTTCCTGCAGCTTCGTCAATCGGGCCCGGCTCTCCTCGACCCGGCCGCGGGTGTCGGTGCGGGTCTCACCCGCGCGGTCACGAAGCTCAGTGAGCAGCTCGTTGACGGTGGCCAGGGCCAGGTCGGCCGCCCCAAGCGCCGCGAGCAACGGAGTTCTCAGTTCGTCGATGGTCGGATTGTCGGCCATGTTTTTCCTTTCCGGTTTCGGTCCATAAATCGTTTCATGGATCGTTCAGGGTGTCGGCGATTAATAGTCCGCGGTCACTTATCAGACGGACGTCGTCTCCCCCTGCGCAGTTGCATTCTGTTGTTCATTTTGCTGGACGAAGGTTGTGTAGATATCGAGTAGCACCTGTTTCTGCCGCTCGGTGATCGCCGCGTCGGTGATGATCGCGTCTTGAACCTCGCTGGTCTCGCTCGGCTCAAGGATCCCCGCCCTTATGTAAAGCACTTCGGCGGAAACCCGGAGCGCTTTGGCGATCTGGTTGAGAACGTCCGCCGACGGTCTGCGCAATCCCCGCTCGATCTGGCTGAGATAGGGATTGCTGACGCCGGCTTTCTCCGCCAGCTGCCGCACCGACACTTGGGCGGCTTCGCGTTGCGACCTGATGAAACTGCCTATATCCGACGCAGCGGTGGACACCACTGCGGCAAGTTTTTCTTCCTGCGGCATGGCGACTCCCGGTAATTCGGACGGTCGGTGCTCGCCACACAATATGACGCGCTGCTAACTTTTGCAAGCGCTGTTAGCACAGCTTAAAAAATGAGCTGCCCGACGGTGTAGATCACCAGGCCGGCCATCGCGCCCACCACAGTGCCGTTGATCCGGATGAACTGCAAATCCCGGCCGACGTGCAGTTCAATGCGCCGGCTGGCCTCCTCGGCGTCCCAACGTTCGATGGTCTCCGTGATTATCGCCGTTATCTCCACCCCGTATTGCGACAGCAGATGTTGGGCAGCGCGCACCAACCAGTTGTCGACTTTGTCGCGCAGATCTGCGTCGTCTCTCAGCGATTCGCCGATTCGCAGCGCCGAATCGGTGATCCGGGCCCGCAACGCGCTCGACGGGTCGTCGACACCTTCGAGCACCAGCCGTTTGAGTGTCTTCCACGCGGTGGCGGCGGCGTTGGTCACCTCGTCGCGAGCCAGTAGCTGCTCTTTGACTGCTTCGGCGCGCGCAATGGTAGGCCCGTCGTGCTGCAGATCCTCGGCGAATTCGAACAGAAATCGGGTCGCCGAGCGGCGCAGTTCGTGATCAGGGTTGCGGCGCACTTTGTCGGTGAAGTCCATCAGTTCGCGGTGAATGCGGTCGCCGACGAGATGGTCGATGAACCGCGGCGACCAAGTCGGGGAATCGCGCTCCACCACGCGCTGAATGACCTCACCGGCATTGAGCGACCACTGAAAGGCCCGGTCGGCCAGCAGCTGAATCAGGGCCTCCTGCCTGTTCTCGGCCAGCAAGGTGCCCAGCACCCGGCCCACCGGCGGACCCCACTGCGGCTCGGCGATCCGCCGCACGATCATGCGGTCGATGACCTGCTGGACATCCTCGTCGCGCAGCAGCTCCACCAACACCCGAAGCACCGTGGACGTCTCGGCGGCGACGCGCTGGGCATGCGACGCCTCTGACAGCCATTTGCCCAAGCGGCCGGCTACCTCGGCGTCCCGGATCTTGGTCTCCACGACCGGCGGGGAAAGGAAGTTCTCTCGCACAAAGGTTCCCAGACCTTCACCGAGCTGGTCTTTCTTGCGCTTGATGATCGCGGTGTGCGGGATTGGGATACCGAGCGGATGCTTGAACAGCGCGGTGACGGCGAACCAATCGGCCAGCGCGCCCACCATGCCGGCTTCCGCCGCGGCGGCCACATAGCCCACCCACGCGGCTGCGGCACCGTTAGCCTGCGCCCAACGGCAGCACAGAAACACCACGCTGGCACCGACCAGAAAGCCCAGCGCCACTATCTTCATGCGCCGCAGCCCACGCCGTCGCTCGGCGTCGGCCGCCGGGTCAGCCGCGACAAAGGACTCCGCGAAGGAAGTGCCGGTCGCGCGCGGAGTGAACGGGCCTGATCGCGGCGCCGGGGGCCCTGTCGATGCGGACGCGTCGTTGAGTTGTAGTGCCACCACATCATCATCCGTCATGCCGCCGGATGCTCTGCGAGGATGCGCGCCGCGGGGCAAAGTTAGTGTGACTGCTTAACCAACGAAGCGGGATAACGGCCATGAAAACCCGTACTATCTCAGGTGTCTACGGATGGGATTCGGCGATAGTGGCAGAGCACGTCACGGTTGCGGCCGTGAAGACGGATGGTCGGAAGCGGCGCTGGCACCGGCACAAGGTGGAGCGGCGCAACGAGCTGATCGACGGCACTATCGAGGCGATTCGGCGGCACGGCCGATTTCTGAGCATGGATGAGATCGCCGCCGAAATCGGTGTCTCCAAAACCGTGCTGTACCGCTACTTCGTCGACAAGAACGATCTGACCAGCGCGGTGATGATGCGCTTCGCGCAGACGACCCTGATTCCCAATCTGGCCGCGGCGCTGTCGTCAAACATGGACGGGTTGGAACTCACCCGAGAGATCATCCGGGTCTACGTCGATACCATCTCGGCCGAGCCGGAACCTTACCGCTTTGTGATGGCCAACAGCTCACCGAGCAAAAGCAAGGTGATCGCGGACTCTGAGCGCATCATCGCCCGCATGCTGTCGGTGATGTTGCGCCGGCGCATGCAGGAAGTCGGAATGGACACCGGCGGAGTCGAGCCGTGGGCGTACATGATCGTCGGGGGCGTGCAATTGGCCACCCACTCGTGGATGTCTGACCCGCGGATGAGCACGGACGAGTTGATCGACTACCTGACCTTGCTGAGTTGGAGTGCGGTCTGCGGAATTGTCGAAGCGGGCGGCTCGCTGGAGAGGTTCAACGCACAACTGCACCCGACGCCGAGCGTGCCCTCACTGGAGTTGGCGGACTTACGAAATGCTCGCCGCGTGAGCGGGTGAGATATCAGTACGAGCACCGCCGGACCCGCCTACCGCGCGGTCAATTGCATCGGTTCGAACCGAAGTATAAGGTCTGCGGCTATGACGCAAGGGGTTGACCACCGGGAGTCGGCGGAGCTTAAGCCGAACGTTGACAACATCAAGTCGCACTACGACTTGTCCAATGATTTCTTCAAGCTTTGGCTCGACCCGAGCATGACTTACAGCTGTGCCTACTGGGAAGAAGGCGCCAAGACGCTCGAAGAAGCCCAGTACGCCAAACGTGATCTCGCGCTGGGCAAGTTGGACCTCAAGCCGGGGATGACCCTGCTCGACATCGGCTGCGGGTGGGGCTCGACCATGCGGCACGCGATCGAGAAGTATGACGTCAACGTGATCGGCCTGACGCTGAGCAGGAACCAGTTGGCGCATGACAAAGCCAAGTTCGCCGAGATGGACAGCCCCCGGTCGAAGGACGTGCGCCTGCAGGGCTGGGAAGAGTTTCACGAGCCCGTCGATCGCATCGTGTCGCTGGGCGCGTTCGAACACTTCGCCGACGGCATCGGGACCTACGACCGCTACGCTGACTTCTTCAAGATGTGCTACGAGGTTCTGCCCGAAGACGGCAAATTCCTGTTGCACACCATCACCGTGCCGACCGCTGAAGAAGGCGAGAAGCTCGGCTTGAAGACCACCATGTCGTTGCTGCGGTTCATCCGCTTCATCTTGACCGAGATCTTCCCCGGCGGCCGGCTGCCACAGGTCGACATCGTCGACAAATTCGCCACCGAGGCGGGTTTTCGGATCACCCGCCACCACCAGATCGGCAAGAACTACGTGCCGACCCTCGACACCTGGGCCAAGCAACTGGAAGCGGCCAAGAACGAGGCCATCGCCGTCACGTCCGAAGAGGTTTACGACCGCTACATGCACTACCTGACCGGCTGCCGCGAGCTGTTCCGCGACGGCTACACCGACGTCTACCAGTTCACACTGGAGAAGTCTGCGGCGTAAGGCATAATTGCCCAGACGCTCGGACGCGCAGTTGGACGCATCGAGCGATGAGCTGGCGCTAAGCAAATGCGTCGGGGCCAACGCTGAGATGTTGGCTGACCAACTCGCGGGCGCAGCGGTGCGCATCGGACGCGGGTTGTGTTTTTATAATCCTGGGAGTTTCGGACGCCTCCTGCGGGCGTTGCTGATTGACGAGAAACGTTAGGTCCATGGCACAGTTCGTAACTGGGAAAGATTTCCCGAACGTGGTGGTCACCGGCATCGCCATGACCACCGCCCTGGCAACCGACGCCGAGACGACGTGGAAAATGCTGCTCGACGGCCAGAGCGGCATCCGCAAGCTCGACGACCCGTTCGTCGAGGAATACGACCTCAAGGTTCGTATCGGCGGCCACATCCTCGAGGAGTTCGACAGCCAGCTCACCCGCGTCGAGAACCGCCGCAAGGGCTACCTGCAGAAAATGGCGACCATTCTGGGCCGGCGGGTCTGGGACAACGTCGGCGCCCCGGAGGTCGACACCTCCCGGTTGGTGGTGTCCATCGGCACCGGCATGGGATCCACCGAAGAGTTGGTCTTCGGATACGACAAGCTTCGCGCCGAGGGTCCGAAGGCCATGCACCCGCTGGGCGTACAGATGTACATGCCCAACGGGGCGTCGGCCGCCGTCGCGCTGGAACGGCATGCCAAGGCAGGCGTACTGACCCCGGTGTCGGCGTGCGCTTCCGGGTCGGAGGGCATTGCGCGGGCCTGGCAGCAGATCGTCTACGGCGAGGCCGACATGGCGATCTGTGGCGGCGTAGAGACCAGGATCGAGGCGGTGCCCATCGCGGCGTTCGCCGCCATGCGCGTCGTGCTCTCCACAACCAACGACGACCCGGCCGGCGCATGTCGTCCGTTCGATAAGGACCGCAACGGATTCGTCTTCGGCGAGGCCGGCGCGCTGATGGTCATCGAGACCGAGGAGCACGCCAAAGCCCGCGGCGCCAACATCCTAGCCCGGCTGATGGGCGCCAGCGTCACCTCCGACGGTTTCCACATGGTCGCACCCGATCCCAACGGGGAACGCGCCGCGCACGCCATGACCCGAGCGATTCAGCTGGCCGGCCTGACGCCGAAAGATATCGACCACGTCAACGCGCACGCCACCGGCACCTCGGTCGGTGACCTGGCCGAGAGCATCGCCATCAACAGGGCGCTAGGTCCGCACGGCGGTAACGCCGCGGTGTACGCGCCGAAAGCGGCCCTTGGCCATTCGGTCGGCGCAGTCGGTGCGGTGGAGTCAATTCTGACGGTGCTGGCACTGCGCGATCAGGTCGTGCCGCCGACATTGAATTTGGTGAACCTCGACCCGGAGGTCGACCTCGACGTGGTAGCCGGACAACCGCGAACCGGCGAATACAAGTACGCGCTCAACAACTCGTTCGGGTTCGGTGGACACAACGTCTCGCTGGCGTTCGGCAGGTACTGACGCCGCGAGGTCGGCCGCCCGCTTGCGAATGTTTGACTAAGACGTACTGGCCCACGTCAGTGACCCTGGCGCGGGCCTGATGAAGAACAGTGCCGGCGCCGATTGCAGCGGTCCTCGGCAACGGGATAGTCTCAACTTCCATGGCGAATTCGGTTGAACAACATGGCAACACCGAGCTGAAACCGAACGTTGAACACATCAAGTCGCACTACGACCTGTCCAACGATTTCTTCAAGCTTTGGCTCGACCCGACGATGACGTACAGCTGCGCTTACTTCGAGCGCGACGACATGACGCTGGAGGAAGCCCAGCGCGCCAAAGTTGACCTGTCTCTTGGCAAGTTGGATTTGCAGCCCGGGATGACGCTGCTGGACATCGGTTGTGGCTGGGGGTCGACGATGCGCCGCGCGATCGAGAAGTATGACGTGAACGTCATCGGCCTGACGCTCAGCCAGAATCAGCTGGCGCATAACAAACAGAAGTTCGCCGAGCTGCACAGCCCACGCTCTAAAAACGTGCGCCTACAGGGCTGGGAGGAGTTCTACGAACCGGTGGACCGCATCGTGTCGCTGGGTGCCTTCGAGCACTTCGCAGACGGCATCGGCACCTACGACCGATACACCGACTTCTTCAAGATGTGCTACGACGTACTGCCCGACGACGGGAAGATGCTGCTGCACAGCATTGTGCTGCCCAGCGCGGAGGAGGCCGAGCAGCTGGGGCTCAAGCGGACGATGACACTGCTGCGTTTCATCAGCTTCATCCTGAAGGAGATCTTTCCCGGCGGCCGTCTGCCGATGATTTCAGTGGTCGACGAGTACGCGGCCGCAGCGGGATTTCGGATCACCCGCCATCACCGCATCGGAAAGAACTATGTGCGGACCCTCGACAGCTGGGCCAGGGCACTGGAAGCTCACGAAGACGAGGCCATCGCAGTCACCTCCGAAGAGGTCTACGAGCGTTACCTACACTACCTCACCGGTTGCCGCGAGCTGTTTCGCGACGGCTACACAGACGTTTGCCAGTTCACCCTGGAAAAGTCGGCTGTCTAGCACGCAAGGCGGGACTAGGCAGCCTCGCCCGAGACGTCTTGCTTTGCTGGCGGAATCAGTTGCCTTCCGACGGACGGCCGGCACCGGTTTCAACGGCTAGGATGCAACGGATGCATCGGGTGGGTGATAGGCGCTCAGTGGGCGTAGCCGCCTCCTGGACTGAGAAAGGCTCACAACTCCATGTCTCAATCACTGACGCCATATTTTGAGGACGTGCAGGCCCATTACGATCTGTCGGACGACTTTTACCGGCTTTTCCTGGACCCTACGCACACCTACAGCTGCGCGTATTTCGAACGGGCGGACATGTCGCTGGAGCAGGCACAGATCGCCAAGATCGACCTGTCGTTGGCGAAACTCGGGCTGGAACCCGGGATGACCCTGCTGGACATCGGCTGCGGTTGGGGCACCACGCTGCGCCGCGCGGTGGAAAACTACGACGTCAACGTCGTCGGGCTGACCCTCTCGAAGAACCAGGCTGCGCACGTTCAGAGGGTCTTCGACGAGATGGACAGCCCCCGCAGCAGACGAGTGCTGCTGGAGGGCTGGGAGCAGTTCGACGAGCCGGTCGACCGGATCGTCTCGATCGGCGCCTTCGAACACTTCGGGCTCAACCGTTACCCCGCCTTCTTCAGGATGGCATACCAGGCCCTCCCGTCCGACGGCGTCATGCTGCTGCACACCATCACCCGGATGACTTTCCGGGAAGGCCGTGGCATGGGCCTGACGTTGACACACGAACTGGTCGAATTCTCGAAGTTCATCCTGACGGAGATCTTTCCGGGCGGCTGGCTGCCGTCGACTCCGATGGTCGAGGACCGCGCCGCTGAGGCAGGATTTGCGGTCACCTTAGTGCAGGCGCTGCAACCGCACTACGCGCGCACGCTCGACTGCTGGGCGGCGAATCTGGAGGCCAATAGAGATCAGGCCATCAAGATTCAGTCCCAGGAGGCTTACGACCGTTATATGAAGTACCTGACGGGCTGCGCGAAGCTGTTTCGCCAGGGCTACATCGACGTCAAGCAGTTCACCCTGAAGAAGTAACAGCCCGCGGCTGCCGAGTCAGCTCTTGGCGAGCGTGAACTGACCCACTTCAAGGATCCCGCGCCGGTAGTTCTCCGCACAGCCGGTCAGATACCGCATGTACCGGTTATAGACCTCTTCGGACTGGATCGAGATGGCCTCGTCTCGATGTGCTTCCAGATTGTCTGCCCAGGTCTGCAGTGTCCGCGCGTAATAGGGGTTGAGCATCTGGACATGCTCGTTGGTGAAACCGGCCTTCTCCGAGAGCTCGACGATGTCTTCAGCGGCGGGCACGGCACCGCCGGGAAAGATCTCCTTTGCGATGAACTGCCAGAACTTGAGGTCGTTCATCGTGATTTTGATCCCGTGCGGACCCCAATAGCTCGGCGGGTGCGTGGTGATTGTCTGCAGAAGCATCCGGCCGCCGCGGGGCAGCACCCGATAAGCCGTTTCGAAGAACGGCGCCCAGCGGGCCTTGCCGAACGCCTCGAAGGCCTCGATGCTGACCACCCGGTCGACCGGCTCGTCGAACTGCTCCCAACCCTTGAGCTCGACCCGCCTGCTGCGCGGGGTGTCCAGGCTGTCGAACAGATTCTGCACGTGCGCGCGCTGGTTCTTGGACAGCGTCAACCCGACGACGTTGACGTCGTACTTCTCGATGGCCCGGCGCATGCAGGCACCCCAGCCGCACCCGATATCGAGCAACGTCATGCCGGGCTGCAGGCCCAGCTTGTCCAGCGCGAGGTCGATCTTGGCCATCTGTGCCTCTTCCAGCGTCATGTCATCACGCTTGAAGTAGGCACAGCTGTAGGTCTGCGAGGGGTCTTGGAACAGCCGGAAGAATTCGTCGGATAAGTCGTAGTGCGCCTGCACCTCATCGAAAAACGGTGTCAAGGTCTGCTTGGCGGAGGATGTCGTCGTCACTGTTGATCCTATTGGCATCTGCGCTCCTACAAATGAGACGCCGGACCGGAGCGCTTTCCGGCTGACGCCTGTGCAACAAAGAATACGACGTGCTTGCCCATCTGCAACACCGGCGGCACCGCTAAGTCGACATCAGATTCGAGCTTCTCCCCCGCCGACGGGGTAGGCCAAATCAACTTCACGGCCCTCGACGCGAGTCAACTTTTCAATACCTATAGAAGCCACGACCAGCCTTCTTGCCAAGCAAACCCGCTTCCACCATGCGCAGCAGTAACGGCGGCGGTCCGTAGAGCGGTTCCTTGAACTCCTCGAACAATTTGTCCGAAATCAGCTTGAGCGTGTCAAGACCGACCAGGTCGGACAGCCGCAGCGGACCCATCGGGTGAGAAAGCCCGGCCACCACCGCCTTGTCAACGTCGTCCACCGTCGCAAAACCACCCTCCACCATCCGGATAGCGGACAGCAGATAAGGCACCAGCAGGGCGTTGACCACGAAACCGGACCGGTCCGAGCAGCGCACCACCTGCTTGCCCAACACCGAACCGGCGAACTCTTCGGTGCGGGCTGCCGCCGCCTCGTCCGTGACGAGGGTGCTGACCAACTCGACCAGCGGGAGCACCGGCACCGGGTTGAAGAAGTGCAGACCCAACACTCGCTGCGGATTCTTCGTCGCCGCACCGAGCTTCATGATGGGAATGCTCGACGTGTTCGAGGCCAGCACCGCATTCGCGTCGGTCACGATGCGGTCCAGTTCGGCGAAGATACCGGCCTTGACAACTTCGTCTTCGATGACCGCCTCGATCACCAGCTGCCGGTCGGCCAGGTCAGCCAGCTCGGTGGTGAATCTCAGTTTGGCGACGGCGCTGTCGCGTTCGCGTTCGGTGATCTTGCCGGCGCTGACGCCACGTTCCACCGATTTGACGATGCGGTTGCGACCCGCGCTGACCAGAGCCTCGGTGGTCTCGAAGACGCAGACGTCCACGCCGGCACGCGCTGAGACCTCCGCGATGCCGGCGCCCATCTGGCCGGCCCCGATGACACCTACTCGTTCGATCGACACATCACTCCTCCGACGGCAACAGGCCCCGCCCAACATGGCTGGGCGGGGCATGTGCTGTCAACTAATCACTACGTGACGGACCAACCGTCGAACGTGCAGCCACTGCGCAGAATCCGCCCGCCGGATACTCGCAACAGTTACACGCTCGGCCTTGACAGGTCGGTGGCCTAGTGGAACTGACCCTCTTCGGTGGAGCCGGTCAGCGCAGTCGTCGAAGACGCCGGGTCGACGGTGGTGGCGATCCGGTCGAAGTAACCGGCGCCGACCTCGCGCTGGTGCTTGGTCGCGGTGTATCCGCGCTCCTCGGCGGCGAACTCGCGCTCCTGGAGCTCGACGTAGGCCGACATCTGGTTGCGGGCATAGCCGTAAGCCAGGTCGAACATCGAGTAGTTGAGCGCGTGGAACCCGGCCAGCGTGATGAATTGGAACTTGAAGCCCATCGAGCCCAGCTCTTTCTGGAACTTGGCGATGGTGCTGTCGTCGAGGTGCTTGCGCCAGTTGAACGACGGCGAGCAGTTGTAGGCCAGCAGCTGGTCGGGGTACTCGGCCTTGACCGCCTCGGCGAACTTGCGCGCCAGCTCGAGGTCGGGGGTGCCGGTCTCCATCCAGATCAGGTCGGCGTACGGCGCGTAGGCCTTGGCCCGCGCGATGCAGGGCTCGATGCCGTTACGGGTGCGGTAGAACCCCTCGCGGGTGCGCTCACCGGTGATGAACGGCTGGTCGCGCTCGTCGACGTCGGAGGTGATCAACGTGGCCGCTTCAGCGTCGGTGCGGGCGATGACGACGGTCGGGACGTCGGCCACATCGGCGGCCAGTCGAGCCGAAGTCAGGGTGCGGATGTGCTGCTGGGTGGGAATCAGCACCTTGCCGCCCAGGTGACCGCACTTCTTCTCCGAAGCGAGCTGGTCCTCCCAGTGCGAGCCGGCGACACCTGCCGCGATCAGACCCTTCTGCAGCTCGTAGACGTTGAGCGCACCGCCGAAGCCGGCCTCGCCGTCGGCGACGATCGGCGCAAGCCAGTTCTCCACCGAGGTGTCGCCCTCGACCTTGGCGATCTGGTCGGCACGCTGCAGCGCGTTGTTGATCCGGCGCACCACCTGCGGCACCGAGTTGGCCGGGTACAGGCTCTGGTCCGGGTAGGTGTGCCCGGACAGGTTGGCGTCACCGGCGACCTGCCATCCGGACAGGTAGATAGCTTTCAGGCCGGCGCGCACTTGCTGCACAGCCATGTTGCCGGTCAGCGCGCCCAACGCGTTGACGTACTCGAGGTCGTGCAGCTGGTTCCACAGCACCTCTGCGCCGCGGCGGGCCAGGGTGTGCTCCTCAACGACGGTGCCCTGCAGGGCCACCACGTCGGCGGGAGTATAGGTCCGGGTGACGCCCTTCCAACGGGGATTGGTGTCCCAATCCTGCTGAATGTGCTCGGCGCTCTTCGGGGTGCCAACGGAAGACATTCGGGGTTGCTCCTTATTGATTACCGATCCTTCGTTGCTGGGCGCCTCTATCCGGGGCTTGCTGTCCGACCTGTGAAGGCACTCAGGAACTTCGCTATTGTGCTAACGCGACCATCGCATAGGTTATTGCCGCAGGTCCACCCGTTTCATTTGCCAATTTAGGTAAGGACTTCAGCGAATCTTGCGAAGGTTGCGAAGCCGTGCACTAACTGAACCGGTTCAGTAGCTACCTAAAAGTAAGAACGAACCTGCAGGTCATTGGCCGGTTTCGGGCAGACGGACGAAGGTTGCCGCGAAGTTACAGCGGGAAGAGCGCCGCGACGGCTTTGGTCTCGTCACCGACCGCATATGTGAGCGTTCTAACAGTGCGGTCGGTCAGGGCAGTGCCGAATCGGTCGGTGCTGCCGGCCGGGTGGACGTGGGAGATGATCTCCAGCTTGTCTCCGAGCGCCACCGGTGCGTCGTGCTCGATGGTCACCCGCAACGGTGCTTTGAGCAGCTCAGGGCATGACGCCAGGTAGTCCTCGATCACGGCCCAGTACACCGAGTTGTTCATGTGGTCGAACAGGTCGATGTCGGTGACCCGAATCGGGAAGTCGTGGATCTCCGTCGCGTCCTCCCGGCCGGGGGCAGACAGATACGCCTTCCACCGCAACCGGTCGATGTCGGTGGTGCGGCGCAAGCCGTCCAGGAAGTCATCGGAGATACGGGAGGGCATCTGCGTGTCGCGGTTGATGTTGATCCAGAACGCCTCCGACTCGATCAACCCGCCTCTGCGCTTCCCGTCTATGCGGACCCGCATCTCACACCACCGGTTGGAAGTGCCCGAACACCACCGCCGCATCCGCAGCATCTCGCCGAACTCGATCGGGCGGACCAGATCGACCATGGTGCGGCGGACGATCCAGAGCGGGTGGGTGTCCTCGAAACCCATCTCGCGCAGCTGGTCTTGGCCGATGTCTTGGATGTGCCGGGCGGCCGCGTCGAACCGCAGCCTGCCTTCCCGGTCGATGTCGGCCACCCGCAACGGCCACTGGCTGTCGAAGACGTCGGGGTGGCCGTCGGGCACAGGCATCAACATTTTGTCCAAGCTCACCGCTGTACTCCCATGCGTCCTAGGCTTCGTGCCGCTTCCCGAGTCCGTCATAGCCGGTATGGGTGGCTTCCTGTGCGAATCATCCCAGACGACGCAGGAACGGCGCCAACCCACGCCGCTTGCCAACTCTGCGAACCGTGTCTTCGCAACGCGGGTACGCTCGTCGGCGTGGCCAAGACCTTCGTCGGCGGCCGGGTTCGCCAACTACGTGGCGAGCGCGGCTTCAGTCAGGCCGCGTTGGCACAACTGCTGGAGATCTCGCCCAGCTATCTCAACCAGATCGAGCACGACGTCCGGCCGCTGACAGTGGCGGTGTTGTTGCGGATCACCGAAGTGTTCGGCGTCGACGCCACGTTCTTCGCCTCTCAGGACGACACCCGGTTGGTCGCCGAACTGCGTGAGGTGACCATGGACCGTGACCTGGACATCGACGTCGAGCTGCCCGAGGTCGCCGAGATGGTCAGCGCCCACCCCGATCTGGCCCGCGCGATGGTCAACTTGCACCGCCGCTACCGGATCACCACCGCGCAACTGGCGGCCGCCACCGAGGAGCGGTTCTCCGACGGCAGCGGCAGCGGATCGATCACCATGCCGCACGAAGAGGTTCGCGACTACTTCTACCAGCGGCAGAACTATCTGCACGAGCTCGACACCGCCGCCGAGGACCTCACCAATCGGATGCGGATGCACCGCGGCGACCTGCAAGGAGAGTTGTCCAGCCGGCTCAGCGAGGTCCACGGTGTGCACATCAACAAGCGCATCGACCTCGGTGACAGGGTGCTGCACCGTTACGACCCGACGAGCCGGACACTGGAGATCAGCACTCACCTCTCGTCGGGTCAGCAGGTGTTCAAGCTCGCCGCCGAACTCGCTTACCTGGAGTTCGGTGACCTGGTCGACAGTTTGGTCACCGACGGCAAATTCACCAGCGACGAGTCGCGTACGCTGGCTCGGCTGGGCCTGGCGAACTACTTCGCCGCGGCGGTGGTGCTGCCCTACCGGCAGTTCCACGACATGGCCGAGAACTTCCGTTACGACGTCGAGCGGTTGTCGGCGTTCTACCAGGTGAGCTACGAGACGATCGGGCACCGGCTGTCCACGCTGCAGCGGCCCTCGATGCGCGGCGTGCCGTTCTCCTTCGTCCGCGTCGACCGGGCCGGTAACATGTCGAAACGCCAGTCGGCCACCGGCTTTCACTTCTCTTCCAGCGGCGGAACATGCCCGCTGTGGAACGTCTATGAAACGTTCGCCAACCCGGGCAAGATTTTGGTGCAGATCGCGCAGATGCCGGACGGGCGAAACTACCTGTGGGTGGCCAGAACCGTGGAACGCCGCACGTCCCGGTATGGTCAGCCCGGTAAGACGTTCGCGATCGGATTGGGCTGCGAGCTTCGGCAGGCGCACCGCCTCGTCTACTCGGAAGGACTCGACTTGTCCGGCGACGTGAATCTGGCCGCCACCCCGATCGGCGCCGGCTGCCGGGTTTGCGAGCGGGACAACTGCCCACAGCGGGCGTTTCCCGCGCTGGGCCGGGCCTTGGACCTCGACGAACACCGCAGCACGGTGTCGCCTTACCTGGTCAAGCCAGCGTGACCGCTCGAATTCCGGCGGCCGGACGGGTTCGCGACATCGGCCTGATCAATTGGATTGTGGCCAGGGCCTCCGCGCGCACCGTCGGCGCCCCGCAGATGCACCTGTTCACCGTCTTGGGCCAGCACAAGCGGCTGTGGTTGGCGATGATGCCGTACTCCGGTGCGCTACTGCGTGGCCGGTTGCCCAGCGCGGACACCGAGTTGGTGATTCTGCGGGTAGCGCATCTGCGCTCATCGGAATACGAATTGCAACACCACCGTCGCCTGGGCCGTCGCCGTGGTCTGGACGATCAGACGCAGGATGCCATCTTCGCCTGGCCGGATTCCTCCGACCGGCTCACGCCGCGCCAGCAGGCACTGTTGGCGGCCGCCGACGAATTCGTCTTGCAGCGATCGATCAGTGACGACACCTGGCAGCAGTTGGCCGACCACCTCGACCGTCGCCAGCTGATCGAATTCTGTTTGCTCGCAGGTCAATACGACGGACTGGCCGCGACGATGTCGGCACTCAAGCTTCCGCTGGATCACCCGCCGGGCCACGAGCCGTCATAGGTAGGTGTAGGTCAAGACACCCAAGGTGAGCGCCACCGGCAGCACCGGCAGCGTCAACGCGAACGCCGCCAACGGCTGATTTTCCCGGCGCCGCAGCCGCCTCGCCCACAGCGCGGCCCCTGCCGCGGCCGCCACCGACACCAGCAGGACGGCGAAACTCCACTCGCTGACGGTGGTGACGGCCTCTCCGATCGATACGACTGCCAGCCAACCCAGATAACCCAGCGTCAGCCCGGCGAGGATCCCGACCACCGTCGGGCCGCGACCGTTCCGGCTTTCCAGCTCCGGCTCGTCAACCAGCTCGTCCACCCGGCCAGCGTAGCCGCCACCGCAGCGGGCGTTTTCAGCCGCGACAGCCACAGGCGCGTCAGCGTCAGAAGTTGATCATGTGCCCCGTCAGGCCGTGGAAACACTCCTGCAGCGCCTCAGACATCGTCGGGTGGGTGTGCACGTTGCGGGCCAATTCGGTGGCGGTCAGATCCCACTTCTGCGCCAGCGTCAGCTCCGGCAACAGCTCGGAGACGTCGTGGCCGATGAGATGCCCACCGAGTAGTTCGCCGTACTTGGCGTCGGCGACCAATTTGACGAACCCGGTCGGATCACCCAGGCCGTGGGCTTTGGCGTTGGCGGTGAAAGGGAATTTAGCAACCTTGACGTCGTAGCCCTCGTCACGCGCCTGCTGTTCGGTGAGCCCAAAGCTGGCCACCTGCGGCTGGCAGAACGTCGCGCGGGGCAGCATCCGGTAGTCGCCGAGCGCCAATGTTTCCGCGCCGCCGATCGTTTCAGCGGCCACCAGGCCCTGGGCTTCGGCGACGTGTGCCAGCTGCAGCAACCCGGTGACGTCACCGATCGCATAGATGTGCGGCACGCTGGTGCGCATGTACTCGTCGACGCCGATGGCCTTGCGGTCGGTCACCGCCACGCCGGTTTTCTCCAGGCCGTAGCCCTCGACGTTGGGCGCAAAACCGATAGCTTGCAACACTTTGTCGGCGACCAGTTCGCTGGAGTTGCCGTCCTTGCTGACCGTCACTGTGACCTGAGAGCCGTCGTCGCGCATGCCCTCCACCTTGGTGGCGCTGAGGATCTTCACGCCGAGCTTCTTGTACTGCTTCTCGATCTCCTTGGACACCTCGGCGTCCTCGTTCGGCAAGGCCCGCGGCAGAAACTCCACGATCGTCACGTCGACGCCGTAATTGCGCATCACGTAACCGAATTCCATGCCGATGGCACCGGCTCCGGCGATGACGATCGACCCTGGCAGCTCGCGAGTCATGATCAGCTCTTCGTAGGTGACCACGTTCTGGCTCAGCGAGGTGCCCGGGACCATCCGGGTGCTGCTGCCGGTGGCGATGATGGCGTTGCTGAAGGTGACCGTCTCGGTGTCGCCGTCGTTGAGGTCGACCGACAACGTATTGGCGTCGGTGAATCGGCCATAGCCGTGGATTTCGGTGATCTTGTTCTTCTTCATCAGGAAGTGCACACCGGCGACGCGGCCCTCAGCGACCTTGCGGCTGCGGTCGAAGGCAACGCCGAAATCGAAGGTCACCTCGCCGCTGAGCCCGAACGTCTTGGCGTCCTTGGTGAAGATGTGCACCAGCTCGGCGTTGCGCAACAGTGCCTTGGACGGGATGCAACCCACGTTCAGGCACACGCCGCCCCAGTAGTGGGATTCGACGACGGCAGTGTTGAGTCCCAACTGAGCCGCACGGATAGCGGCGACATAACCGCCCGGGCCGGCTCCGAGAACGACAACGTCAAAGTGGGAAGTCACGAACCCACCCTAGTGCGGCGCCGATTCTGCCGCCGGGCTGCATGAATTGGACGATTCGCGCCCTGCGGCTGGCGATCCGGTCGGTGGTCATGCGCTGGACGAGCGCGTTGCGCTGGATGCGCCGCGCGGCCAGCACGAGCAACAGGTTGATCGCAAGCCGGCCCAGCACCAGTCGGCTGGTGCGGGTTGCCCAGGTGGAGGGGTACGAGCCGACACGCCGTCCCAGGTAGTAACCGGCGCAGAGCGAGATCATCAACGCGGCCAGGACGCCGAGCTCCGTCATGTAAATGAGCGTCCTTCGTTCCTGTCGCAGTCGGATCACAACCCAGACACACCTCGGCGCCACCCGCCCCAGCGAGCTGACAGGCGCCTGAAGACGGCGACCACGCGTCGCGCGGCCGGTCTGCGCGTTACGGTGGTCGGGATGACACGCACAGCAGTGATCACCGGCGCGTCGTCGGGCATCGGGAAAGCAGTGGCGGCGACGCTGCGAGACCGCGGCTACCAGGTGATCGGCACCAGCCGCAAGCCTGACGCCGCGGCACCGGATTCTCTGCTGCCCGGGGTAGATTACCGTGCCCTCGATCTGACCGATCCGCAGTCGATCGACTCGTTCGCCGACGGCCTCACCGACATCGACGTGCTGGTGAACAATGCCGGTGAAAGCCAGGCCGGCCCGCTCGAGGAGATACCTGCCGACGCTGTCGAGCGGCTGTTCCGGCTCAACGTGCTCGGACCCGTCCACTTGACGCAGCGGGTGTTGCCCGGGATGCGGCGCCGCGGCAGTGGCCGCGTTGTGATGGTCGGCTCGATGCTGGCCAGCTTCCCGCTCGCCTACCGCTCGTCCTACGCGGCCTCCAAGGCGGCGATCAAAGGGTTCGCGACTGCGGCCCGGCTGGAGTTGGCGCCGTTCGGGGTGTGGATCACCACCGTCGAACCTGGTTCGATCAACACCGGCATCACCGAACGGCGCACCCGGTACATCAACGAAAACTCGGCCTACGCCGCCGCCTTCGGCAAGATGATGACCAAGCTCGATCACAACATCGATCACGGCATCGCTGCCGGTAAGGTCGCCGAGACCATCGCGAAGGCGATTGAGGCACCCCGGCCGAAGCCGCTGTATGCGGTCGGAAGCGGCGCACCGCTGGTGTTTACCTTGCGCCGCCTGGCGCCGCGCACGGTGGTGGAAAGCATGATGGCGCGGGCCTACGGGTTGAGTCGCTCCTGACCGTAGTGCACCGTGAGACGGCTTGCGCAGCGGGGAGTCAGTAGGGCACGAAGCCGGCCACGCAATGGTGCGTGAGCTCACAGTGGTAGTGCCCGTAAACCGGCGCGACCGCGGCGAGCGAGGCGAACACCGCCGAACTCAACGCGATAGCCAGCGCTGAAAGCAGCGGCCGCCCGGGAATCATCGCCAGCATCAAGGCGCCCACCGTAGTCACTGTCGTGTAGACGAGCACCACGAACACCGCCGGTGTCTTGTTTTCGGCCTGGTACCACCACGAGAACAGCACCATGCCCACGGCGGCGGCGGCGATCCAGACCCCGATCAGTACGAGGACGAACTTCCACCACTTCAGGTAGTAGTAGCGGCCCGGCACCGTGACCGGCTGCACGGGCGGCGGCAGCGGCTCGCCGCTCAGCGCCGGCGGACCTTCGGCTGCCGGCGCGCCGGCGTCCGGGGCGGCGATCGGCGTCCGACCGGGGACGTCCCCGAGGTGGGCGTCTTTTAGTGCGGGCGTCTCGTGGGTCGACGGCCCATGCTCAGCCGGTGTCTCCGACTGCTCAGCCAGCGGCTGCGACTGTTCACCGGTGTCGAAGTCCGGAACGAAGGCCGCCGTTCCCGGCGACGACTCGTCGTCGTCAGCCACCCGACGCCACCTGAATCGTGAGGAGTACGCCGAACCAGCCCGGAGCCAGTGCGACCAGCAACGCACCCAGCGCGATGAGCAGTCGGCGCCTGGACAGCACCACCAGCACCAGCCCGAGCACGGTAGGCACCGCGACGACTGCGGCGACGACGAAGCCGGGTCGAATGTGACCGTGGACCAGCATCATTCCTGCGGTCCCGCTCAGCCATCCCATTGCCGTGCCGAGCAGCATCGCGCTGGCCAGCACCCAGGTGCGCGGAAGCGGAATCACGCCATATGACGTTACTGCGGTTACTCCGTGTTACCGCGGCACTGACCCGGCGCGCCCCGTAGGTACCGGACAAGCGTCGACGGCCCCGGTGATGACGGCGTTGCGTGCGCGGGGACGGTCCCCCCGGGCGTAGTCCGCACCGCTGATCACCTTCTCGGCCGCCAGCGCCGCTTTCTCATCGTCGCTGAACGCTCGGCCGCGGGACAGGAACCGCAGGCCCTCCGGTGCTTCCAGGCTGAATCCCCCGCCGCGGCCGGCGACCACGTCGATGATGAGCTGGGTGTGCTGCCAAGCGGCGAACTGCGGCCCGGAGATCCACACCGGGACCCCGGCGCCGACGTCGAGCACGCCGAGCAGCACGTCGCGGTCCCCCACGATGAAGTCGCCGTCCGGATAGCACATCGGTGACGAGCCATCGCAGCAGCCGCCGGATTGGTGGAACATCACCGGGCCGTGCGCGTCTTGCAGCCGGTCCAGCAGCGCCGCGGCGGGCGTGGTGATCAGCACCCGCGCTACGACATAGCGCCGCTTCTCCTCATCGCTCCGCTCTGCATCGTCGCCGGCGCGCGTCATAGCGAATCCATCAGAAGAAGCCTTGCGCCTGGTCGGAGTAGGACACCATCAGGTTCTTGGTCTGCTGGTAGTGATCGAGCGCCATCTTGTGGGTTTCGCGGCCGAAGCCCGACTGCTTGTAGCCGCCGAACGCGGCGTGCGGCGGATACACGTGATAGCAGTTCACCCACACCCGGCCGGCCTGGATTTCGCGGCCGGCCCGGTAGGCGGTGTTGCCGTCCCGGCTCCACACCCCGGCGCCCAGGCCGTAGAGGGTGTCGTTGGCGATGCTCATCGCGTCGGCATAGTCGCGGAAAGAGGTCACCGCGACCACCGGGCCGAAGATCTCCTCCTGGAAGATGCGCATGTTGTTGTTGCCGGCGAAGATGGTCGGCTGCATGTAGAAGCCGCCGGACAGGTCGCCGCCCAACTCGGCGCGTTCCCCGCCGGTGATGATCTTGGCGCCCTCATCTTTGCCGATCTCGATGTAAGACAGCACCTTTTCCAGCTGGTCGTTGGAGGCCTGCGAGCCCAACATGGTTTCGGTGTCCAGCGGATCGCCCTGGCGCACCGCCTTGGTCCGGATCGCCGCCAACTCCAAAAACTCGTCGTAGATGTCGGCCTGCACGAGGCTGCGCGACGGGCAGGTGCAGACTTCGCCCTGGTTGAGGGCGAACATGGTGAACCCCTCCAGGGCCTTGTCCTGGAAATCATCGTTGGCGGCCATCACGTCCGAGAAGAAGATGTTGGGGCTTTTGCCACCGAGTTCCAGGGTCACCGGAATGAGGTTCTGGGATGCGTACTGCATGATGAGCCGGCCGGTGGTGGTTTCTCCGGTGAACGACACCTTGGCGATCCGGTCGCTGGAAGCCAGCGGCTTTCCGGCTTCCACGCCGAACCCGCTGATGATGTTGACCACCCCGGGCGGCAGCAGGTCGCCGATCAACGACATCAAATACAGCACCGAGGCGGGTGTCTGCTCGGCCGGCTTGAGCACGACGGTGTTGCCCGCGGCCAAGGCCGGAGCCAGCTTCCAGGCGCCCATCAGGATCGGGAAGTTCCACGGGATGATCTGCCCGACCACGCCGAGCGGCTCGTGGAAGTGATACGCCACCGTGTCCTCGTCGATCTGAGACAGCGACCCCTCCTGCGCGCGGATCGCGCCGGCGAAATACCGGAAATGGTCTGCCGCCAACGGGATGTCGGCAGCCAGCGCCTCCCGGATGGGTTTGCCGTTGTCCCACACTTCGGCCAGCGCCAACGCCTGCGTATTCTCCTCGATGCGGTCAGCGATCTTGTTCAGGATCGCCGCCCGCTGCGCCGGTGCGGTTTTGCCCCACGCCGGTGCCGCCGCCTGTGCGGCGTCGAGCGCCTTCTCGACGTCCGCCTCGCCGGAGCGCGCCACTTCACAGAATGTCTGGCCGGTGACCGGGGTTGGGTTCTCGAAGTAGCGGCCGCCCACCGGCGCCACCCAGTCACCCCCGATGAAGTTCTCGTACCGGGATTCGTACGACATCAGCGCTTCCGCGGAACCCGGACGTGCGTAGACGGTCATTGCGGTCAGCTCCTTGTTCTAGGCTGTAATACAAGTCACAGTACCGCTGCGGTCACAATGTCTTCCAATGACTTCCATTGCTTCTGGTGCTGGTGCGGCATCGGACCCCGACCCCAGCGACCGTTACCTCTGGCTCGAGGACATCCTCGGTGACGACGCGCTGGACTGGGTGCGTGCGCACAACGAACCCACCGTGGCTGAGCTGTGCGACGAGGAATTCGAGCGGATGCGCGTCGAAGCGTTGGAGGTACTCGACACCGATGCGCGGATTCCGTATGTGCGGCGACGCGGCGAGTTCCTCTACAACTTCTGGCGCGATGCGGCCAATCCCCGCGGCTTGTGGCGGCGCACCACGCTGGAAAGCTATACGGCTGAGGCCACCGAGTGGGACGTGATCATCGACCTGGACGAACTGGCTCGCGTTGACCGTGAAAATTGGGTCTGGGCCGGGGCTAATGTCATCGAACCCGAAAACAACCGCGCGCTGATCTGGCTGTCCCGCGGTGGATCCGACGCCGCAATTGTGCGGGAATTCGACTTGCAGACCGAGGCTTTCGTTGCCGAGGGATTCGCCCTGCCCGAGGCCAAGTCGCAGATGAGCTGGGTCGATCCGGATACTGTGCTGGTCGGCACCGACTTCGGCGCGGGCTCGCTTACCGACTCCGGATACCCGCGGGTGGTTAAACGGTGGCGACGGGGCCACCCGCTGGCTGAAGCAGAAACGGTGTTCGCCGGCTCTGTAAGTGACGTTGTGGTGGCAGCCTCTGTCGACCGGACACCGGGGTTCGAGCGGACCTTGGTGCGGCGTGCGCTGGACTTCTACAACGACGAGGTTTACGAAGTGCGTGGGGCGGAGCTGATCCGCATCGACGCCCCCACCGATGCGACGGTGTCCGCGCATCGCCAGTGGCTGCTGATCGAGCTGCGCACCGACTTCTTGACCGGCAGCGCGGAATACCGCGCCGGCTCCCTGCTGGCCGCTGACTATGAGGATTTTTTGGCCGGCACCGCCGAACTGAAGGTGGTGTTCGAGCCCGATGCGCACACCAGCTTGAACCACTACGCATGGACGCGCGACCGGCTCGTCATTGTGACGCTGGTCGATGTGGCCAGTCGCGTCGAGATTCTCACGCCGGGAGCTCTGCGTGACGACCCGCTGCGCCCGGCTTCGCCGAGCTTGCGATCGTCACGGGGATCTGTGAGTGACGACCCGCTGCGCCCGGCTTCGCCGAGCTTGCGATCGTCACGGGGATCTGTGAGTGACGACCCGCTGCGCCCGGCTTCGCCGAGCTTGCGATCGTCACGGGGAAGCTGGGAGCGCCAAGCGGTCACTGATGTCCCCGCCAACACCAATACCGTGATCGTCGCCGCCGACGACACCGGTGACGAGATCTTCCTCGACTCCAGCTCGTTCGACACGCCGTCGCGGCTGTTGCACGGCTCCGTCGGCGAACCGCTGCGCCAGGTCAAATCCGCGCCGGCATTCTTCGACGCCGCAACCGTCGGCGTCACACAGCACTTCGCGACATCACCCGACGGCACCCGCATTCCGTACTTCCTGGTGCGGCCCCATGACGTCACCGGACCCGGCCCGACCCTGCTGGGTGGCTACGGAGGCTTCGAGCAGTCGATGACGCCCGGCTACGCCGGTGTGCTGGGCCGACTATGGCTGGCCCGCGGCGGCAGCTACGTGCTGGCCAACATTCGCGGCGGCGGTGAATACGGTCCAGACTGGCACCTGCAGGCGGTGCGGGCGGGCCGGCACAAAGTTGCCGAGGACTTCGCCGCCGTCGCCGCCGATCTGGTCGACCGCGGCATCACCACGGTGGCGCAACTGGGGGCGCGCGGCGGCAGCAACGGGGGTCTGCTGATGGGCATCATGCTGACCAAGTACCCGCAGCTGTTCGGTGCGCTGGTGTGCCAGGTGCCGCTGCTCGACATGCGCCGCTTCCACCTGCTGTTGGCAGGCGCGTCGTGGATGGCTGAATACGGCAACCCCGACGATCCCGACGACTGGCGGTTCATCGCCGAATACTCGCCCTACCAGAACATTTCGTCGGATCAGCGGTACCCGCCGGTGCTGATTGCCACGTCCACGCGCGACGACCGCGTGCATCCCGGACACGCCCGCAAGATGACTGCGGCGCTGGAAGCTGCGGGACACCGGGTGCGCTACTACGAAAACATCGAGGGTGGGCACGCCGGCGCCGCCGACAACGCCCAAACCGCTTTCCGGGAAGCCCTGTGCTTCGCGTTTCTGCATCGGATGCTGGCAGGTGACGAGCCCGGCAACAAGCCGGCCTGAGTCACCTCGCGTTAGCGCCGGCCGGCGCGCATTCTGCCCGCTCGCAGGGAGCGCGCAGCGGCACTACCGGTACCGCTAAGAGCGGGAACAACCCGCTGAGCGCGAACGCCAGCGGGAAACCGGCCGCGGTGATCACCACAGCGAACGCCGGAGGCGCGACTGCGACGACGAGCCGCTCGAAGGTGTTCTGGGTGCCCAGTGCCCACCCGCTCCAGTACCGCCCGGCAACCTCTGGGATTGTAGTGAACGGCAGGCCATTGTCTCCTGCGATCGCCGCCGCAACGACCATGACCGCCAACGCAACTCCCCAACCCAAGTGATCGGTGAGCGCGAGCACCACCATGATCGCGGAGGTGACGACAGCGATCTTACGGACCGGCCGCATCCGTGAGCCGATGCGGTCAGCCCAACGGCCCGCCGCGATGCGGCCCAGCGCGCCGAGCAGTTGCGAGGCGCCCACCAGCACACCGGCCCATGCGACCGACAAGCCGTGCTTGTCTATGAACCACACCAGCATGAACGTCAAGATCACTGGCTGGGGCACCATCAACAGCGCCGACGCGACGTGAATCCGCCACAACGTCGGCCCGCGGTACGGGTTGGCCAGCTCCTCAATGTCGGCGTCGGCCCGGTCTGGGCGCGGCGGGTCTTTCACGCCCACCGCGCTGGCCATAGCGGCCAAAGTGCACAGCACCGCGGGGAAGAGCAGCGCCATCGAAAGATCACGTTTCGCGAGTTCGGGCATCGCCAGGGCGGCGACGGCGATCCCCAGCGGCTGCGCGGTCTGGCGAATCCCCATCGCCAATGCCCGTTTGCTTTGCGGAAAGCAGCCGGTCACCAAACGGCCGCTGGCGGTGATGGTGCTCGCGGCGGCCATGCCGCCGAGGACCAGAAACGTCCCCACCGCCACCATCGAATGCACCGACGCCGCAGCGAAGCCCGCCGCCGCGGTCAGCGCTAAGCCCACCGAGAGCACGATCCGCTCACCAACCCGGTCCAGCAGATATCCCCAGGGAATCAGAGTCAGCATCATGCCAAAGCTCGGCATGGATGCCAGCACAGCAGCCTCCGCCAGGCTGGTGTGACCGGACACCAGCTTCGGGATCAGGAAGGCGACACCATTGATGAAAACATTGGCGCACAACGTCGCGGTCAGCGAGACCGCCACCATCAACCAACTCCTGCTGGTGCTGAAACCTTCGGTTGTCCGTTCGACTGTCAAAAATTCCTGCTTTCGGTGATTGTGACGCTGCGCCGCTGCGCCACCGCGAGCGCAATGGCATAGCTGACGGCACTGCCGGCGAACAGGACTGCGGTGAGCATCAACCACCGGCCCAGAAACGGCTGCTGCGTGAGTCCGGTGTCCTCGCCGTAAAGGGTCGCGCCCTGCCGGACAATGCCCGGGAAGAACATCAGCAGCATCAAGCCGGAGCCCAAGGCGGGCACCCGCAGGTAATTGCGCACCGGATGACGCGGCTGTACATGCCGCTTCAGGCTTGCACCCAGCAGTCGATCAGCCAGCGTGTACAGCGGGAACAGCACCAGGTCGTGAAAAACGATCGCCGCCGCGAACCACACCGCCATGGATTTCCACCAGCTGCCCTCAGGTGCCCACAGCGTCGACGGCTTAGCGGTGAGAAGCAGATAGCCCAGCAGCGCGAAACCGGCCGTCATGGTCAGCAGGTGCAACGGACTCGATCCGTATACAGCACGGAACTGCGTCGGGGGTATTCGCATTCAGACGGCCTTGAAGTCGATCGAATTCACCCATTTGGTGTTGTGCACACCCGGCAGCGCCGGGACGATGATGCGTGCCGGATAGCCGTGATCCAGTGACAGGTCCGCGCCGTTGACCCGCAAGGCCAGCAGCGCATTGGGATGATCGATCTGGTTGCGCTGCAACGTCACCCGGTTGAAATTGCCCTTGCGGCCCAACGACGCCACTCGTGCCGAGCGCGCCGCCGGAACGCCGGCCAGTGCCGCCAGTTCAGCCAGCCGAACCCCGCTCCAGGCCTGCACAGTCGACCAGCCCTGCACACAGGCGATCGGCAGCCGGGCGCTGTGCTGCGACATCGCCGTCAGCTGGTTGCGGTCCAGGATCACTGGCGCCGGGCCGCCGCGCAGCGTGAGCCGCCAGCTCGCGCCGGTGGCCGCGGGATCTACGCCGACGCCCCTAGCGGTTTTGTTGATTCGGAAATCGTTGGGCCCTTCGCCCGTTGTGTCCCCGGGCGGCAGCAGCAACGGAAGGTGACGCGCTATGCCGCCGATGGTCTGACCCATCGTGACCAACGCGGTCAGCAGCGCGCCGCCACTGACCAGTCCCAGTGCGCCGCGACGGCTCATCGTCGGGGTTGCCGGGCTTGCAGCCACCAACTCGTCTGGGTCCGGTGGCTCAGGGCGGGTATCGGTTCTGTTGTCGCGCAACATTTTTTGGAAGGAAGTCGTACGCAGTACGGTGGTCATGCGCGGTAGCTTGACGACCACGTGCATCAGGAAACCGGAGATGAAAATCCATGCCCCGTAGTAGTGAGCGGGAAAGAAACTGAACCCGTAGACGTAGTCGTATTGGATGTAGAGCACGCCGGTGACCATTTCGAAGAGAACCCCGCCGACCAGCAAGGCGATGGAAACGCGTTCCAGCACTTGGGCGAGTGAGCGCAGCGGCGGCCAGGCGAACAACCGCGGTATCACCGACCACAACTTGGCCAACACCACGGGGATCAGCACCAGGCCCAGCCCGACGTGCAGGCCCTGGGTGACTCGGTACAACCACACCGGTCGGGTAGGCCAGTCGAAGAGCGGCAGCCGCAACCAGCCGACATGGGCTGGAAGCGCCTGGCCGAATTGCGGACCGTAGGCGATGTAGGACAACAAGCCGGTGACGATGACAACCGGCAACGTAACCAGCAGTACCAGACCGAACACCGACGTGAGCCACGGGCCACGCAGCGGACTGCGCCACTGATGCAGCTTGTCGATTCCGCGGGGACGGTGGGGTCTCAGTGGGCGCAAGACCGGAACGGCAAACCCGTATTCGTCAGAGCTACCGTCATTTTCGCTGTGCGTGTGAGACGGTGACTGGACGCCGCCGTCGACGGCGCCAAGCCGGCCGCCACGGCGCGCCGGATTCATCTTTGAGTATCTAATTGCACACCCGTCCCACTACCGAATTGCCATAGGTCGGATTCGGCGCCGAGTACCCCGCGGATTGGTCCCACCGCCTGATTCGTGCCCTGCCGCCCAGATCAGCCGGGCACGCTGGGCTTCGGTCGCGGGCGTCGCCTGACCTCAGCCACCTGATGACGATGCGGGTCCGCGGGGGCACCCGCGGCGGCCACCCGTTGTTTGCGGGAGCTTCGTTTTGTTCGCGCGCATGCCGGGCCTAACACGTATATGCTGACGGCAGGGGTTGAGGTTACAGCCTTGAGATGCGCGATCAGCGTCCGGGCAAAACGCCTCTGCGATCGGCGCTTTCGATACAACACAGTAGCGCTTCACGATGGGTCCACTAATGACTATCGTTCACACCCACACCTCCATTCACAGCCTGCCCGCCAGGTCGGGCTACATCATTGATGGCCGTATCGCGTGGTGGAAGGTACATGCGCGCCGCCAAGCCATCGTGTTGACGGCGAGCGGAGAAATTGACGCCTCCAATGCCGACAACTTCAGTAAGACGATCTTTCGGCTGACCGCCGAGGGCGATCCGTTGGTCGTCGATCTGCGCGCGGTCGACTTCTGTGCAGTTCAGGCATTGCAGGTGCTCGTCGCACTCGACGAAGAGTGCCGCGCGAGCGGCCTGGCTTGGGCACTGGTCGCGGGCCGGGCGGTGCACGCCCTGTTGCGTATCGGCGACGTGGGCGCGGCTCTCCCGGTGGTGCCGTCGGTGACCGATGCGCTACAGCGATTCGAATCCGAGAAGCGCACCGGCCGCCAACTGCTCTCCGTCAACTTCTCAGAGCGCAGCAGCTCTTAGCCGCGGCACATCCAAACGGACAGTGAACCTGTCCGCCATCGCCACCGTCTCACAGGTAGAGCCGGGAGGTGAACATGAATCTGGTGGTGCTGGTCTTGTTTTCGGTTGGAAGTCCGCTGGCGGGGGTTGGCTTGCTTGAGCTGCAGGCGCGGCTAGAGCGGTGGGATCATGAACGGCACGCCGAAGACTAAGGCGCGCAAACCGCACCGAGGAGGAGCGCCATGACCGTCACCACCGTCGATTCCGGACCGAAGCAAGTCAGCCGCGCTGTGGAAGTGCGGGCGCCGGCAGGCGAACTGTTCGCGATCGTCGTAAATCCGCATCGTCACCGGGAGCTCGACGGATCAGGCACCGTACGCGACAACATCAGCGGACCCGAACGTCTCAGCCAAGGCGCCCGATTCGCCACCAAGATGACCATGTTCAAGGTGCCCTACCGCATCACCAGCACCGTCACCGCATTGGAACCGGATCGACTGATCGAGTGGCGCCACCCGCTCGGGCACCATTGGCGATGGGAATTCGCCGCCATCAGCCCGACGACCACCCGCGTCACGGAAACGTTCGACTACCGCTTCGCCGGGCCAGTCAAGAACGCCCTTAAATGGTACGAACTGACCGGTTTCGTCAAGCGCAATGCGGCTGGGATATCGAACACGCTGTCCCGCCTCTGCGACCGCTACAACCGTTGAGAACGTTCGTACAAGCGGTCAAGCAAAGATGATCAACACGATAGCGAGGACGACCACGAAGAGCACCACTAGGTAAATCGCGTTGCGGAAAAAGTTTGCGCTGCTGTCCGTTGCGGACTGCTCGTCGGTGGCCTAGTCAGCGCAGCCCGTTCGAGCCGACGACGTTCGCCCGTCGACGCCCCAACAGCAGGCCGAGCGCGAGCATCCCGATGCCCAGGGCAAGGTGCAGCCAGTTGTCGGCCATGTTGACTGGGACGAAGTTGACCGGCTGCTGCATATTGATCACCAGGCCGTAAAGCCACAACACGAGATAGATGATGCCGCCGCCGATCAGGTACCCGCGCGCGCCGTTGAAGTTTCGGCTCAGTGCCAGCCCTGCCACACCGAACACCAAGTGGACGAGATTGTGCAGGATCGACACGTCGAACAGGCCCAGCAGGTGGGCGCCGGAGTGCGGGCCGGCGAATTTGAGCATGTCGTAATGCGCGGTAACGCCCGGAATGAACCCCAGAATACCCACCAGCAAGAAAGTCGCTGCAACAATCAGCGCGGCTAGTTGCACCGGCGCCCAACGCGATCGTGGCCTGACTACACCGCTCGCAGGACTTGCAGGATTGTGAGCCATCATGTGCCGCCTTTCTCCGTGCTGCTTGCGACCGGATACCCGGGCGGGGTAATGACAAACGACTTCGGGGTCAGCCTTTTTTCGCAGTCGGGGCATCGAGCAGCTGACCATCCAGTCGCGCCCGCACCTGCGCGAGTTGAGTCGCAAAATCGGCGAATCCGACGTCTTCGAGCACTCGACTCAGGGTAGTCAGCGCTCGCTCTAGCTCCGCACTGAACGGATGCGAGGTGGCTGTCGGCAGCGTGCGGCGCACCTGACCCAACGCGACGTGCTGCTGATCCGGCGTCAGTCGTGGCAACGTCATGGCGAACACGTTCAGCACCTGAGCGCAGGTCTGGTGCTGGCCGCCCTCGATAGCGGCGACCGCGATGCTGGCCAGAGCGGAGAGAACTTCGGGGATGGTGGTGTCGCGGTACACCACCGGCAATACGCCACTCTCATCGGCCGGTTCGTTGGCGGGGCTGCGCTTCTGCGCCCACATGCTCAACAGGGTGTGCAGCCCGTCGACGGCAACCACGGCGGCCTCAGGATCCCGCTGGGTGGCCGCCGCCCACCCGATGCTCGTCAGTTGATGCACGCCATAGACCGGGTCCCGGTCCAGCTGGCGTTCTCGCCCACACCGCATCCCATCCAGTACGGCCTCGGCAAGCCGGACCCGGTCGGCGTCGCGTTCGGCGCGCACCGCAGCGAGGTCGGAGCCGCGCACGATGTGGTTGCCCAGCCGGGCGCAGAGCTCGATCTCCGCGGCGCCTTGCACGGAATCGGCGGCGCGGGCCAGCGCATCCAGGTCGATATGCACCAAATAACCGCTGCATTCGGCGCGCACCGTCGTCGCCGGCAGGTTGACCAGCATCGGTTCGTCGCGCACCCGTTGCAACCGCGCTTGCATTTGGGCGCGCGTATCCAGAGTCTGCCGGACGATGCCCTCGACGACCGACGGCGGCCGCAGCTGGTCCAGCACCAGATACCCGAATACGACCAGCCCGATGAGGGCGACGACGCTCAGCACCAGCGCGACCGCGGTGGAGAACACCGCGTTGTTGGGATCCACGATGCCGACGACGATGACGTAATACACGGAGAGCCCGGCGAAATAGCCGAAGAACGCTTGATTGGTGCGACGCAGCAGGAACGGCTCGACCACCACCCAGGTGAAGACGTCGGCCATCCGGTGGACCAGCGTCAGCAGCAGGAAAAACGTGATCGTCATCAACGTGAGCACGCCGGGGCCTACGGTGCGAAGCATCGCCTGGTTCTCCGGCGCGGGCACCACCGTGGCCAACACCTGCTCCACTGGACGCAGCCACTTTGCATCGCTGCGATCCAGCACTCCGTTGATCACCGCCAAAGAGATGAAGCCGAAAACCATTGCCAGCGGCAGCGCGAGGAATTCCCGCAGCGACCGCCGAAAGCCACTTTCGCGCCGCGGACGCGATTCCCGGCCGACCTGACCCATAGCGTGACCCACCCTCGTCACCCGGCGCGCAACCGGTACTCGATGACCTCGACAGTACGGAACGCGAGTCGCCAGGCATGCTGGTTCGGAAGGATTCCACGTGAGGTTTGAGGTTCTCGGCGGGAGGCAACGACTGCCGAATTGAACGTCGGACACCGGAGCACGGTGGAGGCTTGTCATGCCGCTGCGTGTTAGTCATCACCGCTTGACGGCTAACGGGTTGGATCTGCACTACGGCATGCCGGTGACGGACCCCGGTCGTGTTGCTGCACGGATTCCCGGAGTTCTGGTATGCCTGGCGACATCAGATACCGGTCCTTGCAGACCATTACACGGTAATCGCTCCTGATATGCATGGCGCCTGGGCCGACATCGCGACCGACTTACCTACCGTCGGAATCCCCGACTGCCGGCACCTGCCGCACGAGGAGCGTCCCGGTGAGGTCAACGCCCACTTGCCGGCGTTCCTCTCCGGCGGCTGAGGTGTTCGGTGCACGTCCCGTCTACGCGTGCGACGAGTCCGAATACTTCGTGTGCACTACAACGACCGTCGCCGCGGAGGAGATAAGCTACCGGTCGATGACTCGAGCACCGCGGCTGAGCAATGATCTGGACGCGTTGCTGCGCCGGGTGGCGCGCCGCGACTCCGAAGCATTCGCCGCTTTCTACGACCGCACCAGCTCGCGGGTGTACGGGTTGGTGACCCGGGTGCTGCGCGACGCCGGCTACAGCGAGGAAACCACCCAGGAGGTCTATCTGGAGGTGTGGCGGACGGCGGAAGGCTACGACTCCGCGAGGGGCTCGGCGCTGTCGTGGGTGCTGACCATCGCGCATCGCCGCGCCGTCGATCGGGTCCGAGCCGAGCAAGCCGGCAGTCAGCGGGAATCACGCTACGGCGCTGCCGCCGTCGACCCGGCCTTTGATGTCGTCGCCGACTCGGCCATCGCAGGTGACGAGCGGCGTCGGGTGACCGAATGCCTTGACGGCTTGACCGACATTCAGCGCCAGTGCATCGAGCTTGCCTACTATGGCGGGCTGACGTACCCGGAAGTGTCGCAGCGGTTGTCGGCGAACTTGTCGACGGTCAAATCGCGAATGCGGGACGCGCTTCGGGGGCTGCGTAATTGTCTGGATGTGACATGACCGAGCCGACTGAATCTCCCTTGCTCGACGTTGCCACGGCGTACGCCTTACACGCCGTGCCAGATGCTGAGCGCGACGACATCGAGCGGCAGGTCCGCGAGGCGCCGCAATCGGACGCCGAAGCCTTTGACGACGAGGTGCGCGCTGTCCGGGAGACCATGGCGATCGTGTCGGCGGCGACCGCAGCGGAGCCGCCGGCTGGGCTGCGGACAGCGGTGCTGGGCGGCATACCAGCCGAACGCAATCGGAGCGCACGTTGGCGCACAACATTTCTGGCCGCAGCTGCGGTAGTCGCCGTCGGCCTGGCTGCCTTCGGGGCGGGTGTCGCGTTGCGACCGTCCCACGCTCCCACGGTCGCCGACCAGGTGCTGGCGGCGCGGGATGTCCAGACGGTGAGCAGCCCCCTGCTGCGCGGTGGGACGGCGACAGTCGTGTTCTCCCGGGATAAGGGCGCCGCCGTGCTGGTGCTGAACAACGTGCCGCCGCCGGCGCCGGGATCGGTGTATCAGATGTGGCTGATCGGCACGCGCGGGCCGACATCAGCCGGCACGATGGACGCCGACGAGGTGGCCCCGTCCGCGACCGCGGTGATCTCCGGTCTCGGGCACTCCGATGCGCTGGCCTTCACCGTCGAACCCGGCCGCGGGTCGCCGCAACCGACCGGCCAGATCTTCGCCGAACTGCCACTGGCTCAGTGAGAGCTGCGCAAACCGCCCAGGATCGCGACCAGTACCCCGACCGCCGCCAGCACACCGCCGGCGGCCAGGGTGAGATTCAGCCAGTGGTGCAGGCTGCCTTCGGCGGCACCGACCATGATGTCGGCGATGACGCGGATGTCACCGGTCGTGTCGCCCAGCGCGGCGTCGACACGCCGCCGAGCCACCTCCACAGCAGCCCACCCGCAGGCACCGACCACCAGTGCCGCGACACCCAGAGTTGTCAGCGCCTTGGCGCGATTGCGCGCGGCGGCCACCGTCACGACGGCGCTGAACCCCGCCAACGCTGCGGTTGCCAGACACACCAACAGGTTCCACGACGCGAAGAACCGAAGTCGCGACGAGGCGGGGGGCATCGGCGGTGAGTCTGTCAACGGCACAACGAGCGTCGGCGGCGTGCGCACGTGGAATCGGGATAGCATCTGTTGCAGTGACGGGTCTGCCAACATAGGAGCGACGTCAACCACCCACGGGTTGCCGGGTGAATCGCTGTCCAAAACCCAGCCGTGCGCCAACCGGTTGATCTGAGCAAATTGGTCGGGAAACGCCGGGCTGGCGGTATAACCGGCCGCGGCGCTGCCCACTACCGCCGGATCGACGCTGCGACCGCGCGCGGTGATCAGCGCTGTTGCCTGGTCGGCGAGTTCGGCGGCTGCGGCGCTTTGCAACGCCGGATCGGTGGCCGCCCGCCGGGCCATCGCCGCGTAGCCGTCGGCGTCGACCAGATTCAGTTCAGCCCAGGCCGTCGGCACGGCCAGCGCCGCCGCCATGGTGGTGATCACCCACAGCAGCACGGTCGCTGCAAAGCGCACGCCGCAGTAGCTATTTCGCGGCGCGGCGCGGCCGGGCCAGCGCCATGCGGGTCGTCAGCCGGTTGGTCCGGGCCAGCGCCTTGAGCGAGTTGCTGTAGAAGTTCACTCCGGCACCGAGGTTGGTGCGCGGTTCGACGACGACTTCGGCGCGGCAGAACTTGCGCAGACCGTCGGCCCCACCGAATCGCGCCCCAATGCCCGACTCCTTCCAGCCGCCCATCGGCGCGGTGGTGCACATCAGATTGCTGATCACGTCGTTGATGTTGACCGCACCGCAGTCCAGTTGCAGCGCAACCTCGCTGGCTCGTGCGGTGTCTTTGGAGAACACTGAGGCGCTCAAGCCGTACGGACTGTCATTGGCCAGCCGGACGGCCTCCTCGACGCTGCCGACCTTCATAATCGGCAGGGTGGGGCCGAAGGTCTCCTCGGTCATGCAGGACATCGAGTGGTCGACGTCGACCAGCACCGTCGGCAGGTAGAAGCTGCCGTGCCCGTCGGCGTGTGACCCGCGCCGGCCACCGGTCAGGACGCGCGCACCGGCGGTCACCGCCTCGCGCACATGGCGGTCGGTGATCGCGAGCTGGTCGTCATCGATCAGCGCGCCGTAGGTGTAGCCGGCGCCCGCACCGACCTGCAGCGCCTTGACGTCGCGCACCACTGCGTCGACGAATCGGTCATAAATCGACTCCAGGACATAGACCCGCTCGACGGATACACACGTCTGTCCCGCGTTGAACATCGCCCCCCACACCGCGGCATGCGCGGCCGCAGCGACGTCGGCGTCGTCGAGCACGATCATCGGGTCCTTGCCGCCCAACTCCAGGCTGACCGGCGTCAACCGGCGGGCGGCCCGTTCCATCACCTTGCGCCCGGTGGCACTGGATCCGGTGAACTGCAGATAGTCGACGTTGTCGATGACGGCTTCGGCCACCGCTCGTGCACCCTGCGCGACGGCGAACACGTCCGGAGCGCCGCAGGCCAACCAGCCGTCGCGCAGCATCTCCGCGGTGAGCGGCGTGCGCTCGGACGGCTTGAGCAGCACCGCACAGCCGGCCGCCAGCGCCCCGATGCCGTCCATCAGCGCGTTGGCCACCGGATAATTCCACGGCGCGATGATCCCGACGACCTGCCGCGGCCGGTAGTGGACGGTGATCCTCTTGACCGCGAGGAAGGGCAGCGACGCCGGCCGCCGTTCCGGCGCAAGGAATTTTGCCATGGTCTTGATGTAGTAGGACAGGATCATGATCAGCAACGGCACTTCCTGCGCCGCGTCGACCGCCGACTTGCCGGTTTCTTTGATCAGCAACTGTTCGATCTCGTCGCGGTGGTCGCCGAGCCACACGGCGTAGCGGGCCAGCGTCTTGGCGCGCCCCTCGGCGCCCTGGTGCTCCCACTCGCGCTGCGCCGCACGCAACCGCTCGGCCAGCCGTGGCACGTCGTCGGGATCGGTCCAATGCACTTCACCGGCGGATGCGCCGGTGGCGGGGTTGCGCACGGTGCCGATACCGACGAAGTCGGGCGCGGGCGGTTGAGGTTCTGAAGGCGCGGAAGACGACACAGAAGGGGTGGTGGCGGTCATAGACGGCAATGCTAGCCGGGGTGTGACATACGTCGCATCCGGGGTTGACGGGTGTCAAGTGCAGGGGTCACCTGGACGTCACGCCCGTCGCTCGGCGATCCCCAACACGTAGGCGGCCTGACCAAGGTGTTGTGCGCAGTCGTCGATGCTGCTGATCAGCCGCGCGCTGACGGTGACCGGCGGGTCCCAGCGGGTGTCCACGACCCGGGCCAGCTCGTCGCCGTCGATGCTGGCGATGTACTCCAGCGTCAGCTTGTGCACTGCGTGGTAGTAGCCGGCCAACAACTTGGCGGGAACCTGCACCTTGGCCACGTCTTCGGGACTGTGCCCGTAGCCGGTGTCGTCCCGCGGGAGGTCCAGCCCGAAGCGCTCTACCCAGCCGTCCCGGGTCCACGCCTGCTCGACGTCGGCAAGATCGGCCATCTGCACGTCCTGCACTCGCGCGCTGTGCCAGAGCAGCCAGGCGATGCTGTTGGCGTTCGGACTGGGCCGGTAATTCGCCTGGCCATCGGTGAGGCCGTCGGTGACCTGGTCGACGTGTTCGATCAAGCGCCTGAAGGCGTCGCGAAGTAATTCCTGGGCGGCGGCGGCGCTTTTCTCAGAGCTCGGCATACCGTTGATCCTGGCATGAGCCGCCCGGCGGGTCGTAGATTTGTTAGATGGCCTACGACCTGCTCATCCGTAACGGGACCATCGTCGACGGGCTGGGAGGAGAGCCGTACGTCGGCGACGTCGCCGTGCGCGACGGCAAGATCGAAGCGGTGGGCTCGGTCAGCGGCGACGCCGCACGGGAGATCGACGCGACCGGTCTGCTGGTCACTCCTGGCTTCGTCGACCTGCACACCCACTACGACGGCCAGGCCATCTGGTCGGAACGGCTGACTCCGTCGTCGGCGCACGGGGTGACGACTGTGTTGATGGGTAACTGCGGGGTGGGGTTCGCGCCGTGCCGCCAAGAAGACCACGACGTACTGGTCGATGTGATGGCCGGCGTCGAGGATATTCCCGGCGTCGTGATGACCGACGGCCTGCCCTGGACGTGGGAGACGTTCCCAGAGTTCATGGACGCCTTGGATACCGGCAAACGTGACATCGACGTGGCCGCCTATCTGCCGCATTCTCCGCTGCGCGTCTACGTGATGGGCCAGCGCGGCGCCGACCGCGAGCCCGCCACCGCCGAGGACCTCGCCAAGATGCGCGCGTTGGCCAAAGAGGCGGTCGAGATCGGCGCACTGGGCTTCGCCTCGTCACGGCTGACGATCCACAAGACCGAGAGTGGATCGCCGATTCCCAGCTACGACGCCGCGCGGGAGGAGCTGGAAGAGATCGCCCGCGGCGTCGTCGACGGTGGCGGCGGGCTGTTGCAATTCGTGCCCGACCTGCCTGCCGGCGGCTACCAGCCGGTGCTGCAGACGGTGTTTGACGTCGCTGAAGACGTCGGCCTTCCGCTGACCTTCACCATGGTCGTGACCAACCTGGGTGAGCCGTCGTGGCCCGACGCCATCACGATGATCGACAAGGCCAATAAAAGGGCGGGCGCCGGCTCTTTCTTTACCGCTCAGCTGTTGCCCCGTCCGATCGGGCTGGTGATCGGTCTACAGCTGACCGGTAACCCTTTTGTGCTGTATCCCAGCTACCGCGAGATCGCCCACCTGCCGCTCGCCGAACGTGTCGCCGAGATGCGCAAACCGGAGGTGCGCGCGCGGATTCTGGCCGACAAGCCCGGCCAGGGGCACCCGATTCTCTATGCGGCACAGATGTGGGACTGGATCTTCCCGCTCGGTGACCGGCCGAATTACGAACCCGACCCGTCGACCAGCATCGCGGCCCGGGCGCGCACCCGCGGAGTGAGCCCGATGGAGGAGGCCTACGACCGGCTGCTCGACGACGACGGCCGGGCGATGCTGTTGGTGGCGACCAGCAATCTGGAGAACTACTCGCTGGACACCGTCGGCGAACTGTTGCACCGCGACGACGTGGTGCTGGGCCTCGGTGACGGGGGCGCGCACTACGGCATGATCTGCGACGCCAGCTACACCACCTTCTTCCTGGCGCATTGGGCGCGGGACCGGGCCTCAGGACGGTTCTCGGTGCCCGAGGCTATCCGCGAGCTGACGTCAGTTCCGGCCCGCATCGCCGGCCTGGGCGACCGCGGCCGCGTCGCCGTCGGCTACAAAGCCGACCTGAACGTCATCGACCACGCCGGCCTGCAGTTGCACAAGCCGATCATCAGCTACGACCTGCCCGCCGGGGGCCGTCGGCTCGACCAAACCGCCGACGGCTACGTCGCCACCATCGTCTCCGGCGAGGTGATCGCCGAGAACGGCGTGCCTACTGATGCGCGGCCCGGCAAGCTGGTCCGGGGCCGCCAGCCGGCGCCCGCTTAGGACGGCGGAATGGGCGTCAAGAAGGCCAGGAGAGTCGACTTCCCCCGCCTGGCCGCTGCGCTGGTGGACTATCGGTTCGCCTATCTGGTCACCGTCGACGACGACTACCGCGTGCACACGGTGACCGTGGAGCCGGTGTTGCGCGACGGTGTCATGGCTATCGGGCTGATTGGGGGCAGGACCCGGGAGAACATCGAAAACCGCCGCGACCTCACACTGTTGTGGCCGCCGAGGGAGGCGGGCGGCTATTCACTCATCGTCGACGGCCGCGGCGCGCTGACCGAGGCGGGCGACGACACCGCCCGGCTTGAGGTGGTGCCCACCCGTGCGCTGCTACACCGCAACGCCGACCCGAGCAACCGCGGGCCGACCGCAGGCTGCTTGCACGACTGCGTGGTGTTCGCTCGGGCGTAGCGCCACAGCCACAGCGCCGGAGACCAACGAAACCTCCTGGGACACTGTGACCTCAGGGCGGGCCAGACGCCAACGGCAGCCAAAGAAAAACCCGGCCCCCGCAGGGACCGGGCTTTTCTCGGTAGGCGACTCAGAAGTCCATGCCGCCCATTCCACCGGTCGGGTCGCCCGCGGGAGCGGCCGCCTTCTCCGGCTTGTCGGCCACGACGGCCTCGGTCGTCAGGAACAGGCCCGCGATGGACGCCGCGTTCTGCAGCGCCGAACGGGTCACCTTGACCGGGTCGGCGACGCCGGCCTTGAGCAGGTCCTCGTACTCACCGGTCGCGGCGTTCAGGCCGGTACCGGCGGGCGAGTTGCGGACCTTCTCGGCTACCACACCAGGCTCGAGCCCGGAGTTGAAGGCGATCTGCTTCAGCGGGGCCTCGAGGGCGACCTTGACGATGTTGGCACCGGTGGCCTCATCGCCCGAGAGGTTCAGCTCGCTTAGCGTCGGGGCGGTCTGGAGCAGGGCCACGCCACCACCGGCGACGATGCCCTCCTCGACGGCGGCCTTGGCGTTGCGAACCGCGTCCTCGATGCGGTGCTTGCGCTCCTTGAGCTCCACCTCGGTGGCGGCACCGGCCTTGATCACCGCAACACCGCCGGCCAGCTTGGCCAGCCGCTCCTGCAGTTTCTCGCGGTCGTAGTCGGAGTCACTGTTCTCGATCTCCTGCCGGATCTGGGCCACCCGGCCGGCGATGGCGTCCGATTCACCGGCGCCCTCGACGATGGTGGTCTCGTCCTTGGTGACGACGACCTTGCGGGCCTTGCCCAGCAGCGCGACGTCGGCGTTCTCCAGAGTGAGGCCGACCTCTTCGCTGATGACCTGACCGCCGGTGAGGATGGCCATGTCCTGCAGCATCGCCTTGCGGCGGTCACCGAACCCGGGAGCCTTGACGGCCACCGACTTGAAGGTGCCGCGGATCTTGTTGACGACCAGGGTGGACAGCGCCTCGCCCTCGACGTCCTCGGCGATGATCAGCAGCGGCTTGCCGGCCTGGATGACCTTCTCCAGCAGCGGCAGCAGGTCCTTGACGGTCGACACCTTGGAGCTGACCAGCAAGATGAACGGGTCCTCCAAAACCGCTTCCTGCCGCTCGGCGTCGGTCACGAAGTAGCCGGAGATGTAGCCCTTGTCGAACCGCATACCTTCGGTGAGCTCGAGCTGCAGGCCGAAGGTGTTCGATTCCTCGACGGTGATGACGCCCTCGTTGCCGACCTTGTCCATCGCCTCGGCGATCAGGTCGCCGATCGACTGGTCACCGGCCGAGATGGCGGCGGTGGCAGCGATCTGCTCCTTGGTTTCGACGTCCTTGGCGTCCTTGAGCAAGGTCTCGGTGACCTTCTCGACGGCCTTCTCGATGCCGCGCTTCAGACCCAGCGGGTTGGCCCCGGCTGCGACGTTGCGCAGGCCCTCTTTGACCAGGGCCTGGGCCAGCACGGTGGCGGTGGTGGTGCCGTCACCGGCGACGTCGTCGGTCTTCTTGGCGACTTCTTTGACCAGCTCGGCGCCGATCTTCTCGTACGGGTCCTCCAGCTCGATCTCCTTGGCGATGGACACACCATCGTTGGTGATCGTGGGGGCGCCCCACTTCTTTTCCAGGACGACGTTGCGGCCCTTGGGACCCAACGTCACCTTTACCGCGTCGGCGAGGGCGTTCAGGCCCCGCTCGAGGCCGCGACGGGCCTCTTCGTCGTACGCAATTGTCTTGGCCATTGCGAAGTGATTCCTCCGATTTGGGGATGACACGTTCTGTGGCCGGGTGCAGTGCCCGCGACGGACGGCTTGGGTGTGCTCCGCAGGTGCGGCCCCTGCCTCACCGTCCCGACCTAGCACTCACCGGACGGGAGTGCCAACGTCATTTTTAGCACTCGCCTATGCCGAGTGCAAGGTCGCCCGGTGACCGATGCGCGCTGCGAAGCGGCCGGCCGAGGAGCCGGGCCATCAAGGTCGCCCGGTGACGATGCGCGCTGCGAAGCGGCGGGCCGAGGAGCCGGGCCATCAAGGGCAAGGCAGGTCCAGCAGCTGTTCATAGAAACCGCCGAAGCGGCGGGACGGGTCAATCAGATGAATCTCCAAAATCCAGTGACACAACCGGCCGTGCGGGTCGTTGCGCCGCATCGGTTTGCCCGACCCCGGCATGATGTACCACTGGACGCCGGTCCCGGCGATCTTCTTGTGCGGGAATTCTCCGACCAGATGGCCGGCGATGTGGCTGCCCCACCCGAAACCCTCGCCGCGGGCCACCTCGACGACGTACGAAAAGAGTTCGGCACCGGTGACGTCGGAATGCGTGAAGAAATACTCGCGCCCGGCCTGCCACACCCGCGGCAGCGCATTCCGGAGAGCGGCTTTCTCCGGATCGTCACCGAGGACGAAGGTGCGCCCGAAGTCGGCCTCCCACTCCTCGAAAACCGGGCCCAGGTCCACAAAAATGACATCGTCGGCCGCGATCACCCGGTCCGGCGGGTGTTCTAGGAACGGCTGCAGCGTGTTCTCGCCCGCCCGCACGATCCGCCGATGCCAGTGCCGGGTCACCCCGAACATGTCGGCGGCCAAGTCGCGAATCTGATCGGACAGTTCCCGCTCGCCGACACCGGCGCAGATCATGCCCCGGCGCTCGACCTCATCGAACAGCTGTTCCGCCTTATCCTGGGCGTCGAGAAGCTTTTTCACCCGGATGCTTTCCTCGGTGACCGGCTTCTCCACAGCAACGATGTTACGACCGCAACGGAGCAGGCATGTCGCTCGTCGTACCCCGCTACCCCGAAGCCCGGTACCGCAAAGATCAGCCAGAAGTCAGTGCCTGGGTGAAAAAAGCCGACGATTCGCCGCACTTCCGGACGTCATCCACCGAGTACCACTATCTGGCCACCCAGGAGGACACCAACGGCGACTACGGGCTTTATCGCGTCGACATCGCACCCGCCGGCGGCGGCCCTGGCCCGCATTACCACCGCACCATTTCCGAGGCATTTTTCGTCTTGTCCGGGGTGATGAGGCTTTACGACGGCAGAGACTGGCTCGACGGGCATCAAGGCGACTTCCTCTACGTACCGCCCGGCGGAATTCACGGCTTCCGTAATGAAGCCGAGGAACCGGCGTCGATCTTGATGCTGTTCGCCCCGGGAGCACCGCGGGAGTCCTATTTCGAAGGCTTGCCCGAACTGGGTGACCTGACCGACGAGCAACGGCGCGAGTGGTTCATCCGCCACGACAACATCTGGGTGTAGTAGGAGACTCGCCGCCGCCCGGGCGGCATACGAGTCCCGATTAGGTTGTCCTAGACTGCATCTCGACCAGATAGGAGTCCACGGGTGCGGGCTGGTGATGCGCCCAGCACCCGGGCTTTGCGGGGCTGGCAGCTGCGGGCTTTGGTGCGATACCTCACCGCCAAGCCGCGGGATTTTCTGCTGGTCGCCACCCCGGGGGCCGGCAAGACCGCCTTCGCATTGCGGATCGCCGCCGAACTGCTGGCCGATCGCACCATAGACACGCTCACCGTGGTGGTGCCGACCGAGCACCTGAAAATCCAGTGGGCCGCCGCGGCGGCCGCCAACGGCATCGACTTGGACCCGAAATTCCGCAACTCGGCGGCGCGGACCTCCGCGGAGTATCACGGCACCGTCGTCACCTACGCCCAAGTCGCCCGGCATCCGGCGCGGCACCGGGTGCGCACCGAAGCACGGCGCACCCTGGTGATCTTCGACGAGATTCACCACGGCGGCGACGCGAAAAGCTGGGGTGACGGCATCCGGGAGGCGTTCGGCGACGCCACCCGACGGCTGGCCCTGACCGGCACCCCGTTCCGCAGCGACGACGCAGCCATCCCGTTCATCCGCTATGAGCCAGACGCCGATGGTGTGCTGCGCTCGGTGGCCGACCACACCTACGCCTACGCCGAAGCGCTCAGCGACGGCGTGGTCCGGCCGGTGATGTTCTTGGCCTACTCCGGGGAAGCGCGCTGGCGTATCGGCGCCGGCCCACAGGCCGGCACTGAATTCGCCGCCCGGCTCGGTGAGCCGTTGACCGCCGAGCAGACGGCGCGAGCATGGCGCACCGCGCTGGATCCGGCCGGCCAGTGGATGCCTGCGGTGATCCTGGCCGCCGACACGCGATTGCGGCAGCTACGCGACGGCGGTGTGCCCGACGCCGGTGGCATGGTCATCGCGTCGGATCAAACCGCCGCGCGGGCCTATGCGGAACTGATCACCGCCATCACCGGTGAGCTTGCGACGGTTGTGCTCTCCGACGACCCCGGGTCCTCGGACCGCATCGCGCAGTTCTCCGTCGGCACCAACCGCTGGCTGGTCGCCGTGCGGATGGTGTCGGAGGGGGTCGACGTGCCCCGCCTGGCGGTCGGGGTGTACGCCACCAGCGCGTCGACGCCGCTGTTCTTCGCCCAGGCGATCGGCCGGTTCGTGCGGTCGCGGCAGCCAGGGGAGACCGCCAGCGTCTTCTTGCCCTCGGTACCGTCGCTGCTGCTGCTGGCCAGCGAGCTGGAAGCGCAGCGCAATCACGTTCTCGGTAAGCCGCACCGCGACGAAAGCCACGAGTTGATCTCCGCGCAACGTCGCCGAACCGAGCCGTCTGAGCAGGACAGCAGCTTCATCTCGCTGGGCGCTGACGCCGAACTGGATCAGGTGATCTTCGACGGTTCGACGTTCGGCAGCGCGACCCCGTCGGGTAGTGCCGAAGAGGCCGATTACCTGGGCATTCCCGGTTTGCTGGATGCCGCGCAGATGCGCGAGTTGCTGGGCCGCCGTCAGCAGGAACACCTGGCCAGCCGGACGGCGGTGAACAGCGGACCGCCCCAGCCGGTGACCCGGCATGGTCAACTGCGCGACCTGCGGCGCGAACTCAACACGCTGGTGTCGGCCGCACACCATCGCACCGGTAAACCGCACGGCTGGATCCACAACGAGCTGCGCCGCATCTGCGGTGGGCCGCCGGTAGCGGCGGCGACAACAGAGCAGCTGCGGGCCCGCATCGAGGCTGTCCGCACGCTGCGCGGATGAATCGTCGGAGGCGATTTCAACAGCTTCCGCTGGCGATCGCCACGGACTTGGTGGCGACCCGCTGCGCCCGGCTTCGCCGCGCTGGCGATCGCCACGGGACTGTCGGTGGCGACCCGCTGCGCCCGGCTTCGCCGCGCTGGCGATCGCCACGTGACTATCGTTGGCGCCATGGGCGGTAACGGCAAGTGGACCGCGGCCGACGTGCCGGATCAAAGCGGCCGAGTCGCCATCATCACCGGCGCCAACACCGGTATCGGCTACGAAGCGGCCGTAGTGCTGGCCCGCGCAGGTGCACACGTGGTGCTGGCCGTACGCAATCCGGAAAAGGGCAACACCGCGCTGGCCCGCATTGTCGCGGCCAGCCCGCAAGCCGACGTCACACTGCAGGAACTGGATCTGAGCTCGTTGACTTCAGTGCGTCGCGCCGCCGACGCGTTGCGCTCGAAATACCCCCGTGTCGACTTGTTGATCAACAACGCCGGGGTGATGTGGACACCGAAGCAGCTGACCGAAGACGGGTTCGAGTTGCAGTTCGGCACCAACCATCTTGGCCACTTCGCGTTGACCGGGCTGCTGCTCGATCACCTCTTGCGGGTCCGCGGATCGCGGGTGGTCACCGTCAGCAGCTTCGGGCACCGCATCCGGGCCGGCATCCACTTCGACGACCTGCAGTGGGAACGCCGCTATGACCGGATCGCCGCCTACGGCCAAGCCAAGCTGGCCAACCTGTTGTTCACCTACGAGTTGCAGCGCCGACTGGCCGCCGGCGGCGCGCCGACGATTGCCGTCGCCGCACACCCGGGCGGGTCGAACACCGAACTGACCCGCAACATCCCCACCATCTTCAAACCCGCCGTGGCTGTGTTGTGGCCGTTGGTGTCGCAAAGCCCGGCGATGGGCGCGTTGCCCACGCTGCGGGCCGCCACCGATCCCGGCGTCGAGGGCGGACAGTATTACGGTCCGGACGGACTCGGCGAGCAACGCGGACACCCGAAGGTGGTGGGCTCGAGCGCACAGTCTCAGGACGAGGAACTGGCCGGGCGGCTCTGGACGGTCTCCGAAGAGCTCACCGGCGTCACCTTCCCGGTCTGATGCCGCTGCGCTCGGTCGACGAACACCGGCGCGTCGTCGCGGCACTGATCACCGCCCGGCCCGCGGCGCCGGTCGCACTCCCCGAGGCGGCCGGCCTGGTGCTGGCCGGCGACGTCACCGCGCCGATGTCGCTGCCGGCTTTCGACAACTCGGCGATGGACGGCTACGCGGTGCGCGTCGGCGACGTCGCCTCGGCCACCGGCGACCATCCGGTGAAACTGCCGGTCATCGAAGACATCGCCGCCGGGCGCACCGACATCCCGACGCTGCAACCCGGTACGGCGCACCGCATCATGACCGGCGCGCCGTTGCCCGCCGGAGCGACGGCGGTGGTGCCGGTGGAGCACACCGACGGTCGCACCGACACAGTGGCTATCCGATCCCCGACGGTCGAGGGCCGTCACATCCGCCGCGCCGGCGAGGACGTCACCGCAGGCAGCACGGTCCTGCGCGCCGGGCAGCAGGTCACCCCACCGGTGCTCGGGCTGGCGGCGGCGCTGGGACTGGCTGAGCTGACGGTCATTCCGCGCCAACGAGTGCTCGTCGTGTCCACCGGCTCGGAGCTGGTCTCCCCCGGAGCCACGCTTGCACCCGGGCAGATTCACGAATCCAACGGCATCATGCTGGCCGCCGCGGTCCGCGACGCCGGCGCCGCCGTCGTCGCCACCGTCACCACCGCCGATGATGTCGCCGAATTCTCCGCGGTGCTCGACCGGTACGCCCACGAGTCGGACCTGATCATCACCAGCGGTGGCGTCAGCGCCGGCGCCTATGAGGTGGTAAAAGATGTCTTCGGCCGCCGCGGCGACCAAGGTGTGGAGTTCGTGAAGGTTGCGATGCAGCCGGGTATGCCGCAGGGCACCGGACGGGTCGCAGTGCTCGACCCATCCGGTGGTGCCGATACAGCGATCGTCACCTTGCCCGGCAACCCGGTCAGTGCGCTGGTCTCCTTCGAGGTGTTCATCCGTCCCGCGCTGCGCGCCGCCATGGGTATGGCCGGATCGGAGCGACCGCGGCGCCAAGCACTGCTGACCGAGTCGTTGACGTCACCGAGCGGCAAACGGCAGTTCCGCCGCGGTGTGCTCGACGCAGCCGCCGGCACGGTCAGCGGCTACGGGCCGCCGGGTTCACACCATCTGCGCTGGCTGGCTACCGCGAATTGCCTGCTCGAGATCCCGGAGGATGTCGTGGAGGTTCCCGCCGGCGCGATGCTGCAGGTCTGGGACCTGACCTGACCGGTCCGCCGCATCATCACCAGCCCGCAACCACTGCTTGCCTAAGATGACCGCGTGGCACGACGCCCCCGCTCCGCCCAGCTGTCATCCGACAACAAGTCGGGCCCGCAGCGCCTGCTGGCGCTGCTGCGCACAACGGTGCCGCCGGTGCATCCGGCTGGTCTGCCCTTCATCTCCGGCGGGCTGGTGGTTGCTGCGGCCGCTCGAAATCAGGGTTGGCTGCGCCGCGCCGGACTCTGGAGCGCCGTGGCCAGTGCGGTTTTCTTCCGGCATCCCGCGCGGGTACCACCGCCGCGGCCCGGTGTGGTCGTCGCACCCGCCGACGGCCTGATCTGCCTGATCGAGGCCGCGTCGCCGCCGCCTGAGCTCGGGCTCGGCGATGAGCCGTTGACGCGGATCAGCATTTTTCTGTCGCTGCTCGACGCCCATGTGCAGCGGGCGCCGGTGAGCGGTGCGGTGATCAGTCTCGAGCACCGGCCGGGCCGGTTCGGTTCAGCCGAGTTGGCCGCGGCCAGTGACGACAACGAACGCAACAGCATGGTGATCCGCACCACCGAGGGTGTGCAGGTCGTCGTGGTGCAGATCGCCGGACTGCTGGCCCGGCGCATCGTCTGCGAAGCCCGCACCGGCGACAAACTGACCATCGGCGACACCTACGGTTTAATCCGGTTCGGCTCACGGCTGGACACTTATCTGCCGGCCGGTTCCCGGGTTTTGGTCGCCGTCGGACAGCGGGCCGTCGCCGGCGAGACGGTGCTGGCCGAACTGCCGTGACGACTAACGCGCCGCGACGATGCAGAGCGAAGCGATGAGGAGGAGCGGCGCAGATGAATAAGCCGCGACGATGCAGAGCGAAGCGATGAGGAGGAGCGGCGCAGATGAGTAAGCCGCGACGATGCAGAGCGAAGCGATGAGAAGGCCGCGCAGCAGGCGAGCGGTCAACCTGCGAATCCTGCCCAGCTCGATGAGCGTACTCGCGATCTGCGCGGGACTCACCTCCATCCGGTTCGCGCTGGAACGGCAACCTCACACGGCGATAGCGCTGATCGGGGCGGCCGCAATTCTCGACGGACTCGACGGGCGCGTCGCGCGCATCCTGGACGCCGAGTCGAGGATGGGTGAGGAGATCGACTCGCTGGCCGACGCGGTGAACTTCGGAGTGGCCCCGGCGGTGGTGGTGTACGTGTCGCTGTTGTCGTCGTTACAAGTCGGTTGGGTAGCCGTGCTGCTGTACGCGGTGTGCATCGTGTTGCGACTGGCGCGATTCAACGCCCTGCTCGACGACGCCACGCTGCCCTCCTACGCCAGGGAATTCTTCGTCGGGGTGCCCGCTCCCGCCGGAGCAATTGCGGCGCTGGCGCCGCTGGCCGCCAAGCTGCAGTTCGGCGACGGCTGGTGGAGTTCGCCGTGGACGGTGTCGATCTGGTTGGCGGCGTGCTCGATGCTAGTGGTCAGCCGCATCCCGATGAAGAAGATGCACGCGGTGTCGGTGCCGCCGAACCTGGCCGCCGTGCTGCTGGCGGGATTGGCGATCGTGGCGGCCGCCGCCTTACTTTTCCCCTACATCCTGATCCTGGTCGGGATTGCAGCCTACTTGCTGTACATCCCGTTCTCGGTGCGCAGTCACCGCTGGCTGGTTGCACATCCTGAGGCCTGGGATGACAAACCCAAGCAACGCCGCGCGACCCGGCGGGCGATCCGCCGGGCGCAGCCCAGCCGGCGGTCGGTGGCCCGCCTGGGTCTGCGCAAACCGGGTAATTAACCGATGGCTTCCGGTGCCGCTGCCCGACTGACCCTCACCGCGCGGCTGAACACCTCGGCCGTCGACGCTCGTCGAGGCGTCGTCCGTTTGCATCCGAACGCCATTGCCGCCCTGGGAATCCGGGAATGGGACGCGGTATCGCTGACCGGGTCACGCACCACGGCGGCGGTGGCAGGTGTGGCCGGCCCGCAGACCCCGGTCAGCACGATCCTGCTCGACGACATCACGCTCTCCAACGCCGGACTGCGCGAAGACCACCCGGTGATCGTCGCTGCGGCCACGGTGTACGGCGCCCGATCAGTCACCCTCAGCGGCTCGGCCCTGACCGCCCACTCGGTCGAACCGGCGACACTGCGGCAAGCTCTGCTGGGCAAGGTGATGACCGTCGGTGACGCGGTGTCGTTGCTGCCGCGCGATCTGGGGCCGGGAACCTCCCCGTCTGCTGCCACCCGCACACTGGCCACGGCCGTGGGCATCAGCTGGACCTCGGAACTGCTGACGGTCACCGGGGTGGACCCGGGCGGGCCGGTCAGCGTGCAGCCCAATTCGTCGGTGAGCTGGGGCAGCGGGGTCCCGCAGGCGGTCAGCACCCAACTCAGCCGCCCCGCGACGGCACCGGTTCCCGTCGACATGCTCAAAGGCAACCAGCCGCAGGCAGCCAAGCTGACCGAATGGCTCAAGCTGGCGCTCGACGAGCCGCACCTGCTGCGGACCCTGGGCGCCGCGACGAACCTCGGCGTGCTGGTGTCCGGTCCGGCCGGCGTGGGCAAGGCGACGCTGGTGCGCGCGGTGTGTGCCGATCGGAAGCTGGCCGAGCTCGACGGCCCGGAAGTGGGCGCCGTGGCCGCCGCTGACCGGCTCACGAAGGTGGCGTCCGCGGTGGCCACGGTGCGCAACGGCGGCGGAGTCTTACTGATCACCGATATCGACGCATTGCTGCCCGAGTCAGCTGAGCCGGTGTCGACGCTGATCCTGGCAGAGCTGCGCGCGGCGGTGGCTGCCGCCGGCGTCGCGTTCATCGCCACCTCAGCGCTGCCCGACCGCCTTGATTCGCGGCTGCGCGCACCAGATTTATGTGACCGGGAACTGGCGTTGCCGCTACCCGACGTCGCCACCCGTACGGCGCTGTTGCAAGTGCTGCTGACTGCGGTGCCCACCGGCGAGCTGGCGCTCGGCGACATCGCGGACCGCACCCCCGGCTTCGTGGTGGCCGACCTTGCCGCGCTGGTTCGCGAGGCCGCGCTGCGAGCCGCGGCGCGGGCCAGCACCGACGGCCAACCGCCGGCATTGGTGCAGGATGACCTGCTCGGTGCGCTGACTGTCATCCGGCCGCTGTCCCGTTCGGTCGGCGAGGAGGTACCGGTCGGGAGCGTCACCCTGGACGACGTCGGCAACATGACGGCTACCAAACAGGCGTTGACCGAAGCGGTGCTGTGGCCGCTGCAGCATCCCGACACTTTCGCCCGGCTCGGTGTCGAACCGCCCCGCGGGGTGCTGCTCTACGGCCCGCCCGGTTGCGGGAAGACGTTCGTGGTGCGCGCGCTGGCCAGCACCGGGAGGCTGTCCGTGCACGCCGTCAAGGGCCCGGAGCTGATGGACAAGTGGGTGGGCAGCAGCGAACGAGCTGTTCGTGACTTATTTCAAAGAGCACGCGACTCGGCGCCGGCGCTGGTGTTCCTCGACGAGGTGGACGCGCTGGCGCCGCAGCGTGGCCAGAGCTTCGACTCCGGGGTGACCGACCGCGTCGTCGCCGCGTTGCTGACCGAACTCGACGGCATCAATCCGCTGCGCGACGTCGTGGTGGTCGGCGCCACCAACCGGCCCGAGCTGATCGACCCGGCGCTGCTGCGGCCGGGCCGGCTGGAACGGCTGGTGTTCGTCGAGCCGCCGGATGCGACGGCGCGCCAGGAGATTCTGCGCACCGCGGGCCGATCGATCCCGCTCAGTGCCGACGTCGACCTCGACGGGTTGGCCGCCGGACTCGACGGATACAGCGCCGCCGATTGCGCGGCACTGCTTCGGGAAGCTGCGCTGGCGGCGATGCGGCGTTCCATCGACGCCGCCGACGTCACTGCCGCCGACGTCACCGCGGCACGCGAAACCGTCCGGCCTTCGCTGAAACCCGACCAGTTGGCGTCGCTGCGGGCATTCGCCGCCGGACGCTGAGGGTCATTCCGACAACTGGAACTCGATCATCGCCGCCACCGAATCCACCGCGTCGTTGAGCGCCGCCAGACGTTGCGCGGGCGAGGGCGCCGACAGCACCGCGTAACGATCAGCCGGCCCCAGCGGTAAGCGGGATGCCAAGTCGTACAACCTCTTTCCCACGTCTCCGGGCCGTTGACGGCCCAGCACCTCTTCGCGGCGCGGCGGCCGCGCGTCCCGGGCGGCGGCGACCCGCTCGAACAACGCCACGACACGGTCATCGACGTCACGCAACTGGTCGGCAGTCAGCGCATCACCTGGCTCGTCGGGCCAGACCTGGACAGTCGCGCGCGGATAAGGTTTGTCGGGCAGCCAGTCACACACTTTGATCCGCTCGCCCATCAGACAGTGCAGCGCGTAGCGTTCGGCACCGAGGTTCACGCATTCGGCGATCTCAGCCAGCGCACCGATCTCGTAGCGTTCGTCGGCACCACCGACCTCGCGACCGCGGGCGATCAGTACCACACCGAAGCGCGGAAGAGAACTCTGCATACAGTCTGCAACCAGGGCGACATAACGCGGCTCGAAAATCCGCAGCGGCAGCTGCTCGTGCGGCATAAGCACCGATTCGAGCGGAAAGATCGGCAGCTCAAATGTTTCGGTGATTCCGGTGTCCGCCATCGGTCACACGTCCAGCTCTTCGACCAGCGCGTCGACCACCGCGCGCAGGTCACCGTCATGCTCCTCGGCCACCCGGCGCTGCCGCTGATAAGACGCACCCACCCGCGGAATGTCGGACACCGCGGCCAGTTCGTCGGCGCAATGCAGCGACTTGGCGACCGGCTCCAGCCGATTCAGCACATCGTCGAGGTCGTCGGTGACCAGGCGCTCATTGCTGTCGGAGTCCAGGATGATGATTGCATCCAGGCCGTAACGCGCTGCGCGCCACTTGTTTTCCTGTACATGCCAAGGCGGCATCGTGGGCAGCGGCTCGCCGGCCTCCAGCCGGCGATCGAGGTCGACGACCAGGCAGTGCGTCAACGCCACCAGCGCGGCGAGCTCGCGCACATTCGAAACGCCGTCGCACACCCGCACCTCGATCGTGCCGTTGTGTGGTGAAGGCCTGATGTCCCAACGGATCTCGTCGACGTGGTCGATGATCCCGGTCTTCTTCTGGTCGTGCACAAAGCCTTCGAACTCCGTCCAAGTCTGAAAGTGGAACGGCAGGCCCGCGGTCGGCAGCTGCTGAAACATCATCGCCCGGTTACTGGCGTAGCCGGTGTCGTGGCCGGCCCACCACGGCGACGACGCCGACAGTGCCAGCAGATGCGGATACCAGTGCAGCAGAGACGACATGATCGGCATCACCTTGTCCGGTGAGGAGATTCCGACGTGCACGTGCACGCCCCAGATCAGCATCTGCCGCCCCCACCACTGGGTGCGCTTGATCAGTTCGGCGTAGCGTGCTCCGTCGGTCAATTTCTGCGCCGACCACTGAGCGAAGGGATGCGCGCCCGCGCCCAACAACTCCATGCCGCGGCTTTCGACAACGCCGCGAATGGCTCCGATCGTGCTGCGCAGGTCGTCCATCGCCTCTGCGGTGCAACCGCAGACCCCGCTGACTATTTCGACTGTGTTACGCAGCAGTTCCTTGTGCACCCTTGGGTTTTCACCGATCTCAGTGATGACGGCGGCGGCTTCGTTGCTCAAGTCCCGGGTTTGCGCGTCGACCAGTGCGAATTCCCATTCAACGCCCAGCGTCGGCCGCGGCGAAACAGCGAATTCCACACGGCCGGATACCCTGCGTCCAGGCGAGTTAACCGGTGCCGATGACACCGCACGCCACCCGCTTGCCGGCGTCTCCGGTGGACATCGTCATCTGATCGGGACCGGGCGCTCCGTTGGACTGCCGGTAGCGGTCGGCCGGAATGTTGGCGAAGTTGTCGGGCCCGGCGTGAATGATAATCGACGTTTTCGCGCCTGACACCAGGTCATCTTTGGTGAAGGCATCGGTGGTCGTCACCAGCAGCGCCTGACCGTCACCGCGTACCTGCAGCGAGGTCAGGTCTCCGCTTTTGCCACTTTCCGGACCCTCGGTGTGTCCGGGCGCGTGATAGTGTCCGCCCGCGGACAGGAAGTCGCCGGGCGGGCCGCCGTTCGGGGCAACCGAGTGCGCCTCGCATTTACCGACCGAGTGAATGTGTACGCCGTGGAATCCGGGTGACAGTTGACCCCGTCCGACCGTCTGCACCGTGAGCGTCACGTACCCGCTGTTGAACTCGAACTTCGCGGTCGCAATCTCGGTGCCGTCGGGCGCCCGCAGATGGGTCGTCAGACTTTCCGGTGCCGCCGCCTCTGTGCCCGTGGGGGCGGTCGGCGGTGGCGGTGATCCCGTCCATACCGACGGAGTGGTTCCAAGCGAAGACGATGCATGCTGGCGAGTACCGCAACCGCTCAACAAGACGACAGGTGCGGCGAGCGCTGCGACGACAGCGGTGGCTTTACATGAACAGGCGGGCATGACCATGCCGAGAAGCCTATCCCGGCGACGATGCGGGGCGGAACGCCCCGAGGAGGAGCGGGATCGACAAACTCAGCCCGGCGACGATGCGGGGCGGAACGCCCCGAGGAGGAGCGGGATCGACAAACTCAGCCCGGCGACGATGCGGGGCGGAACGCCCCGAGGAGGAGCGGGATCGACAAACTCAGCCCGGCGATGCTCGGGCTGGAACGACCCGGCTTCACGCCGCGAACGTAACGCCGCTGCGGGAAATCGCGGCGCAAATCGCCCTGGCGTTACGCCCGCGACCAGCCGGCAGCTAGCCGGTCACCACTACGATGACGCCCGGTGGCTGGTTGGCAATCTCCGATGTCCGCGGCACCACTGGCGCGGCCAGCAGTTTGCCGACCGCGTCGGCGGTCTCATGCTCACCGGCCGCATTACTGAAGTAGACCGTGGTCGCCGAAATGTGGGCCAGGTCGAGGTTGCCCACGTCGGTGACGGTATAGCCGGCGTTGCGCAGTTTGTCGGCGGTGCGCCCGGCGACACCTTCGGTACCCGAGATGTTGTAGACCCGAACACTGGACTTGGGCGCGGCCAGCTTGGCGTCTTGCGGCGCCGAGATGGTCGTCGCATTCGACACCGAAGAGGAGTCCTCGTCGGAGCTGCCCGACGAGCTCATGGCTTGGAAGCCGACCAGCAGAAAAATGACGCCCAAGAACAGCAGGACCATGACCATGGCCCGCAAAGGCAACCCGGAAGAGTCGGGAACGCGCTCGTTCATCGCGCCTACTGTATCCAGGACTGACCGAAAGGCTGTAAACGCAGGTGGTGCGTCAGGTGACCTCGAAGCCCAGTCGACGCGCGGCGCGCGCCTTTTGCCTGCTGGCACGCAGTCGCCGCAGCCGTTTCACCAGCATCGGATCGGCCGCCAACGCCTCGGGACGATCAACCAACGCGTTGAGTACCTGGTAGTAACGCGTCGCTGACATCGAGAACAATTCTTTGATGGCTTCTTCCTTGGCACCGGCGTACTTCCACCATTGCCGTTCGAAAGCCAGGATGTCGTGTTCGCGCCGGGTCAGCCCGTCGGCGACGTCAGAGTCGTCTTTCGCTCGATTAGCCTGCGCCATGGCGCCGTCCATATTGCTTCCCTGGACCCTTCCGGCGAGTGTGCGAATTGCGCCTCTGCTTCGGCGATATTCAATCACGCTCGCTGAAGTTGAGCCGTAACCCGAGCCCGCGAGTCGTCTTCGACACGCTTTAAGCTTGCCGGTCATGGCAGTCGTACCCATTCGCATTGTGGGAGATCCGATCCTGCACACGCCGACGGCGAAGGTGCCGGTAGCCGACGACGGTTCGCTGCCTCCGGATCTGGACGATCTGATCAAAGACCTGTACGAGACGATGGACGCAGCGCACGGGGTCGGACTTGCCGCCAACCAGATCGGCGTGGGCTTACGCATTTTCGTTTACAACTGCGCAGACGAACGGGGCCAAACCAAACGCCGCCGCGGCGTCGTCGTCAACCCGGTGCTCGAGACGTCCGAGGTACCCGAGACCATGCCGGACCCCGACAACGACGACGAGGGGTGCCTGTCGGTCCCCGGTGAGTCATTCCCGGCCGGCCGCGCGAAATGGGCACGTGTCACCGGACTCGACGCCGACGGGACTTCGGTCACCCTGGAAGGCAGCGGGTTGTTCGCGCGGATGTTGCAGCACGAGACTGGGCACCTGGACGGCCTTCTGTACCTGGACCGCCTGATCGGTCGGCACGCCCGCAGCGCGAAACGAGCGGTGAAGTCGCACGGCTGGGGCGTTCCGGGGTTGTCCTGGACACCGGGCAAGGATCCCGACCCGTTCGGCAACTGATGCCTTCCTGGCCCGACCTCGAAACGCGGGTGACGGTGCGTTACCGCCGGCCCGCCGGGTCGGTACCGCCGCTGACCGACGCGGTCGGCCACCTGCTGCAAGTGGAGCCGGCAGTGCGGATACGCACAAAAGTCGGTGCGGTTGTCGAGATCGCGCCCGCCGACGTGGTGGCGGTGCGGGCGCTGACCGACACCCCGGTTCGCACCTCACAGATCCGGGCGGTCGAACACGCCGCCGCCATGGCGCAGCCGGGCTTTGAGCACCGCTGGCTAAGCGGCTGGTTCTTACGTGCCGGAAGCGGTGTCACGCTCGAAGTCAATTCTGCTGTGCCAATAGCTATTTCAGCGACATTGGATGCGATTCCAGCGATCGTCGACTGGTACGCGCAGCGCGGATTTTCACCGCGGCTGTCCGCGCCGGACCGCCTATTGCCCATCCCCGGCCGAGCCGAACGGTGGTATCAGCTGCTGGTCCGCGACGTCGGCGCGATCGAACACGAAACTTCGGCTGAGTTGAGCTCCCGCCCCACGAAAACCTGGCTGAGGTGCCAAGGCGGCAATGCGGCCGTAGCCGAGTTGACTGCGGTCGTCGATGCAGACGTGGTCTTCGGCACGCACCTGGATGTGGTAGCGGCGCGGGCGACGGTCACCGACGCGCCCGACCAGACTCGTTGGGTCGGCGTCTCAGCGCTGCGTTTGATCGACACCAGCCAAGACCAAGTCGCGGCCCGGCAACTGATCGTGACCCTGTTGGCCTGGGGTGCTCAACGAGGCGCATCTCGCGCCTACCTGCGGGTCTGCGACGGCGACGTCGCCGTCGGCCAGCTAGCCGATTCGTTGGGTTTCACCCTTCACCATCGAGGGCGCTACGTCCTGGCCGCCCCTTCGTAGGGTGTAGTTGTGCCCGAGGACGGCTTGCGACTGGCCACCTGGAATGTGAACTCGATTCGCTCGCGGCTTCCGCGCGTGCTCGACTGGCTGGCGCGCGCCGAGGTCGACGTGCTGGCCATGCAGGAAACCAAATGCGCCGACGAGCAGTTTCCGACGCTGCCGTTCTTCGAACTCGGCTATGAAGTCGCGCACTGTGGCTTCAATCAATGGAACGGGGTGGCAATCGCGTCGCGCGTCGGTCTCGACGATATCGAGGTCGGCTTTACCGGTCAGCCCGTCTGGAGCAGCAAGCCCGAGGTCGAGGCGGCCGCCGAGGCGCGGGCGTTGGCCGCCACCTGCGCTGGCGTGCGGGTGTGGAGCCTGTACGTCCCCAACGGCCGCGCGCTGGGCGATCCGCACTACGCCTACAAGCTGAATTGGCTTGCTGCTCTCCGCGATTCAGCGCAGGCATGGTTGCGCGCTGACGCCTCGGCGCAGATCGCTTTGGTCGGTGACTGGAACATCGCTCCGACCGACGAGGACGTGTGGAGCGTCGAGTTCTACGAGGGCTGCACGCACGTCTCCGAACCCGAACGCCAGGCTTTCAAGGCTATCGTCGACGCCCAATTTATCGACGTGGTAAAGCCTTTCACTCCCGGCCCAGGCGTCTACACCTACTGGGATTACACGGCGCTGCGCTTTCCGAAACGGCAGGGCATGCGCATCGACTTCATCCTCGGCTCACCCGCGTTGGCCGCGCGGGTTGCCGACGCCCAGATAGTTCGGGACGAACGCAAAGGCAAGGCGCCCAGCGACCACGCACCCGTGCTCGTCGTCTTACGCGCCGAAGGTCACGGTCGATAAGCCCGGCACTATATAACGGTGCCGTCTCGAATGGGCGCTGGGAGAATGCCGGCATCAGCCGCGACGTTGTCTACACGTTCGCTTCATGGCAGGCTTTGGTTCTACCAATGTTGACCAGAATTTTGTTGATTCCGGGGGATCCGTTGTATTTGGGGGTATACAACCGATTTCTGGCTGGTTGCAGGCAATCGGGTTGACAGCACAACCAACTGAGCTTCAGGAGTCATTATGAGTGTCGTTGGCGACGCGTTACGCGGCGTAGGGCGAACGGCGAGTCGTGCGGCGGAGGTGACCACCGAGGCCGCAGGTGCTGTCGGGGGTGCCGCCGTCAACGGTGTCGTCGGCGGGGTTCAAGGGGCCGCGAGCGGCGTGCAGCGGGGATTGAAAAGCGGCAGCCATTCGACGCCGGCTGCGGCGCTGACCCTGGGTGCCCTCGGGGTGGTGGGTCTGATCGAGTGGCCGGTGCTGCTGGCGGTGGGCGCCGGTGCGCTGGTGCTGCGGCGGATGAACCCGCATCCCGACGGATCTGCCACTTCGGCGAAGGCTTCGCTGCGGTCGGCGCCTCCCGAGAAAGCGCCGGCCGGCAAGCCCGCTGCGGACAAGCCGCCGGCCAGCAAGCCGGCGCCGGCGCATTCCGGAGCCGCCAACACCGCACCGTCCCCCACCAAACGAACCACGCGCGCGAAGAAAACCGCCGCGCGTTCGACGCGCGGCGGTCAGTCACGTTCGACGCGCGGCGGTCAGTCGCGTAGCTCGCAGTAGCTTTGAGTACCGACCGGTCCGTGCGTCGACCCTTGCCATTACGCGCGGTGGCGATGGGTCTTCAGGCAACATCCGCGCTGGTGGGCGTATCGGTCAACACCGCTGCAAGTGCCGCCGAGACCGTAGGTTCAGCCGCTGCGGCAGGGGTTGGCCTGGCCACGATGCCGATCCGAGACGGCGCCAGGGTGGTGAACCGTGAGCTGTCGGCTTCGACGCTGACCCGGCACAGTTGGCGTGGCGGCGACCGCGCCTGGATCGAGGTGCGGGGGCTGGACGGTCAACACGGCAGCGAGCTGGGCCGGATCGTGAGCAAGGCGGTCCGGGCCCGGCCCGGGGTCAGTTCTGTTCGGCTCAACCGTCCGCTGTCGCGGCTCATCGTCGACTTGGCCAGCGGTGCCGGCGACGAGCCGTCGCTGGGTGAGCTGTGCCGTGTCGTCACAGACGCCGAAAAGCAGTTCGCCGCTGCCTGGCCGGATGCCGCGGCCGAATCAATCGACGACGCCACCCGTCCAGAGCAGGTGAGTCTTCCCGCCGACGTTCTGGTGCTCACCAGCCGGGCGTTGGGGGTCGGCGCCACGGCGGCGGGGCTCGGCGTCGCCCTGATTGGGCGGACGCTGCGCTGGCCGGCGGCGCCGCACAGTGTCGAAGCCCTCGTGGCGATCGTGGACTACCAACCGCGGCTGCGCCGTCTCCTCGAGGACCGTATCGGCACGGCCGCCACCGACAGTGTGTTGACCGTCGCCATGACAGCAGCGCACATCGTGTCGCTCTCGCCGGCTTCGCTCGCAGTCGACTTCCTGGTGGAAGCCATGCGAGCGGCCGAATCCCGCGCCGAGGCGCGAGTGTGGGCGGCGCACGAACCGGAGCTGGCCCTTCATGCCGAGCAGGTGGCCACCCATCGCTCGGCGCGGCCGTGTCCGCGGCCGCCCGGCCCCGTCGAACGACACGCCGACCGCAGCGCTTTGGCGCAGCTGATTGGCGCCGCGGTGGCTGGGGTGTCCACCCGCAGTGTGGAGATGGCGGCCACCGCCGCGCTGGTCGCCGCGCCCAAAGCCACCCGAACCACCCGCGAGTCGTTCGCGGCCAAACTGGGTCAGGGTTTGGCCGAGCAATACGACACGTTGGCGTTGCGACCGGAAAGCCTGCGGCGCCTCGACCGGGTGGACGCACTGGTCATTGATCCTCGGGTGTTGTGCACCGACACACTGCGGGTGATGACTGTGCGCAACGCCGCCGAAGACGACTTGGCGTCGACGTGGAATCGCGCACAGACACTGCTCGAACGCAACGACCTGCAACCGGGCTGGTATCCGGTACCGGGGATCTCATCGGGCCGGTCTGCCACGGACGTCCAGGCGCTGGTCTGCCCCATGCACGATCCGTTGGCCTCGGCGGTGGTGGCGGAGGCCCGCCGCAGCGGAGTGGATCTCATCTCCGTCGAGACCGACGGTCTCGGTGAGCTGCGACCGGCTTTCGAAGAAGTGCGGCCGACCGGCGGCAAGTCGCTCGACGACGCGCTGGCCGAAGCGGTTACCGAACTGCAGGCGGCTGGCCGCACCGTAATGGTGTTGTCCTCGGTTGCCGCACAAGCCCTTTCGTCAGCCGACGTGGCTCTGGGCGTCATCCCGGGTGACGGCGGAGCACCACCGTGGTACGCCGACTTGTTGCTCCCCGACCTGGCGACGGCCTGGCGAGTGCTGCACGCGCTTCCTGCGGCCGAAGCGGCCAGCCGCCGGGGTGTGGAGATCTCCACCGGCGCGTCGCTGCTGGGTGCACTGCTGATGCTTCCCGGTGTGCGCGGCCGCGGGCCCGGTCCGGTCACCACCGGTGCAGCGGCCGGCCTACTCTCCGGGTACTGGCTGGCCCGCGGCGTCCTGCGCGACCCCACTCCTCGCCCGGCGCCGAATCGGGAATGGCATGCGATGTCGGTGGAACAGGTTCGCAAATTGTTGCCGCCGCCCGAGCCGGTTGAATCGGAACCGACCCACAAAGGGCTGGCCACCCGCGCCATCGGCACCGCACAACGCGGCGCTGAGCTTTCCCGACGGCCCGGCCGGGCGCTGTTGCAGTTCAGCAGCGCAGTGCGCGCCGAGTTGTCCGATCCGTTGACACCGGTGCTGGCCGTCGGCTCGGCAGCCAGCGCGGTGCTTGGTTCACCTGTGGACGCAGTGCTTGTCGGGTCGGTGCTGACCGGCAACGCCTTCTTGGCGGCCAGCCAGCGCCTGCGCGCCGAAAACCGGCTCAACACACTACTCGAACAGCAGATCCCCCCGGCTAGGAAGCTGAGCAAAGGCCCTGACGGCGAGCCGGTGTACAGCAAGGTCATCGCGGAGCAACTGCGCCCCGGCGACGTCATCGAGGTGCACACCAACGATGTAGTGCCAGCCGACGCCCGCCTGATCGAGGAAGACGACCTGGAGGTCGACGAGTCGACGCTCACCGGCGAGTCGCTGCCGGTGGAGAAGCAGGTCGAGGCCACTCCGGGTGCTGAACTGGCCGACCGGCGCTGCATGCTTTACGGGGGGACCACGGTCGTGGCCGGAACCGCGGTCGCGGTGGTGACCGCCGTCGGCGCCGACACGCAGGCCCGCCGCGCCGCCGAACTGGTGTCCAGCGAGTTGCCGGCGATCGGTCTTCAGCATCAGCTCAGCCAGCTCACCAACCGTGCATTCCCGGTCAGCATGGCCGGTGGTGCGCTGGTCGGCGGCTTGGGTCTGTTGCGCGGCACCGGGGTGCGCCAAGCGGTGGCCAGCGGCATCGCCATCGCGGTGGCCGCGGTGCCCGAAGGCATGCCATTGGTGGCCACCCTGGCGCAGTCAGCGTCGGCGCGAAGACTGACGAATTTCGGTGCGCTGGTGCGGGTTCCGCGTTCGGTGGAAGCGCTTGGCCGGGTCGACGTGGTCTGCTTCGACAAGACCGGCACGCTCAGCGAGAACCGGCTGCGGGTGACTCAGGTGTATCCCGTGTCGGGGCACTCCCGTGACGAGGTGCTGCGCTGGGCCGCCCACGCGGCGCCGCCCGCCAACGGCGGCCCGCACGTGCACGCCACCGACCGGGCGATCATCGAAGCTGCAGGAGCCGGTGCCTCCCCGAACGGGGCGTCGCCCGGCTCCGCCGCGCTCCCGGCCGACGCGCACCTGCCGTTCCGATCCGGGCGGTCGTTCTCCGCATCGGTGACCGGCACCGAGCTGACGGTCAAAGGCGCACCCGAGGTGGTGCTGGCCGCCTGCCGGGACGCCGGCAAGGGCGCCGGTGCCACCGTGCATGAGCTGGCCGCCGGCGGGTTGCGGGTGATCGCGGTCGCCCGCCGCGAACTCACTTCCCAGCAGGCGCAGACCGTCCAAGACGACGAAGACGCCATCGATGAGCTGTGCCGGGACGGTCTGACGCTGGCCGGATTCGTCGGCTTGTCAGACACCGCCCGTGCGCAGGCACCCGCACTGCTGGCCGCCCTGGCCGAGCGGGACGTGGCGGTGCGGCTGATCACCGGCGACCACCCCGTCACCGCCACGGCCATCGCGCGGGAGCTGGGCATCCCGGTGACCGCCGATCAGGTCATCAGTGGATCACAGTGGGATGAAATGTCTCGCAGGGACCAGGAGCGCGCGGTCGGTGAGCGGGTCATCTTCGCGCGGATGACGCCGGAGAACAAAGTGCAGATCGTGCAGACTCTGGAGCGCACCGGCCGGGTCTGCGCGATGGTCGGCGACGGCTCCAACGACGCCGCCGCCATCCGGGCGGCCACCGTGGGCATCGGTGTCATCGCGCGCGGCAGTGATCCGGCCAGCGTCGCAGCCGACGTGGTGCTGCTGGATGCCCGTATCGAGGCGCTGCTGGAGGCGATCGAGGAAGGCCGCGAACTGTGGCGGCGGGTGCAATCGGCGGTATCGGTGCTGCTCGGCGGCAACGCCGGTGAGGTCGCGTTCGCCGTCATCGGCAGCGCAATCACCGGAACTTCACCGCTGAACACCCGTCAGTTGTTGCTGGTCAACATCTTCACCGACGCGTTGCCGGCCGCAGCTCTGGCGGTCAGCCCGACCACGGGCGGCGGTAACCGCGATGGTCGCGGCCCGGATCAAAGCGCGTTGTGGCGCGCGGTGGCTATCCGTGGCACGACCACGGCGGCCGCGGCGACGGCGGCCTGGGTGATGGCCGGTTTCACCGGGCGCCCGCAACGGGCTTCGACGGTGGCATTGGTCAGCTTGGTGTCCGCGCAGCTGGGACAGACACTGCTGGATTCCCGGGCCCCGCTGGTGGTGTTGACGGCTGCCGGGTCGCTTGCCGTGATGGGCACCCTGATCACTATCCCCGGCATCAGCAATCTGCTCGGCTGCACACCGCTGGGTCCGCTCGGCTGGGGTCAGGCGCTGGGCTCGGCGACCGCAGCGACCATCGCGGTGGCCGTCGCCACCCGGGTGTTGGCGGCTAGGCAGTCAGCAGCGCTGCCGCAGGCGACGCGGCAAACTTCGTCGGATCCTGACGAAGCGAGCGTTGACTCGGAACAATCTCCACCAGGCCAACCCGCCACAGCACCGCATACAACTGAACAACCGGCACAGTCAGCACCGCACCGAGCGCTGCAGCCAGCGGATCGGACATAGCGTCAGTCGTCGACATATGTCCGACAGTGAGGGCAGTACTGGGCGCGACGGCAACGCTTACGTTACTGAAAGGCAAACCATGGCCGAAAAAAAATCGCGGCGAGGCACATCGCAGCGCGATGCCGTCAAACGGATCCGCGAAGGGGAGTCGTTCGCGGTGAATCTACCGATCGTGGGCAAGGTGGACGTTCCGCGCCCCGAGCAGATCGCCTACTACGGCGGCCTGGCGGCGCTGGCGGCGCTGGAGATCATCGACTGGCCGGTCGCCGTGGTCATCGTCGCCGGGCACGTGCTGGCCAGCAACCACCGCAGCAAGATCCTCGAGGAACTCGGCGAGGCGATGGAAGAGGTTTAGCTTTCCGCTCGAGCCGCTTCTAAAGCGGAATCCGCGTCGGCGTAGCACGGCAGCTCCATGACCACAGCCGCCCGGTGCAGCAGACTGTCCGGTGCGAGGACAATCAGCACGCTGCGTTCCACGAGTAAGCGATCCAGAGCGGCGAAGCCGGCGCTGTCGAGGTAGCGAAGCGAACTCAAGTCGATGACGACCGGACGGTCACCGGACAGTGCGTTGACGGATTCAACGAAGCCTTCCGAATTGGTCACGTCGATCTCGCCGGTCACGGTCGCCACAGGCGGGATCCCGTCCGCTCGCTTGGCGAGTTGCAACGCGAAGACGGCCCCGGTCATCGCCCAACGTCCGCCGATTCCGGCGTCGAGCGGATCGCCCGCTCGAATCGCAGAGTCATCTGGGTGCCCCGGGCGGTGCGTATGGTGTCGACGCGGTCAGCGAGCCCGTTGATGAGAGTCAGCCCACGTCCACGCCGGTAACTGCGGGCACTGGCCGACGAGTCGCCCGACCAGCGACCGGAATCGCTGACGGTCACAGAGATCGTGTCGCCGCAGACAAAGGCTTCGACGGCAACGGTTCGGTGTGGGTCGCAGTCGCTGGCGTGTTCGATCGCGTTGGTCACCGCTTCGCCGGTCGCCAGCAGGATGTCCTGCTCGCGACCCGGGTCCACGGCGAGGTTCGCCAGCCAACTGCGCAAGTTGTTGCGCAGCTGCCCAAGGTTGTCCAAGGCGGCAGGCGCCGCGCCGGCAAAACTGCTGCTGGTGCTGTGGGCAGGACGCAGCGCCAGCACGACTACGTCGTCCTTGTAGCCGTCAGGCGGCATCATCCGGTCGAGCAGCTCGGCGCACACCTGTGTGACCGGCAGCTCCGCGCAGCGCGCGGCTGCACTTTGTAATCGGGCGAATCCGGCGTCCAGCGGCTCGCCGGGTCGCTCGATGAGCCCGTCGGTGTAGAGCAGCACCAGACTGCCGGGCGGCAGGTGTTCCTGTGCGACGCTGCGCGGAGGCTGCTTGTCCCACGCGCCTAGTGGGGGTCGCCGGCCGTCCTCCAAGTACACGGGATTCCGGCCCGGTGAGACGACCAGCGGGTAGGGATGACCCGCGCAGGTGTAGCTGATCTCGGCACCTCCCCGGTCGACGCCGTTTCCGGTGTCGGCGTCGTCGCTTTGGGTGTCGATGACGGCATAGCTGACCGTCGCGCAGCGCGCACCAGGCAGCGCCGCTGCCGTGTACTTGTCGAGCACCGCCAGGACCGAAGTCGGATCGGCTTCGGTGAACGCGGTCGCAGCAACGGCGGCCCGCAGCCTACTCATGACGATAGCCGCGGTGAGCCCGTGACCGACGACGTCGCCGACGGAGATTGCAATCCGCCCTTCGCGTTTGAGCGGCGCGACAAGGTACCAGTCACCGCCGACGCGCATCGCTTCCCCGGCCGGCTGGTAGACCGCCGCCACCACAGCGGCCGTCGACCCCTGATCCAGATCGAGCAGATGCTCCTGGAAGTCGACGGCGATGCGGTGCTCTCGCTGCATCGCCCGGACACGGTCGAGCGCCGATTGAGTCATCTGCGCCGTCTGCGCGAACGTGTCCAGCTCCGCCGCCGAGAACGTGCGCGGCGTGGCCCATAACAGTCCGAGGGAACCGATGACGCGCCCGTCATGGTCACGCAGCGGTTGGGTGACGCACGCCCTGACGTTGACCGCGGTCTCCTGCACCACATGCCGGTAGCGCTCGGGAAGCTGCAAGGTGTCGGTCACGATCATCGGCTCGCCGGTCTTTATGACATCAATAGGCACTAGGGGCGTACTCAACGACACCACGTGGTAGCGGTCCCGCATTTCCGGCGGAACTGTACCGGCGTACTCGAACTGCACACTGCTCTTCTCACTGTCCAGTACGCCGATCGTGATAGCCACGGCATCTGATGAGCCCAGCGGCGAGTCGTAGAGCGCGCTGACGATCGCGGCGACAGAATCACTCGTCTGTAACGCACTGTCGAGTTGCGCGAGCTGGGAGGCGCGCAACGCCTCCGCGTCACCGAGCCGCCTGTTGGCGCGTTCGCGGGCAGCTCCGGACATTCTCGCCGCAACGCGGTCGATAAGGTCTTGCGAGCGGAACGGTTTAGGTAGGTAGTCGTCGGCACCGCCGGCGAACCCTTCAGTAACGGCTTCCGCGCCGGCTCGGGCGGACAGCATGACGATCGGTGTCGTCGCAAGCTCGGGGTCCGACCGGATGGCCGCGACCAGTTCGAACCCGTCAAGACCGGGCATCATGACGTCGGTTACGACTACGTCAGGATGCAATTGCCGAGTGGCCTTCAACGCCGACTCACCGTCGCCGACGAGAAACGTTCGCCAGCGCGCGGACAGCACTCGCTCGAGGTGGGCCCGCATATCGGCGTTGTCGTCGGCAATGAGCACTAACGGGTGGTCGTCCTCAGTCGCCGCAGCGGCGAGCGGCAGTGCCGCCGGCAGCGGCGCCAGCCACTGGCTTGCCTCGGCGACGTATGGGTTCGCCCCCAGCCGCACCGGTTGGTGGTCGACCGGTGTGTCGCTCGCCGAGCACGGCAACCAGATCGTGACGGTGGTACCGCAGTCGAGTTCACTGTCAATCGTCACCTTTCCGTGCAGAAGCTCCACGAGACCTCGAACCAGCGACATACCGATTCCGGTACCTTCGACGCTGCGGCCGCGCATATTGTCGGCGCGGAAGAATCGCTCACCTAGCCGTTTGAGATCCGCGGGCGCGATTCCTACGCCCGTATCACGGACGACGACACGGCATCCTTGACCGCTGTCTCCACCCGAATCGCCGTGAACCTCAACCGACACCTTCCCTTGCAGCGTGTACTTCACCGCATTGGTCATCAGATTGAGCACAACCGTTTCCCACATCCCGGGATCGACGTCGACCAGCACGGACTCGCAGTCAAGGACAAGCTCAAGCCCGGCGCGCTGATAAAGCTCGGCGAACGACGAAGCGATGTCGAATGTCACGGCGCCGATATCAGTGCAGACCAATTGCGCGGCGGCGCGGCCGGCTTCTACGCGGGAGAAATCCAGTAGGGACTCGACCAGTCGCAGGAGCCGCCCCGCGTTACGCCGGGCGGCGCGCAGCCGATCCGCGATCAGCGCATCGGCCGGCACCTCGGACAGTGCATCGTCGAGCGGGCCGAGCAGCAGGGTCAGCGGAGTGCGGAACTCATGGCTGACGTTGGTGAGAAACGCCGTTTTAACGCGGTCCAATTCAGCGAGCGCGTCGGCTCGCTGTAGCTGCTGTTCGTACAGAACCGCTGATGCCATCACCGACGACAGCTGATCGGCAAGCAACTGGCAGAAGGCACGGTATTGCGCGTCCAACGGGAGCCGCGGACTCGTTCCGATCACCAGCGCACCGGCGGTCGCGCCCTCCCCGATAGGTAAGACGAGCACTTGACTTGGGCAATCGTCTGCCAGGGCCTGGTCAAGACCCGGAATGACCTCCGCGACCTGCTCAATGACCTGTGCCTCCGCTCGCGACCGGGTGGTCGGATCCCACTGGGTCAAACCCGCCAGCGTGTCCGGTAACAGCGGCTGCACCGACGGAGTAGCGCCGCGCAACGCGATCTCGGCAGTTTCGGGGTCCTCGACGTACACCGCGATGAAGGACAAATCCTCGGGATGATTCGCGCACACTGTGACCGCCGCGGCCACCGCGTTGTCGATTGATTGCGTCCCGATCACTGCAGAAGCCACGGTGTTGAGCAGGTGGACACGGCGTTGGCTCAGCACCCGCTCGGTCGTTTCACTGACCGCGGCGAAGACGCCGTAGATCTCGCCACCGCGGATCAGGGGGCCGTAACTGAAGGTGAAACGCCGTTCCTGCGGCCGCCCACCACTGAGTATGGGCAACAGCATGTCGTCCGACCAGGTAGCTTTCCCGCTGGCGAGGACGCTGTCGAGCATCGGGCCGATCTGGTCCCAGATGTCCCACCAGACCTCCCGGGCGCGACGACCCAGCGCTGCAGGATGTCGGTCACTGAAAATCGGAGCGTAGGCGTCGTTATAGATCAGGAACAAGTCGTCGGGTTCCAGCCACAGGACTATCGGAAACCGAGAAGTCAACACCGTTGCGACGACAGACCGTAGCTCGACCGGCCAATGCTGGGGTGGCCCCAGCGGATGCTCCGCCCAGTTGAAAGCGGCGAATCGTTGGCCCATTTCGCCGCCCAGGAGTACCGCCGCGGCAAGGTCGGCCGGCAACCGCGGCTGAGCTGAGGCCGGGTCCCCGGTCATGCCTGGGAATCAGTTTTGTGCGACACCGCGCCAGTTACCGATGAAAAGACTTGAAGGACGCGGTCGAGGCTAGTCACTTCGATCGGACGAAGCACTTGGGGATTGTCGGCCACCACACGCACCGCCGTTCCCTGCGCCACCCCGTCCTCGTGACAGTCGAGGACTGCGTTGAGACCGGCACTGCCGAAGAAAGTGACCGCTTGCAAGTCGACGATCAGCAGCCGCGTTGGATGCTGACGAGCCACCCGCAGCGCTATGGAAAGTTTGCCAGTCAGCTCGGCGACGGTACTGGAATCGATATCGCCCGTTGCCCGAACAATGACGGAGTCGCCGCGATCCTCGCATTCCACCGCCAACAAGTTCATTGCCCTTGCCTCGACTCCATCCCTCGCCCACAAACCGTCCTGCATCTACGGCTGGCGACATGCCACGGCTTGAATCCGCAGCCTTCGCCATCAAGGTGCTTGAAAAGCCTAACTGGTCGCCGATAGCCGGTAGTTGGAACATGTGGTGCTGTGTTCGACCGGTAGAAGCTTGTTGCACGAGCTTACGCATCGGTAAATCGAACCGACTACAGATGTGGCCATCGGCTTGCGTGGGACAAAGGCGGGGTCGCTGCGCTAGCGTGGACGACGCCGGGCCAAGCAACGTAGCCGGGTGTTTTGAAACTCAACGCGGGAGCGCACAACCAGTGCGCTGAGAGGACGGCTGGGGCCGTCGACCGTAAGAACCTGACCGGGTAATGCCGTCGTAGGGAGATGACAAGTGACTGATCTGGACGTAGCCGTCGAGCCGTTGGTGACCACCGGGCCGATCGCGGGCAGCACCAAGGTGTACCGCGAGATAGCAGCCGGCCCCGGCGGCCTGCCGAGTTTCAAGGTGCCGATGCGGCGGGTGAACCTGTCCAACGGTGACCACTTCGACGTGTACGACACGTCCGGGCCGTACACCGACTCCGAGGCGGTGATCGACGTCCACCGCGGACTGCCGGCACGTCCGGGTGTGGTGCGCGACCGCGGCACCCAACTGCAGCGGGCCCGCGCCGGCGAGATCACCGGGGAGATGGCCTTCATCGCCGCCCGGGAAGACCTGCCCGCCGAACTGGTGCGCGACGAAGTCGCCCGCGGCCGCGCGGTGATCCCGGCCAACCACAACCATCCCGAAATCGAGCCGATGATCATCGGTAAGGCCTTCGCGGTCAAAGTCAATGCCAACATCGGTAATTCGGCGGTGACTTCGTCGGTGGCCGAAGAGGTCGACAAGATGGTGTGGGCGACTCGCTGGGGCGCGGACACCATCATGGACTTGTCCACCGGGAAGGATATTCACGAAACCCGCGAATGGATTCTGCGTAACTCCCCGGTGCCGGTCGGCACGGTGCCCATCTACCAGGCGCTGGAGAAGGTGAAGGGCGACCCGACCAACCTCACTTGGGAGATCTATCGCGACACGGTGATCGAACAGTGCGAGCAGGGCGTGGACTACATGACCGTCCATGCCGGCGTGCTGCTGCGGTATGTGCCATTGACGGCCAAGCGAGTCACCGGCATCGTCAGCCGCGGCGGCTCGATCATGGCTGCCTGGTGTCTGGCACACCATCAGGAGTCGTTCCTGTACACCCACTTCGACGAGCTGTGCGAGATCTTCGCCCGTTACGACGTCACGTTCTCGCTCGGCGACGGCCTGCGGCCCGGGTCGATCGCCGACGCCAACGACGCCGCGCAGTTCGCCGAGCTGCGCACCCTGGGTGAATTGACGAAGATCGCGAAACGCCATGGTGCACAAGTCATGATCGAAGGCCCCGGACACGTCCCGATGCACAAGATCGTGGAGAACGTCCGGCTCGAAGAAGAACTGTGCGAAGAGGCGCCGTTCTACACGCTTGGCCCACTGGCCACTGATATCGCACCGGGCTACGACCACATCACCTCGGCGATCGGCGCGGCGATCATCGCCCAGGCCGGCACCGCGATGCTGTGTTATGTCACCCCCAAAGAGCACCTCGGGTTGCCGGACCGCAAGGACGTCAAAGACGGGGTGATCGCTTACAAGATTGCCGCGCACGCCGCCGATCTGGCCAAGGGTCATCCGCGGGCGCAGGAACGCGACGACGCATTGTCGACGGCGCGGTTCGAATTCCGCTGGCACGACCAGTTCGCGTTGTCGCTGGACCCTGATACCGCGCGGGAATTCCACGACGAGACGTTGCCGGCCGAGCCGGCCAAGACCGCGCACTTCTGCTCGATGTGCGGGCCGAAGTTCTGTTCGATGCGCATCACCCAAGATGTCCGCGACTATGCCGCCGAACACGGTCTAGACAGTGAAGAAGCGATCGAGGCCGCTCTGCAGCAAGGTTTCGCGGAGAAGTCGGCCGAGTTCGCCGAGCACGGTAATCGGGTGTATCTGCCGATCGCGCAGTGAAATACCTGCCGTTGCCCCGCACCGGTGAGACACCGGTGCGGGTGTTGACGATCGCCGGGTCGGACTCCGGCGGCGGCGCGGGCCTGCAGGCCGACCTGCGCACCTGCGCGTTGCTTGGCGTACACGCGCTCTGCGCAGTGACCGCGGTAACCGTGCAGAACACATTGGGCGTCAAGGGCATTCATGAGACACCCGACCAGGTGGTGGCAGCTCAGATCGAAAGCGTAGCCACCGACATCGGCATTCAGTCTGCGAAGACGGGAATGTTGGCGTCGTCAAGCATTATCGCCACGGTGGCCGAGACCTGGAGACGGCTCGGCCTGACTGCTCCCCTGATCGTCGACCCGGTCTGCGCCTCGATGCACGGCGATCCGCTGTTGCCGCCATCAGCACTGGAGTCGCTGCGTCACATGCTGTTTCCGCTTGCCACCGTGGTGACACCCAATCTCGACGAGGTACGACTGATCGTCGGCATCGACGTCACCGACTCGACATCACAACGTGCGGCGGCCAAGGCGCTGCACGCTTTAGGGCCGCAGTGGGTGCTGGTCAAGGGCGGCCACCTGCGATCCTCGGACACCAGTTGCGACCTGCTCTATGACGGGGCGGATTTTCACGAGTTCGATGCCGAGCGGATGACCACCGGAAACGATCACGGCGGTGGCGATACGTTGGCTGTTGCCGTCGCTGCTGCGCTCGCACACGGGTTCACCGTGCCCGACGCAGTCGGCTTCGGGAAGCGCTGGGTCACCGAGTGTTTGCGCGCCTCCTACCCGCTCGGCCACGGGCACGGGCCGGTCTCGCCGCTGTTCCGGCTGACGTGATGGACCTCTCGCGGATCGCCGGTGTCGCGCACCGGCCCGACGGGCTGCCCACCGGTGTGGTGGTGTTGACGCACGGTGCCGGCGGCAGCAGGGAATCACCGCTGTTGCGGGCCGTTTGCGAAGAGTGGGCCAGGCGGGGCTGGCTGGCGGTGCGCTACAACCTGCCGTATCGACGGCGACGGCCCAAGGGTCCGCCGTCGGGTTCGTCGGCCGCCGATCGCGCCGGGATCATCGAAGCGGTCACCGTATGCCGGAGCCTGGCGGACGGCCCAGTGATCGCGGGGGGTCACTCCTACGGCGGCCGGTTGACCTCGATGGTGGCGGCCGCGCAGGAAGCCGAACTGGATGTGCTGACCTTGTTCTCTTATCCGGTGCATCCGCCGGGTAAGCCGGAACGGGTGCGCACCGAACACCTGCCGGACCTCGCGGTTCCCACGGTCTTTACGCACGGAACCTCCGATCCTTTCGGTACACCCGCCGAACTGTGCGACGCCGCGGCGCTGATCGCGGCCCGGACTGAGATCGTCGAGGTCCCCGGCGCACGACACGATCTGGCTTCGAAGAAGGTCGACGTTGCGGCGCTGGCGGTGGACGCCGCCTTGCGGCTATTAGACAGCTAAAACTGGACAGTTAGAACTGTCTAACCTGTCGTGGTGAGAGTGCATGGCGTCAGTGAGTCGGCGGCGACAGCAGCTCGCGAGCTGCGAGTGGTCTTCAGCCGGTTACGCCGTCGGCTCAGAGAAGTTGCCGGCGACGGTGGTCTGACGCCGTCACAGACCGCCGTGCTGACGCGATTGTGGAAGGACGGCCCCTCGTCAGCCAGCGCTCTTGCCGCTGCTGAGCAGATGCGACCGCAATCGATGGCGACCATCCTGGCCGCGCTTGACCGGCATCAGCTCATCCGGCGGATGCCCGACCCCAACGATGGCCGACGGCAGGTGGTTTCGTTGACCGCCGCGGGCCGGCGCCGCACTGAAAGCGACCGGAAAGCCCGCACCGAGTGGCTGACGCGCGCCATGCAGAACCGCTACTCCGAGCAGGAGCGTCAAGTCATCGTTGACGCGATGGCCCTGCTCGAGCGGTTGATCGACGACTGAAAGGAATCACCGCAATGGAACTGGCAGTGCACTTCATCGACTTTCTGCCTGGCGAGCCGCGCCAGCTCGCCCCCACGTTGAGCGACGCGGCCAAAGCCGCCGAGGAGGGTGGGGCGACGCTGTTCACGTTGGCTGATCACTTGTTCCAGTTGGAAGCCGTTGGCCGCGCCCAAGATCCGTTTCTCGAGGGCTACACCTCCCTGGGATTCCTGGCGGCCCGAACGACCAAGATCGACTTGAGCCTGTTGGTCACCGGAGTCACCTACCGCTATCCGGGCTTGCTGGCCAAGGCGGTCAGCACGCTCGACGTGCTCTCCGACGGCCGGTCGATGTTCGGTGTGGGCGCGGCCTGGTACGAACGCGAGCACACCGCCCTGGGCATTCCGTATCCCCCGGTGAGCCAACGTTTCGAGATGCTCGAGGAGACGTTGCAGGTCTGCCGACAGATGTGGAGCGAAGACGACGGGCCCTACAACGGCAAGCACTACAAACTGGCCGAGACGATCTGCGAACCGCAACCGATTCGGCGTCCACCGGTTCTGATCGGCGGTGACGGTGAGAAGAAGACGTTACGGCTGGTCGCGCAGTATGCCGATATCTGGAACAGCACGGTGCGCGACGTCGAGGCCCTGAAGCACAAAATCGACGTGCTGCACCGGCACTGCGACGCCGCCGGCCGGGACCTCGGGCAAATTCGCAAGACGGTCGGCGCTTTCAATGATCCGTTCGTTGATCTCGACCAGACGCTGAGGACGTACGAACAGTACGCCGGACTCGGTGTCGACCTGGTCAATCTCGGTCCGCTCCCCGGCAACCCGGACCCGGTCGGCTTCATCCGACGACTCGGCGACGAACTGGTTCCGAAGTTGGCTGACATCGGCTGAGCCGTTCACGCCTTGGACCACCCTGAGAGCGCATGACCGTATTGGCGTAGCGCTACGGCACTTTGCGGCAGTGCCCGCGATACCTGCTGTTAGCGTTGCATCGCTACGGTTTGTGGGATATAGTCACAGCATCGTATCGGTTTTGCGCGAAAGGTTACGGCTGTGACGACCACAATTGCGGTGGAATACTTGATCACCGCGTGCGCCCAGGTACCCGACCGTCTGGCATTGGCAAGCTCCCTCACCGGCGTCGCCTGGCGCAGCACGCCGCGTGTGGCCGCGCCGGCACGTCCGGAGAAGTGACGATGTTCGGCAGATCCGCAGCCGCCCTCCTGGTAACTCTCGGGGTGGCCGGTGCGGCGACCGCGCACGCCGACTCCGGCGGTGCGGCACCGGGCTTCAACGGCGCGCTCGACCCGCTGCTGCTCAACCCCAGACAAGTCAGCGCCATCACCGGCGCTCCGATGGTCGAGGCCGAATTGCGCATCGAGCTCGGCACCGAATCGTCGTTCACCGACTCACCGCGCTGCGCCAGCGCGTGGGCGCCCGCGCAGGCGGCAGCCTATGCCGGTGCACCGTGGGCAACTTTCAGCGAAGCAACGCTCGCCGATGCCAAGGGTCCCAAACCGGTGCGGCACAGCGTGGTGGAAGCGGTCTTCGACTTCGGCTCGGCCCGTGCCGCTGCCGACTTCGTCAGTCACATCCTCGGCGACTGGCAGGGCTGCTCCAATCAGACCGTGACTTACCAACCGCCCGGCACACCGGGCGTCAGGTGGGAGTACGGCGCCACCACCGTGAGCCGGGACGGTGCCCTGGTGGCCATGCCCCAACATCCGTCAACCGCGCCAAATCTCTCGTGCGAACGCGCGATGACACACCGCGCGAACATCGTCGTCGACACCATGGCGTGCGGCGCCGACTCCGCGGGTCAGGCGGTGTCGGTCGGCACGACCATCGGTGAAAGAATCGCCCGATCGGTCTGAGATTTCAGCACCAACCTCAGTGCACTTGCTGAGCCAGGGCGCCGACGAAGTCAGCGTTGAGATACTCAGTGGCACCGTATGCCGCGGTGTTCAGTGCCGCGATGATGTTGGGATCGTCGGCGATCACCATGGCGCCCCGGTAAATCGTCAGTTCGGCGGGCAGACCGTTGTATCCGCCACCACCTGCGGCTTTGTCGGTGCGCACAACCAGCAAGACGTCGGCTTTCTCGATTTCGTAGAAGTCCGTGGCGGCAGCAACCGGCCGGGTGTTGCCCGAGTCCGAGCCGGTGCGCCGCAGGTCGTCGCTGTAGCGGAAACCCAGCCCCTGCAGGTAGTCGGTCAGTGGAGATTCCCGCAGGGTGGCAGTGACGCCGTTGTCACTGACGTTCACCGACGCAATCGACTTGCCGTTGAACGCCGGATGCTGGTCGCGGATGTCGGATTGCTGCTTGCCGGCGGTGGCAATCAAATCCTTGGCCTTGTCGTCGCGGCCCAGGATGCGCCCAATCCAAATCAGCTGGTCCTGCCAGGTCCAGGCGGGCCCGGTCTTGTCGGATGGGCGGGTGACGGTCGGGGCGATCCCGGTCAGCGAATTGTAGGTCGCGTCGTCGATATTGCCGGTGGCGATGATGACGTCCGGCTTCAAGGCGCCGACGGCCGAGACGTCGACACTGGCCAGCACTTTCGGATTAGCCGTGACCATCTGCTGGTCCCAGCTGGGTAGGTGACCGCCGGGCGCGGTCAAGACGACCGGCTGCACCCCCAGCGAGAGGGCGGCGTCGCCGTCCCCGGGGCCGAGCGCCGCCACGACGTGCGGCTCGGAATTGATCACTGTGCTGCCATGGGCGTGCACGAACGTTTGCGGTCGATAGCCGGGTTTGGCGCCGCGACCCAATGTGAATGCGGCGACCGTTGCGCCTGTGACGAGAACGACGGCGGTGATGGCGGCGGCGATCCATACCCGCCGGCGACGCGGACGTTCGCGTGCAGGCCCCGCATCGGCTAGCTGCGGCGGAGGAAAGAACTCCGGCAGGCCCGGCGGGGTGCGACTCTGGTTGAGCGGCCGGTCCCCCTGATGCGGTTGCGCTCCGCTGAAAGGGCCGAGGGAATACCTGTTCGCCTCACCGGCACGCGCCTGCGGGCCGGGTGGCGGAGGTGGGGCCGGCTGGGGCGGCCAACTGCTCTGCGGCTGCCGAGGCAGTGCCGGCCTGTTGACGGGCACGGTGACGCCGCCTTCGAGCGCGGCAGCGGCAGCCTCAGCCAATTCCCGCGCCCGCTGGAAGCGGTCACCGGGGTTCTTCGCCATCGCCTTGGCGACCACGGCATTGATCCCTCGCGGCAGGTCGACGCGGTCGGTGACGCGGGGCGGTGGCTTGGTCAGATGAGCCGCCATGGTCGCGGCGAGGCCGCCCGACGAGGCGAACGGCGCTTGACCGGTGAGCATCCGATACAGCGAACACCCGAGGGCATAAATGTCGACGCGTCCGTCGACGGGACCGCTACCGAGGGTTTCCGGCGCGGCGTAGGCGACGGTGGCCATCACCATTCCGGTCGCCGTCAGTTGAGAGGTGTCGTCCAGGGCACGCGCGATTCCGAAGTCAGCCAGTAGCACTCGCTCGTCATCAGGCGCGAGCAGGAAATTCGCCGGTTTGACGTCGCGGTGGACCAAGTTGCGGCGGTGTGCGTAGTCGAGCGCCTTGGCTACTTCACCGATGATGTGCACGGTTCGTTGCACCGTGATCTGGCCGTCTTCCAGTTCAGCATGCGCGTCGCTGCCGGGCACGTACTGCATCGCGATCCACAGCTGTCCCTCTTCGGTTTCGCCGCGGGTGTAGACAGTGACGATGTTGGGGTGGTCCAGAGTGGCGGCCAAGTCGGCTTCCCGGATGAACCGGGCCCGGAACGGCGGATCGTGGGAGAGCTCAGAGCTCAGCACCTTGAGCGCGTCCCGGCGGGGCAGCACAGGATTGGCGGCAAGATAAACCGTACCCATACCGCCGGAACCGAGAACCTTCTCGATGCGGTAGCCGGCCACCACCGCTCCCGGGCTCAACACCACGATTCGACCTCGGCTACTTTCCCGCCAGGATCCGGTATTGCGCCGCGATCATCTGCTTGGCGTCCGTCTCCTGGAGAGCAACCGCGTCGAAGGCATATCGGTCTGCCCGGGCGAAGCACTCGAAAATGGCTTTGTTGGCAATGATGTCATTACCTGCGAAGCATTTGGCGACGGGAAGCCCACGTACCGCGCTGGTCGGCTTGATGTCGTGGGCGTCCGCTATGAAGCGGTCGGCGACCTGTGCTGCGCCCTGCTCGTTGCGGGCTTGGTAAACCGTGGGGCCCCAGCGATATCCGACCATCTCGACGCCCGAGCCGGCCAACACCGAAGCCGCCTCCGATGGGTCATGTTCGAAGTGCAGTGCGCCACGGGTCGGGTACGCCCCGGCGTACGGCAGCGCGGTCCTGCCCTGTGGCGGTGGCATCACCCGAGCCAGCAACTGCCCCGTCGGGTCGATCGGCAGATCAGCCAGCTTCGCCTGGTCGGTGGGCGCGAACCCGCCAATTCGCGCCGTCTGCAAGTCGATCGTCCTGGCCACCAGCCCGGTCGCGACGTCCAGGTCGGCCTTCACGTTGGCCCACTGGAATAGGACATAGGTCCCGTGCGAGACGAAACTCTGCACGGCCTTACCGCCGTCGACCTGGTCATAGGCCGAGGTCGACGCCTCCGGGTGACCCGGGATTGACGCCGGCCGTTTGGGCGGGTCAGCGATTTGCAAAGCCTTGTCGGCCATCTCGCCGGCGGCGGCGCTGGCCGACGCTGCATCGGTAAACCGCATGACCAGGTTGACCAGCGCTTTTTGTGGGCCCGGCGCCGATGCGCTGCGGGACGTGCTAAAGCCGTCGATGAACCCGTGTGCCGCCGCAACCGCAAGCGGCTCGTCACCGATGTCGTTCTTGAGCCCGTCCGCGTTGGAGATCGGCCCGGTGTTGAAGATCGCCACATTCTGCAGTGCTGCGTCGACCTCCCACGGCCCGACCACGAACTCGGCCATTCGAACCGCGTCGAGGTACGCGCCCTTTTGCGCGTTGCCCGCGATGCCCAAGGGGTGACCGGCGTGCTTGGGGTACTGCCCGGTGTCCATCAGCGCAACATTCACGCCGTCAGCGTCCGAGGGCTCAGGGCCTCTGACCGCCACGCCGGTTACCGTCGCACCGCAGCCCATGAGCAGGGTTGCGCAGACAGCTGCGATCCCCCCGATGCCGATCGACCGCCGGCTTCCCGACCACAACCCCTCATCACCCCGCTTCCGCGCATCGGAATCTACCGCAGCAAGGGTGAACCGGACGGCGCAACCGGGCGCACCGCACGCCTGCCTCCGGCGTGCCGTTGGACCTTCCTCAGTCGCTGTCCACAATGAAGATCCGCCGGGCGCGACGCGCGGGCCGCACCGGGTAACCACCGTATTCGGCAAGTGAACGCAACTGCCGCAACGCGAATTGACGGGGCCGCCCACCTTCCGGGAGCACCACCCCGGCCCACAACCCCTCAACGCCCGCCGTCTCCCATGCTTCCCGAGCGCACCGCCAGCGCAACGGGCATGAGCGGCACAGTGCGATGGCTTCCGCGTCGGGCGTCAGCGTCGTCCAGCGCTCGGGATCGGTGGTGCATACCGGAACGTGCTCGTCGATGTGTCCGTCGGTCAGCGCGACAGTTGCAGTCATAGCTCCTCTTTCGTAGTTCCGGAGTAGAACCGGTGCGGGCGCCACAACTATAAGCCCTGCAGCATTGCAATGCAACGGTTATTCCGTTGCGCTGCCTAGCTCGCGACAACAACTTTATGAGCTGTGAGCTGTGGAAAGAGCCCGGTTCACTCAGCGACCCCATCCCGAGGGGCGCCAGACCTTAATCAAAGTGCAGCGTCTTCGCGCGGCGAGAACCGCGCGAGATTCAGAAGCTGTAGCATCTTTACGCGGCGGCCAGTCGAGAGACCAGGCCCCAATCGAAGCGAAAGGAGTAGCAGGTGAGTGACCCGGCCGTGCCGGCGCCTAGTGTCTTCGTTCGCATCGGCGAGGAATCACACAGGATCGGTCCCGAACGCGGGGCGGTCGTGCTCGGCCGAGATCCTTCGGCCGCAATCCGGGTCAACGACGACCGGATCTCGCGTGCACATGTCCGGCTCGAACCGCAGGCCGGCGGCTGGCAGGCCATCGACACCAGCACAAACGGCATGTTCGTCGACGGAGTGCGCCGCAGCTCGGTGCCGATAACCGCTCCTACGACGATTCATCTGGGTGACCCGGACGGCATCCCAATGACCCTGACGCCGAACGACCCTGCCGAAGTGACCGAGATTGCGTCGTTGTCCGATGCCGACGGTGAGCCGTGGACGGAAAGCGAGGAAACCGACCCGGACATCGTGCGGGCGGGCCGCGCCGTGGCTGCCCGCCGTCGCGAGCTGGACATCACCCAGCGCAGTCTGGCCAGAGACAAGATCATCAACGCCGGCGCTCTCATCGCGTTTGAGAAAGGACGCAGCTGGCCGCGCCGCGCCACCCTCGCCAAGCTGGAAGAGGTCTTGCAGTGGCCCGCCGGCACCATCACCCGCATCCGCAACGGTGCTTCCCCTGTTCACGACAGTGATGCCACCGAAGTCATCACCAACACCGTGCAGGCGCCGCTGATGGCTGAGGCGGTCGAATTGGCGATGCACACCATCGGTTCGGCGATCGCCGCGTTGCCTAAGCCGTCTGATCCGGACTTCACGCCACGGGCCACCGGGATTCTCGGTGACTTACGCAAGCTCGAGTCCGTGGCCGCCAGCGCGGCACGCAGCGCCAAAGGAACGCCGTCAGTCGCGTTGGCATTGAGCGCCGTGCGCCGCCGCTACAACGACGTGATGCTGCGCGCGGCGCGCTCGCCCTCGGCGACGTTGGGGCAGCGGTTGTATGGAGCACGGCACCGTGCTGAGCTCAGCGCCGAGGAGACCGCGAACGCGGCCGGTCTGCCCGTCGACGTCATCGTGGCCGTCGAATCCGAGCGCCCGATTCCGCCCGACGCCGCTGCGGCCGTTGAGACCCTGATCGCCCAGTTGTCAGTCACCTAGCGGGGATCGCGAGCGCGGCTAAAAGCCGGGCGAAGCGGGTCGCCGCCATCAACCTAGCGGGGATCGCGAGCGCGGCTAAAAGCCGGGCGAAGCGGGTCGCCGCCATCAACCTAGCGGGGATCGCGAGCGCGGTGAAAGCCGGCGAAGCGGGTCGCCGCGTCACGGCCAGCGTTGGAAGCAGCGTTCGGTGTCACCGGTGACGCCTTCGCGGAACGCCGCGATCCGGGTGAAGCCGGCCGGCACGCTCACACCGTTGACGTCGCTGGCGGCCAGGCGGTTGATGAGCAGCCCAGAGACGGCTTCGTCCAGGTCGCCGGCGGTCAGGACCAGTGTGCGGTGCGACGGCACGTCGATCGGCCCGGCCAGCTGCCGGTGCGCCACACCGGTCAGGCAGGCGGTGCGCAACGCAGTCCATGGATTGTCCAGCGGCAGGCCGCGTTCGCGCTGCAGCGCCAACACGTACCTCGACATGACGATCGACAAGGCGGTGTCGTCGCCCGCGGGTAGACGATGTTGTCGCTCACCGACCACCCGCGCAGACTCCTGCAACTTCGGCAGGTCGACGATGATGGCATTGCTGGCAGGGCAGTACGACGCCGGTGGGCTGGCTTCGGCGTCGGCGCAGTTCTGCGGTGCGTAGGACACTGTCGGGGGCTGTCGGGGTGCAAAGATCTTGCCCAGCAGCTCCGTCAGCGTCGACACAGTGTCCTCGTCGATCGGCACTTCGCCGCTCTCCGGCTCGCCTCGCGGATCCACCCGCAGGGTCGTCGGCAGGTCACCTCTGCGTTTTTCGATCTCGTTCATGTTGATGCCCGCACAGGCCACGTCGCCGGTGATGAACCCGACCTGAAAGGCACTCACCCGGTCCAGCGCCGAACCGTGCGCATCGGAATTCGGCTCGTCGGAGTCCAACACCGGGTCCCGAGTGGTGATCACCCCGGCGAGCAGGTGGTCCAGACCGTCCCCGGTGCTGAGCAGGAACCGTGGCGAGTTACCCTCGGCCACCCAGAAGAGGTAGACGCCGGCGAAGCAGTCGGCTTGCTGCTCACGCACCAGCGTGGGCGTTCTCCGGTCGACGAGCTTCGCCATCTGCTGCAGGGCATGCCCGTATTCGTGCGCCAGCACGCCCGGCACGGACATGTCACCGAAGTAACGCCGGCCGGTCGGCAAGAAGGAGCCGCGGTCCCAGGCGATCAGATCGCACCGGGAGGTGAAAAAGGCGTTCGGCTCTTTGAACGTCCGGTTGTGACAGATGAGTGGGCTGCGTGGACTGTCCGAATCGTAGGACACCAGCGTCTTGACCGGCTTGAACGAACCGGTGAGCGGAGGTCCGTAGGCCTGCTTCCAGAACTGCTCGATGTCGTTGATCGACAGCAACGCCAATTTGTCGACGTCACCGTTGTCGGTGTTGCGCACCGTTCCGGTCGGTTGCGGCGCACTCGGCCTCGGTCCGCTCTCGCCGTCAGCGGCGGGCAGTCCGCCGACTCGGAACGGGTCGTCAAACACCGAGACCGCCCGGCCATCGGTCAGTGTCGAGCATCCGCCGGCCAGCACAACAGCCGTACACAGGATTGCTACCTGCCGGACGACCAGAAGCCGTCGGCCGAGCAGGCCACGGGTGCGTGCGGTGGTGTCACGGCGGTAACTCATTCACCAACCTCATCACGGCGAGTTAGCCAAAGCTCTGTCGGACAACCTATCTCAGCGCTTAACCAAGACGTGACGGGTGCGATCGTCGTGGACCGGAACGCCGTTGCGACCGCTGAAATCCTGTGAGTAAAGCCCAAGTGAGTAGGCGACCCCGCCGCCGAGAATGCCCAGAGCGGCGCGGTCGACATGGTCGAGGGTGTCGGTCTTCTGGTGATAGTTGGGGTCGAACGGCTGATTGGGGGTTCCGCCCCACAGCTTGGCCTGGTCGTCAGACTTCTTGGCTTCCGCTCCGGAGAACAACCCACCGGCGGGGATACCAGCCGAGGTGAAGCCGTCGTAGTCCGACCGGCCGTCGAAAGACGTGTCCTGCGCCGTCTTGCCGGCCGACTTCAGGTAAGCCACCAGCGCGCGCTCGATACCGGCCGAGCCTTCCGGGACGACGGGTTGTCCGCGCTGGTCGGCGGGGAGGGACTGGTCCCCGTCGTAAGTGAAATATCCCGGGTTAGGTGAGCCGAGCATGTCGAAGTTCAGGTAGAGCGCGATGTCTTTGAGCCCGTCGTCGTTGAGTGACTCGACGTACTTGCGAGACCCGATCAGCCCCAGCTCTTCTGCGCCCCAAAATCCGAACCGCACCGTGTTGCGAACATGTGGCGAATTGCCCAGTTGTACGGCAGTTTCGAGCACCGCTGCCACTCCGGAGCCGTCGTCGTTGATGCCCGGACCCTCCGGCACGCTGTCCAGGTGTGCGCCGGCCATCACCACGTCGGTGGTCGACCCGGTTTTTGTCTGCGCAATCACGTTACGTGCCTGCAAGTTTCGGGTGTTGGCGGTGAGCTTGACGGTGGTCGGCCCGGGCTGTGCACGCAGTTGAGCTCCGTCGGCTTTGGACACACTGACCACCGGAACCTTGACATCGGTGGCTTCGCCCAGCGTGCCGCCCATCTGCTTCTCGTCGACGTTGTCGGCAACGATCAAGGCCACCGCCCCGCGCTCGACGACGGCCTGCTCCTTCTGGCTGAACGGGCAGCTGCCGCGATTCACCAGCACCACGGCCCCTTGCACCGGCAGCCCGTCGTAATCCGATGCGGTGCAGCCCGGGGTGTCCTCTGCACGGGCAGCCACCAACGGACCAATCACCCCGTCTGGACCAGTGCCCGAGCTGAACTCCAGCGCGCGGGCTTCGACGGTCTTTCCGTCGACGGTCACCGATCCGGGATCGGCGTGAAACACCCGGGCCTGAAATTCCGGTGTCTGCACGTCGAATCCACTGTGCCGCAGCGTGTCGACCACATAGTCGACGCTGGCGTCGTAGCCTTTGGTGCCCACAGCGCGGGTGCCATCGTTCGCGTCGGCGATGTCTTGCAACTTCGACAGGTGCGCCATCATCGCATCGGTGGTGACGCGCCCGCGCAGAACGGCGGCGAATGCACCGGCGTCCGATGACGGCGTCGTCGGCAGCGAGGTACTCGACGAGCGACTGCAGCCACCGAGCAATATCGCCACGACGGCGGACACGACCAGCAGCGACCTCGATCTGTGCTTCACGGCAATCACGTTAGACCGCCGGCACATTGCGGCCGGTGCCTACCTGCGCGGTCAGGAGGACTCGTCCGCCTGGCGGTCGACGCGCACGTAGGCATGAATTCTGGTGCCCAGCGGGGAGGTGTGCGTCCGTACCAGATCAGACACCGCGTTCACCACGAACAGTCCCGACTGGGTGCTTCGCCGTCCGGCCAGCGGATCTTCCAGCGGTCCGACGTCGCGCGCTTCGCAGACGAGGTATCCGTTGTGGTGCCAGAAAGCCAGCCGGCACGTTTTCCCGGTGTGCCGCAGGCTGTTGGTCGCCAGTTCTGTGGCGATGAGTTGCAGGTCGTCGATCCGCTCCGGGCACATGCCCAACAGCCGGGCGTAGCGAGCAGCGCAGCGCCGGGCGCCGCTGAGATCGGTCAACTCGTTGACGGTGAAAGTCACTGCGGCTGGATTGGTCGGCAGCGGTTCGTTACTGCGGTTCAGCGCGACGTCGACGGCGTAGCCGGGGTTATCGTGGTGGACTCCGTTGCGTGAGATCAGCGGATGGGTGAGGTGCGCGTCCTCCAGCACCTTCTCGGACAGGCGCACGGCGTCGTACAGGCACAGGCCAGTCACGCCATGACCGGCCAGCGCTAAGTTCATCAACGCCTCATGCTGCACGCACGCGGGATACTCCGCTCCGGTGCGGCCGGGCCAGACCGCTTCACCGATCATCAGCACCTGCTGATTGCGGTGTCGCCTCATGAAGCAACCCATCAAGCCGAGGATGCGGCCCGGATTACGGCCCACTTCGGTGATGTCGGTCATGCTCAGGTCAGGGGTCATGTCTTCCGCGGCCAGCCCGAGGGCCCGGCGCAATAGTGCGATCTTGGGTCCCGGCAACGAGATCAGCACCGGCCGCGCGGCACTCAGCCATTCGGTGACTGCCGGCAAGACGGCTTCCAGATAGTCCTGTTCGGACCGATAGAACAGCGCCGCGTGCGTCGGGTCACGCTCGGTCTGCGTGGTTGGCTCAGTCAAAGTCATGTCCACCGCTGCATTGCCGTACGGGTCTTCGTCGGTAGGCCGCGTCGACGATTCATACAACTTCGGGACGGGCTACCCATCTGTTGCCGGCTTGAATCAAACGGCGCAGGTCTCACGCGATCGCCGAGGAGGCCGCCTCGACTTGCACGTTCGTCATATCAAGCAGCTCGGTGAGCCGCGCCACGACGCCGTCGTCGATGCGCAACACCACCTCCCGGCCGTCGGCCCGCGCCAAATCGTCCAGTTCGCGCAGCTGACGGTGGGTGATGAAGTCCAGGCCGCGGGCTTCGATGATCAGCGGCCCCGGCGGCTGCAAGCGCCAGACCCGCTGCAGCGCGATCAGGAATGTGTCGTTGTCGGCCGCGTCGATCTCACCGGCCAGCGCAAAACTGACGCCTGGTTCGGCGAAGAGCCGGAAGCCAACCGGGTCTTCCGGTGCGAACGGATGCAGACAGATCAACTCCGCCGCAGCCGACCCCAAGCTGGCGAGGTCGTAGGCGCAGAAGGCCGATAACGGCAGCACCGCCATCTTCTGGTCGATCAGGTACTCGAAGCGAGTCCAGGCGTTGCGCTGGTCGAGCGTGCGCACCAGCGCGGCCGCGTCGTTGACCGCACGTAGACCGCTGTAGCCGTCCAGCTGGGCCTGCTCTGTGGCCGCCACCAACTCCGCGACCGCCGCGTCGGCGTCCACCGCGTCACTACCGGGACAGAACTCGTACATGTCTTCGGCCGGCTCCACCCGGATCCGCCCGGATCGCATGCCGTCGCTGAAACCGATGTCGGCCAGGACGGCGCACAGCATGTTCCGACTGCCGTCGCCGACGTATTCAATTCGCTGATTGGCCGCCATCCCGTCGGCGAGGTACTCGCCGATCCGATCGGCAAACTCGGTGCGGTCGTAGTAACCCCATCCCACGTGACCGAACGGGACGAGGCCCGCGGCCGACGTGACGACACCTTGCGGACGCATCAGGCCGCCTCGCCGATCGGCCGGTCCAGCCGCAGGTAGGCGTGGATAGTGGTGCCCTCCGGGGTCGTGTGGGTGCGCACGAGGTCAGCCAACGCATGCACCACGAAAAGACCGCTGGGGCTAGGTCTGTCCCTGGCGGGGGGCCGCCGTCCGACCAGCGGGTCGGTTAGGTAGCCGCTGTCGCGCACCTCGCACACCAGATGGCCGTCGTGTTCCCAGAAAGCGAGCCGACTGGTGCCACCGCCGTGCTGCAGACTGTTGGTCGCCAATTCCGTCACGATCAACTGCAGGTCGGCGATGCGATCCGGTGACAGTCCGAGCAATCGGCCGTAGCGGGTGCTGTGTTGGCGGGCTCCGCTCAGACCGCTTGGCGCGCCGACCGTGAAGGTCAAGGCGACAGGGCTGGTCTGCAACGGTTGATTGCCGCGGTGCAGCGCCGCGTCCACTGAGTATTGCGCGCTACGCCGCAGCGATCCGCCGTGCTCGACGAGCGGGTGGGTGACGTGGGCATCAGCCAGGATGCTGTCGTCCAGACGTGCAGCGTCGTAAAGGCAGGAGCACCTCACGTCGAGACCACCGAAAGCGAGGTTCACCAGCGCTTCGAATTGCAGACAGGCGGGATATTCCACCGCAGTGCGGCCCGGCCAGACCGGTTCGCCCAGCATCCGCACCGGTCGATCGGGATGCTGCTCGAGGAAGGCACCGGCCACGCCGAGAATCCGCCCAGGATTTCGGCCCAATCGGGTGACGTCAACCACAGTCACATCGTCTGTCAAGGGTCTCGCCGCGCTCAGCGCGTCGCGCAGCGGTTCAACCTTCTCTGCCGGGATCGCAACCCAAGCCAACTCGCCCTCGTCCAAACCTTCTAGCACGAAGGCCACGACGAATTCCAGGTACTCCTGCTCTGATTGGTAAAGCACCGCGGTGTGCGACGCGCAGCCGTCGTCGACAGCCCGCGAACCAGTGCTCATGTAAACGGCTCCGCTCGAGTAATCGGATGCCGCACCGGCCGGCAGCTTCCCTCGCGGGGTGGCCTACCCGTTGCAGCCGATCCTCAACCCGGCACCGGCGTCAGAACTCGGTGAGGACGAGATCCGCTACTGCGGCCATCCCGGCGGCGTTGGGATGAAAAGGCGCTGGTCGCCAGGGCAGCGGCCACCCGGCACCCACCGTCCAAGGCTCCGCGGCCCACGCGTGGTGGGTGCGGCTCGCGCGTCCGGCGCGCACGATTCGGCAACCGGTGCTCTGCGCAGCCGCGGCGGTGAGCTCTTCGAGCCGGACGGCGACGTGGCGGCCCAAATCGGCGTCGGCAGACGACAACGGCGGCGCGGGCGTCTCGGGCGGCGGCAGCACTGTCAGGTAGTCGACGAAGACAATCTGCGCGTCCGGAGCTCGCCGGCGAACTTCGGCACCCACCGCTTGCAGCGAGTCACCGACCTGACCTAGCGCCTTCTCGCGGGCGCATCGGTCGAGCAGCGCCGCGATCCGCGGCACCTTCCGGGCGATGTGCGGCAGCGCGGCTGCCATCAGCAGCGGAATGTAGCCAACGTCGTTGCCGCCGATGGTGACGGTGACCAGGGTTTCGGAGCCGTCGAGCGCCTCGATCTGCGGCGCCGCGCGCCGCTGGCGTTCGTCGAGCACATGGGCGGTAGTCGCGCCGGAGAATGTGACGTCGACCAGATCCAGCTTGCGCTGCGCGGCGACCAGATGGGCGTAGTTGCGCGCGGATCGCCCCGACCCGCGCGGGGCCCCGGCTGCTCGCGGCCGGATACCGGGACCGGCCGCCATCGAACTACCCAGCGCGACGTAACGGCCGGTCATAGGGCCGGGCTGGAGGCCTGTGCCCAGAACCGCTTGGGAATACGTCCGGCCCGGCGCGCCAGATAACCGGCGGTGACGCCGGCGGCCATCGCGGCGGCCATCGCAGGCGGATCAGCTGCACGTGTGACAGCGCTGGCCAGCAGGACGGCGTCACATCCCAACTCCATCGCAAGCGCCGCGTCGCTGGCGGTGCCGATACCTGCGTCGAGGATGACCGGCACGTCGGCGTGCGCAACGATCATCTCGATGTTGTGCGGGTTGGCAATCCCCAGACCGGTGCCGATCGGCGAGCCGAGCGGCATGACAGCCGCGCAGCCGACATCCTCCAGCCGACGGGCCAGCACCGGGTCGTCGTTGGTGTAGGGCAGCACGACGAAGTCGTCGTCCACCAGCTGTTCTGCGGCCCTGACCAATTCGACGGCGTCGGGCAGCAAGGTGCGCTCGTCGGCGATCACCTCGAGCTTGACCCATTCGGTGCCCAGCGCTTCCCGGCCCAGCTGAGCGGTCAGCACCGCTTCGGCGGCGCTGCGGCAGCCCGCCGTGTTGGGCAGCGGGGTGATGCCCAGCCGGCCGAGCAGGTCGAGCAGGCCGGTGCCGCCTTCGGCGTCGACCCGGCGCATAGCAACGGTGGTCAACTCGGTGCCCGAGGCGGTCAGCGCCTCCTCCAACACTGCGAGGCTGGTCGCTCCCCCGGTGCCCATGATGAGCCGGGATCCGAAACTGCGCCCGGCGATGGTCAACTTTTGATCAGCCACCCTGCACCGCCGTAACCACCTCGAGCCGCACCGGATCAGGCAGCGCGGAAAGATTGGTCGTCCAGCGCGAGCGCGGCAGCACCGCCTCGTCGAGCGCCACCGCGATCCCGCGCTCGGGATAACCCAGACTGCGCAGCAGCGCGGCCACGGTCATCTCCGCGTCGACCTCGAGCTCCGTTTGATTTACCTGCACGATCAATGCGCCGCTCCTCCTCATCGCTTCGCTCTGCATCGTCACCGGCGGCAATGTGCGCCGCTCCTCCTCATCGCTTCGCTCTGCATCGTCACCGGCGGCAATGTGCGCCGCTCCTCCTCATCGCTGCTGGTGTCATTCTCAGAGCGCCCCCACCGGAAGAAGCTGCGTCACGACTTGTTCGGCCGTCCACGGCGCCAGCAGGAAGCCGGACCGGCCGTGCCCCGCGGCGACCACGGTGCGGTCGTCCAGCCGCTGCACCAGCGGCAGGTTGTCCGGTGTCATGGGGCGCAGCCCGGCCGCGCACTCAGCCAGCTCGTACTCGTCGAGGGCCGGCAGCACCGCGCAGGCGTCGTCGAGCAGCTCGCGCACTCCGGAGACCGCCGGTGCGGTGTCTCGGCCGTGTTCGTATTGGGTCGCGCCCACCACCACGCCGTCCTCGCGGGGCACTAGATAGACCTGCCGGCCGTGCACCCGGGCGCGGATCACCCGTCGCGGCAACGGCATACAACCCTTTCGCCAACGTAGCCGTAGCACTTCGCCTTTCACCGGCCGCACCGGCAGGCCGGGCCACAGCTGGGGCGCATCGATACCGTTGGCGATCACCACCGTGTCGGCTTCCACCTCGGACAGCGTCTGCACAGGATCCGCCCACTCGACGCCGAGCCGCTCGCAGGCGCCGGTCAGCGCATCCAGCATCGCCCGGTTGTCGACGGCGAGCTCGGTGGGCGCCCGGAACCCATGCCGAATGCCTTGCCCCAGCATCGGTTCCACCTCACGAGCAGCCGACTCCCAGACCACCGGATGGCCCTGCGCCAACAGCCATGCGGCAACGGTGCGCAGGTCGGCGATGTCGGCGCGGTCGACGGCGACCACCAGCGACTCGCGCGCGGTGACTACCTGCGCCGGCAGATCGTCGAGAAAGCCGCTTTCATGCCAGAGCCGCAGCGATTCCAGCCCCAGACGCAACAACTTGTCTTCGCCGGGCCAGCCTTCGCTGTGTGGAGCGACCATCCCGGCGGCCACCCAGGACGCGCCGGGCTGGCTGCTACGATGCACCCGCACCGACCAGCCGGCCGCAGCCGCGCGCCGGGCGATCGACAGCCCGATGACACCGCCGCCGATGACGGCCAGTGTCCCGAGCGAACTGGATGGCACTTCTCGCTCCCTTCGCCGGCATGACCCGGATCAGGTTTGACGGTAAGGGCAGGTCCACTTCCCGGATGTGGTCGTGCCCACTCTCAGCCCCGCTCCGGGGACTCCCGTGGTCTTCGATGTTTGCGTTCTTTTCCAAGCTAGCGGCTAGCGTCGCGGTGTGCACGAGGCCTTCTCCCGACCAGCCACCGCCCGGCTCGCCGCCGCCCGGCTGTACCTGTGCACCGACGCCCGCCGTGACCGCGGCGACCTTGCCGCCTTCGCCGACGCGGCGCTGGCCGGCGGGGTGGACCTTATCCAGCTCCGCGACAAGGGCTCACCGGGTGAGCAGCGCTTCGGCCCGCTGGAGGCGCGCGACGAGTTGGCGGCGCTGGAGGTCCTGGCCGACACCGCCCGCCGGCACGGCGCACTGCTCGCTGTCAACGACCGCGCCGATATCGCCCGCGCGGCCGGCGCTGACGTACTGCACCTGGGGCAGCGCGACCTGCCGCTGACGGTGGCCCGCGAGGTCGTCGGGTCGGACGTCCTGATCGGGCGGTCCACGCACGATCAGAATCAGGTCGCCGGCGCCGCTACTGAGGACGTCGACTACTTCTGCGTAGGCCCGTGCTGGCCCACGCCGACCAAGCCGGGCCGCCCAGCTCCCGGCCTGCCGCTGGTGCGCGTCGCAGCCGACCTCGCCGGCGCCAAGCCGTGGTTCGCCATCGGCGGCATCGACCACGACCGGCTGCCCGAGGTCTTGGCGGCCGGCGCCCGGCGGGTGGTGGTGGTGCGCGCGATCACCGCAGCAGAGGATCCGCGCGCGGCAGCCGAACAGCTCAGTTCGGCGCTTGCAGCAGCGAACTGATTCGTGAGCTCAGCTGCGACGGCTTCTGGTCGGGCCGGCCGGGCATGCACCACACGAAGACGCCGGCCTCGATTAGGACGGTGCGCGGCAGGTGGCGTCGCCGCTCGTCGCCGTCGTGCAGTGGCACCGTCGCCGGCGCGGTACGCAGCCCTTCCCAACTGGCGGCAAAGCCAGGGTGTAGCGCCAGATCGGCCACCTCGTCCTCGCCGACCCACCGCAGCTCGGCGCTTTCCTGGTTGGGGACGGTGTGCAACAGCTGGGGGGCGTCGGCGACGACAGTGGTGTAGGTCCACCTGCGGCCGCCGGCTCCGGGAATGTCGGCGGTGACGACCGCGGCCCGCACGCGGAGCCGATCACCGAGCAACCCGGCTTCTTCGTGAGCTTCCCGGACCGCGGTCTGCTCGGGGGTCTCATGGCTGTCGCGGGCGCCGCCGGGCAGACCCCAGGTTCCGCCCTGGTGACTCCACACCGCTCGGTGCTGCAGGAGCACTGCGGGAGTGTTGTCGCGGCGCGGCGCCCGCAGCAACAGACCAGCCGCCCCGTACCGGCCCCAGTAAGGAACGCCGCTGTCGGACATCACCCAACCGTCGCCGTCGCCGCGCACGCTGTTCAGGATATGCGGGCCGGATCGACAACAGTGGTCCACAACTCGCACGACACGGCGACCGTCGCTCTTAAACATCGCTTATAGAATTGCGTGGGAGTCGAGGGACCAACGCCGAAGAGATGAGGTCCGAGCAGACGTGACCGTTGAGTTGGCGCACCCGTCGACCGAACCGCTGGGGTCGCGGTCGCCAACCGAACCCGCACACCCCCGCTGGTGGTTCGTATCGACGACGCCAGGCCGCATCCTGACCATCGGCGTCATTCTGGCGCTGCTGGGGGTGCTCAGCGCTTTCGCCACCTCGACGACGATCAACCAGCGCGAGCAAGTGCTGACCACAGTGCTCAACCACACCGAGCCGCTGGCCTTCGCCGCCGGCCGGCTCTACACCACGCTGTCGGTCGCCGACGCCGCCGCAGCCACGGCGTTCATCGCCCAGGCCGAGCCGCGGACCGTGCGTGAACGTTATGAGCAGGCCATCACCGACGCCTCCGAAGCCGTCACCCGGGCGTCGAGCGGGCTGACCGATGAGCCGCGCGTGCAGCTGCTGGGCCGGATCAACGCCGAGCTGGCCGTTTACACCGGGCTGATTGAGATCGCGCGCACCAACAACAGGGCCGGTAACCCGGTCGGTTCGTCTTATCTGTCCGAGGCGTCGACGCTGATGCAGGCGCGGATCCTGCCCGACGCCCAGCACCTCTACCAGGCCACGTCCGCGCGGGTGGACAGCGAGACGACGGCCTCGACGCAGATCCCGGCGCCGGTGATTCTGGTGATCGCCTCCACGGTCGCCTTCGGCGCATTCGCACACCGCTGGCTGGCGCGCCGCACCAAACGACGCATCAACCCCGGACTCGTCGTGGGAGCGCTGGCGATCCTCGTTATGGTGGTCTGGGTGGGTACGGCGCTCACTATCTCGACGACGAGTAGCCGCAACGCCAAAGACACGGACGCAGAGTCATTGAAGATCGTCACCAACCTCGCGATCACCGCCCAGCAGGCAAGAGCCGACGAGACGCTGTCGCTGATTCGGCGCGGTGACGAAGAGGTCCGCAAACAATCCTTCTACCAGCGCATCGATGACATGCAAAAGCAGCTTGACTCCTACCTCTCGCGCGGCGACGCCGTTGACAGAAGCGACCTGCAGGGCGCCGATCAACTGCTCGCCCGTTGGCGTCAGGCCGACGAGCGGATCAATGCCTACATCTCGGTGGGTAACTACCAGGCCGCCACCCAGGTGGCCCTGGGCAACGGTGACGAAGATTCGACGCCGGCATTCGACAAGCTCGACCGCGCCCTGGTCAAAACCATGGATCAGAGTCGCGCTCAGTTACGCGCTGACGTGCAGAATGCGCGGCGCGGGCTGTCCGGTGCCACGGTCGGCGGCGTGGTGCTCAGCCTGGGCGCCGCGGTCGCGGTTGCATTGGGTCTATGGCCCCGGCTGAACGAGTACCGGTGACGGTGATGGACCGCACGAGCCGCAAGCCGCGCCGGGTCGGTCCACTGTGCGCCGTCGTCGCGGCGGCCGTACTGGCCGGCTGCGGTCGTTCCGAACCGACCAAGCCGGTTCCCGTCCCGACGCTGCCCTCGCCGACGCCGGCCGGCATGCAGGAGCTGGCGCCGCAGCCGCCGCGCCCGCCCGGCCGCTCGAGTGAGGACTGTGACCCGACCGCGAGCCTGCGGCCGTTTCCCACCAAGGCCGAGGCCGACGACGCGGTGGCCGATATCCGTGCCCGCGGCAGGTTGATCGTCGGGCTCGACATCGGCAGCAACTTGTTCAGCTTTCGAGACCCGATCACCGGGGAGATCACCGGGTTCGACGTCGACATCGCCGGTGAAGTGGCCCGAGACATCTTCGGCGCCCCGTCTCAAGTGGAGTACCGAATCCTGTCGTCGGCCGAGCGCATCACCGAACTGCAGAAGTCGCACGTCGACATCGTCGTCAAAACCATGACAATCACCTGCGAGCGACGCAAACTGGTCGACTTTTCCACCGTCTACCTCGATGCCGCGCAACGCATCCTGGCCCCCCGCGACTCGCCGATCGTCAAGGCGTCCGACCTGTCCGGTAAACGGGTCTGTGTCGCCAAGGGCACCACCTCGCTGCGCCGGATCCGCGAGATCGCTCCGCCGCCGGCCATCGTGTCGGTGGTGAACTGGGCTGACTGCCTGGTAACGCTGCAGCAGCGCGAGGTCGACGCGGTCAGCACCGACGACTCGATCCTGGCCGGGCTGGTCTCGCAAGACCCTTACTTGCACATCGTGGGACCGAACATGGACACCCAGCCCTACGGAATCGGGGTAAACCAGAAGAACGCCGGCCTGGTCCGCTTCGTCAACGGCACCTTGGATCGCATCCGTCGCGACGGCACCTGGAACACTCTGTACCGCAAATGGTTGACGGTCCTCGGCCCGGCGCCGGCACCACCCGAACCGAAGTACGTGGACTGATGGGTGAGTCTGTGAGCGAGCGCGACGTGGAACACGACCTGGAGCGCGAATCGGCACGGGAAGAGGACGCCGCGCCCGGCACTCAGCCGGTCGACTCGTCGTCGGTGCGGCGCGCGATGCCCACCCAAGCGCTGTTCCGCCCGGACTTCGATGATGACGATGACGACATCACGTTCGGCACGATGCCCAGTGAACCGCAGGAGCGCACGACGACGGCCACGCGGACGCTGCAGCCGATGCGCCGACTGGGCAGCGGTCTGGTGGAAATCCCGCGCATACCCGATACAGACCCGCTCGAGGCCCTGATGACCGACCCGGTCGTCCCGGAGTCCAAGCGCTTCTGCTGGAACTGCGGGCGGCCGGTAGGCCGGTCGAGCAGCGACGGCGAGGCGTTGTCAGAGGGTTGGTGCCCGCACTGCGGCAGCGCGTATTCTTTTCTCCCGCAATTGAAGCCGGGCGACGTCGTCGCAGGACAGTACGAAATTAAAGGTTGCATAGCCCACGGCGGCCTGGGCTGGGTGTACCTGGCGTTCGACCACAACGTCAACGACCGTCCCGTCGTGCTGAAAGGCCTGGTGCATTCCGGCGATGCCGAGGCGCAGGCGATCGCGATGGCGGAGCGGCAGTTCCTCGCCGAGGTGGTGCACCCGTCGATCGTGCAGATCTTCAACTTCGTCGAGCACACCGATCAGCACGGTGAACCAGTCGGCTACATCGTGATGGAATACATCGGCGGGCGCTCGCTCAAGGGGGGCCGAGACAAAAAACTGCCCGTCGCCGAGGCCATCGCCTATGTGCTCGAAATCCTGCCCGCCATGGCGTATTTGCATTCAGTCGGCTTGGTCTACAACGACTTGAAGCCGGAAAACATCATGCTCACCGAGGAGCAACTCAAGCTCATCGACCTGGGAGCGGTTTCGCGAGTCAACTCGTTCGGCTACCTCTACGGCACGCCGGGCTATCAGGCTCCGGAGATCGTTCGCACCGGCCCCACGGTGGCCACCGATATCTACACGGTGGGGCGGACTCTGGCGGCGCTGACGCTGAAACTGCGCACGCGCAACGGCCGCTACATCGACGGGCTGCCCGAGGACGACCCGGTGCTGGCCCAGTACGACTCGTTCGGGCGGCTGCTGTGCCGCGCGATCGACCCGGATCCGTTGCGGCGGTTCGGCAGTGCCGAGGAGATGTCGGGACAGTTGATGGGCGTGCTCCGTGAGGTGGTGGCACACGATACCGGTGTGCCCCGGCCGGGGTTGTCAACGATCTTCAGTCGATCGCGGTCGCCGTTCGGGGTCGACCTGCTGGTCGCGCACACCGACGTGTACCTGGACGGCCGGGTGCATGCCGAGAAGCTGACCGCCCGGGAGATCGTCACCGCGCTGCAGGTACCGCTGGTCGACCCCGCTGACGTCGCGGCACCTCTGCTGCAGGCGACGGTGCTGTCGCAGCCGGTGCAGACGTTGGACTCGCTGCGCGCGTTCCGGCACGGCTCACTGGACGCCGAAGGCATCGACCTGTCGGAGTCGGTCGAGTTGCCGCTGATGGAGGTGCGCGCGCTGCTCGATTTGGGCGACGTGGGCAACGCCACCCGCAAGCTCGACGACCTCGCCGAGCGCGTGGGGTGGCGCTGGCGACTGGTGTGGTATCGCGCCGTGTCCGAACTGCTCACCGGTGACTTCGACTCTGCGATCAAACATTTCACCGAAGTGCTGGACACTTTCCCCGGCGAGTTGGCACCCAAGATGGCGCTGGCGGCCACCGCCGAACTGGCTGGCAACTCCGACGAGCACAAGTTCTACCGCACTGTGTGGGAAACCGATGACGGCGTCATCTCCGCGGCATTCGGGTTGGCCAGGGCCTTATCGGCAGCCGGTGACCGCGAGGGCGCGGTCCGAGTACTCGACAAAGTGCCCAGCAGCTCAAGGCATTTCACCACTGCACGACTGACCAGTGCGGTGACGCTGCTGTCCGGTCGGTCGGCCAAGGAGATCACCGAGGAAAACATCCGCGACGCAGCGCGACGGGTGGAGGCGTTGCCGCCCACCGAGCCTCGGGTGTTGCAGATCCGGGCCCTGGTCCTTGGCGGTGCGATGGACTGGCTGCAAGACCATGAGGCCAGCACCAACCACATCCTCGGGTTCCCGTTCACCAGACACGGTCTGGCGCTGGGCGTGGAGGCCTCGCTGCGCGGGTTGGCGCGGGTGGCTCCCACTCAGGCGCACCGCTACACGCTGGTGGACATGGCGAACCGGGTACGGCCCTTCAGCACGTTCTAGCGGCCGTTCGCTGGTTTGCGCTCGCTTCCAGACCCCGCGCCTTCTGCGGCCTTGCACTGCCCTAGCCCTCGCCCTGGCCTCGCCTAGCCCTCGCCGTCGCCGTCGCCGTCGCGGTCGGTGCATCCTTGGCTTCGAGTGTGTATCTGTGGAGGGCTTTTTGAAGGCGACTTCATGCGGTCGATGCAACAGGTGGATTTTTTGACAGTAGTTCGTTGAGTGCTTCGGCTGGTGGTTTCGCGGATGCAACGGGTGGTTGTTGACAGTAATTCGTTGATGCTTCGGCTGATGGTTTCAGCCCAGTGTTGACGGAGTCGGCCGTTGAGTTCGGCGGCGACGTTGTCGAGGATGCCGGGGCCGTGCAGGGACAGGTCGGTGCCTTTGCTGAGAACTACTCATTTTTCGAGTCGCTTCTAAGCGAAATCTTAGTTACGGTGTCACCGTTATTAGAATCATGCGCAGCGAGGCCGGTTCAGAGTGCCCTTCGTCCCTGGATCACCGCTTGCGGGGCGTTGCCGGTGCCAGAATGTTGCCGTTCATCTCGGTCGCTTCGGCGCTGCCGATATCAGGACGTCGGTCATCTCGCGTCCGGCTCAGGCTCGATCTCAACGACCTACGGCGAATTTCAGCAGGTTCTCGGCGCCCTGTCGTCTACTTGGAAATCTCGACGGGCCTTTTGCACGGCCAGCGACGCCGTGGTTGTTCACCGGGTCGGTGCAGGTACCTATCCCACAGCCGGGCTGTCGGAGCTCGTTGCGAACACCGAAGCCAACCTGACCGGCTTAGAACACATCTTCGCCGCAAACCCGTTCCCTCTGTTCAATACGCCCGATGTCGCGGCAGGTGTACAGACCGTCTTCACCGACCTGTTGCATGGTCAGCTCTCGAGTCCGGTGCTGAACCCACTATCACTGCCGATTGAGGGCGGACTGCTTGACCTCAGTCCGATTTATGGGCCTAACGCGGCCCTTAACGGGCTGGACGGGATCGCCAAACAACATTCAAGTCGCGGAGAGCGCAGGTAACTACCAGGCGGTCTTGGAAAACTTCCTGCTGTCGCCCACCACGGTCGCCAACGACTTCCTCAACGGGTATCAGCCGGGGAACGCCGGAACGCCCTTCACCGACCTGATTTCTCCTGAGTTCGGATTCCTGACGAACCCGGACACCGCCGTCACGGCCACCACCACCCCGCTGGCAACCGGCACGATCGACGCTTTCCAGATACAGCAGCAGACCCTCGCCGATGAGTTGTCGGCGACCGGAGGAGCGGATCTGACGTCGAAGTTACCCTTGCTCGGCCCGGGCATGCTGGAACTCGATCTCAACGTCGACAAAATCCTTGGCGGCCTTCTCCCGAATGGCATCAACCTACCGGTCGGCACACTCCTGTCGGACGCCGGCATAACCGGCTCCCTCGCAACACTTATCGAGAAATATTTAGGCAACAGCATTCCCATTCCCGTAAGCACCCTCGAGGCGATCCTCAGCCCCACCGGCACTCTGGGCATCCCCGTGAACATCCCTGGCATAGACACGACTGTGCCGAGCTACGCCGCGGACCTGTCCCACGACCTGTTGGCGGTGGCCGGCAGTGTCGGACCGCTGTCGTCGGCTCTACCCACCCTGCTAATGCCGGACCCGTCAATCGACGTGGTCCCCCCGTTGACTGGTCTGCTGACTGACCTGGGCTTGCCAGTGTCAATCGTCAGCGGCAGCCTACCGCTGGACCTCACAGGCGTCACCGCTGATGTGCTCGAAAACTTGATTCCAGTCGGAACTTCGAGCGGTGGCCTCGACCTCGGCGGACTGCTCGGTGGCCTCGACCTCAGTGGACTGCTGGGTGGCACCGATCTCGGCGGGCTGCTGGATGTCGGTGGGTCGGGCCTCACTTCACTGCCGCTAGACATCGGTTCAGCGCTGCTCAGCATCTTCTGAGTCCTGCACCCGAGTGCTCGACCCGTCGGCTTCAAACCACGTCAAGGCAGTCGCGGGCGATCGCCAGCTCTTCATTGGTCGGCACCACCAGAACCGTGATCGGCGAATCGTCGGTGGAAATGCGCCGGGCATCGCCGCCCGAACCAGCATTAAGGTGCTCGTCGAGGACGATGCCCAGCTCCGTCAGCCCGCTCACCGCGTCTTGGCGCACCGTGGCGTCGTTCTCGCCGATGCCCGCGGTGAACGTCAGCACATCGGTGTGACCCAGCACCGCCAGGTACGCACCGATGTATTTGCGCAGCCGGTGGATGAATACGCCGTGCGCCAATCGTGCTGCGTTGTCGCCTGATTCGATCATCTCGCGCAGCTTCCGGAAATCCTGCTCACCGGCCAGCCCGAGCATCCCGGCGTGGTGGTTGAGCATCGACTCGATGTCCTCGACTCCCATCTTCGCCTCCCGCCAAAGATAGCTGATGACGCCTGGGTCGATGTCACCGCTGCGCGTGCCCATCACCAAACCCTCCAGCGGCGTAAGGCCCATCGATGTGTCGACGGGTCGGCCCCGCGCGATCGCCGACGCCGAGGCGCCGTTACCCAGATGCAGCACAATTTGGTTCAGGTCTTCGGGCCGCTTGCCCAGGAACGCCGCGGCTTGTTCGCTGACGTATCGGTGTGACGTGCCGTGAAACCCATACCGGCGGATGTGCCACTTGTCGGCCAACCCCCGATCGATGGCGTAGCTAGCCGCCGCGTCGGGCAGGTTGTGGAAGAACGCCGTGTCGAACACCGCTACGTGCGGAACGTCGGGCAGCATCCGCCGCGCCACCTCGACACCTTGCACCGCGGGCGGGTTGTGCAGTGGTGCCAGCGACGACAGCTCCTTCAATTTCGCGATCACGCCGTCATCGATCAGCGTAGGCCGATAGAAGACGTTGCCGCCGTGCACAAGCCGGTGCCCCACCGCCGTCAAGCCGCCCGCCTTCAGGTCGATGCCAGCCTCCTGCAGGAGGTCGAACGCCAGGCGCAACGCCGCGTCATGGTCATCGACCCGGTCGTCACGGTTCAGTTGGCGGTCCTCGACAGTCAACTGCGCCGACGACGACTGCTCACCGATCCGCTGTACCACGCCGTCGGCGAGCGAGGTTGCTGAATCAGGTTTGACCAGACGGTACTTCAGCGACGACGACCCCGAGTTGATCACCAAGACAACCCGGTTGCCGCTCATCGTTGCGCCTGAATCGCTGTGATGGCCACAGTGTTGACTATGTCTTCGACCAGCGCCCCCCGGGACAAGTCGTTGACTGGTTTGTTCAGTCCTTGCAGTACCGGACCGATCGCGATCGCCCCGGCGCTGCGCTGCACCGCTTTGTAAGTGTTGTTGCCCGTGTTGAGGTCGGGGAAGATCAGTACCGTCGCCCGCCCGGCGACCGGCGAGTCACCCATCTTGGTGGCCGCCACCGAGGGTTCCACCGCCGCGTCGTATTGAATGGGACCCTCCACCGGCAGCTGTGGTGCGCGCTTGCGCACCAATTCCGTTGCTGCCCTAACCTTGTCGACGTCGGCACCCTTCCCCGACTCACCGGTCGAGTAAGACAACATCGCCACCCGCGGCTCGATGCCGAACTGCGCGGCGGTGTGTGCTGAGCTGATCGCGATGTCGGCGAGCTGCTCGACCGTCGGGTCCGGCACGATGGCGCAGTCGCCGTAAGCCAAAACCCGGTCGGGCAGGCACATCAGGAAGACGCTCGACACGGTGGAGATGTCGGGTACGGTTCTGATGATTTCGAACGCCGGCCGCACGGTGTGCGCGGTGGTATGCGCGGCTCCGGACACCATGCCGTCGACCATGTCGTTGTACACCAGCATGGTGCCGAAATAAGACACATCAGCGATGATCTCCCGGGCGTGCTCGACGCTGACGCCCTTGTTCTTGCGCAACTCCGCGTACTGTTCGGCGAACTGGTCACACACCTTGGCAGTCTTCGGGTTTAGAACTGCCGCAGCCTCCACGTCAAGACCCAACTCAGTTGCACGCGAACGTATCTCAGCTTCATCACCGAGGATGGTCAGGTCGGCGACGCCTCGCTGCAATAGCCGGCCCGCGGCGCGCAGGATACGGTCGTCGTCGCCTTCAGGAAGCACGATGTGCTTGCGGTCCGTGCGCGCCTGCTCTAGCAGCCGGTAGGTGAACATCTGGGGCGTGACAACTTCGGGTATCGGAACAGCTAACTGGGCCAACAGTTCCGGGATGTCAACGTAACGGTTCATCAACTCCAGTGCGGTGTCGATCTTGCGCTGCGAGGCTGCGGTCACCCGTCCGCGGGCTGCGCCGACCGCGCTCGCGGTGTCGTAAGTACCCAACGTCGTCGTGATGACGGGAAGCCGCAAGCTCAGGCCCGCCACCAGTGCCGCGATAGCCGGGTGCAGGTCGAAGCCACCGTTGAGGATGAGGCAGGACAGCGACGGAAAGCCTTCTGCTGCATGAGCGCTGGTGACAGCCAGCACGACGTCGGACCGGTCACCCGGCGTCACCACCGCGGCGCCCTCGCTCAGCCGTTCCAGCACGTGGTCAGCGGTCATGCCGGCGACAACCACACCAGTGGCTTCGCGGCCCAGCAGCGCGCCGTCACCGCTGACCAGCGACCCGTTCACCGCGGCTGTGAGATCGGCGACTGTGGGCGCGACGAGAAGCGGCGCATCAGGCACGGCATAAGCCGGCGTCGAGAACCGGCGCAGCGCGTCGGCCACCGCCTGCAGCTGCGTAGGCTCGCAGCGGTTGGCCACCACTGCCGCAGTGTGGGCCCGCTGGGCGCCGAGCTCTGCCAAAGAAACCTCGACGATGTGCGCCACTTCCTCAGGGCTGCGCCCTTTGGCCCGCACCGTCAGCAGCACCGGCGCGCCCAAGTTGACGGCGATGCGGGCGTTGACGCTCAACTCAGCGGGCGCCGCCACGTCGGTGTAGTCGCTGCCGACGATCACCACCGCGTCACACATCATGGCGACTGCGTGATAGCCCTCGACGATGTCGGCGATCGCGGCGTCGCGGTCGGCGTGCAACTGTTGATAATTCACACCGACACAGCGCTCATAGGGCAGGCCGGCGCTGCTGTGCGCCAGCAGCAATTCCAGCAGGTAATCGCGTCCCTCGGACGCCCGCGTAATCGGCCGGAACACCCCGACTTTGGCCGCCGTGGCGGTCAACTGGTGCAAGACGCCCAGCGCGACCGTCGACTTGCCGGTGTCAGCTTCGGCCGCGGCGATGTAGAGCCCGGAAGCCTCGGCCACGCTGAGCTGCCCGTCCTAAGCCAACCGCCGCAGCCTGGGTTCCAGGTCTTGTTGGAACAGCTGCAGGAACCGCCGCTGGTCGTGACCGGGTGCGTGGAACACCAAGTGGTTCAGGCCCCACTTGACGTACTGGCTCACCTTCTCGACGGCCTCGTCCGGGTCCGACGCCACGATCCAGCGCTTGGCGACCTGTTCGATCGGGAGCTCGTCGGCGGCCTTCTCCATTTCCAGCGGATCGTGAATGGAGTTCTTCTGCTCGGCGGTCAGTGACAGCGGCGCCCAGAACCGCGTGTTTTCCAAAGCCAGTTCCGGGTCGGTGTCGTAGGAGATTTTGATCTCGATCATCCGGTCGATGTCGTCAGAATTGCGGTCGGCTTTCTCGGCGCCCTCTTTGACGGCGGGGATCAGCTTGTCGGCGTACAGCTCTTCGCCCTTGCCGGACGTGCAAATGAACCCATCACCGGCGCGGCCGGCGTATTTAGCCACCACCGGCCCACCCGCCGCGACGTACACCGGTACACCGCCCTCGGGCACGTCGTAGATCGACGCCCCCTTGAGTTTGTAGAACTCCCCGTCGAAATCCACGCGGTCGCCGAGCCACAACTCACGCATCAACCGCACGGATTCGCGCAACCGGGCGAACCGCTCCTTGAACTCCGGCCACTGGCCCTCATATCCGGTAGCGATCTCGTTGAGGGCCTCACCGGTGCCGACGCCGAGGAAAATCCGATTCGGGTAAAGGCAGCTCATTGTGGCGAACGCCTGCGCGATGACGGCCGGGTTGTATCGGAACGTTGGAGTGAGCACCGAGGTGCCCAGTTGGAGCCGTTTCGTGCGCTCCCCGACAGCGGTCATCCAGGACAACGAAAATGGCGCGTGACCACCCTTGTGCCGCCAAGGTTGAAAATGGTCGCTGACGGTAGCGCTGTCCATACCGTGGTCTTCGGCGGCGACTGCCAGTTCGACGAGTTCCCGCGGCGCGAATTGTTCCGCTGATGCTTTGTATCCGAGTTTCAAGTCAGCCACCCTGTCGTTTCTACTCCTCCCCAGGCGATCGCAAGCGCGGCAGAGCCGGGCGCAGCGGGTCGCATGGTTCCTGCAGACCGGCCATATTCACATCAGCCTCTTGCGCATCACCTCAAAGAAGAGGACGTCTCTCGACAAAGTGATATCGCCGCCGATATCAGCCGGCCGCTCGAACAGCGATATCACGGGCAGTATCACTTTGCAGCACCGTCTCATGGTGGACCGATGGTGCCGATGTTGCCAGTGTGACGAGCGCGGCGTGCGACCATCAGCGGCGACCGCTCGTCGACCGTTCGGCGCGCAGACTCCGCCGTTGAGCCTGTTGCAAATGCTTACACTCGCGACATGGCACCGGCCCAACCGGAGGTAGTCCAGGTCACCGCCACCGTGTATTTCGTTCACGGTCCTGCGGTGAATTGGTTGCTGGTCACCGAAGCCACCGGCGTCATGCTCGTCGACGCCGGTTATCCCGGTGACCGGGACGATGTGCTGGACTCGCTGCGGCAACTCGGCTATGAAGCCGCCGACGTGCAGGCCATCCTGCTGACCCATGCCCATATCGACCACTTCGGCTCGGCGATCTGGTTCGCCAAGACGCACTCCACGCCGGTGTACTGCCACGCCGACGAGGTCGGACACGCAAAGCGGGAGTATTTGGAGCAAGCGTCGCCGCTGGATGTCGCCCTGCGGGCTTGGCGGCCGCGGTGGGCTCTATGGTCAATGCGTCTTATCCGCAACGGCGGCATGATCCGTGCGGGCATTCCCAGCGCGCAACCGCTCACCACGGAGGTGGCCGCGCTGCTACCGGGTCACCCGATGCCGATTCCGACGCCCGGCCATACCGGCGGGCACTGCTCGTATGTGATCGACGACGTGCTCATCACCGGCGACGCGCTGGTCACCGGTCATCCGTTGCTGTCGCGCAGCGGACCGCAGCTGTTGCCGGCGATGTTCAGCCACGATCAGGACCGTTGCATCCGCAGCTTGTCCGCACTGGCGCTGCTGGACCAGGAAATCCTTGCGCCCGGACATGGCGATCTGTGGCGCGGTCCGATCCGCGAGGCCACAGCGGAAGCGCTGACTCGGCTGCCTAAATAACAATCCGGTCACGCTCGCGGGTTACATTTTCTTAAGAACCGGCCACGTTCCCTAAGGAATTTTACGTTTCTGGCGCCGTTCTTCGCGCTTGCTTAGCAATTTCGAGACGGACTTCACTTGACGTGACGGTAACGCTCCTCCGGCAGCGGCTCTCGGGCCGTCCAGCCAACAGCTGAGTGAGTTGACCTCGCGTACTTTGGTTTAAGGGCGGGGGCCCTTGCATCGGGACTAGGGAATTGCGATCGACACGCAATGCGGGAAACAAGAAGGAACAAAGATGATGAAGATCAGTGGTAAGTCCGTGCGCCGGCAAGCCGCCGGTGCGTTCGCGGGATGCGGCCTACTGGCAGGACTGGCTGCCACCACAATTGCGGCGCCGACGGCGTCGGCAGCACCGGACTGCAGCCCGGGCACAGTGCACGACACGGTCAACTCAACGGAGAATTCGGCTCAGCAGTACTTGAACAGCCACCCAGATGCCGGCGCGGCGGTATCCAACGCGTTCACCGAGCCGCGCCCGCAGGCGTCGGCTGACCTGCGCAACTACTTCACCGCTCACCCGCAGGAGTACTTCGACCTGCGTGGCATCCTGGCGCCGATCGGTGACGTGCAGCAGCAGTGCAACACGACGGTGCTCTCACCGGCCCTGGAGTCGGCCTACAACGAATTCATGGCCGGCTGACCCTCAGTCGACAGGCCGACCTCGAGGAGCTCGCGCAACGTCGTTCCCTCGTATGCAGTGCGGAACGCGCCACGCTCCTGCAGTAACGGCACCACCCGGTCGACGAACTCGTCTAGGCCGTGCGGCGTCAGATGCGGCACCAGAATGAAGCCGTCGCAGGCATCCGCCTGCACGTATTGGTCGATCTGTTCGGCGATGTGTGCGGCGGTACCGACGAACTGCTGTCGGCCGGTGACGGCGATGACCAGTTCGCGGATCGACAGGCTCTCGGCTTGGGCCCGGTCGCGGTAGGCGCGAGCCGCTGCGACCGGGTCACGGTGCCGCACCCGTCCCTGGCTGATGTCCACATCTACCGTGGGTTCAACATCCGGCAGCGGCCCATCGGGGTCGTAGTCCGAAAGGTCACGGCCCCAAACCTGTTCGAGCATGGCGATCGCCGTCGCGCCGCTGACCTGCTGATGCCGGATGTGGCGCGCCTTCTCAGCAGCCTCCTCGGCGGTGTCTCCGAGCACGAAGGTCGCTGCCGGAAACACCTTGAGTTCTCCTGATTCTCGGCCATATGACGCAGCACGCCGCTTGACGTCGGCGTAGTAGCGCTGCCCAGCGTCCAGCGATCCGTGCAGCGTGAACAACGCGTCGGCGTGCCGGGCGCCGAAGTTTCGGCCTTCATCCGAGTCACCGGCTTGCAACAGCACCGGATGCCCTTGCGGCCCCGCGGGCAGCGTCGCCAGCCCGCGCACATCGAATTGAGCACCACGGTGTTCGACGGCGCGGATACGCGTTGGGTCGACGTAGTTCCCCGCGCCGACGTCAGTCAGCACAGCGTCGGTACTCCAGCTGTCCCAGAACTGGCGGGCCACCGACAGGAACTCCTCGGCGCGCTGGTAGCGGTCGGCGTGGTCGAGGAAGCCACCGCGCCGGAAGTTGGCACCGGTGAACGCGTCTGACGAGGTGACGATGTTCCAGCCGGCCCTGCCGTCGGACAGATGGTCCAGAGACGCGAATTGTCTGGCCACCTCGAAGGGTTCGTTGAAGGTGGTATTGATGGTGCCGGTCAGCCCGAGGCGGTCGGTCACCCCGGCCAGCGCGGCAAGGACCGTGAACGTGTCCGGGCGGCCGACGACGTCGAGTTCGTGAATGCGGCCACGGTGCTCGCGGAGGCGTAACCCTTCAGCGAGGAACAAGAAGTCGAACAGTCCGCGCTCGGCGGTGCGGGCCAGATGCACAAAAGACTCGAACTCGACCTGGCTGCCCGCGTCCGGATCCGTCCACACCGTGGTGTTGTTGACGCCGGGGAAATGAGCAGCCAAATGAACAGGCTTGCGCTGTTTGCCTTCCCGGACACTCACTCGGTGAGCCCCCAGCGTTTGGCGATCAGTTCGTGCGACCGGAGCCGGTCTTCGTGCCGGTGCGTGACCGAGGTGACGACGAGCTCGTCGGCGGCGGTGGCGCGCTGCAACGCCTGCAGCCGCTCAGTCACCTCGTCGGGGTCCCCGACGAATTGCGTTGCAGTGCGGTCCCTGACCGCTTCCTGCTGCTCTTGGCTCAGCGGCGTGAAACGGTCGGAATCGGGGTACGGCATGGCGCCGTCACCGGACCGTACGGAGGCCACCCACGCGCCGTAGCCGGCGGCCAGATGTTGCGCGGTGGCGGTGTCGTCGGCGACGACGATGTCGGCTGACACCACGACGTGCGGCTGCTGCAGGATCGCCGACGGGGTGAATGCGTTGCGGTAGGCCTCCACGGCTTCCAGGGCGGTGCCGGGCGTGATGTGGTAGCTCGCGACGAACGGTAGCCCGCGAGCACCGGCCACCTGCGCGCTTTTGCCCTTGCTGCTGCCGAAGATCCACGGTGTCAAGCCGGCGTGTTCGCCGGGCACCGCATGCACGTCGAACCCATCGGCGCGGTAATTGCCCTGCAGTAGGGCCAGAATGTCGCCGACCTGCTCGTCGAAGTCCGGGGTGAGCGCTTCGGGTTGCTGCAGGATCGACATGGTCGCCAGCGTCCGCTGCATGTTGGGCATCGTGCGCAGGTCGAACGGCGGCGGGACCACCACACCGTTGACCTCGTGCCACTGCCGCGGCGGCTTTGGTTCGCGGGGCTGTCTGGGCTTGTCAGGTTTCGTGCTTTCGGCGCGACGGTGCCCGGACCGGCCCAAGCCCAGATCGATCCGACCCGGATAGATAGCGTCGAGGATGCCAAAACTTTCCACCACCGCCACCGGGGTGTTGTGACCCATTTGCACGGCACCCGCGCCGACTCGAATTCGGCTGGTGGCCGCCGCGATCTGGCCGATCAACACCGCAGGCGATGAACTGGCAACTCCGACGAAGTGGTGTTCGGCAACCCAGTAGCGCCGAAAACCCCACTGCTCCGCGTGCTGGGCAAGGTCCACGGTGTTGTGCAGGGCCGTGGCTGCGTCACTACCGGCGCTGATCGGCGCCAGATCCAGCACAGAGATTGGAACGGTGTTCATCGGCTTACTCCCACATACCGATTGGGCGCCGGGGCAAGGCGCAGCCGTTCGCGCAGAGTTTCACCGTTGCGGTATTCGGTGCGCAACGCTCCGGCGCGCTGCAGCAGCGGCACCACCTCATCGACGATCACCGGAAGGTCGGTCGCGTTGACCGCCGGCCGCAGCCGGGCGCCGTCGATGCCGAGCTCCTGCCAGCTCAGCAACAGATCGACCAACGCCGGAGCGTTGCCGGTGAAAATCAATGCGTCCGAAACGAAGTCGTCGGTGCTACCGCCGAAAGCCACCACCACGTCGGCGTAGATCTTCAAGTACTCACCTCCGGCGTGCCGCACCTCCTGGCTGATCGAGCGCACGGCGGCGTCATCGGTCGGAGTGATGAACACGATGTCGGCGCCGGCCGCGGCGAACTCGTAGACGCGCGGCGCGTGCGCCAGCGCGGTGATCACCGGCTGCCCCTGCGGCGGACGGGGTGTGATCGACGGCCCCTTGACGGAGAAGTACTTGCCGACGAAGTCGATGTAATGCAGCTTGTTCCGGTCGATGAAGCGACCAGTCGAGACATCGCGGATGACGGCGTCGTCTTCCCAGCTGTCCCAGAGCCGCCGAACCACCTCGACGAAATCGGTGGCCTCGTCGAACAGGTCGTCGCCGGACTCGGCGACGTTGCGCCGACCGAACAGGGCGGCCTCGTGCGCGGTCGAGCTGACCCTGGGCTGCCAACCCGCCCGCCCGTGCGAGACATAGTCGAGCGTGGCGATGGCTTTGGAAACGTGGAACGGTTCGGTATGGGTCACCGTGGCCACCGGAATCAACCCGATGTGCTCCGTCGCCGGGGCGATGCGGGCAGCGACCAGCACCGCGTCAGCGCGACCGGCAAGTCGCCGCTGCGAGATCTGTTCGCGCCGCCCGTTTTGCGGCGTCAGCGTGTCGTCGATTGTCAGGAAATCGAGCAGCCCCCGCTCCGCGGTCCGCGCCAGTTCGGTCCAGTACCGCCCCGACAGCACCGAAGCCGTGGTGGGCTCGGCGGCCAAGGTGGTGTGCCAGGCCCGCGGGTGCCAGCCGTACCCGTCGAGCGCGACACCGAGTGTCAGCTGGTCGGTCAACGCAGCTCCTTCGCGAAGGCGATCGGGAATACCGGTTCGCTCGACGGCAGCGGCTCCACCAGCCGGGTGTACCCGTTTGCCGCATAGAGCGCCTCGGCCTCGGGCTGGCGATTGCCGGTGGTCAAATACACCCGACGGTAACCCCGGTTGGCGATCCGGTTCTCCAGTTGAATCAGTAGCGCCTTGGCGTAGCCACGCCGCCGATGGGCGCGGTGGGTCCAGATCCGTTTGAGTTCAGCGGTCCGCTCGTCGAAACGCCGGAACCCGCCGCCGGTGACCGGTTCGCCGGCGATCACACCGATCAGCAGGTCGCCGTGCGGCGGAGTGAATTCTGCGGCGGGATAGCTCTGCAGCCAGCCGAGAACGGCCTGGGTGGTGTTGTCGTAGCGCTGCGCATATTCGGCCGCCAATTCGTTGAGCAGCGGCTGCGCCAGCGGGTCGTCTTGACCCGCCGTCACAAAGTGCAGACCGACGGGAGGACCGAACGACGCGGACGGCACAGATCGGGACATCACTCAACTGTCTAACGTCACCGGGGCAATGACATTCCGCACAGCGGTCACACAGCGCGTCAGCACCGGCACTTCGGCACCCTGGTCCAGCGTTGCGCTCACCGTCAGCAACCCGCGGTCACGCAGATTCGTCGACGTCGAAGACAGTCGTTCCGCTGGGCCACCACAGCCGGTAGGGCCGCGCGTCCAGACCGCAGTTCAGCAATACCGCCTGGCGAATCCCGGCGACGCCGGCATCGGCGAGGAATCCGTCATAGAACCGGGTGCGCGCCGCGACACATTCCGTCATTCCGGCGTACCCGCCGACGCCGGAGAGGTCGCTGACATCCAATACGTTGCAGCTTGCAACCCGGTGTCGCCGTCGGTCCTCGGCATGATCAACGGTCCGCGCGCCGGCGCGCAGCCAGATCGGCGACCACCCGCCAGCCGAGCAGCAGAACCGCGGTGACCGCTGTCGCGACCCCCACAAAGCTGGCGGCCACACCGGCCGAACTGGCTTTACGTAGCAGCATCCCAGCGACAACCGTGCTCAACCAGACGATCACCCCGGTCGGCGCCACCGCGGTGGGGCGCCGCCAAGCCCTCGACAGCAGCCAGCCGAGTGCGGTTCCGGCCAGGAACGGCCAGGCCGTCGTTGCCAAGCCGGTGAGGTCGACTCCTTCGTCGTGGCTGCGCCGCCCGGCCGCGCAGAACATCAGCACCCCGGCGACGTCGAGGCTCAGCCAACCTGCACCGCGATCTGGTCGCATGAGGCGACCATAACGCGCATCCGAAACTCTCCTGCCCGGCCGCCAGAGCCCGGTCACCCAGCGGCGGGCGGAGTTGCCATCACGGTGGGTTTAAACCCGTAGCGGGGAGCGGCGATGGTCAACGGCCGCGCAGAACCGCTCGCCGTAGACGGCATTCCCGGCATACCCGGCATGGCGGGCGCCGCCGCGGCCGGCGCCTCGGTCCAGGCGGCCGTACCGAATGGAGTGGTCACCGGGGCGGTCACCGACGTTGGCGGCGCAACCCAGCCCTGTGGCACTGACAATTGACCGATCAGCCCGGCCCGGCCCAGACCGGCGGTCACCGCGGCGTTCTCCATACCCAACAAGCCAGCCGCGGGCGGCCCCGCCGGCGACAGCAGCGCCGGCACCAATCCGTCACCCAGGTTCGGCGGCAACATGACTTCCACGGCGTCGTATTGCAGCGAGTTGAGGTCGGCCAGCGCGCTGGTGACCGCCGGGCTGATCAGTGCGGGGCTCACGTAGCTGCCGGACACCAGACCGTTGACGAGAGAAGAGTTGAGGAACGTACCCGCGGCCGATCCGGTCGACCCGTCCAGCAGATTAAGCAACCCGGAAAGCCCGGACGTCGCTGCGTTCGATCCGGGCGAGAACGGGTTGGTGGCTGCGGCCGCTGATGAACCGGGCGAGGCGAGGGTCTGCAGTGTGCCGGGTACGGAGGACACCACCTGAGACAGCACTGCTTGGGTGTCTGTAGGGGTTGACGTGCCGGTGGCCTGAGTCAGCGCCGACGCTTGTCCGGCCAGCCCGTCGGGGTTGGTCAGCTGCTCCGGTGAGGTGAAGAGCGTGACCTGGGCGGCCGCCGCCGACAATCCAGCGTAGTTGTACATCGCGCCTGCGTCCTGTGCCCACATCTCGCCGTATCGGGCTTCGGTGGCCGCAATCGCCGGTGCGTTCTGGCCGAGGAAGTTGGTGGCGATCAACGCCCTCAACTGGGCCCGGTTGGCCGTGATCACCGGTGGCGGCACCGTCATCGCGAACACGGTGTGAAACGCCTCCGCCGCAGCGGTCGCGTTGCCCGCGGTCTGCTCTGCTTGACCGGCTGTGGTGTTCAGCCAGGTCGCGTACGGTGTTGCCGCTGCAGCCATCGAGATCGACGAGGGCCCCAGCCAACCCTGGGTAGCCAGGCTTGCGATCACCGAACCGTAGGAAGTTGCAGCCGAACGTAATTCGGCGGCCAGCGTGCCCCAGGCCACCGCGGCGACCAGCATTGGTGACGATCCCGGGCCGGCGTAGATACGCTCGGAGTTGATCTCTGGTGGTAGCGCTCCGTAATCCATTGGACTTTCCCTTTGCGGATAGTCCGACCGGGCAGGGTCTTCTGCCGCTGAGCGTGCTCACCGACGCCGAAGGGCGGCAGGAGCAGAAACCATGACCGGATCGGAGTGAAACGGTCATCGATTTCTGAATTGACAATCGCTTGGACTAATTGCGCGCCCTCTCCTCCCTTCCCAGGGCACACGCGGGTGCCGCGACGACGCATCCGCTGGTCGAGCGGTGAGATGATTGGACGCGGGACGAGCACAGCCGGACGACGCTGTGGGCCGGCTGTTGCCACATGATTCGTCAGGCTAGCGACGTAAAAGGCGCCGTTTATCACCACGATGTAAAAGCTGATCAACCTAGGTTTCGTCAACGTAAGCGGGCAGTTCCCTGTCCGTTCACCGTCCACGAAGGTTCCTTGCTCACAACATCTTCAGCTATCCGCAATAGCGCGCGGTGTGGAGACACTTCGCGCAGCGGACTATCGGGCGGCCGAATGTTTGCGTGACGGACAAGCCGATACGGTTGCCGAGACGGGAAGGAACCGGATGGCGCAAACCGAACGAGAGTCCACTGACGGCCTGTTGCAGGAGTTGTTGTGGACCTACGGGCCAGGCGGCCAGGAAGAAGCGGTCCGCGCGGTGTGTGCCCGCGAATTGGAGCCTGTCGTTGACGACATGTGGACCGATGAGGCCGGCAACCTGATCGGCTACATCTCGGCCGCCGAGAATCCCGACAATGCCGCTGTGCGCGACCTCGCCCACCGGATGAAAGCGACCCCCGGACCCAGCGCCGGGACACGGGTGCTGGCTCACATGGACGAGCTGTGCATGCTGATCAAGCGGGTCGAACCCGATGGCACGCTGCACTTGAATCAGTTGGGGGTGATGTATCCGGGCAACTTCGGGCTCGGCCCGGTCGCTCTGCTCGGCGACCAAGACACGCTCACCGCGGTGCTGACCCTGGGTTCCGAGCACACCACCAAGGAAAGCCCGCGGATCTGGGAGACCAAACCCGATCAAGGCGATAAGGCGCTGGATTGGCAACACGTCTACGTGTTCACCGGCCGCACCCCCGCAGACCTGGCCGCCGCGGGAGTGCACGCGGGCACCCGGGTGTGCGTCGATCGGAGCAAGAGAGATTTGGTCGAGTTCGGAGATTACGTCGGCGCCTACTTCCTCGATGACCGCGCCGCGGTCACCGCGCTGCTGCGCGCCGCTCGCCGGCTGCACGAGTCCGGGCAACGACCGGCCGAAGACGCTTACTTCGTGTTCACCACTGACGAGGAGATCGGCGGAGTGGGCGGTTGCTACACCAGTGCCACGCTGCCCGGCAGACTCACCCTGGCCTTGGAGGTCGGGCCTACCGAACGGGAATACGCGACCACTGTCACCGGCGGCCCCATCATCGCCTACAGCGACGCGCTTTGTGTCTACGACAAAGACGTTGCCGACCGCCTGATGAGGATTGCCACTCACCGCGGACTCACGCCTCAGCCGGCGACGTTGGGCGCTTTCATGTCGGACGCCTCGCATGCCAAGGCCTACGGGTTGACACCGCGCGCGGGGCTACTCTGCCTGCCCACACTGAGCACCCACGGCTTCGAAGTCATGCCGCGCAATGCCATCGATGACATGGCCGCTATCGTCGCCGATTTTCTCCTGGGTGCCCACCTGCCGAAGTGATTCTTGCTAATCGGCCTGCACTGTCACCGGGAACCTGTCGGCCGAGTCGGCACCAGGAGTCGCTACGGAGAAGGGGGACAGCAGCATTCGCGCTGTCGGCAATATTGATCCGATCGGCCGGGCCGCCGTCATCTCACGCGGAATCGTGGGCGACCGCGGAGGCGTGCCCGTGGTTCAGTCACCGCTGAAGAAACAGGCGTTCAGTCTGATCGAAGTCGCTGCCTGGATGCGAATGGCGTACGGGTTCCGGTGTACGGCATTCGCGTCGCCGATGACGGCACTGTCTTCGTGGCCAACGTCCCTGGCGGCTAACGCACCGATCCAAAACGAGGCGCAACGTCTGGTTCCCTGGCAGACTCCGATAGGTAATGACTCGGCATGTTGAGACGGCCGTGGCGCCGCGCCGGCGAAGTGAGCAGTTGGGCGGTGCGCGAGCATGACCGAAACGATCCAGGAACTGCTGCGGGCCCGGATGTCCGACGACTCAATCGGCGTCAAGTTTGTTGATAGACAATGGAGTTGGCGCGAACATCTGCAAAGCGCCGAGCTACAGGCCGCAGCGCTGCTGGCGGTAGCCGATCCTGCCCGGCCGTTGCACGTCGGTGCGTTGCTGGGCAACACCCCGGACATGTTGACTCAGATGGCAGCGGCCGGCCTGGGTGGTTATGTGCTCTGCGGGCTCAATACAACGCGCCGAGGCGCGGCGCTGGCCGCTGACATCCGTCGCGCGTCCTGCCAGATCGTGGTCACCGATGCCGATCACCGGCCATTGCTCGACGGTCTCGACCTGACCGGGATCCGCGTGCTGGATGTGTCGACGCCGCAGTGGTCACAACTGCTCGAACACGGTGGTGATGCCGATGCTGAACCGCCAGGCCGGCGTGATGGACACGTTCATGATGATCTTCACGTCCGGTACCAGCGGCAACCCGAAAGCCGTTCAGATATCTCATTTCATGGTACTGATGGCCGGTCAACGGCTGGTCGAGCGGTTCGGGCTGACCGCCGACGACACCTGCTATGTGTCCATGCCGCTGTTCCATTCGAACGCCGTGGTGGGCGGATGGGCACCGGCGCTGGTATCCGGAGCAGCGATCGCACCGGCGGCGTTCTCAGCGTCGAGGTTCCTCGCAGACATCCGCCACTACGGTGCCACCTACATGAACTACGTCGGCAAACCACTCGCCTACCTCCTCAACACCCCCGAACGGCACGACGACGCAAACAACCCGCTGCGGATCGCCTTCGGTAACGAGGCCACCGACAAGGACATCGAAGAGTTCAGCCGCCGGTTTGCGGTCACCGTCGAGGACGGCTTCGGGTCCACCGAGAACGCCGTGATCATCGTGCGCGAACCTGGCACGCCAAAAGGCTCCATCGGCAAAGGGTTCGACGGTGTCGCCGTCTACCACAGCGACACGGTGACCGAATGCGCGGTGGCCCAGTTCGACCACGACGGCGCGCTGATCAACGCCGACGAAGCGATCGGTGAACTGGTCAACACTGCTGGGTCCGGATTCTTCTCCGGCTACTACAACGACCCGGACGCCAATGCCGAGCGGATGCGTCACGGCATGTACTGGTCGGGTGACCTGGCCTACCGGGACGCCGACGGGTGGCTTTACCTGGCCGGACGCACCGCCGACTGGATGCGCGTCGACGGCGAGAATCTGGCGACCGCGCCGATCGAGCGAATACTTCTGCGACACAGAGCGATCAATCGCGTCGCCGTTTACGCGGTTCCTGACGAACGTGTCGGTGATCAGCTCATGGCCGCCGCGGTCCTCAACGACGGGGCCGCGCTGACCCCGCAAGATTTCACCGAGTTCCTGATGAGCCAGGCCGACCTGTCACCCAAGGCCTGGCCCCGCTACGTGCGCATCGCCGCCAGCCTGCCGAGTACTGCGACGCACAAGGTGCTCAAACGCCAGCTGATCGCTGAAGGACCCACCGCAGGCGGTGGCTCGCTGTGGATCCGCGAGCCGCGCGGCACAACGTATTCGACCACACCAGCTTCGACGGTCAGCGCTGCCGGCGCCTAATACGACGCCGGTTGTCAGCGGGCGCCGCGCACCAGCCTGCCGGGCCGGGCGCCGGTGTCGACGCTGTGGCGGCGGGTGACCGTGCCACTGACAATCGTGGCGGTGTAACCGCTTGCGCCCTGAACGAGCCGTTGCCCACCGGCCGGCAAGTCGTAGGCCATCCGGGCCGGATGCAACGTCAACGCATCCAAATCAATCACATTGATGTCGGCCTTTCTGCCGACCTCGATGGTGCCGCGGTCGGTCAGTCCGAACAACGTTGCGGTGTCATGGGATTGCTTGCGTATGACATATTCCAACGACAATTTCGCACCGCGGTGCCGGTCCCGCGCCCAGTGGGTGAGCAGGAAGGTCGGGAAGGAGGCGTCGCAGATCATGCCGCAGTGCGCGCCACCGTCCGACAAGCCCAGTACACCGGCGGGGTGGGTCATCATCTCCCGGATCGCGTCGTGATTGCCGTCGGAATAGTTGAAGAACGGCAGCATCAACATCACACCAGCGCCGTCATCGAGCATCAGGTCGTAAAGCGTGGTCAGCGGGTCCTCACCGCGCTGCTCCGCGATAGCGGCGACGGTACGGTCAGGCGTGGGCTCGTAATCCGGCGGCCTTCCGAGCGCATAGAGGCGGTGCAGCGAGTGCTGCACCAGCGCGAACATGGCATCGAACTGCACCGTGGGGTCGATCGGCAAATCGTCTTCGGCGAGGATGGCCGCCCTGACCGTCGGCTCGGCAAGCTGCTGCGCCAATTCCGCACGGCTGCGGCGCATCTTGAGCCGACGGTAGGTGGGGCGGTGCGTGAAGGCGTGGTGACCGGGGAAGCCGAGCAGCATACCGAACGGCCGGGCGGCAATCTGCGGATGAAGCCGGCTCCCGGCTTCGTGCGCGGCCGCCGAGATGTCCAGCTGCTCACGCCAGAGCGTCGGGTCGGCGTCCACTTGGATCAACGCGAAGGACACCGGCCGGTCGATCTCGGCGCTGAGGCGCTGCATCCACTCCAGCTCTTTTTTCGGCGCGACGATGTCTTCCCCCGCCGCGCCCTGCGGCGCCAGTTCGAACACGGCCGGGCCACCGGCGGCCATCGCGCGACCCAGGCCGAACAGTTCGTCTTCGGCGGCAAAAGTTCCCGGCACAGGTTCACCGTCCATGGCCCGGTGCGCAATGGTGCGCGAAGTCGAAAACCCCAGCGCGCCCGCTTCGATCGCCTCTTGCACAATCCGGCTCATTGCGGCGATGTCGTCGGGGGTGGCGGGTTCGTTGCGCGCGCCACGATCACCCATCGCGTAGGCGCGTACCGCCCCATGCGCGACCTGGCTGCCCACGTCGACTGCGAACCGTTGCCGGTCGATGACGTCGAGGTACTCGGGGTAGCTTTCCCAGCCCCACGAGATGCCTTCAGAGAGAGCGCTTCCGGGGATGTCTTCGACGCCCTCCATCAGCTTGATCAGCCACTCTTCGCGGCCGGGACTCACCGGCGCGAACCCGACCCCGCAGTTGCCGGTGACCACGGTCGTCACGCCGTGGCCGCTGGACGGTTCGAGGAGATTGTCCCAACTCACCTGGCCGTCGTAGTGGGTGTGAATATCGACGAAACCGGGAGCAACGATGTGCCCAGCGGCATCTATTGTCTCGGCGGCATCACCACCGAGTCCGGCATCGTCGCTGCCGCTGTGACGGCGCACCTCTACAACTCGCCCGTCCTTGATACCGACGTCGGCGCGATAGCGGTCGGCGCCGGTGCCGTCGACGACAGTGCCGCCGGTGATCTTCAGGTCGAACACGGCGTGCTCCTTGCCTGGTGGCCTCGACAGCTCTTCGACAGACTCGTCAACTTGAACACATAACGTTAACCTGTTCAAGTGCTGACGCAAAGCAAGCCCGTTCCGACCGCGTTATCGACGGCCGCCAGTCACACACTGCGCACCCTGGGTCCGCGTCGGTTCAGCCTGACCGCCGTCGCCGAAGCCGCGGGCGTGTCAAGGGGAACCGTCCACAATGTGCTGGGCACGCGCGACAACGCCATTGCCATCGCACTGAACCAACTGGCGGCGGGCTTCACTGAAACGATGGCCGTCGCGGTCGACAAGGAGTCGACGCTGGCCGGTCAGGTGGCGGCCGCAGCGGTGCTGATCTGCGCCCACCGACAAAGTTCGCAGACAACGCCACGAGGACTCAGTCAAAGCATCCTGGTTCTGCTGTTGGAGCACGGCGGGCACGACCTGATGCACCGGTCGATCGGGCTGTGGAAATCCCTGGTCGAAGCCGCACAACGCAACGGCGAGGTGGCAGCAAGCGTCGATCCGACGCGGGCCAGTGAATGGATCGTGCGACTGCTGTTCAGCTTCGAGCTCATGCCACCGATCGAGGTGAACCTGGACAGCCCGCGTGCGGTGCGGCGTTTCGTGTCCGACCACATCGTCGCCGGCCTGACCGGCCTTGACCATGAGTGACCCACTGTGCCAATCGCTGCTGTTGACTCGTGCCGGACGTGGCCTCACCGCCGGGGACACCACGCAATTGCATTGTCGGGCAGCCATGTTTTTGTCGATCCAGGGCCAAACATCCGCGGTGCGCAGCCGTCAGCTGGCCCGGATCGTCAACGCCCCCGCTGGACGTTGAGCAATGGCCGACTACCGCTCGCCGTCGACCGGCCGCACCATCCGGGCCGTGCTCTTCGACACCTTTGGCACAGTCGTCGACTGGCGGCGCGGAATCACCCGCACTGTCGAACAATTCGCTCATCGGCACGGGCTCGCACTGGACGCGGAAGCTTTTGCACTGGATTGGCGCACGCGCTACCAACCCGCCATGAGCGAGGTGCGGACCGGTCGTCGGCGATTCACCTCGTTGGACGTCTTGCACAGGGAAAATCTCGAAGCGTCGTTGCGCGACTTCGGTGTCGACCTGAGCGACTTTTCCGGCGCCACCCTGGAAGCTCTCGCCAGATCGTGGCGCTGGCTGCCGCCGTGGCCTGACAGCGTCGACGGGATCGCGGCGATCAAGCGGCACGTCATCGTCGGGCCGCTGTCGAACGGCAATACCGGTTTACTGGTGGAGATGGCGAAATACGCCGGCTTGCCGTGGGATGTCGTGCTCGGCTCAGACATCAGCCGGGCTTACAAACCCGATGCCGGCGCGTATCGAAAGCCGGCGCAACTGCTGGGACTGGATGCCGCCGAAACGATGTTGGTAGCCGCGCACAACTCCGATCTCGACGCTGCTCAACAGGCCGGTTTGGCAACAGGATTCGTCGCGCGGCCAGAAGAATACGGACCGGGCCAAACCCTTGACCGGACGTCCTCCGGCTCGTGGGATGTCTCGGGACGATCGCTGATCGAACTGGCCGGGTTATTGTTCCCGGAATCGACGCAATGACGGACTCCGGCGTGAAAAGGAATCGCAGATGAGCAAGAAGATCGCGGTCGTCACCGGTCAAGTGATCAGCGTCAGCGGCGGCCTCACGATGGCTGATTGAGCCCCGGTGGCAGGATTGACTGATGAGCACTAAGACGCCGTCATTCGACCCGTATGACCCGCTGGGCCTGGACGCATCGCTGTCCAGCGACGAAATCGCGGTGCGGGACACCGTCCGCGAATTCTGCGCCGACCACGTGATTCCCCACGTCGCGGAATGGTTCGAGGCGGGCGACCTCCCGGTGGTTCGTGACCTGACCAAACAGTTCGGTCAGCTGGGTCTGCTGGGCATGCACCTGGAGGGCTACGGATGTGGCGGCGCGTCTGCGGTGCACTACGGGCTGGCATGTCTGGAGCTGGAAGCCGCCGACTCCGGCATCCGGTCGCTGGTGTCGGTGCAGGGGTCGCTGGCGATGTTTGCGATCTGGAAGAACGGCTCCGAAGACCAGAAGCAGCAGTGGCTGCCGGCGATGGCCGCCGGCGAGGTGCTGGGCTGCTTTGGGCTGACCGAGCCCGACGCCGGATCCGACCCGGCCGCGATGAAAACCCGCGCCCGACGTGACGGCAGCGACTGGGTGCTCAACGGCCGCAAGCTGTGGATCACCAACGGCTCCGTCGCCGATGTGGCGGTGGTGTGGGCGGCCACCGAAGAAGGCGTGCGCGGGTTCATCGTTCCGACCGACGCGCCCGGTTTCAGCGCGAACACCATTCATCACAAGCTGTCTTTGCGTGCGTCGATCACCAGTGAATTGGTGCTCGACGACGTGCGAGTGCCGCAAGACGCGTTGCTGCCCCACGCCACCGGGCTGCGCGGTCCGCTGTCCTGCCTATCCGAAGCCCGCTACGGCATCATCTGGGGTTCGATGGGCGCCGCCAGGTCGGCGTGGCAGGCCGCGTTGGATTACGCCAGCCAGCGCACCCAGTTCGACCGCCCGATCGGAGGCTTCCAGCTGACGCAGGCCAAGCTCGTCGACATGGCCGTCGAGCTGCACAAGGGACAGCTGCTGTCGTTGCACCTGGGTCGCCTCAAAGACACTGTCGGTCTTCGTCCCGAGCAGGTCAGCTTCGGCAAGCTGAACAACACGCGCGAGGCGTTGGAGATATGTCGCACCGCGCGCACAGTGTTGGGCGGCAACGGGATCTCGTTGGAGTATCCGGTGATACGTCACATGGTCAACTTGGAATCGGTGCTGACCTACGAAGGCACTCCGGAAATGCACCAGCTTGTGCTCGGGCAGGCCTTCACCGGTCTGAACGCCTTCCGCTGACAGGAGCATCGATGGGCTCTCCGCTGACGTACGGTGCAGAGCATCGTCAATTCCGGCGGCTGGCACGTGATTGCATGCAGCACACCGTATACCCGCGCACGAGCAGTGGGCGCGAAGGTCGTTGAGACCGTTCGCTGTTCACCGAGGCTGGCAAAGTGGGTCTACTCGGCTTTCCGGTTCCCGAGCAGTTCGGCGGGCCGGGGCGCGGCAGCCGAAAGCATTGCGTTCACACTGCAGAACGATGTGGTGCTGCCCTATCTGACGGATCTGACAACGCCCGAACAGAAACAGCGTCCTCGACGACCTTGCTGCCAGAATCGATTCTTCTCGCGAAGGTGAGCGATTATTCTTCCGCAATGGCATCAAGCGTGTCGGGCAAGGTCGCATTCGTTACCGGCGGGGCGTCCGGCATCGGCGCCGCCTTGTCCACGAAGTTAGTCGATGAGGGCGCCGAGGTCTGGATCGCCGACCGTCAGATCGGCCCGGCACAGGAGCTGGCGCAACGCCTCAATAGCGGTAGGGCAAAGGCGCACGCGATCGAGCTTGATGTGCGCAACTACCCGTCATTTGAGCATGCCGTCGCCGAGGCGCTGCAGCAATCCGGACGAATCGACTACCTGTTCAACAATGCCGGCATTGGGGTAGGCGGTGAAGTCGACTCGTACACGCTCGATGACTGGAACGACGTATTCGACGTGAATCTGCGCGGTGTGGTGCACGGCATCCAGGCTGTCTATCCGATCATGATCAAGCAGCGCTCTGGCTACATCGTGAACACAGCGTCCATGGCTGGTCTCGTCGCCACTCCGGGGGCGGCGAACTACACCGCCACCAAACACGCCGTCGTCGCGCTGTCGAAGGCGCTGCGGGTGGAGGCTGAGCGCCACAGCGTCCAAGTGTCGGTGCTCTGTCCGGGGGTGGTCCGGACACCGATTATGACCGGCGGCGTGTACGGGCGGTACAACGGCGTCAGCGACGACGAGCTACTCAAATTCTGGGAGCCCTTCCGGCCGATGGCACCCGAGAAGTTCGCCGAGCGCGCCCTTCGCGCCGTGCTCCGGGGAGACGCAATCATTGTGGTGCCGGCCTGGTGGAAGGCATGGTGGTACCTGGAACGTTTCTCGCCGGCCCTTTCGATGCGGGCTGCAAGACTCACGCTCAAGCGCGCACGCCAAATGGAGTCCACCGCCTCCTGATCCGCTGCGTGTCTTATGGTTAGGCGCACCAGTTCAAACGTCGCGTGGGGCGGTGCAGCGGGTAACCTGCGGGCCTAGGCTTTTGTCATGCCATCGCGAAAGACTTATACCGCCTACAGCATCGCCTGCGCGATCGTATGGGCTGTGATTCTGGCTCTGGTAGCGGTTCTGTACCCCGAGCGTCTGCACACCTTCCTATTGGTTGGCGGCGGCTGGCTGATCGGATGGATCTCGGCGACGATTGCCAGGTCGGTTTACCCGCCGCCAAAAAGTAAGATCGGGGCGTCGTAGGGTTAGCCCGTCATCCGCTTGAGTAGCGCCAGGCTGACCAACTACTTCTACCCGCGGCAGAAACTGATCACCAAGGTTTGGCCGCCGAGCCAATCCCGCTCGCGAAGGGCTTAACCGTCGTATCGTGAGGCCACAATCGCAGGCCCGTCCAGCCCATTCCCGGAGTGCGCAATGGCACCCTCTTACCAGTACAGACTGCTGCAAGTCGCGCTCGTCGTCTTCGGCGCGGTGATGATTCTCCTCTATCCCCTGGCAGTGGTGTGGCCGTCGGGGTGGGCATGGCATCCCGGTGCTCCCTACCACTCCGATTACTTCATGATGATCGTCGGCGTGTACGCCGTTTTGGGCGTCTTCCTCTGCAACGCGGCGCGACGTCCTGAAGCCAATCTCAGCCTGATCTGGTTCACCGTGTTCTCCAGCGTCGTCCACGCCGCAGTGATGGCCGCGCAATCCTTCGGGCACGGCGGCCACGTGGGACATCTTGGACATCTGTGGGGAGATGTTCCGGCGCTACTTCTCGTCGCCATCGCGCTGTCGGTCCTCGTGGTGTCATCCGGCGTCGAGCACCTACCTAGTGGGCAGTCACAGCAAGCGGTCGAGACGCCGACGACACGCTAGCGGAGGTGGCGCGCCTCCACGGCCGACAGCTCCGCCACCCCAGACGCCCCCTGCTCACCGACCTCAGTGTCGAACCAGGCGGTCAGGATCTCCTTCGCGAGATCACCGGCCAGGGTGCGGTTCGACAGGCACAACACGTTGGCGTGATTCCACACTCGGGCCCCGGCCGCCTGACCGGGATCACAGCACAGCGCGGCGCGCACTCCGCCAACCTTGTTGGCGGCCATGCTGATTCCGGTTCCGGTCCAGCAGAAGAACACTCCCTGATCACAGTCGCCGCCCGCGACCGCTTCGGCGGCGGATTCGGCGGTCGACGCCCACGGAACCTCCGCGCCGGTCGCGATTGACCCGAACGGCACAACCTCGTGTCCGCGTTCCTCGAGCCACTGCCGCACCACGTCGTGCACCGGGTACGGCTCGTCGGAGCAGAGAGCGATACGCACGCCAGGAGTCTACCGCCACGCCGACATGTCGATCTCGGGCCGCGAACTCACCTATCACGTAGCGGCCGTACAGATTTCAGCTCTTCGCACACATTGCGCGGCAGCCCGTCTCTTGACACTTGTAAAGTCTCCGAGGTGGACAACGTCGCAGGCAAGACGGTGGTGATCACGGGTGCCGCGCGCGGGATCGGACAGGCCACCGCCGAGGCCCTGCTGGCCCGCGGTGCGCGGGTGGTCATCGGCGACCGCGACGTCGACGTGCTGGAGCAGACGGTCAGCCGCATGAGCAGCAGGGGTCAAGTGTCTGGCCACCCCCTCGACGTCACCGACCGGGAATCGTTCGCGGCCTTTCTGGACAAAGCCCGCGCCGACGGCGGCGGCCATATCGACGTGCTGATCAACAACGCCGGCGTGATGCCCGTCGGGCGTTTCGTCGACCAGTCACAACAGGCCATTCGCTCGGCGATCGAGGTCAACTTCTACGGTGTTCTCAATGGTTGCCAATTGGTGTTGCCCGAAATGGTGCAACGCCGCAGCGGTCACATCGTCAACATCGCGTCGCTGGCCGGACTGGTGGCGGTGCCCGGGCAGGTCGTCTATGCCGGCACCAAGTTCGCGGTGGTCGGCTTGTCGACCGCGCTGGCTGACGAGTATGCGCCGCACGGCATCGCCGTCAGCGCGGTGCTGCCGACATTCACCAACACCGAGCTGATCTCGGGAACCACACCTAGCTTCGCCCAGCGGCCGGTGCAACCGGCTGAGGTCGCCGCCGCGGTCGTCAAAGTGCTCGACAAACCGAAAACACAAGTGACGGTTCCCGTTTGGAGTCGGACATTCAGCATCCTGGCGATGCTGCTCTCCGCCCGCGGGCGACGTTGGCTGAACAAGCGGATGGGCAACGACACGGTCTTCCTCGATGTGGACGTCTCGGCCCGCCGAGCCTACGAAGACCGCGCGCAGCACGCCACCGGCGTCGTCGAACACAACGACTGAGTCGCCAGGATTAGCGCCGATGAGGCCGGGTACAGGAAGACGATGAGCCAAGCCACGGCCGCCCAGCAGCGCCACCATGTCGTCATCATCGGATCGGGATTCGGCGGGCTGACCGCGGCGAAAGCACTCAAGCGAACCAACGTAGACGTCACCCTCATCTCGATGACAACCACTCACCTGTTTCAGCCGCTGCTCTACCAGGTGGCCACCGGCATCCTGTCCGAAGGTGAGATCGCCCCCACCACCCGGCTGATCCTGCGCAAGCAGAAGAACATTCGAGTGTTGTTGGGTGAGGTCATTGACGTCGACCTCGATAAGAAGACGGTCACCTCCAAATTGCTCAGCATGGAGACCGTGACAAGTTTCGACAGCTTGATCGTCACCACCGGCGCGCAGCAGTCCTACTTCGGCAACGACCAGTTCGCCACCTACGCGCCTGGGATGAAGACCATCGACGACGCGCTGGAGGTACGCGGCCGCATTCTCGGCGCGTTCGAGGCGGCCGAGGTCACCACCGACAGCGCCGAGCGGGACCGCCGCCTGACCTTTGTGGTGGTCGGCGCCGGGCCGACGGGTGTCGAGTTGGCCGGGCAGATCGCCGAACTCGCCGAACGCACGTTGACCGGGGCCTTTCGCACGATTCAGCCACGCGACTGCCGGGTGGTGCTGCTGGACGCCGCGGACGCGGTGTTGCCGTCGATGGGCGAAAAATTAGGTCTCAAGGCGAAGCGCCGGCTGGAGAAGATGGGCGTCGAAGTCCAGTTGAACGCGATGGTGACAAACGTCGACTACCAGGGCATCGCGGTGAAGGACAACGACGACACCGAACGCCGCATCGACTGCGCGTGCAAGGTGTGGGCCGCCGGCGTTCAGGCCGGGCCGCTGGGCAAGCTCATCGCCAAGCAGTCCGACGGGACCGAAACGGATCGCGCCGGCAGGGTCGTGGTGGAACCCGACCTCACCGTCAAGGGGCACCCCTACGTTTTCATCGTCGGCGACCTGGTGTCGATGCCCGGTGTGCCCGGCATGGCTCAAGGCGCAATCCAGGGCGCCAACTACGCGACCAAGTGCATCAAGCGCTCCCTGAAGGGGCGCGACGATCCCGCCGACCGTGAACCTTTCCACTATTTCGACAAGGGCAGCATGGCGACGGTCTCCCGGTACAGCGCGGTGGCCCAGGTCGGCAAGCTGCAGTTCGGCGGTTTCATCGCCTGGTTGGCATGGCTGGTACTGCACCTGTATTACCTGGTCGGCCACAAGAACCGGATCACCGCCGTGCTCGCCTGGATGGTGTCTTTCCTGGGCCGGGGCCGCGGTCAATTGGCCATCACCAGCCAGATGATCTACGCCAGGCAGGCCCTGAGACAAGCCGACGGCCAGGACCGAGGCCCCTTGGCGGTCGCGGACGAAGCGGAACAAGCCGAGCAGAAGGCGGGCTAGCCGCGGTTAGGAAGCCGGACCGGTACTCAGCCCGCGGATGGTCTGAATCTCGCTTGCCTGGAAAGGTTTTCCGTCCGGGCGTACCAAATCGTGGAACCACACCTTGGGAATCGAGGTGTACGGATGATCCCAGGAATCCCACGGGAAATAAGTCTGTGTTTTGCCTGCCACGAAGCCCCAGTTCATCGCACCGACGTTGTAGCGTTTCGCCACCGGCAGGACGCCGTCGATGGTGGAGCCCAAGGTACGGGCCATGTACTCGGTGCAGAGCATCGGCCGGCCGAGCGGAGTGAGCTCTTGGACCCTGCTTTCGAAGGTTGCCGGTTTCGCATACGAATGGAACGTGATGACGTCGGAGTTGTCCAGCTGAATGCCGGGAATTGTGCCGCGACTCGCGGGGTCACCCCAGACGCCGTCCCAGACACCGCTGGTCAACGGCTGGCGGGGGTCGACAGAACGCGCCCAGCGGAACACCTGCGGCAGCAGGTCCGCCACCAGCTCCTGCTTGTCGCTTCGCTCCACCGAGCGGTATTCCTTGGCCGGGTTGTCCGGCTCGTTCCACAGATCCCAGCCCAGCACCCGGTCGTCGCTGCGGAATTGGGTGATGACCCCGGTGACGTAGGCCTGCAGGGTAGCGACATAGCTGCGGTCGTCCAGCCGGTCGGCGCCGGGGCTCTGCACCCACCCGGAGTTGTGCACCCCCGGCTTGGGTGCCCGTTGAGGGCCCGACTTGGGGTAGGGGTCCCAACACGAGTCCAGCAACACGAACAGCGGTTTGATGCGATGCCGCGCCGCGATGTTGACGAACTGTGCCAGCCGGCCCTGGAAGCCGCGGGAATCCTGCGCCCAGAGCTGGTCGTGCAGGAAGACCCGGACACTGTTGAGGCCGTGGAAGCGGGCCCACGCCAATTCGGTGTCGATACGCCGCGGGTCGTAAGTGGCGGGCTGGAACATCTCCAATTGGTTGATGGCGTTCGAGGTGATGTAGTTGGCTCCGACCAGCCAGCCTTGCGCTTGATACCAATTGCCGGCGCGGTCTGCCGACCACCGGCTGGCGTCCGACGAGGTGCGGGGCGGCACGGCAGCAGCCCGCGGCAGCTGGGCGGCGACGGTGCCTGCGGCCAGAACCAGCGGTAATTTCAAGACCGTTCGACGCTGCACGATGTGACCATAATTTGCCGGCAGCGTTGTCCCCGGTATTGGCGCGCCGCGTCGCGGCAGGAGGTTGATTAACGTTATCCGGCCGTCACTCTCGCCGGGTGAGAGCTGCTAACTCAACGCTTGATCGATGTCGGCGATCAGGTCGGCAGTGCCTTCCAGCCCCACTGAGATGCGAACCACATTGTCACCGAGACCGATTGCGGCGCGGCCCTCGGCGCCCATCGCCCGATGGGTGGTGGTCGCCGGGTGGGTGATCAACGACTTCGCGTCGCCGAGGTTGTTGGAGATGTCGATCAACTGCAGCTTGTCCAGCACCTCGAAGGCACGCTGCTTGGCCGCCGATTCCGCAGCATCGAGCGCAAAGGTGACGACGGTACCGCCGCCGGACATTTGCCGCTTGGCCAAGTCATGCTGAGGGTGCGACGGCAGGTAGGGGTAGCGCACCCAGTCCACCGCCGGGTGACCCTCCAGAAATTCCGCGATGCGCTGCGCCGAAGCGTTGCTGTACTCCACCCGAACCGAGAGTGTTTCGAGGCCTTTGAGCAGGATCCACGCGTTGAACGCGCTCAACGCCGGCCCGGTGTGCCGCATCAGCTTTTGCACCGGACCCTCGATGTAGTCCTTGTCGCCCAGGATGGCTCCGCCCAGCACCCGGCCCTGCCCATCGAGGTGCTTGGTGCCGGAGTACACCACCACGTCGACGCCTAAGGGCAAGCCCTGCTGCAGCAGCGGAGTGGCGAAAACGTTGTCCAGCACCACCTTCGCACCGGCGCCGTGCGCCAGCTCGCACACCGCCGAGATGTCGACCAGCGACTGCATCGGATTCGATGGGGTCTCGAAGAACACCGCCTGGGTGGGCACCGATAGCGCCCTCTCCCACTGATCGAGGTCGTCGCCGTCGACGAAGACCGTCTCCACACCCCAACGCGGCAGAATCTCGTTGCAGACCACGAAGCACGACCCGAACAAGCTGCGGGCGGCGACCAACCGGTCCCCGGCGCCCAGCAGCGCGGCCAGCGACGTGAACACCGCCGCCATGCCGCTGGCCGTGGCGAACGCTGCCGGTGCGTCTTCGATCAGCCGCAACCGCTCCTCGAACATGGTGATCGTCGGATTGCCGTAGCGCGAGTAAACATACCGGTCCACCTCACCGGCGAAGGCCTGCTCGGCATCCGACGCGTGTTCGTAGACGTAACCGGAAGCCAGGAACATCGCCTCCGCCGTTTCGTCGAACTGTGAGCGCAGCACACCGCCGCGCACCCCGATGGTGGCCTGGCTGACGCCGTCCGGCAGCGGCGCCGGCGTGCGAATCGAGTTCTGCGGCTCGTCGCGAGGAGTGCTCACGACTGTTTCCAGGGCAGGCCTGTGGCCCGCCAACCGGACCCACCGCGGTGACCGGCGTCGTCGAGGTGGCCTTCAAAGCCATCCAGCACGTTGTAGGACGGCGCGACACCGGCCTCGGTTGCGGCCTCGGCTGCGCTGATCGAGCGGTTACCGGAGCGACACAAGAACACCACCGGCCGGTCTTCACCGTCGCCGGGCACCTTCTCGGACAGCTCGCCGAGAAAATTCTCGTTGCGTTGGCCGTCCGCCCGGTTCCACTCGATGTAGACCACCTGGCGGCCCAAGCTGGACAAATCGGGTACACCGACGAAGCGCCATTCGGCGTCAGTGCGAACGTCGACCAGTACCGCTTGAGGATTGTCGCTGAGCAGCTTCCAGGCCTGCTCAGGCGTGATATCTCCGGCGTAGCTCACCCGCGTGAGTGTCGCACACTCAGCTGAGGGTCCACTGAATCAGGGCAGCGGCAGCCGACGCAACGCCGCGGCCACTTGACGGCACCGGTCACGCGCCGTCGAGATGTCCGGTGCGGTGACAAGCGCTGCGCCGACCGGGCGGCGCGAGGTCGCGCCGCGAGCGCTGAACACCCTGATATCGCTTTCCGGAACGGCCAGCGCATCGGCCAGCGCGGCGGACGTGCGCGGCTCCGCGCCATGATCCGCTACGTCCGCGTCGTCGCCGGCATAAATGACCTGCGCGACACCCGGCGACATCATGACGGTGTCCGTCGGGACGCCAAGGGTGGCCCGGGCGTGCAATTCGAACTGGGAAAGCCGCTGGGTACGCAATGTCACCAGGCCACTGTGCAGCGGGCCGACCGTGACATCGCTGAAGTAGACCTCGTCACCGGCGACCATCAAGTCGACGGCGAAGACGCCGCGGCCGCCCAGCGCCTTGACTACCCGCGCAGCGATCGACTTCGCCGAATCCTGCGCTGCCGGGCTCAGTGGTTGCGGCTGCCAGCATTCCAGCATGTCGCCGCCGGGCTCACTGTGGCCGATCGGTGCACAGAAGTCGATGGTCGGTCCCGCCGGACCTGCACTGCTCACAGCGAGCAGCGTGACGTGGACGTCGACCTCGACTGCGGTTTCGGCCAGCACGCGGTGACGCATCGGGCGCTCCGCCGATACTGCGCGCTGCCAAGCCGCTTCCACCTCGTCAGGCTTCGACACCCTCGTTTGTCCCTGACCGTCGGCGGGTAGCGGCTTCAGCAGCAGCGGAAACCCGGCGCGCGCAGTCACCGCCTTGAGCTCGTCCAGTGAACCGGCGAACCAGAACGGCGCGGTCGGCAGTCCCAGCTCGTCGGCGGCCAGGCGCCGCAACCCTTCCGGGTCGACGCTCAGCCGCACCGCGCGGGGGCTGGGCACCACTTGGACCGAGTCGGCTTCCGCGACCGCGGTCAACGCGTCGGCGGCGATCGCGTTGGTCAGCGCGACGACGTAGTCGGGCCGCACTCGAGCGATGACCGCCGTCAACTCGTCCGCGACGGTCAGATCAGCCACCAGCGACTGGTCGGCGACGCCGTGCGCGGGCGCGTCGGCGTGAGCGGCCACAGCGATCACCTCAGCGCCGAGACGTTGGAAAGCGATCACCAGTTCCCGGGCCAAGTCGTCCGAACCCAGCAGCATCACCTTGATTCGATGAACCGCGTCGGGCCGTCGCGGCAACGGTTCAGTTGAATCGTTGAGCCCTACCGGGCCGACCACCTCGTCAGTCATCGCGCACCTGCATGCGCTCAGGATAAGTGCGCTGCCGACGCTGACGGCGCGGCAGTCAGGGCTGGCCGGGCAGCAGCCGCACCATCAGGGCGTGCACCTCGGCCAGCACGTTCTCGTCCTCGTCGACAAGTGCTCCGGCGATGAACGCTTTGCGACCCGCTACGGACTCGACGCGGCCGCGGACGATCAACGGCGTGTCGATCGGGGTGACCCGGCGGTAGTCCACCTTGAGGAAGGCGGTGCGGCTGATCGGGCGCCCCGCGGCGTGCACGACCATCCCGCACAACCAGTCGAACAGCAGCGGCACGACGCCGCCGTGCACCGCCATGTTGCCACCGACGTAGTAGCGGCTGAAGTGGCCGCGCATCTCCACTTCGTCGGCGTCGAATCTGGTCAGCATCCACGGCGGCATCAGAATGCTGCCCATGCCCGGGAGTGAAGGCGCCCGACCTGCCGGCGCTACGCCTTCGGGCGCCTGAAACGGACTGAGCAACTTGACCAGTTCTTCGGCCCGCTCAGCCGCCACTGCCCAGTTGTCGTCTTCACCAAGGTCGGTCGACACCGCCAGGTCCTGCAGGCGCCGCATAGCGGTGACGAACCGGACGAATCCCGGGCCGGGCTCAGCGATGTCGTAGCGGGGGAAGCCGCCGTGCTTGCCGTACTCGGGGTCAGTACGTCTCCGCCTGGTCGCTCACCTGCGGACCTGCAGCACGTCACGGCGCACGATGGTCTGATCCCGGCCCGGGCCCACCCCGATGCACGAAACGTGCGCCCCGGCCAGCTCTTCCACCCTGAGCACGTAGTCGCGCGCCTTGGCCGGCAGGTCGTCGAAGGCCCGCGCCGCTGAGATGTCCTCCCACCAGCCCGGCAGTTCCTCGTAGATCGGTTCGGCGCGGCTTAGATCGCTTTGCGTGATCGGCATCTCGTGGGTGCGCTTCCCGTCCACCGTGTAGCCCACACACACCGGCACGGTCTGCAGGCTGGACAGCACGTCGAGCTTGGTCAGGAAGTAGTCGGTGATGCCGTTGACCCGGGCGGCGTAGCGGGCGACCACCGCGTCGAACCAACCGCAACGCCGGCGCCGGCCGGTGGTGACCCCGAACTCGCCGCCGGTTTTGGACAGGTATTCGCCGTGCTCGTCGAACAGCTCGGTGGGAAACGGGCCCGACCCCACTCGGGTGGTGTAGGCCTTGAGGATCCCCAGCACGGCGTTGATCCTGGTCGGTCCGATACCCGAGCCGACGGACGCACCACCGGCGGTCGGGTTGGACGACGTCACGTAGGGATAGGTGCCGTGGTCGACGTCGAGCAAAGTGCCCTGCGACCCTTCCAGTAACACCGTCTCGCCGGCGTCCAGCGCGTTGTTGAGCAGCAGCCGGGTGTCGGCGATCCGGTGCTGGAAATGCTCGGCTTGGTGCAGCAGGGCGTCGACCACCTGCGCTGGGTCGAGGGCTTTGCGGTTGTAGATCTTGACCAGCACTTGATTCTTGAACTCGAGCGCCGCCTCGATCTTGTGCGCCAGCAGCGCCGGATCGCGCACATCGGCGACCCGGATCCCGATGCGGGCGATCTTGTCCTGGTAACACGGCCCGATACCACGACCGGTGGTGCCGATCTTCTTGCTGCCCATGTACCGCTCGGTCACCTTGTCGATGGCCACGTGGTAGGGCATCAGCAGGTGCGCATCGGCTGAGATCAGCAACCGGGACGTGTCCACGCCGCGAGCCTCCAAACCGGCCAGCTCGGTCAGCAGCACACCGGGATCGACTACCACGCCGTTGCCGATGACATTGGTGACCCCGGACGTGAGCACGCCGGACGGGATCAGGTGCAGCGCGAAATGCTCCCCGGACGGCAGAACCACTGTGTGCCCGGCGTTGTTGCCGCCCTGATAACGCACCACCCAGTGGGCACGGCCGCCGAGCAGGTCGGTGGCTTTGCCTTTGCCCTCGTCGCCCCACTGGGCGCCGATCAGGACGATTGCCGGCATGGCGTTTCTCCCGCTTATCGTGGTCAAGCCGGTGACACACTACCCAGGAATTTGCGGGGGGCTGTCATGAACGACGCCGATATCGCGGTGCTGTTGTTCGCCGATCGTGAGTTGCCCCGGCCACTGGCCGGCTTACCGATTACCCACGCAGACGATATCGATGCAGCGGCGCAGGCCAATCGTCGGCTCATTGTGGTCGGCTCTGACGCCGATCTCGCCGCGGTACTGACCCGGTTGCTGCGTACCGAGCGCCTTGCCGTCGAGATCGCATTCGTGCCGCCGCGAAGATCGACCGCGGCCAGGGTTTACCGGCTGCCGACCGGGCGCCGGGCGGCGCGGCGGGCCCGACGCGGCACGGCGCGTTCGACGCCACTGATCCGCGACGAGACGGGCTGGGCGATCGTCGGTGCGGCCCAGTGGCAAGGCGACGGGGACGGGCGGGCGCTGTACGGCGAGGCGGTCGTCGACGACGCCGTGCTGTTCGACGGCGAGGTGACCGGGGTGCGCATCGAGCCGACGCCGACGTTGCCCGGTCTGCGCGCGCGGGTGGTGCGTCGCGGATTCGGCGGCTGGGTGACCGGCCGGGCCGCGCAGCTCGGTACCACCGGCGCGGTGGTGGTGCGCGACGGTGTCCCGGCGGCCCGCCCGGTGCGGCGGTCGACGTTCTACCGGCACACCGAGGGCTGGCTGCTCGTCCGGTGACGAGCGTCGATAGACGCGAGGAACCGGACCATCATGCGAGCCGGTGAGTCGGCGCGCCCCGGTAGCTTCGTGTGGTGGGTTCAGATGAGCGTTAGGGGCGTGCACGAATCGGTGCGGCCCAGCCCAATCTTCCTGGCCATTCGTCGGGATAACAGCGTTCGGCGGCGCACTGGCATGGCTGGCCGGGGCGCGGGTCCAACCGCTCGCCTACGCCGGCGTTTTCGTCCTGGTGATCGCCGGGTGGGTGGTGTCGCTGTGTCTGCACGAGTATGGACACGCGGTCACGGCGTGGCGGTTCGGTGACCGTGATGTGGCGGTGCGCGGGTACCTGACGCTCGACCCGCGCAGATACAGCAGCCCCCTGCTGTCGCTGGGATTGCCGATGCTGTTCATCGCGATGGGCGGCATCGGCCTCCCCGGCGCTGCGGTCTACCTGTCCACTTACTTCATGCCACCGGCGCGCCGCACACTGGTCAACCTGGCCGGCCCGGCGGCGAACCTGTTGCTGGCCGTGGTTCTGCTGGCGCTGACCCGGCTCTACTACAGCCCGCAGCATCCGGTGTTGTGGGCCGGAGTGGCGTTCCTGGGTTTCCTGCAGCTGACGGCGGTGGCGCTCAACCTGCTGCCGATTCCGGGACTCGACGGCTATGGCGCACTGGAGCCTTACCTGAGCCCGGAAACGCGCCGCGCCCTGCACCCGTTCAAGCCCTATGGCTTCTTGGTGCTCCTGCTACTGCTGTTCGCGCCGCCGCTGAATCGCTGGTTTTTCGGCGTCGTCTACTGGTTCTTCGAGCTGTCCGGGGTGCCCGCGGCGCTGGCAGCCGCCGGCGGGTCACTGACCCGGTTCTGGGAGGCCTGGCTCTGAGCCCGTTGCGACATATGCAGTAAAGCGCATATCTTCTTGGCATGGGTATCGCGCACTCACACAGCGACGCCGATGCCCGGATCAGCCGGATGATCGTGGCGGCCGTGATCCTCACCGGCTTTTTCGCCGTCGAGTTGAGCACCGCGCTGGCCATCGGATCGATCGCGCTGCTTGCCGACGCCGGACATGTGCTCACCGATGTCGTCGCAGCGGTTATCGGCCTGGGCGCAATCATGCTGGCCCGGCGCGGTAGCGCGGCACCGGCCCGCACCTACGGTTGGCATCGCGCCGAAGTGTTCACCGCCGTTGCCAACGCCGCTTTGCTGACCGGCGTCTCAATTTTCATCGGTTACGAGGCCGTGAAACGGCTCAACCACGCCCCCGACGTCCCAGGCGTGCCGATGATCGTGGTGGCGGTGGCAGGACTGACCGCTAATGCCGTCGTCGCGCTGCTGCTGCGCTCACATGCGGCGCAGAGCCTGGCGGTGCGGGGTGCCTACCTGGAGGTGATCGCCGACACCGTCGGCACCGTCGGTGTACTGACCGCCGGGTTGGTGACGGTGACGACGCGCTGGCCCTACGCCGACGTCGTGGTTGCGGTTCTGGTCGCGTTGTGGGTGCTGCCGCGGGCCTACGGGCTGGCTCGCGCCGCACTGCGGATCCTGTCTGAATCGTCACCGAGCCACATCGACGTCGAAGCGCTGCGGGCCGCGCTGTGCGCAGTCGACGGCGTGGACGGCGTCCACGATTTACACGTTTGGACCCTGGTGCCCGGCAAAGATGCCGTCACCGCACATCTGATCAGCAGCGCGGATTCGTCCAAAGTGCTCGCCGAAGCCCGCGCAGTGGTGTCGGCGCACGGGCTACAACACGCGACTATTCAGGTGGAGCCGCCGGAGGGTGCCGACGATTGCGCGGGCAGCTGGTAGGGACGACGACTGGCCCGTCAGGTCAGGCCCAAAGAGGCCCGGGCGCTGGAGTCACAGTCGTCGAGCAGGTCCAGGCAGCGTGCATGCTCGTCGGTCTCGCCGATCGTGTCGGCGGCGCGCGCCAGCGCCGCTACGCAACGCAGGAAACCGCGGTTGGGCTCATGCGAGTACGGCACCGGACCAAAACCCCGCCAGCCGTTACGCCGCAGCTGATCCAGTCCGCGGTGATAACCGGTACGGGCGTAGGCGTAAGCGGTGACGGCCTTATCGTCGGCCAACGCCTCTTCGGCCAGCGTCGCCCAGGCCACCGATGCCGCCGGATGCGCGCCGGCCACGATCGCGGGATTCTCACCGGCCAGCAGGTCGGCCTCGGCGTCGGGGTCACCGGGCAGCAGCACGGGGTCTGGCCCCAGGAGATCACCCGTCGGCGTCATAGTTGTTATTGTGCCGTGCCGGGTCGTCTTGTCGGCGCCGGGGAGACGAGACACCACAATCGGTGAAGCCACGCAGGCGGACAATCGCTGAAGTGTCCGTCAGCACGCTTTAAGCTCGGAATACCACCGCCGAGCGGGGAGGACACCAGGTCGAATGTCGAACCCAACAGGGCCTGACCCTGACAACACTTCGGACACCAATGACTCGGACGCGTTCGTCGAAGACAGCGCGACCGAGTCACTTCACTCCGGCGCCGAACCCATTGAGGTCCAGGGCACGGAATCGGATTCGGCAACCGAAGTGATCTCGACCGGTGAGGACCGGGCGGAGCACGAAGTCCCGCCCCCAGTGCACGACCCGCGGCAACGCCGTTTCACCGCCCCGGGCTTCGATGCGAAAGAGACCGCAGTCATTCAGACCGCCGCGGACCCGGCGACCGAAGCGTTCCGTCCGCAAGCCGGCCAACCCCGTGCGGAGCAGCCGGCGAGTGGACCGAAAACGGCTACGCCGCAACTGATTCCGCCGCGGCTGGGGTCGAAGCTGCGGCCGACGAGTCACCGCAGCTGGGGCTGGGTACTGGCGTTGATCCTGATCATTCTGGCCCTGACGGCGATCGCCGTGCTGGGCACCGTGCTGCTGACGCACAAGTCGAGGTCCAAGGCCTCGCAGGAAGATCAGGTGCGCAGCACCATTCAGAGCTTCGACATCGCGGTGCAAAACGGGGACCTGGCGGCGCTGCGCAGCTTGACCTGCGGGAGCTTCCGGGATAGCTACGTTTCTTACGACGACCAGGAATGGGCCGACAGCTATCACCGCGTGGCTGCCGCCAAACAGTATCCCGTCGTCGCCAGCATCGACCAGGTCGTCGTCAACGGCGAACACGCCGAAGCCAACGTCACCGCGTTCATGGCCTACGCGCCACAGACCCGGTCGCCCCGCAGCTTCGACCTGCAGTTCCGCGACGACCAGTGGAAGATCTGCCAGTCGCCAAACAGCTGATCGCCTGATCAGGACGCCAGCGACTTTCCGGCGCAGTGCAAGTCCCGGCAGGCCTCGACGACGCGTTCGGTCATCTGCGCTTCGGCCTTCTTCAGGTAACTGCGCGGGTCATACAGCTTCTTGCTGCCCACCTCACCGTCCACTTTGAGCACGCCGTCGTAGTTGGTGAACATGTGGCCGGCGATCGGCCGGGTGAAAGCGTATTGAGCGTCGGTGTCGACGTTCATCTTCACCACGCCGTAGCGCAGCGCCTCTTCGATCTCCGATTTCTCCGACCCCGACCCGCCGTGGAAGACGAAGTTGAACGGCTTGGCACCCTCCGGCAGGCCGAGCTTGGCCGCGGCCGCTTTCTGACCCTCGGCCAACACCTCCGGACGCAGCTTGACGTTGCCCGGCTTGTAGACGCCGTGCACGTTGCCGAACGTCGCTGCGAGCAGATAGACGCCGTGTTCACCGGTGCCTAGCGCGTCGAGAGTCTTGTCGAAGTCCTCGGGCGTCGAGTACAGCTTGTCGTTGATTTCGTGGGCCACGCCGTCCTCCTCGCCGCCGACCACGCCGATCTCAATCTCCAGGATGATCTTGGCGGCCGCGGCGTGCTTGAGCAGCTCCTTGGCGATGTCGAGGTTTTCGTCGATCGGCACCGCCGAGCCGTCCCACATGTGCGATCCGAACAGCGGATTGCCACCCGCACCGACTCGCTCGGTAGAGAGCGCCAACAACGGCCGAACGTAGGTGTCCAGCTTGTCCTTCGGACAGTGGTCGGTGTGCAGCGCGACGTTGACCGGGTACTTCGCGGCGACGACGTGGGCGAACTCGGCCAGCGCCACCGCCCCGATCACCATCTCCTTCACTCCGAGTCCGGAGCCGAACTCCGCGCCTCCGGTGGAGAACTGGATGATGCCGTCGCTGCCGGCGTCGGCGAAACCTTTGAGGGCGGCGTTAATGGTCTCCGAAGAGGTGCAGTTGATGGCCGGGAACGCATAGCCGTTGTCCTTGGCACGTGCCAGCATCTCGGCGTAGATCTCCGGCGTAGCGATGGGCATGGCGCCTCCTTCGGGGTCGGCGGGTTGCGTCCAGTATCGCAACACCAGGGTTTTCCGGCAGCGCTGTCCGGACCCGCCTGGTCGGAATCGGCGGGCGGCGGCGGTATGTTGGGACATCGTGAGCACCGCCCCGAGCACCCTGGTGGCCCTGCCCAACATTCTCGACCCGATGTACTGGATCGGTCCGCGAGGTCTGTTCGCCTCGGCGGTGCTGCCCACGATCTTGGCCATCGTCTTCGTGGAGACGGGCTTGTTGTTCCCGCTGCTGCCGGGCGAGTCGCTGCTGTTCACCGGAGGGTTGTTGGCGGCTCATGGCACCCTCGACATCTGGGTGCTGGCGCCGTCGGTGGCGCTGGTCGCGGTGCTCGGCGACCAGACCGGGTATTTCATCGGCCGGCGGATCGGGCCGGCGCTGTTCAAGAAGGAAGATTCGCGCTTTTTCAAGCAGCATCACGTAACCGAGTCCCACGCATTCTTCGAGAAGTACGGGCCTGCGGCCATCATCCTGGCTCGGTTCATGCCGTTCGTGCGCACCTTCACGCCGGTGGTCGCCGGGGTGTCTTACATGCGCTATCCGGTGTACCTGGCGTTCGACATCGTCGGCGGCGTGCTGTGGGGCGGCGGCGTGACGGTCGCCGGCTATTTCCTGGGCAATGTGCCGTTCATTCACCAGAACCTGGAAAAGATTGTGCTGGTCATTTTGTTCGTGTCGCTGCTCCCGGCACTGGTCGCTTCGAGCCGGGCCTATCTGAGCCGCCGGCGCGCAGCCCGGGACGATGAGAAGCAGCTGACCACCGCCGAATAACGCTGCTCCGATGGCGGCGACCCGCTTCGCCCGGCTTCTAGCCGCGCTCGCGATCGCCGCTAAACGGTGACTGTGAAGTCGCAGCCCGTCTTGGCGCGTACCTCCTCGACGGTTACGCCGGGATGAAGTTCGGTGAGCGTCAGGCCGCGGTCCGGGTCCACGTCGAAGACGCACAGGTCGGTGACGATCATGTCGACCACGCCCTTGCCGGTGATCGGCAGTGTGCATTGCTTCAGGATTTTCGGGCTGCCGTCCCGGGCGGTGTGATCCATCACCACGATCACGCGTTTCACGCCGGAGACCAAATCCATCGCCCCGCCGGGGCCCTTGACCATCTTGCCCGGCACCATCCAGTTGGCCAGGTCGCCGTTTTCGGCCACCTCCAGGCCGCCCAGGATGGACAAGTCGACGTGGCCGCCGCGGATCATGGCGAACGAGTCGGCGCTGCTGAAGAAGCTCGAGCCGGGGATCGTGGTGATGGTCTGCTTGCCGGCGTTGATCAGGTCGGCGTCTACGGCGTCCTCGCCGGGATAGGCGCCGATCCCGAGCAGGCCGTTCTCCGATTGCAGCGTCACGTTGATGTCGTCGGGAATGAAGTTGGCCACCAGAGTCGGGATGCCGATGCCCAGGTTGACGTAGTAGCCGTCGCGTAATTCCCGGGCGGCGCGCTGCGCCATCCGCTCGCGAATGGAGCTGCTGCTTTTCACCGTTGCCTGGCCGTCGCTGACGGTGCGGAATTCGATGCGCTTCTCGTACCCGGGGCCTTCGATGATGCGGTCGACATAGATGCCCGGGGTGTGAATCAGGTCGGGATCCAGCTCGCCGAGCTCGACCAGATCTTCGACTTCGGCCACCGTCACGGCGCCGCAGCTGGCGATCATCGGGTTGAAGTTGCGGGCCGTCTTGCGGTACACGAGGTTGCCCGCCTTGTCGCCCTTCCATGCTTTGACGATCGACACGTCGGCGCGGATGCCTTCTTCCAGCACGTACTCGATGCCATCGAAGACCCTGATGTCTTTGCCTTCGGCGAGTTCGGTGCCGTACGCCGTGCGGGTATAGAAGCCGGGTATGCCGGCCCCGCCGGCTCGCAGCTTTTCGGCCAGTGTGCCCTGCGGAGTGAGGGTGAGTTCCAGTTCGCCGGCCAGCACCTGGCGCTCGAATTCTTTGTTCTCCCCGACGTAGGACGCGACAACCTTTTTCACCTGCCGGCCTTTGAGCAGCAGGCCCATGCCGAAATCGTCCACGCCGGCGTTGTTGCCGACGATCGTGAGGTCCTTGACGCCGCTGTCGACCAGCGCCTGGATGAGGTTTTCCGGGATGCCGCACAGCCCGAAACCACCGGCGGCAATGGTGATGCCGTCACGCAGCAGACCGCTCAGCGCGGACGCGGCGTCGGTGCGCACTTTGCTCACTGCGGGTTCCTTCCCTCGTCCGACGCACCGTCGTCCGCCGCGACCGCGGCGTGCGCCGCCTCCATCAGCATCCAACCGGAAAGCTGCACCGACAGGTCACGTTCGGGGACCGCGGAGCTGGCCACCGCACCCCCGGTGAACTCCGCTTCCTCCCCGGCAGCGGTCGGCACTTCGGCGTCCCGGTCCCACGACGGCCCGAACAACGGCAGGCCGTCCACGGTCTGCCGGTAGTCCCACGCCGAGTGGGCCGATGCGAGCAGCAGGGCCCGGGCGGTGTCGCGGGCGGTTACGTCGGCGGTGCCGTCACCGGGCAGCGTGGTGGCGACCAGCGCGAGGTAACGCGCGGTCACCCCGCCGAACAAGCCACCGTCGCCGCCGCCGGTTCCTTTGAGGACCCTGGCGGTGGTCATGTGCTCCTTGATGGCGGCGACCAGCCGATGCACCCGAGGTGCATGCCGGGGATCGCCCGTGCGGGCGGCCAATTCCGTTTCCAGGCCCAGCACCACCCCTTGACAGTAGGTGTACTGCGCACGCACCAGTGATCCGGCTTTGATGCCGTCGAACACCAGGTGGGTTTCCGGGTCGATGAGCGTCGCGTCGATCCAGTCGGCCATCTGCTGGGCCCGCTTTAGCCGGTCACCGTAGCGGGCCAGGAAGATTCCCGCCGGGCCGTTGGCGGCGGCGTTGAAGAACTGGTCTTGTTTGCGCCACGGAATGCCGCCGCCGTCTTCGGGCACCCAGGCGGTCAGGAACTGCTGACTCAGCTTGTCCAGCGCGCGGCGGTGTTCAACCCCGGCCAGCCGTGCCGCCCGCTCCAACGCCAGCGCCAGCCACGCCATGTCGTCGTAGTAGTTGTTCACCCAGGCGCCGAGGTTGCGCAGTCGGTGAGAGCGGATCTGGCGACGAATCCGGTTGTGCCGCTCCGGCTTCGGATCACGTACCTGCGCATCGACCAGGCAGTCCAGCAGGTGCGCCTGCCACCAGTAATTCCAGCTGCCGAACAACCGGTCGCGGCGAGACGCCGGCCAGGCCACCACCCCGAGTTGAGTGGCCGGCAGCGCCCACAACCGCCTCAAGTGCCGCGCCGAGACGGCAGCTTCAGCGCTGGCCGCCCGGTTCGCCCAAAGCTGATCCATGCCTGCAGATCCTGCCTCAGCGCAGCGCCGAGGAATGCCGAGGCCCTGGATATGCGCGAACGCTACGCCCGCGAGCCAAAGCCTCGAAGATCATGCACAACGACGGACAGCACGCGAACCGTCCCGGTGGTGGGGTTTCGGTAGTGGTGCGGGGTTATGACACCGTCCACCCGTACCTGCAGCACATCGCGCCCAACGTGACCTACGCCGGCGCCGGTGAGGAGGCGCGGCTAGTGAAGCTCGCCCACAACCTGCTCGCGGACATGATCACCGAGGCGTTGGCCGAAGCAACGACGCTGGCCGAAAAAGGCGGCGTCGTCCCTGCGGCCTTCCTGGATTTCATCAACGGCTCGGTGCTAGGTTCGGCATTCGTCGCAGCCGAGGGGCAAGCGATCCGCGATCGAAAGTACGAGCCGACCTTCACCACCGAGAACCTGCGCAAGGACTTCGACCTCGGGCTCGCCGCAGCGCGGGCCCTGGAGGTGCCGATGCCGGTGGCAGCGACCACCTACCAACTCGTCCAGACCGCCATCGGCCACGGGTACCGCAAGTCGGACTACGTCACGCTCTACGAAGTGGCGGCACGGGCGGCCGCGATCACTGTCCACAGTTGACACCGCGGCCAGCCATTGGATGGCCCTACCAGGCCTGCGTCAGGTCCCCATGCTGGCTGATCCAGGTATGCATCGCGATGCCGGCCGCCACCGCGACATTGATGCTGCGCGTCGAGCCGAACTGGGCGATCGAGACGGTGAGTGCGGCACCCGCCCTGGTGTCGTCGGTGATGCCGGGTCCTTCCTGGCCGAACACCAGCAGGCAGTTGCGCGGCATTGTGGTTTGCTCGAGCCGCGCCGCACCGGGCACGATGTCGACGGCGACCACCGTCAGACCCGCGTCGGCGGCGAACTGCATGAGCTCTGCAGAGCTGTCGTGGTGGCGCAACCGCTGATAGCGGTCAGTGACCATGGCGCCGCGGCGATTCCAGCGCCGTCGCCCGACGATGTGCACAGTGTCGACCGCGAAAGCGTTGGCGGTGCGCACCACCCCGCCGATGTTGGCGTCGTGACCGAAGTTCTCGATGGCGATATGGAGCGGGTGTCTGCGCTGGTCGATGTCGGCGACGATGGCCTCGCGCGTCCAGTATCGGTAGGCGTCGACGACGTTGCGGGTGTCTCCGTCGCGCAGCAGCACCGGGTCGAAACGCGGGTCGCTCGGCCACTGCCCTTGCCAGGGTCCGGCGCCGCCGACAGTTATGCCCCACTCGGTGGGCCCCGCGTCGCTCATCTGCCGCCTAGTCCAGGCCCAGATCCGCCAGACTCAGCAGGCTGCGATACCGCAAGCCTTCGGCTTGGATCACCTCGGCAGCGCCGGTAGCGCGGTCCACCACTGTTGCCACACCGACCACCTCGCCGCCGGCGTTGTGGACGGCGTGTACCGCGGTCAGCGCCGAAGCGCCCGTCGTGCTGGTGTCCTCGACGATGAGCACGCGCCGCCCGGTGACGTCGGCACCTTCGATCAGACGTTGCATACCATGCGCTTTCACCGATTTGCGGACCACGAACGCGTCGATCGGACGGCCAGGTGCGTGCATCACGGCGGTCGCGACGGGATCGGCGCCCAAAGTCAGACCGCCGACCGCGGCATATTCCCAGTCATCGGTGAGTTGGCGCATCAGCCGGCCGATCAGCGCCCCGGCCCGGTGATGCAGCGTGGCGCGCCGCAGGTCGACGTAGTAGTCGGCCTGCTTGCCCGACGACAAGGTGAACTGCCCCCGCATCACCGAGAGACGACGTACCAGATCAGCCAGCTCTTGGCGATCGGATGAAATCAGGTCAGGCGCGGCAGCGTCCGGCATCAGCGCTGGTAATGCGGGGCCTGCCGGCCGTTGCGCGGCGGCGGCGGCGACGGGCGCTGTGCGGACCCGGGCCCGGATTCGCCCTCCTCGCGGCGGGGCTCCTCCGAACTGAGCCGGGCCGTGTCCTGCCGGCCCGATGGATCGGTCTGGCCAGGTCGGCTCGGCGTGTCGCTGTGACCGGCCGGCGCCAGGGGACGGCTGGGTGCGGCGTTACGGCGCCCACCCGGTGCCGGGGCGGGTTGCGGCAGCGGCGGCAGCACCCGCAGCAGGTCGTTGAACTGCCGCACCGTGCGCAATCCCTCGTCCCATTCGGCGCGGTTGCTGGTGATCGGCATGCTTACCAGCGTCCAGTTCTGCTCGTTCCACATGATCTCCGCGCAGTCCGGCGCGGTATGCGCGAAGGTCACCATGCGCCGGTCGCAGGCCCGCCGCGCAGCGTCGAGATTGGTCGAGTAGACCATCCGCGGCCCGATCGCCCCCAGCAGCCAGATGTCGCTTTCGCGCGGTTCTTTCAAGCCTTTGAGCCGCAGGTCGATGACGACGTTGGTGCCCACCTTGCGGTGCAGGGCGATTACGGTGGCGACTTCTTCGAGGTCGAAGATGAACACCGCCTCGCCGCGGATTTGGCCCAGCACGACGTTGCGGGCCGGGATTTCGCCGACGGTCGACATCACCCCACGCTTCCAGCGCTGCAGGATTTCGGTGTTCTCCGGCTCGTAGTCGAAGCCGTGCGACCGCGCCCACGACCTGCGCCGCCGGCCCCGCCCGCGACGCCGATCCAAGTCGACGTACAGCAGCACCCCGGCGCCGACGAAGCACAGCGCCGAAAGCGTGAACCAGAGCGGAACCATCGCACGTAGCCTAGCCGCTGCTAGCCCAGAACCAAGAACGTAAGCGGGTCACAACACGGTCACCAAGCGCATCAGCCCAGGATGAGCGAATCGCCGTCGGGCGAGACGTTGACCGGGATGGTGTCACCGTCGTGGGCGTCGCCGGCCAGCAGCATCTTCGCGAGCTGATCGCCGATGGCCTGCTGCACCAACCGCCGCAGTGGCCGCGCCCCGTAGACCGGGTCGAATCCGCGTTGGGCCAGCCAGCGCTTGGCCGGCAGCGACACTGCCAGCTGCAGCCGCCGTTGCGCGAGCCGCTTGTCCAGCTGCGCGAGCTGGATGTCGACGATCTGCACCAGCTCTTCGGGGTTGAGCCCGTCGAAGATGAGCACGTCGTCAAGGCGGTTGATGAACTCGGGTTTGAACGCCGAGCGCACCGCGGCCATCACCTGCTCCTCGTTACCGCCCGACCCGAGGTTGGACGTCAGGATCAGGATGGTGTTGCGGAAGTCGACCGTCCGGCCCTGCCCGTCGGTGAGCCGGCCCTCGTCGAGGACCTGCAGCAGCACGTCGAATACGTCCGGGTGGGCCTTTTCGATCTCGTCGAAGAGCACCACGGTGTACGGCCGACGGCGCACCGCCTCGGTCAGCTGACCGCCCTGGTCGTAGCCGACGTAGCCGGGCGGCGCGCCTACCAAGCGGGCCACCGAGTGCTTCTCGCCGTACTCGCTCATGTCGATGCGGACCATCGCACGCTCGTCGTCGAACAGGAAGTCGGCCAGCGCTTTAGCCAGCTCGGTCTTGCCGACCCCGGTCGGCCCAAGGAACAGGAACGATCCGGTCGGCCGGTTCGGGTCGGCGACGCCAGCCCGGGTGCGGCGCACCGCATCGCTGACGGCCTGCACGGCTTTGCGCTGACCCACGACGCGCTTGCCGAGTTCGTCCTCCATCCGCAGCAGCTTGGCGGTTTCACCTTCCAGCAGCCGCCCGGCCGGAATCCCGGTCCACGCCGACACCACGTCGGCGATGTCGTCCGGGCCGACCTCTTCTTTGAGCATGACCGCTTCACGGGCCTGGGCCTGCGGCACCGCGGCGTCCAGCTTCTTCTCCACCTCCGGGATGCGCCCGTAACGCAGCTCAGCCGCTTTGGCCAGGTCGCCGTCCCGTTCGGCCCGCTCGGACTCCCCGCGCAGCGTCTCGAGCTGCTCTTTGAGTTCGCGGACGACGTCGATGACGTTCTTCTCGTTCTGCCACCGGGTGGTCAGCTCGGCCAGTTTCTCTTTGTGGTCGGCCAGCTCGGCGCGGAGCTTCTCCAGTCGCTCCTTGGACGCCTCGTCTTCCTCTTTGGCCAGCGCCATCTCTTCGATCTCCAGCCGGCGCACCAGCCGTTCCACCTCGTCGATTTCCACCGGACGCGAGTCGATCTCCATCCGCAGCCGCGAGGCCGCCTCGTCGACCAGGTCAATCGCCTTGTCCGGTAAAAATCGCGCGGTGATGTAGCGGTCGGACAGCGTGGACGCGGCCACCAGGGCCGAGTCGGTGATGCGCACACCGTGGTGCACCTCGTAGCGCTCCTTCAACCCGCGCAGGATGCCGACGGTGTCCTCGACCGACGGCTCTCCGACGAACACCTGCTGGAAACGCCGCTCCAGGGCGGCGTCCTTTTCGATGTGTTTGCGGTACTCGTCGAGCGTGGTGGCGCCAACCAACCGCAGCTCGCCACGGGCCAGCATCGGCTTGATCATGTTGCCGGCGTCCATCGCCGACTCGCCGGTCGCCCCGGCCCCGACTATGGTGTGCAGCTCGTCGATGAAGGTGATGATCTGCCCGGCGGAGTTCTTGATGTCGTCGAGCACGGCCTTGAGCCGCTCCTCGAACTCACCGCGATACTTCGAGCCGGCCACCATCGAACCCAGGTCCAGCGACACGACGGTCTTGTCACGCAGGCTTTCGGGCACGTCGCCGGCTACGATGCGCTGCGCCAGACCTTCGACGATCGCGGTTTTACCGACGCCGGGCTCACCGATGAGCACCGGGTTGTTCTTGGTACGACGGGACAGCACCTGCACCACCCGGCGAATCTCGTTGTCGCGGCCGATGACCGGGTCGAGTTTGCCCTCGCGAGCGCGGTCGGTCAGGTCGGTGGAGTACTTTTCCAGCGCCTGGTACGTGGCTTCCGGCTCCGGGCTGGTGACCCGGGCGCTGCCGCGGACCTTGACGAACGCCTCGCGCAGCGCTTGCGGCGACGCGCCGTGCCCGGTGAGCAGTTTGGCGACCTCGGAGTCACCGGTGGCTAAACCGACCATCAGGTGCTCGGTGGACACGTACTCGTCGTCCATTTCGGTGGCCAACTGCTGAGCGGCGGTGATCGCGGCCAACGACTCCCGAGACAGCTGCGGTTGCGAGCTGGCGCCGCTGGTTTGCGGCAGCCGGTCCAGCAGGCGCTGAGCTTCGGCGCGAACCGTGGCGGGTGCGACGCCGACTGCCTCCAGCAACGGCGCGGCGATCCCGTCGTTCTGGGTCAACAGGGCGAGCAGCAGGTGAGCGGGCCGGATCTCGGGATTGCCGGCGGCAGAAGCCGCCTGCAGCGCCGAGGTCAGCGCCGCCTGGGTTTTGGTTGTCGGGTTGAACGAATCCACACCGGCCTCCATCTGAATCCGAAGGGGTTAGTAAAAATGCTTGTCGCGATATTCAACGTCGTCAAGGTTGAGTGTGTTCCGCTCAAGTAAATGGATTCCGGCCGAGGCATTCACATGGCCGGGGAAAGCGTCGATTCGAACGTATGATCGAGCGATGGGTCGCCTTGCTTCCATCGGATACAACGGGCATCCGCTGCCGGACCCATTTCGCGCGGTGCACCCGCCGATCACGGTGCTCATCGACCTGACCGTCCTGTTCCCACGGGAGCCGCACCGTTCCGGTCGCTATCACCCCCGAGGTCTGCAGCTGCACAAAGTCGTCGAAGGGCGCTTGTCCTGCTGGGGCATCTGCGAGCAGGGCGACTGGTGGGGGCTGGTGACCTATTCCGTGGAGTACGGATCCAAACGCAAGGACGTCACCCACTGGGTGCCGGCTTGGACGTTGCGCCGCAAAGGCTGAGTGGGAAAGCGGTCTCCCGCCGGCGGTGTCCCGCGGGCGGTGTCCCGCGGGCGGTGTCCCGCGGCGACGCCCTCCACTGTGCGGTTTCGTCCGCGACACGCCACGGGCGGCGTATGAGCTCGCACAGTCGCATGCCGGCGACACCTGTCGGCTACGGTTCTCGCGTGGTGACCAGTCTCGGTTCGGCACTGAGCCGACTCATCCCCCTCGCGCTTGTGATCGCGCTGTCGCCGCTGTCGATCATTCCGGCAGTGCTGGTGCTGCATGCACCCAAGCCGCGGCCGAGCGGCGTTGCTTTTCTGACCGGCTGGTTGGCCAGCCTGGCCGCTACGACGGCGATCTTCGTCGCGGCATCGGGCGTAGCTTTCCTGCATAGATCACCGCCGACGTGGGCGTCGTGGGCGCGCGTCGGGCTGGGTGCGGCGCTGGTCGCATTCGGCATCTACCGATGGGCGACCCGCCGCAGCCACGGCGAGATGCCCGGCTGGATGCGCTCACTGGAGAACGTGACACCGGCACGCGCAGCGCTGTTCGGCGCTTTACTGGCCGTCGTCCGCCCGGAGGTGTTGTTGGCCAGCGCAGCGGCCGGCCTGACCATCGGCGGCCCGGAGCTGGGCATCACCGGCTCCTGGACGGCGGCGGTGATCTTCGTCGTCACCGCGGCATCCTCGGTGGCTATCCCGATCGTTGCTTACGTCGGTGCCGGCGACCGTCTCGACGAACCGCTCACCCGGCTGAAGAACTGGATGGATCAGCACAACGCCGCTTTGGTGGCAGCCGTCCTGGTGCTGATCGGTCTGCTGGTGCTGTACCACGGAATTCACGCTTTGCTTGCGCCAACCTAAAATCGTCTGACGTGGGCTTAGAGAACTCCGATGCGCTGCGCGTGCTGCAAAGTGCCGTGCACCCGTCGGACGCCAACGGCTTGATCCGCGAGTTCTACGCCCGCTGGTTTGACCTCGACGTCTCAACGCGCGACCTCTTCCCGCCCGATATGGAAGGTCAGCGCGCCGCATTCGCCCAAGCGCTGTACTGGGTTTACGGCGAACTGATCGCGCAGCGCGCGGAAGCACCGGTGGCGTTTCTGGCACAGCTCGGTCGCGACCACCGCAAGTACGGTGTGTTGCCCGCCCACTATGAGACGTTGCGCCAAGCGCTCTACACCACGCTGCGCAGCCACTTGGGCTACCGCTGGACCGACTCCGTCAATGCGGCCGCGCGGCAGTCGCTCAACCTGATCACCGGCGTCATGAGCGGCGCCGCCGCCGTCGAGGACGGGCCGGCCTGGTGGGACGGGACGGTCATCGAACACCTGCGGACCTCGCGTGACCTGGCGGTGGTGCGGTTGCAGCTGGACCGTCCGCTGCCCTATCACCCTGGGCAGTACGTCAACGTCGCGGTCCCGCAGTGCCCACGCCGCTGGCGGTACCTCTCTCCGGCAATTCCGCGCGACCCCGGCGGCGCGATCGAATTCCATATCCGAGCAGTTCCGGGTGGTTTGGTCAGCAGCGCCGTCGTCGGTGAGACGCAGCCCGGCGACCGGTGGCGGCTGTCCAGCCCACACGGTGCCTTGCACGTGAACCGCGACGGTGGCGATGTGTTGATGGTGGCGGGCAGCACCGGCCTGGCGCCGCTGCGCTCGATCATCATGGATCTCGCCCAGTGGGGTGAGAACCCGCGCGTACACCTGTTTTTCGGCGGCCGCTACCCCTGTGAGCTTTACGACCTGCGCACGCTGTGGCAGTTGGCGACGCAGAATCCGTGGCTGTCTGTTTCTCCGGTTTCGGAGTACACCGGCGACCCCGCTTGGGCTGCCGACTACCCCGACGTCACGCCGCCGCGCGGCCTGCATGTGCGTCAGACCGGCCGACTGCCCGAGGTGGTGACGAAATACGGTGGTTGGGGGGACCGGCAGATCCTGGTCTGCGGTGGCCCGGAGATGGTCCGGGCCACCAAGGCTGCGCTGATGGCCAGAGGGGCGCCGGCAGAGCACATTCAGCACGACCCACTGCACCGCTAGGCTGAGCGACGTGCACGTCGTCACACTGCGCGACCCGTCGTCCCCGGTGGTGGCGCAATACGTTCCCGCCGCGGGGATGATCGGTATTTCGTTGACTGATTCAGACGTCCAGCTGCTTGGTCAGCGCCGCGGGCTGGACGCCTACGTCGAAGCCGGCAAAACCATGGGCATTCCCATCCTGTATCCGTGGGCGAATCGGCTGAGCGACCGCAGCTACCGCGTCGAAGGCCACGATGTGACTTTGCAGCCCGACGCCCCTGGGGTGCGGTTCGACCCGAACGGGTTGCCCATTCACGGATTGCTGGCCGGTTACGGCGGCTGGCAGGTAATAACCGAGTCAGCCGACGAACTGACCGCCGAATTGAATTTCGCCGCCGACCCGGCGCTGCTGGCCAGCTTTCCGTTCCCGCACATGGTGGCGGTACGGGTGACCCTTGCCGACCGGACGTTGACCGTTCGTACCACGGTGTCGGCGGTAGGGGACACCGCGGTGCCGTTGTGTTACGGCTTTCATCCCTACCTGCAGTTGCCGGAAGCGCCTCGGAGCGAATGGGTCATCGAGACGCCGCCGTTGCGGCACTTGGTTCTCGACGAGCAGGGCTTGCCGACGGGCGCGAGTTCCGAGCAGGCGCCCATCCACGAGTCGTTGGGCGACAATGAATTTGACGACGGCTTTGACCAAGTCGCCGAAGGCTCGATGTTCGCAGTGTCCGGTGGCCAGCGCCGTATCGAAGTGCACTTCGAGCAGGGATATCCCGCGGTGCAGATCTTTGCACCGTCGGCGGAAGACATCGTATGTTTCGAGCCGATGGCAGCACCCACCGATGCCCTGCGCCGCGGCGGTTACCGGTCAGCGCAGCCGGGTGAGCCGGCCGTCGCGGTCTTCTCGATCCACGTCTAGGTGTCACACGGTCCAGATCTGAGGGTCTTCCTCGTACGCCGACGGTGCTTCCAGCACGGCGATGCGGTTGGTGCCGATGGTGTAACGGGCGACGAGTCCGATCGCTATGCCTTCCTGATGTTCAACAGTCAGTTGCAGACCGTCCCTGTTCTCTTCGGGCAGCGTCACATTCACTGCCACTGCCACGGCCCGCAGGGTGTCCTTCGACTCGGCCAAAGCTCGCCACAGCGTGGCGAGCTGTTCAGAGACCTCCGAAGTTGATCCGCTCGGATCGCTGGGCTGGACTGGATGCACATGCCCGTCGGCGGCCACTGCGAATGCGAAAGGCTGAAAGCTGCCGGCCAACGAGAGCCGACGAACGGCGAAATCGCTTGCTGCGTCGTAGAGCTCGTCCAGGTCGGCCAGCGCCTGGCGGCTCGCGTTGTCACCCCAACCGGGCATCAATCCCCCGAGCGGCAGCTACTGCTGGTGGTGTCTGCGCGGCTGCCACACCACGACGGCCGTACTTTTCGGTACGACGGCCAGGTCGCGTCGCTGATTGGCCCGCAGGATGTCGATCTCGTCAGCCATCTCTTTGAGGCGTGACTGCAGCGCCTCCACCTGATTGGTCAGTTCGATGATGCGTTTGATGCCAGCCAGGTTGACGCCCTCGTTCTGCGAGAGCCGCTGCACCTCGCGCAGCAGATCGACATCACGCTCTGAATACCGCCGACCACCGCCGGAACTGCGGCGAGGGCTGACCAGTCCGAGCCGGTCGTAGGTACGCAACGTTTGTGCGTGCATTCCGGCCAGCTCGGCGGCCACGGAGATCAGAAAAGTGCGAGCGTCCTTTTCGTTCGGGCGCTTGGCCATCAGCGGTTACCTGCCCATCCGGCTCGCGGGTCGAACCCGCTGGCGCGCTCGGCGGCAGCGTAGCTTTCCAGTGCCTCCTGAGCGGCACCCTCCACGTTCGGCGGGACCGCGACTTTGACGGTGACCAGCAGGTCGCCGTTTCCGCCGTTGCGCTTGGGAACACCGCGGCCACGTACTCTCAGGATACGTCCGTCAGCGGTGCCCTTGGGCACCCGAACACCCACCTTGCCGTCCAGCGTCGGCACGGAAAGCGTTGTGCCGAGCGCTAGTTCGGTGAAGCTGACCGGAACGGTCACGGTGAGGTCGTCGCCGTCGCGACCGAACACCTTGTCCGGCCGGACATGCACCGTCACGTACAGGTCGCCGGAGGGAGCACCGCGCAACCCGGCCTCGCCCTGTCCGGGCAGCCGAATCCGCTGCCCGTCTTCGACCCCCGGCGGAATCCGCACGTTGATGGTGCGGGTGCGGGTGGTCACGCCGGTGCCCTGGCACTCCTCACACGGATGCTCGATGATCGACCCGCTGCCCCGGCAATCGGTGCAGGGTTCCGAGAAGCCGAACGCACCTTGGTTGCGGCTGATCACACCGGAGCCGTTGCATGTCGGGCATACTTTCGGGCTGGTGCCGGGCCGCGCCCCGCTGCCATGACAGTTGGTACACGGCGCCGGGCTGGTCAGCCGCAGCGGCATTGCCACGCCCTTGGTGGCCTCGACGAAGTCCAGGCCGGTTTCGGTCTCCAGGTCGTTGCCGCGACGCGGTCGGCTGGGCCGCGGCGCGCCGCCGCGGCCGAACAAGCCGCCGAACAGGTCCCCGATGTTGCTGCCGCCGCTTTGCCCGGCGGCGTCGAACAGGTCGCTCAAATTGAAATCGGCGCCGTCACCGCCGACATCGAAGCCGCCGAACCGGCCGCCGCCGTTGAACCGGCGGCCGAACCCGCCGCCGCCGGCAAACAGCCGACGTGTTTCGTCGTACTCCTTGCGCTTGGCATCGTCAGACAACACGCTGTACGCCTCGGAGACAGCCTTGAACCGATCGGCACCGGCCGGGTTCTTGTCCGGATGTAGGTCGGCGGCCAACTTGCGGTAAGCCGTCTTTATGTCCTTAGCGCTGGCGTCCGAGGAGACGCCCAGTTCCTTATAAAAGTCCTTCTCGACCCATTCGCGCTGGGCCATGTCGCGTCACCCCCTTCCACCTTCGAGGTTGCGTTGCGTCAGAGCGCGCTGTCTTCTTGCTGATCTTGCGTCGATTCTGATTGTGCGGTGTGATCCGCCGGGTCGGAGCCGTTATCGGCGCTATCGGAGTTGCCGGCATCGCGCTCGTCGACCGTGTCGACCACCCCTACCAGGGCGTGGCGCAGCACCTGCTCCCCGAGTCTGTAACCCTGTCGCATGACCGTCCCGATCACCGGCCGAGAACCCGCGCCTCCATCGCCCTCGTGTTGCACGGCCTCGTGCAGCAACGGGTCGAAGTCGTCGCCTTCAGCGCCGAAGGCCGACAAACCCAACCCGCTCAGCACGCTGCTCAACTTGTCGGCGACCGACCGCAGCGGCCCGGTGTCCAAGTCGCCGTGGCTGCGGGCCCGCTCGAGATCGTCGAGCACACCCAGCAGTTGGGTGACCACATTGGCTTTGGCCCGCTCAGCGGAGGCCTGTTGTTCGCGCAACGCCCGCTTGCGGTAGTTGGCGTAGTCAGCCTGCACCCGCTGCAGGTCTGCGGTCAGCTCGGCGACTTTGTCGGCACCCGCCGGGGTATCGCCGCCTCCCGGCGCCGGCCCGCTCGGGGCCGGCCCGGAAGGGGCGGGGCGTACTTCGCCGGTCTCAGGGTCGATCCGCCGCTTGTCGGTGACGGTCACCTGTTCGTGTGGATTGCCGTCGCTCACCGGGCCTCCCGGTCATCGTCGACCACCTCGGCGTCCACGACGTCGTCAGCACCGCCGGACCCGTCATGCACCGGACCTCCGGCGCCGTCGGTGCCCTGCGCGGCTTGCGTCGCCTCGTAGATCGCCTGCCCGAGCGCCTGCGACTCCTGACCCAGCTTCTCCATCGCCGACTTGATCGCGCCGATGTCGTTGCCGCTCAACGCCTTCTTGGCCTCGGCCACTGCCGCGTCCACCTTGTTCAGCGTGTCTTCAGGGACCTTCGACCCACCCTCGGCCGCTGGGCTCCGCTGTTCAGCGACGAACTTCTCCGTCTGGTACACCAGCGTCTCGGCCTGGTTGCGGACGTCGGCCTCCTCGCGACGCTTGCGGTCCTCGTCGGCGTGCGCCTCGGCGTCCTTGATCATCCGGTCGATCTCATCCTTGGACAGGGCGGAGCCTTCCTGGATGCGGATGGTGTTTTCCTTGCCAGTGCCCTTGTCCTTGGCGGTGACGTGGACGATGCCGTTGGCGTCGATGTCGAACGTCACTTCGATCTGCGGGACACCTCGCGGCGCCGGCGGGATGCCGGTCAGCTCGAAGCTGCCGAGCAGCTTGTTGTGCGAAGCGATTTCGCGCTCACCCTGATACACCTGGATCTGCACCGACGGCTGGTTGTCGTCGGCGGTGGTGAAGGTCTCCGACCGCTTGGTCGGAATCGTGGTGTTGCGCTCGATGAGCTTGGTCATGACGCCGCCCTTGGTTTCGATACCCAGGCTCAGCGGTGTGACGTCAAGCAGCAGAACGTCTTTGACTTCACCCTTGAGCACACCCGCCTGCAACGCAGCACCGACCGCGACGACCTCGTCCGGGTTGACGCCCTTGTTGGGCTCCTTGCCGCCGGTCAGCTCCTTGACCAGATCGGTCACCGCGGGCATGCGGGTCGAACCGCCCACCAACACCACGTGGTCGATCTCGGAGACCGAGATCCCGGCGTCCTTGATCACCTGCTGGAACGGGTTGCGCGTGCGGTCGAGCAGATCTTGGGTGATGCGCTGGAACTCCGCACGAGTGAGCTGCTCATCGAGGAACAGCGGGTTCTTGTCCGCGTCGACGGTGATGTAGGGCAGGTTGATCGAGGTGCTCTGCGAGCTCGACAGCTCGATCTTGGCCTTCTCCGCGGCCTCGCGCAGCCGCTGCATGGCCATCTTGTCCTTGGTCAGATCGATGCCGCTGGTGCCCCGGAACTTCTCGACCAGCCAGTCGACGACGCGCTGGTCCCAGTCATCACCGCCGAGGTGGTTGTCACCGGACGTCGCGCGGACCTCGACGACACCCTCACCGATCTCCAGCAGCGAAACGTCGAACGTGCCGCCGCCGAGGTCGAAGACGAGGATGGTTTGCTCGGTCTCGCCCTTGTCGAGCCCGTAAGCCAACGCAGCCGCGGTCGGCTCGTTGACGATGCGCAACACGTTGAGACCGGCGATCTGGCCGGCTTCCTTGGTCGCCTGACGCTGAGCGTCGTTGAAGTAGGCGGGCACGGTGATGACCGCGTCGGTGATGTCTTCGCCCAGGTAAGCCTCGGCGTCACGCTTCAGCTTCTGCAGAACGCGAGCGCTGATCTCCTGAGCGGTGTACTTCTTGCCGTCGATCTCAATGGACCAGTCCGTACCGATGTGCCGCTTGACCGACCGGATGGTGCGGTCAACGTTGGTCACCGCCTGGTTCTTGGCAGGTTGACCCACCAACACCTCGCCGTTGCGCGCGAACGCGACGACGGACGGGGTCGTGCGGGATCCCTCGGAGTTGGCGACGACGACGGGGTCACCGCCCTCCAGGACCGATACGACGGAGTTGGTGGTCCCGAGGTCGATTCCGACCGCACGAGCCATGGTGATTCCTCCTGAATAGTCGAGCTGGTTATTGCACTATGCTGAGTGCACCCCGCTCAAGACTGCCTGTGCGCACGTGGTGCTGTCAACTCAGGGTTGAGCTTGGTTCACTCAAGTTGTCGATCGACTCAACGGTGGAGGCGGCGTGTTTGTTCCCCGGGACGCGCCTCAGCCGACCGCAAGCTGTAAGTCGATCAGGAGCGCATCGCGTAGGCGCCGTCGTACGCCCGCACCTGCTCCCAGATGCGGTTGAAGCGGTCGGCATCCGCGACCGGCTTTCGCACCGCCGACAGGGCCCACTTCTGCTGCGCTGAGGTTGAACTGGGCTTGCCGTGCAAAGCAACGGCGTGTGCGGAGAAGTCGCGGATCTGAAAGTCGAAGATCTGGTCCACCAGATCGCGATCCAGGTCGAGCAGCGTTGCTTGCTCGAGTATCAGCTGGCCGTACACAACGAGCGTGAACAGATGACCGACCACCAGGATGAAGTCGAGATCACGCTGCTGATCGGCGTCGGGCGCAGCCGTGATCATCAGCTCCTTCAGCGCCTCGGCCTGCTCGTAGAACCGGGCGACGTTGGCGAGGTCCAGCGATTTCTCGTAGACGGCGGTCCAATCCGCGAACTGGACTTTGGCTGCGCCTCGCGCTGGACCCTGGTGCCAGAAAAAGACGTCGTCCGCGGGGTCGTGGCGGGTGCCGATCTCGGGAAAGTCAGCGGGGTTGAGCAGATAGTTCGGCATGAACTTCAGGATCTGCGCGACGTTGACGTGCACGGTGCCCTCCAGTCGCGGCAGGCAGCCGATCAGCCGTGCGACCTCGGCGAAGTAGGTGTTCTTTTCGAAGCTTTTGGCGGCGAGGACGTCTTGCAGGAGGGTGACCACCGTTTCACCTTCGGAGGTCACTTTGGACTTGGTCACCGGGTTGAAGAGCAGGTAGCGGCGGTCGTCTCGGCTGGCGCTTCGGAAGTAGTCGATCGCACGGTCACTGAACAGCTTCATCGCGATCAATCGGGCGTAGGCGTCGACAAAGCTCGCCCGTACGTGCGGAAACTCGGTGACCGGATTGCCGTACAGGATGCGATTGTTGGCATGCGTGATCGCCTCGTAAAACGCGTGCTCACACATCCCGATCGAGGCGGTGCACAGGTTGAATTTGCCGACGTTGACGGTGTTGAGGGCAACCGAAAAAGCCTCCGGCCCAGTGCACAAGATGTCTTCTTCGCGCACCGGGTAATCGCTGAGCCGGAAGTTGCTCACATACATCTGACCGTGCACGACATTGCCGATCAGTTCGTAAGTTTCGTGACCGCTGTCGGCGACGAACCAGACATAACCCTCGGCGCCCTCGACGTCGGCTCGGCGGGCGAACACCGAGACCATACCGGCGACATTGCCGTTGCCGATGTAGTACTTCTCCCCCGATGCACGAAAGACGACGTCCTGCTCGTGGCCCTCGTCGTTGACCGGCGTCAGGACCATGTCGGTGTTGTAGATGTCTGCACCGTGCTCGCGCTCGGACAGTCCGAACGCCATCACGCCGCCGGCCTCGAGTTGCGCAGCCGCGCGCTGCTTGGCCTGGCTGTTGTCGCTTTGCCAGATCGGGCCGAGACCAAGGATGGTGACCTGTTCGGCGTACCAGTACGCCAACCCGTAGAAACCGAAGATCTCGCTCAGCGCCGCGTTACGCGAGGTGTCCCAACGCTTGTTCGGATCTCCGTCGCCATACTCGGCCGGCGTGAGGAACGTGGCGAAGATCCGCTCACGTTTGATGAAATCGAGGAAGTCCGCTACCCACACCGCGTCGAGATCGTCCTGCAGCAATTTCGCTTTCCCGCGCGCCTCGAACCAGTCGATCACCGCCCGAAGTTGCCGCCGCGTCTGCGGATCGAACTGCCGCGCGTCGTAGACACCCGGATTGAACAGCAGTTGGCTGGAGTTCGCCATGACGGCCCCTTTCACCCGATGCAGGTCCTCGCTGAATCTAGCAGCGGATAGCTGCGACGGTTGAGTTGTGCAGCGCTCGGATGAGGAGGTGCTATAGCCTCACAACCAATCTTCGGGTGTGCCCGCGCAGCGCTGCGTCGGCCACGACACTAGGAACTCCATGCCATCGCCGCCCCGCGCACCTCGACCCGCCAGGGACGCTGCCTCGCTGACTCGCGAAGACACCGGCTACCACCACGACCTGGGGCGCCGGCAGCTGCAGATGATCGCGATCGGCGGCGCCATCGGGACCGGACTGTTCCTTGGTGCCGGCGGACGGCTGGCGTCGGCCGGACCGGGGCTGTTCCTGGTCTACGGGGTGTGCGGCGCTTTCGTCTTCCTCATCTTGCGCGCGCTCGGCGAATTGGTGCTACACCGTCCGTCGTCCGGTTCGTTCGTCTCATACGCGCGTGAATTCTTCGGCGAGAAAGCAGCCTTCGTCGCCGGCTGGATGTATTTCCTCAACTGGGCGATGACCGGGATCGTGGATAGCACTGCGATCGCCAAGTACTTCCACTACTGGAAGGCGTTCCAGCCCGTTCCGCAGTGGACGATCGCGTTGATCGCTCTGATCGCGGTGGTCGCGGTGAACATGATCTCGGTCAAAGCCTTCGGGGAGCTCGAGTTTTGGGCGGCACTGGTGAAGGTGTTGGCGCTGGTGACGTTCCTGGTCGTCGGGACCGTTTTCCTGGCCGGCCGCATACCGGTCGACGGTCTGCAGTCCGGAATCGGTTTGTGGACCGCTCACCGCGGATTCCTGCCCACCGGCCTACTGCCGTTGGTGCTCGTCACATCGGGAGTGGTGTTCGCCTATGCCGCCGTCGAACTGGTCGGCACTGCTGCGGGGGAGACGGCCGAACCGGAGAAGATCATGCCGCGCGCCATCAACTCAGTGGTGTTCCGCATCGCGGTTTTCTACGTCGGGTCAGTCGTCCTGCTTGCGCTACTGCTGCCCTACACCGCCTACACCGATCACGAGAGCCCCTTCGTGACGTTCTTCTCCAAGGTCGGTTTCGGCGGTGCAGGCACCCTGATGAATGTCGTGGTGCTCACCGCTGCCTTCTCCAGCCTGAACGCCGGACTGTATTCCACCGGCCGAATTCTGCGCTCGATGGCCATGAACGGCAGCGGCCCGAAATTCACCGCGCTGATGTCGAGGAACGGCGTGCCGTATGGCGGGATCCTACTGACCAGCATGATCGGCTTGCTCGGTGTCGTACTCAACGCGGTGAAACCCGGCCAGGCTTTCGAAATCGTGCTCAACATCGCGGCTTTGGGCATTTTGGCGGCCTGGGCGACGATCATCGTGTGCCAGCTCCGGCTTTTTCGACTGGCCAAAGCGGGCGTGCTGCAAAGGCCGCAATTCCGCATGCCGCTGACGCCGTACAGCAGTTATGCCACTTTGGCTTTCCTGGCCGGCGTCCTGGTGCTGATGGTGGTCGACAAAGAACGCGGACCCTGGATCATCACCACCTTGGTGCTCGGTGTGCCGACGCTGATCGGTGGCTGGTTCCTGGTGCGTAAGCGGGTGTTGGCCAACGCTGAAACGGCGCCGGCCGCCGACGCGGCCGAACGGCCGGACGGCGAGGACATCGCCGTGGCCGCTCAACCCGACGACTGACCTCGGGGCGGCTAGGCCGGCTCTGAGGTGGCCATTCGACGCTGCCTGGCCGACCCGCAAGAGATGAGGAGATGTTCGGAGATCGCCTGCCAAGAATTCGCGACTGCGCTCGCGCCCGCTTCCACGAGCTGGATCGTGCGACGGCGTCTCTCCGCCCTCGGCACGAACATCAGGTTTCCGAACGTGGTGAAACCTGCTGCCACAGCCGATTTGACTCCCGGAACCGAGTCTTCGATGGCCACTCCCTGCGCGGGTGCTACGCCCAGCACCTGACCTGCGAGCAAATACACCGCTGGATCGGGCTTGCTGGTCGGCACCGGCAACGAGTCCTCGGCACTGAATCGTCTGGCGCCAGGAATCCACGGGTCCAGGCCGGTGGCAGCAAAGCACGCATCGAGGCGTTTGGTGGCGCTGGAACTCACTGCGGCCAGGCCGTATCGCGGTTCGAGTGCCCGCATCGCCTTCTGCACGCGGGCGTCAGGACGCAACACAGCCCCTAAATGCGCAGTGACGCAGTCACGTTCGCGGCGCACCCACAGGTCGAGGCCGTCGGCCGTCAGCGCTTGTCCGGCAGCAAGGTCGCGATGGGTAGCGATGACCGCCGCTGGGCGCCCCATCGCAAGGCTCTCCTCGATCGGCACTCCACTTTGCACGGCGAGGTCTACTGCGGTGGTGCGGAAATTCTTTCCCGTGGTCTGCGCGAGAAGCTCGTCGGCGGTGTAACGGGTGGTGATTCCGTATCGAGCCAAGAAGCTATTGGTCACTTCAACCGAAGCGGTGAAAGCCGGTTCTTCGGAAGGGAAAAGGTTACCGTCTGCATCGCACAACACGGCGGTGAAAGCAGCGGCGTCGAATCGCCGGAAGACGACAAATGGGGCGCGGCTCATCGTCCGATTAACTCTTTCTGACCGTCGGTGAGGTGCCTGCGAAGGGTTGCCGCGACGCCTTGAGTGTCGATCGCTTCGACCGTCTGCCTCAGCCGGTCGACCAGACCTGGCACGGATCGCAGATCACCGAAGATGTCGTGATGGCGCAGTAACGAGTCGGGATTGTTCTGCCCGATCGTCGCCAGCGTTGTCAGCAGGGTGGACTCCGGATCCTCGATCGGGATCACCCGGCCCGTCAGATCGGTACCGCGCAGGTAACGGATCCAACCGGCAACCGCCAGCATCAGCAGAGTATGCGAACGCCCCGAGGTGATCGCCTCGTGCAGCGACGGCAGGAGATAAGTCGGCATCTTCGTCGAGCCCCGGGCAGCCAACCGCGACAACTGGTCGGTGATGCGCGGATTGCTGAACCGGTCGATGACGGTGGCGCAATAACCGTCCAGCTCAAGTCCGGGCACAGCGGGCAGCAGCGGCGCTATCTCGTCGCTGATCAGCCGTCGAACGTAACCAGCCAACACGGGGTCACGCATCGCCTCATTGAGGCGCTCATAGCCTGCCAGGATCGCCAAGTACGAAATGGCGCAGTGAGTTCCGTTGAGGATCCGGGTCTTCGCCAGTTTGTGCAGTTTCACTTCGGAAACGAACTCGACGCCGACCTCCTCGAGCGGAGGACGGCCATGACAAAATTCGTCCTCGATAATCCACTGGCGGAACGGTTCGGTGAGCACGGGTGACTTGTCGAGGATGCCGAAGGCCGACGCAACGAAATCACATTCGTCCGGACCGGTTTTCGGCGTGATGCGGTCGACCATGGTGGACGGAAAGGCAACATTGCGGTCGATCCAGCGACTGAGTGCGGGATTCCGCAATTCGGCGAACGAGACCAGCGCCGAACGCGCGGCGCGGCCGTTGTCGTGCACGTTGTCGCAGGACATCACCGTGAACGGCGCGATGCCGGCGCGGCGACGACGATCCAGCGCCTCGGCGAGATACGCCCATGCCGAACTGAAGTGGTTCAGTGTGTGCGGTTCAGCGAGCGCGTCGCCGCGGGCACGGTCGAATTCACCGGTGCGGCTGTCGATGCAGTACCCGTCGCCCGTAATGGTCAGCGTCACGATGCGGGTCTGTTCATCAGTGAGCGCGGCAAGGATGGCATCTCTGTCCTCGCCGGCGTAGTAAGACTGACAGATCGAGCCGACGATGCGGGCGGTGTCTTGGTCTTCACCGCGTTGCACCACCGTGTAGAGCCCGTCCTGTGCAGAAAGGCAGGCCTTCATCCGGCGATGGCGAAGGCTGACTCCGGTGACGCCCCATTCCATCGAAATTCCACGCGCGGCGAGTTCATCGAGGTAGAAAGCCTGGTGAGCGCGGTGGAAATTGCCCAGACCGATGTGCACCATCGAGCGCGTGAGCGACGATCTGTCGTAACCAGGCACGCTGACTTGCTTCGAATGCAGCGGTAGCGTCGCGGCTTTTAGGGGAACTCCGGGGCTGCGCTGCAGGCGCACAAGATTAGACATAGCGCTCCACTGGTTTCGGGAGTCGGAAAAGCGCTGGGTCTGAACGCCTGACCCTCGGTGTTACCCCCGAGACGAGCGAGCAAAACTCGGAGCGTGGCACGGAAGCCCGCCGCGCGTCACATCTGTCACACACGTCACTGTGGGCGTACGCTGACCTCGTTATGAGCGCGAAGCAGGGTCCTTTTCTCGGCTGCCTGCTGATCACCGGCGCTGTGCTGATGTCGGCATGCAGCGACGCGGTGGACGGCAAGCCAGTCGCAGCGCCGGGAGCAGGCGCTCCCGAGCCGTCATTCCCGACAGCCCGGCCCATCCCGCAACCTCAGCCCACGCAACCGAACCCTGCGCCGTCGGTCCCGAAAACTCCGGCCGGAGCGATACCGCTATCCCCGAATGACAACGGTTACGTCTTCATCGAGACCAAGTCAGGCAAAACCCGCTGCCAGATTGCGTCGGGCAGCGTGGGCTGCGAAGCGCCGTTCACCAATTCGCCGTTGACCGAGGGTGAGCACGCCAACGGCGTCAACATCACCGCCGACGGCTCGGTTCAATGGGTGCTGGGCAACCTCGGCGCGATCCCCACCGTCACCATCGATTACCGCACCTACGCGGCGCAGGGCTGGACGATTGCAGCCGACGTCGACGGCACCCGGTTCACCAACGACCGGACCGGTCACGGCATGTACGTCAGCATCGACAAGGTCGACACGTTCTAATAGGCGGTTCGCGCGGGAATGACCTCTCCGACGGCGTCGTCGTTTCACCGGTTGGCTACAGACGCGAGGACCGGGAGGGCACCTGTGGCACACCGGAGCCAATTCGGGGGCCTGCTCACCGGCGCCTTCTACGCCGTGACCTATCTCGGCTTCGGGCCGCCGCTGCTGCTCACGGTGGTCGGCTCTGCGCAGATCGCTTCGGCGATCCTGGCTTCCCTGGCGGTGCTGGCGGCTGCGACAACGGCCGGCCGGGCGCTGCGGTTGCGGCGCGACAGTTACCGCCGGAACTGACTCGAAGCGACCACGCCGGGCTCAACGCTCGGGCGGGCCAGCCTAGGGTGAAGCCCGTGGACTTCCGGGTATTCGTCGAACCTCAGCAAGGCGCCAGCTACGTCGACCAACTCGCGGTCGCGCAAACCGCGGAAGCAGCCGGGTACTCGGCGTTCTTCCGCTCGGACCACTTCCTGGCCATGAGCGGTGACGGCCTGCCAGGGCCGACCGACTCCTGGGTGACGCTGGGCGGTATCGCGCGGGAGACGTCGTCGATCCGCCTCGGCACCCTTGTGACGTCAGCGACATTCCGGCACCCCGGACCGCTGGCCATCGCCGTCGCGCAAGTTGACGCCATGAGCGGCGGTCGGGTGGAGTTCGGGCTCGGCGCAGGCTGGTTTGAACGGGAACACCAGGCCTACGGCATCCCGTTCCCGCCGCAAGGAGAGCGGTTCGACCGGTTCGCTGAACAACTGGAGATCATCACCGGGCTGTGGAGCACCCCGGACGGCGAGACGTTCGACCACGCCGGCACCTACTACGCGATCGAGAAGTCGCCGGCGCTGCCCAAACCGGTGCAACGTCCCTATCCGCCGATCGTCATCGGCGGGTTCGGTGCCAAGCGGACTCCCCGGCTGGCCGCCACCTTCGCGACGGAATTCAACGTGCCGTTCGCGCCGCTAGACACCCTCTCGACCCAGTTCGACCGCGTCCGCGCGGCCGTTGCGGCCGAAAGCCGGCCGGCGGAGTCGATCACCTATTCCGCGGCCTTCGTGCTGTGCGCCGGGCGCGACGAGGCCGAACTGACTCGGCGGGCCGGTGCAATCAACCGCGAAGTCGACGAACTGCGGGACAACTCGCCGACAGCGGGGACACCGGCGGAGATCGTCGACCGACTCGGCCCTTTCATCGAGGCCGGCGTGCAGCGGGTGTACCTGCAAGTGCTGGACATGTCTGACCTGCAACACGTGGAATTTTTCGCCGCCGAGGTGGTCCCGCAACTGCAGTAGAACGCCGGAGAGGGCAGGCCGCCCAGGCCGTACCATCTTTGCCGTGACGCAATACGGACCTCCCGGCGAGCCGGGCGAAGACCCGACCCGACGCCTGAATTACACCGGATCCGGAGGCGACCCGAGCGAAGACCCGACCGGACTGTTCGACCTCGGCGAGGAGGAACCGGATTCGCAACGAGCCACCCCGTGGTATCGCCGGCTGTCCACCGTGCTGGTGGCAGCGGCCGTCGCCCTCGTCCTCATCGTGATCGCGCTGGTGGTGTTGTTCAGCGGCGGCCACGGCAAGGCGCCGTTGAAGACGACCCCGCCGTCCAGCACCACCTCATCCACGACAGCGGCGACCGCTCCTTCGACGACGGCCACCACGGTTCCGTCAGAAGCTCCGCCACCGGTGTCCGAGACGCCGACGGGGACACCGAGCTCTGTGGTCCCACTACCACCGGTGAGTAGCTCGGCGCCGGTGACAACGACAACGACAACGACAACGACAACCGAAGATCGGCACCATCACCACCACGAAGGCGGCGCCGGCTAGAAACTCTCAAGACGCGCGGGCCCGAGCACCCGGTCGGCCGCCGCACAAGTCAGTACGATTCACTCCGTGGCAGGCTACGGCCCTCCGGGCGATCCCAGTGGGGAACCAACCCGGCGTGCAGAAATCGGTCCGCACGGGCCGCAAGGTCCGCCTGACCAGGGGCCACCCACCGGCAGTTATCCGCCGCTCAATCCCGCCGAGGGTGAACCTCGTCCGCCGACGCCCTGGTATCGCAAACGCGCGGTGCTGTTCGCGTGGGCCCTGCTCGTCGTGGCCTTGATCGCGCTGATCGTCTTCGGCCTAATCGACTTGTCCGGACGCGGTGCCGGCGGCCCCGCGCCGACGCGCACGACCACCACCACGCCCACGACGACCACCATGACGAGCACCACGCCGAGCACCACGACCGAAAGCCCGTCGTCGAGCACCCCTTCGGAAGAACAGCCGCCGAGCAATGAACCGCCGGAGGCGCCGGCCCCGGCGCCGCACGCACCCCCGCCTCAAACAGCTCCCCCGCCGTCACGTCGCCACCACCTGCCCAAGCTGCCGCCGACAATCTCGGTGCCGGGCGGTCCGGTCATCACGCTGCCGCCCGGCTTGCATTAGGACCGCCTTGATTCAAGCTGTCCGCGAGGACGCCGCGATAAGATCGCGCGGTGGCCGGCACACCGCCAGACGACAGCAGGCGCTCGGACGTTGGTGGCAGCTCTGAGCAGCCCTTCGATCCGGCACGCCAGTCAAAACCGTGGTTCCTCAAGCCGTGGGCGTTGGCGGCGTGGGGTGTACTGGTCGTCACGCTGATCGCGGTAATCATTTACGGCCTGCATGACCTCGCCCAAACCGGCGGCAGCAAGCCCGCCACCCCAAAGCCGTCGACCACCACGTCACCGACTTCGCCGGCCGTGACCACTTCGACGACCGCATCGCCAACGAACTCGCCGCCCTCGACCAGCGAGACCGCTTCCCCGACGGTCGCGCCCGCCCCAAACCAGCCCGCGCCGGGAACCGTCGCGCCGACTCGTCAGCATCCCCATCGCCATTGGCGGACGGACCTGCCGACCACCCGCATGCCCAGCTTCCCGCCCTGACACCGCCGAGCGCCGGCGCAGCGAGTTAGGTGATCCTTGGTCGCAGCGGCGGTCCACTTGATGTCACTATGGGCTCATCTAGCAGGACCTCCGCGGAGTTACCGGCTAGTAACATCGATTTAGTTACCGGTCAGTAACCAGATTGGGGAGCTTCCGTGCACACGCAGATGCTGATCAGACTGATAGTCGGCCTCGGCATGACGGTGGTGGTGGGCTTGCTGGCGGTCCGCCGCGTGGGGTGGCTGGTCAAACTGGTCCGATCAGGAAAGCCGGCTCCCGGACACACCAACGATCCCGCTCAGCGAGTATGGGCCGAGATCGCCGAGGTGGCCGGCCAGCGCCGACTGCTGAAGTGGTCGATTCCTGGCCTGGCCCACTTCTTCACCATGTGGGGCTTTTTCATCCTGCTCACGGTCTACATCGAGGCGTACGGGTTTCTGTTCCAGCGCAACTTCCACATCCCGATCATCGGTCGCTGGGCTGCGCTGGGCTTCCTGCAGGACTTCTTCGCCACCGCCGTCTTCCTGGGCATCACGACTTTTGCAATCATCCGGCTGACCCGCCGGCCCGCCGAAATCGGTCGCGCCTCCCGGTTCTACGGCTCGCACACCGGCGGCGCCTGGCTGATCCTGTTCATGATCTTCAACGTGATCTGGACCTATGTGCTGGTCCGGGGCTCCGCGGTGAACAACGGCACACTGCCCTACGGCAAGGCCGCCTTCCTGTCGCACTTGTCCGCGGCGGCATTGCATCCCCTCGGGGCGGCCAACGAGGTTATCGAGACGGTTTCGCTGCTGCTGCACATCGCGGTGATGCTGGCGTTCTTGCTCATCGTGCTGCACTCCAAGCATCTGCACATCTTCTCGGCGCCGATCAACGTCATCTTCAAACGGCTGCCCGACGCGTTGGGCCCACTGCTTCCCATCGAGGCCGACGGGAAGCCGGTCGACTTCGAGAACCCGCCGGACGATGCCGCGTTCGGCCGCGGCAAGATCGAAGACTTCAGCTGGAAGGCGATGCTGGACTTCGCCACCTGCACCGAGTGCGGTCGCTGCCAATCGCAGTGCCCAGCGTGGAACACCGGTAAGCCGCTGTCTCCCAAGCTGGTGATCATGGACCTGCGGGACCACTGGATGGCGAAGGCGCCCTACATCCTGGATGAAAAGGAAAGTCCGCTGGAGAACACCCCGGAGGGTGGGCTCGGCGAAAAGCTGCAGCGCGACGAGCATTACGAAGCTCATCACGTTCCGGAATCCGGCTTCGGCCGGGTGCTGGGATCCGGCCCGGAGCAGGCGACCCGTCCTCTCGTCGGCACCGCCGAGCAGCGCGGCGTCATCGACCCCGACGTGCTGTGGTCCTGCGTGACGTGCGGGGCCTGCGTCGAGCAGTGTCCGGTGGATATCGAGCACGTCGACCACATCGTCGATATGCGCCGGTACCAGGTGATGATGGAGTCGGAGTTCCCGTCCGAGTTGTCGGTGCTGTTCAAGAACCTGGAGAACAAGGGCAATCCGTGGGGCCAGAACGCGGCAGACCGGACGAACTGGATCGACGAGGTCGACTTCGACGTCCCGGTTTACGGCCAAGACGTCGAAAGCTTCGACGGGTTCGAGTACCTGTACTGGGTCGGTTGCGCCGGCGCCTATGACGACCGGGCCAAGCGGACCACCAAGGCGGTCGCCGAACTGCTGTCGATCGCCGGGGTGAAGTTTCTGGTGCTGGGCGCCGGGGAGACCTGCAACGGCGACTCCGCACGCCGGTCAGGTAATGAGTTCCTGTTCCAGCAGCTGGCTCAGCAGGCGGTCGAGACCCTGAATGGGGTGTTCGAGGGTGTGGAGACCGTCGACCGCAAAATCGTCACCCACTGCCCGCACTGCTTCAACACCCTGGGACGGGAGTACAAACAGCTCGGCAGCAACTACACCGTGGTGCACCACACGCAGCTGCTCAACCGGCTGGTGCGGGACAAGAAGCTGGTGCCGGTCAAGCCGGTCGACGGCAGCGGCGGTGACGACGGGGACAGCAAACGCGACGGGCGGTCGATCACCTACCACGACCCGTGTTATTTAGGCCGGCACAACAAGGTGTACGAGGCACCGCGTGAGTTGATCGGGGCGTCCGGGGCGACGCTGACCGAAATGCCGCGGCACGGCAACCTCAGCTTCTGCTGCGGCGCCGGTGGCGCACGGATGTGGATGGAAGAACACATCGGCAAGCGCATCAACCACACCCGCGTCGACGAGGCGCTGGCCACCGGTGCCAGCACGGTCGCCACCGCCTGCCCGTTCTGCAGGGTCATGGTCGGCGACGGTGTCAACGACCGCGCCGAGGAAGCCGGCCGCGGAGAGGTCGACGTCCGCGACGTCGCCAACGTCCTGCTCGACTCCATCGACCGCAGCTCGATCACCCTGCCGGCCAAAGGAACGGCCGCCGAGCAGGCCGCCAAGGCAGCGCCGATAGCCGCTCCTCAAGCGGCGACGGCGACGGCGACCGCTGCGCCCGCAGAAGCACCCGCGTCGGAAGCACCAGCGCCCGCGGCATCCGCGCCGGAGAAGCCCGCTGCCGCGAAAGCCGTGACCGGCCTGGGCCTGGCCGGCGGCGCCAAACGGCCCGGCGCCAAGAAGACCACCGCACCCGCCGGCGCACCAGCGGCGAAAGCCGAACCGGCGGAGGCCAAAGCCGAACCGGCGGAGGCGAAGGCCGAATCGGCACAGGCTAAGCCTGCAGCGGCTCCGGTCAAGGGTCTGGGTATGGCGGCCGGCGCCAAGCGGCCCGGCGCCAAGAAGACCGCGCCGTCCGCCCAGCCCGCCGCACCGCAGGCGAAAGCCGAACCGACAGAGGCCAAAGCCGAACCGGCGGAAGCAACGGCCGAGCCGGCGGACGCCAAGCCAGCTGTGCAAGCGCCGGTGAAAGGCCTCGGCATTGCGGCCGGCGCCAAACGGCCCGGCGCCAAGAAGACCGGAGCCCCGGCACAGCCCGCCACCGCACCGCCGGCGGCCCCGGCTGGGGAGGCGAGACCGCAGCCACAAGCCCAGGCAGCGCCGAAGAGCGAGCCGGTCGAATCGTCGGAGCCCGAAGACGGCAACGGCGAGGTGCCGCCGGTGAAAGGGTTGGGTATCGCGCGCGGTGCCCGACCGCCCGGCAAGCGCTGAGGTGCCTGCCTGGTAAATATCGCTGGACAGCCGTGGGACCATGGTGCACGTGACTGCTCATCAGCTGCCCTGGCATACCGCTGGTCATCACCAGCGGCAGCGCACTTTCGCGCAGTCGTCCAAGCTGCAGGACGTCTTGTACGAAATCCGCGGCCCAGTGCATGCGCAGGCCTCACGACTGGAGGCCGAGGGGCACCGGATTCTGAAGCTCAACATCGGCAACCCGGCACCGTTCGGCTTTGATGCGCCGGACGTGATCATGCGCGACATGATCCAAGCACTGCCATACGCCCAGGGCTACTCCGATTCCAAGGGCATTCTTCCGGCCCGACGCGCGGTGGTCACCCGCTACGAACTGGTCGACGGGTTCCCACGACTCGACGTCGACGACGTCTACCTCGGCAACGGCGTGTCCGAGTTGATCACGTTGACGTTGCAGGCCCTGCTCGACAACGGTGACCAGGTCTTGATTCCCGCGCCGGACTATCCGTTGTGGACGGCGTCAACGTCACTGGCCGGGGGCACACCGGTGCATTACCTGTGTGACGAGACGCAGGGCTGGCAGCCCGACATCGACGACCTGGCAGCCAAGATCACCGATCGCACCAAGGCGTTGGTCGTGATCAACCCGAACAATCCCACCGGTGCGGTTTACAGTCGCGAAATACTCACGCAAATCGCCGAGTTGGCGCGTAAGCATCAGCTTTTGCTGCTCGCCGACGAGATCTACGACAAGATCCTCTACGACGATGCCAAGCACATCAGCTTGGCATCGGTGGCGCCGGACCTGTTGTGTCTGACCTTCAATGGGCTGTCGAAGGCTTACCGCGTCGCCGGTTACCGGGCAGGCTGGCTGGCGATCACCGGACCGAAAGACCACGCCGGCAGTTTCATCGAGGGCATCAGCCTGCTGGCCAACATGCGGCTGTGCCCGAATGTGCCCGCGCAACACGCAATTCAGGTCGCGCTCGGTGGGCATCAAAGCATTGAGGACCTGGTGCTGCCCGGCGGTCGGCTGCTCGAGCAACGCGACGTCGCTTGGACGAAGCTCAACGAGATTCCCGGGGTGTCTTGCGTCAAACCGGCCGGGGCGCTTTACGCGTTTCCAAGGTTGGACCCCGAAATCTACGACATCGAAGACGACGAGCAGTTGGTGCTCGACCTGTTGTTGTCCGAGAAGATCCTGGTGACCCAGGGCACTGGGTTCAACTGGCCTGCGCCGGATCACCTGCGTATCGTGACGTTGCCGTGGGCGCGTGACCTGTCCAGCGCCATCGAACGGCTCGGTAACTTCCTGACCGGATACCGTCAGTAAGTCGAGTCAGCGTGCTGGAAACCGTGTCCAGCGCGCGATCAGCCTCATGGGCAGTAAACGTTCATCGCGATCTCGGTGAAGGTGCCCGCGGTTTGCGCCGACATGCCCGGTGAACCGGCGATGATGTCCTGCACGATCTGCGCTTCGCTTTCGCCGGAGTGCACCCGCTCGCAAACGTGGTGAGCTTCGTTCATCGTCACGTCGCGAGGTCCCGATGTCTGAAGCCCCTGCTCGGTCAGCAGGTAGAAAAGCCGGCCGTCCTGGTCCAGCGGCTCTGCGCCGGGACCGTTCTGCACCGCCACGCTGTGGGTATCCGTCCGGACTGTTCTCGGCGCCAGCAGATCAGGTCGGCGGTAGAAAACCACGACCCCGGCAATCACGGCAAAACCGAACACAACAGCAGCCACCAGGGCCATGCCTGGCACTGAGGGCGGGTTCGGTGTGGTGTCCATCGACACCCAGAATATGCCGCGGCGACGCCTGTTGTTAACCTCTGGGCTTTGTGTTTGCTGGGAGCTTGCTGAAAGGTCAGGTCAGCGTTGTTCCAGCAACTGCAGCAGATAACCCCCGTAGCCGGATTTGAGCAGATTGTGGGCTCGACGGGCCAGTTCCTCGTCATCGATGAAGCCCATCCGCCACGCCACTTCTTCCGGAACGCTGATCTTCAGGCCCTGCCGACGCTCGAGGGTGCGCACATAGTCGCTGGCATCGAGCAGCGAGTCGAACGTTCCGGTGTCCAGCCAGGCGGTGCCGCGGGCAAGCACCTCGACGGTGAGCCGGCCCTGGTTGAGGTAGGTCTGGTTGATCTCGGTGATCTCGTACTCGCCGCGCGCTGATTTCTTCAAGCCACGCGCAATTTCGATCACGTCGTTGTCGTAGAAATACAGGCCCGGCACCGCGTACTGCGATTTCGGCGTCGCGGGTTTCTCTTCGAGGGACAGCGCTGTCCCGTCGGCGGCGAACTCGACGACGCCGTACGCCGACGGGTTGGCCACCCAGTAGGCGAAGATTGCTCCGCCACTTATGTTTTGGAAGCGGCTCAGGCCGGTACCCAGGCCGGGTCCGAAGAAGATGTTGTCGCCCAACGCCAGCGCGACAGAGTCCGTGCCGATGTGGTCGGCGCCGATGACGAACGCTTGCGCCAGACCGTCTGGACGGTCCTGGATCGCGTAGCTGATGTCGACGCCGAAGCACGCGCCGTCGCCCAGGACCCGCTCGAAGGCAGGCAGGTCGTGCGCGGTGGTGATCACCTGGATGTCACGGATACCGGCCATCATCAGCGTCGAGAGCGGGTAGTAGACCAGCGGCTTGTCATATACGGGCAGCAGCTGCTTGCTCGCGCCCAGGGTGATCGGGTAGAGCCGACTGCCCGAGCCGCCGGCCAGAATGATCCCCCGCATCACGTCACCTCAATCGATTAGATCGGCCTCGGTCAGCTCGGTGGCCGCCAGCGCCGAGGCCAGATCAGCATGGCGGAAGACTGAAGTCACGTGATCGTGAACCACCCGGAACGCCGATGCCGCGGTGACGGCTTCGCGGTCGGTCGCGCCACTGACCTTCTGCTCGACGACGACGACCCCGTCGTGGACGTAGATGCGGCCCACCTCAGCAGTGGCCGTGGTCGTGCCCGCCCACTCGCGCAGCGCCTGGTGCCCCTGCCCGGCGCCGTGGGCGTCGCCGAAGTCGATGTCGTCGCTGGACAGCGCCACCAGAGTATCCAGGTCAACCGCGTTCAGGGCATCGTGCCAGGCCAGAACCGTGGCGATCTCCGAAGTGGTCATGATCAGCAAAATACCGTGCAGCGGAGTCAGAGCGGTGTGCGGTCGAGCCAGTTCTGCCAGACCGTTTCGTCGCCGAACATCGTGACGCCGGTGTCGGCGATGGGTTTGCGGCGCAGGATCGCCAGCAGCAGATCGACGGCGCTGCCGCGCAGGGCCACCGCCCCCTTGCCGTGCTCGTGCGACCAGGAGAGTTCGCCGTGCGCCGAGTTGATGGTCCATTCGCCGTCGGCTTCGAGGCCCGGGTCGGTGGCGTGCAGGTGCATGCTGTTTCCGTCGTCCAGCGGCAATGCTTGGCCTTTGTGACCGGCTTGACTCGCTACCCGCTCGAGCCATTCGCTGATCGCGTCGGCGGCCACCTCGGGCGCCAGGGTGAAGTCGTGACCGAGCGCGAGCTCGGCGTCGGCGCGGTGCACCGCTGTCTCGTGCAACCGACGGCGCACCCACCAGTTCGCCGGCCGGGTGCCGAGGAAGGTCCACACCGGGGTTTCTGGACCGGTCAGCTCGACAGCGTCGGTCAGCCGCTGCGCGCCGCTGTGCAGCCAGGAGTTTGCGGCATTGCGGTCCGGCGGCGGCTTGCCACCCTCGACGCTGCGCGGGTCGAGGTACCGGTCGAGACGGTCGGCGATGATCTGGGCCGCCCATCGATCTCCGCGCCCGACATGGCGGAACAGCTTGTCGAGGTTCCAGCCGGGGCAGGTCGGCACGGGCACGGACGGGTCAGCGCTGCTGACCACATCACCGAACGCGCGGTTCTGTTCGAGGAATGCTGCCGCGAAATCCACCTGGTCAGGGTACGCGCCGACCTAACGACAGCACCCGCCAACCGGCACGCTGCCAGCGGGCGATGTCCAGACAGTTGCGACCGTCGACGATGACCCTGGCCCGGACCCGCTCGGCGAGGTCGTCGGGATCGAGGTTGACGAATTCGGGCCACTCGGTGAGCAGCAGCACGGCGTCGGCCCGTTCGCAGGCTTCGGCTACCGAGACGCTGTAGCTCAGCGTCGGGAAGACCCTTCGGGCGTTCTCCAGGGCCTTCGGATCGTAGACGTTGACTGCGGCACCGTTCAGTTGTAGCTGACCCGCGACGTTGAGCGCCGGTGAGTCGCGGACGTCGTCGGAGTGCGGCTTGAACGCGGCGCCCAGTACGGCGACGTTGGCCCCCAGAAGGGAACCGCCGCAGGCGCGGGCGGCCAGTTCCACCATTCGGGTCCGGCGGCGCATGTTGACGTTATCCACCTCGCGCAGAAAGGTCAGCGCCTGATCGGCGCCGAGCTCACCGGCCCGCGCCATGAATGCGCGGATGTCCTTCGGCAGGCAACCCCCGCCGAAGCCCAATCCCGCATTGAGGCACTGGCGCCCGATGCGAGGGTCGGCTCCGATCGCGTCGGCCAGCATGGTGATGTCGGCACCGGAAGCCTCGCAGACTTCGGCGACGGCGTTGATGAAAGAGATCTTGGTCGCCAAGAAGGCATTGGCAGAAACCTTCACCAACTCGGCGGTTGGCAGGTCGGTCAGCAGAAACGGCACGCCGGCCTCCAGCAGCTGCCGATACAGCTGGCGAACCGCTGCTTCCGCTCGTCGTGAACCCGCTTGCACGCCGAGCACGATGCGGTCGGGCCGGAGGGTGTCCTGCACCGCGAAGCCTTCCCGGAGAAATTCCGGGTTCCACGCCACCTCGACGTCCACCCCGGCTCGCGCCAAGCTCCGGGCCCGCTCGCCCAGCTCGGCCGCCGTGCCGACCGGGACGGTGGATTTGCCGACGATGACCGCCGACCGGGTCAGCCGCGGCACCAACTCGTCGATGACGGCGCGTACATGGCACAAATCCGCGCCGTACTCGCCCTTCTTCTGCGGGGTTCCGACACCGAGGAAATGCACGTCGGCGAAGTCGGCGGCCATGTCGTAGTCGGTGGTGAACCGAAGACGGCCGACGGCGATGTTGTCGGCCAGCATCTTCGGCAAACCCGGCTCGTAGAACGGCGCGTCACCGCTGTTGAGCTTGGCGACCTTGCCCGGATCGATGTCCACACCGACGACATCGTGTCCCAATTCCGCCATTCCGGCGGCATGGGTGGCGCCCAGGTAGCCGGTGCCGAAGACGGTGCATCTCATAGGGCCTATGTAGGCCGCCGGAGTGAGCTGATCGCGACGCCACACTGAGCGTCAGGCGAATTGCAGGTGACAGTTCCCTGCAGGCCGTTACCTGCGGCCGAAGCCGCCGCCACCGCCGAAGCCGCCGTGCCCACCACCGAATGGACCGCCGCCGCCCCCACCAAAGGGACCGCCGCCACCGCCGCCACCGCCGCCGCCGCCGCCGAAGGGACCGTGGCCACCGCCGAACGGTCCTTCCACCGGCGGACCGAAGATCCGCGGCGGCTGGGGTGCCGGCACGATGATCGGGATCGGGATGGGCGCAGGCACGATCGCCGGCGGATAGGCGGGCGCGGCCGGTACCGGTGCAGGAGCGGGCGCCTCGGGAACCGGAGCCGGAGCCGGCGCCTCTTGAACCGGAGCCGGAGCCGGCGCCTCTTGAACCGGAGCCGGAGCGGGCGCCTCTTGAACCGGAGCCGGAGCCGGGGCGACCGGGGCCGGCGCGGGCGCAGGAGCGACCCGAGCCGGTGCGGGGGCGGGCGCCGCTGGCGCAGGAGCCGGCGCCTCAGGAGCCGGGGCCGGCGCCGCAGGAGCGGAGGCCGGAGCCGCCGGAGCGGGGGCCGGTGCCTGCGGAGCGGGGGCCGGCGCAGGAGCGGCCGGAGCAGGGGCCGGAGCCTGCTTCGGCGCCACCAAATGCTGGCCCGGGGTGGACGACCGCACAGCCGCCGTATGTCTCACCCCGAAGAGCACCATCGTCAGCACCGCCACACCGACGACGAACAGGGCGGCTACCGCGCTGGCCACCAATGCGAACGGTCGGCGCGCGTCTTTGGTGCGTCCCACCGCGACGTATTGGTATCCGGTCGCTGCGTCCGGTTCCTGCGCTATTTCGGTGTAGGCGTCGTCTTCTTGGGCGATCGCGGTGTAGGCGTCGTCTTCGTCGTCGGGCACCGCGCTGTAAGCCAACGGGGTTTCGCCGGTGGCCGGGGAGGGACCGGCGTCGAAATATCCCGGCGCAACGGCGTAGGGATCGACGAATCCGGTACCCGGATCCCTGGCGTACGCAAGTGCCGTCGTAGACGAGGAAAACAGCGGCGCGTTGGCCGCGGCCAGCGCAGCACCGCGGGCCAGCGCGGTCTCAGGCTCCTCAGGTGCGCTGACCAACAGCGTCGTCGCGGCTTCCAGCGCCGGCTTGATCGACGCGACGTCGACGTCGGAACCGACGACGAACAAGCCGCCGGGGCGCGTGCCCAGAGTTTCTGCGCGAGCAGCCAGCGACGCCAATTCGGCGGTGCGATCACCACCCTGCAACGCGTGCCGTTGCACCTCGGAAATCGAACCGTCGGCCGAATCGACCACCGCCAACGTCGCGGTGTCCGGCTCGACGAACAGCAGCGCCGTCTTGTCGTAGCCGGTGGCGTTGCCGGCTTGTTGCGCGAGCGCAGCGGCGGCCACGAACGCCGAAACCAGCATGACGTTCTCGACCTTGTGTTTGGCCAGCGCGTCCCGCAGTGCGGCCGCCTCGACGGGGTCGGTCCAGGTGACACCGGTCGACAGCAGGTCGTAGCCACTTTCGGCCGCACCTTCGCGGGTGCCGAGTATCGCCGAGATCACATGATCCGGACCGCTGGCCGCCGCGTCGCCGTCAGCCGGGGAGACGTCGATGTTATCTTCATCGACGGTCGCCCCGTCGGCGTTCTCGCCTTCGACCAGCACCATGCGCACAGTCTTCGGTGCCATGGCGACACCAAGTACGGTATCCACTTCCCCTCCCGAACTCTTCTGTTTGCTAGGCCACTCGTCTGTCCGGTTTGCGGCGGTTAAAAACCAGGAATGCCCGGAATGCCGCCATGACCGCCGCCGCCATGGCCTCCTCCGCCGGGAAGACCCGGAACGCCGGGAATCCCGCCGTCACCTCCGCCGTGCCCGCCGCCGTGGCCGCCGCCGGGAGGCCCCGGCTCTGGCGCCGGAACAACTATCGGTACCGGTACCTGCGGGATGACCGGCGGCGCGACCGGAGCCGGCGCCGGAGCCGCAGGCGCAGGCGCTTCCGGTGCCGGTGGCGGGGCCGCAGGGGCAGGAGCCACGGGTGCCGGAGCCGCCGGAGCCGGGGCAGGGGCTGCTGGGGCCGGTGCCTGCGGTGCGGGCGCCGGCGCCGACGCGGGGGCCGGAGCTGCAGACGGTGGTGCGTTGGGCGCTGGTGCGGGGTTCGTCGGTGCGACGACGTTGGAGCCCGGTTGCGGCCGGGTGCCGACGTGCGGTCGGATGCCGATCGCCAGCGCGATCACCAAAGCAACCACGCCGACGACGAACAGCGCCCCGACAGCACCGGCAACCATCCACAACGGCCGGCGCTGCGGCTTCTGTCCCTCGTCGACGAAGTCGGGGTAGGCCCCGGTTGCGGGGTCGACGTCGTCCTGAGGTGCCATGGCCGTGGGGGCGTTCGCGTCGTCGTCGGCGACGGCACTGTAGGCAAGCGCCTGCTCGCCGCCGGCATCGACGGTAGCGCCGGCGTAACGGACGGCGCCGCCGTAGGCATCGAAAGCACCGGTGCCGGGATCTTGCGCCCAAGCCATTGCCGCGGTGGACGACGAGAACAGCGGCGAGTTCGCCGAGGCCAGCGCGGCGCCTCGAGCCAGCGCCGTCTCCGGCTCCTCTGGGACGCTCACTGTCAGCGAGGTCGCGGCCTCCAGCGCCGGCTGGATCGGCGCGATGTCTACACCGTTGCCGACGAGGAACAGCCCGCCGGGACGGGTCGGCAGCGCCTGTGTGGAGGCGGAAACCAGCGCCGCCAGCTCGGCCGCCGGGTTGGTGCCGTGCAGGGGTTGTCGGCGCACATCGCTGATCGAACCGTCGGCGGAGTCGACCATCGCCAGAGTCGCAGTATCGGGTTCGACGAACAGCAGCGCCGTCTGTTCGTGGCCTGTGGCGCTGCCCACTTCCTGGGCCAATGCTGCCGCGGCCAGAAACGCCGACACCAGCATGACGTTTTCCATCTTGTGCTCAGCCAGGGCGTCGCGGAGCGCCGCCGCATCGACCGGGTCAGTCCAGACCACGCCGGTCGACATCAGCTGGTACCCGCTCGCGGCGGCGCCTTCCCGAGTTCCCAGGATCGCCGAGATGACTTGTTCAGGCCCGCTCGGGTTGGATGGATTGTGACCGTCGGAAAGGTCGAACTCCTCTTCGTCGACGGTCGCACCATCAGCGTTTTCACCCTCGAGCAGCACCATGCGGACCGTCTTGGGCGCCATCGACATGCCGAGTACGGTGTTCACTTTGTCTCCAAATACATCCCCGGCTACACCAATCGATATAGCCATGAGCGGCTGCGTCGCACTGTTGCCCGCAGCACGAGTTTACGCGCCGGCCCGACCGCAGACTTGTTTAGCAATCAAGCCGTCGACAGCGGCCTCGCATTTCGCCAGTCAGTCGAGATTGCAGCTAGTGACGACCGTGACCGAAGCCGCCGTGACCACCGCCGAAGCCCGGCCCGAAGCCGCCGTGTCCGCCGCCGAAGCCGCCGTGCGGCGGGCCGAAGCCACCGCGCGGCCCACCGCCCCAGGGCGCCAGCGGCGGTGGTGCTGGCGGCGCGATCAGCCGGGGGATCAGCGGTGGTACCTCGACCGGCGGCGGCGGCGCGAACACCGGTGGCGGGAGCGGCACGAACGCCGGCGGAGGCGCGGGCGCGGGCGCCGGCCCACGAACGGGAGCGGGCGGCGCAAGCGGAGCGGCCACCGGAGCCGGGGCGGGCGCCGGAGCAGGAGCCGGCGGTGCGGGCACCGCGGCGGCGGGTGGCGGCGCGTGGGCCGGGGCCACCAGGTTGTGGCTCAAGCTCGGGCGCTGGGCGACGTGCGGGCGGATCGCTACCGCCAGCGACAGGACCAGCGCCACGACACCGACGACGAAGATCGTCATCACGCTCATCGCTGCCAGGAACGGCTGGCGCGGCACGCGCTCGTCCGGCTCCGTCAAGAAGTCAGGGAACATTCCGGTGGTGAATTCGTCTTCGTCGAAACCACCGTAGGGTTCGTAGTCGCCGGCGGCGAGCGTGTACGCCCCGGATGGCGAGGGCAGGGCGCTGTAGGCGAGTTCCGTCCCGCCCGCGCCGGCCGCCATGGGTGCGTCGGGGGTGTTCTCCGGGATGTTGAACAAGCCCGAGTCGAGTGCATACGGGTCGAGTACAGCGCCGGTGCCCGGGTCGAGCGCGTAGGCCAGCGCGGCGGTCGAGGACACGAACAGCGGCGCGTTCGCCGACGCCAGCGCCGCTCCGCGGGCCAGCGCCAGCTCCGGCTCTTCCGGTGTGATGACCGATAGCGTTGTCGCTGCTTCCAGCGCCGGCTTGATCATCGGGACGTCCACACCGGAGCCGACGACAAAGACGCCTCCGGGCTGTGCGGCCAGCTCCTCGGCGTCGGAGACCAGGCCGGCGAGCGCCGCAACCGCGGCGTCGTCATCGTCGGGCAGCATCACGCGGTGCACGTCATCGATGGAGCCGTCTGCGGTGTTGACCACCGCGAGCGTGGCAGTGTCGGGTTCCACGAACAGCAGCGCCGTGTGGGCATAGCCTGTTGCGTTACCGACGGCGTGCGCTAGCGCGGCGGCGGCCAAGAAGGCCGAAACCAACATGACGTTCTCGATGTTGCGGTCGGCCAGCGCTTCGCGCAGCGCGGCGCCCTCGTCCTGGTCGCTCCAGGTCACTCCCGCCGAGAGCACTTCGCAGCCGGCCTCGGCGGCGCCTTCGCGGGTGCCCATGATGGCGGCGATCACCTGCTCGGGTCCGCTGAGCGGCGCCGAGGCGCTGTCGTCGTCGGCTAAGTCGATGTTGTCCTGGTCGACGGTGGCGCCGTCGGCGTTCTCGCCTTCGACAAGCACCATCCGAACCGCCGCTGGTGCCATCGACACCCCGAGTACGGTTTCCACTGCTGCCCCTTCAGAAGTCGTCAACTACCCGACTCGTACTGTCACTTTTGGCAGCGGACTCCATGCCGTCGCGCCACCAGCCTGTTCACCGCAGCTACGTGCGGCGGTCCCCCGACCATCACCTTGTTTTGATGAAGTTCTGGTATGAACGCGACGGCGTGGGGCCTCGCTGGCCCTGATACTTCGACCCTACCCGGGTACTCCCGTAAGGATGCTCCGCCGGACTGGTCAATCTCAAGATACAGAGTTGACCGATCTTCATGCCCGGCCACAAAGTAATTGGCAGGTTCGCAACGTTGGACAGCTCCAAGGTGATGTGCCCACTGAAACCTGGGTCGATGAAGCCGGCCGTCGAGTGCGTCAGCAGGCCCAGCCGGCCCAGCGACGACTTGCCCTCCAGGCGTCCGGCCAGGTCGTCGGGCAGGGTGCAGGTCTCCAGCGTCGAGCCGAGCACGAACTCGCCGGGATGCAGCACGAACGGTTCACCGTCCAGCGGCTCGACCAGGCTGGTCAACTCGTCCTGCTGCTGCGCGGGGTCGATGTGGGTGTAGCGGGTGTTGTTGAACACCCTGAACAAACTGTCGAGGCGCACGTCGACGCTGGAGGGCTGCACCAGCGTGTCGTCGAACGGCTCGATGACCAGCCGTTCGGCAGCGATTTCGGCCCTGAGATCACGATCGGAGAGCAGCACCCGCTGAGCGTATCCGCTGACGATGCGGCGATGGTGAGCTCCGAGGCGCCGAGCGGAACGCCACGGCGAAAAATCCGGCTCGATTCCGCAATGCCGTTACGCTCGGTGACTCGCGACGGCGCTCCGCCGCCGGGTGCTAGCCTTCCCAAGCAACCGCGCCGATGTAGTTCAATGGCAGAACATCAGCTTCCCAAGCTGAATACGCGGGTTCGATTCCCGTCATCGGCTCCAGATTGACTAGCGCAGACACGCTCGGACACCGATCCGACGAGTCGCCCGGTACCCCGCCCGTACCCCGACTTGCGGAGTCGCACAGCGTGTGCGGTCCCGGCTCATGCTTGACATTTCAGTTCCGGTTGCTGGTTTACGGTTCCGGGACGCGGTTCCGGTAGGTGCGCGACAACAGTTCCGGTAGGTGCTTTACACCCGGGTCGTTGCGGCTGGTCGGGGTGGGTTCTTTCGTAGTGGTGGATGGACTGCGGAAGGGGCCGGCATGTTGCGGGAGTTGCGGGTGTCTGAGATCCGGTATCGCGCGGTGCTGGAGGTCCTGGACGGGGCGGTGATCAGCACGGTTGCCGGCCGTTATGGGGTGTCGCGCCAGACGGTGCATACCTGGTTGCGCCGCTATGCCCGCGACGGGGCGGTGCTGGAAGACCGCTCGTCGCGTCCGCATGGCTGTCCGCATCAAATGGCGGCGGAGCTGGAGGCGCGGGTGTTGGTGTTACGGGACGCCAATCCACGGTGGGGTCCGACCCGCATCGTCTACGAGCTGGTCCGCGCGGGTGTGGTGGCGGTGCCGGGGCGTTCCAGTGTGTATCGGGCGCTGGTACGCAACGGGCGTATCGACCCGGCGAGGCGACGTCGGCGGCGCAGTGACTACAGACGCTGGGAGCGGGGCCGGCCGATGGAGCTGTGGCAGATGGATGTGGTCGGCGGGGTGCATCTAAGCGACGGGGCCGAGGTGAAGGTGATCACCGGCATCGATGACAACTCGCGGTTTGTCATCTCGGCCAAGGTGGTAGCGCGGGCGACCGCGCGCCCGGTATGTGAGGCGCTGCTGGAGGCACTGGCCCGCCACGGCGTGCCCGAGCAGATCCTCAGTGATAACGGCAAGGTATTCACCGGGCGGTTCGGGCCGGGTGGGTCGTTCTCGGAGGTGCTCTTTGATCGGGTCTGCGCCGAGAACGGGATCCGGCATCTGTTGACCGCGCCGCGCTCGCCCACCACGACGGGAAAGGTTGAGCGCCTTCACAAGACGATGCGCGCGGAGTTTTTCACCGCTGCCGACCGGATGCACGCCACTATCGCCGAGCTGCAGGCAGCACTAGATGGGTGGGTGGTTCATTACAACACCGAGCGCCCACACCAGTCGCTGGGCATGCGCCCGCCCGCCGAGCGGTTCGCGCTGGCCCCCGCCGGGCCAGATCCAGCGGTAATGGGTCCCATCGCGGCGGTCGCCGCGCACAGCCAGAGCGCACCTGATCGGCCCGATCTGCGCCACGCCGGTGTGCAGCGCTGGGTGGATCAGCACGGGTCGATCCGATTGGCCGGGTTTAGGTATCGGGTGCCCATCGTGTTGGCCGGCGAGCCGGTCGAGGCGGTCGTGGCCGACCACTTGGTGCAGATCTATCACCACGACGTGCTGGTCGCCTCCCACGTACAGCGCCAGAGCACCAGCAGCACCGCGCGGCCGCCGCGTCAAGGCCGGCGCACCGCGCGACCGGCAAGTAGCGGGATCGTGGTGACACGGATTGTCGACAGCAACGGCGATGTATCGTTCGCCGGGACCACCTACCGTGCCGGACGCGCTTGGCGCGGAAAGCAACTAGACGTATCGATCGCGGCGGGCTCGGTGCAACTGGCTCACCAGGGTGCGGTCGTGCGCACCCACGCTATCCGCCACGACCGCGCTAAAGAACACGGCGCATACGCCACACCGCACGGTCGTCCCCGCAAGCCGCGACACGATGCGTCGAACGGCGCCGCCATCAAGGCCGCGCCGCTGCGCGGTCGGCCCCCGGGCCGAGCCTTGACCCCGGCCCCTTAACCGGCGCTCATCGCAGCGACGCCGGAACAACCCCTCACCGCCACCCGATCCCTTCCCCTGTAAAGCAGCTACCGGAACTCATCCGTCAAGCGGGTACCGGAACTTGA